>CAVYNC010000007.1:0-893630 GCA_963769775.1 uncultured Acidimicrobiaceae bacterium | reverse complement strand
GAAGTTGTGGATGCACCATCGCCTGAAGGGCGCGACGTACCCTCCAAGTTGACCAAACAACGATTCCGCCGGTTCACGCCAGCGGGGAGGGATACGCCAATGTTGAAACTAGTCCATGACGCCACCGCGACCGCGGTGGACGACCCCGAGGCTCTGACCATGAGTCTCGACGAGCTGTGCCGGGTGGCCGCCCAGGACATGCTGGCGGTGTCGCTGCTGGCTGAGCGCCGGGCCTACCTCGAGGCCCATGCCGACCTGCTCGACGCCACCGGGAAACGCCTGGTGGTGGGCAACGGGTTCGCCCGGGCCCGAGAGGTGACGACCGGGGCGGGGATGGTCGAGGTCGCCGCCCCGAGGGTCGACGACCGGCGCGAGGGCGAACGGTTCTCCTCGGCCATCTTGCCGGCCTACATGCGCAAGTCACCCAAGGTGACCGAGGTGTTGCCCATCTTGTACCTGCGCGGGCTCTCGACCGGCGACTTCGCACCCGCCCTCGGTGAGTTCTTCGGCTCTGACGCCGGGCTCTCGGCGTCCACGGTGAACCGCCTGAGCCAAGCCTGGCAGGCCGAGCACGCCGAGTGGTCAGAGCGCGACCTCTCGGGGCTCGACTACGTCTACTGGTGGGTCGACGGCATCCACTTCAACATCCGTCTCGAAGAGGACCGGCTGTGCACGCTGGTCATCGTCGGGGTCCGCCCTGACGGCACCAAAGAGCTGGTCGCCCTGGCCGACGGCTACCGCGAATCGACCGAGAGCTGGGCCGAGGTCCTGCGCTCGGTCCGCGACCGTGGGTTGGCCGCCCCCGTGCTCGCGGTCGGCGACGGGGCACTCGGGTTCTGGGGGGCGCTGCGTGATGTCTTCCCCTCGACCGCGCGAGCAGCGCTGCTGGGTCCATGCGACCAAGAACGTTCTCGACGCGCTCCCCAAGCGCCTCCACGACGACGCCAAGGAAGCCCTCAAGGCGATCTACAGCGCCGAGTCGCGCACGGTCGCCCTCGAGGCGGTGAAGCGCTTCGCCGACGAGTTCGCAGCGTTCCCCAAGGCCACGAAGAAGATCACCGGCCAGCTCGACGTGCTCCTCGCCTTCTTCGACTATCCCCTCGAGCACTGGATCCACCTGCGCACGACCAACCCGATCGAATCCACCTTCTCGACGGTCAGACTCCGGACCAAGGTGACCCGTGGCGCGGGATCACGCAAGGCCGGCCTCGCCATGGCCTACAAGCTGCTCGACGCCGCCCAGGCTCGCTGGCGCCGGATCAACGGCCACGAGCTCGTGCCACTGGTCCGCGCCGGGGCCACCTTCATCGACGGCAAGCTACAAGAGAGGAGCGAATCGACGACCGACACCAGCAGCAGCACCGGGTCCGTCGCCGCCTGATCGCGAGTTCTCATCCACAACTATTGACTATTGCTCTACGCGGCGACCTCCTCGTCCTGCACGTCAGTTCGCTCGACCATCACCCCCTTCTCGAACGTCACGCCGGCACGAACAAGCGCGACCAGGTGAGGTGCGTTGACCATCCGCCACCGGGTCTGGGCCTGTTCGATCAGCTTGTAGGCCATGGCCAGTCCGGCCGATCGTGAGCCCGGTCCCTTGGTCACCTTCGTGCGCAGGCGCACGGTGGCGAAGGTGGACTCGATGGGATTGGTCGTCTTCAGATGGATCCAGTGCTCGGCTGGGAAGGCGTAGAACGCCAGCAGCTCCTCGCGATCCTTGACGAGCTTCTCGGTCGCTTTCGGCCACTTGGCCTCGTACTCCTTCACGAAGCTGTCGAGGGCCTGTTCGGCGTGCTCACGGTCCTCGGCGTCACGGACCTCCTTCAGGGCAGCACGGGCAGCGGGCTGGGCCGACTTGGGCAGGGCGTTGATGACGTTGGCCAACTTGTGCACCCAGCACCGCTGGTGAACCGTCTCGGGGAAGACCTCACCGAGCGCTCCCCAGAACCCGAGGGCCCCGTCACCGACGGCCAGCACCGGGGCGGTCATGCCCCGGCGCTTCGATCCCCGCAGCACGTCGGCCCAGGACTCGATCGACTCCCGGTGGCCGTCACTGATCGAGACCAGCTCCTTGGTGCCATCGGAACGGACACCCACGATGACCAGGGCACACAGTCGTGCCTCCTCGAGCCGGACGTTGAAGTGGATCCCGTCGGCGAACACGTAGACGTAGTCGACGTCCTTCAGCGACCGGTGGGCGAACTGGTCCCGCTCCTTCTGCCACTCGGTGGTCAGCCGGGTGATCACCGAAGCCGACAGACCGGCAGCCGACCCGAAGAACTCCTCGAGCGCGGGGACGAAGTCACCCGAGCTCATTCCGTGCAGGTACATCAGCGGCAGCACCTCGGCCACCTTTGGGGACTTACGTGCCCAAGGCGGCAGGATCGACGAGCGGAACCGCATCTTCTCCCCGGTCGCCTCGTCGACCCGGCGGTCATCGACCCGCGGCGCCGCGAACCTCGATCGGTCCCGCTCCGGTCACCAGCGACCGCGGATCGGCATGGCCATTGCGGACGACCAGGCGGTGGCCCTGGTCGTCACGCTCCTCGGTGAACGAGGCCACATAGGCATCGACCTCGGCCTCGAGGGCGGCAGCCAGCATGCGCCTCGCACCCTCGGCGACCAGTTCGTCCAGCGTGGTCGACAGCTCCGCGTCCGCGGGCGTCTCAACATGTACTCTCAACATTGGCGTCCCTTCCTCGCCGGCGTTCCACCGCCAGCGTTTCTTTGTTGTGTTCAAAGAGGAAGGTACGTCGCGCCCTCGGTCAGGTGGTGCATCCACAAGTTCTGGTTATAACTCTCTGACACCTGCACAGGTGTTCGTCGTGGGAGACACTCCTCACGACGTCGTTGCGACCGCGTGGCTGGGGCTGTCTCCGTTGGTGTTGCAAGCGGTCGCTATTCGGTCGATGAGCTGATCGAAGCTGGTGCTGACCACGTACTCGGCACCCTCGCCGAGCCATTTCCCGGATGGTGAAGGGAGTCAGGCGTCCTCCAATCGCCGGCTCAGATGCGTTATCGTCGTTCTGACACGATCTGTGCTCGCACGACCCAACCTTGCCCCCACCGGCATCAGCGGGCGTGTGGATAACTGGTGAACCGCCGTCCGATGTGGTTGCCTACTCAGCGCTGTTTCCCTGTCGGAAGAGGGAGACCGCCTTCTCGATACGCCGCTGCCTGGTCTCTGGTGTCTTTGGCGCCGTTGATGTTGTCGATGTGGTAGCGCTGCAGGCTGTTCGAGAGCTTGGAGAAGAACGCGGCGGCGTCCGGTTCGGCAGCAAGTCGTCGGCGAAGTCGTTTGGGATGTCGACCTTCCGAGGCGTATCTGCAACCGTCAGCTTTACGTGGATCGGGTCGCCGCCTTTGAGGCCGGTCTCCTTGCGGACCGCTGCGCTGATGCTGATCATGTGCTTGCCGCCCATGACGCCGACCGTGTTGCGGTACTCATAGCCGTTGACGTTGACAACGACAGATGGTCGGCGTCCCGCTCCCGAGCTGCTCGATGAGCTCGTCGGGTACGACGATCCCGGTGTTGTTGCCGTAGTTGCGACCGTCGTGTCGAACTCGACGTTTGCCGCCATTTTGTCTCCTCTCACATCACTACAAAACGAACGGCGGGAGTCCACACGGCTCGTGTCTGGAGCGGAGCGTTGGTCCGGACCCTATCCATCTGATCGTCATGTGACGGTTCTTCGACCATGATCGCCGGGTCGGGTGCACTATCGAAGGTATCGACTGGCACTTGCAGGCTAGGAGTCATTCCGACGGAGGGCTCGATCCCGATGCCATGATGATGGGATGGCGATTTTGTCGGGTCGGATAGCACACGTCGAGCTACGTTACAGGTCATACCCTGGTTGTAGACGGAGGCTGGCCAAGCACCTAACCAACCGATGCCCTCGAAGGTGGTCAGGGGCAGACCTTGAAAGACTGTCGATGTGGACGAGATCATGCCAGGAGGCGTAGTAAACGCCGGACGTGTCGTGCGGCGTTTGCGAGTTCGTCCTGCGCCCTCGAACCCCCACTCGAACTCGGTGCAGAGGTGGCGCTACTCGAACGGCGTCATCATATCCCATTCCGTGCGCCAGTCGACCACAATCCGGATCTCCCTCTATCCCCGGATTTCGACAACTGAGTCCCTCGTGAGGCGAGGTGCCGCTCTAGACGTGCAGGTGAACGGTGACTACAACAGCGGTGTAATCAACAGCGTGGGATTCATCGCCATCATCGGCTACGTGACCGGACGCGGATTCCACCACTTCGCCAACGCCTCGGGCGCCGGTGGGTGAGGAACTCTGGCAAGGCGCGCCACTCGTGCCTGATTGAAGCGCATCGGAGTCATGCCCATTCGGATATGACGGCGTCAAAGAGGGGCGTCTGAACCCTCTGGGATCGCGATGGAGCGATGGATCCAGGGTGCTGAGGGTCGACGCAGAACTCAACGGGGCCGACTGAGCCTCTCGTCGACCCCGAGCACGGTCACGTCGCGCAAGCCGACCAGCTCTCACATGTGCGTCGTACGTCGGATTGCACAGGTGCTCTCCAGGTTCGAGCGGCTTAGGAACCTTTCGATTCTGAGAGCCCCTGCTACTCCGGACGGAGCGATAGCGCCAGGCGTGGCACGACGAACGAAACGAGAAAGATCGGCAAGAACCTCTTTCCTGTGCATCGGAAGGCGACGAGCTGGCCCTCGGCCGCGTCGAAGGTCAGAGTGCGGCTCATGTTTCGGCCGTTGCGGACTTGCAGGGTGTGATGTCCAGCTTCGATTGGTATCTCAATCGTGTCGTTCATTTCGAGCGACCCGACACGCTCACCGTCGACCACGACATCGAACGTGCCGCGACGGACCTCCACCCCGATCGCTTTATGCGTCAGCTTGAGAATTGCCGACATCTTCGGTCTCCTTCTCTGTTAGGCGTTGGGCTGTTCCGCAAGGCCTGGGAGTCGATCTTCAGAGCCACGAGGCGACAGCCGAGCAGGCCGGCAAAGAGCACGGTGGCAGCGACTTCACGCGCCTCTTTCGGGGCGGTGGGACGACTCAGGCGTCCCCACCGAACCCTCACTGTCGAAGGTGAACGCGTTCTCAAGTTACTCCTTATGATGCCCCTCGATGCTCCGGGACATCGCACAGCCTGGCCCACTGGACGGATCTTGATGGGAAGAGCGCCACCAACCGCCGGGACTGAGGCGAGGTCGGACTGCCCGGTATCCGGCAGTCCTGAGCGGTCAGTGCGAACTATCTTGGGGAAGGTCCCGGTCGGAGGAATCACCATGGCCAAGCTCATCTACGTGGCGAACATGTCACTCGACGGTTACACCGAGGACCGGGACGGCGGCATCAATTGGGGTGCCCCTGACGAGGAGTATTTCAGCTTCATCAACGACCTTCAGCGCTCGGTCGGCACCTATCTCTATGGACGCCGCATGTATGAGGCGATGCTCTACTGGGAGACCGCACCCATCGCTGACCAGCCGCCATGGGTCGTGCACTTCGCCAATATCTGGCGAGCGGCCGACAAGGTCGTGTTCTCGAAGACCTTGGCATCGGTGTCAAGCGGTAGGACCACCCTTGAGCGGCAGTTCGACGTCGGGGCAATTCGGCGGATGAAGGCTGGCGAAGCCCACGATCTCACGGTGGGCGGAACTGATCTCGCCGCCCAGGCATTTGGGGCGGGCTTGGTGGACGAGTGCCACTTGATCTTCTGGCCAGTCGTGCTAGGAGGCGGCAAACACGCCCTCCCCAGTCACGAGCGCCTCGACCTTCAACTGCTCAATGAGCGGCGCTTCCGCAGCGGAATCGCCCACCTTCACTACCGCATCACTCTGGCCTGACCCCATGAGATTGGTCTACCTGACCTGGACCCCAATTATTGGCCCGCGGAAATGAGAGTTCTGGCCTGGTTGCTTTCCGATGGTAACGCTTCGAACTCGTCCGCGCCTCCAGTTACTGCATCCCGAATCCGACAAGGACGTCACTGCCACCGTCGCCGAGACCATCACAACCCGCCGCTAACTAACCGCCCCGACTAGTGTCCCCCTCGACGAACCGACGTGGTTGACTGAAGGCTTCAGACCCCGTCGTAAGCGGGGCATGAGCCCCAACGAGTGGAGGTGCCAGTGGCCGAACCCACGCAGCCCGCAGCAGCGAATGGTCGTGGCCCACTTCATCGTCTCCGATGACGTCGAGCGCTCCCGGCGCTTCTATACCGAGGTACTCGGCGGCACGGTGGTCTTCGGCCCAGAGCCGACCAATATCGCACTCGCCAACAGCTTCATCATCATCAACGGCGGCGGAGGCCCCACCGACGACAAGCCCACGGTCACCCTTGAGACGCCAAGCGACCCCGACCGGGTCAGCAGCTTCCTCAATATCCGGGTCGCAGACATCCACGCCGTGTACGCCGAATGGAGCGCCCGGGGCGCGCAGTTCCTGACGCCGCCGAAGCAGCACCCGTACGAGATCCGTTGCTACATCCGAGATCCCGACGGTTACATCATCGAGGTCGGGCAAACCACCGACCCACAGGGAGACTGGTGGCCCGCCGACTGGCCACCGATCAACCCCGGCGGGCAATCCGACTGAACCCGTTCTCCTCGGTGTCACGAAGACGGCCATCGCGCCTGATCCGGAGGGCAGCGCGGAACTCACGATGACCGGCACGGGGGCCGACGCAGCCCGGTCCTTCTCCGCTCTGAGCTGATTGCCGCCCCGCCCCGCTACAGCCGGCTGGCAAGCCACCCGTCGGTGGCACGCACCGTCAAGTTTCACGAGGCGCAACGGGGTCGGCCTTGGTGGTGGCGCTTCTTCGGCGTGGTCGCTCTCCCTACGCCCTTTGCGGCCACGAGACGGGTCCCTGAGCCCGATCCCCACCGATTCCGGCCCGCTGGGCGGCCGTCCAGACCTTTTCCGCGTCCCTGGGCGCCCGATCAATCTCCCCCTTGGAGCCCTCGTCCGCGCGCATTCGAGCATATTGTCGGGAGTCGGTGCGTGTAGACGTGTTGCGGCGTCGTCACGCGTGTCCGACTGCATGACCTGCGAGAACGGTTCTCGAGGAGGAGAGGCACGCAAATGGGAAGAACCGTCGTCGGGGTGGACGGATCCGACCGGTCGAAAGAGGCGCTTCGCTGGGCGGGGAATCAGGCCAGGCTCACGGAAGGCACACTGCACGTGGTCTCGGCGTGGGATCGCTCTATTCCGCCGACCTCGCTGGTCCCGCGGCCCGAACCATCGGACCCCGTCGAGACCTTGCGCCACGGCATGGAGGGTCTCGTTACCGACGTGCTGGGGACCTCGCCGGACGTCGAGGTCCGTGTCGATGTCGTCAAATCGCGTCCCGGTCCCGCCCTGGTCGACGCGGCGAAGGGAGCGGACCTTCTCGTGGTCGGTTTCCGAGGGCACAGAACAGTCGCCGGGATACTCCATCCCGGTTCGGTCAGCCTGCACTGCGCTACCCACGCGCCCTGCCCAGTTGTTGTGCACCGGCATCGTTCGGGCGACGTGTCATCGGCGGCGTCGTCCTCGACCAGCAATTGCATCGTCGCGGCCATCGATGGCTCAGAGGTATCGATCGGCGCCGCGCTCTGGGCGGCACGCCAGGCGGGGCTCACGGCGTCGACGCTGGAGATGGTGATGGCATGGCACTGGCCAGCGTTCTCCGGATGGGAACCGGCGACTCCCGACGACGAGTACGACCCCAAGGAAAGCGCACGGAGCATCCTCGACGAGACAGTCCCGGCGGTGCTTGCCGCCTACCCCTCCGTTGAAGTTCTTGGCACGATCATCTACGGTCCGCCGGCACCGGACGATGGTGCAAGCCCGCCAGCGAGGCGAAACTCTTCGTGGTAGAGAGCCCCGGCCTGGTGAGTTCGCTGGGAAGTTGCTCGGATCGCTAGTGAGCACATGTGTGACCAACGCCCGCTCCTCGGTCCTCGTCTTTCGGGGCTAGGTACGCTGACATTCCCCGGCTGATAGCTCGGATCTCCGACCACACAGGGCGGGACCCGACGCTTCACCGGAGCTGCCAGATACCGATCCCGCGGATGTACGGGCGAAGGAGCTCACATGAGCACGACCCCTATAGCCGACTATGCGCTCCTTTCGGATCGGCACAGCGCCGCGCTGGTGAGCCGGGACGGGTCGATCGACTGGTTGTGCTTCCCCCGCTTCGACAGCCCGTCGATCTTCGGTCGCCTCCTCGGTGACGAAGCTGGCCACTGGTCGATCCGGGCCACGGGCGCCACGCAAGTGACTCGCCGCTACCTGGACCGCACCATGGTGTTGGAGACCACCTTCCGCACGCCGACGGGCACGGTCGCGATCACCGACGCCCTGGCCATGGGCGACGGCAACCGGGGGCATGAGCTCGGCAAGGATGCGCCGCATCTTCTGCTGCGGCGTGCGACGTGCGTTGAAGGAGAAGTCGAGTTGTCCCTGGAGTACGTCCCGCGCCCCGAGTACGGGCTGGTCCATCCCCTGCTCGATGCTGTCGACGGTGGAGTGGCCGCGTTCGGGGGCGCCGACGTGCTGGTCCTCTCTTCTCCTATGGCCCTGACCGTCGACCAGTCGGCGGTCTCGGGCCAGCTCCAGCTCCGCCGCGGCGAGAGCGCGGGCTTCGCCCTCCATCACGCCAAGCGGGCCGAGACGGGCTCAGCCAAGGTCTGGAGCCAATCCGAGATAGGCGCACGGCTCGAAGACACCGTGTCGGCGTGGGAGTCGTGGTCGGAGCTCCACCAGGCCTACGTGGGTCCGTGGCGAGACCTGGTGCACCACAGCGGACGGGTGCTCCAGGCGCTCTCCTTTGCGCCCACCGGCGCGATCTGCGCGGCGGCGACCACGTCGCTGCCGGAGGTGGTGGGCGGCGCCCGAAACTGGGACTACCGCTACGCCTGGGTCCGGGACGCTTCCTTCACGATCGAGGCCCTGTGGGTGGCGGCCTGCCCTGACGAAGCCAATGAGTTCTTCGACTACATGACCACCTCCGCGGCCGGCTCGCTCGACCGGGGCGGCGACCTGCAGATCATGTTTGGCATCGGCGGCGAACGGGACCTGACCGAGCGGGAGCTGCCGCACCTGGAGGGCTGGCGACACTCTGTCCCCGTTCGGGTCGGCAACGGTGCCTGGAACCAGCGCCAGCTTGACGTCTACGGCGAATTGCTCAGCGCCGTGTACCGCCTCTCCGACCACCTCTTCGACGACGCCTCCGACGGGTTGGGCCGATGGCCGCCCCTGACAAGTGGGGTGCGCCCCCCGATCTGGCACCAGCCACACGACGGTTCTTCGTCCAACTGGCCGACACCGCCGCCCGGCGCTGGCAGGAAAAGGACCAAGGGATCTGGGAGGTTCGGGGCGAGCCCCGCGACTTCTTGTACTCCAAGCTGATGTGCTGGGTGGCCCTCGACCGGGCGGTGGCCCTGGCCGACCGTCTCGACGCCTCCGACCGAGTCGAGGCATGGAAGCAGACCCAGGACCAGATCCGTGAGGCGATCCTGACCAGAGGCTGGAGCGACCGGGCCAACGCCTTCACCCAGTCCTTCGGCTCCGACGAGCTCGACGCCTCCAGCCTGATGCTGCCCTTGGTGGGGTTCCTTCCCGCCGACGATCCCAGAGTGCTGGCCACGATCGACGCGACCGAAGAACGCCTCACCGATGAGCGGGGACTGGTGTACCGCTACCGGTCCCACGACGGGCTCGAGGGCGAGGAAGGCACGTTCCTTCTGTGCACCTTCTGGCTGGCCCAGGCCCTGGCCCGGGCCGGACAGCCGGCTCGGGCCCGCACCGTCTTCGAACGGGCCGCCGCCTTCGTCAACGACGTCGGCCTGCTCGCTGAGGAGGTCGATCCCGTCAGCGGAGAGCTCTTGGGCAACTTCCCCCAAGCCTTCAGCCACATCGGGCTCGTCAACGCGGCCTGGGCCATTTCTGAGACCGAACTCCGACGACAATCACCTGCTGACGTCTCCCCTGGCACGTCGGGTCCGTCGGATCGGACTTCCGGCTGATGACGGCTGCCATCGGCTTCTCGATCGATCTCGCTGTGGAACAGACTGGGCGGTCGCTTCGCGGCCGGGCGGTTCCTCGGACTGAAGAGGACATCGAAACCTGTGATTGGCCGCCGCCCGCTCAGATACTGGGCCCTGGACTTCGACGACGAGCGGCGCGAATCTGTTGCCAGGACCGGCTCCCGTGGGCGGGTCAGTGGCTATCGGCCCCGACGGAGAGGAGCTGCGGTCGTGGACATGAAGCTCGAAGTGGTGGTGGTGCCGGTGTCCGATGTGGACCGGGCCAAGGGCTTCTATGAGTCGCTGGGTTGGCGCCTGGACGCCGATTTCCCCGGTGACGGCGGCTTCCGGGTCGTGCAGCTGACGCCGCCGGGCTCGGCGTGCTCGATCATCTTCGGCAGTGGGGTCACCTCGGCCGCGCCGGGCTCGGCCGAAGGTCTGCAGCTCGTCGTCACCGATATCGAGGCGGCCCGGGCCGAGCTGGTCGACCGTGGTGTCGAGGTGAGCGAGGTGTTCCATGACACCGGCGGGGTGTTCCACCACGCCGGCACCGAGGCACGCGCCCCGGGCCCGGCTCCAGAGCACAAGAGCTATGGGTCGTTTGCCTCGTTCAGTGACCCGGACGGCAACGGCTGGTTTCTTCAAGAGGTGACGACGCGCCTTCCGGGGCGCTGACCACACGGAGAGCTGATACCCGCCGGGTCGGCCGCTCTTAATCAGCAGGAGGTACCCCGATGCCAGCCACCTACGATTCCGCCATCGATCTGGCCGCCGCTCTCCGCCGGGCCGCGGATGCTCACGGCCGCCACGAAGAGGAGATCGGGCATCCCGACCCGGACTGGCCGGACTGGTACGCGCAGTACATGGTGGACGAGCAGTCCGGGCTCTCCGGTCAGACCAGCCCCGGGGCGAGCACATGAGCAGCTACGACGTCATCGTCTTGGGCGCCGGCTCGCCGGGCGAGCACTGCGCAGGAGAGTTGGCCGACGGTGGACTGCGGGTCGCCGTCGTCGAACGCCAGCTGGTCGGCGGCGAGTGTTCCTACTGGGCGTGCATCCCTTCCAAGACGCTGCTGCGCCCCGGGGAGGCGGCCCAGGAGGCACGCGAAGCGGCGGCCAGCGCCCAGGTCGATGTCGAGGCGGCGCTGGCCTATCGCGATTTCATGGTCTCGAACTACTCCGATGCCGGCCAGGAGCGCTGGCTGGCGGACAAGGGTATCGACCTGCTGCGCGGCACTGGCCGGCTGGCCGGGGTGGGTGTGGTCGAAGTGGACGGTGTGCCCCATACCGCGGGACACATCGTCGTGGCGACCGGCTCGGATCCGGTCGTGCCACCGGTCCCGGGCCTGGCCGACTTGGAGGGTGTCTGGAGCAACCGCGAGGTGACCGGCATGAAGGCCGTGCCACGGCGCCTGCTGATACTGGGTGGTGGGCCGGTCGGCGCCGAGATGGCCCAGGCCGTGCGCCGTCTGGGCGGCGAGGTGGTCCTGGTCGAAGGCGGCGGGACATGTGCTCGCCCGTGAGCCCGCGCCGCTGGGCGAGGCGCTGGGCGAGGTGCTACGTGGCGACGGGGTCGAACTGATGCTGGGCGTCCAGGCGACGGCGGCCCGACGCGACGGCGAGGACTACGTCCTCGCACTCGATGACGGCCGCGAGGTGCGCGGCGACCACCTGCTCGTCGCCACGGGCCGGCGCCCCCGCGTGGACGGGATCGGCCTCGACACGGTCGGCGTCCACGCCGACCGGCACGGCATCCCGGTCGACACCCACTTGCGTGCCGGCGACGGTCTGTGGGCCATCGGCGACGTCACCGGCGTGCGGCTGCTGACCCACGTGGGGAAGTACCAGGGCGAGGTCGTCGCCGCCAACATCCTCGGCGAACCCCGTGAGGCCAACTACGAGGCCATTCCCGACGTCGTGTACACGGACCCCCAAGCGGCGTCGGTGGGCGCCACAGAGGCCCCCTTCAGCGCCACCACCCCCCTCTCCGAGGTGGCCAAGACCGCTACCTACACCCACGCCTACGCGCAATCGAACGGCTTTCTGACCCTCCTCAGCGACGGCGACCGGTTGACCGGCGCCTACGCCTTGGGACCCGAGGCCGGCGAGTGGCTGCAGCAGGCCACGCTGGCCATCCGGGCCAAGGTGCCGCTCGAGGTGCTGCGGGACACCATCCAGCCGTTCCCCACCTTCTCCGAGATCTATGTCGCCGCCCTCAAAGCGCTCCACAAGCAGATCGGGGCGGAGCGCCAGCCGACCCGGGCGGGATAGCCGGTGGTCTCGCCCCACCGCTGGTATATCCCCCATGAGGACTGAGATGCATCGGGCTACGGCACGCCGTTTCTCGCCTTCGACCACCGCTCCTCGTTCGAGCGGGGCCTTTTGGTGCCACGCCTCCACTCTCGCCGGAGGTACGCGACGGCATCGTGAGAGCCAAGCAGATCGTCTTCGAGGCCAATCGGCTTGCGGTCAGATCCGGCGAGCCCCGTGATCGAGCAGGGGTGCTCGTCGACGAGGAGTTCGGCTCGGCAGTGGCCCGACGCGCCCTGAAGTCGGGCGTCCCGCTGGCAATGCCGGTTGAGCGCTCTGGCCAGGACGAGTTCGACTTCCAATTCGGCGCCCACTTCACCGAGCATATCGAGGCCTTCGACCCGACTTTCGTGAAGGTTCTCGTCCGTTTCAATCCCGAGGGCGACTCGATCTGAACCGCCGTCAGACCGAACGGTTGGCCCGTCTGAGCGAGTGGCTCCGCGGCCGCGACCGCACCTTCCTCTTCGAGCTGCTCGTCCCGGCCACTACCGCACAGCTGGACAGCTTCGAGGGCCACCAGCAGGACTATGACCGTCATCTGCGCCCTCGGGTCGTCGTGCAGGCCAACATCTTGTTCTTGAAGATCAGATCAGTCGGTGCATCAGTGTCCCGCGGCCTGACCGCCGTCGATGTGCAGGACCACTCCAGTGACGAATGAGGCCCGTTCGAGATAGAGGATTCCCTCGACAACGTCGCTGATCTGGCCAATCCGGCCAAGCGGATGAAGGTCGGCCATGCCCTCATACGACGCTGGGTCGTACACGGGGTTCTGGATAACTCCGAGGGCGACCGCGTTGACCCGCAGGCCGCGCGACGCATACTCGATGGCCAGCGAGCGCGTGACAGCCGCTAGTCCACCCTTGGTGAGGGATACGAGCGCAGCGGGGTTCTTGCTCTCGGCGTGGTCGACGAGGCTCGTCGTGATGTTGACTATGTGGCCGCCTGTGCCTTGGGTGAGCATCTGCTGGATGACGCGCTGGGTGATATGGAAAAACCCTGTCAGGTTCACGGCGGTGATGGCGAGATACTCGTCAAGTGTGTAGTCGGTGAATGGCTTGCTGATGAAGATCCCCGCATTGTTGATCAGGGTGTCGATGCGCCCAAACCGATCGACCGCCTGTTCCACGATCCTCTGGGCGGTCTCCACTTCTGAAATGTCACCCCTCACGGTGAGGAAGTCAGCCGCGTCGGAGGAGCCGATCGAGCGCGACGTGGCAACGACCGCATACCCCGCATGACGGAAGGCTGTCTGCCACGCCCGCGCCGATGCCTTGGGAGGCTCCGGTAACGATAACGACTTTGCGCGAAGCACGGGATTCGCCTGCGCGAGATGTCGCCGGTGGCTCTGTGGAGTCGGATGGAGGGCTCATCTGACGAGATAGACCTCGTAGATCACACCTCCGGGCTGACGGCCAGCGACACTGATGAATATGCCCTTGTTCAGCCAGTCGAGACCAGCGGCCGCGGTCTCGATCTTGGCTGAAGTGCGGAAGGTGTACTCGCTGGCATCGACGTCCTCCCCGCGGCCGAGACGTGCGAGGACCTCGGGGCTTCCATGGCGCACACCTTGTGATTGGACGTAGAGCAGATCTCCGCGCTCGGTTTCCAGCGTGTAGCGGATATCGCCGAGCGCGGTGCCGTCCGAGAGAACGATCTGCCAATCGGTGCTGGCTCCCGGAAGCAGCGTGCCGCGGAGCTCAGGTCCGCTGAATGTCCCGCCGGTCAGTGGAACGATGCGCCGGTGACCAGCGGAAATCTCGCCGACGTCCTGCGGATCGCCGAGAGTCGCTTCCAAGCGGTAGATCTTGGTCGGGAGCGGATCGGGAAGACGATGGTTCACGGCTTTACTCCTGGTCTGGTCAGGATAGCTTTCAGGATTGGGCGGCAGTCTCCGAGCAATTGAGCCGGTCGGTGCACCGACTGGCGGACCCATCCTGACGGCAGCTTCGCGGTCATCGCAATCCTGGTCTGAGATTTCTCCACGGTGTGAAATCAACGTCCCTGGAGGTCCCAGATGGCGGAGCTATCGGTCGTTTCTGACTGGGAGAGTTGACCCGCTCGGACGCGCACATTTGACTCGGCCGCTGCGGCCTTCTCGAATTCGGCTGGGGAAACGCTGTGGTCGAAGGTCCCCGAACGCAGCAGGTCCGGGGTCGGCCAGATGCGCCGGCCGTGGATTCAGGCCAGATCCCAGTCGAGCATGGCCCACACGGCCCCGACCGCGGCGGCTCGCGAGCAACGAGTGGGCGCTAGAGGACTCGAACCTCCGACCTCAGCCGTGTGAAGGCTGCGCTCTAACCAACTGAGCTAAGCGCCCGGGTGCTGTCGGTGCGCGCACCACAGCAGAAGCAAGGCGACATGCTAACCCAGGATGCTCCAGGGAACGGGGCACTGGCAATGGTCGGCGACGCCCGTGGCCCAGTGACGCGGATTGGTCAAATCGGAACCACCGGATCGGGAGCCACCGCGTCGAATCCAAGTGCCTGTTCGAGCGCGGCGGCCGACCGGAGGACCACCAGATCACCGTGCTGCGGCCCGATCAGCTGAAGGCCGACCGGGAGACCGGCCGAACTGAGCCCCACGCACACCGTGGCAGCGGGCGACCGGGTGAGGTTGAACCCGTACGTCATCTTGACCCAGTTGAAGTCGCTCTTGCCGTTGATCATCGCAGCCCCCTCGAGCGCCGCGGGGGTGGTGGCGCGGCCACCGTCGGCGTCACCAGCAGACGCACGTCGTGGAAAAGATCGACCAGTCGCAGGTTGAGTGCATGGCAGGCGTCCTCCGCCCGCACCATCTCCACCGCGCTGGTGTTGGCCGCGCTCTCGATGACCATCCGCAGCACCGGGTCGACCAGATCGTAGGCAGGTGTACCCAGCACCGACCCGTACGTCCGCAGGTTGTAGACCCCCGACAACGTGATCCACGGATCGACCGGATCTTCGTCCCACACCGTGTCGACCTCCACCACGTCGCTCCCGAGGTCGGCGAGCCGGTCCACCGCCCGCCCGCAGAGCTCGAGGACCTCTGCGTCGATGTCCGCATAGCCGAGGGTGGGCGACCAGGCCACCCGGCGCGGCGGTCTGGGGTCGTCGAGGGCGGCCAGCCACGATGCCTCCGGTCGGGGTAGCGAGCGGAGATCCGTCGGGTCGGGACCGACCACGACCTCCAAGGCGGCCACCACATCGGCGAGGCGCCGGGCCATCGGCCCCCTGGTCGAGAGGTTCTGCCAGTCGGGCGCCTGCTCCCCTCCCGAGGGCACACGGCCGAGCGAGGGCTTCATTCCGGACAGCCCGCAGCACGAGGAAGGAATGCGGATCGAACCTCCACCGTCCGATCCGGTGGCGAGCGGCACCATCCCGGCGGCGATCGCGGCCGCACTCCCCCCCGACGATCCTCCCGGGGTGTGGTCCGGGTTCCACGGGTTGCGGGTCGGCCCGAACACCGCGTTGTCGGTGTCGGCCTTCCAGCCGAGCTCGGGGGTGTTGGTCTTCCCGATCACGACGCAGCCGGCGGCCACCAGCCGGGCGACCAGCGCAGAGTCCTGGGACGCCGGTGGATCATGGGAGAAGGCGACCGAGCCGTGGGTGGTCACGAAACCCGCCGCGTCCTCGAGGTCCTTGACCCCGAGCGGGATGCCGGCGAGCGGCCCGGGGTCCCGACCGGCGGCGACCATGGCGTCGACCGCTTCGGCACCCGCCCGTGCACCCTCCTCGTCCACGGCCACGAAGGCATTGATCGTCGGGTTCTCGGCGGTGATCCGTCCGAGTGCATGATCGACGAGCTCCGCCGCAGTCACCTCCCCGTTGCGAACCTGCGATGCCAGATCGACCACCGATGCCGTGCGAAACTCCATGTCCCGACCGTACCGGCGGCCGGGGCGGCCCACAACCGCAAGCCCGCCTCTTCCGTTTCGACAGCGGGGTCCCCCCGGCACCACTCTTGGGGCGTGCACTCGGTCCCGCCTCCACCCCACGCCAACACCCGGTTCGGCCGGTGATGTCTGCCTCGGACGCGGTCAGCGGGGCCGTCCTCGACCACGTGGCCCACGCGGTCCCCCGCTGGCAGGACGTCTGGGGCCGCTACGCAGTCGACCTCGGTGCGCAGTGGGACTCGGGTGGTCTCTCGTCCGGGTTCGCGCCGGGCCAGCTCCGCTTCGCCAACGGGGCCCGTCTCGAGATGCTCATGCCCAACGACACCGGGTCGAACGACTTCCTCGAGCGCTTCCTGGCGACCCTCGGCCCTGGTCCCCACCACCTCACGTTCAAGGTCCCCTCCCTGGCAGCCGCCCTCGAGCAGGTCCGCGCCCACGGCCTCGAACCCATCGGAGTCGACATGAGCGACCCCGAGTGGATGGAGGCGTTTCTCCACCCCAAGGTCGCGACCGGCGTGGTGGTGCAGCTCGCCGAGGCGCCGGCGCCCTGGAGCAGCCCTCCGCCACCCGACTTCCCGACCGGCCACCGCCTGCTCGGTGACGGATCGGGACCGGTCCCGCCCGCACGCTTGCTCCGGGTCTGCCACGTCGTCGCCGACCTCGGTCCGCGCGCGGGCCCTGTTCGTGGGCCTCCTCGGCGGCGAAGTGATCGACGAGCACCGGCGCGATGCGACGACCTCGGTGGATCTGCGCTGGGAGGGTTCGCTCGGGGTCCGGCTCGTCGGCCCGTCCGACCCCGGGCCGCGCGGCCCCCTGGCCGACTGGCTGACCGGCCGTCCGGGCCGGGTGCACCACATCGAGCTCGATGTCGACGAGCCGTGGTCGGTCCCCGGCAGCCGTGCCGGCCACCTCGCTCGTTCGCCGGCGCAAACCGCCCGGAGCACGACGGGCTCTGGGAGATCGACCCTGCGGACAACCTCGGCCTCGGCATCGTGCCTCGCCCGCCGGCCGACCGGTAACCTGACGGGCAGTGACCGAGCCAGCGGACGACGAGCAGGTGGAAGAGGGGAGGATTCCCTCGGGGAGCCGCTGGGGCCGTTGGCGTCCGAGTGCCCTATCGGCACCTTCCGGGCAGCGCCGCCTCCGACCGGCCGAACCCACCAAGTGGTCGGTGGACCGGCTCGACCCACGCGAACGCCGCTACTCGTTCTTCGCCTCAGCGGTCGCCCCTCGTCTTCGGCATCGCCATCTACGCGACCGAGACCAACGACAAGCACTTCCACCTCGCCAAGGGACAGTTCACCCCGTTCACGACACTCGTCGTGGGCCTCGTGTTCGCCGCGCTCCTGCTCGCCGCGACGTTCATCGGTCGACGGGCCCTGGTGGGGTTCGCCGCGCTCTTCACCTTCCTGGGCTTCTCCAACTCGGCCTTCGTCCTCGGCCTCCCGTTCCTGCTCCTCGCGGCATGGCTGCTCTACCGCTCGTACAAGGTGCAGAAGGAAGCCGCTGCCGAGCTGAAGGCCGGACGCACTGCACAGGACGGTGCGAACGGCGGCGCCACGGCCCCCACATCAACCAAGGGAGCCACAACCCGCACATCGGCCGCGTCGCGTACCTCGACCAAGAGCAGGTCGAAAGCCAAGGGACCGGCCGGCCCCGAGCCCAACAAGCGCTACACCCCGAAGCAGCCGGCCCGACCGGCACCGCCGCCGCCGAAACCATCGTGGCGCGAGCGGCGGGCGGCCAGGACGAGCGACTGACCGGCGGGGTCCCTCAGCCGGCGTCGGTCACCAGTGCCGAGCGGAGCAGCTCGAGGATCTCGGCGCGGCGCCTGACCAATGAGCGGAGGGTGGGCTCCTCGCCGAGCGCACGCATGACCTCGACCTCGGTGACCATGCCGATGACCGTCGAATAGATGGCCAGCAGCAGCAGCCGGGGGTCATGGCGGCGCATGTGGCCGGCGTCCATCTCCGCCTCGAGGAACTCGGTCGCACGCCCCACGAGCGGCGCGACCGCGGTCATGAAGCGGGCGGCCGCCGGTGTGCCCAGCCGTCCCATCTCTCGGAGCAGGCCGAGCAGCTCCGGCCGGCGGGCGGCCAGACGGAAGACCGACCGGACCACCGCCTCGACCCGCGACCAGCCGGCGCCGGCGGTGGCCAGAGAAGCCTCGAGTGCGGCGGAGAGCTCGACCGCACTGCGGTCGACGACAGCCTCGAGCAGGACCTCCTTCGACGGAAACCAGTAGAGGATGGTCTGCTTGCGGATACCGAGGCCCACCGCGAGGGCGTCGAGCGAGGTCGCCTCGTAGCCCCGGGCGGCGAAGGAGGCCAGGGCGGCGTCGAGGATTCGCTCGGAGGTGCTCGCCGGGTCGGCTTCACCCCGGTCCCCGGAGGGCGCCGGGCGCGGCCGGTCCCGATCACGGGCCTCCCCTGTTCTGCGTCCCTTGGTCGACCCAGTCACTTACCATATGGTAGACAGATCGGGTGACCCACGTCCGTGACGCCCTGGCCGGTAAGCGATTCTTCATCACCGGCGCGACCGGATTCCTCGGGACCGCCCTCGTCGAGCGCATTCTTCGCTGCATCCCCGATAGCGAGGTCGTGCTCCTCATCCGGCCGGGCCGCCGGATGACCGCGGCGCAGCGGGCTGCCAGGGAGATCCTCCGGAACGACTGCTTCGACCGCCAGCGCGCCGAGCTCGGGGACCGCTTCGACGACGAGATCGGGCGCCGGGTCTCGGCGGTGGCCGGCGACGTCGGGACCGACGGGCTCGGCATGGACGCCGCCGGGCTCGAGGCCCTCTCGCGCTGTGACCTCGTCGTGCACGCCGCCGCCACGGTGAGCTTCGACTCCCCACTCGACTCGGCGGTCGAGATCAACCTGCTCGGCCCGTCGCGGGTGGCCGCCGCCTTCGTGCAGGCACGCGAGCTGGCCGAGGCCGACGGCCGCCAGGGGCCCCGGCACTACCTCCCCGTGTCGACCGCGTACGTGGCCGGCACCCACCAGGGCGAGGCCAAAGAGGAGCTCCTCGACGGCAACCGGTTCAGCGTGGAGGTGGACTGGCGCGCCGAGGTCGCCGCCGCGCGCCGCCAGCGCGGAGACACAGAAGCCGAGTCCCGCCGCCCCGAGCAGCTGAATCACTTCCACAAGGCCGCCCGCGAGGAACTGGGGGCCGCAGGGCTCCACCTCCTCGCAGAGCGGGCCGAGCGCCTGCGCGAAGACTGGGTCCGCAAGCAGATGGTCGAGGTCGGTCAGGCGCGGGCGCAGTCACTCGGTTGGCCCGACGCCTACCCGTACACGAAGGCGCTCGGCGAGCGGGCGCTGGTGGCCGAGTACGGCGCGTCGGTCCCGATCACCATCATCCGCCCGTCGATCATCGAGTCGGCCCTGGCCGAGCCCCGGCCGGGCTGGATCCGCGGCTTCCGGATGGCCGAGCCGATCATCATCTCCTATGCGCGGGGCCTGCTCCGTGAGTTCCCCGGCGTCCCCGAGGGGATCACCGACGTCATCCCGGTCGATCTGGTGGTGGCCGCGATCATCGCGGTCGCCGCAGACAGCCTCCTTGCAGCCGAGCCGTACGCGGGCCCGACCGTCTACCAGGTGGCCTCCGGGGTCCGGAACCCGTTCCGCTACGGCCGGCTCGTCGAGCTGGTCACGGCGTGGTTCATCGAGCACCCCCTCTACGACCCCGACGGTCAGCCCATCATGGTGCCCGAGTGGTCGTTCCCGGGACGCGGCCGCGTGCAGCGCCAGCTCAGCCGCGCCAGCCGGGCGATGGGACTGGCCGAACGGGTGGTCGGGTCGCTCCCCATCCGGGGTCGGCGGGCCGAGTGGATGGCCTCACTCGAGGAGCAGCACCTGCTGGCGGACCGGGCCCTCGGGTACGTCGAGCTCTACGGCGCCTACGCCGAGACCGAGGCCCGCTACCGGGTCGACAGGCTCCTCGCGCTCTGGGAGCGGATGGACGAGGACGACCGGGCCACCTTCTGCATCGACCCCGCCGCGATCGACTGGGCCGTCTACGTCCGCGAGATCCATCTCCCCTCGATCATCGAGCACGCCCGGGTCAAGACGACCCCCGGTCGGTCGACCCGGACCAACCGCGCCGACCGCTCGCGCAAGGCGATCCTCTCCCCGGACCGCCACCTGGCGGCCTTCGACCTCGAGAACACCCTGATCGCCTCCAACGTCGTCGATTCGTACGCGTGGCTCGCCACCCGGCACCTGCCACCGGCCGAGCGGGCCGCCTTCGTCGCCGACCTCGTCGCCGAGGCACCGTCGCTGCTCGCGCTCGACCGGCGGGACCGGGGCGACTTCCTCCGCTCCTTCTACCGCCGCTACGAGGGCGCGCCCGCCGATCGGCTTCGCGACGACGGCTGGGATCTCTTCCACCAACTGCTGCTGGCCAAGTCCTTCCCCGCCGGGATCGCACGCGTGCGGGAGCATCGGTCGCTCGGTCATCGCACCATCCTGATCACCGGGGCGCTCGATCTGGTGGTCGAGCCGCTCCGTCCGCTCTTCGACGAGATCGTCTGTGCCCGGCTCGGGGAGGTCGACGGGACCTTCACCGGCCGACTCGAGCAGCTCCCGCCCATCGGCGAGGCCCGGGCGCTCGTGCTCGCCGACTTCGCCGAGGCCGAGGGACTCGCGCTCGAGGAGTCCATGGCCTACGCCGACTCTGCAAGCGACCTCCCGATGCTGGAGGCCGTCGGATTCCCGGTGGCGGTCAACCCGGAAGCCAAGCTGGCCGCGATCGCCCGTCGACGCGGCTGGCTGGTCGAGATGTGGGAGAAGGCCTCTGGAGGCGCCTCGCCGCTCCTCCCCCTCGGTCCGGTCGACCGGCGCGGCGCGGCGCGACGCGGGCCGGCCAGCGCAGCCGCACTCGCCGGTCGGGCCCGGCGGCTCGCGGGAGACGGGGCGCGGTGAAGGCACTCGTGCTCGAACGGAATCTGCCCCGGCTCGCCGCGTCCCGGATGGCGTCCCTCCTCGGCTCGGGACGCGGCGCGGGGATCGGGCCCATCCAGCTGCTCGACGCGGACACCCCCGAACGCCCAGGCGAGCAATGGTTCCCCCTCCGCCCCCAGCTCTCGGGCATCTGCGGTTCGGACCTCGCCACGGTGGACGGCCGGGCATCGCGGTACTTCGAGGACCTGGTCAGCTTCCCGTTCGTGCCCGGCCACGAGGTGACCGGCGTGCTCGATGACGGCGGCGTGGACCGAGCCGGGAGGGCACTCCCCCCCGGCACCCGGGCCGTCGTCGAACCCGTCCTCGGGTGTGCCCCCCGGGGGATCGACCCGCTCTGTCCCCACTGCAGGACCGGTCACACCGGGCTCTGCGGGAACGTGGCCTTCGGCGCCCTCGCCCCCGGGCTGCAGACCGGGTTCTGCACCGACACCGGCGGCGGCTGGTCGACCGCTCCCCTCATGGCCCACGCCTCGCAGCTCCACGCCCTGCCCGACCGGCTCAGCGACGAGGACGCGGTGATGGTCGAGCCGACGGCGTGCGCTGTGCACACCACGCTGTCCGCCGGTGTGCGCGCTGGACGAGGTGGTCGCCGTGCTCGGCGCCGGCACGCTCGGGTTGCTCACGGTGGCCGTGCTGCACCACCTGGTCCGGCCGGAGACCCCCTGCACGGTCGTGGTCGGGGCGAAGCACCCGCGCCAGCGCGAGCTCGCCGAGGCCCTCGGGGCCGACGAGGTGGTCTCCCCGGACCAGCTCGCCCGGGCGGTCCGCCGCCGGACCGGCTCGCTCGTGGTGGCCGGACGGCTCACCGAGGGGGCCGACGTGGTCTTCGACTGCGTTGGTAGCGCCGCGTCGCTGTCCGATGCCCTGGCCATGGTCCGGCCCCGCGGCCGGGTGGTCCTGGTCGGCATGCCGGGTAGGGTCTCGATCGACCTCGCCCGCCTCTGGCACCGCGAGCTCGTCCTCATGGGTGCCTACGCCTACGGCACCGAGATCGTCCCGGGCCCCGCCGGAGGCGCTGGCCCGGACAGCCCGCCGCGACGCACCTTCGAGATGGCCATGGACCTCGTCGAGGCCGTCGAGCTCGGCCGACTGGTCTCGGCCACCTACCCGCTCGAGCGCTACGCCGAGGCCCTCGCCCACGCCGGGGCAGCCGGTCGACGGGGTGCGGTCAAGATTGCCTTCGATCTCCGCAGCGGAACGGGAGGGACCCGATGAGCCCACGGCCCGGTTTCGTGCTCGAGGTCGACCGCTCGACGCCCTCCACTCTGTTCTGGCATGGCGAGGGCTTCCGCCTCGAGCGCCTTCCGGAGGGGAGCCGGGTGGTCTACGCCCCCGAGCCGATCGACCCGCTCAGCGACCCCGCGGGCGCGATCCGCCACGCGCTCACCCATCCGTTGGGTGACCGGGACCCGCTGCCGGCGCTGCTCCGACCCGGGATGCGGCTCACCATCGCCTTCGACGACATCTCCCTGCCCCTGCCACCGATGCAGCGACCCGACATCCGCGCGCTGGTCATCGAACAGGTGCTCGACATGGCGGCCGAGGCCGGGGTGGACGACGTAGCGCTCATTGCCGCGCTCGCCCTCCACCGCCGGATGAGCGAGGCGGAGCTGCGCCACGCGCTCGGTGACCGGATCTACGAGGCCTTCGCCCCGAACGGCCTCCTCACCCAGCACGACGCCGAGGATCCGTCCCAGCTGGTCCATCTGGGTCTCACCGACCAGGGGGAGGACGTCGAGATCAACCGGCGCGCCGCCGAGAGCGATCTGCTGGTCTACGTGAACATCAACCTGGTGGCAATGGACGGCGGTCACAAGAGCGTCGCCACCGGGCTCGCCAGCTACCGGAGCCTCCGCCACCACCACAACCCCGAGACCATGCAGCGGAGCCGCTCGTTCATGGACCAGCACCGCTCCGAGCTGCACTCGTCCAATTGGAGGATGGGCCGGCTCATCGCCGCGTCGGGGGTGACCGTCTTCCAGATCGAGACCACCCTCAACAACGACACCTTCCCCGAGGCATTCCACTTCCTCCAGAAGCGCGAGTGGGAGTGGAAGGCAAGGGACCGGGCCGGCTTCCTCGCGACCTCGAAGGCACTCGAGCGGATTCCGGCCCGCTACGCCCGGCAGATCTTCCATTCGACGAAGGCACCCCACCGGATGACCTCGGTCCAGGCCGGCGAGGTGGAGGCGGTGCACGCGCTCACCACCGAGAACGTCTGGAAGCAACAGGGGGTGGTGGTCGAGGGGCAGACCGACATCCTGACCATGGGGCTCCCGTACATCAGCCCCTACAACGTCAACTCGATCCTCAACCCGATCCTGGTGGCGTGCCTCGGGCTCGGCTACTTCTTCAACCTCTACAGGGGTAAACCGCTCGTCCGCGAGGGCGGGGTGGTCATCATGAGCCACCCGACCCGCTGGGAGTTCAACCCGGTCCACCACCCGAGCTACATCGACTTCTTCGAGCAGGTCCTCAGCGAGACGACCGACCCGATAGCGGTGGCCGCCTGCTACGAGGAGTCCTTCGCCACCGACCCCTGGTACATCCATCTCTACCGCACCGGCCACGCCTACCACGGAGTCCATCCCTTCTACATGTGGTACTGGTGCGCGCACGCCCTCCAGCACCTCGGTGCGGTGATCGTGGTTGGGGGCGACCCCGCGGCCGTCCACCGGCTCGGGTTCCGCTCGGCGTCGACCCTCGCCGACGCCCTCGAGATGGCCCGGGACACCGTCGGCAACGCACCCACCATCACCCACCTGCACGCTCCTCCCATCCTGATGGCCGACGTCCAGTGAGCCCGGCACCGGCCAGCTCCGCGCCCGCTGCGGTCGACACGGGCGGTGCGCGCCGACGCCGCGCTCGGCTCGGGCCGGTCGGCTGGACCCCCGGCCGCCCGCATCCCGTCCCCCGCGGACCTGCTGGCCTCGCTCGGCCGGACCAGGTTCCCCTTCGCGCCCCCGACATGGCCGGGGTCGGTCCCCCGTCCGGCCCCCACCCCCGAGCTCGGGGTCCACTACGACACTGCCTGGTCGCGCCGCTACCCGGTCCGACTGGCCCGGGCGATGGTCCTCGACAACCTCACCCGGCCGCTCGCCCGCATCGTCGCCGCCCCTCTCGTCCAGGGCCAGGACCGGTTGGTCGGGCTCGAACCACCGGTCCTGTTCGCGGCCAACCACGTGAGTCACGTCGACGCCCCGCTTCTGCTCACCTGCCTTCCCCTGCGCTTCCGCCACAAGACGGTGGTCGCCGCGGCAGCGGACTACTTCTTCGACCGGCGATGGAAGGCCGACGCCTTCTCGTTCCTGCTCGGGGCCATCCCGATCGAACGCACCAAGGTCAACCGCCGCTCGGCCGACCTCGCCACCGAGCTGCTGGCCGAGGAGTGGAACCTGATCATCTTTCCCGAGGGTGGCCGCTCACCGGACGGATGGGCGCAGACCTTCCGGGGGGGTGCCGCCTACCTCTCGGCCCGCACCGGGCGCCCGGTGGTCCCGGTCCACATCGACGGCACCCGCCACATCCTGCCGAAGGGGCGGGCGGCCCTCCGCCGAACCCGGACGACGGTGAGCTTCGGGACTCCCCTGTGGCCGGATGCGGCGCAGGACACCCGCTCGTTCGCCGCCCGCATCGAGGCGTCGGTGGCCAACCTGGCAGCCGAGACCGAGACCGACTGGTGGACGGCGCGGCGGCTGGCCGCCCGCGGGGTCACCCCCGCGCTCCAGGGACCGCCGGTCGCGAGCTGGCGACGCTCCTGGGCGCTCCCGACCGCTCCAGAGCGACGCGAGACCGACACCGGGGACGGGTCGCGGTGGCCCCGGGACGCTCAACGGGCCTGACCTACCCCGCTCCTCAGGCGCGACCGACACCGAGCCGAGCGAGGAAGCGGGCCCGGGGGCGTTCGACCGCCTCCAGCCGTTCCGCCCGCAGCGCCAGCTCCTCGAAGTCGTCGAGCGGCTCGAGGTCGGTGTTCACGTTGCCAGGGGATCCCTCGTCGGCGACCGCCCAGCCCAACAGCAGGTCGGCGAGCGCGGTGTTGCGTGCGAGCAGCGGGCCGTGCAGGTAGGTCCCGAGGACGGTACCGGACCAGGCACCCTCGGTCCCCTCTCCGTCTCCGTTGCCCACGCCCTGCTCGACGCGGGCCAGCGGCCGGGCCCGCGGTCCGACCGTGGTCACCCCCCCGTGGTTCTCGAAGCCGGTCAGCCGTGGCAGCGGCCGACCCGCCGGCCGAGGTGCGTCGGGCAGCGGCGCTCGCCACGAGCTCCCCGACCGCCCGCCGGCCCCGACCCTTGCGGGTGCTCACGTCGAGCAGGCCGAGCCCCTGGTGCGGATGGTCGTCCCGGTCGGGGAAGGAGCGGCCGAGCAGCTGGAACCCGGCGCATACGCCGAGGACCACCGCGCCGGCCTCCGACCGCGCCGGCGAGCGTCCCGTCCTCGAGCAAGGCGGTGGCCGCCCGGACCTGTGGTCCGTCCTCGCCCCCGCCGATCGTGTAGAGGTCGGCCTTCGGCAGCGGCCGCCCGGAGGCAGCCTGGACGAGGTCGACATCCCAGCCCCGCCATGCGGCGCGGCGGGCGAGCACCAGACCGTTGCCGCCATCCCCGTAGGTACCGAGCAGGTCCGGGTAGACGACCGCGATGGTGAGCGTCCGCCCACCCGCACCCGTCACAGCTCCCGCCTGATGTCGGCGAAGGCGGTGTAGTTGCCCACGAACTCGACGGTGCAGTCCCCGTTCCGGGAAAGCACCCGGTCCACCGCGTCGATCGGGCGGGCCGCCACCTCGTGGGCGACCTCGGCGTAGCGGAGGCGCACCGCGAGGTCGAGCCGCCGGTCGCCGGTGGCGACCACCGCCCGCCCGGCGAGGCGCTCGAAGGGGACATCCCAGAGCCAGCTGGGGTCGAGGCCGTCGGCGGTCCGGGCGTTGATCGCGAGCACGACCGGCCCGCCGGCGGCGACGGGTTCCTCGAGCAGGTCGAAGACGGCCGCCCACCCTGCCGGGTTCTTGGCCAGCAGGAGCCGCACCGGACAGCCGCGCCGGGTGACCGTGGAGAACCGGCCGGCCACCTCGGTGACCGTGGCGATACGGGCGAGCACCTCTTCGCGGGTCCGGGCACTCTCCTCCCCCGCGGTCCCCTCGAGCAGCGTGAGGGCGGCGACCGCCACCATCGTCGCGTTGGCCCGGTTGAAGCGACCGGGCAGTGCGACGCGAAGCTGGTGACGGGAACCGTCGGCGAACAGCAGATCGTCGCCGTCGAGCGAGGCGTCGGTCGCCGGCCGGGCGAAGTCGCACCGCTCGCAGCCCCAGTGCCCGTCCGGCGCGAAGGCGATCCGGCCTCCACAGGCGGGACACCCGACCGCGTCCTCGTTCCAGAACTGGCCGGCCCCGACCCAGCGGACCCGCGGGGCGGCGAGCGCGGCCCAGGTGACCATGGGGTCGTCGGCGTTGGCGACGACGGTCACCCCGTCGACGGCGTCCGGCGCGGGAAGTGCCGAGACCGCGGTGCGCCATCGCTCGACCAGCATGCGTACCTCGGCGATGCGATCGAGCTGGTCCCGGGAGAGATTGAGGAGAACGACCACGCTCGGCCGGGTCTCCTCGATCACCTGGCCGAGATAGCCCTCGTCGACCTCGAGCACGGCAACCGGTGCTGCGGGGGCACCGACCAGGGCTGCGACGTGGCCGGGCGGCATGTTGGAGCCGGTGTCGTTGGTGGCCACACCTCCCGGTCCCGCAAGGGCTGCCGCGAGCAGGCTGGTGGTGGTCGTCTTGCCGTTGGTGCCGCTGACCAGGACCACCGTGCGCCCGCCGGCCAGCGTGCGGAGCAGGGCCGGGTCGACGAGGAGCCCTGCCCGCCCCCGACCACGGTCCCGCTCCCCCGCCCGAGGAGCCGCGAGAGCCGATTGGTTGCGACGACCGCGGCCATCGCAACCGACGTGCGCGCACCGCGGTGACCAGCGGCCGGGCCGGTACCGGTGCGCCCGGTCACGCCGAAGGACGTGTGCGCGCCAGTTCATCCTCCGTCGGCGCCCGGGCGTTCCGGGCCTCCGAGGGCAGCAGGTCGACGATCGCGGCCATGAGTGTCGCGGTGTCCACGACCGGGTCGTCGTGCCCGAGGGCGACCGGCGAGCCGACGGTCACGCTGACCTTCGGCGGATGTCGGAGGTTGCCGACGCCGGGAACCTTGGACGACCGCGGCCACACCCGCTCGGTCCCCCAGAGGCCGACCGGGATCACCGGCGCACCGGTCTCGGCGGCCAGGCGGGCGGCTCCGGTGTGGCCGTGCAGCACCGGATCGAAGAACGCGCTCGCCCGCGGGGGATGGTCCCCTCGGGCAGCACGAGGACCACCTCGCCGGCACGCAGAGCGGCAGCCGCCCGGCGCATCGGATCGCCCGAGCGGCTCCCGCGGTCCACCGGGATGCCGCCGAGTGCCCGGGCCAGCTGCCCGACAACCGGCGCGTCGAAGAGCTCCTGCTTCCCCATGAAGCGGACCGGCCGGTCAAGACGGGCCGCCACCAGCGCCAGGGCAGCCACGTCGAAGTAGCTCCGGTGGTTGGACGCCAGCACCACCGGACCACGGCCGGGGACGTGCTCGACACCCCGCACGCTGAAGCGGGCGTACGGAAACGCTTCCGGGCGCACGAACGGCCGCAGCAGATGGTACGGCTCGAGACCGAGCACCGAGGGAACGCCTGGCGCGCGGTCCCAATGCTCGAGCGGCCACCGGCGGATCAAGGCGACGGCGGCGAGCCTCGGATCGGCGTTGAGCGGATGAGGGTGGCCGACAGCGTCGAGAAGGGGGAGATCGAAGACGCTGTCCGAATAGGCGTGCGCGGACGTCAGATCCACGTCGTGCCCGGCCGCCCAGCGCGCGGACTGCCGCGAGCTTGCCGGTACCCCAGACGAAGCGGCCATCGAGGCGGCCGGTGTAGCGGCCGTCGACCACCTCGTAGCGGGTGGCCAGCAGGTCGTCGAACCCGAGCGCCTCGGAGAGGGGTGCGACCAGGTCGTAGGGGGAGGTCGTGGCCATCACCAGGAGCCGGCCGTCGGTCCGGTGCCCGCTGAGCACCTCGAGTGCCCAGGGCTGGACCAGGTCGACCAGGGACTCGACGGCGAGCTTGCCCGCCCGGCGGACCGCCTCGGCGGGGCGGCCACGCATGACCCGGGCCGCGGCACGGGCGAGCGCGATGAAGGGGACGGTCTCTCCGAATCCGTTGTAGACGCTGTAGAGGAGGTGCTCCCCGGGAAGGTGGCTCCCGGCGGACAGGACCCCTTCGGCCACCATGGCCTGCCGGAGGACCGGGCCGCTCGCCGACCGGATGAGCGTGCGGTCGAGGTCGACGAACACGGCTGAGCGGGCTGGCATCACCTCACGCTACCGCCGGGCACTACGGGGCGGGCGCGGCCCCACACGAGACCGGCGACCGGCCCCCCGGACGCGGCAAAGGGACCACCAGGGGGGTAGGCGGTCCCTTTGCTCTGACGCAACAAGGAAAGGAGGGGGATTCCTTTGTTCCTGTGGTCGTGCGTTAACTGTATAACGACCGCGAGCAATCAGTCAACAAGTTAATATCGATATCTGGTATCGTCTTAAGCGATGGAGCTCCGGCACCTCCAGGCGCTGACCGCGATCAGCGACCACGGGACCTTCTCGGCCGCGGCGGCACACCTCGGCACCGTCCAGTCCAACGTCTCCGCCCATGTGGCCCGCCTCGAGCGCGAGCTCGGTTCACCGTTGATCGACCGCTCCGACGGCCGGCTCACCGAGGAGGGCACGGTGGTGGTGGCGCGGGCCCGGCGGATCCTCGCCGAGCTGGACGCGTTGATCTCCGACATCGCCGCCTGCAAGGACGAGGTGTCCGGCACCGTCCGGGTGGGCATGATCGGCACGACCGCCCGGTGGCTGGTCCCCGGGCTCCTCGACGCGGCCGGCCACCGCCACCCGAAGCTGCGGCTGATGGTCGTGGAGGGGAACACCACCAGCCTCGAGCCCCAGCTCGCCTGCGGCCAGCTCGACCTCGCGGTGATCAACTTCCCCCTGCCCGGTCGGGACCTGGTCGGCCGGCTCCTCTTCGAGGAGGACCTCATGCTGGTGGTGCCCGAGGGGCATCCCATGGCCGACCCCGACCATCCGCTCACCCTCGAGGACCTCGCCGAGCTGGAGCTCCTCCTCCCCCTCCCCGGCACCGCCTTCCGGGACGAGCTCGACGCGGTCACCCGACCGCTCGGGATCACCCTTCTGCCGGCGGCCGAGTTCGACGGGCTCCGCCTCATCGCGTCGCTCACCTTCGAGGGCTACGGCCCCGCCATCCTGCCGGCCACCGCCATCCCGGGGATCCTCCGCGACCGCTTCCGCCCGGTCCCGGTCGAGGGGCTCCCCCGGCGCCGGGTGGGTGTGGCCCAGCGGAGCCGCGGGCTGCCGTCGGCGCCGACTCGTGCCCTCATCGAGCTGCTCACCGCGGTGGTCGCACCGGCCGAGGGGCGGCCTGACGGGCTGCACCTCCCCTCCTGAGGACCGGTCAGCCGGCCCCGGCGACCGCAACCAGCGTGTCGAGGGCGAGCCGTGGCGGCAGCAGGCGACGGGCCGTGGCCGAGGCCGCCTTGCGCAGGGTGCTCGGGCTGGTGTGCCCGGTGAAGGAGATCTCGATGTCGGTGAAACCGTTGGCGGTGAGCACCTGACGGAGGGTGTCCTCGCAGTACCAGCAGGTGTGCTGCGGGTGCACCTGCCCGTGGCCTCCCAACCGGTAGACGAACCCGCCCACGTAGAAGACGTTGGGGGTGGTGAGGACCAGCCGGCCGCCCGGGCGGAGGTGACGTCGCACGCCGGCGAGGAAACCGTGGACGTCGTCGAGGTGCTCGATGATCTCCCCGGCGAAGACGACGTCGAAGGTGCGCCCGAGGTCGAAGTCCACGCGTCGGCCAGCTGGACGTCGTGCCCCTCCGCGAGCAGCGCCTTGATCGTGCCCGCATCGATGTCGATGCCGACGGCGTCAGAGGCCGCTTGCTCGACGAGACCGTGCAGCCAGTCGGGGCGGCCATAGCGCGAGGCACAGCCGACGTCGAGGACCGACCGCCCCTCGAGCATCGGACGAACCACCTCGAAGCGGTCGGCGAGCGATCCGGTCCCCCACTGCCCCTCACCCCAGGTGGGTTGCAGGAAGTGGCCGGTCGCGGCGCCGTCGGAGGGGACCAGCTCGGTCGCCGCCCTCGATCGATCGCCCGATGGTCCTGGTGCCATCTTCCGTCCCCGTCCGTGCCGTCTGTGTACCGTCGGTGCCTTCTCCGAAAGCGTCCGGGCACCTTCCCGCGGCCCAGTTACGGCGGTCGGCCCGGAGGGTCCACGCTACCATCGGCCGCGCGGACAGGCCCTGCGGGGGGCCGCTGTTTCAGTTCGCCGCCGGGTCTTCCGGATAGCCCGCGACGAGTCCGAGCGCACCGCCCTGGCGACGGAGGACCCGGCGCCAGAGACCCTCGGGGTCGGCCGAGATCGGATCGCGGGCTTCTGCCGCGCACCACGTACCACGAGCCCTCGGCAATCTCGTCCTCGAGCTGTCCCGCCTCCCACCCGGCATACCCCGAGAAGAGCCGCGCGCCGACGATCGAGGGGGCAACCCCGGCCGGGTCGGCGGCCAGGTCGACCGTGCCGACCGGACGCTCGGCGTCGACCAGCAGCCGCCAGCCGGTGGGCCGGCCCGATGCCCCGGTGACCCCGTCGGCCCGGGACGCGAGGCGGACCAGCCCGATGAGCGCGTTACGGGCGACCGGCCCGCCGGTGAACAGCTCGGCGGGAGGAGTGGCCAGCCGGTGCCACTGGGGCATGAGCTGGTCGACCGCGACCCCCCGGGTCGGTCGATGACCACCCCGAGCGCGCCGTGCTCACCGTGGTCGAGGATCAGGATGACCCGACGGGAGAAGTTGGGATCCTCGATCGCAGGCGTGGCAACCAGGAGGTAGCCCCCCAGCGCCACAGGCGCCGGCTCGCCGCCGTAGGGGTCGAAGGCGCTGAACGGGTCGATCGGCACGACATGATGATGACCCACGGCGGACCCCGAGTGGCGCGTCCGGGCAGGGTCGGTGAGGCTGGGCCGATGGCACTCGTCTCGATCACCACCGTCCTGCCCCACGTGCGCCAGGTCACCCTCGACAATCCGGCCCGCCTCAACTCGATGTCCTTCGCACTGGTTGCCGACCTCTACGCCGCCCTCGACACCGTGGCCGCCGACAACGACTGCCGGGTGGTCGTGCTGACCGGGGCCGGCCGCGCCTTCTGCTCAGGCCTCGAGCTCGAGCAGGCGGGGTCCCCTCCGGGAACCGAGGACCTCGGCCGCCACCGGATGGGGATGAGGGCGATGGAGTTCATGGGCGGCATCGTCCCCGCGATGCGGGCGATCCCCCAGCCGATCATCGCGGTCGTCAACGGCCCCGCCTACGGCGGCGGAATGTGCCTGACCCTCGGGCGCGGACATCCGGCTGGCCGGTCGGAGCGCCGTCTTCTGCGGCGCCGGCATCACCAACGGGCTGAGTGGCTGCGAGCTCGGGGCCAGCTGGCTGCTGCCCCGCGCCGTGGGAACCTCGCACACGAGCCAGATCCTCCTGACCGGGCGAACGGTCGACGCGGAGGAGGCCGGTCGGATCGGCCTGGTGTCCGAGGTCCTCGCGGACAGCGAGGTGCTCGGACGGGCGCTGACCCTGGCCGAGGGAATGTGCGCGCTCAGCCCGTTCGGACTGGCACTGACCAAGGACACCCTGTGGGCCGCGCTCGAGGTCGGCAGCCTCCAGACGGCGGTCGATCTCGAGAACCGCACCCAGTTGCTGGCCGGCCACACCGGGAACCTGACCGAGGCCTCCACCGCCTTCAAGGAGAAGCGGCCCCCGGTCTACACGGAGTAGCCGACAGTGCCAAAGGCGCGGCGCGGTGGTCGGCGGAGCCGCGGCCCCGTCGGCGGGGACCCCGGAGGCCGGCCCGCGAGCACTGGCGGGAGGACGGATCGCCGAAAACACGGTACGCATCGCGAGACGACGCCAACCGGATGGCGCTGCAGCGGCTGCTCGAGGACGGAGCCGATCTGGATCCGTACCGATGCTCCTTCTGCGGCGCGTGGCACCTCGGCAGTCGGCGGGCGTGACGCCCGGAGCCACCCGGCATCAGGCAGCCCGGCTATACCGTCTGGACGGTATAGTGCGCAGGTGCCCACCGCCGCGACCAGGCGACACCCGACGCCCCGGGGCCCCCACCGGGACGGCGCCGACACCAAGCGCCGCATCCTGGACGCAGCCGAGGAGGTTGTCCTGCGCGACGGTGTCGCTCACCTCACCCTGGAGGCGGCCGCGGCGGAGGCCGGCCTCAGCAAGGGCGGCGTCCTCTACCACTTCCCCTCCCGCGATGCGCTGGTCGCCGGGATGGTGGCCAAGATCATCGACGAGTTCGAGGCCGATATCGCCCGCCACCTCCCGCCCGAAGGGGCCGATGGGTCGGGCAGGGCGGGGTCGTTCACCCGCGCCTACGTGCTCGCGGCCGAACCTGGCGCCGCAGGTGCCGCGGGTGTCTGCCGCCAGGACCGCCTCGGTGCCGCGCTCATCGCCGCCGCCGCCGCCGAGCCCGAGCTGCTGGTCCCCCTCCGGGAGGCGGCCGATCGGTGGCAGGCCCGGCTGGTGGACGACGGGCTCGACCCGGTGCTGGCCTCGATCGTGCGATTCGCCTGTGACGGGCTCTGGCTCTGTGACCTCTTCGGACTGGCCCCACCGTCGGGCGCGCCGCGCGACGGCGTCGGGCGCGGCGCTCGAGCAGATGACCCGAGGGGTCGGGATGAAGCTGTCGAGCCCCGGCACCCCGGTCCCGCCGACCGACGCGTCGGCGCGGCTCATCCGGACCCTCACGGTCACGGTCTTCCTCCAGTGGCTCGGTGCCACTGCCATCGTGCCGATGCTGCCCGTCTACGTCCGCCAGCTCGGTGGCTCCGACTCCCTGGCCGGCCTGGTCATGGCCTCGTTCTTCGCCGCCGGGCGTGCTCTTCCAGTACCCGACCGGGCGATTCGCCGACCGGATCGGCCGCCGCCCGGTGCTCCTCGCCGGACTGGTCGTCTACGGCGTCGCCAGCCTCGCCTTCCTGCTCGCCCATCGCGCCCGTGGTGGCCATCGCCGCTGCGGGGCCTGCAGGGACTCGGGCGCCGGTGCCGCCGCCGTGGCCTCCCTGGCCATGATCTCGGGGGCGGTCGCGGTCGAGCGGCGGGGCCGGGCCTTCGCCTCCATCTACGCCGGCGAATCGCCGGGATGGCGGTCGGGCCGCTGGTCGGGAGCATCGTCGGGCGTCCACCACATGTGGGCGATGTTCCTCGCCTCGGGCGTCGCTGCCTTCGTGGCCTGCATCCCCGCCCTCGCGCATCACCGAGGCGGCGCCGACCACCGCGCGCCGCCGGCCGGTACAGGCAGACGGCACGCGTGCCGCCTCGCCCGCGTCGTCTGGCGGCGGCCGATGACCGGCGCGCTGTCGCGGCCGGCGCGCTCGGCCTCACCACCGGCGTCTACGACATCTGCTGGACGCTGCTCCTGGTGGCCCGGGGCGCGTCCGGGCTGGCAGATCGGCATCTCCTGGACGATGTTCGCGGTGCCCTTCGTGCTCCTGGCCAGCCCGAGTGGCTGGCTGGCCGACCACATGGACCGGCGTGCCCTGGTACTCGGCGGGCTGGGCCTCGCCGCGTCCTTCTGCGCCTCGTACCCGTTCATCCACAGCGTGCCGGCGCTGATCACCCTCGGCGCGATCGAGGCGTTCGGCTTCGCCGCCGCGATGCCCTCCATCCAGTCGCTGCTGACCCAGGGCTCCGCCCAGTCCGAGGTCGGTCGGGTGCAGGGGACTCTTCGCGACCGTCCAGACCGCGCTGCACCGCGTTGGCGGCAGCGTGCGCCGGCGCCGCGTTCGCGGTGCGCACCTGGCTCCCCTTCGTGACCGTGGCGGCCATCACCGTCACCGCACTGGTCGCGGCCGCGGCTGGTCTGGCGTCCGGTGCCCGGCCGTGTCCACCCCCGCTCGGTTGCGGCCCCGCAGACGGGCCGCCGGCACCGGCCGAAGAGGTGAGCCCGGCGCCTTCGACGGTCGTGGTCCAGCCAGCCGGGGTGGTCGGCGCGGTCCTCGAGGTGCAATGACCTGCATCTGCCGAGCCGCTGCCGGCCGGCGCCTCATGGGGACGACCGCTCTCGGCGGTCGGGAATGCCGGCGTGGATCGATGCGAGCCACCGGCCGGTCGACGGGACCTGACAGACTGCCGAGGCAGCCCGGAGCAGCCAGCCGATCACCTCGCGGTTGTCAGCCGTGACCGGCACCGTTGCCACCATCCCGCGCCGCGGGTGGTCCTGGGTCACCCGCCATCCCTCGGGGACCGGCAGACCAGGTCCCGAAGTCGCCAGGCGAGTCGCGGCCCCGAAGCGTGCTGGAGCCCGACTGTGGTCGGCTTGGCCGGGCCGCCGGCCTGCATGCGCCCGGGAATCCAGGTCACGACCGGGACCTTGTGGGTCGAGCCCCCGAGAAACGCGAACGGACCCGGGGCCGGGGGCTCGTGCTCCTCCTCGATGACCGGCTCGAGGTTGATCCAGCCGGTGCCGCCTGCCTGCACCGTGGCCATCCGGGCCAGCAGCTCCGGATCGTCGTGGGCGGCGAACTCGAGCTCCACTGGCCGCGACCGGCTCATGTCTGGAGGTCGAGCACGGCACCGGCCAGCGCCTCGAGCTCCGACCGCCATGCCCCCGGGCTCTGCCAATGGGCGCACCACGAACTTGGAGAACCCGACGTCGAGAAAGGCCTCGAGCATGGACCGCATCGCTCCGAGGCCGGTCGGGACCACGTCGGCCGGGTCGACCCCCCTGCGGGTCCGGGCGAGTGCGGCGAGCAACGCCGGGTCGAGCGGTCCGGGCGCGTAGGCCAGGGAGACACCGAAATGCTCCGGGCTGATCTCCCGCCCGGCCTCGGCCGCGGCCTCGTCGATGACCGGGCGGGCCGCGGCGACCTCGGCCGGGGTGCAGGCCGACGGCAGCCACCCGTCGGCGAAGCGACCGCAGCGTTCGAGCGCCGCCGGCACCATGCCGCCGGTCCAGAACTCGAGGGGCTGCTGGAGCGGCAGCGGCGGGAGGGTCACCCCGTCCAGATCGGCGACCGGGCCTCGATGCTCGACGGTCTCGCCGGCCCAGAGCAACCTGAGGAGGGGGAACGCCTCCTCCATCCAGCGCCCCCTTGCTCCGGTCCCGGCACCCCGACGGCGCCCGCCTCGGGGTGCCGCGGCAGCCCGGGCACGAAGGTCACGAGCAGGCGCCCACCCGACAGCCGGTCGAGGGTCGCCAGCTGCTTGGCCGCCCTGACCAGGTTGCGCCCGGGCAACAGCATCGTCGTGCCCAGCTTGAGCCGGGGGTTGTGGGCGGCGGCGAAGGCCAGTGCCGACCAGCGGGTCGAGGGTCGGCCCGGTAAGCATCTCCGGCAACCAGATCGAGTCGAAGCCGAGTTCGTCGAGATCGTCGACGAGCTCGGCGAACCCGGCGCGGCCGCCCCGGGGTCCGCCCCGATGACCACGCCGATCCGGACCTTCACGCACCCTCCAACGCGGGCCGTCGAACCGGTCGACGGTGGCGAAGTGCTCGACCGGCTCCCGCCGCAGCCGGGTCGGGCGGTGCACCGGGTGGCCGAGGACCAGCACGCCGGCAGACGACGTGGGTGTCCGGCACCCCGAGGAGCTCCCGCACGGTCGCCTCCTCCCGCACCACCATGGTGGTCATGACCCCGGCGAGCCCTTCGGCCCGGGCGGCGAGCAGGATGCTCCAGGCGAACGGATAGATCGGACGCGCCGCCGACCATGGTGTACTGATCGGCATCCCGGTCGACCGTGGCCAGCCGGGCGAGGTCGGCGAGCAGCACCAGCATCGCGGGGACCTCGTCGAAATGCTCGGCGAACCCACCGGGACCGGACGGCGGCCGCAGCGGCGATCCCCGCGGCGTCCTCGATCGCCGTGCGCTCGAGCTCCCGGTCGGTGACGACGGCCCAGGGGGTCAAACCTGCGGCCACCTGGGCCAGGTACTCGTACCAGCCGGGCAGGTAGCTGTCGCGCAGCGCCCGACGGAGGGCGGGTCCTGGACCACCACCACCCGCCATGCCTGCCGGTTGCCCCCGTTGGGGGCGAACCGGGCCGTGTCGAGGATCCGGTAGAGCGTGGCGTCGTCGACCGGCACTCCGGTGAACTCGCGGACCGCTCCAGTCGTCCGGAGAGCGTCGATCAGGTCCATGGGCCCCCCGGCCGGTTCAGAGGGTGGCGAGCACGGCGTCGGCCGCGCTCACCGTGAGCCCCGGGCCCGGCTCGACGGCGAGGGCGGTCACCACCCCGTCCTCTATGACCATCGCGTAGCGTTGGGATCGCGTCCCGAGGCCGAAAGCACTCCCGTCCATCTCCAGGCCGACCGCGGCGGTGAACTCGCCGTTGCCGTCGGCGAGCAGCAGCACCTTGTCGCCGACCTTCTGCGCCTCGCCCCAGGCGCCCATCACAAAGGGGTCGTTGATCGAGATGCAGGCCACCGTGGTGACACCCTTGGCGGCCAGCTCGTCATGGCGCAGCACATAGCTGGGCAGGTGGTAGTCGGAGCAGGTCGGCGTGAACGCGCCGGGCACAGCGAAGAGGACCACCTTTCCCGTGCCCAGCACGTCACCGGTCCGGACCTTGACCGGCCCCTGCGGTCCCGGGCGCATGAGCTCGACGTCGGGGATCCTGTCGCCGACTGCAATGGTCATCAGCGAGTCTCCTTGCGATCGGACCCGGCCGTCGGGCAGGGTGTCCATGCATCGCCACGGGGGCGCTCTCCGCAGCATACGTCGCGGCCTGCCGACCGCCCGCCTGCCGGGCACGGCTACCGAAGCGCGTCGACCTCTGGGAGCACCGCCGCCCCGAACCGCTCGATCGCCGCCAGTTGCGCGTCCCTGGTGTCCCCTGGCAGGGCAACAGTCACCCAGTGCACACCGATCCCCGCGAGCTCCCGGACGGACTCGACCACCCGCTCCTCGTCGACCCCTACCCCGCCCATCGACAGCCCGGCGGGGCTGAAGCAGACGGTCAGCGGCTCCGTACGGCCGACCGTCTCAGCGTGGGCCCGCGCGTAGTCGAGGGACGCCGTCAGGTCCCCGACCGACTCGAGCCGTGCGGTACGGGTGCGTACGGCCAGACGGGCGGGGTTGGGGAACGGGCACCACCCGTCGGCCCGTTCGACCGCACGGCGGATCGCCCGGCGGCTGTTGCCCCCGATCCAGAGTGGCGGGCGGGGCCGCTGGCGCGGCCGGGGCAGCATCGTGTTGCCGGAGGCCGCGGTAGCCCGACCCGTCGAACACGACGGACTCGCCGGACCACGCGGCATCGAGAGCCGCAATGGCCTCGTCCATCCTGTCGTTGCGGTCGGCGAAGGCCGCGCCCAGCGCCTCGAACTCCGGCTTGAGGTATCCGCTCCCGAGGCCGACGATGGTGCGGCCACCACTCAGCACGTCGAGCGTCGCGATCCCCTTGGCGGCAAGGAACGGGTTGCGGTAGGGCAGGACGAAGAGATGGGTGTGCAGCCCGATGACCGACGTGGCCGCGCCTGCGAAGGCGAGCGTCACCAGGGGGTCGAGCGCGTGGTGGCCTCCATGCTCGAGCCAGGGGTCGCGCGGGGAAGGGGTGGTCGGTGATGAACACAGCCCCGAAGCCGGCCGTCTCCGCTGCGGCGGCCAGCTCGCCGACGGCTCCTGGGGAGAGGAACTCCTCGCCCAGATCGACCCGGTGGGTGGGGAGTCCGTAGGAGACACGCATCCGCTGGAGGCTACTGCTCGCCGATCATGGCCCGGCTTTCCCTGATCCAGCCGGATCCGCGCCTTCCATCCTCGCGTCGGCGGCGCTATCGTCTCGGGACGCCGACCGCCCGGTCGGGTAGCCCCCCGAATGCCAGGTCCTCCCGGACCGACGACCGATGACCAGGCGGTGTGATGATCCGGAGAGCGCAGTTGTCGACGGCCATGGTGCTCGTGGCGAGCGGCCTCTCGGTCGGTCTTCCGATCCTCGACGGCGCTTCCGCCTCGGCCGCCGGGCACGGGACCGTCACTGTCGCGCCGGCCGTGCAGCCCGTGTTCGGCATGGACGCGCCCGATCCCGACGTGATCCTCGACGGCTCGACCTACTACGCGTTCACCACCGGCACCGATCTCGGGAACAACCTCCAGGCGCTCGTCGACACCTCCGGCTCACCCATGACCGGATGGGGGCCGTACACGACCACCGGCTACGGCTCCACCGCGCTTCCCTCCCCTCCGTCCTGGGAGACGCCGAACACCCAGACCTCGCCCGGCGTGTTCCGCTGGGGCGGTCAGTGGCTCATGTACTACGACGCTGCGACAGGCGGCCGTCCCGGAGACAGCGGGGCGGACTGCATCTCGGTCGCCACGGCGGCCACCCTCACCCCAGCGGACCCGATCTTCACCGACACCTCGACCGGGCCGTTGCTGTGCCAGCCGCGGTTCGGTGGGGCGATCGACCCGAGCCCGTTCGTCGACCAGGCCACCGGGGACGCCTACCTGGTCTGGAAATCGAACGACGGCGGCTCCAGCCAGCCGGCGGACCTCTGGTCGCAGCGGCTCAGTCCAAACGGACTCTCCCTGGTCGGGGCACCCCACCTCCTGCTCACCCAGGACTCGGCGCAGTTGCCCTGGGAGACCACGGTCGAGAACCCGGACCTGGTCCAGGTCGGGGCGACCTACTTCCTCACCTTCTCGACAGGCGCCTGGGATTCGGCGAACTACGCCGAGGCATTCGCCACCTGTGACGGACCGGTCGGACCGTGTTCCCAGACCCAGGCCGGGCCCTTCCTCACCTCGTCGGGTGCCGCCTCCGGGCCAGGCGGTGGGTCGTTCTTCCAGGATGCCGGCGGCAACTGGTATCTCGCATTCGCCGCCTGGGAGCCCGGGTGCACCAGCTATGCCGGGAGCGACTGCGTGGGTGCCAGGCGGCTCTTCATCGAACCGGCCACCTTCTCCCCCGTTTCCCTGGCCGGGCCGGTGGTCGGCATGGCTGCCACGCCGAACGGTGACGGCTACTGGCTGGCCGACGCGTCGGGCGCAGTGACGGTCCACGGCGCGGCCGATTTCTTCGGGTCGATGGCGGGCCAGCCGCTCAACGCACCGATCGCCCACATCGTTGCCACCCCGGACGGCGGGGGGTACTGGCTGGTGGCGGCTGACGGCGGCACGTTCGCATTCGGCGACGCAGGCTTCTTCGGCTCGATGGGCGGCCGGCACGCTCAACGCGCCGGTCGTGTCACTCGCCCCGACGCCGGACGGACGCGGCTACTGGCTGGTGGCCGCTGACGGCGGGCATCTTCGCCTTCGGCGACGCCGCCTTCCACGGCTCGATGGGCGGGCACCACCTCAACCGGCCGGTCGTCGGGATGGCCGCCGATCCCGCGACGGGCGGGTACTGGCTGGTGGCCACCGACGGCGGGATCTTCGCCTTCGACGCGCCGTTCTACGGCTCGACCGGCAACCTCACACTCGCCGAGCCGGTCAACGGGATGGCGGTCGGCGCGGACGGCAGGGGCTACCGGTTCGTCGCGTCCGACGGCGGCATCTTCTCCTTCGGCGGCGCGGCCTTCCACGGCTCGATGGGCGGCACTGCGCTCGATCGCGCCGGTCATCGGGCATGGCGGCCGACGCCGCGCACCGGCGGGTACTGGCTGGTGGCCGCCGACGGGGGCATCTTCGCCTTCGACGCGTCGTTCTTCGGGGCCGACTGAACCCGGCGCTCGGCCCGCGCGGCCGGGTCAGATGTGTTTCCAGATGACCGAGAATGCGGCGCCCAAGATGTTGAGCGGTGACGGCAACGCCTTCACGATCGTGCCACCGGCCGTCGTCATGGTGATCTGGTGTATCGGCAGTCCGGACGTATTGATGCTGGTCCCGTCGACCGTCACGCCGGAGAAGGTGGTGGTGCCGAAGTCTGCCAGCGGGAGGATCGTACAGGTCGAGGTCGAACCCGAGCACGGCGCCTCGACGATCCACTCGGCGGAGGAGTTCAACGGCGGGGTGGGGGCCGTGATCGAGATGGCAAACGTCCACCGGTGCACGACGGAGATGGTCAGGGTGTACTTCGTCCCCACGTGGGCGACGTGCGCGCCGATGGTCTCCCCCGGAACCACCGGATAACTGCCCTTCGGGAGGAAAACGACGCTCTGTGGGTACATCTCGTACCAGGCGTAGTAGTTCGGGGTCCCCGAGGTCTTCCCGGCCACCTTGGTGCAGTCGGAGTCGGTCCCGATCTGCTGGACGGTGGGATCGCTCGGAGCGAACCCGTCGATGCCCACCCAGAACGAGGCCTGCTGCACCTGGTTGACAGGACATTTGGCCGCAGGTTGCTTCCAACTGCCGGACACACTCTGCAAGTTGGTTCCGTTGACCGCGTAGCCGGCCCAGTCCAGCGATTTCGACTTTCCGCTGTTCGTGGAAAGGCCGCCGCATCGGATGCTCGAGGGGCGCCGACCGGGCGCCGACCACGCTCGCGCCCAGCGCTGCACCCGATCCACCGACTTCCGCAGCGGACACGCCCAGGCACACCGCCGCTACCAGTAGGGCGGCGACCCCCCGCCCCCGACCGGCACGCGCGACGGCGGGGTACCGACCCCGCGGATCACGTCCCGCTTCCCGTTCCATTGCCCCCCACCGCGATCTGGCCACCCCGTCTGGACGGACTCGGCGACGATGAGTGGTGATGATGGCGACGCCCGTGGCCGCCTCCCCCACACTTGCCGGCTGCGGCAAGGCTGCCGGCGACGGTCGACCCCGAGGCCGGGCTCGTGGCGGTCAGCTGGGCAGAGCCCGTGGCACCGGCCGTCGTGATTGCGGCTGGGCCGCCGGGGCAGTGGCCCCCGCCCGTCCCGTGGTTGCCGCCCCGGCTCGATCCGCCGCCTCCACCCGTCCCGTGGTTGCCGCCCCGGCTCGACCCGCCGCCTCCACCCGTCCCGTGGTTGCCGCCCCGGCTCGATCCGCCGCCTGTTCTCCGGGTTCCGCTCCGATGCGAGCCAGCGCCGCCCGTCCCGGTCCCCTTCTGACCGGTCTCCGTACCCGGCGAGGATCCCTGTGCGCCGACTGCGGAACCGGACACCTTGGCCGTCCCGACGGTGGACGCGCCGGGATCGCTGCGGGCCGCGACGACGGCTGAGTCGACACGCAGCCAGCGGTGCCTCCCGACCCGGAGCCGGCGACCGCGATGCCCGAATGGCATGCGACCTGCACGGCATGTGGGAGATGCCGAACGGCGTGGACGGTCGCGCCCTTGCTGACCACACCGGCGTGCCGGGTCGCCGTGATCCCGGTGTGGTGGACGGCCGGCGCCACCGGGGCCGCCGAAGACCCGAGGTCGCCATTGATCTGGCTGATCGCCTGGTCGACCAGGTGGGTCGTGGGCAGGGGGAGGCCGGTTGCCGCGGCCAGGCCCGTCGTGGCCACCATGAGGCTACCGACGAGGGTCGCAGCGCAGGCCGCGGACACCCGCCGTGAGTGGCGCCGGGACGACGGCCATGCGGTCGCCGTTGCCCGGAAGGAACTGCGCATTTCGGCCTCCCCGGCCAGCTCCGATGCACAGCCCTGCGCGCCTGCGCGGCCAGGAGCTCAGAGAGCGGACCGGAGATCACATTGGGGAGCTCGATGACGTTACCGTTCTCCGAGAGGGCGTCGGCATCGGGGAGCAGCGCGCTCAGATCAACCATGCCGCCGCTGTCCCTGGTCGTCGTCCCATGATCGTCCCGCCATGACGGGGGTCGCCGACGCGTGTGCAGACGCTCGCCCCGTTTCCGTCGTATCCGCTGCGGATGCAGCTCCGCTCAGCATACCCTCCAATCGGCGCAATCCACGATGGCAGAGCACGCGCGACCGAACCGGGGGTCCGCCCCATCATCCGTCCCACCGATGCAGGATCGAGCCCGACAACGACGCGCAGCATGACGGCTTCGGCCTGGTCCGGTGGGAGCCGGCCGATGAGCCCGAGCGCAATCTCGGTCGAGGAATGCTCCGCCGCTTCGGCCTCCACGTCGGTGGATGCGGGCAGCACCGCAATGGTCGCGAATTCGGACGGCACGGGTCGGCGGTCCCGGCCGCGGTACCAGTCGGTCACCCGGTTGCGCGTGGTCGTGTAGAGCCACGCTCGGAATCCATCCTCGTCGCCCTCGAAGGAGGGCAGTCCGCGCATCACCCGGATCCATGTGTCCGCGGCGAGATCCTCGGAGACCGTCGCGGCTTTGACCCGCAGATAGCGCAGCAGCCCTGGCTGGAAGGCACGCCAGATCCTGGCGAAGGCTTCTTCGTCTCCCCGCTTGGCCGAAGCCAGCGTCCCCCTGAAGTCGTTCACGATTCGGACCCTCAGTCTCGGTTCCTGCTCGGACAACCCCTCGTCCCCACCGCTGTCTTACACCCCTGCGCTCCTCGCGTCCACCACCCCGAGGAGTCGCTCATCGCCGTTGGCAAGGAGATTCAGGCGACTGAGCCGGAGTTCCGGACACCGCAGGATCGCGACCTGCGATGCCCGGGAACGGTCGCCGTGGCGTGCCGGCGGAATCCGACCTCCCAAAATTTGAGGAGATCGATCGGAGCGCTGACTTGGCGCTCGCGAAAGGTTCGCTACCGCTAGCTGTCGATTAGCGTAACGGATCGTCCTGCTTTATCGTTTTGGCTAGTCAGAGGGGGTAGAAACCGAAAGCAGGCAGACGATGAAGGGCGGTGCGCGAATCCACAAAGCGGTCGCCGTAGTCGCCGTCACCATGATCATTGGTGGCTTGGGCATGGTCACGGCCGGAGCCGCGTGGAGCGCGGGACTTCACGACTCGGAGCCGCACCTGCGCTTCGACAACGACCTCCGCCGGGCCGTGCTGGTCATCCCGAACCCGCCCTGCCCGACGCGGTCGCTGCACTGCCACTGGCAGCTCTACGTCAATCGGGTCGACGTACCCGGACCGCACCAATGGGCCATCGGGACACGCGGGGTCGTGTCGCTACCGATCGAGCACTGCGGGGACTACCAAGCCGACGCGCTCATCAGCACCGGCTCCTACTACAACTGGACCTACGTGACCGGTATCCGGTACCACATCGACTACTGCCCCCCGAACACAACCACCACCACCACCACACACCACGACCGCCCCTCCTCAGCCGCCCCCGAGCAGCTCGACGACCTCGTCGACGGCCGCACCCAAGGTCGCCGCCTCATCCACCACCACACCGACCTCGCAACTGCCGTTCACCGCATCCACCACCCCCGACTCTGTGGCCGCGACGACGACGCCTCCGGCTACGGAGACGAGTGACACCCTCCCCTTCACCGGCGCGGACCTGCGGCCCCTGGTCGTCCTCGGCTCGGTGTTGATCCTCCTCGGGGGCCTGCTCCTCACTTCCTACGAGTCGCGCCGGCGGCTCCTCCGCCGCGCCGCCGCCGTTCGTCTCGGTGCCATCGCGGACGGGACGCGACGGGTGAGCTCCTGGTTCCTCGGGCTCTGACTCCCGGCCGGGCGCGACCCTCCGGGCTAGGACAGCCCCGCCGTTGCGGCTCGCGAAGCGCTCGAGCTCGCCGGGGATGTCCGGCCCCCCGGGCTGGAAGGCGACTTCGGTGATCCCCAGGTCGGCGAGCGCTTCGATCTTCTGCCGCACCTCGGCTGCGGTCCCGGTCAGGGTCAGGTCGGGGATCAGGGACGCTCCCGCCCGAACGGCCGGCAGGTCGCGCGGGTTCGCCTCGACGAGGTGCCCTTCATGAACGGCCAGGTGACGCTCGCGTTCGGGAACCGCTTCGGTTGCCTCCCGCCACTCCCGACCACCGGGAAGCGAGTCGACCGCGTCGGCGCCACCCCGCAGGTAGGTGCCGTGGTAGACGACGGCCAACGCCGGACCGACTGCCCGGATCGCCCGCTCGGAGCCCGGGTCCTCACCGTCATCGAGCACGGTACCCATCGTCAGGAGTGGTCGCCACCGGTGGTCGCACGTGACGGGGACCATCGCGGAGAAGACGCCGTCGCCGAGCTCTTCCGCCACGGCCATGCCCTTCGGGCCGTCGGCACCGACGAGGATCGGGATGTCGACGGGGCGCGACGCCCCGAACCCGTCGGGATGGAGCATCCTCAGCAGGTGGCCGTCCCACTCGATCGCCTCGCCGCGCAGCAGGGCGTGCAGAACCCGGATGTAGGAGGCGACCTCGATCCACGGCATCGGCCGCTCGCCGAGCACCATCCGGCCGGTGAACCCGGCGCCGACGGCGACCGCAACCCGACCGGGTGCCTGCGCGGCGAGGGTGGCGATCGCCGCCGCGGTGACCATCGGGTGCCGCAGGCTCGGCACGAGGACGGCCGGACCGAGACCGATCGAGCGGGTCCGGTCTGCGGCGAGAGCGAGCACCATCCACACGTCCGCGTAGAGCGCCGGCGAGTCGTAGAACCACGCACGCCGGTAGCCGAGCTCCTCGGCCGTCACGGTGTGGCCGGGGGCGTCCAACGACGGGGGAACGCGGACGAGATGTCCATGGCGCGGAAACTACTCCAGAGCGCCTCAGCGGGCGGGCTGCGGGGACGCCGTGGACGTGCCGGACATGGTGACGCTCCGGCCGTTCCGTTCCGCGGACCTCGATCTGGTCGGGGTGTGGCTCGACCAACCGCATGTGGTCCGCTGGTATCTCACCGGCTCGACGGCCCGAGAAGAGCTCGAGGACCTGCGTCGGTGCGTGGACGGGGTCGAGCCGACCCACCTGGCGATCGCACTCGACGACGATCGCCCCGTCGGCTGGTGCCAGTGGTACTTCCTGAGCGCCTACCCGGACCATGCCGCGGCGGTCGGCGCAGGACCGGGCGACATCGGTATCGACTACGCGATCGGTGACCCCTCGTGCGTCGGGCGCGGCATCGGCACCGAACTCGTCGCTGCGCTCGTGGTGCGCCTGCGCGAGCGGCACCCCGATTCGGGGATCATCGCCGACCCCGCAGGCTGCGAACGTCGCCTCGTGCCGGGTCCTCGAGCACAACCGGTTCGAGCTCCTCGACGTACGCATTCTTGCAACCGAGCCGACGGACACCCCGATGGCCATCTACCGGCTGGATCCCTCGACCGAGCTCGCACACCGGGTTCGGCAGGCCTCGGAGTCCTAGCGTTCCTGTCTCTCAGCGCGCGACCCACCCGCGACCCGGCGAGCGGCGCCGGGTCTGCGCCGCCCTCGATCGATCAGTCCTCCGGACCGGGGGACGGCGCGGGGTTCTCGGCGGCGTGCAGGGCTGACCTCGCCCGCGGCCCCCCGGGCGGCGGTGCCCTTGGCCAGCGCAATCACAACCAGTCCGATGGACGGCGCCGAACGGGCCAGTTGGTTTCCGGGCCACTTGCGGGCGGCAACGGCGGCCAGCCCGAGCAATCCGGCCGTGGCGATCCAGCCCTCGATGGTGATCGGGCTGAGACCCCAACCCACCCGTCGAGGTCCGAACCAGGGCTTCTCGCCGATCAGAGGGGTGGTGCGCATGCAGTCATTATTGCCCGAGGGCCGGGTCCCAGGGTCCGGAGCGGCTGTGGCTTCGGGATTCACTGTTCGAGACGACCTACTCGATGAATCTGCAGATCGCCCGATGGTGGCCCGGCGCGGGCTCGGTGCGGAGCGTGAGTGTGCCCGAGCTGGAACAGATCGTTCACAGTGTGACGAGACGGTGAACGTTGCTCGGACACTGCCGGGGAACGGTCGATCCTCCGCTCCCTGTGCGAGCAAACGAACGGTAAGCGCGACCCGAGCACCACGCAGCGTGAGGAACTACGATCCTCGTCGATGACCAGATTGAGCTCCCCCACCAGGACAGGCAGGCGAGGGCGGCTTCGTCAGTTGATCCGCTGCCACTACTGCGACCACGTCGTGACCCGGGGCATGACCGCAAAGTACTGCTCGCCGGCGTGCCGGCAGGCTGCCTATCGCTTCCGCTCCCGCGCAACGAGAACCGTCTGAGCGGCTTCGGCGACATCCCACCCGAGGCCTCGCCAGCCGGCCGAGCAAGCGGAGGGCGGCTCAGATCGACAGCAGATAGTTCGCCAGCTCGGTGGGTCGGGACAGGGCGATCAGGTGGCCGCCGGGGAGCCCTTCGATCTCGATCCCCAGGCGCTCCAGGGCGACCTGTCGCTGGAAATCGAAGGGGAAGAACCGGTCCTCACGACCTGCGGCGACCTTGATCGGTACCCGCGGCCAAGAGATGAAGTCACAGATCGACGTGAAGACGATCGCCGCCTCCTCGCGCTCGGAGGCTTCACCGTCTGCAAGCACCTCTTCGGGCACGTCGTGGAGGAAATAGGTCGCCGGGTCGAATTCGACCGGATAGCCACCCGACCGCGCCGCTGCCTCCCTCGCATCGACAGCCCCGGTGTTGTGCCACCACTCCCCTGCCGTCTCCCCCTGCAATGGGATCATCGGGTTGACTAGGACGATTGCACGGACCGAGGTCCGCTCAGCGACGAGCGGGACCAGGAATCCTCCGAGTGAGGAGGCGACCAACACCACATCGACACGCTCGACGACCGCCGCGGTCACGATCTGGACGTACTCATCCAGTCCTGCCTTTGGATCGTCCCCGGGCAGATCGACGGCGACCACCTCGTGGCCCGACGCAGCAAGGAGCGGCACGACCCGGTGCCAGTACCAAGCCGAGCCTCCCGAGCCGGGGACGAGGACGAAGCTGCTCACCGCAGGTACACCGTGCCGACCACGTCTCCAGATTACGGCGGTCGGCCCCGCTCTCGCTGATTCCTACGCCGCTGAACTGGGATGATCCTGGCGGACGACCATGAGCAGAACCCGGCGGGTCGCGGTACGATCAGGGGCATGAAGCGAGTACTGCTTCATGGGCTGGTTGGGGCGGTCGTAACCATCGTGATCGCCGTCGGTACTCCGGTAACCGGTAGCCTTCTTGCTCCCTCCACGGCGGCTGCCACCGCCCCGGGCGCCTGCAACAGCGTCCTGCTGCCGGCTAGGGGATGGCTCGGCGGAACGGGCGTCAAGGTCTTCAGCAATGGAGCCTACGAAGGCACCGGCGTTGACTGCGTCAATCCTGGCGGTGCCACCTACAACTACTACAACGGGGTGGTGACCGGCCAGAAGTGGCAGGGCGCAGAACTGGTCAATCGGCTCTACCTTTCGAAAGGCTGGATCACGACGACCTGGCAGGGCAGTGCAGGCCCGGCGCTCTATGCGGACGCGCCCTCCACCCTGCTGAAGGAAGCCGATGGGTCGGTCTCCCATCTCGGGCCCGGTGACGTCGTCGACGTCAGTGTCTTTCACAACGGGGTTGCGGACGGAGGCGAGGTGTTGGTGGCCAACGATGGTGCGGCAGTGAGCAGCGGCGACGTGACCACGGTGAGCCAGAACGCAGGCAGTCCCAGCAATGCCACCGTCCAGATCAACGTGTCGATCAGCCAGGGATCCGTGACGATCCTGGGTGCCGGGAGCGGATGGACCTACACGGTCATCGGCGTCATTCACGCACCTTCGTCGACCGTGCCGACGCTAAAGCCCCTCGCCTCCACGTCTGGTCCTGCTGGGTTCGGCACAGAGTTCGCAGTGACATGCCCTCTCAGTGATAAAGACGTCGGACTCGACATCGTCGCGTCCAGCGAATTGTCCGGCGGGGAACCCAATATATCGCCGGGCACCTACCACTTCTTCGAGCAGACGGCTCCGTCAGCAGCGGTTGGCAGTTATTCGTTCCAGGTCGATTGCGTCGCCGGCATCGCGGGCAATCGACCTCAGTGGAAGACGACCCACGCGTTCCCCGCGGTGACCATGGATGTCACCGGGCCCTCCGTCACTCCGACGATCAGCCCAACCGATCCCCAGCGCGGCTCGACCATGACGGTCGGTGATGGGGGAGGTTTCGGGACCGGACAATGGTCTCACGCTGTCCTGCGCATTTCCTGGACGTACCAGGGTGAACAAGGCGTTCTGGAGGATGGCACCATCGCTTTGAGCCCTAGCGGCGACTGGGGTCCCTACGATCAACTGATACCGATGTCAGTGCCAGTTGGCGCGACGATCGAGGTGGCAGCAGTGGCGTGGGGCACGGGTCAGACGTACCTGGTCGACTCCAATCTCGTGTCGTCGGGTCCGGTCTCCTAGTCGTCAAAGGACGAGTCGTGCGCTCCCGTTCCCCGAGCGCCTGGTTGGTGAGCGGGAACGGATCTTGGTCGCCGTCGAAGCGCACGGGCTCATTCTGTCGGAGTGACCCGGGGGTCGTTCAGCTACCCTGAGCCAGGTGAGGGACCCCGGACCCCTATTGGCGGCCGGTCGGGACGCCGACATCTTCGAGTACGGCCCTGGACTCGTGCTCCGGCGCTCCCGTGAGGGACGTTCGATGGCACGGGAAGCTCAGGTCATGGAGTACGTCCGGTCTCAGGGATTCCCCGTGCCGGCCATCGAGGAGGTGAGCGACGACGGCCTCGATATGGTCATCGAGCGCATCGACGGGGTCGACATGGTGGCCGCGATGACCAAGCGTCCGTGGACGATCCCCCGCCAGGGAAGGGTCCTGGCCGACCTCCACCGTCGTTTGCATGAGCTGTCTGCTCCGGACTGGCTGCACGATGCACCGGTCGGTCACGGGAGCAGCCTCCTCCACCTCGACCTCCATCCCCTGAACGTGATGATGAGCCCACGAGGCGCGGTAGTCATCGACTGGACCGGTGCGTGTCGCGGTGATCCCGCTGTCGATGTCGCGCTGGCATGGGTGCTGATGGCGGCGGGCGAGGTACCAACCGGTCGCTTGATCGGTTCCATTCTGGGTCGCGCCCGCTCGATGCTGGTCAATAGCTTCACGGGTTCGTTCGATATCGACGCGGTGAGGCAGGTCCTTCGGGACGTCGTGGCATGGAAGGTGACGGACCCCCATATGTCCGCTGCCGAGCAAGCCCGAATGTGGCAGTTCGTCGAGGACGGTTGTTGATCGCCGGGTCGGATTGACCCTCTATCCGAGGGACTGTCCTCGCTCATCGAGCGCAGTCTGGATGATCACGATGGCCCTCGGCCCGATCCCGTGAAGCGCTTCAAGATCCTTGGCGGGCACCCCAACCAGTTGACTCAGGTTGGTGAAGCCAGCCCCAGCCAGTGCCCGGGTCGCAGGAGCTCCAATACTCTTCGGCAATTCGTCCTCGTCATCGGTCATGCGTGGATAGTAGGGCCCCAAAACGACCTCAACGGGCACGACTGGGACACCCTGATTCGACTCTTTCTTCGTCCTAGGCGATCGACTGTTTGAGGTGTTCGTCGAAGAAGGCAAGAATGCGCCGGCGAGCGTCGATTGCGGAGCACTCGTGGAACTGCGAACCCGAGAGCTTCGCCAGGACCTTGAAGATCATCGAAGCCTCTGCAGGATCGTGATCGTTGAGGAAGGAGTGCCCGGCGTCGGCATACACCTTGACGTCGTGCTCGACTCCGTTGGCGCGCAGCGCCTCTTCTAGGCGGCGAGGTGCTTTGCGCAATGAACGATCCTTCGCTCCGTAGCTTCCGATCACCGGACAGGCACCCCGCAGGAGGTCGTCGACGTCCTTCGGTACTGCGCCGTAGTTGACGCTTGACGCGAAAAATCCTTGTCGGGGAGCTAGCAGGAGAGCGAATCCACCTCCCATGCAGAAGCCGATGACACCGATCCGCCCGGTGCAGTCTGGTCGGTGAGCCAGCCAGGCCCGCGTGGCCTCCAGGTCGTCGAAGGTCCGACCCTGGCGGGCGAGAGCGTCTTTGATCACCATTCGCATGCAGCGCAGCTTGTTGCCCCCGTGATAGAGGTCCGGGGCCGCCGCCAGGTATCCCTCACTCGCCAACCAGTCCGCCTGTCTTCGCAGGTCGGTGCTCATTCCGAACGCATCGTGAATGACGACGACGCCGGGCCAGGTTCCCTCGCCGGTCGGCACTGCCACATAGGCCGGAAGCACGCCAACGGTCGGGATTTCGACCTCGGTCACGGTTCCATGATGGCCCGGGAGACCATGGCAAGCACTGCCATGTCGGAGGTGCGCCATATCACCTGCGCACCTGGTCTGGGGGGGCGATCCTCCAAGAGCCGATTCGCCATCGTTGTCAGCCCAATGACACCACATAAGGACTCCGGCAGATGAGTGGACACCTGCCCTCGGTCGTCTCAGCGCCGATGAACGTGCAGCCTGACTACCGACGCCGAGGTCACACCTGCACCCTGCCTCACGGCCTGTCCCCGTCTTCGTCTTCTACCAAGTACTGACCAATGGCGAGCCCAAAGGGTTCGCAGATCGAGTGATTCGTTCAGGGCAGGGACGGCTGACCCTGACCGCTTCCGGGTCAATCCGCGGGGAGTTCTCCCGCCCGCCGGGTCACAAGCACTGACCATCGGCAAAAGGCGTTGGCGGCGCACGCAAACATTCGCGCAAGCCGTCGGGGCGGTCACCGGGCTCCGCGGGTGACGCGGAAGCGGAGAGCCCTTCCCCGTGACCCGAGCCGGACCGGGTCATGGCATCAGCCTGGGCCTCCGGTTACATTGGGCGTGTTCCCGCTAGGGGGACTGCTGCGTGCAGAGCGGGAGGAGATTCACCATGGCCTGCCTACGATCCGGTAGGGGCGCGCGCTGCGCCCGCAGAAGTCTGCTGGCCGTGGCCGCCGGGTGGTTGACGGTCTTCGCTGCGGGGGCCACCCTGTCGTCGACGCCTGCGGGGGCGGCCGCGGTTCCGAGCTGGGAGGCGACCAACGCCCCCGCGCCCGGTAACGCAGACGCCAACCCGAACAGCAGGGTCGACGCCACGAGCTGTCCCGCGGTGGGCAGCTGCATCGCGGTCGGGGAGTACACCTCCGGCGGTGACGGCCAGTTGCTCGCCGACTCGCTCGTGGGCGGTACCTGGAGCTCGGTGCAGCTACCGCTACCTCCAAACCTCAAGCCGGGGTCGGAACCGTACTTCGTCGCCCTCTCCTGCCCCGTCATCGCCTGGTGTGCCGCGGTCGGAGGATTCACCGATGCTTCGAGCCATGACCAGGGTTTCGCCGCGATCGACTCCGCTGGGTCGTGGTCGGTCTCGAAACTCCCCATCCCGCCGGCCGAGGCGAATCCGGATGTCCGCATGCAGCAGCACGGCCTCGCGTGCCCATCGGTCGGCACCTGCATCGCCACCGGAAGTTTCTTCAACGCAGCGACCCACGGATCGACGTTCATCGACACGCTGACCGGCACGACGTGGACCACACTGGAGGCCCCGGTGCCCGCGAATGCGGCGCCCAATCCGAACGCGGAGCTGTTCGCGGCGGCCTGCTCCTCGCCGGGCAACTGCCTGGCGACTGGTCCCTACCACACGGCGACTGCGGAGGAGAACTTCTTCGAGGTGCTCTCCGGGGGGACATGGACACCGATTCAGACTCCGGTCCCGTCGAATGCGAACGCGAGCCCGAGGACTGAGCTCTTCGGTGTGGCCTGCCCTCTGGGCGGTGGGTGTGTCGCCGTCGGCGACTACGCCGACACGAACAACCTCGTCCAGAACCTCGTGGTCACGCAGGCCGGGGGGTCGTTCACCGCCACCGAGGTCGCGCAACCTCCCGGCGCGGCGGCCACGTCGACTGCCGACTTTAACGACGTATCCTGCCCCGTTGCCGGGTCGTGTCTCGCGGTCGGAAGCTACGGCGTCAACCCGGCGTTCCTGCCCGAGGTCTCCACCCTGGCGGGCGGCTCCTGGACGACCCAGCTCGCGCCCGGCACACCGAGCGGAAGCAACGGCGACCTCTCCAGTGTCAGCTGCTCCTGGCCCGGTTCGTGCGCGGCGTCCGGCGAGGTGAGAACCGGTCCCAATTCAACCGCCCTGATCGACACCCTGGTCGGCGGCTCGTGGTCGGGGAACGACGCCGTCTTCCCTGCAGGCAACAATCCCAGCGGCTTCAACATCGTCGGTGCGCCGTCGTGCATCGGCGGCACGTGCATCGCCGGCGGCTCCTACTCGACGACCAGCGCGGCCTTCGGCATGATCGACTCCTTCCCCAACCTCTCGGGCTACCAGGAAGTCGCCACGGACGGCGGGCTGTTCGCGTTCAACACACCCTTCTACGGCTCCATGGGCGGCATGCAGCTCAATGCGCCGATCGTGGGCATGGCCGTCAGGCCGGATGACGGCGGCTACTACGAGGTGGCCTCGGACGGGGGCATCTTCGCCTTCCACGCGCCCTTCTTCGGCTCCATGGGCAGCACACCCCTGAACAAGCCCGTGGTGGGCATTGCCTTCGACTCGCTCACCGGTGGTTACTACGAGGTGGCGTCCGATGGGGGCATTTTCGCCTTCAACGCGCCCTTCTCCGGCTCGATGGGCGGAATGCCGCTCAACAAGCCGATCGTGGGCATTGCCTTCGACTCGCTCACCGGCGGCTACTACGAGGTGGCGTCCGACGGGGGCATTTTCGCCTTCAACGCACCCTTCCTGGGCTCCATGGGCGGACACCCGCTCAACCAGCCCGTCGTGGGCATTACCTTCGACCCGGTGAGCGGCGGCTACTACGAGGTGGCGTCCGACGGGGGCCTCTTCGCCTTCAACGCACCCTTCCGGGGCTCCATGGGCGGACACCCGCTCAACCAGCCCGTCGTGGGGATGGCGTTCGACTCCGTCACCGGCGGCTACTACGAGGTGGCGTCCGACGGGGGCCTCTTCGCCTTCAACGCACCCTTCCAGGGCTCCATGGGCGGACACCCGCTCAACCAGCCCGTCGTGGGGATGGCGTTCGGCTGAGGCCCATCGCCACTGGCCGGTAGCGACTTCTCCACGTTCATCGTTCAGCTCAGATCGACGCCCATAATTCTTCGGCGGATCCCGAACGGTGACGCCGAGACCGGGTCACCGTTACCTCTGTCCTGCTCAGTAGTGTGACCGACTACGAGCCGGTCGCCCGCGCACTGGCGAACTGTCGAGCCTCGTCAAGGTGGTAATCCCGAATCTTTGTCGGGTGAATCGTCATCATGGTGGCGATCGCTGCGCGTTGCGAGTCTGCCAATCGGACGTGAGTACCCGGTCGCCAACTCACCTCATGAGAAATTGATCGACTCTCTGGCTAATCGTCTGAACAGTTGGCCCAGTAAGCCTTCGTCATCAAGGAGTGGGTCACACCCACCGAGCTTCGTTCCCTGACACATTGGGATGCCCGAATACACGGACTATGGGCGTGACGGAGACAAGCAAGAGGGCAAGAGATGATTCGAATGGCTCCCCAGTTGGCTCCTTCGGGACCGATATGGGAGCACCCGGGACCCGAACTCTCGGCATCTTCCCAGGTCAGATGAGTGGGCCGTGCGGGACTTGAACCCACGACCCCTTGCGTGTCATCCAGATAAGCGCCATGTTGGCCTGTGCTGGCAAATCCCAGATTGTGCCATCTAGCTGGGCTTTCACCGATGGACCCGTCCATCGGGTGTTGTGGAAAACCGGCGGTTTTCATCACGGATGTGACCAATATGTGACCAAATCCGGCCCTGGGAACGGCCGTCCTACGAAGCCACCAGATACTCGTGGTAGGTGTGGCCACCCACCTCGATGGTGATGGAGAGATTGCCCCCCAGCGCACGCACGTACCCGGCCAACGTGGCGATCTCGACGGAGTCCGGGGCCCGCTCGACCTTGCTCACCTGAGACTGGCCTCTCCCCCATCGCTCGGCAATCTCCGACTGGTTGAAGCCGGCCGCCCTCCGTAGCTCTCCGAGTGTGGCCACGACGTCATGTTCGATGCGGAGGCGTTGGCTGGCCTTGTCACGCAGTTCGTCGAACGACGGGTCGGGATGGCTGATCTCCTGGTTGACGACGACCTCTTCGTCAGCACCGGCCAGCCAGTCCTCGGGTGCCGGCTCAATGGTGTCCTTGCCACTCATGATGTTCCTCCTCTGGTGAGATATCGGTCAACGATCTGATCTGCGACCGGCACGTAGTCGTCGTACGAGTCGTGTCCGGTGCGTTCCTGCCAGCCCTCTTTGTTGCCCCCGACGCACACCAGCACTCCCTGATCTCCGTCGATGAAGCAGGTGAGCACTCGCATCACGTAACGGGTGCCCTCGACGGTGTGGTCGGTCCGAAGCTCACTCATGTCCGGGAAGTGCCGGCTGATCTGGATCTGATGGCGTACGTACGGAAGTGTCGCTCCCCTGCCGTGCTCTGCGGCGATCTCCGCTGCCACAATGACCGGGAGCTGCCCAGCCAGCCGTCGAAGTACGGATGGCGGACCTGGTTGAGCGCCACATCTCGATGATATTACTTTGGATGACTATTTACTAGGATGAATATATCTTCTGGCGGAAGCCACGCTCGGGTCTTCGCAGGTTTGAGTACCGTTGGGCCGTTCAGCCTGATGGCGCAGGCATTGTCATGGCGACCGCGCCGGATACACGGTTGGCGGAAATTCACAGCACTACTCGTGACCAGGAGAGATATGGCTGATCAATCCTCTACCCCACCAGGTTGGTACCCAGATTCGATCGTGGGCCAGCTCCGGTGGTGGGACGGAACTGCCTGGACCGGACACACCGCGCCGGCAGTTCCGTCGAACCCGGCTCCCGACGTGTCCCCAGCGCCGGTGGCACCACCACAGCCTCAACCCCAATATCAGGCAGCAACTCCGCAAGATGCACCGCCACCTGCCAAGGACCATAAGGGCGGACTCTTCGGGGGCAAGAAGGAACTGGAAGCGGAAGTCGCCAGACTGCAGGCAGAGCTTCGAGCGCTCGGCGTTCCTGAACGAGCAGAGCTCCAGACGGAACTGGCTCGGCTCCGACCGGAACTCCAGAGCCTTACCGCTGAACGAGATGCACTCCGAGCAATAGTCAAGAGTTGTGGATGAGAAATCGCGATCAGGCAGCGACGGACCCGGTGCGGCTGCTGGTGTCGGTCGTCGATTCGCTCCTCTCTTGTAGCTTGCCGTCGATGAAGGTGGCGCCGGCGCGGACCAGTGGCACGAGCTCGTGGCCGTTGATCCGGCGCCAGCGAGCCTGGGCGGCGTCGAGCAGCTTGTAGGCCATGGCGAGGCCGGCCTTGCGTGATCCCGCGCCACGGGTCACCTTGGTCCGGAGTCTGACCGTCGAGAAGGTGGACTCGATCGGGTTGGTCGTGCGCAGGTGGACCCAGTGCTCGAGGGGATAATCGAAGAAGGCGAGGAGCACGTCGAGCTGGCCGGTGATCTTCTTCGTGGCCTTGGGGAACGCTGCGAACTCGTCGGCGAAGCGCTTCACCGCCTCGAGAGCGACCGTGCGCGACTCGGCGCTGTAGATCGCCTTGAGGGCTTCCTTGGCGTCGTCGTGGAGGCGCTTGGGGAGCGCGTCGAGAACGTTCTTGGTCGCATGGACCCAGCAGCGCTGCTCGCGCGTCGAGGGGAACACATCACGCAGCGCGCCCCAGAACCCGAGTGCCCCGTCGCCGACCGCGAGCACGGGGGCGGCCAACCCACGGTCGCGCACCGAGCGCAGGACCTCGGCCCAGCTCTCGGTCGATTCGCGGTAGCCGTCGGCCAGGGCGACCAGCTCTTTGGTGCCGTCAGGGCGGACCCCGACGATCACCAGCGTGCACAGCCGGTCCTTTTCGAGGCGGATGTTGAAGTGGATGCCGTCGACCCACCAGTAGACGTAGTCGAGCCCCGAGAGGTCGCGCTCTGACCACTCGGCGTGCTCGGCCTGCCAGGCTTCGGTCAGGCGGGTCACCGTGGACGGCGAGAGCCCGGCGTCAGAGCCGAAGAACTCACCGAGCGCCGGTGCGAAGTCGCCGGTCGAGAGCCCGCGCAGGTACAAGATGGGGAGCACCTCGGTCACCTTGGGTGACTTGCGCATGTAGGCCGGCAAGATGGCCGAGGAGAACCGTTCGCCCTCGCGGCGGTCGTCGACCCTCGGGGCGGCGACTTCGACCATCCCCGCCCCGGTCGTCACCTCTCGGGCCCGGGCGAACCCGTTCCCCACCACCAGGCGTTTCCCGGTGGCGTCGAGCAGGTCGGCATGGGCCTCGAGGTAGGCCCGGCGCTCAGCCAGCAGCGACACCGCCAGCATGTCCTGGGCGGCCACCCGGCACAGCTCGTCGAGACTCATGGTCAGAGCATCGGGGTCGTCCACCGCGGTCGCGGTGGCGTCATGGACTAGTTTCAACATTGGCGTATCCCTCCCCGCTGGCGTGAACCGGCGGAATCGTTGTTTGGTCAACTTGGAGGGTACGTCGCGCCTTTCAGACGATGGTGCATCCACAACTTCTGGTTATAACTCATGCACTCCTTGCTCAAATCGAACCCCTGAGAGCAGAGGCTCTGAATCTGCGGTCGGAGGTTGAGGCAGCGCGAGCGCTGCTGGCCCAGGTGGACCAGCTCCAAGCGACCAAAGCCCAAACCGAAGCAGCAATTGCCCATATGCAGCCCGTCTTGGATCAATGCAATCAGGCCGCCAACGAGCTGAGGGAGTTGAAGAGTCAGATCATCGAGACGAACGAAACCGCCATCCTCCAGGAAGTTGGCATCTATCAGTACCGGCACCCGCTCGACGACTCCCCCGCCTACAAGGCTCGGCTGGCTGGGATCACAGCACAGATCAAAGATGCGGCCAAAGCTGGCAACGCCGTTGTCGGGTCCACCAACTGGACGGTGAATGGATCAGCCACTCAGGGGAACAAGATGGTGCGTGAGTTCTCGAAGTTGATGCTGCGTGCGTACAACAACGAAGCCGACAACGCCGTGCACTCGATGAAGCCGTATGCGCTCGAGTCCAATATCGCTCGCTTGGACAAGGCACGAGCCACCATCGTCAAACTCGGAGCGACGATGAGCATCAAGGTCGAGGACCGCTACCACGCCCTTCGGGTCCAAGAACTCGAGTTGACCGCCGACTACCTCGCCAAGGTCGCAGAAGAAAAGGAGCGCGACCGTGAGATCCGACAGCGGGCGAAAGAGGACGAGATCGCTCGACGAGAGTTCGAGCGTGAGCAGGCGAAGCTGGCCAAGGAACAGGAGCACTATCGACTGACAATCGACGCGCTGCGAGCTCAGGGTGACCACGCAGCCGCCGACGAAGCTGAGTCGAGGGTCGCCCAAATCCAGGACGCCATCGACGGACTCACTCGGCGTGCGGCGAACACGCGGGCTGGGACGGTCTACATCATCTCCAATTTCGGGGCGTTCGGGCCCGACATGGTCAAGATCGGCATGACCCGGCGGCTCGAACCGATGGACCGAGTGCGGGAACTGGGCGATGCATCCGTTCCATTCCATTACGACGTGCACGCGCTGATTCCGAGCGACGACGCCGTCACCCTCGAAACCCAGCTTCATCAGATGCTGGCGGAACGGAAAGTGAACCTCGTAAACACGAGGCGAGAGTTCTTTCGTGCGCATCCGAATGAGGTGCGAACCATCGTCGAGGGTCTCGGCGAGTCGATCCTCCAGTGGCGGGAAGAACCCGAGGCCCTCGAGTGGCGGCAGAGTGAGACCACCCGCATGGCACAGCAGGTTTCAGCTGGCTGATTCAGGCTCGTGGCTTCCATAGAGGTCTCGAGCCGTATTCCGGTCCGTTCGGTATCATCTCAGGATGTCGACGGAACTTCCTCCTGCGGATTGGTATCCGGATCCGGGCGGGACCGGTCAGCTCCGCTATTGGGACGGTGCTGCCTGGACGGAGCACCTGACGGCCAGTTCACCGATGCCGGCGCCTGCGCTGCAAGGCGGAACACCGATCGGGAAGCAACTGCTCCGGGCGTCGCTTGCACTATTCCGTCAGAACCGGAGAATGATCTGGTTGCCGGTCCTGTCCGGGGTGACCTCGGCTGTGGCCTTCCTGGCCATCTCGGGGGCGGTGGCGGTGCCTCTGTGGCGAGCCTACGGAGCATCTCCGTGGGACGTCTTCTACCTCATCCCCGGCATCATGGTTTCGACCTTCGTCGGCGTGTACTTCAACGTGGCGCTGGCCTTCGCAGCGAATGAGCAGATCGAGGGGAGGACCATTACGGTCCGTCAGGCCGCCGCTCTGGCGTGGTCACGGCGCCGTGTGGTGTTCAGCTGGGCGCTCTTGGCCGGAGTCGTCGGAGTACTCATCCAGGCAATCGAAAGCCGCCTCGGTGTATTCGGACGACTGTTGGGCTTCCTTGGCGGACTGGCATGGGCCGTGGCCACGTTCCTGGTCATCCCGGTACTGGCGTTCGAAGACGTCGGCCCGATCGAGGCATTGAAGAAGTCATCTCATCTGATCAAGACGACCTTCGGGACCATCGCTCGGGGGGCGCTGCGCTTCGGGGTGCTGCTCCTCGGATGGATCCTGCTGGCCTTGGCGGTCATCATCGCCGGCGTCGTGGTAGCAGTAGCCGGTCTGCCCGTGCTCGGTGTACCGATTGCCGTCCTCGGGGTGATCGGCTTCTTCATCGTCTCCATGTACCTCGCAGCAGCGGGTATGTACATGCGCACGATCCTCTACCGTTTTGCCACGAACAAGCCGTTGCCCAACCTCGGCTTGGATCTTTCCCGTACGTTCCAGCGCTGACCAGCATGCGGGTCGTGTGCCACATGCTCCTTCGGCTACGCACGCTGCCTCACGGTCGATCAGGGCTGATCGTTCAACCTGACGATGGGCAGATAGTCAAGTCCGGTCCGCACACCCGAGTGCTTGAACCGCCTCAGAACGGAACCAGGAATACGAACCGTTGACTCGTAAACGGTTCCCATCTCGTGGTGAATATGTATGAGCGGAGGGGCCGCTAGGACCACAGAACCTGCGGAGACGCTCGTACGCTCGAGGTCACGTCGGGCAAGTTGCAAACTCTTTTCGGTGACCTCGGAGAACTGTTCAACTTCTCCGTTGTTCATCGACCGGAGCCGACGCCTCGAGGTTGCCCCCAACTGAGCGCAGACCACGGAAATGCCGACATGAAAGGACACCGGGGCAAATCCGTGGGCGATGGCCTTCGCCACGTCCGTAGCACTCAAGTGAGTGGTGAAGAGGCTCTTGACCGGTGGGAGTCCGGCGGCACGGACAGCTGTTCCCGACACCGAGAGCTCGTAAACGGAGCGGCCCACTGCGTCCGTGCCCATGCCCTTGAGAGCGAACTGAACGCCCACAACCCCATGGGCCCCAGCCGCCTTCGCCTCCTGCACGAGATGGTCGACAGCCTCATTGGCGATTCGGCGTTCTCGATGCTGGGAAACCATCTTCTCCCAGGTCCACCCCAGATCCGCCACCGGTTGTCCAGCCGAGCTGATCGACCAATCGTGAACGTAACCACCTGACCGCTTGGCCGACATCGGATCATCGATGATCGAGTTTGGGTAGGAGCCCGAACCGAAATGCGTTCTTGGCTTGTAACCCTGAGGGCTCCGATACGGATACCCATAGGTGTAGACGCTCCCCACAACGACTCCAGCCGGCTCGAAACCAACGTCTCGCAGGGTTGCTTCCGCACCAACGTGTTGGTTGCTGCTCCAAGGGGCACCCGACCGGAGAGCGCCTATGCGACGAGCGCCGGCCGGGGGAAGACCGTTGAGGTTCGGGCCGTTGCCTTGCGGGACGTGATCTGCAGGTACGGACGGATCGTCCGCCATCACTGGGGCTCGTTCCGTTCGTCGTCTCCCAATATCGCCGCTGGATTCGAGACAATGGCGTCATGGACCGAGAGAACGAACTTGGGTTCGACCTGACCATCCTGGTCGTTAAGAGATCTCACTGCTGTCCCAATGGCGAAGAACTCGATGACGCGACTTCCCCAGACGTGGGAGAGCTCGGACGTCGTGACGCCAACTACTCCCTCGGCGTTCAGAGCGATCGCCTCAGCTTGAATTCTTCCCATAGCCAGCTCTCGCGCCTCGTACAAGGCTTCGGTGTAACCACGCATCTCAACGCTTTGGAAGTACGTCCTCATCCAGGCAAGCGACCCGAGACGTCGCACGTGATACACGCACACGCCCATCACGAGGCCGACGGGGATCAGGCCAATTCTGAGCAGTAGGGCAAACTCCTGACCGGACAGGGCGGTCAGGAATGGCTCGACCGGCTTATCGTCCGTTGCGACGGAGGCCGGAGGCTTTGGGCGAACACCGGTTCCGGTGGCTACGAACCGAGCCAGATGGCTCTTTCCTCCAAGCTGGTCGATGGCGAGTCGCACACCAACGACGCCCACAGCGCCCGCACGTCGTGCTTCGAGTTGGAGTTTCGCAGTGGCTATCTCTCGGGCCTCCAGAAGAGCCCTCGAAAGCGTGGACACCTCACCGTTGCCAGACAGCACGCCGACCAGGCCGATATGGAAGACGGCCACTCCGAAGAGGAGACCACAGGGTTCGTACCCTGCATCGTCGACCAGGAGCCACTCATCGACGCTGAAGTCTGTAGATACCGGAACTACCGATTTGCCCCCCGATTCTCGAGGGTCGGCCGCACTACGAGGTTGTGACTTTCCTCCATCATCAAGGGCATCGTGCGAAGAGACCAGTTGGGCGGCTACGGAGCGCCCGGTCACACTCGACGAGTGAAGGTTGTTCAACTTGGCAGCCCGATCCGATCAGTGATCGAGGCTCAACGTCAGCTGCGGCAGGGCGAGAGAATGATCGCCTGACATCGGTCGAACCGCCGTCCCCACTGCGAGGAATTCAATGATGTGGCTGCTCATCATGTGCGATTTCTCCACGAGCTGGACACCTACGACGCCCTCAGCCCCTAGGCTGCTGGCTTCATCCTGCATACGGGCCATAGCCAGCTCTCGTGCCTCGTAGAGAGCTTGGGTGATCTTCGGCAGCTCCATGCTCCGTGGATACTGATTCACGGTTCCGAATGCGTTTCGGTGGCCTACGTGAAAGACGCAGTTCCCGAGCACCAGTCCGACTGGGGCATAACCGGTCTGAAGGAGCGTCCAGAAGTCCTGACCATTCAGGTCGCTGGTGAACGGGAGTCCCTTAGTAGTTCGCCAATCGCCGCCGGCGTTTGCACTCACTGCCGTGCCAATGGCGATGAACTCCGCCGAATGCTTTCCCCAGTCGTAGTACTTGATGTCCAACCGAACTCCGACGATCCCGTCAGCGCCAAGCACGTCAGCTTCCTCTTCCATACGCGTCATGGCCAACTCTCGAGCCGAATACAGCGCCTCAGTCAGCTTGGCGAGTTCAACGTTCTTCCCCCACCTCCGCCCCTGAACACCGACGTGGAAGATGGAACTTCCGAAAACTAGCCCCCGTGGTCTGAAGCCCGCCTCCCTCACCAGCATGAACTCATTGACCGACAAGTCGCTAGTGAAGAGTCCGAGACTCCCGGAGGTGGGCTCGAGCTCTTGAAGGCGATCCAGCGCCTCCTGGGGAAGACCCTCAGTGGAAGGCTCCGGACTTGGCATCACCACTCCCCCACATGATCGCTCCGCTTCATTAGCCCATCGTAGAGGGGACGAGACGACGGGCCAGGACTTCTCCCTGCGGTCTCGTCAATTCGGCCGTCAGCGATACCCCTCGGTAGGATGCATTGGTGTTGACACCGAGGCGCTCCGCTCCCTACGTCCTGCTCAGCATCTTGACCGGTTTTGCCATCTTGGGGGTGGCGCTTGGGCTTACCTTCGCACCGACGAGTCAAGAGGTGTCGCTCCGGTCTGCGGCGGAGGTTACTGCGCAGGTCCCCTCCCTTCGATTCGTGGCTCACGTTCCGGCTGGAACTACTAACGAGCTGGGCAAGGCGGTGCGGCTATCGAGTGAAGAGGTGGTGGGCACTTGGCAGGCCCCTGATCGATGGCAAACGACGATCTCGGGTGGACCAAACGACAGGCGTACCGTCACGTTGATTGGTTCGTACGTCTACATAAAGAACCCTGGCCAGCCTGTCGGGCGCCTGCTTACTCTCCCGTATAAGACGGCGCCGTTCGAGTTGCCCTATGGCTATTTCGGACTTCCACCAATTGCAGCTATCGCAACAGCGACCGCGGTCGTCCAGCATGGCGACACTTATAGGTTCGTGATTCCCGATCTTGCCATACCGCCCCAGTTCATCGCTTACGCACCCCTCTCCGGAGCACAAAACGTTCCTCCAGAGTCTTTCGCTCACGACGTGCCTGCGATTGCGGATGTGGTTGATGGCTATGTGGTCACTTATAGCTTTCCTGACGGGGTGATGGACGGACACCAGCACCTCCGGGGCGCAAGCTGGGCACTTTCCGAATTTGGAAAGGCACCACCTGTTCTTGCACCCAGACTTCGGCGAACCTGAGCCGGCCTGTCCCATCCAGCTGACTGGGGGCAGGTTCAGCCTGAGGTGGTGGCTTCCCCTTCTTGTTTGTTATTAGCACATTAGCTAATATAGAACCATGGACGACGACGCCGGGGTGTTCAAGGCACTCGCCGACCCCACCCGGCGGCAGATTCTGCAGGATCTCCAGGGCGGAGAACTCACGGCTGGGGACATAGCGTCTCGATTCACTATCAGCGCTCCCTCCGTCTCACGGCATTTGGGTGTGCTCAGGAACGCCGGACTAATCAATGAGCGCAGGGATGCGAATCGCATCTTCTACTCACTAGTCGAGGAGCGATTGGCTCTCTGCGTCGGTCAGTTCCTCTCGGTTGTCTGTCCGGAACAGATAGTGCTCCGGCAGCGTCGCAAGAAGAAGACCGCCGAAGAACCAAAAGGAGCGTGACATGCTCATTCAAGCCATCGACTGCACGATCGAGAGGCGCCTACTCATCAACTATCGGATCGACCCGGAAGTTGCTGAACGTCACATCCCAGCTCCGTTCCGGCCACTCGTTGTTTCGGGTTGGGCCGTGGGCGGGATATGCCTCATCCGCCTAGGACACCTCAGGCCTGCTCACCTGCCGGGAGCTGTCGGGCTGACCACTGAGAACGCCGCTCATCGATTTGCCGTCGAGTGGGACGATGACCAAGGCACCCATGTCGGCGTCTTCATACCCCGGCGTGATACGAACTCACGCCTTACAGCTCTCGCCGGGGACCGGGTTTTTCCGGGTCTTCACCATCGTGCACAGTTTCAGGTCCGTGACGAGGGGTCGGAGATTCACATCGCAGTATCGAGCCACGATGGAAAACTCCACCTGTCGGCCACGGCACACGAGAATGCAGCCCTCGGGGGTGAACTCTTCTCATGCCTCGATGATGCGATCGGCTTCTTTCGTGAGGGTTCGCATGGGTACTCGCCACATGGCGACTGAGACCAGTTCACCGGGGTGAGTCTGGACTGTCCCCGCTGGGATGCTCTGCCCGTCCAGATCGACTCCGTCGAGTCGAGCATGTTCGACGATCACGACGCCTTTCCCAAGGGATCCTGCACCGTCGATTTTGGTCTTCTGATGCGGGGCCTGCCAGCTCGCTGGATCAGCGAAGGCGACCTCAACTCCGCACGATTGCGTCCAGCGGACGAGGTGGCTTGAAAGGCCAGAGGCAGCTGACCCGTCCGGCCAGAACGAGGTCACTCACCTATCGATTGACTCTCCGCCGCGGAGTTGACGACAGCAGCGATGACCTCCTGAAGGAAGGTCGGTGAACCGGGATCGGCCTTGATCTTCATCCATGGTCCTCCCGTGCTCATGTCCCACCACTTTCCGCCTGCATCCCTGGCGACAATCAGAAAGATCCCGTCAGGTCGTCCGTAATCGTGATGAATGAGCTGTGGGAACTGAGCGTGTACTTGAGCGGTGACGTGGGCCCCGAGAGCGATGTGGCCACCAAACAGCTTGCTCTGACTGATCGCTCCCACGACGGCGGGTTGGGCAGCTCCACCTGAGTTCGCCAGCATGATCGACAGCTTGTCTGTCCCGATGCCAAGAGTCTGAGCGGATACGAGGGGTCGGATCTCCGCTTGCCAGTTCTTCCCGGCGCTATCCGCTGCGCTCCTGGTCGCCGAGAGGCCCTTGACGGAATAGATAGCCGCGACAACTGCTGCACCGGCGGCCACAGCACCCACGAGGTGGTCATAGGTCCAGACGGCTGAGAGCTGCCGAATCATGGGCCTCAGTCCACCACAGCACCGCACAGGAGTCCCGAATCCGGCCGGGCCTGGGGTCGGAATGGACCAGGAGCGCTTAAGACAGCCGTTCTGGACGTGGGTGGCCGCGATCTTCAGACCCTGTGGGGATCCCGATCCGCTAGACGGAGATCAGAGAACGAGTCCTTTCGGGCCTAATTGCCTCGTCCTTCTGTCATGCGCTTCCAAGCATGGCCCTGATCCGTATTCCCGTAGACCTCCGAGAACCCCTCCATCGATTCCGTTTCCATCGGGGGTATCACGGGGTCGAGTTGCAACACATCCAACTCGCACTCGCACAGATCCCCGAATGCGATGATGTCGACCCCCAAGGCTGCTGCGAATAGGTCAATGCCGAAAGGCGTCATCTTGAACGAGACGATTCCTTGCTCCGTCGAGTCCCAGTAGGTCGCCTTCGACTCGATCAATCCCTCGCGCCGGAGGTTGTCCAATGCTCTCTCGGCACGGTCCCAGTCGGCCGCCCGAGGTAATTCCGGATCGGTGATTAGTGTGACCATCTCCCTTTGCCCGTCGTAGTCGTTGGCATACTCCCACCGCTGGTAGACGTCTTCGAATGTTGATCCCTCTCTCCGGATATGCATCACGGCTCCCAGGTAAAGCCCGTAGTGCAACCTCATCTGAAGCGGAGTCAAGCGCCCAACCAGTGCGAGCATGTGTGCATTGTCATTCTCCACACTTGCCGATGCCACGACACCGGCAAGGTACTCCTGGAGAACGGCGTCATCGGTGAGTGCAGAAGCTGCGAGCGCATTGACAGCCGTTCGTTCGCTGATCTCGAGCGTTCGAGACCCACGCTTCCGAGCGATCCGGTCCCCCGTGGTGGTCAACCGCTGCACAATGGCCGCCCTCCACACGTCCGACACCGCATCAAACGGAGCCAGGAAGGGGCGAACCGAACCGCCAGCCATGGCCCCCGTGACCCCCGACACGATCAGTTCCAGCTCGGCGGCCACTTTCCAATGCTACGTACTTTGGGATGAAGTAGCCGAAACCACACCAGTCAGGCGCTATTCCCCTTTTGCCCAGTTTCGTGAATGAGAGGTCCCCTCCAGTACGGTCCGTAACGCAGTACTCCATCTATCTCGACCCCTTGCCACTGTTCATCATGAGGCCCGGCCAGGGTGGACATGTCCAGAGGATGGGTGGCGAACGGGTTGTGGAGCACGACGAGTCTCACCAGCTTGCACTCGGGAAGGAAGTCGCCAGTCTCGGCCATGTGATTCGCTACTTCGTTCATGATCCTGGCTCGGTCCGCCAGTTCCCGTGTGATCTGTTCATCGGTCAGAGTCGGCCCGACATCTTTACGTTTGCCAAGTCGCTCGTCCCAAGCCTGTTCAACCTTCCAGAGCGTGGGATTGAAGATCTGCATCACGGCGACGGCGCTGACACCTCTGAATCGTTTCGGCTGAACGCTCCCACCTTTGTCAAAGACGGTCTTGCCCTCACGTGGCGCCGCTAGTGGGTCGGCGGAAACCGGAACGCTGTAGGCCAGATTGCCGAACATGGCTCCAGCCATAAGAAATGGCGCAACTTCCATGTCTGAGTTTGCGCGTCCGATGACGCCGACGTAGGGAAGGCCTGTCTTTTTGACGGCGGCGATCTGTTTCCTCTTTGCGTCCTTGAAGGCTTTCCTGAGTGCGGGGTATGACGTGAACCATCCCAATTGTCTGGGCAGTCGAATCGTGGGGTCGTACACTTCGGCTACAAAAGCCTGTGGTTCGCACTCCACGAAGAAGTCCGGATTCTTCCCACCAACCTCCTTCTCATACTCCCATGGGAGGCTCTGAGGGTTGAGGTAGCTCGCGAAATGGGATTCCGAACCGTCCTTCGGCTTCTTCTCTGACATGCGTTCGGTCGACGGCCCTACGGGGTGCAGGTACGGCCGCTCACGCGGTGAGCTTCCGCGCCGGTCGGCCCGGCTTGCGGTCCCACCGGGTATCAAACGACCGGATGGCTTCGGCACTCCACACCGGCCCGGAGCCGAGCCGAAACAGGGGCTCGGGAAACCCGGGCCGACTGAGTAGTTGGTGGACCCGCTGGCGGGTCACTCCCAGGATCGCTGCCACCTCCGGAGCAGAGACAACCTCCGGCAGGGTGGACTCATCGGCCCGGCGGTCGTACTCGTCCCGGTCGAGGACTTCGACACCGACAAACTCGATCGGCCCATCAACCACGCTCTCGACCACTCCCATCACAAGGTCAGAGGCCTTCTGCCACTCTGGGGCCGGGAGGGTACCCGTCACGGAGAACTGCTCGCGTGTCGGGATAGCAGACACGAAATAGTCCTCCGAGGGAAGGCGGTCCTCCAACTCGACCAGGTAGGACTCTGATCGATTCCCAGCAATGGTCACGGTCACGGCCCACTCGTTCACTTGTCCTTCTCCTTTCGTCGTGCGGACTTCTGCTCTTTCTTCGACGGCGGCGGGATTTGGAGCCCGGCTTTCTTCAGCGCCACTTGTAGATCCTTCATTCGTCTACGCGGGTTCGATGGGGTGGCCGGGTACTGGGCGATGTATTCGTCGTCCGGGTCGTAGAACCTGGCGTAGCCCTTGCCGTCAGTCTTGACTGTCCAACCCTGAGACTCGGCCCAATCAGCCCAGTCTTTGATGTCTGAGTTCATTGTGCACCAAACCTTGCTATATGTCAATGGTAGTTTGAAACAGGGAGAATCGTCAAGGGTTAACCGACAGCTTTGATTTTGGACTTGAACAGGCCAATGCGTCCCGATCAGACCTTGGTCAAATTGGCCACAGTTGGTCACGAGTCAGTAACAGCCGCCTACGTGGCGTCTGCGGGGCACGCATTCTCGCCTGGTCGGGTCACCATGGAATGCCGGTCCGACTCGGCAAATGTCGTCCTCCAACGAATTGTTCCGAGAATGCCCAACGTCACCCTCGCGTCTGTGGGTCTGGAACGAACGTCACCCTCGCTTCTGTCACCACTCCTCCAACGTCACCCTCGCATCTGTGGGTGTGGGACGAACGTCACCCTCATGACTGAGCGGGACCATGAGTGCACGAAGGCCGTCCCCTGCCTCGTGACCATCACAACCGTTCTGATCCGCGGTCTGGTCTTCGCATGGCTCTGGCTTCACCCAAACCCGGGGGAAGGCGGCAGGCACATGCTGAGACCGCCTGAAGTCTCAGGCTAACCAACTCCACCGGAGACGGCCGAACACGATTGCAAGGGCCCCTGTGCCGGTGCGGGCCTCGCCACACCCCGCCGCCTGTCCGCTCTCGCCTCTCCGGCCCTTCTGGCCGGCTTTGGCGAGTCGCTGGCCTTGCGCACCTCGAAGGCAGTGCGGTGAGGGTCTCGTAGCACGCGCTCACGGCCGCATGATCGGGCCCGCCACATCGGCTTCCCTCACGAAGCGGCGCCATGGCGAGCATTGAGCCCGCCATGGTCGCCGATGAGAACGTCACCCTCGGCTCCGCCAGATCGGGACATTCAATGTCCACACAGTTGCATCGCTGAGATGCCGCCCTGCGGGCGGGCTCCGCCGCCGAGCGAAAGCGAGTTTCGCGACGGGCGAGGGTGACGTTCCCGCACTCGAGTGCACAGGTGTGGACATGTTCCGTACCGCTTTGGCGAAGCCGATGTGCTGAGTCACCCAGGTGCCCGTGGCGGGCTCGATGCCCGCTTGGGCGCCTCTCTCGATCCGCAGACCGGTGTGAACTCTCGGAACCATCGTGAGTGGCCACGAGGGAGGGCGTGCGGCCCCGCACGGGTCCCCATCGAACCGGGCCGGGTACAGCACTCCCCCGGCTCGATAGCGGCGGGAGTGCTGATGTGGGCCCAGAAGACGGTCATATGGCCTGTGGCGGCTCCTCGGTCACACCGACAGGGCTCTGACCTGGGAGGGTGACGTGGCCGTCAGATCGCTGGAGCCCGAGGGTGACGTTGGTGTTGCTGCCGAGATATCCGAGGGTGACGTTGAGGGTGACGTTGATCTGGACAATGAACAGACGCAGCCAGCACCGATCCGCTGATGTCAGGACCGTCGATCGGTCCAGACGAACTGGACAGCAGTTTCGCGACGGACGGACTGGACAACGGCCGGAAGGACCACGATGAGCACCCACGACCATCTTCGATTGGTAGACACCGACGAGCCGGCCGAAAGCCGACCGCGGCCGGTGGAGGTCACGCTCTTGACCATCCCCGAAGCGGCGAAGTTCCTCCGTATCGGGAGATCGGCGGCCTACGAGCTGGCCCGCCGATTCGAGGCGACCGGCGGGGCCGAAGGGCTCCCCTGCGTCAGGATCGGGGACCGACTCCTCCGGGTGCCGGTCGACGCCCTGCGGGAGATGGTGACGATCAGAGCTTGAGCACGCCCTCGAGCATGTCGGCGGCCTCCCGGTGGAGTCCTGGGGTGGCATGCGAGTAGGTGTTCAGCGTGATGGCCACGTTGGCGTGGCCGAGCAGCTCCTGGACCACCTTGGGGTGAGCGCCCTCGTGGAGCAACAGCGTGGCCACGGTGTGGCGGAGGTCGTGGAGCCTGACCTTGGGCAGGTTGGCCTTGTCCAGCGCGATCTGGAAGTCCCGAAGCACGTTCCTTGGGTGAAGCAGTCCCCCGGTCGTCGTCGTGAAGACCAGGCCCGAGTCCTCCCACGCGCTCCCGACCAACTTCCGATCGGCCTTCTGGCGAGCCCGTTGATCCTTGAGGGCCTCGATCGTCCTCCCCGACAGGTAGACCGTCCGTCGGCCCGTCTTGGTCTTCGGCTCCGAGATCAACGGCGTCCCCTTCACCGCCACCACGGTCTGGCGCACCTCCAGCCGGGCGTCGGCCAGGTCGACGTCGGTCCAACGCAACCCGAGTGCCTCGCCCCGTCGCAGACCGGTCGTGAGCAGAAGACACCACAGCGGACCCAAGCGGTCATCGGCGGTGGCGTCGAGGAACGCCTTGGCATCCTCGGCGCTGAGGGTCTTCATCTCCTTGGGTTCCATGCGAGGAAGGATGATGCCCGAGGCCAGTGGGTTGTTCGCCGTGAGCTTCCACTGCACTGCCTTGGCGAACGCCTGCTGCAGCACCTGGTGGGCCAGCCGGACCGAGCGGGGGCTCAAGCCCTGGCCGCTTCGGCCACCCGAAGTGGCCAGGTCGGTGTAGAGCCGCTGGACAACCTGCGGGGTGACCTCGGCCAACTTGAGCGCACCGATCCTCGGCGTGATCCAGCTGGTGACGGCGGTCGAGTCCCTCTGTGTCAACCTTCAGTGAGGCAGATCGAACTGCTGATTCATTGAACTGAGGGCGGGGAAACGAGCCCCGAAAATGACCACGACAATCAACCACTCTGACGACACGCGCCATCATGCTGGTGGCATGGACGACACCACAGACCCGGACCCCGAGGTCCCCGAACGGGCCACGGGGCCACGCCGGTTCCCTGCTACCTACAAGGCGAGGATCCTCGCCGAGTACGACACGCTGGGCAAGGCCGAGAAAGGAGCGTTGCTCCGCCGGGAAGGCCTCTACTCCTCCCTCCTCACCGAGTGGCGCCGCCAGCGTGATCGGGGAGCCGAGGAGGCCCTGGCCCGACCCGCCGGCCGCCAGGCCGCCGATCCCCGTGACAAGGAGATCGCCCGACTAAAGAAGGACAAGGAGCGGCTCACCGGCGAGCTGGACAAGGCGAGGAAGGTCATCGAAGTCCAGGGAAAACTCTCGGCGCTGTTGGAGCAGTTCGCCACCGACAGCGAGCCGGACGAGAGAGGCGAGACCAGGTGATCGACGAAGCCATCGACGAGCTGACCCCGACGGTCGGGGTGCGGGCCGCGTGTGCAGCCCTCGGTGAGAGCCGGGCACGGCACTACCGCCGGCACCGCAAGAGCCCGGCTCCACCGAGGCCCGAGCGGGTGGCAACCCCCCAGCCCCGGGCCCTCTCCGAGGTGGAGCGGAAGGAGATCCGCAGGGTGCTGAACAGCACCGAGCACATGGACGAGGCTCCGGCCACCGTCTATGCCAAGCTCCTCGACGAGGGCATCTACCTGGGATCGGTCTCCACCATGTACCGGGTACTCCGGGAGCACGGCGAAGTTGGTGACCGGCGCAGGCATGCCATCCATCCGGCCCGGGTGAAGCCCGAGCTGGTGGCCACCAGGCCGAACCAGGTCTACTCGTGGGACATCACCAAACTCCACGGCCCAGCCAAGTGGACCTATTACTACCTGTACTCGATCATCGACATCTACAGCCGCTACGTGCCCGGGTGGATGCTGGCTCGAGCGGAGCGGGCCAGCCTGGCCGAGGCTCTCATGGCTGACACCATCGAGAAGCAGGGCATCGGAGCCGGCGAGCTCACCATCCATTCGGACCGGGGGTCACCGATGATCGCCAAGCCAGTTGCCCACCTGCTGGCTGACCTCGGCGTCACCAAGTCCCACAGCCGACCCCATGTGAGTAACGACAACCCCTATTCGGAGAGCCACTTCCGGACCTTCAAGTACCGGCCGGACTTCCCCAAGAGTTTCGGGTCCTTCGAAGATGCCCATGCCCACTGCGGCCGGTTCTTCGGTTGGTATAACGACGATCATCGGCACTCCGGCATCGGATTCCACACCCCGGCTGACGTCCACTACGGCAGAGCGGAACTGATCCGAGAGCAGCGTGGTCACGTGCTGACCACCGCCTACGCCGCCCATCCCGAGCGGTTCGTCCGGAAAGTCCCGACGCCTCCGGAACTACCGGCAGTGGCCTGGATCAACGAACCGAAGGAGGATGCAACGACGGCACAGTGATTATCCAAACTTTCTGTCTCACAAAGGTTGACAGGCGCCGAGTAGAGCGAGTACGTGCTTGGGCGCAGCGAAGGCTTCACGGCGGCCAGCCATTCGGTCAGCCAGACCTCGAGCTTTGTGGTCCCGGTGCCGGCGACGACATCCGTCCGGATCTCACCGAGCAGATCGGTCAGGCCTTCCTCGGCCGCTTTGCGGGTGGCGAAGCCGCCCTTCTGACGTTGTCGGCGCTGTCCGGTGGCCGGGTCGCGAGGTAGGTCGACCTTGAAGGCCCAGCCCGTTCCCCTGCGGTACACCCGTCCCTGCACGAACGCTCCTCGGTCACCCCGACGGGACCAAGGTAGCAAATTCGTGTGACCAAAATGTGACCATCGGGCCATTCTGGCGCTTTCGGGGACCCGCCCAGTTCAGGATTTACGGTCCTGAACTGGGCTTTCATCGGTGGGCCGTGCGGGACTTGAACCCACGACCCCTTGCGTGTCATGCAAGTGCGCTACCAACTGCGCCAACGGCCCGTGATGGAGGACGATACCACCGGGCTCCTCGGCCACGTCCCCCGACCCCGGCGGCCCACCTGCAGTTGGACGCACCGGTCGTCCATCCGTCGTGGGCTGGCCTACGAGCTCGACATGCTGGGCACCGATGGTGTGGCCCGCTCGACCGCCTCCCAACCCCCGTCAGCGTGGCGCCGTTCCTCGGAGGCGTGCCCGCCCCGGAGACCAAAGAGGCGTTTTGCGTAGAGCAGATAGGCGACGATGACCAGGTTGATCACGAAGGCGACCGACTTGAACACGGTGACCTGGAGACTGAGCTCGTAGATCTCGTAGGGCAGGAACGCGCTGGTGACGATGAAGGTGAGGTACTCGGCCCACCGTCTGCCCCGCCAGAGGCCGATCATCTCCGTCCCCTCGACCGCGGCGAGCGCGACGAAGACCAGACCGAGAATGACCAGGTGCCTCGGCGAGTACTCGAATGCCTTGCGCAGGTAGCCGAGGAGCCCACGCACCCGGCTGGCGGCGGCGCCGCTCCCCGACAGTGCGTTCATGACGTTGAGGTAGTCCTGGTGCAGCGATGCATCGTGCCGAGCAAAGGTGAACAGCACCACCGCAAGAAACGCGAGCGCAACGGTGTGGACGGCCCGGTCGACGGCGATCAGGCGGAGGACGTAGAGGTCCCGCAGAGCCCGGCCACGGAGGGGCAGCTCGATCTCATCCCTGGATGGAACGCGCAGCGTGGCGGGCCGGTCCGGCACCGCCGACGGGACCCACGCGTCGCACCGCAGGCAGCGGCACCACCGCAGGCCGTCGAGGTCGCGCACCACGAGCTCGTCGTCCGCGGTCACCAGCTCCGCATCGCCACCGACCAGTACGTGCCCCTTGACGGCACAGGTGATCAGCTCGTAGCGGTTCTCTGGCCGCTTCCTCTGGGTCACCCTCGAAGAATAGGCTGATCCCGGACACCGGAAAGGGTCACGATGACCTCCACCATCAAGTCCCACGTTCGCGAGATCGGCGAGCAGGGCTACACCATCCTCGAGGGCGTGATCGACATGGCGCTCGTCCGGGCGTTGCTCGACGACGTCGAGCGACTCGAGGCGGAGCTTGGAGTGGTCCCGGCCGAAAACGCCTTCGAGGGCACCCGCACCACCCGCATCTACAACCTGCTGGCCCACGGTATCCGCTTCACGGAGATCCCGGTCCATCCCGCGGTGCTTCCTGTCTGCGAGCGGATCCTCGACCCTGGCCTCCTGGTCTCCTCGCTCTCCTCCATCGCCATCGGGCCGGGGGAGACGGCCCAGCCCATCCACGCCGACGACCAGGTCATCCCCCTGCCGAAACCGCACCCGGCCACGGTGTGCAACACCATGTGGGCGCTGACCGACTTCACCGAGGCAAACGGCGCAACACGTGTCGTCCCCGGTTCCCACACCGCAGCCGACTCGCCGGACCTGCACCGGCAGTACGACTCGGTTCCCGCCGAGATGGAGCGCGGAAGCGTGCTCGTCTGGCACGGCAGTCTCTGGCACGGGGGTGGGGCCAACACCACCACCGAGCGTCGGGTGGGGATCGCGATGAACTACTGCGCCGGGTACATCCGACAGCAGGAGAACCAGCAACTCGGCATCCCGTCCGCCACGGTCCGTACCTTCCCCGACCGCCTGCAGGAGTTGATCGGTCTCGGCATCTACCGGGGACTCATCGGGCACATCGACAAGCAGGTCCCGGCCAACCTGCTGTTCGGCTCGGACATCGCCCCGCAGCTGGTCTGGGACTACCTCCCGGCCGACGACCCGGCGGGAGCGGAGCGCCCGGTGCCCTGACCAGCGTGAGCGCCACACCCCGGTAGGCCTCGGCGCCATGGTGCACTCCTCGCCCGGGGCGGGGACACAAGGGAGCTCAGAGGCGGCGGGCGGAATCGAACCGCCGTACGGGGCTTTGCAGGCCCCTGCCTAAACCACTCGGCCACGCCGCCAGTGCGCCCGGATCCTACCCTCCCCGGTCGGATGCTTGAATCTGCCCATGCACATCGGACTCATCGCCCCACCCTGGACTCCCATCCCCCCGGACCTGTACGGCGGGATCGAGCTGGTGGTGGACCAGTTGGCCCGCGGCTTCCACGCGTCCGGTCACGAGGTGCTCCTCTACACGACCGGCGACTCGACCTGCCCGGTGCCCAAACAGTGGGTGCTGCCCGAGGCCGAGGGACAGCGCATCGGGATGGCGGTCCCGGAGCTCCGCCACGTCATCCACGCCTATGAGGCGCTCCGGGAATGCGACGTGGTGCACGACCACACGATGATGGGCCCGTTCCACTGCGAGCGCTACCCGGATCTGCCGGTCGCCACCACCATCCACGGACCGTTCAACGGGGACCTCATCGATCTCTACCGTGCGCAGTCCGGCCGGGTGCCCCTCATCGCCATCTCCCACGCCCAGCGCCGAAGTGCTCCCGACATCCCGGTCGCCCGGGTCATCCATCACGGCATCGACGCCTCGCTCTTCCCGGTCGGCGACGGTGCAGGCGACGAGGAGGGTCCCTACGTCCTCTTCCTCGGGAGGATGGCCGACGACAAGGGGGCCCACCGCGCGGTCGAGATCGCCCGCCGGGCCGGCATCCGCATCTTCATGGCCGCCAAGATGCGCGAGACATGGGAGAAGCGCTACTTCGCCGAGAGGGTGGAGCCGTTGCTCGGACCTGACGCCCAGTACCTTGGCGAGGTCTCGCACGCTCGGAAGCTCGAGCTCCTGGCCGGGGCGTCCGCCCTGCTCTTCCCCATCCGCTGGAACGAGCCGTTCGGCATGGTGATGATCGAGGCCATGGCCTGCGGGACCCCGGTGCTCGCCTTCCCCGAGGGCGCTGCCCCCGAGGTGGTCGCCGACGGGAACACCGGGTTCCTTTGCGAGGACGACGACGCGATGGTCGAGGCCATCGGCCGACTCGGCGAGCTCAAGCGGGCCGACTGCCGACTGGCCGTCGAGGGGTACTTCTCGACCCAGCGGATGGTGGCCGAACATATCGAGCTCTTCGAGTCGATGACCGCCTGAACCAGCGGCCCGAGTCCGCCAGCGCCTTGCGCGGAACCAGGCCAGGAACGGGACTCAGTGGCGCCGAAAGAGAAGGCGCGCCGCGAGGACCACGAGGCCGACGACCAGCGCAACCTTGATCACGAACCACACAAGGCCGGCGATGAAGTGCAGGGCGGCGAACGCCACCCAGACCACGACCAGCCCACCCACCACCAGCAGCACGACATCGATCGTGCTGAGCCCCTTGTGTCGGTCCTGGTCCTCGGCCATGCCCCAACGCTACCTGCACACTTCGGCCCGCCGGTCGCGGCTCACCACATCCGTCGCCGACAGTCGGTACGGAGCTCACTCCGACCGGCCGGTGGTACGGTCCGGCCGTGTCCCTGCGAGCTCGACGCCGGAGCCTGATCGAGCGCCCGGAGCTGCGGGGTGACGCCTTCTGTCGGGCCTATGCCGACGCCGCCGACGAGTGGCTGACCGGTCTGTTCGACGAAGCCACCGGCGGGGACGGTCGGGGGCTGGCGCTCGTCGCGGTCGGCGGGTACGGCCGCCGAGAGCTCTGCCCCTTCAGCGACCTCGACGTGCTCCTCGTCCACAAGGGGCGCAAGGGGGTCTCGGCCGCCGCGGACAGAATCTGGTACCCGGTCTGGGACGAGGGGATCTCGCTCGACCACAGTGTCCGGCGGGCAAGCGAGGCCCTCGACATGGCCCGCAGCGATCTGCGGGTGGCACTCGGGCTGCTCGACGCCAGGGTGGTCTGCGGCGAACCGAAGGTGGCCGAGCCGGTCCTCGAGGGTGCACGCGAGCGATGGATCAAACAGAAGCCACCCTGGCTCGGGGTCCTCGCCGACCTGGTGGACGAGCGTCACCGCGCCAACGGCGATCTCGGCTTCCTGCTGGAGCCCGACCTCAAGGAGTCACACGGTGGACTCCGGGACATCGCCGCTCTCCGAGCCATGATGGAGGCGGTGCCCATCCTCGGCGACTACGTGGACACCGTGGCACTCGAGAATGCCCGGTTGGTGCTCACCGCAGTCCGCGTCGAGCTCCACCGGCGCGCCGGCCGCGAGCTCAACAGGCTGCTCCTCCAGGAGCAGGACCAGGTGGCAACTGCGCTCGATCTCGAGGACTCGGACGCGCTCATGCTGTCGGTGGCCACGGCGGGGCGCACCGTCGCCTGGGAGGGGGACGACGCCTGGCGAAGACGCAGTGCCTGGTCGCGCTCCCGCGGACGCGGACGGCGCGGCCGCTCCTCCGGGTCCGGCCCGGACACGGTCACAGCCGTCGAGGGCGAGACCGGCATCGGGCTGACCGACGACGAGGTGGTGCTGGTCGAGGGGGCCGACGTTGTCGACGACCCGGGCCTGCCGCTCCATCTCGCGCTCGTGGCCGCCGAACGGAACCTACCCATCTCGCCGCGACGCGCTCAACCTGCTCGGGCGCAAGTCCCCGGCGCCTCCCGTGCCCTGGCCGGAGGACCTCCGGTCCACCCTGATACGGGTGCTCGCGACCGGGCCGCCGGCCATCGCCCCGCTGGAGGCCCTCGACCAGCGCCACCTCCTCGAGCGGCTCCTCCCCGAGTGGGCCGCAGTGCGCAACAAGCCACAGCGCAACCCGTACCACCGCTTCACCGTCGACCGGCACCTCCTCGAGGCGACCGCCAACGCCGCGACCATGGCCCACCGGGTCGATAGGGTCGACCTCCTGCTCCTCGGGACCCTCCTCCACGACATCGGCAAGGGATACCCGGGCGACCACACCGAGGTCGGGATGGTGGTGGCCGCCGAGGTCGCCACCCGGATGGGTCTACCCCCCGACGACGTGGCGGCGATCGTGACCATGGTGCGACTCCATCTCCTGCTGCCCGACATCGCGACACGGCGGAACCTCGACGACCCGGCGACCGCGCAGCGTGTGGCCGACGAGGTCGGCAACCGCCCCCTGCTCGACCTGCTGGACACGCTGGTCGAGGCGGACAGCCTCGCAACCGGCCCGTCCGCATGGGGCCCGTGGAAGGCGGGGCTGGTGGCCGATCTGGTCGAGCGGGCGAGCCGCCTGCTCGCGGGGGAGCCGGTCGCCCCGCCGGCCCCACTGATCACCGAGGAGCTGCAGGTGATCATGGACACCGTCCGCACCCACGGGGTACCCGCCCTCTCCATCGATGCCCCGACGGTCACCGTGGTCGCCCCGGACCGGTCGGGCCTGCTGGCCGAGGTCACCGGAACCCTCGCCCTGCACGGCCTCAACGTCCGTTCGGCGGTGGTGGCCGGAGAGGACGGAGTGGCGGTCGAGGTCTTCACTGCGGAGCCCGAGCACGGGGCATGGCCGGACGCGGTCCGACTCTCGGACGACCTCGGCGTCGGTCATCGCCGGAACGCTGGTCATCGAGGACCTGCTGGCCGCCCGGGCCCACACCTACCGCAACGCCAAGCGGGCGTCTGCCCCCAACCTGGTCTCCACCCAGGTCACCGTCGACAACAACGCCTCGGCCACGGCCACGGTGGTCGAGGTCCGGGCCGAGGACCTGGTCGGCCAGCTCCACCGGATCACCCGGGCCCTGGTCGAATGCCACCTCGACGTGACCTCGGCCAAGGTCTCGACGTTCGGCTCGGCCGTGGTCGACGCCTTCTACGTCCGTGACCCCGACGGGAGGAAGCTCACCGACGCCCAGCGGATCGCCGCGGTCGAACGCGCCATCCTGGAGCGGATCGGGACCTCGATGCCGTCTGACAGGTGGTCCTGACCCGTGGACCGCCCGTTGACCGATCGGTCACAGCCGGCAGCGGGCGGCGCAGGATCGCACGCCCGGCTGGTAGATTCGTCGGAGAGACCGCCATGCCCGGCACCCACGCACACTCGAGGCGGTCGCGAAGACCGTCGCCGGCGCCTCCCTGCCTGGCCGCTGACCATCGCGGTGGTCGCCGTGGCAGCCATCGGCGTGGGTGCGGTTGCCGTCGCCACGCGCACACCCAACGCACCCGCCTCCGCGGCACCGACCGTTCCGTCGCCTGCCCGCACGACGACACCCTTCGCGGTCGGCGCGATCGCCCCGGCCGACCAGACAACCGGGGTCCCGAGCGACGCGACGATCACCGTGGACTTCACCCGACCCCTCTCCACCGCTTCGCCGGCGCCGACGCTCACCCCGCCGGTGGCCGGCGCATGGCAGCAGGTCACCCCCACCACCTTGGCCTTCGTGGCCTCCGCGCCGCTGGTGCCGCTCTCGACCGAGACGGTCACCGTCCCCGCCGGCCCGGGAGGCGTCGTCGCGGCGGGCGGCGGGTGGCTCGAGCAGCCCCGCGACGGCCCACTTCACCGTGGCCGCGGGCAGCACCCTGCGCCTGCAGCAGCTCCTCGCCCAGCTCGGCTACCTCCCGGTGGGCTTCACGCCGGCCGGTCCGCTGGCCGCCCCCCAGGAGGTGGCGCAGCCACAGGAGGGCACCTTCGGTTGGCGGTTCGACCGAGCCGGCCTCGCTCGTGTCACAGTGGAGCCCGGGTACCTCCAACGTGATCACCAAGGGCGCGGTCATGGCGTTCGAATCGAGGCACGGCATGCAGACCGACGGGGTGGCCGGGCCCGCGGTGTGGCAGCAGCTGCTCGCCGACGCCGCCGCCGGGACCACCCAGACCGCCCCCTACGACTACGTCTACGTCTCGACCGCTCTGCCCCAGCGGGCCACCGTCTACAGCAACGGCGCCGCGGTCTACTCGACCGCGGCCAACACCGGCGTGCCCGCCGCACCGACCGCACCGGGCACCTTCCCGGTCTACTCCAGTACCTGACGACCACCATGAGGGGCACCAACCCGGACGGCTCCAAGTACTCGGACCCGGGCATCCCCTGGGTGAGCTACTTCAACGGAGGCGACGCCCTCCACGGCTTCGTGCGGGGCGGCTACGGCTACCCCCAGAGCGACGGCTGCGTCGAGATGCCCCCGGCCAACGCCGCCGTGGTCTATCCGCTACCGCCGATCGGCACCCTCGTCACCGTCGCCTGAGGGCGTCGCCGGCCGATCCGCGGCACGCGGCGCGCCATCACCGGGCAGAGGGGAACTCCGGGGTCCGCCGCTCGCGCACGGCCCGGAGCCCCTCCGCGGCGTCGGGCCCGAGGAACCCGAGCATCTCGAGGGCCAGCGACTCGCCGAACACCGGAGCCGCCTGCAGCATCCACTGGTTCATCACCCGCTTGGTCCACTGCACGGCGGTCCGGCTCCCCGCGGCCAGCCGCTCGGCGATGGCCAGGGCCTCGGGGAGCACCTGGTCGTCGGGCACGCAGCGGGTGACCAGGCCGATCCGCTCGGCCTCCGGTCCGTCCACGAAGTCGGCGGTCATCAGGTAGTACTTGGCCCGGGCCATCCCGCACAGCAGCGGCCACAGCAGCGCGGCGTGGTCGCCCGCCGCCACACCGAGCCGTGCGTGTCCGTCCGACAGCCGGGCCGTCGCACCCATCACGCTCACGTCGGCGAGCAGGGCCACCGCCAGTCCGGCCCCGACCGCCACCCCGTTGATCGCCGAGACGATCGGCTTGACCGAGGCCAGCATCTCGTCGACGACCGCCTTGGCGTCCCGCCACTGCTCGAGGGTCGCCGCGTAGTCGGTGGTCATCCGTTCGACCATGGCCAGATCGCCCCCGGCGGAGAAGGCACGACCGGCTCCGGTGATCACCGAGACCGCCACCGAGTCGTCCCGGTCGACCACCCGCCACACCTCGGAGAGCTCGCGGTGCAGCCGCTCGTCGGCAGCGTTGAGCACGTCGGGGCGGTCGATGGTGATCAGCAGGACGCTGCGCCCCGGGCGGTCGAACCGCAGATGGACGAAGTCCTCGTAGCCGGTCAACACGGGGGGATCGGATGCTCGATCATCGGTTGCATCATGGCTGGCCCCTTGGGCCGGTCACCCGACCGGTCACGATCCGAGCAGCGGATGGACCAGGCCGAGCTCGGCGAGTGTCCGGTCCGGCTCGCGGGGCTCGACCACCCTCGGATCGTCGTCGCCGAGCCGGAAGACATACAGGTTCCAGAAGGGGGCGAGCCCGGCCGGCTCGATGTCGGCGTACAGCCGCTCCTCGACGTCGGCGCACCGGGTGAACCCGGCCTCGGCGAACTGCTCGGTCCACCATTCGAACGAGGCGATGGTGAGATGGCCCTCCACGGGCCGTCCCTCGGCGTCCAGCGCGAGATCGGCCTCGGGCACCGGGCCCCCGTACCCGGGTCCGAGACCTCGGTAGTGATCGACCCGGTCGGGACGCACCTTGCCCTCGAAGTGGCCGTCGGGACCCGAGCGGTTGGGACCGAACGACGGGATGGTGGCGTACAGGTGGCCCCCACAGACCCGCGACAGCTCGGCGAGTGCACGGCGCACCCGGTCCGGCGGAAGGTGCTCGAGGATCTCGAGTGTGGTCACCAGCTCGAAGGCCCCGTCGTCCCAGGGAAGCCGGTCGGAAAGGCTGGCCACCCGCACATGCCCTGCGGCGCCGGGCGTGGCGTGGTCGACCGCGAACTGGCTGAGGTCGCACCCCTCGGCCTCGATGCCGCGCTCACGCAGCACCTCGACCAGGTACCCGGTCGCGCAGCCGACGTCGAGGACGGTGCGGACCCGGAAATTGCGCCAGACCAGCCACCCGGCGATGTCGGCGTTGGAGGCCACCCGGTCGTAGCGGGCGTACCCGGAGCGGCCCTCGCGGTCGCCCGAACTGTCCCGGCCCACACCGAAGTAGTCGCCCCCGTAGGTGTCGCAGGTTGCCCGATCGTGCGACTCGGCGAGGGACAGCCCACGCTCGGCGGCCGCGGTGAGCTCCCGTCCGGACCGGGCGAGCACCGAACCGACCCCCCGGTGCCTGGCTGCGAGGTCGGACACCGCCCGTCGGGCCAGGTCGGCGACCGGCTTCAGGCGGTCGGACGGCATGGTTGCGAGATTAGCCCTGCGGATGTTCGAAGCCGGACGAACCACGGTGTTCCGGCAACGTTCGTGCCGGAATGCCCAGAGAACCCGCCGAGCCTGCCGGTTCCCAAAATTACCACTATTTGTGTGGAGTTATTCACTCAGCGCGGTTATTGTAGGGGTCAGGAACACGGAGGAAAGAAACGAAACATGGTCAGGAGACGCGGGTCCCCAGGAGGATCACCGATGAGCGAGCAGGCTATGACGACCGACAAGAACCCCTACAGGCCCTCGGGTTCGTCCGGGGCGGTGTTCCCCGACCGGCCGTTGGGGCCGATCCCCGTGGACGACGACCGGCACGACCGCGGCGGCGAGGCCCCGATGGTCCAGGACGCCGCGGCCGCCGGGCCGGCCGGCGCGGCCCTGGTCGGATCGCTGCAGATCTTCTCCCTCTCCGACGTGCTCACCCTGCTCGCCTCGACGGGGCAGACCGGACAGCTCGAGGTCGCCGCTGAAGGGGTCGAAGGCCGGCTCTGGCTGGACGGCGGCCTGCTGTCCGACGCCCAGGTGGGCGCGACCACCACCGTCGTCCAAGCAGTCTTCGAACTGGCCTGCGCGGTCGACGGGTGGTTCAGCTATTCGACCGGGTCGATCCACTCGGGTGCCCAGCCCGCCGTTCCGGTCGAGGTCGTCCTCGACGAAGTACGTCCCCAGGTCGAGGAGTGGCGGGAGATCCGCGACGTGATCCCACTCGAATCGGTGGTGGCGCTCTCCCCGACCCCGCCGGGTAAGGACGTCCAGATCCGCGGCGACCAGTGGCAGGTACTGGCTGCGGTGGGCACGAACGGGCTCTCGGTGCGCGAAGTGCTCGAGCAGACCGGAGGCGAACAGATCGTGGGCCTCCGCACCCTCCGGGACCTGCACGTTGCCGGCCTGATCGTGCTCCTGGAACCGGAGGAACGGGACACCGCCTGGTCAGGTCCGGTGGCAGTGGTGCCCGACTTCGACCCGGTGACCGCCCTCCCGACCCCCCCGTTCGGCTCCCACCAGGAGGAAGATGCCATCCACACGGACGGCGTCCCCCCGCCGCCCTCGAGCGCCGAGCCTGCCACCGCCTCCCCAGAGGAGCGCCAGGACGGGCTCGCCGAGGTTGCCATCATGCCGCCGCCGATCGCCGGCGACCCCTGGACGCCGGTCACCGAGCCCCACGACAGCGGGATCGCCTGAACGCCGGGATCTCAGCAGGCGGACGGCCGATCGTCGTAGGGGGCCGCATCGTCTCTGGCGGTGATGAAGTTCAGCGCGGAAGCGCGCCGCTCCGAGCGCGCCCGGTCAGACGCTCGGCGAGTGCCCGGAACGCACGGCCCCGATGGGAGACCGCGTGCTTCTCCGCGGCTTCCATCTGGGCGAACGTGCGACCGTCGAACCGGTCCGGGATGAAGACCGGGTCGTAGCCGAACCCCGACTCGCCACACGGATGGTCCGCGATCGTGCCGGCCACCTCGCCGTCCGCCCACAGGTCCCCACCGTCCGGGAATGCGACTAGGGCCACGGTACGGAACCGGGCGCGGCGCCGCTCCGGCGAGGTAGCCCCCACCCGCCCGAGCTCGCTCAGGAGCTTCCCCACGTTGTCGGCGTACGTTGCGTGCTCACCGGCGAACCGGGCCGAGTACACGCCGGGTGCCCCGTCCAGCGCCTCGACCTCGAGCCCGGTGTCGTCGGCGACGGCGGCCAGGCCGGTCGCTGTACAGATCGTGCGTGCCTTGAGTCGGGCGTTGTCCTCGAGGGTGTCCCCGGTCTCCTCGACGTCGGGCACCCCTGCGGGCCGCTCCACCAGGACCAGGCCGGGTACCACTCCGAGGATGGCGGCGATCTCCGACGCCTTGTCCGGATTGGCGGTGGCCACCACCAGGCGGAGTTCCTCCATCGTCGGGCGGCCGTGGGTCAGCGGGGCGCGGGAGGCTCGGCCAGGGTCTCGGTCTCGAGGTCGAGGAGCTGGGCGATCCCGTGCTCGGCCAGGCTCAGCATCTCGTCGAGCTCGCCCTTGGTGAAGGGCATGCCCTCCGCAGTGCCCTGGACCTCGATGAACCGGCCGGACGAGGTCATCACGACGTTCATGTCGACCTCGGCCCGCACGTCCTCCTCATAGGGAAGGTCGAGCATGCACACCCCGTCCACCACGCCGACCGAGATGGCGGCCACCGCCTCGGTCAGGGGGTTGGCCAGCAGGGTCCCCTTCTGGACGAGGCGGGTCAAGGCGTCGTGCAGGGCCACGTAGGCGCCGCAGATCGAGGCCGTGCGGGTGCCCCCGTCGGCTTGCAGCACGTCACAATCCACGGTGATCTGGATCTCGCCGAGCACCACCATGTCGCAGACCGAGCGCAACGATCGACCGATGAGCCGCTGGATCTCCTGGGTGCGGCCAGACTGCTTTCCCTTGGCCGCCTCGCGGGCGACCCGCTCCCCCGTCGACCCGGGGAGCAGCGAGTACTCGGCGGTCACCCAGCCCTTTCCGGACCCGCGCATCCACGGCGGGACCCGCTCCTCGACCGAGGCCGTGCACAGCACCCGGGTGCGGCCCATCGAGACGAGGACCGAGCCGGGGGCGAAGACGGTGAAGTCGCGCTGGAAGGACGCCGGGCGCAGCTGGTCGATCGACCGCCCGTCCGCCCGCGCCATGCTCGTCCCGGTGGTGGATCGTTCGCTCACGAGGTGCACGCTACCGCGCGCTCAGAAGTAGGTGATCTGTCTGGCCCGGGCCTCGACCACGTCGAGGTCGTCGGTCCACGCCCCGGTCGAGAGGTACTTCCAGCCTGCGTCGGGGGAGATCGTCACGATGACCCCCGATTCGATCGAGCCGGCGGCCCGGATGGCCACCGCCAGGATCGCCCCGGTCGAGATGCCGGCGAAGATGCCGACCTCGGTGAGGCGGCGGGTCCATTCGATGGACTCGCGGGGCCGCACGATCCGCCTGCCGTCGAGGAGGGCCTCCCCGTGCGCCTCGACGAAGATCGGCGGGACGTACCCGTCGTCCAGATTGCGGAGACCGTCGACCAGCTCGCCGGCCGGCGGCTCGATCGCCAGGACCTTGATGTCGGGGTTCTGCTCCTTCAGGTAGCGGCCGACACCGAGCAGGGTGCCCGACGTGCCCAGCCCGGCCACGAAGTGGGTGACCTCGGGGCAGTCCCGCCAGATCTCGGGGCCGGTCCCCTCGTAGTGGGCCCTCGGATTGGCCGGGTTGGCGTACTGGTAGAGAAAGACCCACTCGGGATGCTCGGCCGCAATGACACGGGCCCGGCGGACCGCACCGTTCGACCCTTCCGAACCCGGGGACTCGATGATCTCCGCCCCCCAGGACTCGAGCAGCTGGCGCCGCTCGATCGAGACGTTGGTGGCCAGCACCACCTTCAGGTGGTAGCCCTTGATCCGGCAGACCAGGGCCAGCCCGATCCCGGTGTTGCCGGAGGAGGGCTCGATGAGGGTCGCCCCGGGGCTGAGCCGGCCGTCCTCCTCCGCCTCCTCGACCATCGCGAGGGCGATGCGGTCCTTGACCGAGCCGCCCGGGTTCTGACCCTCGAGCTTCATGAGGATCCTGACGTCGGGATTGGGACTCAGAGCGGAGATGTCGACCAGCGGCGTGTTGCCGATCAGGTCGAGCACCGAGGCGTAGCGGGTCACCGCGAGTCCGGCGCCCCGACCCCGTACGCCCCCCCGGCGACCGCGGGCAGGATCGAGAGCTCGTCAGCGTCGGTCACCGGGGTGTCCGTGCGCGGAGAGGTAACGGACGTCGTCGTCGTTGACGTAGACGTTCACGAACCGGTGGAGGGCGCCGGTGTCGTCCATGACCTGGCCGGAGAGGCCGGGGTAGGCCGCCACCAGAGCCTGGAGCACCTCGCCGACGGTCGAGCCCTCGACCGTCACGGTCCTCGCCCCACCGGCGTGGGGCCGGAGCACGGTCGGAAGGTTGACGGTGACGGGCACGGGCTCTCCTTTGGTCTCCATGGACCCGATATCGCGGCGCTCGACGGCCGCCGGGTGGTCGGTCGGTTCGGTCCGCGCCCGCCTGGTGCAGCCCGACCCCGGGCGGAATCATGACCAGTTCGGTTGGGATTCTACTGGGACAGCAGGCGCACCGGTTCCTCGGCCGGCTGACCGTCCACGATGCGGTAGCTGCGCACGACCGGCTGGGTGTCGCGCAGCGAGACCAGCACGTAGTGCCAGGAAGGGTCCGGTGCCTGCGCGACATCGGTCGCTGAGGGGTAGGCCTCGGTGTGAGTGTGCGAGTGGAAGACCCCGATGATCGCGCTCCCCGACGCCTCGGCGTCGCGGTCGGCGCGGAGGTGCTCCAGGGGGTCGACCGTGTAGAGCTTGGCCGAGGCGGCCAGGTTGCGCGTCGGATAGCAGGTGACCGCCTCGCCGGTCACCGGATCGCCGCCCAGCAGGCCGCAGGCCTCGTCCGGCAGGCCCACCAGACAGTGGGAGATCATCCGGTCGTGGACCGTGCGGGGGAGGGTGAGCATGGCGCCCTCACGCTAGAGGACGGCCGATCGCGACCGGGCGACTACCGTCGTTCGTGCGATGGCAGCGGCCAAGAAGAAGAGCGCGACCACGGCGACCGGTTCCGGTGGAGCCTCCGGGAAGCAGGTGCCGCGCGAGACCTACCAGCTCGTGGCGTCCAACCGGCGGGCCCGGCACGACTACGAGATCCTGGACACGGTCGAATGCGGCCTGGTCCTCCAGGGGTCAGAGGTGAAGTCGCTTCGAGCGGGTCGGATCGCCCTCCAGGACGCCTACGCCCGGATCGACGACCGTGAACTGTGGCTGTTCGGCCTGCACGTCCCCCCTTACGCCCAGGCCAACGGCTTCGGGGCCCACGACCCGGACCGGAGACGGAAGCTGCTGCTGCACCGCCGCCAGATCGACGAGTGGGCCGACAGGACCAAACAGCAGTCGCTGACCATGGTGCCGCTCTCGATCTACTTCAGGGACGGGCGGGCCAAGGTGGACCTGGCTCTCGCCAAGGGGCGGAGGCAGTACGACAAGCGCCATGCGATCGCAGCCAGGGACGCCGGTCGGGATGCAGCACGGGAGACCCGCTCGGCGGCCCGGTCCGGCTCGAACCGGTAGGTCGGGACGGTTCGGTCGCATGGGTGGGTCCCGGTGGCACCTGCCGCCGGTGGAGATACCCAGGGGGTGACAGGCTTCGACTCTGGTCGTCGATGTGGGAGAAGCGAGCCGTGGTCTCCGGAGCCACGTTAAAGAGCCGGAACAAAAAACAAACGGCGAGCCTCGGCTCACCCTCGCAGCCTAGAAACTGCGACGTCCCACCGGCCTCGGTTCCACGGGCCGGCCCCGGGCGCCATCTTGTGGAACTCACCTGAACAGCTGCGCCGACCGGCTGTCAGGGACACCTTCGTCGGATACGGACCGGTACTGCCGCCGGTAGCGGCATCGGTCCCGACAATCCACCGCCGGCTGCGCTCGGAGAAGACCCATTGAGAAGCCGGAGGACGCGGGTTCGATTCCCGCCACCTCCAAGGATGCTCAGGCGGTAGCGTGAGCGTCGTTGGAGGTGCGCCAGGCCCCACGTAGCGGTAGTAGATCTCGCGCGCCCATTCGATCGCATCTCCCACCCGGATGCCTGACGGTTGCGGGCGCGTCCACAGCTCGAGGTTCTCTGCGGTTATCGTCCCGCACGCCGTTGATGTGGTGGACTGACTCGCCAGCAACGAGGTATCGACCCAATATCTCTTCGGCCACCAGGATGTGTTCAAAAACGTACGGGCTCCGTCCGGCTCTTGGATGTCCGGGTGCTCGCACCAGCACGAAACCCCGCCGCGAGGAACTCCGGCGGGGTTTCTCGCTGTGAGGAGACCCGAATGCGGTCGGGCTGCAGGGGTCAGGTGGACCGAAACTGGGGGCTGGTGACCGGCGTTAGTGGCGTCGGGCCCTCGAGCCGGCGGGCTCTAGTGAACCCTTGACACACGAACATCTTCGATATATCGTTATATTCCGAAAACAAACGGACAGAGAGCGAAGATTACGAATGAACTACGAAGTAAGCAGCAATCCAGCAGATCGCAGCTTTGAAGGAATCCGAGGGCAGCGCTTCCGAGGAGGGCCGGGCCATTGGCACGGAGGTCACGGCGGACACTCCAGAGGAGGTCCGCCCCGCCGAGGTGGTCGTCGTCAGCGCCGCGGTGACGTCCGCGCTGCGGTCCTCGTCCTTCTCGACGAACAGCCATGCAATGGCTACCAGCTCATCCAGGAGCTCACGGAGCGGTCCAACGAGGCGTGGCGTCCCAGCCCGGGCTCGATCTACCCCGTGCTCCAACAGCTTGAGGACGAGGGGCTCATCGAGGCGACCGCCGAAGGGACAGGACGGACCTATGCCTTGACCGAAGCGGGCAGGTCCCTGGTAGCCGAGCAGCGCGAGCACCTTGGTAAACCGTGGGAGAGCGCCAACCTTGGTGCAAGCGGGCCGGGTCGGGAGCTGATGGGCACCGCGCGCCAGGTCGCGATGGCCGCCCGTCAGGTCATGATGGCCGGCTCGGAGGCGCAGGTCGCCAGGGCGACGGCCGTCATGGCCGAGACTCGCAGATCCCTCTATGGCATCCTCGCCGAGGATGACGAGGGCTGATCGATCTCCTGATCCAGGGAGAGGCGCCTCTCGACACTGTCAGGGCCAGGGTCGCTTCACCCCCGGCGCAGGCCACGAGCAGCGATAGCGCCCAAACGAAAATAACGCGACACTCCGATGTTCCGGGACGTGTGTTCCGGGAAGCTCCACGGGCGATCACCCGTATAAACCAGAGATAGGGGCACTTGGTATGATTGGGCCTTACCAAGTGAAGAGGAGTGGCCATGGCGACGCCGATTGAATTTCTCGTCTCCACGAGTGGGCAGATGTCGGTGCCGGCGGCCGTGCGCCATCGGTGGGGGCTGGACCATGGCGGCCGGGTGACTGTGGTCGACCTGGGCGATGCCGTAATCCTGCTGCCTCCCGGTGGACGGCAGAAGCTCCTGGCCAAAGCTCTTACGGCTGAGGACCATCGCCGGTTCGTCCGCGGTCTCGACGACCCAGACCTGGCCACCATGTAGGTGGCGTCCGTCGTCGTCGTCGACGACCACCTGCTGCGCGACATCCTGACCGGGGAGCGGGAGCCCGACTTGGGCGGCATCGCGCCCGAGGGCGTGGCGACCACCGGGCTGTGGTTCTTTCGGCTGTGCTCCTCGCTTGCCGACCCCGGAGCGGCCGGCAAGCTCTCTGAGCCGGTCGCCGGCTTACCGGCTGACGCTCAGGCCCGATTCCGCGCGCAGCTCACCGCGTTACCAGACGAGATCGAGGTGCTACCGATGCGAGAACTCTCCTGGTTGATGGCGGAGCTGCAGCAACGCCACTGGAGCCAAGGGCGCGACTTGTCCGCCGCAATGGTCGAGGCTCTCGCCGCCGCTCATCGCCTGCAAGCGGGCATCGCCGTGTCAAGGCACGATATTGGGCCGAACCTCCGGGCCTCCGCCAAGGCCGATGGCGTCGCTTTCCACGCCCTGTAGACGTCTGGCTGTTAGATCGATTTCTTCGTGCAGCCCGAAACCCTGCTCCGCTGGCATCGTGAACTGGTCCGTCGCGCATGGACTACCCGAAGCCCTCGGGCCGCCCGAGCATCCCCGCACGGACGGTACAGATGGTAGTTCGCTTGGCTAGGGAGAACCCGACACGAGTGGACAGTTCGACGTCGAGCGAGCCCACAACAATCCGCGGATCTCCCCCTAGTTGCGCCGCGATGAGCATCGCTTCTCATGCTGTTACCAGGAGGAAGATACGCTCCGAGTATGCCAAGGCGAATGCTTGAAGAGTTGACCTGGGATGAGTGTTTTGCACTCGTAGCAGAAGAGAGTGTTGGACGGCTCGTCTACGTGGACGAACTGGGACCGGCAGCGGTTCCGGTGAACTATGCCCTCGCTGGGCACGACATCGTTTTCCGCTCTGAGAGTGGATCCAAGATAAGAGCACTTCCTGATCACGATGTCGCCTTCGAAGTCGATCACATCGACCACACTGACCATTCGGGATGGAGCGTCCTCCTACGTGGCGACAGCGAAGAAGTCGACTACGAGCAGCTCCCCGGGATCTTCCAGCGGATAGATGGAGATGTGCCGCTGCCATGGAAGAAGGGCATTCATAAGATCTGGGTGGTAATCAGACCCAAGACCGTTACCGGTCGGAGCTTGGAGGACTTCGTTTCTGAAGACTTCCTTTAGACGAAGTGAACCGCCGAACGGCTTAGCTTGCGATTAAACCTTCGCCCTACCCGCTGACGGCTTCCTGCAGAAGGAGTTCGGCGGCCTTGGCATCCACTTTGCGGATCTGATCGAGCAGGGCACGGATGCGGCGATCGTTGTCGATCCACTCCCGGTAGAGCTGAGCTTCCTTGGTCGTCAGTCGCTTGGTCACGGTCTTGCCGTTCACCTTCGCAGTCCACTGCCAGTAGGGACCGTGCGGTGTGGGTGGGTCTGCGTTGCACCGGCATCCAGCCGATGTGCAGCGGGTGAACCGGCGAGTCACACTCCCTGCGGCGACGATCCCGATCTCGGCGATCTGAGCAGCCAGCTCCTTGTGGCGCCGGTCGTACTCTGCCAGTCGCTCCTCGACGCTCATCCTTGCCATTGCACTCCTCCGGTCGACAACAAGCATCCCTCATTCCGAGATCAGACAGTATGCATACTGTCTGCATGGGACGCACCGACGAAACCACCGCCGAGCTGACCGACTTTCGCTCTTCGTTCCACCGATGCATCTCCCCATGGGGAGATGCTCTCTTCGAGCTCACAGATGCAGCGCTGTGCTCTCCGGCCCCTGTCGGCTCGGTGCCCTCGCTCAGCCTGGAGCCGGAGTTCCGCAGATCGCACGGCAGCCTCTACAAGTCCCTGGCCGACGGTGACGTGGACGAGGTCCGGCTCCGCGGGCTCTTGGCCGAGCACCGTCCAATGGCGTGGCCCCTGGTGTTCGCCGTCGACGCCTCGACGTGGGACCGATGCGACGCCGAATGCAGTCCCGAGCGGGGCTTCCACTACTCAGCGTCCAAGCACTCGGCCGGACAGCCCATCGTGGCCGGGTGGTCGTATCAATGGATCAGCCAGCTGAACTGGGCTCCCGACAGCTGGACCGCTCCCCTCGATGCCCTGCGCATCAGCCCGTCCATGGATGCAGGGACCGCCACCATCGATCAGGTGAAGCGCCTCGTCGGTCTGTTGCCCGACGACGGCGACGTCCCTCTGTTCGTCTTCGACGCCGGCTACGACGGCGTGGCCCTCGGCCATGGGCTCAACCGACACCCGGGCCCAGGTGCTGGTGCGGATCGCCTCGACCCGGGTCTTCCATCCCGACCCCGAGCCCCGTCGTGACGGGACCATTGGACGACCACGACGCCACGGGCCGCGTTTCATGCTGTCAGACGCAGCGACCTGGACCACTCCCGACGCTGAGCTCACCACCTCTGTTCCCCGCTACGGCACCGTGACGGTGCGTGCGTGGCACAACCTCCACCCGAAGCTGCACGGCCGGGGGAGGTGGCGGGACTGCGACGAGCCTCCGATCGTCAAGGGCAGCGTGATCAGGGTCGAGGTCGAGCACCTACCCAAACCGGTCGGACGCATCAAGAAGACACTATGGCTGTGGTGGTCCGGTGAGGGAGAGCCCGACCTCGATCTCTGCTGGCGGGCCTACCTCCGCCGGTTCGACATCGAGCACACCTTCCGGTTCACAAAAGGGACACTCGGATGGACGACACCGTCGCTGCAGAGGCCCGAACAGGCCGATCGTTGGACCTGGATCGTGATCGCCGCCTACACCCAGCTCCGACTCGCCCGCAAGCTCGTCGACGACATCCGGCTGCCGTGGGAGCCGAGATGCGATCCGGAGAAGATCACCCCGGCGCGAGTCCGAAGGGGGTTTCGACGACTGCGTGCAACCCTCGGCACACCCGCCCATCCACCAAAATCCTCGACACCTGGTCCGGGACGACCGAAGGGCACCCGAAGACCGCCCAGAACTCGTTATCCCGCAGTCAAAAAGGCTGCATGAGCCGGTCGCCACGGTTTAATTCGCAAGCTTAGACAGAACGCTCAATCCGTCCGGCGCTGTCTTGCCCTGGCCGACCAGTTCCGGGCCAGGTCGCGCTGAGGCACCCGATCCAGGCCGTTCCTTGCGCAGGCGCACCGATCGAGAGTCAGCGCTGTGAATGCGTTGAATGCCTCAATTGGGCTGACCTCCCAACAACGACGATAGGATAAGGCGTCAGCCCGTCCTCAAGGCCATCGTCACTATCCGGTGGTTGCCGCGCATTGCCACTCTCGATGCTCCGCATCGGCACCTGCGGGTGTGTGGATAACCCTAGCCGGGCATCCGCCTGCGCATCGTGACACGAGCTTACGCTTAGCGAATGGATGACCCCTTCGTCGCTGCTGAGCATCAAGTTGAAGCTCTGCTCGAAGCCTCAAAGAGACTTCGAGCTACCCTTCTAGAACCGAGACCCTTTACCGCCGAACCCTCAAGGGTGTTCGCCTGCGCACAAAGTCACGGCCACGATCAAGGCGAATCGGTTCGACGCTGCCCGGCAGGAGTTGACGGACGCATTGAAGGATTTCGAGCGTCAGCGCCACCACACTCGAGGATCGGTCATCCGGGCCCAACTGGCCGAGGGAGAGACCATCAGCGAGATCGGTCGATCGTGGGGATTCTCCCATCAGCTGGCATCCAAGGACGCAAGGGAGGCGACGACTGGACCTGGCCGGTGACCGTGAATTACTGCGCAGCACCCATTGCGCATGGGGCTGTTTGGTTCGTGGGGGTGCGGCATGGCCACATGGCCAGAGTTTCGAGGGGCTGACTTGTTGGGCAAACCCCCGACGACAGGGTCCGCCATCCCCTGCCATCGGAGCAGCGGGAATCCCGCCTGCGACGAGGCTAGCCGTAGCAACTCCGAGTCGCAACCCCTAGTTGCCATTCGCGATCGCAGGCTGCCTCAGCACCAGTTGAGCAGGCGATACGAACCGAACAGGTTGTGTACGCCCCCGATCCACGGGGGTTGTGGCCCGGGGGCGTCAGGCACCTGGAGCAGGTGTGTTTTGGACACAGCGCTCAACAGGTGACACAGCGAAGTTCCGCCGTTGCTCTTATCCCGAGGGGCAATCTCGTTGAAGAGTCGACAGGTACCGCCAGACCTGACTGCGCCATTATTACCCTCTCCAACCCAAAGGGTAAAGTCCCCGCGATCCCGAGAATTGAGGATGCCGATTCGTCCAGTAGGCGGATAGGGCAATGCCCATGCCACGAATAAGATGTTCAGGCGGAGGCGTGAGCATCCTAGGAGGTGCGCCGGGCCCCACATAGCCGTCGTAGATTGCGCGTGCCGACTCGAGCCATCTCCCACTCGGATGCATGACGGTCCGAGCGTCCTCCAGCGAGGTTGCTCTCCTGCCGCAAGGAGAGCAACCTCGCTGGTCGAGGAGAGGGCCATCCCAGGATGCTTGCCAGAGCAGGAGCGGGTACGTCAACAGTGACGGAATGGGGCGAAAGAAGGTGGCCTGCCCGCCCGCAATCCGCGGGGCGAGGTCCGCTGAGCGTTGATCAATCCTTCTCCAGGACGGCAACATACGATTCGCTGGGCTGTCCTCCGAGGACCTCGGTCTGGTGCCATCCTGTGTCCTCCAAGAGGATCCCGCATCTCCTTGCGCGAGACGAAAAGCCAATGGGACCACGGACCCACATGACCTCGGTATTGGGTCCGTATGCGTAATTGTCCGGGCATCAGGCCCTTTTGCTTGTTGCTTTGGTAGTAAGCCCGATCAATCGCCGGAGCTCCGCCACAATAGGGATTCGTACTCTCGGCCAAGATGCGAGCACCAGGATTCGCTCTACCGGCCCAGACGCTCAGTATCTTCCGCAGTCGCTCGGGGGTACCGAAGAGCCCGAAGTTGTTTCCAAACAGAACGATGGTGTCGAACACCTCGACTCTCTTGGACAGGTCATCGATCGACATGCACCATGCCTCCTTCACACCACGCAATCGCGCTGGCCGTACGGCAAGAGGTGAAGCATCGAGACCAACGACATCGAATCCCCGCTGCTGAAGGTACAAGGCCACCCTCCCTGCACCGCAACCTACGTCGACGACCCGACCTCGGATGTAGCGAATGGACCGCCGTTCCGACTGAGGCCAATCCTTGAACTGCGCCACGTATAACTCGTGCCCTGCGCTCAGATCTTTGAAGCCGTCGATGCGTTCGATGATCTCAGGAGCAGTCCCGCCCCGCGCCCAGTCCATCAGTGCTTGGCCAAAGACATCGGTTCCCCTTCGCATCGGTCAGTTGCAACCCTGGAGGGTTTCAGTACGAGTGCGATTCGCCTCTGGATCGCAGCGTACCGTGGTGCGTTGCGGGGAGTTATAACCAGAAGTTGTGGATGCGCGATCTCCTGAAGGGCGCGACGTACCCTCCAAGTTGAGCAAACAACGAGTCCGCCGGGTCAGACCGGCGGGGAGGGATACGCCAATGTTGAAACTAGTCCATGACGTCACCGCGAGCGCGGTGGACGACCCTGAGGCCCTGGCCATCGACCTCGACGAGCTGTGCCGGGTCGCTGCCAAAGAGATGCTGGCCATCGCCCTGTTGGCTGAGCGCCGGGCCTACCTCGACGACCATGCCTCCGAGCTCGATGCTGGCGGGCACCGCCAGGTGGTGGGCAACGGGTTCGCCCGGGCCCGGGAAGTGACGACTGGCGCCGGCGTGGTCGAGGTGAAGGCCCCGAGGGTCGACGACCGCCGCGACGGCGAGCGCTTCTCCTCGGCCATCCTGCCCGCCTACATGCGCAAGTCCCCGAAGGTCACCGAGGTCCTGCCGATCCTGTACCTGCGGGGCCTCTCGACGGGCGACTTCGCTCCCGCGCTCGGCGAGTTCTTCGGTTCCGAGGCGGGGCTGTCGGCCTCGACGGTCAACCGGCTCACCGAGGCGTGGCAGGACGAGCACCAGGACTGGTCGACCCGGGACCTCTCCGACGTCGACTACGTGTACCTGTGGGTCGACGGGGTGCACTTCAACATCCGCCTGGAAGAGGACCGTCTGTGCTGCCTGGTGATCGTGGGTGTTCGCCCTGATGGGACCAAGGAGCTGGTGGCGCTCGCCGACGGCTATCGCGAGTCGACCGACAGCTGGGCCGAGGTGCTCCGGGGGCTGAAGCACCGCGGGATGTCCGCCCCGGTCCTCGCGATCGGCGACGGCGCGCTCGGGTTCTGGGCCGCACTCCGCGATGTCTTCCCGACCACCCGCGAGCAGCGTTGCTGGGTCCACGTCACTGCCAACTGTCTCGACGCGCTGCCCAAGCGCCTGCACACCCAGGCCAAGGACGCCATCGCCAGGATCTACTCGGCACCGTCACGCACAGCCGCCCTCGAGGCGGTCAAGACCTACGCCGACGAGTTCGGCGACTTCGAGAAGGCGGTGCACAAGATCACCGGCCAGCTCGACGTGCTGCTCGCGTTCTACGACTTCCCCGTCGAGCACTGGATCCACCTGCGGACCACCAATCCCATCGAGTCCACCTTCTCGACGGTGCGCCTCAGAACCAAGGTCACCCGCGGTGCCGGCTCGCGCAAGGCGGGCCTGGCCATGGCCTACAAGCTCCTCGACGCCGCCCAGGATCGGTGGCGACGGATCAACGGCCACGAGCTCGTCCCGCTGGTCCGGGCGGGCGCCACCTTCGTCGACGGCAAGCTACGCGAAAGGAGTGGATCCACGACCGACGCTGACAACACCAACGGGTCCGTCGCTGCCTGAGTGAGAGATCTCATCCACAACTATTGACAATGACTCCGTTGCGGGTGTTCGACGCACAGAGCTCCAGGGGGCGCGAAACCCGACGCCACTCGATCACGTCGAAATTCTGGTCCGAAACGACGCCACAGGCCGTAGCGAATCAGTACCTTGGATGATCACTGGACCCAATCCCGGGAGACGGAGCGCTTCCTTCCGCGACGCGGCGGAGTTTTTGAGCCAGGGATTGCATCAGGACGGGTAGTAATAGGTTGATCGCATCGATATCCGTGGGTCGGCCCATCCGCCGGCGGATCATCTAGGCGTTGAAATGCTCCGTTCTCGATCTTTGCGAGGATGTAGCAGTTGGTTGGCTTCTTTGCCGACGGATTACCCGTCCCCACCATGTAATTACCCGAAAATGAGGTGATACTGCGAAGCGCCTGGAGCACAGCACCTTGACTCGGATGGGTGCCTGCGTCACGAAGGGCCTGCACGAATAGCTCGGCGGACAACCAGCCGGCGAGTGTGTAGTAGTCGGCTTTGAATCCAGGCGACGCCTTTGGACCCAGGTGAGGAACGTGCTGACTGCTGGCAGTTTGCCGGCATCTTCTCCCAGGAACAGTGAGGTGGGTTGTTCGAGATAGGCGCCGTCGATGGCTACCGCTCCACCAGAGTTGGGCACCAGCTCCTCGCTGTACGTTGAGGTACCGACCACCACGACCGGGTGGAAGTTCTGTTGATTCAAGGCCCGGATCACGGCGGAGGCGTAGTTCTCCGGCATCTGCTCGAGAAAGAGGATCTTCACCCCGGCCTGTTTCATGGCAACGATGTTTGAAGTGAAGTCGGTTTGGCTGGTCGGAAACGTCGGATCCGCTATCACGTTGTATCCGAGATGGTTCAATGGCCGCCTTTTCCCCCTCCCAAATGGTCTCCGCTGCACCGTAGTCAGCGATCAGAGCGCCCGTATGAGGCACATCACTGGGACACTTCTTATGGAAGTAGGCGAGTGGACCAAGGTAGTAACCACCGGCTGGAGGGTTGGGGTTAAAGGTGTTCGGGAGGGCATTTGCTGTGGCGCTGAGGGATTCGGCGACATTGGGAACTTGGGGATTGACGGCGAGCACGGTTGCACCGAAGCTGTCTTCAAGTGAAAAACTCCCTGCCGTGGCGAAGTCCTTCTGAACAGCGGCGTTAGTCGACTGCTTGTTCAGGGCGCCCGTGAACTCATCGTTGGCACTGTCGACGCTGATCCTTCGCCCGTCTTTGGGACATAGAGGTTCAGGTACATCCGGTCGATGCACTCGACCTCCAAGGTGATGTGGTCGCTGAGCACGTCGGCCACACTGCGGGCTAGCGTCATGTCGGGCTCCGGTCGTCGTCGCCCTCAACGGGCACCTAACCGCTTCGAGCGGTCCATGGGCGAGGCTAGACACCCCGCCAGCAGTGCGCTCGGCCGGAGTCCGCGCCCGAAGACGGGCCAGCTGATGTGCGCCAGCTACAGCTCGTCGGGCTGGGGTGAAACCCCGTTAGCGTTAGCGTCCAAATATATGGACAACCGGAGAAGGACTGACAAGTGAGCAGGTGCGGACATGGACGGTGACACCGTTATACGGGGTGGGACCCTGGTGGATGGGAGCGGTTCGCCCCCGCGTCGAGCAGACATTGCCGTTTGCAACGGGAAGATCGTGGCCATCGACGACAACTTGTCGGGTACCACCGAACTGGACGCCTCGGGGCAAGTAGTGGCTCCGGGATTCATCGATATCCATACCCACTATGACGCTCAGGTGTTCTGGGACCCTCACCTCAGCCCATCTTCTTTTCACGGTGTCACCACGGTAGTGGCCGGCAATTGTGGATTCTCCATCGCCCCTACTCGATCGGAGGGCGTCGAAATCCTGGTTCGTACCCTCCAACACGTCGAGGACATGAGTTTCGACACGCTGATTGCCGGGGTCCCCTGGGACGAGTTCGAGTCCTTCTCTCAGTATCTCGATTCGGTCGAACAGCACGGCGTGGCCCTCAACTACGCGTGCTATGTGGGACACACGGCGGTCCGGCTCTACGCCATGGGCACCGAAGCCTACGAGCGGGCAGCAACCGAGGACGAGCTGGCAACGATGGTCCAAATCGTCGATGAAGCGCTCGAAGCTGGGGCCATCGGATTCGCGTCCAGCTGGTCTCCCACTCACAACGGTAACCACGGGCGGCCCGTGCCCTCTCGGGTGGCCGACTTTGCCGAGCTCGCCGCTCTTCTCGAGCCTTTGCAGAAGCGCAGCAGGGGTGTCGTCGCCTTGCTGCCCGGTGGTGTGATGACCCACGCCCAGATGTTCGACCTGCAACGCCACATCGGCCGACCCTTCACCTGGACAGCGTTGCTCACCTTCGCCGGATCCGACTACCACGAGCAGGTCATGGCGGAACACGCGACAGCCAGGGCCACCGGGGTGGACGTGTGGCCGCAGGTGTCGTGTCGACCCTTGGTCTTCCAGATGAACTTGGCCGAACCATTTCCCCTCAATACATTTCCCAACTTCGCCGCTCTTATGGACTGTTCCGCCGAGGAACGCATGGCGGCGTACCGCGACCGTGCGTGGCGATCGGCCACTCAGGAGCAGATCACCTCTGGGACCTTCAGCCTCTTCAACCCGGCATCACTGTCGGTAGCCGAATCGACAACGAGGCCAGACCTGGTCGGCCGCTCAGTCGTCGAGTTGGCAGAGGAACAGGGCGTGACCCCTCTCGATATCCTGCTCGACCTCTCGCTTGCCGACGACCTCACCTCTCGGTTCTGGTCGGTAATGGCCAACAACAATCGGGAAGGAATCGCCTACCTGCTACCAAGGGACGATGTCCTCCTGGGCCTGGCCGACTCCGGCGCCCACGTCAGTCAGCTTTGCGACGCCTGCTTTGCGACGGAGCTGTTGGGCAACTGGGTTCGGGACCGTCAGGTCATGAGCCTGGAACAAGCTGTTCACAAACTCACCGCCGAACCTGCGCGTGTCTACGGTCTCAATGACCGTGGCTTGGTGGAGGTCGGAATGGCCGCCGACCTGGTGGTGTTCGATCCGGGCACAGTGGCACCCGGTCCGCTCCGACGGGTGGTGGACTTCCCTGCCGCCGGCGAGCGGCTGACGGCGGATGCGCCAGTCGGCATGACCCACATGATGGTCAATGGTGTGGCAATTCGGGTCGACGGACATTCGGTTCCCGAAGGTCTGGGGCGACTCCCGGGCACCGTGCTACGCAACTAGTCGCCGGCAGGGCGGCAGCCGACCGATCGTCCAGAAAGAGGAGAGCGAACAAAGGATGCCTAATCCCCTGGGTCCACTCGGACCGGCTGACGAGCGATTCGACCACCAGATCGCAGACACCTTCGCCACCGTGGGGGTCAGTGATCCCTCATGGACCGAAAAAGTGTGCGCCATGGTGGCGAAACGTGATGGCACCCTGCAGCTTGGCTTTGGCATGGGCAAGTTCACAAACCGCAATGTATTGGACGGGTATGCGGGGCTATCCAGAGGGGTCGAGCAGGTCACCGTGCGCGCCAGCCGACGCCTCTTTCCTGAGCCTGACCTGACTTCAGTGGGTCCGATCCACTATGAGGTCCTTCAGCCCATGCAGACCGTCCGGTTCGCGCTCGAGCCCAATTCTTGCCAGGCTCTCTGCTTTGAATGGATGTACGAAGCGGTGCTTCCCCCTGTCACCGAGGAACGTACCCACATGAGAACTCCCCTCGGCTACAGGATCAGCGCGGATCTGGTCCGCTACCACCAGATCGGCACGGCCTCGGGCTGGATTGAGATTGACGGTGACCGCTACGAGATCACTCCTGACGAATGGGTATCGACACGAGATCATTCGTGGGGCGTGCGCTACGACGTCGGAGCGCCGCCCACCGATGTGGACCCCTTCGACCCCATTCCCGAGATGGTGTTCTCCATGATCTGGTGCCCGATTCTCATGGTCGATCCCGACCGCACCCCCTGGGGACTCTTCATGCACCTGGTCGACCTGAACGGTTTTGGGCATGTCCAACGAACGGTGACCGGGGCGATCGAGCATGCCGACGGTCGGATTGAGCGTATGGCCGACATCCGTCCTGCCTTCAGTTATGACCCCTCCAACAGGCGACTTCTCGGCGGTGCGGTAGAGGTGGTCATGGAGGACGGGAGTACGAGACATTTTGAGCTCGAGGTTCCCACATCCACCGGATTCCACCTGGGCACAGGTCTGTATTTCGGATGGCGCGGTCACCACTACGGCGAATGGCGAGGTGAGCTGCATGTGGACGGAGAGCGTCTCGATGACTGCAGTCAGCCCAGTTTGGCCCGCGAGCTACACCAGATCCGTGACACCTTCGTGCACGTGCGCGATCTGGACACCGGAGCGGAGGGTTGGGGGAACTGCCAGCCCACCGTCTCAGGCGCTCATCCCGATCTCGGGCTCACCGGTGAGTCTTCATTCTGGTGATAGGTGGAAGATGAAGTCAGAGACGCCCTCAGAAGCCGGACTGGAACTCGACCATCCGATCGAGAAAGCGTGGCACGTGAACGAGGTCCGGATCGAGGACCTGCGGGAGCCCTGTCGTGAGGGCACCGAGCGCTCCCTGTACGAGCATTCGCTCACCATCTCGGTCGACCTCGGTGTGGACGGACTCGTCGACGAGGCGAGCACCCGCACCGGCCTGTCCGAACTTCGGGGACCCCACGTTGCTCGACCGCCTCGCCGCCCAGGTGGGGGCCGTGGAGGCCGACACGGGACTCTCCGGCCTCGGCCGCTACATCGTGCGCGGCCGCCTGGTCGGCCTGCTCGCCGCCCGGCTCCGCTACGAGGACTTCCTGGCCCGGCACCCCGAGGCGTTGGAAGTTGAACTCGAACCGCCCGTCATCGTGGTCGGACTACCGAGGTCGGGGACCACCCACCTGGTCAACCTCCTTGCCGCCGACTCCCGCTTCCGGTCCTTGCCATGGTGGGAGGCGGCGGAGCCGACGCCGGTGGTCGGGGACGGGCCCGGGCGGCACGGTGTGGACCCCCGGTTTCTGCGGTGCCTGGCCTCGTGGGAGACCTCGAAGCAGGTCGCACCGCTGACCGCCCTGATGCACGACCGGCCGCCTTGGAGCATCGAGGAGGAGTGCGAGCTGGTCGACCTCGACCTCTGCTCCTACGTCCTCGAGTGGCACGCCCGGGTGCCATCGTGGCGTGACCACTACCTCGGCCTCGATCAGCGGGTGCACTACGGGTTCCTGCGCCGGGAGCTGCAAGTGCTGTCCTACCTCCGTGGCCCGAACCGCTGGGTGCTCAAGACCCCCCAGCACCTGGAGCACCTCGGCCCGTTGCTGGACACCTTCCCAGATGCCACGATCGCCTTCACCCTCCGCGATCCGGTGGCGGTCCTGCAGTCGGCGGTCACCATGCTCGCCTACGGGGATCGCCTCCGCCGGGTGACCATCGAGCCGGACGAGCTGGCCGCGTACTGGGTCGACCGGATCGAACGGCTGCTGCGCGCCGCAGTGCGCGACGCCCACCTGATCCCGGCCGGCCGGCGGGTCGATGTGGAATTCGGCGAGTTCATGACCGACGACCTGGCAATGGCGACCACCATTCTCGAGGCGGCGGACCTGGAGGTCACCGACCGCTGCCGCTCCGAGCTTTCGGGCTACCTCGCCGGCAACCCGAGGGGCAAGGAGGGCCGCCTCGTCTACGACCTGCGGCGGGACTTCCGCCTCGATCCCGACGAGCTCTACGAGCGCTTCGCGTTCTACTTCGACGCCTTCCCCCAGATCACGAGAGAGGTGCACTGACGATGCCAGGAATCCACAGGCAGCGACCCGGGGCCGAGGCCATCGCACCGGCCAGCGGTGCCCCTGCCGCTCCTGTCGGAGACGGCATCTGGTTGTCTCCGGGGCTGTCGAACAGCTACATGCTGGCAACCGATGAGGATCGAATCGTCGTCAATACCGGAATGGGGTTCGAGGGACCCCTCCACCGCAGGGCCTTCGACGCCGTCCACCGGGCGCCGACACGGTCGATCGTCTTCACCCAGGGCCACTACGACCACGTCGGGGGCACCGACAGCCTGGCTGACGACCGGACCGAGCTCGTGGCCCATGTGAACTTCGACTCCTGGCGGGCCGACAACGAGCGCCTGGCCGACTTCCGGTCGCGCAATGCCGCGTTCGCCTGGATCCGGGCGATCGTGGCCGCCATGGAGCATGCCGAGAAACTCGGGGCCGGCGCGACCGCCCAGGCCCGGCCGGAGCCGACGGTGACCTTCACAGACCGGCTCGACATGTCGGTCGGAGGCCGGGAGGTGGTACTGCTGTCGACACCTGGCGGTGAGACGACGGACGCGCTGGTCATCTGGCTGCCCGAGTCGCGGACGGCACTCACCGGAAACCTGTTCGGGCCCCTGTTCGGCCACGTCCCGAACCTGGTCACCATGCGCGGCGACCGCTACCGCGATGCGCTCGCGTATATCGACTCGCTCGACGTCATCCTCGATCTCGCACCGGAGCGCCTGCTCACCGGTCACTTCGACCCCATCGAGGGCGCCGACCGCATCGCCGCCGAGGTGACGGCCATGCAGGAGGCCATGCGGTGGGTACACGATCGGACCGTCGACGGCATGAACGCGGGGACCGACGTCCACACCCTGATGCGCGAGGTCCGTACGCCGGAGCTTCTCGACGTGGGTGAGGGCTACGGCAAGACGTCGTGGAACGTACGGGCGATCTGGGAGAACTACGCCGGGTGGTTCCACCATCGCTCGACCACCGAGCTGTTCGACGTGCCGCCCTCGGCCATGGCCGCGGACCTCGTGTACCTCGCCGGTGCCGGCGCTCTGGTCGATGCCGCACGGTCGCGTCTGGCCGGAGGCGAGCCGGTCGCGGCCCTGTACCTCACCGACCTGGTCCTCGCCGCCGATCCGGCCGATACCGGGGCCCGAGCCGTGGCGACCGACGCGTCGCGGGTGCTGCTCGACGCCAGCGGGAATTTCTGGGAGCGTGCCTGGCTCACCCGCTCGATCGACCGCCTGGAAGCATCGTGACCAACACGGCCCACTTCGACTTCCGCGGTGCGTCGGTCCTCGTCACCGGCGGAACCAGCGGGATCGGCCACACCGTTGCCACAGCGTTCGCCGGGGCGGGGGCGTCGGTCACCGTGACCGGCAGGCGGGGCTCCGGCGCCGAGTACGACACCGACCTCGACCAATTCGCCTACCACCCGCTCGAGATGACCGATCCCGCTTCGATCGACGTGCTCATCGGCGCGCAGGGTCCACTCGACATCCTGGTCAACAACGCCGGTGCCAACTTCCCCGGAGGGAGGGACGAGTGGGAGCCGGACACCTTCGCGACAGCCCTGGCTCTCAACCTGGCCGGTCCGATGCGCCTGACGATGGGCTGTCGGGACCGGTTGGCGGCCAGCGCCCTGGAGGGCGGGGCGAGCGTGGTCAGCATGGCGTCGCTCGCAGCCTTCCGCGCACTCCCGATCGTGCCGGGCTACGGCTCGGCAAAGGCGGGACTCGTCACCCTGACCCACAACCTCGCCCGTCAGTGGGTGGACCTCGGCATCCGCGTGAACGCCGTCGCCCCCGGGGTCATCGACACGCCGATGACCGCACCGATGGCGGCCTTTCCCGAGCTGCTCGACGGCGAGCTGGCCCACATCCCGATGGGCCGACTGGGTACGCCCGGGGAGATCGTCGGTGCCGTGCAGTTCCTGGCCAGCTCGGCCGCTTCGTACATCACCGGCCATGTACTGGTCGCCGACGGGGGATACCTGCTCCCGTGAGTGCCGGCCCGCTGTCGACGCACTATCACGTGGGCATCGTCGTGCCAGACGTCCACGCCGCCCGCCGGACGTTCACCGAGCAGCTCGGAGTTACCTGGGGTCCGGTGCTCCAGCTCGAAGCCGTCGAGTACCGGGACGGCAGCGGTACCGACCTCGAACTGCCAACGACGATGTGCTACTCGGTCGAGGCGCCCCACCTGGAGCTGATCCAGGAGGTGCCCGGATCGATCTGGTCCTGCAACGAGCACTCCAACCTGCACCACCTCGGCTACTGGAGTGCCGACCTGGCGGCCGACGGCAACGACCTGGCCGAGGTCGGCTGCCCCCTCCAGCTCTGCGGAAGGAACGGGGACCAAGTGCCGGTCTCGTTCGCCTACCACCGGAACGACTTCGGGGTTCGGATCGAGCTCGTGGACGCCACCATCCGCGAGGCCATGAGCTTCCTGTTCGAACCGGACGCCGGTTGAGGAGCCGAGGAATGTTGCAGGTGCGTGTCCATGGGCCAGGCGACGTCCGGGTCGACGAGGTCCCCGTCCCGGAGCCGGGCCCCGCGACGTCGTCATCCGCGTGACGGCGTGCGGGATCTGCGGAAGCGACCTGTCCTACATCAAGATGGGCGGCCTTGCCGGGCCTGCAAACGCGCCGATGTGCCTCGGCCACGAGATCGCCGGCATCGTGGATCGGGTCGGTGCCGAGGTCGCGAGCGTCCACGCGGGGGATCGGGTCGTGGTCCAGCCGGGGAACGACGAGCTTGGTCGCATCGGGAACGGTGCTCCAGAGGGTGGGCTCACGCCACTGCTCCTCGTCACTGACGCCGATCGCGGTCGACTCCACCACGTTCCGGACGCCCTGCCGCTCGACGTGGCAGCGTTCGCCGAGCCGCTCGCCGTCGGCATACACGCCGTCGACCAGGCCGACGTGCGGCCGGGTGACGGCGTCGCCGTGTTCGGGTGCGGCTCGATCGGCCTGGCTGCCGTCGCCACGCTCGTCGACCGCGGCAACGACCGAGTCGTCGCCATCGATCCCAGTGCCGCCCGACGCACGCTGGCGCTGAGAATCGGCGCACAGGCCGCCCTCGATCCCCTGGCGACCGATGTCTGGCAGGAGCTGGCTACCCTCCACGGCACAACGCCCTTCATGTTCGGGCCGACGACTGCGACGTCGGTTTTCATCGAGGCGTCGGGATCGGCCCAGGTCATCGGGGACGTGCTCGACCACGGTCCCGCGGGCGGGCGACTGTCGGTGGTGGCGCTCCACTACGAGCCGGTGCCGACCAGCTTCCTGATGGTACTGATGAAGCAGTTCACCATCCGGGGGTCGATGGAGTACCCGACCCGCTTTGCCGATGCGCTCGACCTGCTGGTCCGGCGTGACCTGTCGTCCCTCCTCACCCACCGGTTCCCACTCGACGGGTTCGAGGAGGCCGTCGCCCTGCTCAGCGGCTCGAAGGACTGTGGGAAGGTCCTCGTCACGATGGATGGGACCGCTTAGGCATCAGAAGTCGACGTCGAACACTCGGGCGTCGGGGTCCCGAGCGTTCCGCGCGACCGTCACACGATGCCGGCCCTCGGCCGGACGCCAGCAGTGGCCCAGGCTGTCGCGTGTCGCGAATCGCTCCAGAGGAACAGTGATTGTGAAGCTGGTGCGCGCCCCGGCACGGGTGTCGAGTCGTTCGAAGCCGACCAGCCGCGCCGGGTGGTCGTCACCGGGGAGCTCCCCGAAGACCTGCACGACGTCGGCGCCGTCACGGTCCCCGAGGTTGTCGAGCGTTCCCCGCACGGTCATGCCCGTCGGGCCTGTTGTCACGTCCACATCGCAGAGAGCGAACTCGGTGTAGGAGAGCCCGAAGCCGAATGGAAAGGCCGGTTCGTGCCCCTGATGGCGCAGGTGCCACCAGCCATGCCACCGATCGTACGTGAACTTCGTCGCGTCACGATCGAACGGGGGAAGATGGGCTTCGTGCGTCGGTACGCTGAACGGGAGCCGCGCCGACGGGTTCACTGCACCCAGGAGGACGTCGGCCAACCCGCCCCCCGCCTCACACCCTCCGTACCAGGCGAGGACCACCGCCGGCACAGCGTCGATCCACTCCGACGCAACGACTGCGCTGCCGGCTTGGATCGCAACGATCGTCCGGGAATTCGCGTCAGCGACCGCCCGGATCAGCCGGACGTCACCTTCGGTGAGTCGGAGAGACAATCGGTCGCCACCGAGTCCGATGCCGCCGGGGGGCCGAGACGCGACCCTGTCAGGCTTCGTAGTTGGCGGCAGGCCCTCGAGCGACGCGTGGAACACTTCTACGAGGTCCGGCTCGTCAGCGGGAGGGAAGTCTTCGTACATGGAAGGATCCACCTCGCCGAAGTACTCACCCTCGTCGAGGTAGGTGCAGCCAACGACCACCAGTGCGGCGTCTGCCGAGGCGCATACGGCGGCGGCCTTGTCGAGCTCCTCACCGTCGTCGTAGACGACATCGTCCAGTGCCGCCCGGCATCCCTCGAGGACTGTCGTGCAGTCGAGGCTCCAGACATCGCTGGACCCGGCGTCACCAAGGTTGACCGTGTCGGCAAGTCGGCCCACGACCGCGAGTCGCAGATCGTCCGACGGGAGCGGAAGGACCGGCTCGCCGTCGACCGGTTCGTTGCGGAGGAGCACCACGGCCCGGGCCGCGACCTCGCGTGCCAGTGCCCGGTGGTCGGCGCATCCGAGGATCTCGATGGGTGGAGGTGGGGCCGAGAGCACCTGGTCGAACCGGAGAAGGGTGGCCACGATCCGTTGCACCGCCGCGTCCACATCGGCCCACGACGATGTCCCCTCCTCGAGTGAGACGGGAAGGTGCTGAGCACGGATGATCCGCCAGGGCATCTCGATGTCCAAGCCGGCCCCCAATGACTGTCTGGCATCGTGCACACCGAACAACCAGTCGCTGATGACGAAGCCGCTGAATCCCCACTCATCCCGCAGGACGTCCGTGAGCAACGTCCGGTTCTCACCGCACCACTCCCCATTGACCGAGTTGTAGGCGCTCATGACCGAGGCGATGCCTTCGTCGATGATCCGGCGGAAGTGCGGCAGGTACACCTCATGGAGCGCGGCCTCGTCTATCTCGATGTCGACCCGGAAGCGGGCGTTCTCCATCGAGTTGCAGGCGAGATGCTTCACACAGGCCATGACATGGGACTGCAAGCCACGGGTCAGTGCCGAGCCCAACTCCCCGACATGGAACGGATCTTCTCCGTACGTCTCCTGGGCCCGTCCCCATGCAGGGTGGCGCAGCACATTCACGCAGACGGCTCCGGTCAAGGTCGCGCCGACTGCCCTGAGTTCTCGGCCGATCGCGTCACCGATCCGCTCCTCGAGATCAGGGTCCCAGGTGGCACCTCGTGCCATGGACACCGGGAAGCACGTCCCGTTCCCGACCACGGTGCCGCGTGGACCATCCGCGAAGGAGATGCCGGGTAGCTTGACCCGCTCGACGGCTGCCGCTCGGAACGGTGCTCTGTGGTACCCGTCCTTTCCGACCAGGAAGTCGGCGCTCGCCCATGCCGGTGCGTCCCCGTCGAGGCACCACAGCCGCTCGTCGGGCGTCATCGTGGCCACGAGCTCCCGAGCTGCCCGCTCGGGGCTCATCCCGGCCGCTACGGCCAATCGGGCGTCATCGAACGTGACGATGGAAACCATGCACTTGCACCTATTTCACCGAGTGGTTCATCGCTCCATCGACTTCAGGCTGCCGATGCCCAACGATCCCGACACGACGGTGGGCAACCCTTCGGCGGTCCCCGGATCACCACCGCCTTCGGTCGCTCCCCCGATCTCGGTGATCGGGTCGGTGGTGAACAGAAACTTGCGCAGTTGCGCGTCGAGGGCGGGATCACGACGTCTCAGCCACTCGAGAACCATTGACCGCGTGTTCCTTCTCGTCGTCCCGGTTGTAGGCCAAGATGGCGGCGAGACTGGCGTCAGCCGTCGCTTTGACCCGCTGGTCGTACCAGTCGATCGCCTCGAGCTCTTCGCACAACGAGGTCACCGCCCGGTGATGGTCGAGAGTCGTGTCGTCGAGAAGCTCAAGTGGCTCGTGAAATCCTTCGCTTGCCATCGGTCGCCTCCTGTCGAAAGTGGTGGAATCTTGCTGACCTCTGACGCTTTACGTCAGAGGTCATTCTGCCGCGGCGTCTGCCGGCCGGCCACCGCGACCCAACGATCGGGGAAGAGCGCTCAGACGGTCAGACAACGACGCCCGCCGGACCGGCTCCCGGCGCTCCGAGCCCCGCATCTCGAATGGCTGACGCCGGAAAGGTCTGGCCCCTGGAAGGTCTGCCCGATTCCGGCCTGATAAAGCAGAAAGGCCCAATCACCCCGACTCAACCGGCTCCGGTTCGAGGGTCGATGGAAGTCCCACCGGGTCCTTCCCGATCGCCAGCTTTGCGCTCATCTTGATGGCCTTTACCGAGCTGGTGGCGCCCGTCTGGAAGACGATGGCGATCGCCAGCAGCACGATGGCCAGATAGCGGAACGTATGAGAGCCGAGCATCAGAATGGCCACGCGGCCCCAGGGCGAAGGGAGGGGCGCAAACCACGGCACCGACCGCCCCGCCGACCGCCGAAGCGGTGAGCTTGTCCCGCGTGGAGCGCTCCGATTTGAGTCCGATGAGCCGGGCCGGTACAGCCACGTAGGCAACCATCATGACGCCACCACGAAGCCGAGGGTCAGTGAGAACCAGAACTTCCCCCAGCGATCGACGATCATGGTGGCGAAGCCGAGCGCCAGGCCCACCAGCAGTCCCCAGGCGAGGATGGTACGGATGTGCTGCTTCGCTTCCGTGAACGCCGGGCGGATCTCGGGTGGTCCCGGTTTGGATATGGCGAAGGCGAAGACCGCGTTGAGGAAGAAGCTGCCGGTGGTGAGCGCGGCGATGACCAGCAGCACCAAGCCCAGGAGCGGACCGTGGAAGATGTGGAATTCCTTCCCGTGGAGGGCGTGGGCCTTGAGATCGAGCAGGGCCGCCCAGATCCACATGGCAGGCAGGATCTGGACCAGGGTGAGCCTCCAGTGGGTGAAGAGGAGCTTCACCCCCTGGAAGAGCATGGCGAACGCCCCGACCAGCAAGGCCAGAGGCGCCAGCCAACGGCTGCGCTGGCTGAGGGCGAGCACGGTTCTCTCGACCATGGCTTCGTCACCGGTCCGCATGCCGACGACCAGGCGTTCGAACTGGGCGACGACCGCCACTCGTCGGGATCGCCGGAGGGGCTCGTCGGTCCTACCGACAGAGGGTTCAGGCACCTTTTCCGAGGTCATGCTGAACTCCTCCGTGGAACACCGAGACTCCCCGCCCGACGGTGACCTGTCGAGGTCAGGTCGGGTCGGCGAATCCCGCCAACCACGTCGCGTGGTGGGCGAAGAGGAGCTCTACCCCAGGATCTTGGCCTTCTGCGCCTCGAACTCCTCCTCGGTCAGCGCCCCGGAGTCTTTGAGTGCGGCCAGCTGGGTGAGCTGCGCGATCGGGTCGGCCGCAGCCGGCTCCGGTGCCGGGGCGGGGCGGGAGCTGCTTCTGCACCCTGTTGGGCCTGAGCCGCCTGCTTGTTGGCCATGTGGCCACCTACCACCGCGGCGGTTCCGACCACTGCCGTGGTTCGCACTGCCATCCTTGCCACCGGTCGTCTTCTCATCATGTCGAAATCTCCTGTCTTGATGGTGTTCAGACTGCCGACGGCAGATCTGCGAGTAGGGGTGCGATCAGCTCGTGGGGCATACGGGCACCCTCGATCAGGACTCCGTTGGATTTGCGCACTGCCTCGGCGAAGGGGGCCGCCCAGACATCCTCCCAGATCAACAGTGCCGCCGATGAGTTCGGTTCGAGGGCGGCGGCGGCGTACTCGACGTCCTGCGGGCTGATCAGACCCCCGACATCGCCGTCCAACCCGCCGAATCCCACCGACGCGTCCAACTCGTCGATCTCGAAGCTGACGATCGACCCGTCGGCATCCTTGCCGATGAAGATCAGGTCGAGGATCCGGATCGTGCCGGATTCGACCAGAGCCACCAACTCCGGGGCGATCTCCCCGTTGAACTGGTTTCCGGGGAAACCCACGATGATGTACTCCACTGGTCCTATGGTCATGTGATCCCATCCTCGCATTCGTCTTGTGTCAGCTTACGGTTCACTGTCTCTGGTTTGCTCACCCTCATCGGGTGATTGCCCCACCGAGCCCGACGGGCATGCCCTCCGGACGATGCGGTAGTCACCGACCCGTCACAATCCGGTCTCGACGACGATGCGTCCATCAGCGGCAGCCTTCCGGAGGGCCTTGTAGTCTCGCTCGTTCTGGTCAGCATACGTTTCGGAGAACGAGGCGATGGCACGGTCGAACGACCTTCCGGATCCGAGGTAGGCCGCAATGGCGATCCGGTCGCCGGATCGGGCATGGGCCCGGGCCAGGGTCCAGCCGCACAGCCGACCGTAGACCGCCATCGACTGCGGTGTCATCTGATCGGTGTCGGCGGAGCCCTTCCAGTCCCGCAGCTGACGGATGTAGAAGTCCCGCAGCACGCCGTCGATCCCCTCGACCTGGTCCCATCCGAGGAAGATGTCGCTCGACGCCTGCATCAGGTGCTGGCCGGCGACGACCCGCTCGCCCTGGTTGACATACCGGCTCTCGCCCACGAACTCGGCCAGCACCGAGAGCTGAGCCTCCTTGGCCTGGAGCAACAGCGGGTCCTGTCCGTCGCTCCCCACCATCAGGATGACCCAGGCCCGGGTGCCGACACTGCCCACCCCGACCACCTTGCGGGCGATGCTCACGAACTGGAACTGCTTGAGAAGGTGTCGACGGTCGCTCTGCAGCGTGCGCCGATAGCTGCGGAGAAGCTCGTGTATCCGTTCGGTCAGAACCCCGCTCTGGTCGTCCGAAAGGAGCTCCTCGATCGGAACCAGCAGCGGCGGATCGCTCACGAAGCGGCGCTCGCCGTCGACCACCTCGGTCAGCTTGTCCAAGGCCTGCATGCTGTCCCGTGTCCGCGCTTTGGCCAGGGTCTTGTCGGCCTGGGCCTTGGCTTTGGACAGCGACTTGTCGGTGCTCTTCTTTCCGCTGAGCCCGAGCTCATTTCCCAGGTCGCCGAGTACCTTTTCGATGTCCATGCGGGCGTACCAGACGTCGAGGTCCTTCATGGTGGCCAACGTGGCCATCTCCGTGCGGTACCCGGCAACGGCGTCGAGCACCACATCGGCTCGCTCCTCATCAGAAAATCCACGATCGCGCCCGGCGATGGCCAGACTGGCCGCCAACCTCTTCACGTCCCATTCCCAGGGACCGGGCAATGTCTCGTCGAAGTCGTTGACGTCGAAGACCAGGTTCCTCTCCGCCGAGGCGAAGACGCCGAAGTTGCTCAGGTGGGCGTCCCCGCAGGCCTGGACGTTCAGGCCTGAACGCGGGGTGGAGGCCAGATCGGACGCCATGATCAATGCCGCCCCCCGGTAGAAGGTGAATGGCGAGACCAGCATCCGGCCGTAGCGAATGGGTACCAACTCCTGGACGCGTGATTCGGCCTGGCTCTCGAGCAGGGCGACCGGATCGGGCCGGCCGGCCGGTGCCTCCCATACCTCGTGTTCGGCTCTCGGCGCGGCCGTGCGGGCCGCCTTGCCCACGGCCGATCGCTCGTCGATGGTCAGGTGGCCACCGGGCTCCTCTGCCTTTCGACCCACCCGTCGCTCACCGGTTCCTTGCACAGCCATACCCGTATCTTCGCGCCGCTTCGACTCGGGACCATCATCCTGTCAGGGCGATTTCACATGGTGACCGCGGGGGTCGGCCGTATCCGCCCCGGGAGCCGGTCACCCCGGGCCGGCGCCGGCCGATCGATGGCCTCGCCAGGCTCCAGCCCCGCGGCCACCCGGAACCCCACGTTCCCGCTGGAGCTGTCGGGCTCACTGCCGAACCGGGCGGACACCCTGTAGCGGCGACAGTACGACGAATGGCAGAGGTAGGAACCACCCCGCTGGACGCGGAGTGAGCCGGCCGGCGGTCCCGTGGGTGCGTCGACCGGAGACGTCCGGTAGTACGTCACGTCCAGCCAGTCCGCGCACCATTCCCACACGTTGCCGCACACGTTGTGGAGACCGAATCCGTTGGGGTCGAACGCATCGGCCGGTGCCGTACTGAAGTACCCGTCTTCCCCGGTGTTCCCCCCGGGGAAAACGCCTTGGAACACGTTCATGCGGTGTCTACCCTGCGGTTCGAGTTGGTCGCCCCAGGGAAACGGCTGGCCGTCCAGCCCGCCCCGGGCGGCCACCTCCCACTCGGCCTCGGTCGGCAGACGGGTCCCAGTCCAGGCGCAGTAGGCCTGGGAGTCGTTCCACGAGACGTGGACGACCGGATGGCCCGGACGATCCGAGGCGTCCGAACCGTGCCCCTCCGGATGACGCCAGTCGGCTCCCATCACCTGGCGCCACCAGGGCGCCCCCTCGACCGCCCGGGTGGGAGGGAACTCGTCGGGAAGCAGTCCCCCGAAGACGAAGGACCACCCGTACTGCTCGGCGTCGGTCCGCCAGCCGGTGGCGTCGACGAACGCGGCGAACTGGCTGTTGGTGACGGCGAAACGGTCGATCAGGAACGGGGCGAGGACCACCTGGTGGACCGGTCCCTCACCGTCGCCGGGGTACGACCACTCGGACTCGTCGCCCATCCGGAACGGGCCGCCCGGAATTGTCACCATGCTGACGGGCGCCCGCCCTTCCGCTGGCGGCAGATCGGCGAATTGCACCGTGTGGGGGGACCCGTTCCCGCGGCTCGGGGAACAACACGGATCAGGCATGTGGTCAGGGTAATCCGGGACCAGGTGAAGCGATCAGGCGGCGGCTACTCGGCGCCCGTCGGCACCGAGGGCTGTCCTGCCGGGGCCGGTCCAGCGGTCATGCCATCGGGCCCGGCCTCCGCGATGGAAACCGGTCCGCCGATCGATTCCGGAAGATGTAGAGGCTGTGCTCCCGAATCGCTATTGAATCGCCGTGGCCACCCGCATGAGCTCCTCTGCAGAGATCAAATGGTCGTGATTGTCGTCACCGATCTGCAACTCGACCCATTTGACGGTCCCGGTGAAGCGGCTGGACTCGCCGGTGTAGTCCTCGCTGACGGGAGTCCCCGTGTCGGAACCCAGGTCGCAGGTCTCGTCGCCCGAGTAGATCATGGGCACGGTGGCGTTGATGCGCCCTTCACCGACCTTCTTGCCGTCGATGAAGAGGGCAGAGGTCCCCCCCTTTGCGAGACCCCCGCCGTCGTAGGCGAACTCCATCCGAACCTGGTGCTTCCCCGCCGGGACCTTCTTCGATCCCTCGACGTAGAACCGCATCAGGCCGGCCAGGTTGTGGCAGTACTTGGGCTTGCCGTCATGGAGGTAGAAGCTCCAGCCGGCAAAGGCGCCGCCCTGTGCGATGATCACCCCGTTGGCACCGCCCTTGGGGATCTCGACCTCGGCCGTGACCGAGTGAGACTTGTTCTTGAGGTTGAGGACGGAGTTCTCGCTGAGCCGGGTCATGCCCTCGTAGAGAAGCTGCGTGTTGCCCTTGACCAGGAGCGGCCGGCCGGCGATGTCCGAATTGAAGCGCTCGATCCTCCGGTCGTCCAGCGGCAAGACGTTGTACTTCACCGCCTCGATCAGCCAGAGACGCTGGAGTTCCTTGAGTTTGTCGGGATGGTCAGCCGCCAGGTCATGGGCCTGTGACCAGTCCTTGGTGGTGTCGTAGAGCTCCCACACGTCGTCGTCGAGCGCGGGGAGCTCGGCTCCGAACAACCACGGGATGGAGTGTCTGGTCACCGCCGACCAGCCCTTGTGGTAGATCCCCCGGTTGCATGCCACCTCGAAATACTGGGTCTCACGACGCTCGGGCGCCGACCCGTCCTCGAACGCATAGGCCATCGACACCCCGTGCAGGGGCATCTGCTGAATTCCGTGGACGAAGGTCGGCTCGGGGATCCCGGCAACGTCGAGGATGGTCGCTCCCACGTCGATGAGGTGGTGGAACTGGCTACGCACTTCGCCTTGGGCCTTGAATCCCTTGGGCCAGTGGACGATCGTCCCTACTCTCGTTCCACCGAAGTGGGAGGCGACCTGTTTGGTCCACTGGTACGGGGTGTTCATGGCCAGCGCCCAGCCCACGGCATAGTGGTTGTAGGAGGCCGGCGTCCCGAATTCGTCGATGCGGGAGGCCATGAATTCGTCGGTCTCGAAGTCGGCGGCCCCGTTGAGTGAGATGATCTCGTTGAAGGTGCCCGTCGGAGTGCCTTCGGCACTGGCTCCGTTGTCGCCGATGATCAGGTAGATCAGCGTCTCATCGAGGATGCCGAGCTGCCCGAGCGAGTCCAAGAGTCTTCCGATCTGGTGATCGGTGTGCTCGAGGAACCCGGCATAGATCTCCATCTGGCGGGCCAAGACCGGCTTCAGCACCTCGGAGAGGTCCTCCCAGGCCTCGATCTCGGCCGGCCGCGCCGACAGATCGGTACCCTCGGGCACCACCCCGAGCTTGATCTGTCGTGACAGCGTTTCGGTTCGGAGAGCGTCCCATCCGGTGTCGAACCTGCCCTGGTACTTGTCGCTCCACTCTGTGGGGACGTGATGGGGAGCGTGGGTGGCTCCGGGTGCGAAGTACATGAAGAACGGCTTGTCCGGCATGAGCGACTTCTGACGGTGGACCCAGGCAATGGCATGATCGGTCAGGTCCTCGGTGAAGTGGTAGCCCTCCTCGGGCGTCTTCGGAGGCTCGATGGGTGACGTACCCTCGTAGAGCGCCGGATACCACTGGTTGGTCTCGGCGCCCACGAAGCCGTAGAAGTACTCGAAACCGCTGCCCGTCGGCCACTGCGTGTACGGACCCATCGGGCTGGTCTCCCATACAGGCACTTCGTGGCACTTGCCGAACTGGGCCGTGCTGTACCCGTTGAGGCGCAACGTTTCGGGGATCGGTGCAGCATTGTCCGGCCGAATCGAGTTGTAGCCGGGGGCGGAGGTGGCGATCTCGGTGATGCCTCCCATTCCTACAGAGTGGTGATTACGTGCGGTCAGCAAGGACTGTCGGGACGGTGAGCACAGGGCGGTGGTGTGGAAGCGGTTGAAGCGAAGCCCGCGGGCGGCGAGCTTCTCTGCATTCGGAGTATGGCACGGCCCCCCGAACGCGGAGGACGCTCCGAATCCGACGTCGTCGATCATCACGACGAGCACGTTCGGCGCACCACTCGGGGGCCGGAGGGGTTCGATCGGGGGAAAGGTGGTGTCCGGGTCCTTTGCGTCATAGGTGGTCAGTCCCACGTGTCCCTTGTGGGGGATGGGCAGGTTGGTGCGCGCGATATCAGCCATGGGAATCTCCTCTCGACTCCTCACCCATGGGGTGTGGGCTCTCCGATTTGGGTCGACGGCGCCTGGTTGAGGGATACGAGCTCGATGTTGAGGTCCCGGAGCAGCTCGAGCGTGCTGTGCAGGCGCGCCTGATCAGACACCCAGCCCACCAGGTGGGTCAGGCCGTTGTCGCACCTGGTGACCTCGAATCCGTCGATTGCAGCGATCAACGTCGGGCTCAGCCGTCCCTTCACAACGATTTCGAAACTTCCGGCAACCAAGGAGATCCTTTCGGTTGTCGCAGGGCCCGCTGATGAAATCCGGCCGGCACCGCCTCACCCGGTCCGAATGACGCGGCAGTCACCCTTTGCCTAGATCATGCAGACTTCGCCAGCGGAGCGCCCGGACAGGGCGAGATCGTGGGCAGATCGAGCGCACATCGTCTCCATCGTGGACAAGGGAGCAGGCAAAGTCGTCATCCCTGGAGGGTGATCGTGGGATCTGTCCCAAGGCGTCACCCATTGGTGCCAGCCGGGTCTGCGACGACAGGAGCTGGGTGCTCGTCGGGTCAAAACCGACCATCGGGTGGACCGAGTACCATCGGGTCGTGGTGACTGCTCTCTCGGCACCCTCCCACGCCGTAGATCGACCCGACCTGAGGCGCCAGCTGGATGAGGCGCTCGTCCACCCACTGACCCTGATCGTGGCTCCGGCCGGTACGGGGAAGACGGTGCTCCTCACCCAGTGGGCAATGAATCACCCTGAGCTGGACTTTGTCTGGCTGGACGTCGGAGTGGCCGACGACGATCCCGTCCGGTTCTCCCAGCGGCTCATTCAGAGGCTCGCCACCGTCAACCCGGACTTCGCCGATCTCGCGGAATTGACATCGTTGCACGGCGGAGGGCTGGGTGCGCCTTTGCTCGAGGCTTTCGAAGCGCAGATGGCCGAGCTCCCCGAGGTGATCATCATCCTCGACGACCTCCACAACCTGTCCAATCCCGCCCTCATTTCCGACCTCGGCAGCCTCGTGGACCTCTTGCCACCGAACATCCATCTGGTGCTCTCGACGCGGACCGATCTTCCCATCGCATGGAGCCGTCATCGGCTGAACCATCAACTGACCGAAATCCGCCAATCCGATCTGGCTCTCGACGACACCGACTCTGCCGTGCTCCTCGAGCACATCACCGGCCGGTCTCTCGGGACCGACCGGGTGGCCAACCTGGTCGCACGCACCGAGGGATGGGCTGCAGGGCTGCAATTGGCGGGTATGACCCTCAGGCTGTACGACGATTCGGACGAGTTCATCACCCAGTTCAGCGGTGACGACCGATTGATCGTCGACTACCTCAGCGAGGAGGTCCTTCAGGCCCAACCCGACGATCGCCGTGAGACCCTCCTCCGTATCTCCGTGTTGGACACGATGTGTGCCGATCTGGTCGCTCATCTCACCGGCGAGCGGAGCCCCCAGGGCCTTCTCGAGGAATTGGAGAGCCAGTCGATGTTCCTCGTCCCGCTTGACACTCGCCGCCAGTGGTTTCGCTTCCATCATCTGTTTCGAGACATGTTGCGATTCATCCTGCGCGCAGAGCAGCCCGCTGCCGAGGTCGGTTTGCTCAATCAGGCCGCGACGTGGCATCTCGATCGAGGAGAGTTGAGCTCAGGAGTCGAGTACTTCCTTCGAGCGCAGAACTGGGACGGGGTGCTCGAAGTGATCATGGCCCGTGGCTCCGAAGTGTTCGAAAAGGGCGAGATGGCCACCGCCATTCGCTGGATCTCTCAGGTTCCCGAGTACGCCCGGGCAGGAAGACATGACGTCAGCCTCCTCCTTGGCATCCTCATGGGCATGGAGGGACAGGCGGCCGGTGCAGCGGACATTCTGGGACGAGTGGCCACCCACACCGACGCGTCGGATGGTGAGCGGGTTTGTGCTCTGGCCTTTCTGTCAGCTCAAGCCCAATGGCAGCCCCGCACCGATGTCTCCGTCACCATGGCCATTGCTGCCCTCGATCTGCTCGACCATATTGGTGACGCTCGGATCCCCACCATCATGAACCTGACTCATCCGCAGTCGCTCGAGACGATGACCGTTCTTTCGTGTGGTCGGGCACACTTCCAAGCTGGTGACGCCAATCTGGCCCGGGGCTGGCTCGATCGAGGACTGGCGAGCCGGGGAGCGACCTATCCAATCTGGAAGATCAGCGGGCTTGGCTCGCTCGGCCTTCTCGAAGCCTGGTGTGGGAATACCGAGAGAGCGGGAGCCATCGCAGATGAGGCCCTGGCAATTGCCAAAGAAGTGGGTCTGTTGGCTCATCCGTCGACCTCCGAGGCGTACCTGACCTCGACTCTGGTGGCATTGGAACGTGGCGAGCCTGGTCGCGCCTCCCTGTCGCTGCACGAGGGGAACGTCAGGGCTCACGCCAACCGACGCAGCCAGCTCTCATGGTTCGGCCACCTCGAGAAGGCGCTCCTTCAGGAGGCGGATGGAAAGCCCGAACAAGCGACGCTGACGGCCCTCTCAACCAGAAGCGACCTGGGGGCACCGCCGCCGCCAATTGTTGCGGATCGACTTCTTGCACTCCAGGGACGACTTCTTCGCCTCGGCGGGTTTCCGGAGCGGGCGTTGCGAACGCTCGGCGACCCGATCTCGTACTCAGCGGGGTTGGCATTCGAGTGCGCTGCGACGGCGCTCACGCTCGGCGATCCCGAGCGGGCCCGGAAATTCATCTACGCCCTGGAGGATCCCTCTGAGCAGTATCAACCACTGGCAGCAGTAGAGGGTCTGATCCTTGAAACATGGCTGGACGACAGTGTCGGATCGAAAGATGACGTCCAACGGCATCTCCACGGAGCAATGGCCGATCGCCGAGCGTCACTCTCTGGTCGAGGTATTTCTGCGAGCGGGACCGACCTTCCTTCGCCTGATCTCCGACCGTTACGATGGCCCTTCCGCTTTTCGAGACCGGATCCTCCGTCGTGCTCATGAGGTGGCCCAGCCATCCCCTGGGTACGAGCTCGTGGAGCCTCTCACCGACCGGGAACTCGAGATCCTCTCCTACCTGCCAAGTCGATTCACCAATACCGAGCTAGCCGACCACTTCTATGTATCGGTCAACACCATCAAGACCCATATGGCTCACATCTACCGGAAGCTTGGTGTCCCGAACCGTAATGGAGCCATCTCTCGAGCCCGCGAGTTCGGGCTTCTCTGAGACGCTGCAGCTTGGATTGACGTCGAGTCCTCCGAAGAGTGCCTCGGGGTCGACCTGCTCAAAGTCACCCCACCAGGGTGATGCCATCCGGTCCCCAGCGTGGTTCGATCTCTCCACCGGCTTTTGCACCCTATGACGAGCTGAGATGCGCCGCGATGCGGCACAACTCAGGTGCGCCAGACGGCGGATGCACCGGCTGTGAACCACTACCAATACGGGAGGATGCCACGGTGATCGCCTACACTTACCCGCTCGCCGACCTGTTCGGGACGATGTTGGGACTCTTCGTCTTCTTCATTTGGTTCTGGCTTCTCATCATCGTGTTCTCGGACATCTTCAGGAGTGGCGACCTTGGGGGCGGTGCCAAGATGCTCTGGGTTCTGTTCGTGATCATCCTGCCCTTCCTCGGAATATTCATCTATCTGATCGCTCGAGGCGGCAAGATGCACGAGCGGGCGGCAGCTCAGGCGGCTCAGCAACAAAAGGCCTTCGATACCTACGTCAAGGAAACAGCGGGGGCTGGGACCAACTCGACCGAGCAACTGGCACAGCTGGCCGACCTCAAGCGGCAGGGTGTCCTCACCGATGCCGAGTTCGAATCGCAGAAGGCGAAGATCCTGGCATGAGGCCGCCTGTATTCCTCAGGACCGTCATCCAGGATTGACGAGGAACCGAAATGAGCTCGGCCGACAATCCGTCAGTGCTGATGGTCTACTTCTCCTACACCCACCAGACGGAGAGGGTGATGGAGGAGATGGCCGGTGTGCTTCGTGAATGCGGCTGCGAGACTTCCCTTGCCCCTATCGAGTTCATCGATCCCCGGTACGAGAAACGATTCAAGCAGTTCCCCATGCCGAGGCCGTTCCTCGAGGTCGTGGCAATGATCCCGGCCGAGCTGAAGCGCCGCCCGGCCAAGATCGGCATTCCCGATGCCGTCACCCAGGGTGACTACGACTTCGTGGTGATCGGTGCCCCCACCTGGTGGCTTTCGACGGACATTCCCATCCGCTCATTTCTGGAGTCGGATACCGCCGCCAAGGTGCTCAATGGTAAGCCCTTCACCGGAGCCGTGTGCTGCCGCCGCTACTGGAAGCACAATCTCAAGACTGTGAGGAGAATGGGAACGAAGCGAGGTGGCGAATACGTCGACGGTATTCACTTTCGTTACCAGGGCGGACAGGTCCGGTCACTGTTCTCGCTGTTGAGTTTCCTTGGAACCGGTGAGTACAAGGAGCGCTACCACGGGGTCAAGATTCCCCCGACCAACCTTCAGGACTATCACCTCGACGAGGCTCGGAAGTTTGCCGCGGCGTTGGGCAACCGGCTGGTATCCGCCAATAGCACGAGGTGATCGTGCGAGCCGTTGAACTGGCGGCGACAATTGATGCAACCAGAGCGCCGTGCGAGGCTGTCGAATAGAGACCGAGAACTCGAGGAGATCTGTGTACTACATCGGAGGATTCATCTTTTTCGCAATGGCCATCTTGTTGGTGGTCGTGTTCGTACGCAAGTTCCGCCAGAGCAATGACTGACCTCCGGTCTGTGCCGGGGCCGCACGTGCGGTACCGACCGGGACGTTTGGTGCCGACGCGGGATCCGCACTGTCGGACGGAGTCGAAGCGCAGGGCGGCGGTACAGGTGTGATCCTCGATCTGTTGCTCATCGGCCTGGTCATCACGCTCGAGCCGATCCCCCTCACTGCCTTCATCCTCGTGCTTGCGTCCAAGGGAGGCGTACGGAAAGGGGCGGCGTTCATTTTCGGTTGGCTCGCGTCCTTGGCCATCGTGGTGGCTGGGACGGTGCTCGTCACCGGCAACCAGCCACCCAAGCCGAGTACTGCCCCGTCCCTCGCCGCGCTTGCAGTGAAGATCGCCATCGGCGTCGTGCTGGTTCTCATTGCCGTTCGGCAGTGGCGGAGGATGGGCCAACCGAAGAAGCCGAAAAAAACACCCAAGTGGCAGACTGGCATCGACAACATGTCGCCTTGGTACGCAATGGGCCTGGCACCACTGACCCAGCCCTGGGGGCTGGTCGCGGCGGGCGTGGCCACCATCACCGAGGCCAAGCTCTCGTCCTGGCAGACCTACATCGGGCTGTTCTTGTTCTGCCTGGTCGCGACCGCCGTCTACGTCGTGCTGGAACTCTATGCCGGCTTCCGGCCTGAGAGGAGCCAGGCCTTCCTGGCTTCGACCAGAGCGTGGATCGACACCCATACCGATCAAGTGATCATCGTTGTCTCCCTGGTGCTCGGGCTCTGGTTGGTGGGCAAGAGTATCTATCTGATCGTCTCCTGATGGCCGGCGACGACACCGAAGTGGACGGCGCGGCCACCGATCGCGGCGTAGTGGGTGCAACGGACAGGAACCCTGGAAAAGGCCCCCGATGGAAACGGATCTCCGCGTGGGTACTTCTGGTGTTGGCCTGCCTCCTGTCGGTGCTCTCGGTGGTTACGGTGTTCGCACGCAATCAGTTGCTGAACACCGACACCTACGTCAATACGGTGGCGCCGCTGGCCAGCAATCCCGCTATCCAGACCCAGGTGGCCAAGCAGGTCAGTGAGAACCTCATCGCCCGGACCAATGTCGAGACCCGGGTGAAGGACGCTCTGCCCCCCAAGGCCGGGTTTCTTGCCACCCCGATCACCTCGGGCCTCGACACCGTCACCAACGAGCTCGCGCTCAAGACAATCGAGTCCAAGCAGTTCTACACGTTGTGGGTGGCGGCGAACCGTGCATCCCACAAACAGCTCGTGGCGCTGCTGACCGGGTCGGGTGATGGGTCGGTGACCACCAAGAACGGAGAGGTAACCATCGACCTCACTCAGGTGGAGGTGGATGTAAAGAAGAAGCTGGACGCGAAGGGCATCACCGTGTTCGACAAGGTCCCAGCGGTCAAAGGACTCAACTTCGTCTTGTTCCAGTCGACGAGCCTGGTCAAGGTCCAAAAGCTGACCAAGCTGCTCAACGACCTGGCTATCGTGCTCCCCATCATCGCCTTGTTGCTCTTTGCCGCTGCCGTCGCATTCACCCGGAACCGAAGGCGCGGACTGCTGCGCGCCGCCACCGGTCTCGCGCTGTCGATGGCACTAATCCTGGTTGTGATAGCGGTGGCACGTAATCAGTACCTTTCCGGTCTGAGCCCCAACCAATCGGTGGCGGCCAATCAGGCGGTGATCGACACCGTCACCGCTGCGCTGCGACAGGCGGTTCGCATCATCCTCATCGTGGCTGGGGTCATCGCCATCGTGGCCCTGATCGCCGGCAACCGAAATGTCCGGGCATGGATTGCCCGGGACAGTTCCCCCCGATGGATGACCGGCCGGGTGCACGCATTCGTGGCGCGGCACCGCAAGGGTCTGCAATGGGGCACCTTGGGACTCGGACTTCTGGTGCTGGTGATCTGGAACAATCCCACGACCCTCGTGGCGATCACCGTCGTCCTGATTACTCTGGTCATCGTGGGGCTGGTGGGCCTGTTCGCCGGTCGCCGCGCGACACCGGGGACGACCGAGCCAGATGGGCCGGCCGCACCAGGAGCATTCCGGTGATCGCGCTCGAGATCCTTCTACTGCTGACCTATTTCGGAGCAGTTCTTTGGTTGGTCCCGAGACTGGTCACTCGATCGACCCCGAGGATACCGTCGCACGTTCCCCAAGCCTGGGTCGATGCGTACAAATCGGGGGATGGCTGATCCATCTCGAACCGTTCGGCCTGTCGCTCCATAATCACGTCTACAGCTTGGCTGCACCGTTGCCGGACGGAGAGACGGGCGCTGTCGGCGAGGTGCAGGTACCCGAAGTACCGGCGGTAGAGGCCGGACTGGCCGGCACTGTGGCCACCACGGTGCCGGCCCCGTTGATCCCCACGACCGTCGCCCCAGCAGTGGCCGAGGCACCGGGAGCAGCCAGCACGACGATGCTGTCGGTCGGAGCCGAGGCGTCGAGCTCCACGCCGTTCGACAACAAGCGGACGGAGTCCACACCGGTGCCGACCCAGACGGCCACCCAGGCGACCGGCGAGCCCTCGACGCCTCCGAATGTGCCCTCACCGAGGACGGTCAGGCCCAGGGGCGCCGACGATGAGCTTGTCGGCAGGAGGACCTGACCATCCCCCACGGCCCGGTCGTTCGAGAGCTCGAGGACCAACTGGCTGCACGGGCTGGCCCGAGGAGAGGGAGCCGGCGGGGGGGGAGCAGGTGCAGGGGGAACCGTGATGGAGGGAACCGTCGTGGGAGGGACCGTGTTTGGGGGAAGAGTCGGGGGCACGCTGGCCGGAGGGACCGTCGGCCTCGGCGTTGCCGGGCCAACCGAAGCCGTGCCACCCGAAGCCGTGCCACCCGAAACCGTCCCACTTCCGGAAGCGACCCCACTCCTGGCGATCGGCGTCCCGGCCGGTTGGGCGCAGAAGGCTCCGGTCGGGCAGGGGGGAGTCCCGCCACCGGTCATCGGCGGACAGGATGCGACCGCGGCGCAGCCACCCACACCGGCCGGACCCGTGTCGTAGGCCCGGATGGTGATCCCCGATGCCGTCGACCGCGAGAACAGGAATGTGTACGTCGGTTGGACGACGATGGATGGACCGGCCCCGGGCGCGAGAGCCGCTCCGGCCGCTGCGTTCCGGGTCGTCGAGGGTGCGGCGGCACCCCGCAAGGGTGAGGTCCGGGCCGCCGGCGAGGCTGTCGGTCCGCCACCCTCGAGCCCGATGCCGACGAACAGACCGCACCCTCCGACCAACAGCGCCAGGCCCACAGCTCCGGCGGTTCGTAGTCCGTGACCTCGGGAGGGTCGGGTCGATCGCCCGACCAGGGCAGCGAGGTCGGGCGACCCGGTGACCCTGGCCGCCCGATCGGCAAAGCGGGTACGCAGGTGCTCCTCGATCGGATCGATGGGATCGGTCATGGTTCGATCACTTTCCGCAGGTCGGCCAGGGCTCGATGGATGAGCGACCGCACGGTGGCGGGTCGGCACCGCAGGGCCCGGGCGATGTCGGCGTCGGGCAGGTCGCCGTAATACCGGAGCACGATGGCAGCGCGCTGGCGGGCCGGGAGCTTGGCCAGGGCGTCGTCGAGCTCGTCCGCTCCGAGCTCCGAGTCCACGGCGACCGGAACCGGGAGGGCGCGGGTGCGCATGGCGCGCCGGTGGTGCGATGCGCAGGCATGTACCACGCTCCGGCGGACATAGGGCAGCGGCTCGCGCACCCTCGTCCAGTGGTGGTGGAGGCGCACGAAGCAGTCCTGCACCAGATCAGGTGCGTCGGAGGAGTTGCTCAACAGTGCGGCCAGGCGGACCAGCTCAGGGAAGTGGTGGCCGTAGAATTCGGCGAATTCGGGCCGCTCCGGTTCCGGATCGCCCGCCACGTCATCGGCGCTTCGAGAGTGGCAGGTATGGTCCCCCGAACCCGGCTGCCCGCCCACCTCCACAGTCATGCCCGCCTTCTCACTCGGACCGCAGTCGCTCTCGACCGGTCCCCTGCCGGGGCCATTGTCGACCATGGTGTCGAGTGTCCTCATCACTTGTTATGACGCCCGGGGACGATGAGACGTTGCACGATTTCTCGGCGATCGTGGACACGGCAACGTTGACCGAGCGTGGCAACCGGGCAGATGAGAATCGCATACTGGTTGCTTCGGCATGCGCGGCTGCCGGGATTAGAGGAGATCGCCCCCAGGGAGCACCGCCATCCAGAGGTGCCGACGTGAACCGCAATCAGCCGGGGAGGCATCGACTCCGAGGCGTCTGCGGTGACCATGAGCGAACCGGTCACTCCAAGGGAGCGGTCGCCTCCGAGTAGAACTGCCGGAACCACCGGCGGTACTGCCCAATCGGTCCGTCCACCTTCGTGATGACTGGTCGGTCTCGGTAGATCTTGTTCTCCCAGATCGGTACATCCTGCTCGAACTGCTGAATGGTGATCTGGTCGTTGAGCTCGGAGATCGATTCGGTCGCCTTGTCATCCGGAAGACGCTTCATCGAGAAGTGCAGACCTACCTCGGTGAACTCATCGTCGATAGGAGTCTGCGCGATGTACGTGAGCATCTCGAGCGCGTCCTGGCTCACCTCGACCGCCGCTATCCCGGGACCGCATGTGGTGGTTCGAGTCCTTACCTCGATGCCGGCCTCGGATACCGCGGTTACCTTCAGAGACTGATCAACGATCATCGAGGCACCGGAGAAGGACACATCGAACTGCGCCTCTTCGGGTGGCCTCATATCGTGGACCTTCAAGAAGTGCGATCTGTCGATGATGTTCTCAGTCAAGTCTTGAACATGAATTCGCACTCGGTAGGTGCTGCTCCGCCACGGCGTCCAGTCTGCTTCCTCATCTCGATAACCGATCACATCGAAATTCGGCGGTGAACCTTCGGCGTGGTGCCAAACGAAAATCTGTCCGTTGCGCTCGCATACTGACCATGCGTGTGCAGAGACCCGGGGTGTGCGGACAAGGCCAGGAACCTCCGCAAGTGTTCCTTCACCGTCGAAGCGCCAGCCGTGGAATGGGCAGACGACGCCGTCACCACACACACGTCCTCCGACTCCGAGGTGGGCGCCGAGGTGCGGGCAATGGCCATCGAAGACTCGCGCCTGTCCATCCTCACCACGGAAGAGCACCAGGTCGCGACCGAGATACTTTGCTGGTCTGACGTCGCCTTGGCCCAGATCGGCGGTAGTGCCGACGCTGAACCATCCATTGGGTGAGGCGGGGAAAGGATACCGGGATTTCATGAGTCCCCACCGACCCTCGGGACAGGCACTTCAGGTGCGAGTTGGGTGGCGTGGAAGCGCCCGGCGAAAGCACGCAACGGAAGGTCGGCACTTGTGAGCAGACCCGGTTGGGCCTCACACACCGCCCTCATGGCATTGAGCGCCGGCATCCCGGTCAGTGTCATACCCAGCGAGGCAAAGTAGCTGGCGTCCATAAGACTGTTCGGTGTGCCGGTGGCGGGAAGGATCATGTGACGGTTGATGATCATCGGGTCACCTTCGATCGTGGTGATGTAACAGCCCTTGACATTCCATTTGGGGTCGGTCTTCGGCGTCATCTGCCACTCGAGATGTACTTCCATCTTCGCCTCGCCAGCTGCATTTCCCTTGAACTTGACCAGGCTGCCCCCTACTGAACCTTTCGGCAGGGCCCACCACCCGAGGTCGACATCCTCCGTACACGCTCCGAGCTCACACTCGAAGACGACGTCCTCGATGTGAAGGTCAAGACAGTCCGCCATCATGTGGATCGAGTCGGCGAAGACGGTGCAGCCCTTCTCGAGCAGCAGCGGAACCTCGGGATCGTCCACCGGTCTCCCATAGCCCACGTTCTTCCATGTGTCGACCGAGTGGTGGCACGAGACGTCGACTGACTCGAGGACGGTGAGGTGGTCGACGCGTCCCATTCCCGCAGTCGAGACCACACTCAGAATCTGTGCAAGGCCGGGATTCATCCCGGTCCCATAGAAGGTTGTCCCACCTCGCTGACATGCTCCCTCGATGAGCTCGGTTGGCCTCTTGCCAGACGGGTGCGGGTGATTCGCGTCTCGATGATGACCGGTAATCCAATCGGAGGTGGTCACTACATTCACACCGCTCTCCAGGAGCGTGCAGAACAAATCGATGTCCGGCCACACTCCGTTGAAGTTCACGACATCCGGCCGGAGTGCTAGCACGTCGGCGATGTTGTCGGTGGCCTGGACGCCGAGCGGTGCCAGGCCAACGATCTCGCCGGCGTCACGGCCGACCTTGTCGGGTGAGTAACAGTAGAGACCGACGAGTTCGAGATCGGGGTGCTCGACGATGCGTCTTACCATCTCACTGCCCACGTTGCCGGTGGCAGCCTGTACGACTCGGAGCATTTCTTTCGACAAGGCTCCTCCCTTCATTCCCCTAGTTGCCTATCACTCCCGCAACCGAACGACCGCCCGTGAGCCACTCGGACACACAGAGATACCCGTCACCGGGCCCGGCGAGCGAGTGAAGATTCAACGCTCGCCGACATGCTGGCGACCCAAGTAGCGATGAAGGCATCATCATCGCCCACCCGCGGAACGACGCCCAAGAAGGTTTGTTGCAGTCCAAACCACATCAGCGCACCGAGGCCCATCTCGGCGAGGGAACGTGCCTCCTCCGCTTCGAGGCCACCGTCCGACCGGTCCTGCAGCCAGAGGGCGAAGTCGCCGAAGCTCTTCGCGAAGAGCCGGTCCACCGCCGCGGAAAGGATCTGAGGACGCGACTGCGCCTCGGTGACCAGGATCCGGAAGAGCTCACGCTCTCTGTTGATTTCGGTCAGCACGAAACGGGCCATGACCGTGAACTCGGCACCGGTGTCATCCAGAGGAGAGAAAACGTCCCGGAGTTCGCGCATCTCGTCGATGCGCCGCAGGTGCCGCTCGAGTCCAGCGGCAAGGACAGCGTCTTTCGACTCGAAGTGGTGGTACAGGCCACCGGCACCCGGGCTCAGTCCGGCAGCCTCTTCGATGCTCGCAACCGTGGTGCCTCGGAACCCACGCTCACTGAACAGGCGCATCGCCTCGCGCACGATGCGGTCACGTGTGGATATTGACTCCGGTGGCACCTCCCAAGTAAACACTTAGGAACCATCAGCAGCAAGTTAGGGGTGGCGCAGGTGGAAGAAGGTGCAGACGACCGTCTACCTCACCGAACGACCACCCGAACTGCCGGTACCGTCCCGCGCCGAGGGAGAGCCGATGCCGTCCGACGGAACTGACCTGATTTTCGATCCATTCGATCCGGGGCCACGAGATCGGCGGCCCGCGACGTTCGCGGAACTACGAGGACGAGCACCGATCTACCGCACGGCATCGGACCTCTGGGTGATCTCGCGGTTCGATGACGTGAAGGCCGTCCTCGCGCACCCCGAGATCTTCTCGTCACGACCCAACCCATACGAGGGTGATGCAGCGCCTTCCGACGTCGACCCAGCACTGATCGACCGGCTGCTCGTCATCGCGTCCGGCCTGTCCGTGGATCTGGACGAGCTGGCCTCGACCCGGGCCATCGCCGGGTCCGACCCACCCCAACACACCAGGATGCGACGGATCGTGAGCCGGGGCTTCACTCCTCCGCGAATTGCAGAGATGCGCAGCGCCATCCATGAGATCGTCGATCGATGCATGCTTGGCATCGAGCGGTCGGACAGCTTCGACGTGGTTGAGCGATTGGCCATTCCGCTGCCCGTTGAGATGATCTGTCACATCCTGGGCATCGACCGAAGCCACTACAACCAGGCAAAGGAATGGTCGGATGCCTTTGCCGCAGCCGCGGTCGGAGACATTCGCCAGTCTCCAGAGGGGCAGGAGTTGATGTTGCAGACGCTGAAGGAGTTCAGCACCTTCTTCGTGCCACTGGTCGAGGCTCGACGACAGCAGCCGATGGAAGACCTGATCAGCACCATGGTTCGCGCCATCGACGAGGATTCCCTGAGCACAGTGGAGACGATGACCATGGCGATCACGATCATGGTCGCCGGCAACGAAACCTCGACCAATCTAATCGGCAACACCGTCGTCGAACTGCTGTCGAATCCCGACCAGCTTGATCTCCTGCGCGAGGATCCGTCCCTGCTGCCCAATGCTGTCGAGGAAGCCAATAGACTGACGGCTCCGATTCAGTTCAACTTCCGCGAGGTGATGGAGGATTGCGAGGTGGCTGCCACCAACCTCCCGAAGGGATCCATCGTGGTGCCTCACCTCGCAGCGGCCAACCGTGACCCGGAGTACTTCAACGAGCCCGACGCCTTCCGGATCAGCCGTCCGCTCGGCAAGAATTTGTCCTTCGGCCACGGAATTCACTTCTGTCTCGGTGCTCGCCTCGCCGCCGAGGAGGTTCGCTCTGCGGTCGGAAGACTTGTTCCACTCCTTGGCCGACTCGAGTTGAGCGACAAACCACTCGAGCCGAACCCGAGTGTCCTGCTCAACGGCTGGCAACGGGTCGAACTAGTCAGGGCGTGATGCAATCATGACCACACCGAATCCTCATGTCGTCGAACCCCTTGATGAAGGTAGGCACGCTTCGACTCCCGACGAACTGTGGAGCGAGTCGTATTACGCTGATTTCGTAACGCTCGACGGAAGCTTGGGTGGCTATATTCGCCTTGGGACCTATCCCAATATGGGCGTCACGTGGTGGACTGCCATGATCGTAGGGGTTGATCGGCCTCTTGTAGGTTGGACGGACTACAACCTTCCCGCTTTGGGCGCCGAAGATCTTCGCCTAGCAGCCGAGGGTTCAGATATTCTCTGCGACCCGGTGGAACCTCTCGGCAACTTTCGGGTGGTGGCGCGTGGAGCCGCTGAGGCGCACAGTGCCCCCGAGGCCATATACAGGGGCAACCGCGGGGACCCCGTAGATGTCGACCTCGATCTCACCTGGCAAACGGATGGCTTGCCCTACCACTACGTTCTGACCACTCGCTACGAGATTCCGTGCCGAGTGGCCGGTCACCTCAGAGTCGGAGACGAAGATTTGGCCATCGTCGGGCAGGGCCAGCGCTGACCATTCCTGGGGGGTCCGCGATTGGTGGTCGCTGAGCTGGTGCTGGGCTGCAGCACGACTGGATGACGGGACGAGGATCCACGTAACCGACGTCCGCTTCCCCAACCGACCCCCGTTTGGGTACGTCCAGTCCGGCACGATCTGCGACACCGTGACAGACCTGATCGTCGACGAGGAATTGGGCCGTATGGCTTTCCCCAGTCAGCACACATCGGGCTGGAACCAAACGGACTGAGCTTGACCGTCACTCCCCAAACCTTTGCGCCACTGCAGTTGGTGTCTGCCGATGGCCGGATAAGCCGCTTTCCTCGAGCCGTCGCTCGATTCGAAAGTGCCGACGGCCGATCTGGCGCTGGATGGATCGAATGGAATCAACCTCAAGCCCTCACAGACTGAGCGTCCTCCCGCCTTCTGTCGGATGCCGATCTGCCACCTGACCCCTGTTCTGTCGAGACTCAGGATGGTGACCTCACGAGCAGTCTCAGTACGGTAGATCTTCCGGTGCGCAGTCCCGGTAGTCGGGTTCGGGCTCATCCACGAACCGCACGGCCTTGATCGTGGAGTGACCCTCCAAGATCGCCCGGGCGACACGGTGCATGCCGTCCATCACCCGCCCGTCTGCTCCGAGGATGATCGGAAACGAAAGGTCGACATCCTGAATGAGCCGAACCTGGTCGATGATCCGTCGAACAGTCGGGGTCGGGCCGAACTTGAACCAGAAGTCGGTGTCGACATCAGTGATCGAATCCAGAGCAACCTCCTCGACCGGCAGATCAACAACTGCCCTGATGAGGTTGTCCACGTCCCAGGCATCGAGGCCGCCCTTGCCCGGTCGGAAGTTGTACTGCTTTCGCACCTTCTCAGCTTCGCCCAGATCCGTGCCCTGGCCGAACAGCATGAGTTGTCATTCCGCTATCGCAACTTCGCGACTTCCGTAACCGACATTCGGCTGATCAGGGATCCTCTGAACGAGTAGCGGTGGAAGACTACAACGGGATCCATCACCAGTGATCCGTCAGGGTCGAAGATGCGTTGGTCGACCACAGCGATGACGTCGTCGCCCGCCTGTAGGAACTCAGACGGCACCACGAGCGGACTGTCGCGAATTGGGCTCCCCAGTACTGCCTGATCGCCGACGGTCCTTCGAGCACGGCGCCGTTGGCCACATCGGGCCACTGGACATCGTCGACCATCATCGCAAGAAGCTGGTCGATCCTGCGTTCGTTGAACAGTTCGTAGGCCCGCTCGAGGGTCGAGACCTTTTCGACGTCGTCCACTCTCGGGACCTTACCAACCATCGCTGACTACTCCGGTACCTGCTCTCCCCCGAAGATCGGGTTTGCCGGAACTCGAGGTCACCGCTTGGCATAGTCGGTGTATCCCTGCCAATCGGGCACGACGCCAAAGTCACCAGGCCCGTACTCCACCCTTCGCAGCTCGGCGGCTGCGTACCTCCTGCCCTCTCCTCATCGACGGCGGCAACATGGCCGGTCTCGGAGCACGTTCTACGCCCCACTGACCGGTTCCCGATCGGTTGCGGACCGGACCCCGTCGAGCACGTTGCGGACGAGTGTTCCCGCAAGTTCCGGCGTCAACGGCTCGTGCCGCATGGTGAGCCGGTAGTAGACGGGTGCATAGAGCTGGTCGAGCAGGGCGGCCACGTCGGTTTCGCGACGGACCTGGCCGCGCTCGACTGCCTGCAGGAGCACCGCCGTCGATGCTGCCCGCCGCGGCTCGAGCCACCGGGACCGGAGGGTCTCGGCGAGATCGGGATCCGACTGGGCCCGACCGATGAGCTCGGCCATCACCGCGCCGGCACGCCCCCGGAACGCGTCGATGAGCAGGCGAATCTGGCTGGTCAGGTCTCCGGCGAGGTCGCCGGTGTCCTCGAAGGTGCTGCTCTGCCGGTAGCGGTTGAAGTAGGCGTCGATGGCCACCGATCCGTGGGACGGCCACCACTTGTAGATGGTCACCTTGCTCACACCTGCCCGGGCAGCGATCGCCTCGATGGTCGCGGCCGCGAGGCCACCTTCGATGAGCAGGTCCGCCGCGGCTTCGAGGATGGCGAGGCGCGCCCGCTCGCTCCGGGGGCGGCCGGCGCGCCGGTGGCCGCTGTCCTCCTCGATAGCCATCCGCCCACTCTATATTCTGAACGATACGTACAGTAACCATGCTAGGATCGGGTCGGTTCGTGTACCCGTGGAGGCTCCTGTGGCTCCCTCGCTCGAAGCACCCTCGCACCGCACCGGGCTCTCCCCTGGGCTGGTTCTCGTGTTCGCCGTCGCCTGCGGCCTGGCGGTGGCGAACCTCTACTACGCGCAGCCGGTCCTCGACACCATCGCCAAGTCGTTCCACACGAGCTCGGCGACGGCCGGCCTGGTGGTCACCCTCTCCCAGATCGGATACGCGATCGGGCTGGCCCTGCTGGTCCCCCTCGGCGATCTGGTGTCCAGACGCCGGCTGGTGCCGCTCGTGCTCACGGTCACCACGGGCGGGCTGATCGTCTCCGCACTCGCACCCTCCATCGGTGTGCTCATCGCTGTCGCCCTCGTCGTCGGCGCGGGATCGGTCGTGGCCCAGGTGCTCATCCCGATGGCGGCGTCCCTGGCAAGCGCCGAGCACCGCGGCCGGGTCGTGGGAACGGTCATGAGCGGCCTCCTCATCGGGATCCTGCTTGCCCGAACCGTGTCCGGCGTGGTGGCGGGCGCCACCAGCTGGCGGGCGGTCTACGTCATGGCCGCCGTGCTGACCGCGGGGATGGCAATCGTCCTCGGCCGTGTGCTGCCCGACGGAACGGGAGCGGCCGAAGATCGGCTACGGCACGCTGCTACGCGAGCACGGCCGCCCTCCTGATCTCCGAGCCCCTGCTCCGTCGCCGTGCACTCTTCGGCGCCCTCGGCTTCGCCGCGTTCAGCGCATTCTGGACCACCATGGCGTTCGTCCTGGCTGGCGCGCCGTACCACTACGGCGACCTGACCATCGGGCTCTTCGGGCTGGTCGGCGCGGCCGGCGCCCTCTGCGCGAACGTCGCGGGTCGATGGGCCGACCGGGGCTGGTCCACGACGACGACCCTGGCCTTCGCCCTCTGCGTGGGCGTGTCCTTCCTGCCCCTGTGGTTGGGCGGGCACGATCTCCTCTGGCTGATCGCCGGCATCCTGGTGCTCGACGTCGGCGTCCAGGGCCTGCAGGTGACCAACCAGTCGCTCATCTACCGGCTCGCGCCGGACTCCCGGAGCCGGGTCAACTCCGCCTACATGGTGTGCTATTTCGCGGGTGGCGCAATCGGGTCCGCCGCTCGGCGGGGCCCTCTACAGCAGTCACCGGTGGGCGGGGGTCTGCATCTTCGGTGCGGGCATCGGCGTGGCGGCAGTGGTGGCGGCGCTGGTCGACGCCTACCGCGCCGATTCGAGGGCGCGCCGCCAGGGCTCCAGGTCGAGTGCTGGATAGCGGAGCGCCACCCGCCGCAGCAGGGCGTCGTCCCAGATCGGGTGGCCCGGCGGCGGGAATCCGAAGAGCTCGAGCTCGCGTGGGGTCGACTGCTCAGCGAACCTCGTCCACTCCGGGCTGGTCGAGTTCGACTGGGCCTGGTCGTACCCGATCCAGTCCTGCCCTGCCCGCTTGAACGCGACCCAAGGAGGAAGCGGGCCGCACGCTCGGAGTTGAACGGGGCCGCCCGGTGGAACACGTCGGACCGGTACGCGAGGAGAGACCCGCGCCGTCCGCTCGCCTTTCGCTCGGCGGCGTAGAGGGCAGGGTCGGTGTCCGGCATGACCACCGGCATCCATGCCTTCACGTGCGCCGAGTCACGCACCGAGACCAACCGGGTCGGATTGTCGTCGTGACCGACGTCGGAGAGGTAGAGGAACGTCTGCAGATTCCACCAGGGCGCCCCGGCGCCCGCCGGCAACCAGGAGTGGTTGCGGTCGGTGTGCATGGGCTGCTCGTAGTTGGTCAGGCCGGAGTACTTGGCTGCTCGGTGGGCCTGGTAGAGCCGGAGGTCGGCAGTTCCGAGCGCCCGCTCGGCGAAGTCGACCAGCGAGGGATGTACGCACAGCCGGCTGAGTACGCCCTCGCCCGCGAAGGGGGAATGTTGCCGACCAGCGGTGCTGGGCCCGCGGAACCCAGGACCGTCCTCGGGCCACTCGAATTCCTCTCCCGGATCGGGACGCGATCCGCTCCGGCTCCGGGTCACCTCCATCGGCGCGGCGTGATATTCCTCGGCGGAGGGGAAGGCCAGGCTCAGGTCCGCCGATGCGCGGTCGACCTCGTCGCGGTCGACGAGGCCGTCGAGGAGCACCCACCCGTCGTCACGCCAGGTCTGGAGCTCGGTGTCTGTGGCGAACCGTGAGGCCACTCGTGCAACCTCCGTCGGGGACGCACCGTCGGAGGTACGCTACCGCCCGTCGGCGGCCCGGATGTGACGATCCGTGGCCCGAATGTGACGATGGTGGTCATGGACCCCGAACGGATCGTCTTCGAAGGCTTCGAAGGACTGCGCCTGGTCGCCGATGTGCGCGGGGACCCCGACGCTCCCCCGGTGCTCTTCCTCCACGGGGGTGGCCAGACCCGACACGCCTGGGCCGCGACTGCTGGGACGGTGGCGGCCCAAGGGTGGCGGACCGTCGCGATGGACCTGCGTGGTCATGGCGACAGCGACTGGGCGGCGAACGGCGACTACTCCTTCACCGCGTTCTGCGCAGACTGCGTTGCCGTTGCCGACCAGCTCGGTCGACCGCCGGTCCTGGTCGGCGCCTCGCTGGGCGGGATGGCTGCCATGCTCGCCGAGGGCACCAGTGACCGCACCGTCTCCTGCGGACTGGTGTTGGTCGACATCACGCCCCGGACCAACCAGGAGGGCATCCAGCGCATCGCCCGGTTCATGCAGTCCGGCATCGAGGGCTTCGACACGCTCGACGCGGCGGCCGCGGCGATCGCCGCCTACACCCCCCACCGGAACAGACCGGTCAACCCGGCAGGACTCATGAAGGTGCTGCGTCAGCGCGACGGCCGTTGGTTTTGGCACTGGGACCCTCTGGTGATCAGCCAGGACCGGACCGAGGTCGTGCCGAACCGGTTCGCCGGGCTGCTCGACGCCGCCCTGGCCAACATCGACGTGCCGACCATGCTCGTCTGGGGGCTGCTGAGCGACGTCGTCACTCAGGAGGGAGTCGACGAGCTCCTCGCCAAGATACGCGACGTCACTGTGGTCGCGGTCGGTGGAGCGTCCCACATGATCGCGGGCGACCGGAACGACGCGTTCACCGACGCGGTGGTCGAGTTCCTCACCGACCGGATCCGCCCGACGCTCGACGATCCAGGCGACCGATCCGTACCCTTGTAACCGCTGGTCGCCTGCCGAGCTCCAGGCGGGGTAGGGCTTGCCCCGGTGAGCGGCGTCGTGCACGATGGTCCCTTCCCGGGAGGGGGCGTGATGCCGAAACACCTTGCCTTTGTCTGCGCGATGCCGATGGAGCTGGCCCCCCTCACGAAGAGGCTCTCGCTCCGGAGGTCGCGGTCGGCGCCCTCGACGTTCACCTCGGGTCCCTCGCCGGCCGGCCGGTGGCGGCCATCGTGACCGGCATGGGACCGGCGCTCGCCACCGAGGGCCTGGAGCGCCTGGCGGACGCAGTCGAGGTCGAGCGGGTGGTCGTGGTGGGGATCACAGGAGCAGTCGACGACGAGACACCACTCGGGACGCTGGTCCTGCCCGAACTGGTGGTCGACGCTGCGACGGGGGTGAGCTACCGCCCCGAGCGACTGGGTTCCGGCGAGCCGTACGGGACGATGTGGACGACCGACGGACTCACGACCGACCAGGGGGTCGTCGCCGATCTACGCGCCGCCGGGGTGGTCTCGCTGGACATGGAGACCGCCGCCATCGCTGCGGTGTGCGAACGCCGAGGCATCCCGTGGTCGGTCTTCCGCGTGATCAGCGACCGTGCGACCGACGGGAGCGTCACCGAGGAGGTGTTCCGTCTGAGCAACCAGGACGGGTCCCCGAATCCGACGTCGATCGCCGCCTACCTGGTGAAGCACCCGGGTCGCATCCCGACGCTCGCACGGTTGGCCCGGTCGGCGAAGCTGGCCACGGAACGCGCCGCGTCGGCGGCCATCGACGCGGTGACCTGCGCTCCCGGTGCGGAAGGTCCGCACCCGTCGCCTGAAGGCCCCTGACCGCCGGCAGGCCACCCGGTGGGCGGAACCGGTGATCGGCGTGCCAGGGGTGGTGTCCCCTCCTGCCTACTGGGGATCGGTCGTGGCCGGAGCCGCGCTCTGCGCCCTGCTCTGCGTCGAGGCACGGCGGCGGCCCGGGCCCTGGACCGGCTGGGCGGCACGGATCATCGGGCTGGTACTGGTGGCCGATGCTGCGAGCTACACGGTCGGGCTGATCCTCCAGGGAACCTGGTCGCCGAGGACGTCCCTGCCGCTGGCACTCTGCAACATCGGGGTACTGGTGGCGGCGGTGGCCTGCTGGTGGCAGGTGCCCCTCCTCGTCGAGCTCACCTACTTCTGGGGACTGGCGGGCACCCTCCAGGCAGTCATCACGCCCGATCTGGCCACTCCCTTCCCCCACCTCCAGTTCTTCGAGTACGTCGGCGGCCATGTGGGCATCGTCCTCGCCGCGCTCTTCCTGGTGGTCGGCCTTCGCATCGAGCCCCGGGCGGGCGCCGTCCTCCGGGTGTTCGCGATCACCGCCGGGTACACGGCCGTCGTCGGGCTCGTCGACGGGCTGAGCGGCGCGGACTACATGTTCCTCTGCAGGCCGCCCGGTGAGTGGACGCTCCTCCGACTGCTCGGGCCGTGGCCGTGGTACCTGGTGAGCGCGACGGCGGTCGCGCTGGTCCTCCTCACCGCACTCGACGCACCGTTCTGGCCCGGTCGCAGCCGGTCGCTCCGGGGAGTGGGCTGAGACGTGTCCCCGTCCGGCCCGCCGTCCGACGCCGTCCCCACCCTGCACCTGCACCGTTGGGTCGACCCGGTGGTCATCGGGGTGGTGCTCGCGGCCTTCGCCTCCGGGTTCGGGCAGTTCGGCGTGGTCGCTGCCCTCGGCAGCGTCGCCAAGGAGTTCGGCCGGGCGGCCCACGGGACGACGATCGCCGACCAGGCCGGGCTCTCGGGGACCGCGTTGGGCATCGGGCTGGCCGTGATCCGCCTGGCCTCCCTCGGTGCGCTCCCCTTGACCGGACTCGCCGACCGGTTCGGCCGTCGCACCATGCTCCTGATCACCGTCGGCGTCGGGCTGGCGATCACCGTGGCGGCCGCGGCGAGCCCGAGCTACTGGTGGTTCGTCGTGATCTTCGCACTCGGGCGGCCGTTCCTCAGCGCGACCAACTCGCTCACCGGCGTGCTCGCCGCCGAGCAGACGGGATCGGCGGACCGGGCCAAGGCGGTCGCGTTCGTCGCGGCCGGGTACGGGGTCGGGGCGGGGCTCACCGCGATCCTCCACAGCCTCGCGTCGACCACACTCGGGTTTCGGGGGATCCTCGCGCTGGCGGTCATCCCGCTGGCACTGCTGCCGGTCATCGCGCGGCGGGTCACCGAACCGGACCGCTTCGCGGTGGCCGCGGCATCCGGGGAGCACCCGCTCCCCGTGATCGGCGCGGTTGGCCGGCGGTTCCGCGGGCGGCTGGCGGTCCTCGTCCTGTTGGCCTTCGCGATCTCGTTCGTGACCGGCCCTGCCAACACCTTGGTCTACCTCTACGCGCAGAACGTCCTGCACCTCTCCGGGGTCGTCACCGCCGGCATGGTGGTCGCAGCCGGCGCCACCGGACTGCTCGGGCTGCTCATCGGCAGGTGGTCGGCAGACCGCATCGGCCGGCGCCCGAGCGCGGCCGTCGGCATGGTGGGCGTCGCGGTGTTCGGGGTGCTCGCGTACAGCGGATCCCGGGACGCCCTCATCGTCGGCTACTGCCTCGGCGTGTTCGCCGGGTCGGTCCTCGCGCCGGCGATCGGGTCGCTGCTCACGGAGCTGTTCCCGACGTCGGTCCGCGCATCGGTCTCGGGATGGTGGCTCGTCGCGGGTGTCCTCGGGGCCGCGGCCGGGCTGATCGCCTTCGGGGCGGTGGCCGACATCGGGAACCGGTTCGGGCAGGCGGCGGTGGTCACCTTCTTCCCGGCGGCTCTCGCCGCGGGCCTGTTCTGGTGCCTGCCCGAGACCCGGGGGTCGGAGCCCGAGGAGCTCTGGCCGTCGCCGTGAGTCGCCTCGCGCTCCTGGTCTGCGGCTCGGTCGGCGCGGCCGGATTGGCCATGCTGGCAGCCTTCACCCGGCCGTTCACGCTTCCCGCGGACGCCGTGGTCCTCGTCGGGTTCGCCGGCGTCGGCGCGATCGGGTATGCGGACCACCGGATGGGCAGGACGCCCTCCGCCACAGCCCCGTCGGCGCCGACGGTCCGACCTTCCCCCGAGAGCTCGGGACCCCGGTGGGCGCTCTGGGTCGGCGCGCTCGCCGCGACACTCGGCTGGGAGCTGTTCTGCTTCTTCGAGTCGCCCCGGGAGGCCCATCCGACCCTCAGCTCGATGGTCGACGCCGTCGACGCACACCGTCCCGGCCACGCGCTGACCTTCGCGGTGTGGCTCTGGCTCGGGTGGCGGCTGGTCGGGCGGCGATGAGCTGGCGCGACACGACCTGGGTTGTCTGGTCGGCTCTCGCGCTCCTGCTCGTGGCCTGCGAGGTGGCCGCGGTGCTCCCGGGCGGCCGGTTCCCGGGCGCGGGTGCACTGCTCCGGATGCTGACCGCGAGCCCCGCCCGCCGGGCTGTCCTGCTGATCGGCTGGCTGTGGCTCGGGTGGCACACCTTCGCCCGGTGACGCCGGCGTCCACACTCCCGCGCACTCGCCAGCGGCGTCAGGAGGTCGGACCGACGACGGTCACCGGGGTACCGATCGGACTCAGCGGCCACACCTGGGCGGCGGCCGCGATGGGCATCTCGACACACCCGTTGCTCTGGGGGGATCCGTAGGTCGCCCGGACGAACCCGTGCAGCGCGTCCCCGCCGTTGAAGTAACTCGCCCAGGGGACGTTCGGGTCGTCGTAGGTCGTGCCGTCGGGGTTGGTGCCGGTCATCCGGGAGCTGACGACGTGCTCGAAGACCGGGTAGGTCCCGTCCGCGGTGTCCGCGCCGGGAGCCCCGGTGTTCACGGCGAGACCCGTCACCACCGGCGCCCCGTTCTCGAAGAGGGTGAGCGTCTCGGGGAGCTGCTTGGAGACGAGCACGTCCGTGTAGGGCCTCGCGTTGACCTTCCCGGCGGCCAGATCGGCGAGGAGCGCGCCCCAGACCTGCACCCCGGTCAGCCCGTCCACGGTCAGAGCGTGCTGGTCCTCGAAGCTCATCACGGCGCCCTTGGTGATCGCGTTCTCCGACCCCTCCGTCCAGAGCGAGGTGAGGGCGGCAGGGAGGTCCGGCCAGCGCCAGGCGAAGGTGCCCGGCTGGGCGGCGGCCGCCTCGGCAGGCGTGCTCGGTGGCGCAGTCGGGGTGAACGAGAGCGGGAGGTAGTTCAGCTCGGCGAGCAGCTGCTGGAGCCGCTCCGTGCTCGCCTGGGCGACCGTGAAGGTGAGGGTCACCGGAGCGGTGAGGCCACCACCACCCGCCGTCCCCGGCCCGGTCGGACCAGACGGGATGACCAACGACTCGGTCGTGGTCGGGAGGAACGGCGCCGCGGCGGAGAACGAGAGGGTGCGCGGGCCGACGGTCCGCCAGGTCCCTGCGACCGGTGGTCGGAACGCCGGCATGCCGGCCGTCCCCTCGGGGGGCGAGGAGAACGTGACCGTCACCACCTGGTCCGAGGGCACCCCGGTCGCCCCGTTGGCCGGCACGGTGGAGACCACGGTGAGCGCCCGGGGCGCGGCGGTGCTCGCGGTCGCCCCGGCCCGGGCTCCGGGCGGTGTGCCCGGGGTGGTTCGGTGCTTCCCCAGCGCATAGGCCCCCGCGGCCACCGCCGCGACCACGACCACGGTGATCAGCACCAGCCAGGCGGTGCGGTGCCGCCGTGGCGGGGGGACCAGGATCCGGTACTCCATCGGGGTCATCCGGCTGGATCCGGGCCGTCGATGAGGTTCCGCATCGCGTCCTCGATTGCCCGGTGGAAGGTCGGGTAGGCGTAGATCATGTGGCGCAGCTGCCCGACCGGGACCTCGGCGTGCACAGCGAGGGTCAGCAGACCGAGCATCTCACCGCCCCAGGGTCCCATGGTGGTGGCGCCGACCAACACGCCGCGGTCCCGATCCTCGACGACCTTGACCAGTCCCGCGTTGCCGGCCTTGTGGATCCACCCCCGGGACGAGGCGGGGAGCTGCGAGCGGCCCACCCGGACCTCGACGCCGTCGGCGCGAGCCTCCCGCTCGGTGCGCCCGACCGACCCGAGCTCTGGATCGGTGAAGGTGACCCGGGGTACCGCCCTGTAGTCGGCGGGAACGACCTCCAGGCCGAGGACGTCGCGGACCACGATGTCCGCCTGGTACATGGAGATGTGGGTGAATCCCCCCTTCCCTGTCACGTCCCCGAGCGCCCAGGTGCGCTCGACCCCCTCGACCCGCATATGGTCGTCGACCGGCAGCGACCGGGCGGTCGGGTCGAGACCCACCGAACCGACGTCGAGCGGCCCGAGGTCCACCCGACGTCCGGTAGCGACCAGGAGCTCGTCGGCCACCACCGCCTCGTCCCCGGCGAGCGCGAGGGTGAACCGCCGACCGTCGTGGAGCACCGACTCGACCCCGACCGAGGTCCGCACCGTGATTCCCTCCGCGCAAAACACGTCGGTGAGCAACGACGCGGCCTCCGGCTCCTCGGGGCCGACCAGATTGGGCGCCGTCTCGATCACCGTCACCTGCGCGCCGAACCGACGGAATACCTGGGCCAGCTCCACTCCGATCGCACCGCCCCCGAGCACGGCAAGCGTCTCGGGCACCTGTGTGGTGCGGACCGCGTCGCGGTTGGTCCAGAACGGGGTGCCGGCGAGCCCCTCCACAGGCGGCGCCCACGGTCTGGCCCCGGTGCCCACGACCACCGCCCGACGGGCAGCGAACTCGCGTTCGCCGACGACGACCCGGCCGGCACCGGCGAGACGCGCCCGGCCCCGGACGAACCGACCGCCCTTGTCCTCGAACCGCTCGACCGCAACCGTGTCGTCCCAGTCGTCGGTCGCCTCGTCGCGGATCCGGGTCGCGACCGGGTCCCAGCTCGGACGCACCGTGGAGGTCCCGCTCATGCCGTCGACCCGTCGCGCCTCGGCGAGCAGGTCCGCCGCCCGGATCATCATCTTGGACGGGATGCACCCCCAGTAGGGGCACTCGCCCCCGACCAGCTCCGCGTCGATGCCGACCACGTCAAGGCCGGCCGCGGCCAGCCGCTCGGCCACGTCCTCGCCACCGGGCCCCATGCCCACCACTACCGCGTCGACCTGCTCGATCATGCCTCGTGCCTCTCTGCCGGACGCCGGATACCCGATCTGCCCCTCCAGTGCACCAGGAATCGGGGCGAGGGTCCGACCACCCGGTGAATTCCCTGGTCCCCTGGCCACACGCTGCCGTGACCGGGCACCCGTCCCGGTCCGCCACCCGACCCGGCGCCGATGCTCCTGTGGATATGGGACACTCGCGCGCTCGGGCCCCGGGCAACCCGGGAGAGGGGGAGCAGATGTCCGTGATCGCCGGCATCCACGACCGGACCCAGGAGGAGCTGGCACGGCTGGTCCCCGAGTACCTCCTCGCCGGGCACGTGATCGACCGGGCCGGCATGCCGCAGCTGATCCGGCCGTTCGGTCGGGACGGGATGCGCGACATCGCCATCGAGGAGTGGATGGGGGCCAGCCCCCTCTACACCGGCAGGATGCAGCGGGCGCTCGGGTTCGAGGGCGACTCGGTGGAGACCATCTTCAAGGGGCTGCAGATCGACATCGGGGCGCCCCCTCAGTTCATGGACTTCCGGTACCGGGTGGTCGACCACGACCATGGCGAGTTCTGGCTCGACCACTGTGGCGCCCTGATGGACGTCGAACCCCTGGGCCCGGAGTTCGTCGTCGCGATGTGCCACGACATCGAGGATCCGACCTTCGACGCGACGGCCGTCGCCACCAACCCGCGCGCACGGGTGCGACCGATCCACCGTCCTCCCCGGGTTCCCGCCGACCGCTCGCCCCACTGTCATTGGACGGTGACCATCGACCCGTCGGTCACTCCGCTGCCCCTCCCCGTCGAGGCGCGCCGGCTGGCGGGAACCCACGCCGCGACGATCGAGCTCGACCCCGTGACGACGGACGGACCGGGGTTGCGGGACTACGCCGGCCCGCTCCTCGCCGATCTGCGATTCTCCGACTGGTCCCGCTCGGGGCTCCGCCGGATCGCCGAGGAGGTCTGCCTCCAGGGGCATCTCCTCGCGCTCTCCTTCCTCGCCGCCGTCCGGGGCCGGGTCGAGACCGACGAGGCCGCGCTCGATCTCGGACGGAGGCAATTCACCGGAATCGCCGGCTGGACCGCTGGACGGATCCGGGCCGCGCTCGGACTCGGTCGGGCACCCGAGGACGTCGCGCAGGTCCTGGCCCTGCACCCCGCGCTGCTCCCCGCCGCCTACGTCAGGTGCACGGTCGAGCTCTCCGACGTGGTCATGCTGCGGATCGACTCCGACACCGGCGCCGGCTCGGACGGGGCGTGGCCCGCGATGCTCCGTCCCGACCGCCTGGAGCCCCTGGACGCCATCGTCCGCGCGATCGACCCCGCGATACCGTTGCCGGCCCGTCTCGGACGACGGCGGCATCCTGTGCGTCGAGGTGGTGCGGGACCGGGACGAGGCGCCGACCGCCGGCGAGGTCGCCGTCACCCGCTTCAGCACCGCCACCGACTTCGTGTTCGAGGACCGAGGGACCCCGGTTGCGATCCGTCGCGGCTGAGCGCGGCCGGAACCCTGGAGAGGCGCCGACCGCGCCGGCCTCCCTGCCCCCGGATCGGCCGTGCGCTACGTTCGCCCCGGTGGACACACTGCTCCGGCACCTGCTCGACCGTCTCGAGATCGACGATCTCCTGACCCGGTACGCCACCGCAATCGATCTGCGCGACTGGGACCTCCTCGACTCCGTCTTCACCGAGGACGCACGGCTCGACTACCGCTCGGCCGGTGGCATCCGCGGCGGGTTCGACGAGGTCCGCCGCTGGCTGTCCGAGGTGCTGGCGCTGTTCGACGTGACCCAGCATCTGGTCGTCAACCGCGCAGTCGAGATCGACCCGGACGGTCGGACGGCCCGGGCCCGCTCGCACTTCCAGAACCCGAACCGGCTGCTCGTCGATGGTGAGCCATGGCTCTTCGTGGTCGGCGGTTGCTACCACGACCGGCTGGTGCGCTCGCCGTCCGGGTGGCGGATCACCTCTCGGGTGGAAGAAACGCTCTGGTGGGAGCATCCGATGCCCGGACTGCCCCCCACGCCGTACCCGCTGCCCGACGACGCCGCCCTCTGACCGTTCCGGTGGGACCCCCTCGCGACATCGGGATCATCGACCTGATGATCGGGTTCCCGACCCCGCGCCCCGAAGCGAAGTACCACTTCATGGCGCCGCTCCTCAAGGACGACGACAGCCGGGAGATGACCTTTCCGGCGGGCTACCTGTTCACGGATGTCCCCGAACCGGTCGAGGGGGAGGCGGCCGACCCGGTGACGACGACCGTGGAGGCCATGGACCGGCACGGGATCGCCGTCGGCCTCATCGCCCTCGGGTCCGAAGCGGCCGCCCGCGCGTTGGACGAGCATCCCGACCGCTTCGTCGCCTGCCTCGAGGTCGACCCGAACGACGTCACCGGGACAGTGCGCTCGATCCGCCAGGCACACGCCGACCACGCGATACGGGCGGTCAGCTCCTTCCCCGCCGGGTGCAATCCCCAGGTGCCGGTCTCCGACCGCCGCTACTACCCCGTGTACCAGGTCTGCATCGACCTGGACCTGCCGATCGTCCTCAACGCGGGGATCGCCGGGCCGCGGGTGCCCTCCGCATGCCAGGACGTCCTGCACTTCGACGAGGTCTGCTACGACTTCCCCGAGCTGCGCATCGTCATGCGGCACGGAGCCGAGCCCTGGGAGTCCCTTGCGGTCAAGCTCATGCTCAAGTGGCCGGGGCTCCACTTCATGACCTCGGCGTTCGCGCCCAGGTACTACCCCAAAGCGATCATCGACTACGCCAACACCCGCGGGTCGGACAAGGTGATGTACGCCGGGTACTTCCCGATGGGCCTCACCCTCGACCGCATCTTCGCCGAGATGCCGGGCGTGCCCCTGCGGGACGAGGTGTGGCCCAAGTTCCTGCGGGACAACGCAGCCAGGGTGTTCCGGATCCCCCTCCCCTCCCCCGCCGGGTTGCCCGCCGAGCCGACCCGGCCCCACGAGGAGGCCGGGCGCTGACCGACCCGACGCCGGAGGGGGGCGCCGGCAGCGGGAGTGGGGGCCCGCCGCTCGGGGTGGGGACCCGGCTTGCATACATGCCGGCACTCGACGGGCTGCGGGCGGTCTCGATCGCCGCGATCATGGCCAACCACGCCGGGGTGGGCTGGGCTGCGGGTGGGGTCCTCGGGGTCAACGTCTTCTTCGTCCTGAGCGGCTTCCTGATCACCCTCCTGTTGCTCACAGAGTGGTCCGGGACAGACACGATCCGGCTCGGGGCCTTCTGGGCGCGGCGGGCCCGGCGGCTGCTGCCCGCCCTGCTGGTCCTGCTCGGTGGCATCGTCCTCTACGCCTGGCTGTTCGCCCCCGCCGGCACCCAGTCCTCCCTGCGGGCCGACGCCTTGAGCACGCTCCTCTATGTCGGGAACTGGCACCAGATCGTCGCCGGCCAGAGCTACTTCAACCACGTCTCGGCGCCCTCCCCGCTCCTCCACACCTGGACACTGGCGATCGAGGAGCAGTTCTACCTGGTGTGGCCGCTCGTGGTGCTGGGCGTGCTGACGCTGCGGCGCTCCACCCGGGCGCTGCTGGTCGTCGCGCTGGTCGGTGTCGGCGTATCGGCGGTCGACATGGCCCTCCGCTACCACCCGGGGGTGGACGCCAGCCCCATCTACTGGGGGACCGACACCCGGGCCCAGGACATCCTGGTCGGGGCAGCGACAGCGATCCTCCTCCGGCGGGGCGCACCGGCGATCGACCGGCTGGCGCGGAGGAATTACTCGCTGCTGACCGCTGCGGCGGCCGCAGGGTTCGCCTTGGCATGGCGAGCGAGCGGAATCCATCCGTCGTTCCTCTTCCGGGGCGGGTTCCTCGTCGCCGACATCCTGGTGGCGATCGTCATCCTCGGGGTCACCAGGGCGCCGCTCGGCCCGGTCGCCCGGGTCCTCGCGTTCGGTCCGGTCACCTATATCGGGCGCATCTCGTACGGTCTCTACCTCTGGCACTGGCCGGTCTTTCTCGTCCTCGACCATGCCCGGACCGGCCTCGACGGGATCGGGCTGCTCGCCCTCCGCTTCGCGGTGACCTTCGGCTTCGCCCTGCTCTCCTGGTACCTCGTCGAAGTCCCGGTGCGCCAGCTCTCCTTCGGCGGCCGCCGCTCGTGGGCGCTGGTGCCGGTCGGGGCGCTCGCGGTCACCGCCGTGCTGGTGGTCGGCGCCGTCGGCGGCGGGACCCGCCAGAACCTCCTGCTCAACACAAGGGAGATTCGTTCGGCGATGCCGGCCGCGGGAGCCTCTCGGGACGGCCGGCCGCCGCCCACCATCCTCTTCGTCGGCGACTCGCTCTCCCTTACGGTCGCGGGCGGCTTCCTTGCGCCCGCGCCGCATTACGGCGTCGTCATCCAGGGCCGCCCGATGCCCGGCTGCGGGCTGGCCACCGACGGGCCCTACATCGAGCACGGGGGGATCACCACCCCCATCTCGCCCTGCTCCTCGTGGCCGGTGCTGTGGTCGTCCTACCTCGACCAGTTCCACCCGCGGGTGGTGGTCCTGACCGAGGGATGGTGGGAGACGATGACCCAGCTCTACGAGGGTCGTTGGCAGACCCTTCTCGACCCCGACCTCGCCGCCGACGAAACGGCCCAGTACGAGCGGGCGGTCACCGTCCTCCACTCGCAGGGCGCGCAGGTCGCCCTGACCACGGCGCCCTACTTCGACAGCGGCGAGCAGCCCGACGGTCAGCCCTGGCCCGAGGACGCCCCGGTCCTGGTCGACCGGCTCAACGCGATCATCCAACAGGTGGCAGCGCGCAACCCCGGGTTCGTCACGGTGATCCCGCTCAACCGCATGCTCGATCCGCACGGCCGCTTCACCTGGACCATCGACCGGAAGGTGGTGCGGATGGTGGATGGTATCCACACCACCTTCGCCGCGGGCGACCTTCTCGCACCGACCGTGCTGCCCGAACTCGCGAGCCTGGCCCGTCAGGGCTGACCCCGACGGTCACGGCATGGGGCGGTCTTGTGCAAGAGATCCGCGGACGCCCGACCGCCCGAGGGTACGCTCGGGCCGAGATCGGTGGTCCAGCGACCGGTGAAGGGTGGTGGCTCGATGGCGGCGATTCCCGGCGACGTGCAGGAGGCCCTCCGGACCTCGTTGACCAATTACCTCGAGGCGGACCTCGCCTTCCACCGGCTCATCCAGGAGCTGGTCGAGTCCGGCATGCCCCTCTCGACGAGCCGGAGGGCCGAGGTCGAAGAACTGAGGCAGCGCCGCGACTACCTGCTGCACGTGCGCATGCGCGATCTTCGGAACGTCGGCTGGCCCTCCCCCAACGAGGTCGGCCGGCAGCCCCAGGCGGGCACCGCGGGCCTGCGCGACCCCGCGGGCCGCCCGCGTCCCTACGAGCCGAGGGCACCGCTGGCCCGTTGACCCCGTTTCACGGGGCCACCCAGCGGTGCAACACTCCCCTCATGTCCCCTGCCGGTCGCCGGTGTCGCCTGCCCCCCACGGGCCTCTTCCGCGGGGCACGGACCGCCGGGCTCCTCTCGTTGCTCATGGCCGTGCTCGCAGGGTGCTCCCCGTCCTCGTCGGCCTCTTCGGCCAGCGGCACGACAGGGTCGACGACCGGGTCGACGACCGCCTGCCACTACCCCCCGCCGACCCGCCCGGTCGTCGCGACCCCTGTCGCCGGATCCTCGTCGGACTGGAACGTCCGCTCGTTCGACGGGACGATCATCCGTGCCCACTGGTTCCCCCTCGCCCGGTACGTGCCGGGAGCCGGCGCAGGACCGCATCCGACCGTGCTCATGGGCCCGGGATGGGGCCTCTCCGGCGACACCGACACCCAGACCGTGACAACCCAGAGCACCGCCCTGCTCGGTGCGGTCCACATCCGCGATCTCCTCGACGGCGGCTACAACGTGCTCACCTGGGACCCGCGCGGCTTCGGCGGATCGGGTGGCCTGGCCGAGGTCGACAGCCCTGCCTACGAGGCGAGGGACGTGAGCACGCTCATCGACTGGGTCGCGACCCTGTCCGGTGTGCAGCTCGACGCCCCGGGCGATCCCCGGATGGGGATGGTCGGCGGCTCCTACGGGGGCGGGATCCAGCTGGTGACTGCAGCTCAGGACTGCCGGATCGACGCCATCGTGCCCACGATCGCCTGGCACTCCCTCACCACCAGCCTCGACAAGTCGTCGACCCCCAAGACCGGCTGGGCGGGCGTCCTGGTCGCCTCCGCCTCGGCCGACCACCTGGCCGCCGAGGTCACGGCCTCCTACCGGACCGCAGTCGCCGGCGGCACGACCTCGCCGACCGAGGAGGCCTGGTTCGCCGCCCGCGGCCCGGGCGGGTCGGTGGCCCACATCCGGATGCCGACCCTCATCGTGCAGGGGACCGTCGACACCCTGTTCACCCTCCAGGAGGGCGTGGACAACTACGAGAGCCTGCGCGCCCATGGGGTGCCCACCGCCATGCTCTGGTTCTGCGGCGGCCACGGGGTCTGCCTCACCTCGCCCGGCAACGGTCCGAGCACCGAGGATGCCACCCTGGCGTGGCTCGCGCGCTACGTGAAGCGCGACACCTCGGTCGACACCGGGCCCGCCTTCACCTTCGTCGACCAGAACGGCACCGCCTACACCGCGTCCTCCTACCCGCCTCCCCCAGGCGTCCCGATCACCGCCTCGGGGTCGGGCACCCTCCCCCTGGTGGCCGACGGCGGCGCCGGACCGCTCAGCAGCATCCCCGCAGGCGCCTCGACCCAGGCGCTCGCCGGGGTGGTCAAACTGATCACCCCCGCCCCGGCGGCCAACGCGGTCGACGTGCCGATCCCCGTCGACCGGTCAGCGGTGGTGATCGGAGCACCACGCCTCAGCCTGACCTACCGCGGCACCACCGGGACGGGGACAGGCCTCATGCGGGTCTTCGCCCAGCTCGTCGACACGACGACCGGGCTGGTGCTCGGCAACCAGATCACGCCCGTGCCGGTCGACCTCGACGGTTCGACCCACTCGACCTCGGTGCCGCTCGAGATCGTGGCCTACACGCGCCGGTCCGTCCTCGCACCTCGAGCTCCAGTTGGTCGCGACCACCGTCGCCTACGCCACGCCGCGTCTCGGCGGGTCGGTCACCTTCAGCAGCGTCCATCTGGTGCTCCCCACGAGCACCGGCCTGCGGACGTAGGCGGGTGCCCCTGAGCCCCGCCCCCGCCGTCGGTCTAGCGGGCGGCGCGGGGCAGCCCGAGGCCGATCCAGGCGATGATGTCCCGTTGGATCTCGTTGGTGCCTCCGCCGAAGGTGAAGATGGTCTGGCCGCGGGACTGCTGCTCGAGCCGACCCCGTAACACCGCGCCCGGAGAGCCGTCGGGCAGGTACCCGGCCTGGCCCACGATCTCCAGCAGCAGCCGGTAGGCCTCGAGGGCGAACTCGCTCCCGTAGACCTTGGTCGCCGAGGCGTCGGCCGGATGCAGGCCCGTGCCGGCGGCCCAGGCCACCTTCCAGTTGAGCAGCTTCAAGTACTCGGCCCTCGCCCAGAGTCGTGCCAGATGCACCCTGACCCACTCCTGGTCGATGACCCTGCGCCCGTCGGCGAGGCACTCGTCCCGGGCCCAGGCCCGGACCTCTTCGATGCTGCGCAGGATGCCCGAGACCGGGCAGATGGCCACCCGCTCGTGGTTGAGCTGGTTGGTGATGAGGGTCCATCCCTGGTTCTCACCGCCGACCAGATTGGCGGCCGGGACCCGCACGTCCTCGTAGTAGGTCGAGCTGGTGAACTCGCCGGCCACCGTGGGCAGGGGCGTCCACCCGAACCCGGGCGTGTCGGTTGGCACGATGAAGACGGAGAGGCCCTTGTGCTTGGGTGCATCGGGGTCGGTGCGTGTGGCCAGCCAGACGTAGTCGGCGTACTGGATGGCGCTCGTGTACAGCTTCTCGCCGTTGATCACGTACTCGTCCCCGTCACGGACCGCCCGCGTCCGGAGGGCGGCCAGGTCGGTCCCGGCCGTCGGTTCCGTGTAGCCGATCGAGAAGTGGACCTCTCCCCGCAGGATGCCCGGCAGGATCCGCTGCTTCTGCTCCTCGGTGCCCAGCTGCATGATGGCGGGTCCCACGCTGTTGAGGGTGAGGAGCGGCAGCGGAACGCCGGCCCAGTGCGACTCCTCGACGAAGATCATCTGGTCCACCGGTCCGCGGGCCTGGCCCCCGTACTCGGTGGGCCACCCGATCCCGAGCCATCCGTCCGCGCCCATCCGGCGGATGGTCGCAAGGTAGTCGGGGCGGCCGCCGCCCGACCCCGTCTCGGTCACCAGGTCGGAAAAGTAGGAGCGCAGGGTGAGACGGAGCTCCTCCTGCTCGTCGGTCAGCGCAAGACGCACCGGATCCCTCCCATGGGCGGGACCCTACCAACACGGCAGCGGCCGCCCGCGGGAGGGACCCGTCCACGACCAACCGCACGCATCAGCCGCCGGGAGCGGGGACGGCCGCCGCGGAGAGCACTGGATAACCACTCTACGTAGTAGTAATATCACTACAAGTGAACTGCGGACCGCGCGCGCACGGGGTGGGGGAGCATGTCGGAGGGACGGAATCGACGGAAAGGGACCAGCGTCTGCCTGGGGTTGGTTGCTGCCCTGGTCATGGCCCTCGCCGTGACCGCCGCTCCTCCGGTGGTCGCGGACGCCGGGGTCCCCTCCGGCCACGATCTCCCCTCAGCGGTCACCCCGGACTTCTGGCTGGCCACTGCCGCCGGGCCTGTCGAGGCATTCGGCGTACCCGCCTACGGCTCCCCGGCCGGGCCGCTCAACCGACCGGTCGTGGCCGCCGTCGCGACCCATGACGTGCACGGCTACTGGCTCGTAGCCGGTGACGGCGGCATCTTCAGCTACGGCGACGCCCACTTCTTCGGGTCCACCGGCAACCTCGTCCTCAACAAGCCGATCGTCGGCCTGGCCCCGACCAAGGACGGCCTCGGGTACTGGATGGTCGCGGCCGACGGTGGGATCTTCACGTTCGGAGATGCGGGCTTCCACGGCTCGACCGGCGCGCTCGCCCTCAACAAGCCGATCATCGGCATGGCCCCGACCCCTGACGGCGGGGGTTACTGGCTGGTGGCCTCGGACGGGGGGATCTTCGCGTTCGGGGATGCCGCATTCCACGGGTCGACCGGCGCGCTCGCCCTCAACAAGCCGATCACGGCGATGGCCCCGACCCCTGACGGCGGGGGCTACTGGCTGGTGGCCTCGGACGGGGGGATCTTCGGGTTCGGGGATGCCTCCTTCCACGGTTCTGCACCCGGCTCGCCCGAGCCGACCGAGCGGGTGGTCGCTTCCGCCACCGGGAAGGGCTACTGGGTCATCCAACAGAACGGGACGGCCACCGCCTACGGGGACGCGGCAACCCGGACCCTCCCTCCCCAGGCGCTCCTCTTCCAGGCGGTGACCCCGGGCGACCGGGCGGTGCTCTTCGCCTTCCAGCAGCTCGGCAAGCCGTACATCTGGGGCGGGAACGGACCCGCTGGGTACGACTGCTCGGGTCTGGCCCTGGCCTCGTGGGTCCACGGGGCGGGCGTCACGTTCGCCCGGGTCGCGAACAACCAGTACGAGACGGCCGGGACGCCGGTGGACATGACCGACCTGATCGCCGGCGACCTCATCTTCTGGGGGGACCCCGCCGCCGGGTGGACCAGCGTCGACCACACGGCCATCTACGTGGGAGGCAACCAGATCGTCGAGGCGACAGGCGACCAGGTGCAGCTCAACGCCCTCGAGCAGTGGGGCCTCTCGGGCCTCATGCCCAACGGTCGCCGCCCCTGACCGTGCGGACGGAGCTCGGAGACGATCAGACGGTCGCGCCGAAGGAGTCGTAGAGCGCCCCTCCGGACTCGGCCAGGGCGCGCCCGGCCGCCAGCTGGAAGGGGCTGATCCCACCGGGCTCCCACGGTCCCACCGATCCGCTGGCCACCGCATCGGAGGACTTGGCCGGGACCCCGAACCCCGACCGGACCTCTTCGAGGGTGCGGTCGGCGAGGGCGAACCAATCGACGGTCATGAAGTCGATGCTGCCGGTACAGAGCGCTCCGCGGCGCATTGCGTCGGCCACCCGGCACGCGACCCCGGCGCGCGAGAGGTGGCCGCTGTCGTACTCGAACAGGCCGGCACCCGTCCGCAGGTACCCGGTCTCGAAGAGGGAGACCACCATGGCCAGGAGCGAGAAGGCCCGCGGGTCGTCGTTGGCCCGGGCGATGAAGGCGAACACCTCGAGCTCGGACTCCACCGTGGTGCCGAAGTCGGCGACCACGTGGACCCAGTCGTGCTGGGCCAACAGCGGAGGAGCCGAACCGGGAAGGCCCGGATAGGTGAACCCACGGGCCCGGTAGAAGTCGGCCACCCGGCGCCCGAGCGTCCCCTCGGGCAGGTGCTCGAGTGCCCGCCACCGCTCCGCCAGCGCCGGGTCGGCCGGCACGACCTCCCAGGCCTCGTGCAGGCCGGTCGAGACGTGCAGCGACCGCACCTGCTCGGGTCCGAGACTCGCCGTGTACCCGTTCCGCTCGAAGTCGATGGCTGCGAGCCCGAGGCTGCCTTCGGCGAACTCACCGGCGACCGTAAGCATCCCCTCGTCGACCCCGACCTCCTGGGCCAGGCGGGTCACCCGGTCGATCACCTCGGACGGCAGGGGCCGGAGGACCAGCGCGAGCAGGATGGTCAGCTGCACGATGCGGGAGCGGAACGCGAGGTCGCGGCGGAGCATCGCCAGTGCGAACTCCTCGACTCCGAGGGGGACCGAGGTGAGGTCGGGCTCGAATCCGGTCATCGCGTGCAGGGCGGCCCCGAGCAACACCCGCTGCAGCTCGGTGAGTTCCCCGTGGGGAGCGACCACCCCGGCCATCCCGCGGCTGAGGGCGTCCACCTCGGCGGCCCCCGGCGGACGGAGGTCGACCTCGTCGGCACCGGGAAGCGGCACGGGCACGGGCACGAGGTTACCGCCGGCGCCCGTCCGGCGGTTCATGGGTCAACACGCCGTGTACCGTGAGATCGGCCCCGGCCGTGGGGCCCGTCCACGTCCGGAGGACGCACGCGGCCACCTCCTGGAAGGAGTCGCAGCCATCAGCAGCTTCCCCTATGTCGACCGCGTGACGGTCCACCGCACGCTCCCCGAGGCGGGCACGCCACGAGAGGAGGTGCTCGCGATACTCCGGTCGATGGCGGTCGAGGAGGACCGTGCCTGGGAATCGGGCCGGTGCTCGGGCACCATGTACTGCGGTGACCACGACCACTACGCCTTCCTGACCGAGGCGTTCGGACTGTTCGCGCACGTCAACGCGCTCCAACGGGACATCTGTCCGAGCGCGACCCGGTTCGAGTCGGAGATCATCGCCATGACCCTCGACCTGCTCCACGCAGAAGCCGCCGCCGACGGTGAGCCGGCCGGGTTGGTCTCCTCGGGCGGGACCGGAAGCATCTGCCACGCGTTGCTGGCCTACCGCGACCATGCCTCGTCCCGGGGCGTCTCCCGACCCAACGTGATCAAGCCCGAGACCGCCCATCCGGCCTTCGACAAGGCGTGCCACCTGTTCGGGATCGAGTTGCGGGTCGCGCCGGTCGACCCGGCCACAACCCAGGTCGACACCGAGTGGGTCGAGGCCGCGGTCGACGGCGACACGGTCGCACTGGTCGGATCGGCCTGCAACTACGGCTACGGCACCATCGACCCGATCGAGCGGCTCTCCGAGATCGCCCTCGAGCGAGATGTGGGCCTCCATGTGGACAGCTGCCTCGGCGGGTGGATCCTCCCCTTCGGCCAGGAGCTGGGCTACGACGTGCCGGTCTTCGATTTCCGGCTCCCCGGGGTGACCTCCATCTCGGCGGACACCCACAAGTACGGCTACGCCCTCAAGGGGACCTCGGTGGTGACCTTTCGGGACAAGGCGCTGCGCAACGCGCAATATTTCTTCAACACCTCCTGGAGCGGCGGCAAGTACTGCTCGCCCGGCATGGAGGGCTCGCGGTCGGGCGGCTTGCTGGCCGCGACCTGGGCGTCGATGATCCAGCTCGGCCGCGAGGGCTACCGCGGCTACGCGAAGGAGATCTTCGAGACTTCGGCGACCATGCAGGAGGCAGTGCGCTCCCATCCCGAACTTCGCATCCTCGGGAATCCGACCTTCCTGTTCAGCTTCACCTCCGACGAGTTCGACATCTATCACGTGAACGACTGCATGCGCGGCCGGGGATGGCGGTTCAACGGACAGCAGTACCCCAACGCGCTGCACATGGCGGTCACCCGTCCCCAAACCCACGGCGGGGTGACCCGGGACTTCGCCGCCGATCTCGACGAGGCGGTCGCCTACGCGCGCGGCGCACGCGGGAGACACCCCACAATCCGGAGCCGTCTACGGGGGCGTGGTCGGCGGACTCACCGAAGAGGCCGATGAATTCATCCGCACGGTGATGGCCCAGATGATGGACGCCCAACAGGCCATCCCCGGCGACGCCTGACCGGTACCGGGCCCGGCTGACCGGCCCGACCCCGCTCAGGACCAGCTGAGGACCGCGCCGAGGTCGACGACGGTGTGGTCGGCAGCCGGGCCGGGGCGACCGAGCAGGAAGCCCTGGACCTCGTCGCAGCCCAATTCCCTGGCCGCGTGGAGCTCTGCCTCGGTCTCGACACCGAGGGCCACCACCTTCAGGCCGAGCTTGTGGGCGAGGTCGACCAGCGTCGAGACGACGATGGCGTTCTGGTCCGACGATCCGAGCCCGGCCAGGAGGCCCCGGTCGACCTTGAGCCGGTCGATCGGGAGTCCTTTGCGATAGAGCAGCGAGGAGAAGCCGGTCCCGAAGTCGTCGAGGGCGAGATGGACGCCGAGGTCGCGGATCCTCTGCATCGTGGATCCGACCCGCCCGATGTCGGCGACGAGCACCGACTCGGCCACCTCGAGGATGAGGCACTCGGGGGCGAGGCCGGCCCGTCGCAGCAGCGCCTGCACGTCGTCGTGGAAGTCGGGGTCCTGGAGCTGGCGCGCCGAGACGTTGACCGACATGGTGAGGCCGGGGCGTCCCTGCTCCTGCCACCGCCGGCACTGGAGGGTGGCCTCTTCGAGCACCCACCGGCCGATCGTGACGATTTCACGGCTCTCCTCGAGCAGCGGGACGAACTCGAGGGGTGGCACCGAGCCCAGCTCGGGATGCGCCCAGCGGAGCAGGGCCTCCATCCCCGCGAGCTCGCCGCCGACGCGGAAGACCGGCTGGAAGTGGATGGAGAGCTGGCCCGAGCCGTGGGCGACCCGGAGGTCGTCGGCGAGCTGGGTCCGGCGCCGGATGTCCCGGCCGATGGCCGTCGTTGTAGGCCTCGAATCGGGCCGGGCCGCCCCGCTTGGCCTCGTACATGGCCACGTCGGCCTGGGCGAGACAGTCCTCGGGGTCGGCGTTGGGCAGCACGGCGGCGATGCCGATGCTCACCGAGGCGTGCAGCTCGCGCTCCCCGACCGCCACCGGTGCCAGCATTGCCTCCTGGATCCGCTCGGCGAGCGACCGTGCGGCCGCCTCGGGCTCGACCAGGTCCTCGGCCAGGATGACGAATTCGTCGCCACCCAGTCGGGCCACCGTGTCGTGGCCCCGGACCACCTCCTGCAGGCGGGAGGCGACGGCCACGAGCAAGCTGTCGCCCGCCGGGTGACCGAAGCGGTCGTTGATGGCCTTGAAGTTGTCGAGGTCGAGGAACAGGAGCATGGCGTGGGTGTCGCGGCGGTCCGCCCCTGCGCGGCCTGGTGGAGCCGGTCGTGCAGCAGGGTCCGGTTGGCGAGGCCGGTCAACTCGTCGTGGAGAGCACGGTGGGCAAGGGTGGCCTGCTCCTCGTGGAGGCGGAGCTGGAGGGTGCGCCGGGTCTCGTCGAACTCGCGGACGATGCGGACGAGGCTCCCGTCGCAGCTGAGACGGACCACCCGCAGCGCGAGGTCGAGCAGCCCGTCGCTCACGCCCAGGCGCATGCCCTCCTCGGCGAGGACGCGGATGCACCCGTCCCGCCAGGCAAAGTAGGCCTTCGCCACGTCGGCGAGGTCGGCCTCCCCGATGATGGCGTGCCGCCCCTTTCGGGAGAGGCTCTCCTCTTCCTTTGCTGTCGCGACCTGGTCAGTGGCCAGCCAGCGGCCGATGAGCTCGGTGGCCAGCCGCGCACCGGCGAACGCCTCGCCGCGCAGCGAGAAGGAGAACTGGTCGTCGACCAGGTGGCCGACCTCGTCCGCCCGGGCCTGGAGGGCCACACCGAGCGCGATCCGCTCCGCACTGACCGTCGGCTCCGGTGTGTGACCCTCCGGAGGGGTCTCAGAGAGTCGCATTCCCTCCATACCACTGAGTATCGGCTCGGACGGCAGGCACCTTGACGACAGCGGTTGTCATCGAAGGTCGACCGTGGTCAGGTCCGCGTCGGGCCGACCGGCGGCGACGGCAACCGGGGCCGGCGCCGCGGCCAGCGCGCCGAGGTGGACGGCGAGCCACTGCTCGAATCGCTCGGCGTCCATCGGCCGGGCGAGGAAGTAGCCCTGCGCGCTGTCGCACCCGAGGGCGGTCAACTGCTCCCAGGTGCCCGCGTCCTCGACCCCCTCTGCAACCGTCTGCAATCCGAGGTTGTCGGCGAGGTCGATGACCGACCGGACGATGACCGCGTCGTCGACGTCCTTGCCCATGTCCATCACGAACTCGCGGTCGATCTTGAGCTGGGTGACCGGGAGCTCGCGGAGCTTGGCGAGGGAGGAGTACCCGGTTCCGAAGTCGTCGATGGAGAGGGTCAAACCCATCTCGGCGAGGTCGGTCAGCACCCTCCGGGCCCGCTTCGGGTCGCTCATGATGATGGTTTCGGTGATCTCGAGCTCGAGCAGGTGGGCCGGCACCGCCCAACGTGCGAGGGCGGCGGCGACGGTAGCCGGGAGCGAGGCGTCGAGGAGGCTGCGGGTGGACAGGTTGACTGCGACCGACAGCGCCTCCTCCCCGCGGGCGGTGGCGCGGTCCGCCCACTCGCGGCACTGCCGCAACGCGGTATCGAGCACCCACGTGGTCATCGGCTCGATGAGGCCCGTCCGCTCGGCCTCGGGGATGAACTGGTCGGGCATGAGCAGTCCCCGTGTCGGGTGGCCCCACCGGATGAGGGCCTCCACACCGTGCACCTCGAGCGTGGTCATGTCCGCTTTCGGCTGGTAGTGGAGCACGAATTCCTCACGGTTCGACCGCGTTGCGGAGGTCGCCGAGGAGGGTGAGGCTCGCCGGCGTGGCGGCGTTGAGGTCGTCGGAGTACACGACCACGTTCTGCTGCGACTCCTTTGCCACGTACATTGCGAGGTCGGCGCGTTGCAACAGGACGTCGGCGCTGTCACCGTCCGTGGGCGCCAGCGAGATCCCGCAGCTCGCCTCGATCCCGAGGTTCACCCCGTCGACCTGGATGGGCTCCTCGAGGGTCTCGATGATCCGCTCGGCCACCCGGACCGGGTCGTGCTCGTCCCCGACGCCGGGAAGCAGCACGCAGAATTCGTCGCCGCCGAGGCGGGCGAGGAGGTCCCCGTCCCGGAGCACGCTCTGGACCCGGGGCCCCACCTCGATGAGCACCCGGTCGCCGTAGCGGTGTCCCATGGTGTCGTTGATCTCCTTGAAGCGGTCGAGGTCGAAGAGCATCACCGCACAGGAAACACCCTGGGTCGCCGCGGCCTCGAGAACCTGGGCCGTCCGGTCGTAGAAGTAGCCGCGGTTGGGCAATCCGGTGAGCATGTCGTGGCGGGCCTGGTGGGCCAGCTGCCGCTCGGCCTCCTCCTTCTTGACCCCGGTGACGCCGGCCATCTGGACCACGATCACCAGGACGAAGGTGCCCAGGGCGCCGATCGTCTCGGCCTGGGGCCGGGTCAGGAACGAGGGGATCAGACCCCACCAGAGGAGGTACTGGGCCACGAAGATGTTGAACAGCGACCAGGCCATGATCGGGCGCCAGGCTGCCGCGCCCCACTGCTGGAGCTCCTCCAGGGCGACGAAGGCGTAGGCCATGCCGAGCGCCGGGCCCCACCCGCACATGTAGATGACCAGGGTCACGTGGGCGATGTGCGCGCCCACCCGGAAATGGAAGCGGAACGAGCCGGGCGGTGCGGTTTGCCAGGGCTCGACGATGATCGAAACGAGTGCCGGGCCCATGATGGCGAGCAGATAGGCCCAGACCGGCAGCTGGGCCACCAGCCCGTAGGCGCGGAAGACCATCAGTACACCGAAGGCGACCGGGCCCACCACGTATGAGAGCAACACCGGTGAGACGGAGGACCCGTGTGCCGGGTCGGTGTCGGCGGCCCGGGCGTCGCCCGGTGGGGGCGCGAGCGCGCCCGGCTCCCAGCTCGCAGCACCACCCCGCGGAGGAACGTCCACGATCGACCATCGGCACGCGGGGAGGTGCGCTTGAGGCGCCCGGTCCGGCGGTCCAGGTCAGCGTTGTGCCGCCGGCCCGACCACGACTGCGTAGGGTGGCCCCGTGAGGATCGCCCCGTGATCGTCCGGCCGGCCGTCGCCGGGGACGTCGGAGCCCTGCTCGGCTTCATCCATGACCTCGCCGCCTACGAACGCGAGCCCGACGCGGTCGAGGCCGACGAGGGCCTGTTGGCCTCGACCCTCTTCGCCGACGCCCCCACCGTCTTCGCCCATGTCGCCGAGGATCGGGGGGAGCCGGTGGGTATGGCCGTCTGGTTCCTCAACTACTCGACGTGGACCGGGCGCAGCGGGATCCATCTGGAGGACCTCTTCGTTCGACCGGCCGATCGGGGACGCGGGATCGGCCGGGCTCTGCTGGCCGAGCTCGCCACCATCGCCGCCGCTCGGGGCTATGCCCGCATCGACTGGTCAGTTTTGGATTGGAACCGATCCGCTATCCACTTTTACCAGTCCCTCGGGGCGGTGCCGATGGACGAGTGGACCGGTTACCGGTTGTCCGGCGAGGCACTGGCGGCGCTGGGCTCCACCGACCATCGGGAGGAATGAGCTGTAACGACTGGTCGGTGGGCTACTTACGGACGAGTCTGCGGATGCGAATCGGTACCCGTCAAAGTGCTGAATCAAGCAGGGTTCGCCCATCAGTTCGTACTGGCCACCAATAATGGCTGCTTCATGACGGTATCTGGACGGCAGGAGTGGAACGCCGGGGCTGTCCTTGGGCAGTATCCGATTCCTGGGAGCAGTGCCCCAGTCGGGAGCGTGGTTGTGGTGCGTGTCTGTGCCGCCTCGGCCACCTCCTCATAGAGGAGCGCAACACGCCCGTTCCGAGGGAAAGCGGCATATCCGGTTCAGGGGGCGCGGTACAGACCAGGTACGGAGCTAACGGAGCCTGGCGCGCCAGACTTCTTCACAAGGCCACTGTCGTGCCCAAGCTGTGTCTACATGCGTGTAGTGGGACTCCGCTCCCTTGGCAGGGCGAAGCTCGATGAGGTCGAGGACTTCGAAACCGTTGGCTCGGAGCAGACGGATCCAATCCCCGTGACCGAGGTGAAACTCGATCGTCGGGTCGTCCGGCCAGTCGAAACGGTGCATACCGAATTGAGGGCGACGAAGCTGGTTCGTCGCGGGTGGCCCATCCTCGTCGGGAACGCAGAGCATCAGGAGAGTGCTGGTGCCAAGGAACACCACCTCTCCTCCTGAACGGAGCAAACGCGCAGCCTCAGGTATCCAGCGGAACGGGTCCGCCCAGATTGCAGCACCGTACTCGCTGATAACGATGTCGAACGAGGAGGCCGCCAAGGGTACCTGCTCTCCAGCCGCACGCACGAGCGGGAACTTGAGCCCGAACTCCTCCTGGAACTGCCTGGCAATGGCCAACTGTCCGGCGGCTGGATCAACGCCAATTGGCAGTGCCCCGCGACGGGCCAACCACGCTGACACATAGGCCGTTCCGCACCCAAGCTCGACCACCGTCGCTCCCTCAAGGGCCTTCGGAAGAACCTGAACTTCACGCTCGGGAATCCCGAAGATGCCCCATTTCGGCTCGGAGGCGGTCCAGCTTCGCCGTGCAAGGACAAGTTGATCGTCGCGTCGAGCGTCCCAGGCTGCCGCGTTGGTGCGCACGTACTCCAATGGGTCAGCCACGGGCCGACACTAAACCGTCGTGCTTCCCCGAAGATGGGATGGCAAGCGCCTAATTCCGTCGTGCCGGTCGGAGGCACCTGGGTCCGCCCTGACCCGGGTGGTCGGGGGCACCGTTGCCGCGAGATGAACTTTCGCTGAGCCAAGGGGCTAATCCCCGACCTGGCCGTCGATGTCCTCGCGCATCAGATCGAGATGACCCGCATGGCGCGCCGTTTCCTCCAGCATGTGCACCATGATCCACCGAAGGCTGACGTGCCCCCGATAGCTCGTCTCCCTGACACTGAGGGCATCCAAAGAGGGGGATTCACGGACAACGCGTCGCGCCTCTCCGACCTCAGCTCGGTAGAACGCGATCACTGACTCAACGGTGTCACCGTTGCCGATAGCAAACTCAGCCGAGTTGTCACCATCGCGGTCGATCGCTTCCACGTCCTCACCAGCAAACGTCTCGCGAAACCAGCCGCGCTCGACCCAACCAAGATGTTTGAGGATCCCAAGCGCCGACATACCGGTAGGTGTCGTTATCCGCTGGGCGTCCTCCAAGGTGAGCCCATTCACTTTTCGCTCGACCACGGCTCTGTACCAGTCCAGAAACCCGCCAAGGGTGTCACGCTCATCTCGCCGCACTCCCAGGGGGTCCTCCATGGGCGGAGTTTACGTTCGCTAGAACCCGCCTATCCGACTCGCTGCCAGGCCGCCCCGCTCCCGGTGTTCCGGGATGCCACGATCAACTGTAAGACGCCGCTACTCGTGGCTCCTCGGCCCATTGTCGGGGATAGGTAGACCAGCGATTGCGAAGAGGTGATCCCTGGCGGTGAACCAGGCGATGTGCGTCCTGGCGAGCGGGGAAGATGCGTGCTCGACCAGCCCGTTGAGGGGGGCGTAGTAGACATTCTGGATTGCTTCTTCACGCTGCTCCGCGTCCATTGCACCGAACACTGGTTCAGTCGCCACGCGCCGCACCTCGTTCTCCAGCTCGTTGAGTGATGGCTCCAACGCTGCCAACCTGGCGACGGCTTCATCGAGTGATGCGTCGTACAGTTCCTGAACGCCGTCCAACAACTCCTTCTGCTCTTCCGTAAGCGGCCCGATCGGATGATCGATGGCCGCCGCCAGCAAGAGACGATTCGCTCGATTGTGCCTGATGTCTTCTACGTCCCACCCTTGGGAGCGGATGACAGCTGCAGCCCGGCGCAGATCCTTCGGATGCCGAGCGGCAGCAACCTGAAGCTCTGCGATGGCTCCTGCGTCTTCTCGACCTTCTCCAGCGAGGCTGAGGGCCAGCCCGGCAAGACCAAGGACCCGTGGGTCTCCAGACGTGACTTGGGGTCTCTCTCCATCGAGGGCCTGGTTCTCCATGCCCTTCAGAAGGGCGGCGATCCCGACGGCTCCGGCGGCCTTCGCCACACGACCCACGCTCCCCTACCCTCGGAACCGCTCACGTCCAAATCGTGGCACGAGTCGGACTCGCCCGAATGTGTTGTCACCCTCGACTGGAACGAGTCCGCCCTGCACTTCCACCGGGCGCTCGGCGCACGACCCATGTACGAGTGGAAGGGCTTCCGCCTGGAGGGAGCCGCACTCGCCGGGTTGGCCGACCCGGGCGGTCGGTTCGGATCGTGAACGTCAGATCGTGAACGCGAGGTGCTCGACCAGCTGCCGACCGAGCGCGAGGTCGCCGGTGCACACGACCTCGGTTTCGTGGTCGGTCCCCGGGTCGTGGCGACCGCCGGTCAGTCGCAGGAAGGCAGTCGCCGAGAGCTCGAGGCCCACCGTCGGGGGACCGTCCAGCTCGGGCACCACCTCCGCACGGTCCCCGACCCGGACGAGGAAGGTCCGCGGGAGGGGTCCGGTCAGATCGATCCGCACCCGCGACCCCTCGGGCAGCCGGGCGCGCCGCCCGACGATGTAGCCGAGGCCGGTGGACACCTCGTCGAGGGCCGAGCCCAGGTCGTCGACGTCCTCGCGCGGGGCGATCCCCAGCGCGAAGCGGATGTCGTGCTCGTGCAGATAGCAGTCGAAGTGCCGGATCCGCATGAACCGCCCGTAGGTCTCGTCCTTCCCGGCAGGGGTCCACGACGGGGCGTCGAAGTCCGCCTGGGTCATCGCCCCGAGGGCGGAGAGCCGCCGGCCGGTGACATCGGCGAACCGTGCCATCATCTCCGGACCGGACAGCCCTCGCTGAGCCTCGACCCAGATCTCGTTCGCCTCGGCGATCGGATTGCGCAGGTGGGTCGCACCCGAGATGTCCACCTCCGGGGCGGGTTCACCGAGCAGCATCGACTCGGTGCCGATCACGTGGCTGAGCACGTCCCGCACGTTCCAGCCGGGCAGGCAGGTGGGCGTGTCCCATTCGACCCCGGTCAGTGGGGTGCAGAGGGTGCTGAGCGCCCCGAACTCGTTCTGCAGGAGCACTACCGCATGCGTTTTGTCCACGAAGGTAGGCACGCGGCCACCGTAGTTCGGCTCCCGGTCGGTCGGCCCCGCCGCCCGCCGGTCCGGGCGGCGCCCCCACGGGCGGCACCGGCAATTACGCTGGTGCGGTGACCACACCGGACCCGTCCCCGAGAACCGCAGGCGCACCGGGCCGCCTGGCGACGGTCGAGCTCTCGGTACGGGGCATGCACTGCGGCTCGTGCGTGGCCCTGGTGGAGGAGTCGCTCACCGAGCAGGACGGGGTGGACTCCGCCTCGGTCGATCTCGACCGGGAGCGGGCCGTGATCGGATTCGATCCCTTTGTGGTCGGGGTCGACGAGCTCCGCGCCGCGATCGCGGCGGTCGGGTACACCGCCGACCCGACCGGCTAGCCATGGGCCAGGCCCCGGTGTGATCCGGCCATGGTGACCTCCCCGGCCGAGACGGCACCGCCACCGGTGCAGGCCCCGCCGGACTCGGCCACCGCCGAGCTCGAGCTCGGCGGGATGCACTGCAGCGCATGCGCCACCCGCGTCGAGCGGTCGCTCAACCGTCTCCAGGGGGTCGCGAGCGCCTCGGTCAACCTCGCCACCGCGCGCGCCTTTGTCTCCTACGATCCCGGGCTGGCCGGGCCGGACGATCTCTGCGGCGCGGTGGCGGCGGTCGGGTACGAGGCCGTACCGGTGGCCCACGGCGCCGCCCGACCCCAGCCGGCCGACCCGGACCACTGGGTGCTGCGGGCCGCGCTGTCCTGGCCGCTCGCCCTGCTGGCCCTCGCGGTCGCGCTCGTCGCGTCCGAGTCGGCCACCGCAGGCTGGACGGTCCTGCTGCTCGCCATCGCCGTCGAGTGGATCGGGGGCTGGCCGTTCATCCGCAACAGTGCCCGCCTGCTCCGGCACGGTGCCACCAACATGGACACCCTCATCGCACTGGGCACCCTGGCCGCGCTGGCGGTGACCGCGGTGGAGGCGATCGCACTCGGCGGGCGACACCTCCACCTCGGGGGGAGCGGTGCGTTCGCGGCCCGGCTCCACGGCGTCATGGCCCCGCTCATCGTGGCCATCCTGGCCACCGGACGCGCCGTCGAGGTCCGGGTCCGCGAACGGGCCGCCCGATCCCTGCATTCGCTGCTCTCCCTGCGTCCCCCGACCGCGCGGGTGATCACCGATGCCGACCCCGACGGTGAGCTGGTTGCGCCCGAGAGCGTCCCGGTGGGCGCGCTCGTCCAGGTCCGCCCCGGCGAGGCGCTCCCGCTCGACGGGACCGTGGTCTCTGGCTGGTCGGCGATCGACGAGTCGATGTTGACCGGCGAACCGCTGCCGGTCGACCGTGGACCCGGCGGCGTGGTCACCGGGGGAACCCGCAACGGCAGCGGTGTTCTCGTCGTTCGGGTCGGGTCCGTCGCCGCAGAGTCGGTGCTGGCACGACTCCAGCGGCTGGTCGAGGACGCCCAGCGCGACAAGGCACCCCTGCAGCGGATCGCCGACCGGATCAGCAGCGTGTTCGTCCCGGCGGTCCTCGTCGGGGCCGCCCTCACCTTCTTCATCTGGTGGGTGGTGGTCGGCGACCTGGGCCGGGCGGTGCTTGCCGCGCTCGCAGTGCTCCTGGTGGCCTGCCCCTGCGCGATGGGCCTGGCCGCGCCCGTCGCCATGATGGTCGGTTGTGGGCGTGCCTCCGCCCTCGGGATCTTCGTCCGCGGCGGAGACGCCCTCGAGCGGCTTGCCAAAGTGGACCGGGTGGCCTTCGACAAGACCGGGACCCTCACCGAGCGGCATGCGGTGGTCACCGGGCTGGCCGCGCTGCCGGCGTGGGGCGAGCTCGGCGCACTCAGCCTCGCCGCGGCTGTCGAGGCGACGAGCGACCACCCGATCGCCGCGGCGTTGCTCGACGAGGCCACCCGTCGGGGGGCACCGGTCGCGGCCGCGACCGACGTCCGGGCGCTCCCCGGGGTCGGCGTGAGCGGAACGGTCGACGGCCACACGGTCACCGTCGAGCGCCTGGCCGACCCCGATCTGCCCGGCGAGCTCGACCGGGATGTCGCGGACGCCCGCCTCAAGGGCGAGACGGTGGTCGTGGTCACCGAGGACGACCGTCCGGTCGCGGTGGTATCGGTGGCCACCCCATTGCGAGCCGAGGCACGGGCCACGGTCGCCCACCTCGCCACCATGGGACTCCCCGCCTCGATCCTGAGCGGCGACAGCCAGGCGGCGGTGCGTTCGATCGCATCGGACCTCGGAATCGACGACGCGCACGGCGGGCTCGGTCCGGCCGGGAAGGTCGAGGCACTCGGGCGGTTCCACGCCGCCTCCGAGCGGGTGGTGATGGTCGGCGACGGGGTCAACGACGCCCCGGCGCTGGCCGCGGCCGACGTCGGCTGCGCCATCGGAAGCGGATCGGAGGCCGCGCTCGCCACGAGCGATGTGGCCCTCCTCGGCAACGACCTCGAGGGCGTCCCGGCCGCCATCGGCATGGCCCGGTCGACCTACGCGGTCATCGTGCAGAACTTCGGGTGGGCCATGGGGTACAACGCCGCGGCACTCCCGCTGGCCGCGACGGGCCTCTTGGACCCGCTGGTGGCGGCGGTGGCCATGGGCCTCTCCAGCGTCCTGGTGGTCCTCAACAGCCTCCGCCTCTCGCGCCTCGGCCGCTCGGGCGCGTCCCATGTGGGCTCGCCGCGAACGGTCGGCTCCCGGTGGGGCGTCGCGGTCTCGGTAGCGCTCCCGGTCCTGCTCTTCGCCTCGCTCACCGTGGTCAGCCAGGTGCTGTCGCCGGCGCGGGGACAGCCGCTCCTCCCGACCCTGCCCTCGATCACCACGATCTCGCTCCCCCGGGGCGCATCGGTCGAGACCTACTTCGAGCCCGGCGGGGTCGGCGTCAACCAGCTCCACCTCATCTTTTCGGGCACGCCCTCCCAGGTCGCCTCGACCCACCCGCTGGTCACCGCCGCTCCGGTCGGAGGTGCCTTCCAGACCCTGCGGCAGCTGACCGTCAGCCCGGGGCACTTCGCCGAGATCGTGGTCCTCGCACCCGGCACCTGGCACTTCCGGGTGGTGACCCCACTCGGACCGATCCGGACGACCATCACCTTCGAGCACCGGGTCCTCTGAAGCCCAGTTCAGGGCTAGCCTTTCGGCATGCGCACCCGCACCCTCCGTATCGGGCTCGCCGCCGTCCTCGTCGCCGTCGGCGTGAGCGTGGGCCTCGTCGTCGCCCACTCGGGCACCGGTGCCAGTGCCTCCACGCCGGCGGTGTCCACCATCACCATGCAGGGCTCGTACTACACGCCGAAGGCCCCGCCCGGTGCGACCGACGACTATCACTGCACCCTGGTCGACCCCCACGTCACACAGAACTCGTTCATCGTCTCCTCGCACTTCTACCCGAACAGCGTCGAGGTCCACCACGCCATCCTCTTCCTCATCCCGCCGAACCTGGCCAAGACGGCCGAGGCGGACGACGCCGGCGGCAAAGGCTGGACCTGCTTCGGCGAGTCCGCCCTCCCCGGCACGGCCTCGATCAGCCAGATCTCCAACACGCCCTGGCTCACCGCCTGGGCACCCGGCACGGGCGTGGCCGTGGTCCCTGCCGGAACCGGGGTGCCGCTCCCCGCCGGGAGCCTCGTCGTCATGCAGATCCACTACAACCTGCTGCGCGGGGACAAGCCGGTGCGGGCCAGGCTGCAGCTGCACACGGTGCCCGCCACGACACCGCTCCAGCCGCTCTCGCTCGATCTGCGGCCGGCGCCGCCGGACGTCCCGTGCCCGGCCGCTGTCACCGGCCCGCTCTGCAACCGTGCCGCCTCCCTCGCCGATCTCGGCCACCGGTTCGGACCCTGGGCGATCACCTTCGACAACATCCTCGAGCAGGCCTGCGGCCGCAACCCGGTCGATCCACCGGCGGCCGACACGACCTCATGCACGTGGCCGGTGCGCGGCGACCGGGTCATCGTCCGGCTCGGGATCCACATGCACCTGACCGGAAGGAGCGCGACCATCGTGCTCGACCCGGGGACACCGCAGGCCAAGACGCTGCTCAGCGTCCCCAACTTCAACTTCGACTATCAGCGCACCTACACGCTCGCCCACCCGGTGACCACCCACCCCGGCGACACGATCGGCGTGACGTGCACGTACGACCCGACGCTGCGCCAGGAACTCCCGCAGCTGCGCAAGCTCCCTCCGCGCTTCGTCACCTGGGGGGACGGATCCTCCGACGAGATGTGCCTCGGACTGGTGTGGACCGTGGCCTCCCCGTACAAGCCCTGACCGGCACCGGCTCCGGGCGCGTCCCGGCTAGTCCCCGGCCCAGCACCCGAGGATGAGGTCCGCAACGGTCACCGCGACCGCCCCCGAGCTGGTCTGCGGCACCCCGAACTGGGCGGGCAGGCCGGACACGTCGACCAGCAGGACCTTCCAGTCCTTCCGCACGACGACCGAGCCGTCGGTGGTCTGGAACGCCCCCTGGCCGAGCCCTTCGAGAGAGCGCGACCTGCCGAGGCTCCGGGCCAGCGAGTTGTAGTAGGCGAGTGTCTCCGACCAGCTCGAGAGCTCCTTGACCGAGAGCCTGAACGAGCCCGTGGGGTAGGTGTACGTACAGGAGTAGAGGTGGTCCTCCCAGGTCGGGGTCGACACGCTGGCCCGCTCGCCGAGGGCCGCGGCAATCCCCGACTGGGCCTCCTGAGAACAGACCATCCGGGCGATCTTCGACGGGTGGGACCCGGCGGGAAGCGGCGCGCGGGTGGTGGGGGTGGCCGCACTGTTCGCAGCGCACCCGGCGGCTCCGGCGGCGAAGAGCACCGCCAGGGCGAGGGCGTACGCACGGGGTACCACGCCGCGAGCGTAGCAGTGGCCGGAGAAATGCCCAGGTCAGGGCCGGTGTCGGTTGTGCAGGTCGGCGGCCCTCGGGCCCGCCCCACGACCCGGCGACTCCACGATCCCGACCAGCTCCACGTGCTCGGTCATCGGGAACGCGTCGAACGCCCGCAGCGATGCGAGCGACCACCCGGCGTCGAGCAGGATGCGCAGGTCACGGGCGAACGGCGCAGGCTCGCACGAGACATAGGCGATACGGCCGGGGCCGGGGACCAACCCGGCGAGGGCCTCGACGACCGGCCGGCCGACTCCCGCCCGCGGAGGGTCCAGCACCACCAGGTCGGGACGGCCGAGGCGCCGGGAGACCAGGGCGGCACTGACGGCCGCCTGGAGTACCTCGACCTGTCCGAGCCCGCCCACGTTCCGCCGCAGGTCCCCACACGCCCTGGTGCTCCGCTCGACCGCGGTGACCGCGCCGGTCGGACCGACCGCGCGGGCCAGGCCGACGCTGAACAACCCGGCGCCGGCATAGAGGTCGGCCACCTTTTCGCCGGGTCGCACGCCCGCCCCGTCCAGCACGGCGCGGGTGAGGACGGCGGCAATCCCGGGGTGGACCTGCCAGAACACGCCGGCGTGCACGGTGAAGCGGCGCCCGAGCACCTCGAAGACGACGTGGTCGGGCACGCGCAGGGTGCGCCCCCCGGACACCAGCCCGGCCTCGACGCCGGGCTTCGTCACGGGAGGACCCGCGACCGTCTCGACCAGGACGACGGGAAGACCGCCGTCGGGTGAGGCCATCACCTCGATCCGGGCGGCGCCCGACCAGGGGAGCGAGCCGACCCCGTCGACGGCGGTCGTCGCGATGAGGCAGTGGTCGACCGGTTCGACGTCGTGGGACCGGTGGCGGTGCAGGCCGGTCCTGCCCTCCCCGTCCACCGCGTAGGAGACCCGGGTCCGCCATCCCAGACCGGACGGCGCGCCGGGGACCTCCTCGACCCGAACCCGCAGGTCGAGGCCTGCCAGCCGCGAGAGCTGCTCGGCGACCAGGTCCTCTTTGAGGCGGCGCTGCGCGGGCAGGGTGGCGTGCTGGAAGTCGCATCCGCCGCAGCGGCCCGGTCCGGCGTGCGGACAAGGAGGTACCACCCGGTCCGGCGAGGGCTCGAGCACCTCCACCGCGTCGGCCCGGAGGAACGACCTCGTCTCGGAGGTGACCCTCGCACGGATCCGCTCGCCCGGGAGGCTGTGGCGGACGAAGACGACCCGGCCGTCCGGGGCCCGGGCCACGCACCCCCCTCCGGCGGCGACGGCCCCGACGGTCAGCTCCAGGACGCCCGGGTCGACCACGCACGGAGTCATAGCACCCCGAAGGCGGGGCGCCGAGCGCCGGAGGGTCGGGATAGGGTCTCGGCCACCCCGTCGGCGCCGGCGCGGGGTGGAGCGGGAGGAACCGCGTGGACATCGAAGAGGCGCTCTACACCACGAGAGCCATGCGCAGGGTGCGCCCCGACCCGGTCCCCCCGGACGTCCAGGCCCGGATCCTCGATGCCGCCATCCGGGCCCCGTCGGGTGGCAACTCCCAGAACTGGCGGTTCCTGCTCGTCGACGATCCGCCGACCATCGCCCGGATCGCGCCGCTCTACCGGCATGCCGTCGGTCAGCTCTGGGAGACGGTCTACGCGGAGCGGATCGCAGAGGTCGAGGCCGATCCGCTGAGCGCCGAGAGCGTCGAATGGACCAAGGTCCGGACCTCGGCCCAGTGGCTGGCCGACCATTTCGACGAGGTCCCGCTGCTCCTCTTCCCCTTCGTGCAAGGGGACCCGACAGGAGGATCGATCTACCCGGCGGTGTGGAGCGCACAGTTGGCCGCGCGCGCCCACGGTGTCGGGAGCGCGCTGACCGCAGTGCTCGGTTTCTGGCACCCGGACGAGACCTTCGAGATCCTCGGGGTGCCCACCGACGAGCAGTGGATCATGGCCTGTTGTGTGACCTTCGGCTACCCGACAGGGCGGTGGGGGGTGGCACCGCGGCGGCCGGTCCACGAGGTGTCCTACCGCAACCGCTGGGGCTCCCCGGTGGGCTTCACCGCCGACCGGCCGCTGTGGCCCGTCGATGGGAGCGGATCCGACTTGCCAGGCTGAGTGCCACGTGAGGGCAACAAAGGGCGATGATAAAGTCCGCGGCCGGCGCACGCGGCTGTAGCTCAATGGTAGAGCCTCTGATTTCCAATCAGATGACGAGGGTTCGATTCCCTTCAGCCGCTCTCCTGTGCAGGCGGCGACCCGTCCGGTGACCGCGACCCGATCAGGACAGACCCATGCCCGATCCGATCCCCTCCGAGGAGGAGTACTCCACCTCGGCCATCTCGACCGGCGCCCTTCCGGAGGACGCGGTCATTACCGATCTGCTCCTCGACGCACACGCTCGGTTCCGGGACACGGACGAGGGTGAGGTCGCGACCTACATCCCGGCCCTGGCCAACACACCGCCCGAGCTCTTCGGGATCGCTGTGGCCGGTGTACGTGGAAGGACCTTCTCCTGCGGTGACGCCGCACACCAATTCTCCCTCCAGTCGCTCTCCAAGCCCTTCGTCTTCGCCCTCGTCTGCGAGGCGATCGGGCTCCAACGTGCACGCTCGCTGCTCGGGGTCAACGCCACCGGGCTGCCCTTCAACTCGGTGATGGCCATCGAGCTCAACGACGACCGGACCATGAACCCGATGGTGAACGCCGGTGCGATGGCGACCACCAGCCTCGTCCCGGGAAGGACCGCGGACCAACAGTGGGCGTTCCTGCGGGACGGCCTCTCCCGCTTCGCCGGCCGCGATCTCACCCTCGACCGCGACGTCTACGACTCGGAGACCGGCACCAACCTGCGCAATCAGGGCATCGCCCACCTCCTGCACAGCTACGGGCACCTCTACGCGGACCCGGACCAGACCACCGACGTCTACACCGGCCAATGCTCCCTGCTGGTCAGCACCATCGACCTCGCGGTGATGGGCGCCACCCTGGCTGACGGCGGGGTCAATCCGGTCACCGGCGTGCAGGTGGTCAGCCCGGTCGTCTGCAAACGCGTGCTCGCGGTCATGGCCACCGCCGGCCTCTACGAGCGCTCGGGCGACTGGCTCTACGATGTGGGCCTCCCGGGCAAGAGCGGGGTCAGCGGGGGAATCGTGACCATCGCCCCCGGCAAGGGCGGCTTGGCCGTCTACTCCCCGCGTCTGGACACTGCGGGGAACAGCGTGCGCGGCCAGCTGGTCACCCGCCATCTCTCCGAGCTCCTCGGTCTCAACGTCTTCGCCTCGCGACCCTTCCGCGACTGACCGGGGTCCGGTCAGTTGTCGGCGAGTGCAACCCTGGCCAGAGCTTCTACGGGAGCCAATGCGCCGGGAGCCTGCGCCGCGACGAGGGTCCGGCTTCCATTGGAATAGGCGTTCACGATCGAGCGTCCGGCGATTGTCGCACCGAAGGCCCCGTTCCCGACGCCGGAAATGCCCGGCATAGCGGGAGCGCCGGGTGCGTGGGCGACCTGCCCGGCGAACACGGCGGCCGATTGATGGGCAAACACCGCGACAGCGGCATTGCCGGCGCCACTCTGGAACTCACAGACAATCCCGCCACCGGCCGTGGGGGTGGAGATCGGACCACTGTAGGAGCCCCCGATCGCCGCGTTCGCCTGGGCGAGCGTCGGGCACACCGCGGCGCTCGTCGTCGCCGCAGGTGTGGTCGGAACGGCCGCGGTGGTGGACGTGGAGGGAGCGGTGGTCGCCGAGGGTGACGAGGACGAGGTGGTCGTGGAACTGCTGCTTCCGGAGCTGCAACCCGTCAAGAGCAAGCCGACTGTCATGGCACCACTCGCAACCAGCACTCGTTTTGTCATCGAAGCGACCCTACGACCGACCTGACTGCCAGACAAGTGATTCGCCGCTGCGGCGGTGCATGTCACCTCCGGAGACCAAGCGGTGAGTGCCATCCATGGCAGTTCCCGAGCCGCGCCGTTGCTGCCGAGTATGGTTCGATTTCGACGACGTCGAGGTCGTCGGACTTTCCGAAACGGGCGACGCAGGTAGGTCGGCGGAAACCGATCCAGGCCCCGTATCAGAGGAGGAAAGTGAACGACGGCAAGGGGAGCAAGGGCTGGCTTGCGCTTGTCGCCCTGGCCACGGCGCAGTTCCTCATGGTACTCGACCAGTCCGTGATGAACGTCTCGATCAGCGCGCTGGTCCAGGACTTCCATACCACGGTGACCACGATCCAGGCCGTCATCACCCTGTACTGCCTGGTCATGGCCATGCTCATCCTCACCGGGGCCAAGATCGGCGACATCATCGGCAGGCGCCGGGCGTTCGTCATCGGCCTGATCATCTACGCCTTCGGTTCAGCGCTGACTGCAGCGTCACAGTCGGTGGCCGTCCTCGCGCTCGGATGGTCGATACTCGAAGGTATCGGAGCGGCGCTCGTCCTCCCCGCGCTGGCCGCGTTGATCGCTGGAAACTTCGAGGGTCCCCGCCGCAAGGTCGCCTACGCAATCATCGGCGGTGTTGCCGGTGCCGGGATCGCAGTTGGCCCGATCCTCGGCGGATGGGCGACGACGGAGGTGACATGGCGGATCGTCTTCGTGGGTGAGGTGATCATCGTCGCCTTCATCCTCGTCATGACTCCCAAGGTCGGAGATGCCCCACGCCCAGATCCCATCCCGAAGCTCGACGTCGTCGGGTCGGTCCTTTCGGCCACCGGTCTGGGGATATTCGTCTTCGGCGTCCTCCAGTCGAGCACCTGGGGTTGGCTCAAGCCGAAGAACTCTCCGATCACCATCTTCGGCTTTTCCCTCACCATCTTCGTCATGGCCGCAGGAGGCGTGTTGCTGTGGGGATTCGTGACCTGGCAGCGCCACCGAGAGTCGACCAACAGTGACCCGCTCGTTCACCTTTCGCTGGCCCGGATCCCGCCGGTGCGTTCGGGGTTGATCGGGCTGTTCAGCCAGAACCTGATCCTGATGGGGATCTTCTTCGTCGTCCCGCTCTACCTGCAGTTGGTCCTTGGGCTGAATGCCCTCGAGACCGGGATCAAGATGCTTCCGGTCTCGATCACCATGTTCGTGACCTCGGCGATCGGTTCGAGGCTGTCGAACCGCTTCACGGTGCGGGCGATCGTCCGGAGTGGTCTTTGTGTGACCCTCGCCGGCGCGCTCATCCTGCTCTCGACGATCAAGCCCACGCTCTTCGACGCTGCGTTCGCCATCGGGATGGCCGTACTCGGCATCGGGATGGGCCTGATGGTCTCCCAGCTGGGCAATGTGGTCCAGTCATCGGTCGAGGAGTCGGGTCGGAGCGAGGCGGGAGGACTGCAGTACACGGGCCAGCAGCTCGGCTCGTCGCTGGGCGTGGCCCTCATCGGAGCGATCGTGCTGATGGGACTGACCAGCACCTTCATTTCCAACATCGAGCACGACCCTCGGATCAGCGCCGACGTGTCGGCCCAAGTCGGCGTGGCGGCGGGCTCGAACACCAACTTTGTCTCCTCCACCCAGGTCGAGGCTGCAGCGAGGAAGTCGGGCCTCGACGAGGCGACAACTGCGGCATTGGTGGACGACTACGAGTCGGCACAGCTCCGGTCGCTCAAGTCCGGACTCCTGGCCGCAGCGCTCCTCGCACTCGCCTCGCTCGGGTTCACCAGGCAGCTGCCACACGAGCGACCGGCTTCCCGAGAGAAATCGGATCCCGCAATCACGTCGACCTGAGCTGGGACCACGGATCGTAACGATCCATCTCCGATCGCCGGCGAGGCCGGACACTCCCCTGGCAGCAGTCGCTACCCCGCCCGGCCCGAAGACTCCCTGGTCCCGGGGCTACTTTCCGGGCTGCAGGCGGGAGGTGGGTGGTCTGGCCTCCTGCGCCGGAATGGGGCCGTATGACCCTCGACGGTAAAGATCGGCCCACCGCGTACCGATAACTCCACGGTGAGGTTTGACCTGGCACACCCCACCCAACACCAGCTGCGCGACGGGGTGACCTGCGGATTGATCGCCGAGTCGATCATGATCCCGATCCTGATCACCGTGACCTTCGTGGACCACCACTCGGTCCGCTGGGGCTTCGTCTTCGCGGCGATGGCCTGCATCTTCGTCTCCGTCGTCTACTTGGCGATGTTCGTGGCGGTCACCAAGGGACGGTCGAGCGTCGAGTCCCAGGCCAACGTGTGGTTCGTCATCGTCTGCCTCGCCCTGGCCGGGCTCGCCTTCATCGAACTGGCCACCTCGACCCATACCAGCCTCTACACACCCGCCATGCTGGTAGGGGTCATCTTCGTCTGCATCGTCGGCGACCGGCGGATGCAGGTCGTCGTCGACCTCTACGCCCTCGCCCTCATCAGCCTGATCGGGTGGATCGAGGGCCTGCGCGGCGGGGATTTCCTCGTGTGGATGGTCGTCTACGCGTCGACCATCGCGGTGATCACCTTCATCTGTGCGCTCACCGTCGGCTCGCTCACCGGGCAGGTCAATTTCAGCCTGCGCGATCGACACCCTCAACGAGTCGTTCGACGACTTCGGGTTCGACGGCTCGCGCCCGGGGAGCGATACGTTCTCGGAGATCTTCCGCTGCGGGCTTCCCCAAGTCACCCACATCCTTCCGGCCCTACGGGTGGCCGTGTTCACCCGCAACAGCACACTCGAGCGCTTCACACTGCTCGCCTCCTGGCCCGACGAGGTGGGCGACTGCTCAGATCTGGCCCGCCTGCCCGCGCTCACCCGTGCCCTGGTCGCCAATGCGGTGGACCTCGAGCCCCGGTACTGCGTCATCCCGGTCGGCTACTCGGCCGACGGAGAGCTGGTGATGGCCATCGAACGGAGCCCGTCGGACAGCCGCACTGACCATCGGGCGGCCGAGGCCGCCGAGCTGCTCGCCTCTGCCTTCCTCCGGGTCACCAGCCGGGCCAATTTCGTCAACGGACTGCACGCGGAGAGCCGGACCGACGCGCTCACCGGGCTCGCCAACCGTCGGAGCCTCTTCGAGCGCATCGAGATCGAGATGGCCCACGCGCTCCGCAGGGAGACGCCGCTGAGTATCGCCATGATCGACCTCGACCACTTCAAGGCCTACAACGACCAGTTCGGACACGTGGCCGGCGACAACGTGCTGCGCTCGATCGCCGCGGTGATGGTCTCCAACATTCGTGGCCAGGACCTGGTGGCCCGCTACGGCGGCGAGGAGTTCTGTCTGGTGATGCCAGACACAGACCTGGTCGGTGGCCACTACCTCCTCGACAAACTGCGCGAGGGCGGCCGCGAGTCGAGGTCCGACTTCGGGGTGACGCTCTCGGCGGGTCTGACCAGCTGGGACGGCATCGAGGACCCGACCTCCTTCATCGAGCGCGCCGACCATGCCCTGTACCGGGCGAAGGAATCGGGACGCAACCGGGTGGTCTCGATCGAGTCGATCACCGAGTTCTGAGCGCCGGACCGCCGAGCTGCGCTGCGGACCTTGGATCGGGTCAGCCGGTCGCCGTGTGCTCGTCCGGGCGCCGGAGGACCAGGTAGACGTTGTCGTCGACGACGAAGCTGGTGACCAGGGCGAATCCGCCGGCCGCCAGGGTATCGAGCTCGTTCTGCAGCTCGACACGGCGCTCTGCGACCACCAGCCTTCCGCCGTGGACCCGGAGCACCCGATGGGTGCTCACCCGGCCGTCACCGACTGTCCGGCAACGCCGCCGGCAAGGGTGCCCCGGTCCGGGTCGATCAGCAACCCTCCTTCGCGCCGCCCGTCGCCGAGGCCGGTCGGCTCGGGGCGGACCCGCACATACCACTCCTGACCCCAGACCCGTGCGAAGACGTCGTCCGGCATCGAGAGGAAAAAGCTGTCCTCCCCTATCTGGCTGGCGTGGGCACGCATGGCGGCACGCTTCGTCTCCAGGTGTGCGGTCACGTCAACCTCGGTGGTGATCCGCTCGCTCGGTTCCCCCATGGTGTCCGCGCCCTCGAGCTCGTCGGCGCTGTCGGGCGGCGCCCACTCGGTGTCGGCCGCCTGGGCGCGTAGGCCCTGCATGAAGCCGCGGTCCATCGTGGCCAGATACACGACCGGGGTGCCGGTGAGGGCGGCCGCACGCATGCCCACGGTATGGACCTGCACGTGGTCGGGATGGCCGTAGCCACCGTGCTCGTCGTAGGTCACCAGGACGTCCGAGCCCTCTGCGGTCAGGATGCCGGCCAGACGGGAAGCCGCCTCCTCGAGGTCGGCGGTCGCGAAGCAGCCCGGGCGCCTGCTGCTCTCCTCCCCCTCCATCCCGGAGTCCTCGTAGCCGAGCGCGACGTGGCGGCCGACGCCGAGCACGGCGGCCGCATCGGCCAGCTCGGCGGCCCTGCGCTCGGCGAGGGTCTCCCCGGGGCGCAGCACGCCCGCCGCGACCTCACCCAGCTCCCCGCCGGTGGCGGTGACCAGGACCACCCGGTGGCCCTGGTCGGCGAGGGCAGCCATCGTGCCGCCGGTGGCGATCGCCTCGTCGTCGGGGTGGGCATGGAAGAAGGTGACCGTGGCCATGACTGTCCGGACCCTAGTGCCCCTTCAGGTCGGGCCGATCCGACTCACGGTCAGTTGGTCGGCGATCTCGGCCCGGGTCGGCCTCAGCGACGCTCCGCCCGGACCACGCGCAGGCGGTGGAGGAACAGGAGGATCACCGCGATGACCGCCAGCGCGGCCAGGACGTACCCCGCGTCGCTGAACGACTTCTGGACGTGGTTGTAGCTCGAGCCCAGCGAATAGCCGAGGCTGGCGAGCGCCGTGCACCAGATCGCACAGCCGATCACGGTGAAGATGACGAACTTTGCGATGGCCATCTCGGCGAGTCCGGCGGCGAACGAGACGAAGGACCGCAGCAGCGGGATGAACCGACCGAAGAGCACCAGGGGCTCGCCGTGGCGGTCGAACCATGCCTCCGCCCGGTCGAGGTCCTTGTGCGCGAGCAGCACGTACCGGCCGAACCGGTCCACCAGGGCGCGGCCACCGTAGAACCCGATGAGGTAGCCGGCCAGCGACCCGAGGAGCTCGCCTGCCACCGCAAGCAGGATGACCGCGACCAGCGAGAGGTGGAACACCTCCGGCGAGGTCTGGCCGCCCGGGAGCAGCTTGTGGACCTCGCCGCTGGCAAGGGCGCCACCGCCGATGATGGCGAGCTCCGAGCCGACCGGTATACCCATCGACGAGATGAAGCTGAGAGCGAAGATCGCGAAGTAGCTGTAGTGGTAGAGGAAGTTCTCCATATCTCACCACTGTCTAGTCGTTCGGCACGGCCCGGTCGGGCACCTCGAGCCCAGGATCCGGACCCCGGACGGAGCGGTCTCGGCTACCGTCACCCGGGTGAGCACGGATGCCGCCCGGGGAGTGAGCTCCCCCATCCGCTGCACGGCCGCCGACGGACTGGTCGTCGCCGCCTACGACTTCGGGGGCGGCGGGCCGGACCTCCTCCTCGTCCACGCCACAGGTCTCTGCGCGGCACCCTTCCGTCCGCTGACCCGGTCGATCGTGACCGACCTCCACTGCTGGGCGCTCGACCTCCGAGCCCACGGCCGCTCGGAGCGTCCGGTCGACGGGGACCTCGACTGGTCGGGGTTCACCCTCGACGTCCTGGCCGCCGTCGACCGGCTCGGGCTCGACCGGCCGGCCGGATTCGGCCATTCGTGCGGGGGCGCCGCGCTGCTCCTGGCCGAGCAGGCCCGGCCGGGGACCTTCCGCGCCCTCTACCTCTACGAGCCGGTGGTCTTCCCGGGCGACCCGCCCGCGATTCCTCCCGGCGAGAATCCGATGTCGGCCGCGGCCAGTCGGCGCCGCGAGACCTTTCCCTCGGCCGACGACGCCTTCGTGACCTTCGCCTCCAAGCCGCCCTTCGACGTGCTCGACCCCGAGGCCTTGCGCTTCTACGTCGAGGAAGGGTTCGAGATCATCCCGGGTGACGAGGGCGGTGACGGGTCCGCCATCCGGCTCCGCTGCCGACGCGAGGACGAGGCGGAGACCTTCCGGCGGGCAGCCTCCAACGGCGCCTTCGCCAACCTCTCCCGGGTCCGGTGCCCGGTGACCCTTGCGTACGGCGGCGCGACCGACGCAAACGGCCGGGCGTTCATCGAGGCCGTCGAGTCCGGGCTTCCCGACGCCGTGGTCGATCGTTTCCCCGGGCTCGGCCACTTCGGACCCCTCGAGCAGCCGGGAGCGGTCGCGGGGGCGGTCCGCCGCTTTTTCGGGTCCACCGACGGCACACCCTCGTCGTAGTCTCCCGAGGTGCCCTTCGAACCGCCCAGGTCGCTCTCACCCTCCAAGGTGAGCTCGTTCCGTAGTTGCGCTCTGGCCTTCCGCTTCACGGCGATCGAACGCCTGCCCGATCCAGCGACGGTGGCGACGGTCAGGGGAACTCTGGTCCACTCCGTCCTCGAGCAGCTCTTCTGGAACCACCCGCCAGGTCGCCGGAGCCCTGATGCGGCCGCGGCCGGACTGGCCACGGCCTGGGGGGCACTCCAGGAGGACCCCGACTACCTGTCGCTCGGGCTCACCGATGCGCAAGCCGAGGCGCTCCGGGCGGAGGCCGTACAGCTGCTGGCCAACTACTTCCTGGTGGAGGACCCTGACCAGGTCACCCCGGTCGGTGTCGAGCTCACTCTCGAGGCGAGCCTGGGCGGGGTGCGGCTCCGGGGCATCCTCGACCGGCTCGATCGGACTCCGGACGGGGACCTCGTGGTCATCGACTACAAGACGGGTCGTGTGCCCTCGGAGACCTACGAGCAGGCCGGCCTGGCCGGGGTCCAGCTCTACGCGCTGCTCTGCCAGGAGGTCCTCGGGCAGCGCCCGGTCGCCGTCAAGCTCCTTCACCTGAAGGAGCCCACCGTGATCACGGCCACCCCTTCCGAACAGGGGCTGCGCGGCCAACGGGTCAAGACCCTCGCGGTCTGGTCGGCCATCGAGCGAGCCTGCCGGGATGAGGACTTCCGGCCCCGCACCTCGGCGCTGTGCCGGTTCTGCAGATTCCAGGACTTCTGCCCTGCGTTCGGAGGCGACCCTTCGCTCGCCGCGGCGGCCCTCGGCGCCGACGCGACCGGTGGCTGATGACCGGTGCGGGGTGACCGGTCCCCAATGACCGCCGTCCGATGACCGTCGGCCGATGACCGGTGAGGAGCAGCCGACTGCGTCAAGCGCGTCGTCGGGAGCCCTCGGGATGGCCCATGCCTTCGACGATCGGGTCGACCGGTGGTTCGAGCCGCTCCGGGGCCGGCCGGCCATCGACAGCGCGGCCAAGATCATCACCGGGCTCGGAGACCGCGGGTTGCTCTGGACCGGGGTCGCCGCCTGGCGCGGCCGCCGCCCGGGGTCGGAGCGAGCCAGGGCGGTCCGGGCCCTCGCGGTCGCCGGTTTCTCGTCGAGCCTGGTCAACGCCGGGATCAAGGCGCTCGTCGGCCGGTCGCGGCCCGACCGTTCGGATCTCGATCTCTCCGGTAGCGGGGTACCGGTGCGCGAACCGACGACCAGTAGCTTCCCGAGTGGTCACACCCTCGCCGCGTTCTGTGCCGCGACGGTCCTCTGCGAACGGGGCAACCGGACGGGCAACGCCTTCCTCTTGGGCAGCGCGGCAGCCATCGGCGCGAGCCGTCTGCACCTGCGCGCCCATCACGCCACGGACGTCGCCGGCGGCATGGCGATCGGAGTGGTCCTCGGTCTGGCAGCGCGCAGATTGCGCGGCCGGCGGTGACCCGGGCGGAGTCGCTCGGAGACCCGAAGCGCGGACCGGAGGAGGACCGACCCACCGCCTGCTGGAATGGATCCGGTCCATGTGGGGTTGCCCGTCCATGAGCGCTCTGCAGAAATTTGCCGTGACCTGGGACTATCGCTGCCCCTTCGCACGCAACGGACACGAGCACCTGCTCGACGGCCTCGAGGCCGGTGCGGGCTGGGACGTGACGTTCGTGCCCTTCTTCCTCAACCAGACCCACGTGCCCGAGGGTGGCGTACCCTCCTGGGAGGATCCGGCCCACCAGCCCGATCTGCTCTCGCTGACCGCCGGTCTGGTGGTGCGGGACCGTTTCCCCGAACACTTCCTGGCGGTCCATCGCTCACTCTTCACCGCGCGTCACGACGAGGGCGGTGACCTGCGCGACAGGGCGGTCGTCCGCGCCGCTCTGGCGAGAGGCGGTGTGGACGCGGCCGCGGTCCTTGCCGAGGTCGACTCCGGATGGCCCGCGAAGGTCGCGAGAGACGAACACGAGCAGTGCGTCCGCGATCTCGACGTCTTCGGGGTCCCGACCTTCATCGCCGACGGCGACGCCGTCTTCGTCCGCCTGATGAACCGACCGGCCGGCGACGGCGACCTCGCCATCGGGACGATCGACCGGATCCTCGCTCTCCTCGAAGGTCATCCCGAGCTCAACGAGTTCAAGCACACCCGACTGGCCCGCTGAGCCACACCGGCCGGGGTTCCACTGGCGTCCTTCCGCGGCGGCGGGCTCAGCCACCGGCAGCGCAGCCAGGGCCTCGATCGTGGCGCGGATCTCGTCGGCGGTGCCGAAGGGGGCTCCGCACGAATTCGGTGGTCCCGAGCTCGGCCAGCTCACTGATCCTGGCCCGCACCTCGGCGGCGGAGCCGACGATGGCCACGTCGGCCGGTCCCTCGACGCCCTCACGATCCAGGACGGCACGGTAGGAGGGCAGCATGCCCGTAGATGCCGAAGACCTCGGCCGCCTTGGCTCGAGACCCGGCAGCGTCGCCGCTCACGCAGACCGGCAACCCCACCGCCACCTGGGGCACGGGCCGGCCGGCCTCGGCCGCCGCGGCACGGATGGTGGGGACGATGTGCTGCCCGACGGTGGCCGGGCCGGTCATCCAGGTGATGGTCCCGGCAGCGGTGCGACCGGCGAGCTCGAGCATCACGCTGCCGAGGGCCGCCACCAGCACGTCGGGGGCGGGGGCGTCGATCTGGAGCGGACCGAACGTCGACGCGCCAGCACCTCTCCGGTGAAGGTGACCGCCTCGCCTGCCAGGAGTGGCATGAGGATGGACAGGTACTCGCGCATGTAGCGTGCCGGCTTCTCGAAGGACTCGCCGAAGACGTGCTCGATCACCATCTGATGGGAGAGGCCGATGCCGAGGGTGAACCGTCCGCCGCTGGCCGCCTGCACGGTGAGCGCCTGGGCCGCCAGCATCACCGGGTGGCGGGGGTAGACCGGCACCACCGCGGAGCCGAGGGCGATCGCGGGACCTCCCGGGCGACCGCGGCCAGGAGGGTGAGCGTGTCGTAGGCGAAGATCTGGCTCCCCCAGGCCGACTCGATCCCGGCGGCGTCGAGCGCGGCGACCTGTGCGACCACCTCGTCGAACGGCTGCCCCGTGTCGAACATCACGCCGACGCGCATCGCGCCTCGCTCTCGGTCCGCGGAGTCCGGTCGACCGGGCTGGTCGATCCGGGTCTGGCGCCCACCCTACCGGTCGGGTCCGGCGCCAACCGTCAGGGCCCGGACGTGCCGGACGGTCCGGCTTCGGGCAGAATGCGCACATGTCCGTCGCCGTCATCATGGGAAGCTCCTCCGATGCGTCCATCATGGACGACGCGGTCCAGACCCTCCGCGCCTTCAAGATCCCCGTCGAGGTACGGGTGCTCTCCGCACACCGCACACCGGACGACACCCTCGCCTTCGCCCGCGGCGGCGGCGGCCGCGGGGATCCGGGTCGATGATCGCCGCAGCCGGTGGGGCGGCCCACCTGGCCGGCGTGGTCGCGGCCGCCACCCCCGCTGCCGGTGATCGGCGTGCCGGTGGCCCTGGCCGACCTCGGCGGCATCGACTCGCTGCTGGCCATGGTCCAGATGCCCAAGGGCATCCCGGTGGCGACCGTGGCGGTCAACGGGGCCCGCAACGCCGCGCTGCTCGCCGTTCGGATCCTGGCCCTCTCCGACACCAGGCTCGCCTCCGAGCTCGACCGGTTCGTCGCCGACCTCGCCGACCAGGTGCGCGACATGGACGCCGAGATCGTGGCCAGTCCCGGCTACGCCGGCTGACCGGAGGGTCACCGCTCGGCGCCGTTGTCGGAGCGAGGCCCGCCACCGCTTCCTCGAGGCCGACCCCGAAGGGCAGGACGGCCAGCACCGGGATGTCCACCCCGTTGGCCACGTAGCGGGCCACATGGTCACGGCACTCCGCGAAGCAGCCGTGCACGACGAGCTCGTCGACGACCTCGTCGGGGATCGCGGCCAGCGCCCCCTTCCGGTCCCCCGCCTGCCACGCCTCCCACATCGGCCCGAGCGGCTCCCCGCGCCCCAGCCACCGGTGGAACTCGGCATAGACGCCGACGTTGAGGTAGGCGGCGATCATCCGGCGACCGACGGCCCGGACCATGTCGGCGTCCTCCGAGGGACAACGAAGATCCGGGCCGCCACCGGGATGTCGGCCCCGAGCTCCGGCACGACCGTCGACACGTCGTCCGCCGACAGCCAGTTGACGATCACCCCGTCGGCCGCCCGGCCGGCCAGCCGGAGCATGCCGGGACGGAGGGCGGCCAGGAAGATCGGCGGCGGCTGCTCGACGGGGCGGGCCAGGCGGAATCCCTTCACCTCGAAGGTGTCGTAGGCGGTGTCGACCTTCTCGCCGGCCAGGGCGAGCGCAGGAAGCGATGGTGTCCCGCGACCCGCTTGTAGGGCTCGGCGAAGGCGACCCCGTTCCAGCGCGACACGATCACGTCCGAGGAGGTGCCGAGCCCGAAGGTGAAGTGGCCGGGCGCCGCCTCGGCCATGGCGGCCACGCTCTGGGCCAGGAGGGCCGGGCCCCGGGTGTAGGCGGGGATGATGGCCACGCCGAGCTGCAGTGACGGGCGTCCAGGCCGCGGCCAGGGCCAGCGGGGTGAAGCCGTCGACGCCGTCCGTCTCGGCCGACCAGACGTCGGTGTAGCCGAGGCGGAGCAGCTCCTCGTACCAGCGCCGGTGCTCGGTCAGCGGTCACCCCGTCGAAGGGGACGGTGATCCCGTAGCGCGCGCCCGTCGTCGAGTCGGGTCTCGGTCGCGTCGGTCATGGCCCCCGTATTACACCCTTCGGGCACACTGGTCCCATGACCAGTCGAACGCCGACGCCCCACCGCTCGGGCTCCAGCCCGCACTGCCGTTCCCCGCGCCCGAGCCGGACGGCCCCGCGGCTGCGGGGATCCCCCGACCGGACGACGACTGGCGGCTCGACGAGCACACCCGGCGGGTCGGTCGCCGGGGCATCGCCGCGGCCCGGGCCCTGCTCGAGGGCGCCGCCACGGCGCCCGCGGGCCCGACCGGGGCCAGCGGACACCGGTCCGTCGGGCCGCGCCGCCTGAGCGGCCGGGCGACTACGGTCGGGGCATGGCGACCGTGGCCGAGCGGCTCGGGGCACCCCCCGACGCCCGCCTCCTGATCCTCAACTGCGCCGACCTCGGCTTCTGCCACGCGGCCACCGCCGGCGTCTACGACGCCCTCCGCGACGGCCTGGCCACCAGCGCCTCCCTCCTCGTCCCGGCCCCGTGGGCACGCGAGGCGGCGTCGCGGTTCCGGGGCGACGACATCGGGGTCCGCCTCACCCTCAACGCCGAGCACGACCTCTACCGGTGGGGGCCGATCACCCAGGCCCCGTCGCTGCTCGACGGCGACGGCGGCTTCCCCCGGACGGTCACCGACGTCTGGGACCACGCCGACCTCGACGAGGTGCGGCGGGAGTGCCGGGCCCAGATCGAGCGGGCGGTGCTGTGGGGATTCGACATCAGCCACCTCGACGCCCATCTCGACGCCCTCCTGCTGCGACCCGAGTTCTTCGACATCTACCTCGAGCTGGCCGTCGACTTCGGCCTGCCCCTCCGGCTCCCCGACGCGCGACGCCGAGCCCAACGTCGGGCTTCCCCGTCCGCCGACTGGCCGCCGAGGCAGGGCGTGCTCTTCGCCGACCGGTTCGCCACCCTGCCCGCCGGTCGGTACCCGCCAGGCATTCCTCGATCTCGTCGCCGGGCTCGAGCCCGGTGTGACCGAGATCACCCTGCACCCGGCGATCGACACCCCCGAGCTGCGGGCCGCCGACCGACGACTGGGAGGCACGGGTGGCCGACCACGCCCTGCTGGTCGACGACCGGGGCCTCGGACGGCTGGTCGAGGAGGCCGGGGTCGCCCTCATCGGCTACCGGCCGCTACGCGACGCCATGCGGGCAGGCTGAGCGTACCGATGGCCCGGTTGCGGGACACTGGCCGTGTCGTGACCGACACGTGACCGATACCGCCGTGCCACGGGCCGTGCCCCGAAGGGGCCGGTCCGCGCCCCGACCCTTTCGGGTCGAGGGGCTGCTGCTCCTCGACCCGGCGGGCAACGGGCCAGTGGCCATCGACTCGGTCCGCTTCGCCGACGACGGCATCGCGGTGCGTCCGCGCACGCGGCCAGGAGCCGCGGGTCCTCCCCTGGGCCTCGGTCGTGGCCCACGCGGTCGAACCGTGGCGCGGCGGCGACGATCCCCGAGTGGTGGCTCGATCCCACGACCGGCCAGACCGACCGGGACCCCTCCGTCGTTCCGGGCGGACCCGGTCCGAGCCCGGCGGATCGGTCGCTCACCCGCACGGGGTCCGGCGCCCTCATCAGCATCCAGACACCGACCGGCACCTTCCGGTTCCTCCTGCTCGGCGGCGATCCCCGCGAGCTCTCCCGCCACATCTCCGCCTTCGCCGTGCGGCACCGGGGACCGGCCGGGGCCTCGACCGTCACCACCGTGGCCACCGCGCCACCGGCGCGACGAGCCCGACGTCGCGACCGCCCGGGGTGGTCGCGGATCCGAGCCCTACCTGGTCGTCGCCCTCGTGGCCGTCGTCCTCTTGGCGGTCGCCCTGATCCTCCTGCAGACCGCCGGCGTGGTCCACCTGCCGCTCCTCGGCGGGGGCGGCTCCGATCGCTCGGCCGGATCCGGCCGGTCCCAGGCTACGGCGTGAGCGCGCGCTCCGCCGAGCTCAGGTGATCCAGTCGTCGGTGACATCGGCGATCCGGCGGCGTGCTCCTGGTAGGCGGGGGTCGCGGCCAGCGGCCAGGAGATCGAGCAGCACCGCCATCGCGCCGGCGACCTTCATCCGTCCCTGCATGAACGCCACGCACGGGTCGAGTTCGCCGGTTGCGAGCGCCCGCGCGTCGTCCCATCCGACGGTGAGCGTGACCTCGGGATCGGCGATCCGCCCCGGGGCGCTCGCCACAAGGCGGCCGTCCGCGAGCACGCGTAATAGTCGACGTCGCCGTCCGGTCCGCCGGTGACCACGACCTGGATCCGGGCCGAGAGCCCGGTGGCGCCCGGAGCTCGTCAGCCGAGCCCCGGACGTCTCGAACCACTCGCTGGACAGCCACCTGGTCACGCACTCCTCACCGGTCGCCGGCACGCGCCGGACACGGCGGCGATGTTACCGATCGCACTCCTCCCGCAGCCGACCCGGTCGGCGCCGGTCAGGCCGAGGGGCGAACCAGATTGCCGACGCCGGCGAACAGGTCGTCCTCGATCTCGCCGTCAGCCGGTGGCTGCGCCGGCACGACGCCGTCCGGGACCGGCCGACCAGCGCCAGCCGGTAGTCGTCGTGGGGCTGGATGGTGCCCATCACCTCGGGCGGCAGCCCGAACCAGAACTCGAGTTGGGATCGACCTGGGTGGCGTGGGCGAGGAGGGCCTGCCGCCGCACGTCGGTGTAGCCGGTGATGTCGACCTCGGTGGTGACCACCTCGTCGGGCATCTCGTCCCAGCGCTTCCGCCAGCCCTCGTCGAAGGGCGACTCGAGGCCGAGCTCCACGAACTTCTCGTGGATGGCCCGGAACCGGGCCGCCGAGAAGACCGTGTAGTAGAGCTTCGGCCGGCTGCCACGCCGGTCCCGCGCCCGGGATACCGTGTCGGCGTCGCCGGCCGCACGGAAGGCGGCCACACCGGCGTCGTGCACCCGGAGGTGGTCGGGGTGGGGGTAGCCGGACTGGTCGTCGCCGTAGATGACCATGACCTGGGGCCGGACCCGCCGGACGACCGCCACCAGGCGCTCGACCGCCTCGTCCAGCGGCGCCTGGGCGAAGCACTCCGGGTTGGCTGTTGGCCTCCGACCCCGCCATCCCCGAGTCGCGGTAGCCGAGCATGACGACCTCGTCGTAGCCGATGATCTCGGCCGCCCGGGCCAGCTCGCGCCGCCGGACCCCGGCCAGGTCCGGCCGCACCTCGGGGGTGTCGAGGGCCGGGTTGAGGATCTCGCCCTCCTCACCCCCGGTGCAGCAGACCAGCACGGTGTGGACGCCCTCGGCGTGGTAGCGGGCGACGGTACCGGCCCCCTTGGAGGCCTCGTCGTCGGGATGGGCGTGGACGGTCAGCAGGCAGGGCTCTTCGGGCACGCCGATCACGCTACCGGGAGGGCACGCCCTACACTGCACGCGAAGCGCGAGGAAGGATCATCGCAATGGGTGTCATGAAGCGCATGTCCGGGATTCTCCAGGCCAAGACCAACAAGCTGCTGGACAAGGCCGAGGACCCCCGGGAGTCCCTCGACCTCTCCTACCAGAAGCAGCTCGAGAACCTCCAGAAGGTCCGCCGCAGCGTGGCCGACGTCACCACGGCCAAGAAGCGGATCGAGCTCCAGGCCACCCAGCTCCAGGGCCAGGCCGACAAGCTCCAGCAGCAGGCCAAGGCCGCCCTCTCCCAGGACAACGAGGACCTGGCCCGTGAGGCCCTCGCCCGCCGGGCCGCCCTGGCCCCCCAGCTGGCCGACCTCCAGACCCAGCACGAGCAGGTGGCCGCCCAGGAGCAGAAGCTCATCGCGACCGCCCAGAACCTGCAGACCCAGGTCGACGCCTTCCGCACCAAGAAGGAGACGATGAAGGCCACCTACACGGCCGCCGAGGCCCAGACCAAGATCGGCGAGGCCGTCTCGGGCATCTCCGAGTCGATGAGCGACGCCGGCATGTCGATGCAGCGGGCCCAGGACAAGATCGACAGCATGCAGGCCCGGGCCGGGGCGATGGACGAGCTGCTCGCCTCCGGCGCCCTCACCGACCTGACCAACCCGGTCGACGACATCCAGGCCCAGCTGGACCAGGCCTCCACCACCTCGACCGTGGACGCCGACCTGGCCGCCCTCAAGGCCGAGATCGGCACCGGCGCGCCACCGGCCGCGAGCTCGGCGCGGCCGAGCCGGACGAGGCCGCCGGCATGATCGTCCGCATCCTCGGCGAGGGCCAGTTCGACGTCCCCGACGCGGACAGCGGGCGCGCTCGACGAGCTCGACGCCGCCCTCGACGCAGGCGCGTCGACGACGGCGACGAGGCCGCGTTCGCCGACGCCCTGACCGCGCTGATCGCCGAGGTCCGACGCCGGGTGGACCGCGCTGGCCGCCGACACCTTCACCCCCTCCGACCTGGTGGTGCCCTTCCCCGACGCCACCCTCGCAGAGACCAGGGCCCTGCTCGGCCGACCGGCCGACGGCTACGGAGCGAGCCGCTGAGGAACGGCGCATGAGCACCGCACGCAACATCCCCAACGACCGGGGCCTCACCTTGCGGATGTTCACGACCGGCCTGATGCTGGTCCTCCTCTACGGGGCGGTCATCGGGCCCCTCATCGCCTTCGGCATCTCGTACTCGGTGGTCCTCGTCCTCGCCGCCGCCATCCTCTTCGTCCAGTACTGGTTCTCGGACAAGATCGCCCTCTTCGGCATGGGCGGGCCACATCGTCACGCCCGAGCAGGCGCCCCAGCTCCACGGGGTCATCGACCGGCTGTGCGCCATGGCCGACATGAAGAAGCCCCGGGTGGCCATCGCCGACACCGACGTGCCCAACGCCTTCGCCACCGGCCGCAGCCCCAACAACGCGGTCGTCTGCGCCACCTCCGGCCTCATGCGCCGGCTCGACGAAGCCCGAGCTCGAGGCGGTCCTGGCCCACGAGCTCTCCCACGTCGCCCACCGCGACGTGGCCGTGATGACCATCGCCAGCTTCCTCGGCATGGCGGCCGGCATGGTCACCCGGATGATGCTGTGGACCGGGATGATGGGCGGCTTCGGCGGGGGAGACCGGAGCAACAACAACCAGGGCGGGCGACAATGCCGCGCTGGTCGAGCTGGCCGTGCTGGTCGTCTCGGTGGTCGTCTACGCCATCAGCTTCCTGCTTGACCATGGCGCTGTCCCGCTACCGGGAGCTGGCCGCCGACCGGTCCGGGCGCGCTCCTCACCGGACAGCCGTCGGTGCTGGCCTCGGCCCTGGTCAAGGTGACCGGGCGACATCGCCCGCATCCCCACCCGCGACCTGCGCTCGACCGAGACCTTCAACGCCTTCTACTTCACCCCGGCCATCGCCAAGAACGGGGTGAGCATCTCCACGATCTTCTCGACCCACCCGTCGCTCGACCAGCGCCTGGCCCAGCTCGCCGCCATCGAGGCCGAGATGGGCCGTCCTTCGTGACCCGCCGCGCCGGCCGCGCCGCACGCTGATGGGCCTGTTCGACACCCTGCTCGGCCGCACCAAGCCGGTCCAGGCCGACCTCGACGCCCTCTTCGCCCTGCCCTCGGCCTCGATCACCCTGCAGAGCGCAGCGGGCACGGCCTGCTCGGGACATGCCGGCGTGTGCTTCAAGCCGCCCACCGGCCAGGGTTTCGCCGACACCCAGGCCGAGGTGGTCAGCTCCTCTCGATGGACGACGCCACCGGACCTCACGCCAGACAGAGGACACCTTCGGCTACCAGTGGCTCGTGGTCGAGGACCCCGACATCGAGGCCCTGGTCACCCGGGTCCACCTGGTCAACTCCTCGCTGTCCGACGCCGGATGGGGTCCCCAGCTGCTCTGCTCGGTCTTCGGGCTCGCCGACCCTCGACCAGTCCCCGAGCGGCGACCAGCCGGAAGAGGCCGGTCGGCGCCGGCACCGTCCTGCCCGTCCACCGCCTACCTCGTCTACCTGTTCAAACGGGGCACGTTCTACCCGTTCGTGCCCACCGGCCACGAGCAACGGTACACCGAGGAGGAGTTCAAGCTGAGAGCCTGGTCGCGGACGACCTGACCGTCGAAGCCGACCTCGACCGCTGGTTCCCGCTCTGGGACCTCCCGGTCGGCTGATCTCCCGGTCTGCTACCCGCCACCCGGGCGCTTAGCTCCTTGAGCTGGGGTTTTCTCTTCGCTCTTCCCCTGCCTGACTGCGCTGTGGTCGGCGTCGGCGCGACCCTCCGGGTCCGGACCGACTCGACATCGCCCCGGCTGGGGCTAGAGTGGGCGGACCGCACGCAGGAGCACCCCGTCGGCGCTGTTTCGATCGGAGTTGTGGATACGCACCTCCCGGACCGTCGCATCGCGCTGTCCCCCGACCGGACCGCAGGAGCGCTGCACGTAACCACCACCACCGAAGTACGGACATCAACACCCGCTAGCACACCCGGCTCTAGAAGCCAGGCCGGCCCACCCTTCCCGGTGCCCGGCTGGGGCGTTGAATGCGCAGACGTGGGGTCCACCCAACCAGAAGAGAGTCAGAGCGCCTCCGTCCGACCGACGTGGCTCTGGCCGACCGAGGAAAGGTCACCCCACGATGCCTTCGGCATCCACCAATTCCGCTGTACGCCCGTACCCGTCGCACCGCACCATCCACCCCGCACCACACGCACCCAGCGCCACACCACCAACGCGGTCCGCCGACGACCCGGCGCCGGCGCCTCCGCCGTCGGCCGCAGCCGCCGCCGTCGGCCACTGTCGGCCGTCGCCGCTCGGCTCCCTGGCCGGCCGGCGCCCCGCCGGCCTCCGCCGCTGCCTACCCCACCGGTGCCGGCCTGGTCCTCAACGCCCCGATCGTCTCGGCTGGCCGCCACCCCCGACGGCCACGGCTACTGGCTGGTCGGCGCCGACGGCGGCGTCTTCGCCTTCGGTGACGCCGGCTACCACGGCTCGGTCGGCGGCCTGCACCTCAACAGCCCGATCGTCGGCCATGACCGCCACCCCCGACGGCCGCGGCTACTGGGAGGTCGCCGCCGACGGCGGCGTCTTCGCCTTCGGCGACGCCGGCTTCCACGGCTCGGCCGGTCGGGCTCCCCCTCGGCGGCCCGATCGTCGGCATGGCCCGCACGCCCGACGGCGGCGGCTACTGGCTGGTCGGCGCCGACGGCGGCGTCTTCGCCTTCGGCGACGCCGGCTTCCACGGCGCCGCCACCGGCATGTCGCCCAGCAGCCCGATCGTGGGCATCGCCCCGCCCTCGGACGGCCGCGGCTACTGGGAGGTGGCCGCCGACGGCGGCGATCTACGCCTTCGGCGACGCCCCCTTCCACGGCACCGCCCCGGTCAGCGCACCGGCCGTCGGCGGTCGACGCCGCCGGCAGCGGCTACCGCGTGGTCGTCCCGCGACGGTCGGCACCTTCGCCTTCGGCGGAGCCACGCTTCTACGGCTCCCTCGGCCGGCCACCGCCTCAACAAGCCCATCGTGGCCACGTCGTCCGCCGGCCGCGGCTACGTCGACGTCGCCGCCGACGGCGGGGTCTTCACCTTCGGCTCGGTCGGCTTCTACGGCTCGCTCGGCGCGGCACGGTCCACCCCGCCGCCACCGGCGGCCCCGGCGCCGCCCCGGCGTCCGACGTACGGGCTCACCGTCGTACCAGAGTCGCCGCCTGGGACCGGGTCAACATGTGCGAGGAGGGCGGGCAACTGGAACGTCAACGGCGCCGTCTTCGCCGGCGGCCTCGGCATGAGCCGGGCCAACTGGGCGCAGTTCAACACCTTCGGCTTCCCCGGGACGCCGCCTACGCCACGCCGACCAGCAGATCCGGGTGGCCGTGGCCTTCGCCACCTACTACTACGGCAACCCCGACGCCGCCCCCGACCAGAACGGCTGCACCGGCGGGTACTGACCCGCGACCGCCCGGTGGACGGGCCCGCCCGGTCCCGCCCCGCCGGGTCGCCCGGCTCAGGTCAGGGCGTCGATGGCCCGGGCCAGCGCGAAGTCCAGCTCGGTGAGCCCGCCGGCGTCGTGGGTCACGAGCGCCAGGCGCGACCGTCCGCCACCGGATGTCGATGTCCGGATGGTGGTCGGCCTCCTCGGCCAGGCCACCGACGGCCACCACGAAGTCGAGGGCGGCGGGAAAGCTGGCGCACGTCCACCGTCTTGACCAGCTTGCCCGTCGACGCAGCTCCCAGGCCGGCGCGTCGGGCGCCGCCAGGGCCGCGGCCACCGCCTCGGCCGGTCGAGGGCGGCGGGCCGGGCCATCAGGCCGTGGCCCCGACCGGCGCGGTGGGCGTGAAGGTGACCGGCATGGTCTCGTAGCCGGACACGAAGTTGGCCGCCCGCTTGGGCGGCTCGGCGTCGGTCGGCCAGGGCCAGGTCGGGCAGGCGCTCGAAGAGCCGGTCGAACATGACCTGGCAGCTCCATGCCGGGCCAGGCGGTTGCCCAGGCAGAAGTGGGCCCCGAACCCGAAGGCCATGTGGTCGTTCGGCGTCCGGGTCACGTCGAAGCGCTCGGGATCCTCGAACACCGTCTCGTCCCGGTTGGCCGACGGGTAGAGGAGGAGGAGCTTCTGGCCCTTGCGCGATGGTCTCGCCGTGGAGCTCGACGTCCCGGGTGGCGGTCCGGGCCATGTTCTTGATCGGGGTCACCCAGCGCAGCATCTCCTCGACGGCCAGCGGCAGTCGCTCGCGCTCGGCGGCCAGGAGCGCGAACTGGTCGGGGTGGGTGAGCAGCTCGTACATGCCGCCGCTGATGACGTGGCGGGTGGTCTCGTCACCGCCGATGAGGATCAGGAGCGACTCGTAGATGACCGAGGACTCGTCGAGCCTGTCCCCGTCGATCTCGGCGTGGACCAGGGTGCCGATGAGGTCGTCGGTCTGGTGGTCCCGCCGGCGCTGCTCGACCACCGCCGGTGATGTAGTCGGCGTACTCCATGGCCGCCACCGCGGCCCGGTCCATGGCCGTCGGGTCGGGCGAGCCGAGCGCCTTCAACATGTCGTCGGACCACCGCAGCAGGTCGTCGCGGTCCTCGGGGGCCACACCCAGCATGTTGCCGATCACGATCATGGGCAGCGGGGCGGCGATGTCGGCGCACGAAGTCGGCGGTGCCCTGCTCGCACACCCGGTCGATGATGGCGTCGCAGATGGTGCGGATGCCCTCCTCGCTCTCGCGGATGCGCCGGGGGGTGAAGCCCTCGCTGACCAGCCGGCGGCGGCGCACGTGCTCGGGCGCGTCGAAGTCGATCATCATGGGCAGGGCGTCGCTGTCCGGACGGATGCCGCCCGGCGTTGGAGAAGGTGTCGGGGTCCTTCGAGATCTCGCTTGATGTCGGCGTACCGGGTGATCCCCCAGACGCCGGCCGCCTCGTCGAAGTAGGCCGGGGCCTCGGCCCGCATCCAGGCGAACGCCGGGAAGGGGTCGCCACCGTAGAAGGTCCCGTCGGTCAGCCCGATGTGCAGATCGGCTGGGGCGGTGGACATGCAAGCTCCCTCGTCGTTGGCTCGGTGCCCGGAGTTATCGGAGTATACGGTTCCCCTGCCGTGGTGGCTCTCCCCGACCCGGTCCGGGAGCCGGCCTGCTCAGCCGGTGCACCGGGCCCGGAACGCCAGGGGGACGTGGCTCACCCCGGCGTGCTTGTTGGTCCGCACACGGCTGACCGGGCCGACCAGCGCGATGTCCTCCCAGCGATCGAGCACCTCGTCGAGGACCAGGCGGATCTCGAGGCGGGCCAGGTTGGCGCCCAGACAGAAATGGGTCCGGTGACCGAAGGTCACGTGAGGGTTGGGGGACCGCCGGATGTCGAATCGGAAGGGATCGTCGAACACGGACTCGTCACGGTTGGCCGACGGCCACCAGACGGTCACCTTGTCGCCCGCCGAGATGGTCGTGCCCGACACCGCTGTCTGCCCGGGTGGCCGTCCGACGGTTGTAGAGGGTGGCCGTCGTCCACCGGAGGATCTCCTCGACCGCTCCGGGCAGCAGTGACCGGTCGCGCCGAAGGTCCTCGAGCTGGTCCGGCCGCTCGAGCAGTGCGACAAGGCCGAGTGCGATCGAGTTGCGGGTGGTCTCGCTCCCGGCCACCACCAGGAGGTTGAAGAGCATCAACAGCTCGTGTTCGGTGAGCGGACGTAGGCAGCCGTCCGGCCCCTCGACGTCGGCCGCGGCAACGACCGAGAGGAGGTCCCCCCGCGGGTGCCGGCGCCGGTCGGCAAGGAGCGCAGAGCCGTAGTCGGCCATGGCCGCCGCGGCGGCAGCCACCGCCTCGTTGGTCTCGCCGAGCTCACGACCCTCGTAGTCGAGGGTAGTGCTCGACCAGGAGAGGAGGTCGTGGCGGTCCTCTACGGGGACCCCCATCAGCGCGGCGACCGCCTGGAGGGGCAGTTCGACGGCGACGTCGACCAGGAAGTCGCAGCCGTCCCCCTCGCTCGCCGCGGCCACGATGCGCCCGGCCCGGTCGCGCAGCTCCCCTTCCATCGCGGCGAGGGCCCTCGGGGTGACCGCGGGGGTGAGCAGGTGGCGGATGCTCCGGTGCAGGGGGTCGTCCATCATGTTGAGGAGGACCCCCGCGGCGAACCCGGACGGGAGGTCCTGGATGATGGTGCCCCCTCCCCCGGCGCCCGCGGCACCCTCCGACGAGAAGGTCACCGGGTCCGCGGCCACCGCGAGTACGTCGGCATGGCGGCTCACCACCCAGAACCCGACCCCGTCTGGGGTGTGGGGGGTGGGCTCCTGCCACCAGAGCGGTGCCTCCCGCCGCAGCCGGGTGAAGATGGGGTCGGGGAACCCGTCGGTGAAGGTGTCGAGATCGCAGAGATCGACGTCTGCGAGTGCCGGCTCGGGACCCCCGCCCGGACGCCGTGCCACCTCCGAGGCCCGCCGGCTCAGGGGTGGGTCATCGACTCGGGCCGGATGGCCTGGTCGAACTGGTCGGCCGTCAGGTAGCCGAGGGCGAGGGCCGACTCCCGCAGGGTGGTCCCCTCCCGGTGGGCCTTCTTGGCCACCTCGGCCGCCTTGTCGTACCCGATGAGCGGGTTGAGCGCTGTCACCAGCATGAGGGAGTTCTCGAGGTGCTGGCGGATCCTGGACTCGTTCGGAACGAGCCCGACCACGCAGAAGCGGGTGAAGGCATCCGACGCCGTCGGTCAGCAGGCGCACCGAGTGGAGCACGTTGTGGATGATCACCGGCTTGCAGACGTTGAGCTCGAGGTTCCCCCGTGACCCCCCCATGGCCACCGCGGCGTCGTTGCCGAACACCTGGATGCAGACCATGATCATGGCCTCGCTCTGAGTCGGGTTGACCTTGCCCGGCATGATCGATGAGCCGGGCTCGTTCTCGGGAAGCAGGAGCTCGCCGAGCCCGCTGCGCGGGCCCGACGCGAGCCAGCGCAGGTCGTCGGCGATCTTGATGAGCGAGGTGGCGAGCGTCCGCAGGGCGCCGCTGGTCATCACCAGCGGGTCGTGGGCGGCCAACGCGGCGAACTTGTTCGGCGCCGTCACGAACGGCAGACCGGTCAGCTCCGCGATCGCGGCCGCCACCCGCGTCCCGAACTCGGGGTGGCTGTTGAGCCCGGTGCCCACCGCGGTGCCGCCGGCGGCCAGTTCGTAGAGATCGTCGAGTGTCGAGTTCGACCCGTCGGATGTCGGCGTCCAGCTGGGCGACGTAGCCGGAGAACTCCTGCCCGAGGGTCAGCGGCACGGCGTCCATCAGGTGGGTCCGGCCGATCTTGGTGATCGCGGCGTACTCCGTCGACTTGTCCTGGAGCGCGTCACGGAGGCGGCGCACGGCCGGCAGCAGACGGTGGGTGACCTCCTCGACCGCGGCGATGTGCATGGCGGTCGGGAAGGTGTCGTTGGACGACTGCGACATGTTGACGTCGTCATTGGGGTGGATCGGCACCTTCGACCCCATCACGCCCCCGGCCATCTCGATGGCCCGGTTGGAGATGACCTCGTTGGCGTTCATGTTGGTCTGGGTCCCGCTCCCGGTCTGCCAGACGCTCAGGGGGAACTGGTCGTCGAGCTTCCCCCCGGAGACCTCCTGTGCCGCGGCCACGATGAGGTCCGACTTCTCGGGCGACAGCATGCCGAGATCGGCGTTGACCAGCGCGGCGGCCTCCTTGAGGATCCCGAACGCCCGGATCAGGGGCACCGGCATCCGGTCGTCCCCGATCGGAAAGTGGTGGAGGGAACGGGCCGTCTGGGCGCCCCAGTAGCGGTCTGCGGGCACCTCGATCACCCCCATGGTGTCGGTCTCGGTGCGGACCCCGCCGCTCACGCCGGGATCCTCTCGCGCAGGGCGACACCTGCCGCCCAGACGGCCCGCGCCGTGTCCAGGTCCTCGGCGCGGGGACCCTGACCGGCACCGGGGACCTCGAGGACGGCAGGCACCCCCTGGAGGGCGGGATGGCCGAGCAGCGCGGCCAACGCGTCCTCCCCGATGGTCCCCTGCCCGATGTTCTCGTGCCGGTCGCGGTTCGCCCCGAAGTCGACCTTCGAGTCGTTGAGATGGATGCAGCGGAGCCGTGCGAGCCCCACCGTGGCGTCGATGAGCCGGATCAGGCGGTCCGCCTGATCGGTGGTGTCGAACGGGATGCCCGAGGCCCACAGGTGCTGGGTGTCGAGGCAGACCCCGAGCCGGCGGTCGTCCCCGGACGCCTCCACGACCTGGGCCAGCTCCTCGAAGGTCCGGCCGATGGTGTCGCCGGCGCCTGCGGTGTTCTCGAGGAGGATCGGGCAGCCGAGCCGCCCGGTACCGACCTCGTCGAGCGATTCGACGAGGGCCCCGGCGACCGCGGGGAGCGCAACGGCGAACCCGGTCCCCCGGTGGCTTCCCAGGTGCAGCACGAGGCCCTCCGCTCCGATGCCGTCCGCCGCCGCCAGATTGGCCACGAGGCACGCCCGGGACTTGGCGGCGAGCTCCGGGTCGGGCGACGCAAGGTTGATCAGGTAGCTCGCGTGGCAGAAGGTCGCGGTGACCGACGGGTGCGCGGCCTGGGCGGACCGGTAGGCGGCGAGGACCTCGTCGTTGTAGTGCGACGGTTTCCACATCCGGGGGCTCTGGGTGAAGAACTGCACGACGTCGGCGCCGATCGCCGCACCGTGGTCGAGGGCGGGCACCAGTCCCTTCCCGGCCCGCACGTGCGCTCCGATCCTCATGGGCGCACCGTAGCAGCGGCTCCCGGACGCCCTTCGGCGCTGCGGGAATCGTCGTGGAAGACCTCAAGGTCAGCGCTCCAATGGCCGATGCTCGAATCGACGACGGGTCTCTGACGGTAAAGGAGCAAGGATGATGATTCGCAAGGTCTTACTCATCATCACGATCATGAGCGCTGCCCTGTCGATCACCCCGGCTGCAGGTGCAGCTCCGACTCCCGGTGGTCCGGTGTTCAACGACTCAACCCTGACGGTCACCTGGACGACCCCGGCCACCTGCCGATTCGGAGCGGTCACCCCCTGCAATTTCCTGCTGTACGTGAATGAGCCATCGACCCCGAAGACGAAGGGGGCAACGGTCGGATCGGTTCAGGGCGGAACCGGCACGACCCTGACCATCAAGTACCCGTCCGACTTCTGCGGCACGATCCAGGCCGACGTGTTCTTCCAGGTCAACGGACGGCCGGGCACCTCGTTCTTCTCCTGGGCGGGTAAAGCCTGGGTGTACGCCGTGGGCGAGTCGAACGCTGCCGACCGGCACAAGGTGTCGAACTGCGGTGGCCCTACATGACCCACGGAATCACCCCCTGCCCCGACAGCGTCGGGCCAACCCAGTAGTCAGGTCGACCCCGAAACGGGACACCATGGCCTCTCACCGGCGTCACGACCCGGATGAACGGTGTTTGGACGCGCAGGGTGGCCGTCTGACCACACTATGAGGTAATCTCAGTACGAACAGTGTCACCATGGCGACTGAGTCCGCAACCGCGAGTCAGCTGCGAACGGATCACGGGCTTTGAGCTGCAAAACGACTCCGGAGGGACAACGGGACGGCCGGCGGACGCCGGCAGGAGCGTCGGTACATGGACCATCGCGTCGGGCACCACGCAAGCGCCCAAGGGCACGCGGGCGACGGTGGCTTCTCGATGATCGCCACCATGCTGAGCATGGTGGCCGCCGCGCTACTCGTCGCCCTGCTCGTCGGGTCGTCCTTCCACTCCGGCTCCACGGCATCGGGCACTGCATCGAACCCGGAGGTCGCCCTCGCCGACTCGGCGCAGGCCCAACAGTCTCTGTCCACCGGGTTGCACGCGGCGGAGGACGCGGCTGCGTCCGCCGGGGGCCTCGCCTCGGTCGACACCGCGACGCTCTCGGCGGCCGAACCCTCCGTGACCTTCGTCGCAGGCCCGTCGACTGGTCCGACCACAGTCAGCGTGGCCACCGGCTCGACCGCCGACGGGACGGGTTCGGTGACCCTGACCGACCGCTCGTCGGACGGCACCTGCTGGGTGGTCTGGAGCTCCCCCTCGTCGACGACCTGGTACGGCGCCCAGACGGGGCAGAGCTCGTGCACCGCACCTGCCCTCTCCGGACCTCCGAGCCCCGGTCCGGTCAGCGGGTCGGCCATCGGCTGGCAGTCGGGGGCGTTCCCGGCCGCCTGAGGATCGGGCCTGCTCGCTCAGGCGCGGGCCCACCACCCGGCACCGTGGGTGAGCAGGCCACGCCCCACCAGCTCCTCACCCGCTGAGGCGAGCGCCGCAACCGAAAGGTCGGTGCGGACGAGAAGCGTCTCGAGGGTGGTCGGCGTATCGTCCACAGCGTCGAGCAGCGCCCGCTGTATCCGGTCGAGCGTCGTGTGCGGATCGACCGGGCTACCGGCCGACGGGCGGGCACATCCTGTCGACGGGCAGGGCATCCCCTTGGCGGCCCGGACCAGCGAGACGGCGGCCAGCACGTCGGCAGCGTCCCGCACCGGCGCACAGCCATCGGCCAGCAGCCCGTTGGTGCCCACCGAGGCCTGGCTGTGCACCGACCCGGGCACCGCACACACCGGGATCGCACGGCGCGCGGCGGCCTCCGCCGTGTAGAGGGATCCACCGACGCGATGGCTCTCGACGATCACGACCACGTCGGCGAGCGCGGCGATGATCCGGTTGCGGGCGGGGAAGACGCGAGGGAGCGGCGGAGTCCCGAGCGCGGCCTCGGAGAACACGGCTCCTGCGGCTGCGACCCTGTTCCAGAGTGCCTCGCATTCCGGGGGGTAGGGCCGGTCGAGCCCGGTGCCCACGACCGCGACCGGTGGCGCGGCGCCCGGACCGGCCGACAGCGCCCCGGCGTGGGCGACGGCGTCGATGCCCCGGGCCAGACCCGACACGACCACGACCCCCGCGGCGGCGAGATCCGCGCCGAGTTCGGTTGCGACCCTCCGCCCGTACGGCGTGGGCGAGCGGGTGCCGACCACTGCGACCGCCGGGCGACCTTCGAGCAGGGAGGGCTCGCCGACCGAGAACAGCACCGCCGGCGCACCGGGGTCGCCCGCCAGCGCCGCCGGATACCCGGCCCGGTCGGGCAGGAGGACGGCCACACCGGTCGCGGCGTACGCGACAGCCACCTGTGCCGGGTCGGTGGCGCGGGCACTGGCCCGGAAGCGGCGGGCGGGATCGGCCGGGTGGGTGCCGGCCGAGAGCGCGGACAACGCCACCCGGGAACCGAAACCGTCGAGCACCCGTGCCAAACGGACGGGAGTCATGCCGGGCAGGCCGACCAGTGCCGCCGCGCAGGCCTGCCCGTCGTCGAACGCGGCGCTCACGACCCCTCGATCCCGAGGACGAGCTCGCGGCTGCCCCGGAGGAGGAGCGCCTCGAGGAGGTGGTGCTCGCTGATCGTCGCTGGTCCGCCGTCGAGATCGGCGATCGTCCGGGCGAGGCGGTGGACCCGGTGGAGCCCGCGGGCACTGAGGCGCCCCGACTGCAGGTGTCGGCCGAGGAGCACCGCAGCCGCCTCACTCAGGGGGGCACGCGTCTCGAGCGCTGACACCGCCAGATCGGCGTTGACCCGCACCCCGCCGCGCCTCGGCGAGGGCCCGGGCCGCGGCCACCCGCTCCGCCACGACCGCCGTCCCCTCTGCCCGGGTGCGCCCGACCAGCTCCTCGGCCTCCGGTCGATCGACCCGCAGGGTGAGGTCGAACCGGTCGAGCAGCGGACCCGACAGCCGACGGGCGTACCGGGCACGCGCCGCGGGCGAGCAACGGCACGACCCCGGCGGACCGCCCTCGCTGCAGGGGCACGGGTTCATGGCCGCGACGAGCAGGAACCGGGCCGGGAAGGTGGTCGAACCGCCAGCCCGGCTCACCCGCGCCTGGCCGTCCTCGAGCGGTTGGCGGAGCGCGTCGAGGACCGCTGCCGGGAACTCTCCGAGCTCGTCGAGGAACAGGACGCCGCCGTGGGCCAGGCTGATCTCCCCCGGGCGGGTTGCGTTCTGGCCGCCGCCGATCATCGCCACCGCGGACGCTCCGTGATGGGGGGCGCGAAACACCGGGCGGGTGTGGAGCCCGCCAGGCGGGATGGGGTGGCCGGCCACCGAATGGACGCGGGTGACGGCGAGGGCTGTCTGGTGGTCGAGATCGGGCAGCAGACCGCCCAGCCGGTTGGCAAGCATCGACTTGCCCGACCCTGGTGGGCCAACCATGAGCAGGTGGTGACCGCCCGCAGCCGCCACCTCGAGGGCACGCCGGGGGAGGCGTTGACCACGCACGTCCGCCAGGTCGTCCGATCCGGCGCCCGGTCCGGGTGCGGGCTCTACCAGGCACTTGCGGGGTGCGGCCGCCGGCCGGTCCGGCCACCGTGTCCGCGACCGGAGGCGGGCCACCAGCCCGGCGAGTGTGGCCGCGGTCGCAAAGCGCGCATTTGGGATGACCGACACCTCGGGTGCGCTGTCCTCGGGAACCACGATACGCAGGTCGCTCAGGGCCTCTGCGAGCACCATGGTGCCGGGCACCCCGCGCAGCGAGCCGTCGAGCCCGAGCTCGCCCACGAAACCGCAGCCGGCGACCGCGTCGGCCCGGAGCGCGCCGGACGCCACCAGGACGCCGAGGGCGACCGGCAGGTCGAGCCCGGCACCACCCTTGCGCATGCCGGAAGGGGCGAGGTTCACGGTGATGCGACGGCGGGGCCAGGTCAGCCCGCTCGAGAGGAGCGCCGCGCGTACCCTGTCACGAGACTCGCGCACCGCGGCGTCGGGGAGGCCGACGATGGTGAAGCCGGGAAGACCGTTGGACACGTGCACCTCGACGGACACGAGGCGTCCGTCGACGCCGACGACGACGGCAGAGGGGATGGCGGCGATCACGGTGCCTCCGGTGGCGACGCTCAAGGCTGGGGAGGGCGGGTCGGATGCCTCGGTGCCACGGCCCTCGAAGCACCGTTCGCACCCTAGGGGGTGGGTGTCACGCCGCCGTCGTCAGCGCACTCCAATCGCGGCAGGCGGCGACAGCCGGTCTGGGCTCAGCTCGAGGTCACCCCGCAGCCGCCAAGGGTCCGCAGCGCCGCCCGAAGGCGCTCTTGACTGCTGCTTCTCCAAGGTACATCAGCTGATGTATAATGATGTCGTGCACAGGACCCAGATCTACCTGGACGACCAAGAGATATCGGCGCTCGAGGCTGCCGCCGTTCGCACTGGGGCCAGCCGCTCGGAGTTGATCCGAAGGGCGATCCGGTACCAGTACGGGGAGCAGCCCGTGGGGTCGCGGCTCGAGGCGCTCCGCTCCTCCGCCGGTGCCTGGACCGGCCGTGAATATTCGGGTTCGCAGTTCGTCGACTCCATCCGGGGCGATGTCAATGAACGGCTTGCCCGGCTTCGCCCATCGTGAAGCTCCTCGATACGACAGTCGCGGTCGACCACTTCCGCGGCGACAGCAGAGCCACGCAGCTCCTCGAGCGGCTTGCCGATGAAGGCGAGCCACTTCTGGCCAGCGAGCTCAGCCGATTCGAGCTCCTCGCTGGCATGCGGCCGGTCGAGCTCGAGCCCACCGAGTTGTTCATGGGGGCGCTCACCTGGGTGCCGGTCGACGAGGAGATCGCCAGACTGGCCGGCTCGATGGCCGCCGAGTACCGAAAGGCGCACAGCGGAATCGACGCAATCGACTATCTCATCGCCGCCACGGCGTCCGTCGTAGGCGCCGACCTCCTCACGACGAACGTGCGCCACTTCCCGATGGTCTCCGACCTTCGACCGCCCTACACCACCTGAACATGGCCGCAGAGCTCGATCGTTCCGTGACGGGCGGCGTGGGGCGTCGCATTGTGCAGACCAACTGACCCATCAGCAGCTGCGCGGGTCGCAGATTCCGCGAAGCTGTTGCTGGTCGGAGGTCCCCCAACCACTGGTGTTGTGGGGCCACAGTGTGTCTCTCCGGCGGCGGACACTGATCAGCGCCCCTCGAATCGCGGCGGGCGCTTCTCGGCGAACGCGCGCAGCGCCTCCTGGGTGTCCTGGGTGGTGAAGTTGAGGGACTGGGACCGCGCCTCGTCCTCCACCGCCTGCTCCATCGAGAGTCCGAAGGATGCGTTGAGCATGCTCTCGGTCAGGGAGAGGGCAAGGGTCGGGCCTTCGGCGAGGCGCCCGGCCCACCCGTCCACGAACGCGACGAGCTGGTCGTCGGGCACCACCCGGTTGATCAGGCCGAGTTCGGCCGCCTCGCGAGTCGAGGATGTCGGCGAAGAAGGCCAGCTCCTTGGCCCGGTACAGGCCGATGAGCCGGGGCAGCAGCCAGGAGGCGCCGAAGTCGATCGAGAGGCCGCGCGTGGCGAAGATCTGGGAGAAGCGCGGGCCGATTCGGGCCGCCCGGCCACGTCGCCCGGGTCGGAGAGGTCGGCCCCCGAGCAGAAAGCGTCACCCGCACCGGTGAGCACGAGGACCCGGTCGTCGCGGTCGGCCGCCGCGTCCTCGAATGTGGTGAGCAGCTCGTGCCGCATGGTGCCCGTGGCTGCGTTCTTCCGCTCCGGGCGGTTCATGGTCACCGTGACCACGCCGGCATCGCGCTCCACGATGATGGTCTTCAGGGTCTCACGCATCCGGCGCAGCCTACGGGACTGGGCCGCCTCCCGATCAGGGGGTGCCAGTTACTCGCGAATGGAATTCGAGAGTTCGCGCCGACGACGGTTGTCAACCAAACCGCACACGTTCGATCCGCAACATCTCAAAGGTGCTGACGCACTTCGCACCAACGGCCACACCAGCACCGGGGATGTCTTCGTTACCTCCAGGTGGCGCTTCGAACCGGACCTGGGTGCTTGCTGAGAATTTCGTGACGCGCACCCCAGGCGTCCTTGCCTTCCACTTCATACGACCAAATAGTAGTATTACATATATGGCAAGAGAGAAGGCAACCATCACGTTGGACCGTGGCAAGGCCGCTACCGCTCGGGCTCTGCTTGGCGTCGGCTCCACCTCGGAGGCCATCGACGTGGCGTTGGACCGGCTCATCCACGCCGAGCGCCTCCGGGCCGACATAGCGGCGTACCAGCGCACGCCACCGACGCAGAACGAGATGACGTTGGCATCATTGGGCGACACTGGTGGCATCGGCGACGACACCGATTGGGAAGCGCTGTACGCCGACGACCTCTCGTGACCGCCGCTGTGCGTCGGGGCGAGGTCTGGCTCGCCGATCTCGACAAGACCCGTCCCGTCATCGTTCTCACCCGCGATCCCTTGGGACAGCTACTCCACTCGGTGGTCATCGCTCCTGTCACCTCGACCGTCCGGGGTCTATCGACCGAGGTGCCGCTCGGGCGCGACGACGGCATCCGAGGCCCGTCAGTCGCGAACCTCGACAATGTCCAACTTCTCTCCCGCGATCGTTTCCGTAGACGCATCGGACGGGCTCGACCCGCCACCATGACGGCGCTGTGCGAAGCCCTGTCGGTGGCCTTGGACTGCGGGGACTCCAGCAAGTCGTAGGACGCGTATCCGGTCCCACCCCGTTGTCTTGGGCTCCAGGCCTGCGGGTTGGTGTACGCGTCCTATGACTCCACAACAACATCACGCCGGAGCACCTCAAGATAACTGCGTGAGAGGACCTTCGGACACGTGGATGAGCAGGGTAAAGGCGACAAGGGTTGACGTGCTGGCCAGACAGTCCGGCGGTAACTCCCGATCAGAAGGCGTCCTCGATGACCTCGACCTCACCGGCCGTCACCGACACCACGTCGAACCGCACGTCGACCCGTGCCCGCCCGGCTGCCGGGGTGAGCTCGGAGAGCCAGCGGGCGGCCAGCCGTCGGACGCGACGCTGCTTGGCGACCAGGACCGCCTCGGCGCCCGTCCCGAACCGGTCGCTCGTGCGCGCCTTGACCTCACAGAAGACGACGGTGCGACCCTGCCGGGCGATGAGGTCCACTTCGCCCTCCCGCCGGCGCCAGTTCCGCTCGAGGACCTCGTAGCCACGTCCCTCGTACCAGGCCGCAGCGGCGTCCTCTCCTGCCGCGCCCAGTTCCCGCCGGCGGTCGACCCCGGGTTCCGGGCCGGACACGCCCGACCTCACAGGTCCTTTTCGGGCAGGCGTTCGATGTTGACGTCCCGGAAGGTCAGGATCCGAACCGAGGGGACGAAGCGGGCCGGCCGGTACATGTCCCAGACCCAGGCGTCCTGGAGAACGACCTCCACCCATGCCGGCGAGGAGTCCGAGCGCACGGTGACGTCCACCGTGTTGGCGAGGTAGAACCGGCGCTCGGTCTCGACGACGTAGGAGAAGAGCGGGACGACGGCGCGGTACTCGTGGACGAGTGCCAGCTCGATCTCGGACTCGTACCGCTCGAGGTCCTCTTCGCTCATCGCACCGGTGACCGCGCTGTCAGAACTCGCCGCCGGACCGCAGGCCCCGGCCGACGCGCCGGCGGCTCAGGAACGGGCAGACCGGCGCTCCTTGATCTTGGCCGCCTTGCCGTGCCGGTCGCGCAGGTAGTAGAGCTTCGCCCGCCGGACGTCGCCCAGCGAGACGACTTCGGTATGGTCGATGACCGGCGAGTGGACCGGGAAGGTCCGCTCGACGCCGACCCCGAAGCTGACCTTGCGAACGGTGAAGGTCTCACGGACCCCGGTGCCCTGACGCCGGACGACGGCACCCTGGAACACCTGGACGCGCTCACGGGTGCCCTCGACGACCCGCACGTGCACCTTGACGGTGTCGCCCGGACGGAATTCGGGGATGTCCTCCCGCAGGCCGTCGCGGTCGATGATGTCGGTCGGGTTCATGGGACGCGTCTCTCCACAGGTCGTTCGTTCTCTCCCCGGACGGCAGCCCGGTCACCACGAACCCCTCAGGTGCCCGTGCCACGGGCCTTCACCGTGCATGCCGGGCGGTCCGGCGCCGGCGAGGCTCACCAATCGTAGCCGTGTTCGCGTAATCGGCGCACCTCGCCGTGCTCGACCAGGAGCTGCACCTCCTCGGGGGTCAGCCCGCCACGTCGGTCGATGAGGTCGGGTCGGCGCTCGAGGGTCAGGAGCAGGGACTGCACCCGCTGCCATTCCCCCACCCGGCGGTGGTCCCCCGACCGGAGGACCTCGGGCACGGCCCACCCCCGAAAGTCGGCCGGCCGGGTGTACTGGGGATACTCGAGCAACCCGGCGGCGAAGCTCTCGTCCTCTGCCGACCGGTCGTTGCCCAGGACCCCGGGGAGCAGCCGGGCGACGGCTTCGACGACCACCAGGGCGGCCAGCTCCCCCCCGGCCAGGACGTAGTCGCCGACCGAGAGCTCGTCCTCTACCAGGTGGTCGGCCACCCGCTGGTCGACCCCCTCGTAGCGACCGCAGAGCAGCGAGAAGCCGCCGGGCGTCCGGGCCAGCTCGGCAGCCACCGACTGGTCGAACCGGCGGCCCGAAGGAGAGAGGAGGAACAGGGGCCGCGGCAGGCCCTCCACGGAGGTCTCGACCGCCTCAACGGCCTCGAACACCGGCTGCGGGGAGAGCACCATGCCGGCGCCGCCGCCGAAGGGGGCGTCGTCGACCGAGCGGTGCACGTCGTGGGTCGCATCCCGCACGTCGTGGGTGCGCAGGTCGAGTCTTCCGCACGAGCGGCCGCGACCGAGCACGGACGCCGTCCAATACCGCTCGACCACGTCGGGGAAGAGCGTGAAGACGTCGATCCGGAACGGGTCAGCCCGAGTGGGTGGATCCCGCCGAGCAGCGCCGCCGGCGGCGACGGGCACCGGCTCGCCGCTCATGGGAGGTCGAGCAGTCCGTCGGGGATCTCGACGGTGATCCGGACCCCGGGCTGCGAGCCGGTCACGAACCGGAGCGGGATGAGTTCCCCACCGGAGAGGACGAGGAGGTCGCTGGCGGGATTGGCCTCGACCGCGTCGACGGTGCCGAGCACCCGGCCAGATGTGTCAACAACGGTCGAGCCGATCAATTCGTGGACCCACAGCTCATCGGGGTCGCTGAGCGGCTCGGCAAACAGGTCGGTTCCCCGGAGCTCCTCTGCCGCTTCGATACTCCGCACCGACGCGAATGTCACGATGTGCCGCCCGCGGTGAGGCGTCGACCGCTCTACCTCCAGCTGCCCCCCATCGGCGGTGACCAGCACCGACCCGGCTGCCGCCCGTTCCTCGCGGTTGGTGGTCAACGACACCACGACGTCGCCGCGCAGACCGTGCGGCTTGACGATCCTTCCGACCGACAGGAGGGGTGCGCTCCCCGGGTCGTCGAGACGGTTCGTACCGCCATCCCCGGCCGGGACCCGGGCGGCGCCTCCGCCGTCGGCGGGAACCGCGGAGGGCACCGGGTCCGGGTCAGTCGTCGACGATGTCGACGCTGGTCTGGACTCCGTCGCGCGCCCCGGCGGCCGCCACCACCGTGCGGATGGCCTGGGCGACCCGGCCCCGGCGGCCGATGACCCGGCCCATGTCCTCGGGAGCCACGTGTATGCGGAACCGCACCGAGTCCCCGTGCTCCTCGGTGTTGATGACCACCGCGTCGCTGTCCGACGCGATCGAATGGACCAAGTAGGTCACGACGGCCAAGGGAGTCCCCCCGAGACGCGGTTGCCGGCGTCGTCGTCGTCGTGCTCGTCGATGTCGTCGATGGTGTTGACGTCTCCGGCCGCGTCGACGGCCAGCTCGTCGGTCACCTTGCCGCCTTGGCCGAGGCGAACTCCTCGAACGCACCCGACTGCTTGAGCAACTTCTCGACCCGCTCGGTCGGCGTGGCGCCCTGGGAGAGCCACTTGACGGCCTTCTGGTTGTCGATCTCGATGACGGCGTCGGGCTCGGCCAGCGACCGTCCCCGAGGTGCGTAGGTGCCCACGATCTCTATGAACCGCCCGTTACGGGGCGAACGGCTGTCCGCCGCCACCAGCCGGTAGGTCGGCTGCTTCTTCTTCCCGATCCGCACGAGGCGGAGCTTTACTGCCACGGTCAACTCCTCTGTTGCATCTGTTGCAGGGTATCCACCACGTCGGTCTCCGGCGGCTGCCGGGCGTCCCGAACGGCCCGATCGTCCGGCCAATCCGTCCCCAGGCGGCCCACAGTCTCCCACCAAAGCGGGTGCCCGCGTGCACGCGGGGCCAACGGCGCTACGGGCGGGCCGACCCCGGCCGGGCCTCCTCCCCGGTCGTCCGGCGCGAGCCGTGCCGTCACGGAGCCTTCGGGGTCACCCGGCCGCCTCCCCGTCCCTTCTTGCCGCCCTTGCCCTTGGGCTTCCCGCCCCGCCGCCCGCCATTGGCCGGCACGGCCCCGGCGAACGACCCGGGCTGGCCGGTCCCCGACCCGACCGCCGGGGAGAGCCCGCCGTCGGCGCCGCTCGCGGCCAGATCCGCCATGGCCTGCGGGCTGAGCTTGGGAGAGCGGCCGAGCAGGCCGCCGATCCCGCCCATCGCCCCGGCCATCCCGCCTTTCCCGATCCCCTTCATCATCTTCTGCATCTCCTTGAACTGCTTGAGGAGGGTATTGACATCCGACGTTGCGGTACCGCTGCCGACGGCGATCCGGACCCGGCGGCCACCGTCGATGATCGACGGGTCGGTCCGCTCGGCCGGGGTCATCGACTGGATGATGGCCTCGACCTGGCCGATCTGGCGGTCGTCGACGGACGAGGACGCCTGCTTGAGGTCCTTCGGCACGCCGGGCAGCAGCGAGAGCATTCCCGAGATCGAGCCCATCTTCTTGACCTGCTGGAGCTGCTCCAGGAAGTCCTCGAGGGTGAAACGGCCCTCCATCATGGCGGCGGCGCCCTTGGTGGCCACCTCCTGGTCCATGGTCCGCTCGGCCTGCTCGACGAGGCTGAGGACGTCCCCCATCCCGAGGATGCGGTCCGCCATGCGGTCCGGGTGGAACTGGTCGAAGTCGTCGAGCCGCTCCCCGGTGGAGGCGAAGGCGATCGGCCGGCCGACCACCTCCCGCACCGACAGGGCCGCACCGCCCCGCGCGTCACCATCCAGCTTGGTCAGGATGACGCCGTCGAGGGTCAGCGCCTCGTGGAACGCCCGGGCGGTGGAGACGGCATCCTGGCCGGTCATCGCGTCGATGACCAGGAAGGTGTAATCGGGACCCACCGCACCCGAGACGTCCCGGATCTCGTCCATGAGCTCCTGGTCGATGGAGAGCCGTCCGGCCGTGTCGACGATCAGGACGTCGCGGCCGAGGCGCCTCGCCTCCTCGAGACCGGCGGCGGCCACGGCCACCGGGTCGGAGGGCTCACTGAAGACGGTGACCCCGGCCTGGCCGCCGAGCACCCGGAGCTGCTCGACCGCTGCCGGGCGCTGGAGGTCGGCACCGACAAGCAGCGGGTTGCGACCGCGCTGCTTGAACCAGCGGGCGAGCTTGGCCGCGGCGGTGGTCTTTCCCGAGCCCTGGAGACCGGCCAGGAGGACGACCGTCGGCGGCCGGCTCGCGTAGTTGATCTTGAGGGTCTCCCCGCCGAGGATCGCAACGAGCTCCTCGTTGACGATCTTGATGACCTGCTGTCCGGGGCTCAGGTGCTGGGCGAGCTCGAGGCCCACGCACCTGGCGCGCACCGCATCGGTGAAGTGCCGGACCACGCCGATCTCGACGTCCGCCTCCAACAGCGCGGTGCGGATCTCGCGGAGGACCTCGTCGACGTCGGCCTCGGTGAGTCGCCCGCGCCCGCGGAGTCGTCCGAGGATGCCCTCGAATCGGTCGGTCAGGCTCTCGAACATGGGGTGCTCAGGCTACAGGACGCCGCATCAGAACAGGGCGTCGACGAAGGCCTCCGGATCGAAGTCGACCAGGTCGTCGGCTCCCTCGCCGAGTCCGACCAGCTTGACCGGCACTCCGAGCTCGCGCTGGATGGCGATCACGATCCCGCCCTTGGCGGTGCCGTCGAGCTTGGTGAGCACCACCCCCGAGACGTCGACCGCCTCCAGGAAGACCTTCGCCTGGGCCAGACCGTTCTGCCCGGTCGTGGCGTCGAGCACCAGCAGGACCTCGGTCACCCGTCCCGGCGCCCGGTCGGCGACCCTCCGGATCTTCTTGAGCTCCTCGATCAGGTTGACCTTGTTGTGGAGGCGGCCGGCGGTGTCGGCGAGCACGACGGCGTGACCCCTCGAGGCGGCACGTTGCACCGCGTCGAACACGACCGAGCTCGGGTCGCCGCCCTCTGCGCCGCGCACGATGTCGGCGCCGGCGCGCGCAGCCCACTGGCCGAGCTGCTCCGCGGCCGCGGCGCGGAAGGTGTCCGCGGCGGCGAGCAGCACCTTGGTGCCCGACCCGGACATGCGGTGGGCCACCTTCCCCACCGTGGTGGTCTTCCCGACCCCGTTGACCCCGACGAAGAGCCAGACATCAACGGGCCGGTCCCCGCCATCCGGTGCGGGGCCGCTCCCGGCCGCCCGCCCGCTGCCGGGCAGGGCGAGCTCCGAATCGGCGGTGGACACCATCGCCACCAGGTCGGCGTTGAGCGCGCGGACCAGCGCATCCGGTCCGTCGATCCCGCCATCCTTGACCCGGGCGCGCAGACCGGCGATCAGGGCGTCGGTCGCGCCCACCCCGACGTCGGCGCGGATGAGCGCCTCTTCGAGGTCGTCCCAGGTGGAGGCCTCGATGCGGCCCGCGGAGCGAAGCGCCCCGAGATAGCCCGAGAGCAGGTCCCGGGCCTTGCCCAGGCGGCCGCGGTAGGTGGCCGGTTCGGGTACGGCCACCGCGGGAGGAGCGGGTTCGGGCGGTGGCTCCGGCGCCGAGGGGGCGGGTGCCGCCGGGGCCTCCACACGGCCCACCGGCGCGGTCGCCGGCGCGGTCCCTGCGGGCGTGCCGGCGGGCGCCCCGCCGACGACCTCCGGCCCCGGCGGGCGTTGACCGGCCCTCCGGGAGCGGAACCTGAGGCCGACCGCGGCACCCCCGGCGACGACGAGGACCGGGATCGCGACAGCCAGCCCGACTCCGAGGTCGGAGGCCGCGGTCACCAGCATCGTTCCTGTCATTCCCTGTCGTGGTCCGGGCCGGGATCGCCGCCCCCGACCGGGGAGGGAACCGGCGCCTGCGGAACAGACATCTGCGGCACGGCCACCGCCCGGTCGCGGGGGACCCTCTGGCTCACCACCTTCGACGAGCCTCCCGGGGCCATGGTCACCCCGTAGAGTGCGTCCGCCGCCTCCATCGTCCGCTTCTGATGGCTCACGATGATCAGCTGGGCCTCGTCCCGGAACTCGTTGACCAGCGCCAGGAAACGCATGAGGTTGACGTCGTCGAGCGCCGCCTCGACCTCGTCCATCAGGTAGAAGGGCGAAGGGCGGCTCCGGAACACGGCGAAGAGGTAGGCCATCGCCACGAGTGAGCGCTCGCCTCCCGAGAGCAGTGAGAGCCGGCGCACGTTGCGACCGGCCGGGCGGACCTCGACCTCCACCCCGGTGTCGAGCAGGTTTCCCGGATCGGTGAGCGAGAGACGGCCGGTCCCCCCGGGGAAGAGGGAGGTGATCAGGTTCGAGAAGTGCTCGTTGACGTCTGCGAAGGCGGAGTCGAAGACGTGCATGATCTCCCCGTCGAGGGTGCGCACGACCTGGTGGAGCTCCCGTCGGGCCGCTCGCACGTCCTCGACCTGGGACTCGAGGAATCGATGGCGCTCCCCGAGCTCGGAGAGCTCCTCCAGCGCGAGCGGGTTGACCGGTCCGAGGGCGGCGAGCTCCGCTTCGAGCTGGTCCACCCGGGCCGCCGGGTCGGTGCCTTCCGCCAGCTCCGGCCTCGGTGCACCGATCGCCTCCTCGGGCCCGCAGCCGAGCTCACGGTGCAGGGTCTCGGCCAACGACTCGCGCCGGATAGTGGCTTCCACCAGGTCGAGCTCGGTGTGCTGCAGGCGGTCGCGCACGGCTGCAAGCTCCTGCTCGCCGGCCGAGCGCCGGCGCCGGAGCTCTTCGAGGCGTGCCCCGCCGGCCCGTACCGCCTCGAGCTGACGGCGGTGGCGGTCGCGGAGCGCGGACAGCAGGGCGTCCAGCTCGACCTGTGCGTCGACGACGAGCCCGATCAGACGCTCGACGGCGGTCGCGTCCGACTCGAGCCTGGTCCGGCGCTCGGCCGCCAGGCGACGCTCGTCGGCGTGCCCGGTGAGCCGCCGCTCGACCTCGCGCTTCCGCTCGTCGAGCACCCGCCGCCGCTCGACGAGCCCGGCGGACCGCACCTCCCACATGCCGATCCGGGAGGCGGCCTCGGCGATGCGCTCGTCGATCCGTTGCCGCTCGGCCACGGCAGCGGCCGTCCGCTCTGCGACGAGGGAGCGCTCCCGCTCGAGCGCGGGCATGCCTGCGACCAGCTCGGCGACCCGTGCCGCGTCCCGTTCGATTCGGCCGTCGAGCTCGACCCGATTGCGCCGGAGCTCCTCCAGCTCACCCGCGAGAAGGTCACGGTCGGCCGAGACCCGCAGGCGCCCCGCCCGAGCGGCCTGGTGGGCGATCTCGTTGCGGTCGTCGGCCCGGACCGACTCGCTCGCCGCCTCACGGGTCGCATCGACCTCGCGGCGGGCGCTGCCCCGCTCCTCGGCGGCGCGCACCGACTCCTCCCGGCCCACCGCCGCCCGGGCCCTGGCCTCCTCGACCACCGCGGCGGTCACCACCCCCCCGGTCGCCCGGACCCGCCAGCCCGCGGCGGAGAACCGGTCACCCTCACTGGTGACCACCACCAGATCCGGGCGCGAGAGGGCCAGGTCGATGGCTTCGGACCACCCGGTGCGGGCGCAGCACGAGCCGGCCAGCAGCGTGTCGAGCACCGTGTCCAGTCCCGGCGAGGCACGCCCCCCGATACGTGGCCTCACGTGGGAGCGGACGGACTCCGTCCCGGCTGGCACCGACGGTTCGGCATACTCGGCCCGACGCGCGGCGACCGACTCGGTGAGGGCGAGCACCGCACCGGTCGCGCCCCCCTGGCGGAGCCGGGACAGTGCGGCACGGGCCGCCTCACTTCCCGAGACGACGACCGCGGCGAACGAGCCGCCCACCGCCGCCTCGACCGCCTGCTCCCAGCCGGGGTCGACCTCGACCAGATCCAGCAGTGTGCCGACCACCCCGTCCACGCCGGCCAGCAGTTCGGCGCCTGCCGCCCCCCGGGCCTCGTCGAACGCCCGCTCGAGCGCGTCCGCCCGGGCCACTGAGCGGGCTTGCTCCTGCTCGGCTTGGCGCAGTGCCTCCTCGGCCGCCTCCAGCCGGCGGACCGCATCCCGGTGGGCGGTTTCCGTGGCGGCCACCGCGGCCTGGAGCTGGTGGCGGGCCTGTTCGGTCTCGGCCAGACGCTCACCGAGCTCGTACTCCTCACCCTCCAGCAACGACAGCGCGGCGCTCGGCCGCGCCCAACCGGGCGTCCACCTGGTCGAGGGTGCGCCGGTCGCGCTCGAGGGCGTGCTCGAGTGACGCGAGCTGGCCGCGGGCCACCGTGACCGCCTCGTCGGCGCGCTGACGTTCGCTGCCGTCGCCCCAGCCCGCCAGATGTGCCTCGAGCTCGGCAGCGGCCTCGCCGGCGGCTGCGACCAGCAGGTCGTGCTCGGGAGCGAGCGACTCCGCCTCCCGCCCGGCGTCGTCCAGCTCCTCGGCCAGATGGGCCGCCTCGGCCTCGAGCGTGGACACGACGTCGGCGTCGGCCGCCGCGTCGAGCGCCCGGGCCAGTGAGCGTTGGCGTTCCCGGAGCACGCCGGCGAGCCCCCGCGCCCGTTCGACCATGCCCGTCGTCCGACCGAGCGAGGCGGTGAGGTCGGACTCGCGCTCCGCCGAGAGCGCTCCTGCGGTGCGCTCCGAGTCCGCGTCGAGCTCGCCGAGCTCGGCCTCGAGCCTGGCCTCGTCGGCCCGCTGCTCCTCCCGGAAGCGGGTCCCCTGCTCGTGCCGGCGGTCGAGGGTGGAGAGCTCTGCGCCCGTCACGTACAGCCGGACCGCCCGCAGCTCGTCGGCCAGGCCGGCATGCGAGCGGGCGGCCGCGGCCTGGCGCTCCAGGGGGCGGATCTGACGCTTGACCTCCCTGACCAGATCGAAGAGACGCTCGAGGTGCTCCTCGGTGGTCGCGAGGCGCCGCTCGGCCCGCTCCCGCCGGCGGCGGTGCTTGAGGACGCCGGCCGCCTCTTCGATGACCGACCGACGATCCTCGGGGCGTGCCTCGAGGATCGCGTCGAGGTGGCCCTGGCTGACGATCACGTGCTGCTGGCGTCCGACCCCGGTGTCGGACAACAGCTCCTGGATGTCGAGCAGCCGGCAGGGGGCGCCGTTGATCGAGTACTCGCTGTCGCCCGATCGGAACAGGGTCCGGGTGATGGTGACCTCGGCCAGATCCGCCGAGAGCTTGCCGGCGGAGTTGTCGATGGTGAGGGAGACCTCGGCCCGGCCGAGGGCCGGCCGGGTGGACGTCCCCATGAAGATGACGTCCTCCATCCTCGCCGAGCGCACGGTCCTGGGTCCCTGGGCGCCGAGCACCCAGGCGACCGCGTCGACCACGTTCGACTTCCCACTGCCGTTCGGGCCGACCACCACCGTCACGCCCGGCTCGAATTCGAGGACCGCCGGGTCGGCGAAGGACTTGAATCCTTTGAGGGAGAGGGACTTCAGGAACACCGGAGGCTCACCCTACCGGCACGCGTCGCGCACCGCGGGGTACTGCTCACACCTGGCAGTGCTCGCAGAAGAAGGTCGATCGCCCGCCCGATTTCACCCGCACGATGGTCGATCGGCAGCGGCGGCACGCCTGGCCCTCGCGGTCGTAGGCCTGGTGCTGATCCTGGTAGTCGCCCACCTCTCCGAAGAGGTCGAGGTACTGCTCGTCGGCCAGCGACGACCCCCGGCGCTTGACGGCCTCGGCAAGGGTCTCGACCATCGACCGGTAGAGGCGGCGCACCTCCTGGGAGGAGAGCGAATTGGAGAGCCGGTCGTAGCGGAGCCCGGCCGCGAAGAGGATCTCGTCGGCGTACATGTTGCCGATCCCGGCCACGAACTCCTGGTCCATGAGCAGGGCCTTGAGCCCCGCCTTGTGCGACGAGAGCAGGACCCAGAACTTCTCCCAGCTCATCACGTCCTCGAGCGGGTCGAACCCGAGATGTGCGAGCTCGGGGAGGGCCCGCATGCCCTCCTCGGGGGCGGCGGACACGAACAGCTCGCCGAAGGTACGCGGATCGACGAAGCGCAGCTGGCCGCCCTGGGTGAAGGTGAAGACGGCATGGGTGTGCGGCGCCCTGGGCTCCTTGGCGCTCTTGACCCGCTGCAGCTGTCCGCTCATCCCGAGGTGGACCACCAGGGTGGCCCCGTCGTCGAGCCCGAGCAGGAGGTACTTCCCGGCACGGTCGATCGAGCGGAAGGTGCGTCCTTCGAGCTGGGCCCGGAACTGCTTGGCGCTCGGGTGGCGCCGCACGGTGCGTCCGTTGCGCACCTCGACCGACTTGATCTTCCGTCCGACGACCTCGCCCTGGAGGTCGCGCCGGATGGTCTCCACTTCGGGAAGCTCAGGCATCCCCCCCGCCTCTCTCGACCTCCAGGGATCCGCAGGCCACCTGGGCGGCGACCTGTTCGGCGTCCTTCTTGGACCGCCCCTCCCCCATGCCGAGGCGCTGGCCAGCAACGTACACCGTGGCCAGGTAGCTGCGGGAATGGTCGGGGCCGAATCCCTTCACGTCGTAGTAGGGCACCCCCCGTCCGAGGCGGACCGACTCCTCCTGGAGCCGGCTCTTGTGGTCGGACTCGCCGGGCTCACCGACCGCCGCGGTGATCCGGTCGCTGAGCAGGGACAACACCAGTCGCCGGGCCTCGACGAGTCCGCCGTCGAGGTAGACCGCTCCGATCACCGCCTCGGTCGCGTCCGCCAGGATCGACTCCTTGGTCCGGCCGCCGGACTGGTCTTCGCCGCGGCCGAGGCGGAGCGAGCCGGGCAGGCCGAGACCGAGGGCGACCTCGGCCAGGACCCGGGTGTTCACCACCGCGGCCCGTACCTTGGAGAGCACCCCGTCGGAGAGCTCGGGGTGGGTCCGGTAGGTGTGCTCGGCCACCACCAACCCCAGCACGGCGTCACCCAGGAACTCGAGCCGCTCGTTGGAGGTGCTCCCGTCGTGTTCGGCGCACCACGAACGGTGGCGGAGCGCCTGGCGGAGCAGCTCGGGGTCGCGCGAAGGCATGGCCGATCCGCTCGGCCAGCTGTTCGTCTGCGGCCGCGGCCAAGGCCCCTTCGTCGGGCTCGGGCGCCATCGGGCGCCTCAGGCCCCTCCGAGCTTCGCGTGGACGTAGTCGACGGCGTCACGGACCGTCCGCAGCTCCTCCAGGTCCTCGTCCTCGATCCGGAAACCCACCGAGCGCTCGCCGAGCTCCTCCTCCAGGCCTTCGACCAGCTCGATGAGGGCGAGCGAGTCCGCATCGAGGTCCTCCGCGAAGGAGGCGGACTCGGCGATGGACGACGGCTCGATCTCCAGGATGTCGGCGAGCAGGTCGCGGATGAGGTCGAGGACCTGCTGGCGGTCGAGCGGACCCTGTTCGACATGGGTCTCTGCGGGCACGGCATCTCCTGTTGTGCGGGTCGGGGCAGGGTCCGGAATTCGGGCCGCTTGCGGGCACGATGATACCCGAGGCCGGGCGTTCACGCAGTCGAAACACTGCGGCAACCCGCCCGGACCCGGCAGGCCGCGACACTTGGCCGGTGGACGCCCCCGTCGACCCCCGCGCGCCGCTCACCGCCGCGACCGGGGGAGCACCCTGGCCCTCCTATGGCCCCGGGGAGTTCTTCGACGAGCTGGTGGCGCCCGACGGGCGCCCCCGTCCGGCCGCCGGGCCGCTCTGGCACCACCTCGCCCAGCTCGGGCCGGCCGCGCTCTGTCGAACGCCAGGAGGCCGCGGAGCGTGAGATCCGGACCATCGGGGTGACCTTCACCGTCTACGACGGCACGATCGGCCTCGACCGCCCCTGGCCCTTCGACATCATCCCCCGGATCATCCCCCGTGAGCAGTGGCAGGCCATCGAGACCGGCCTCGTCCAGCGCCTCAACGCACTCAACCTGTTCATCGACGACGTCTACCACGAGCAGCGGGTGGTCAGCGCCGGCGTCGTCCCCCCTGAGCTGGTCTCCGGCTCGCCCAACTTCCGCCGCGAGTGCGTCGGCGTAGACCCCCCGGGGGCGATCTGGGCGCACATCTGCGGGAGCGATCTCATCCGCGACGGCGACGGCTCGGTCTACGTGCTCGAAGACAACCTCCGGGTGCCATCCGGGGTCTCCTACCTGCTGGAGAACCGGATGGTGGCCAAGCACGTGCTTCCCCGAGATGTTCCGCCACTACAGCATCGAGCCGGTCGACCCCTATGTGGGCAGGCTGGCCAACCTGCTCTCGTCGGTTTCGCCCGGCACCGGCGACCCGACCATCGTCGTGCTCACCCCGGGGTCTACAACTCGGCCTACTTCGAGCACGCGTTCCTCGCCCAGCAGCTCGGGGTCGAGCTCGTGGAGGGCAGCGACCTGGTCGTGCTCGACGACGACTGCGTCTACGCGCGCACGATCGAGGGCCTCGAGCGGGTGGACGTGATCTACCGGCGCATCGACGACCTCTACCTCGATCCCGAAGTCTTCCTCCCGGAGTCCCACCTCGGGGTCCCCGGGCTGATGCGCGCCTGGCGCGCGGGACGGGTCGCCCTGGTCAACGCGCCGGGGGCCGGCGTGGCCGACGACAAGAAGGTCTACCCCTATGTACCCGAGATCATCCGGTTCTATCTCGGTGAGGATCCGCTCCTGGCCACCGTGCCGACCTACCGGTGCGGCGACGAGGCGTCCCGGACCTTCGTGCTCGACAACCTCCCCCGCCTGGTGGTCAAGCCGGCCAACGAGTCCGGGGGCTACGGGGTGCTGGTCGGCAGGGAGGCCACCGAGTCCGAGCTCGCCCGTGCGGCCGCCGAGATCGAGGACGACCCCACCCGGTGGGTCGCCCAGCCGATCATTCCGCTCTCCACTGCGCCGACCCTGTGCGACGGCCAGGTCGCACCCCGCCACATCGATCTGCGCCCGTTCACCCTGCTCGGTCCCGAAGGTGCATACGTCACCAGGGGCGGGCTCACCCGGGTCGCCCGCCGGAGGGGCTCACTCGTCGTCAACTCCTCGCAGGGCGGCGGGAGCAAGGACACCTGGATCGTCGACGTTGTCCGGGACACGGCGGAGCCCGGGGCGCGCCGTGATCGATACCCATCCAACGACCGCCGGGCCGGCCGGGCCGCCGGGCGCAACGCACCCGGGCGAGGAGAGAGAGGGAACCATGCTGTTGGCACGGATGGCCGAGGCCGTCTACTGGGCCGGGCGCCACCTCGAGCGGGCCGAGGGCACCGCCCGCATCGTGCAGGTGCACACCGACACCCACGTCGACATGCCGGTGGGTCGCGACGTCGGCTGGGAGCCGCTGCTCTCGATCGTCGGCGTCGGCGGCGAGTTCGCCGCGTCCCCCGCGAGGGCCGGGGCGGATGGTGGTCGGGCGGCGGAGGAGGACGTGGTCGAGTTCCTCCTGCTCGGCGAGGGAAACAGGTCTTCGGTCCTCTCGGCGATCACCGCGGCACGGGAGAACCTCCGCACGGCGCGTCCGGTCGTCCCGCGGGAGGCCTGGGAGTCGTGCCACCAGCTGTGGCTCTCGGGCACCGACCACCTGGACGAGGTCGGTTCTCGGGAGGGACGGGTCCTGTGGTTGCGGCGGATCGTGGCCGGATGCCAGCGGATCCACGGGATCCTGCTCGGCACCATGAGCCGGGACGAGGCCATGTCGTTCCTCGCCATCGGCCAGAACCTCGAGCGGGCCGACCTGACCACCCGGGTGCTCGACGTGCGCTCCGAGAGCCTGCACCCACAGGGGGCCGACGCTCCCTACGACGCCGTCCACTGGATGGCCGTGCTGCGATCGCTGGCCGCCTACCAGCCGTTCCGCAGGGCGATGCCGGCTCAGCCCCAGGGCGGGTCCACGCTTCGGTTCCTGCTCCAGGACGATCGGTTCCCCCGGGCAGTGGGCGCCTGCCTGGCCGAGACCCGGGCTCAGCTCAAGGTGCTGGCTCGTTCCGAGGACGCCCAGGAAGCCTGCCGCAACGCCTCGATGATCATCACCTCCGCCGCCGTGCCGCGGCTGACCGTGGCCGGCCTGGGCCGTTCCTCGAGGAGGTACAGGTGGCACTCGGGGAGGTCCACGACCGGATCGACGAGACGTATTTCCGGCCCACCTTCGCCGGGTGGGGTCGGGAGGTTGCGAGGCTGTGACCGGGCTGCCCCGGTGGACGTCGAGCGGTCCGCGCCCGGGCGCTCCGGGCCGTTCGCCCACCGGCACGAAGTGAGCGGCCTGCTCCGCAACCGGGGCGCGACCTGCCACGCCGCTCACGCCGCCCGTGAGAGACTCTCGAAGCTGGCCGACTGAGCACCGAGCGCGTCGGGGGTCGCCTGTGAGGTACCAGATCGTCCATCGCACCCGCTACCGCTACAGCGCGCCCGTGGCCCGCTGCCGCAACGAGGTTCACCTCCGCCCCACGCGACACCGAACGCCAGAAGTGCCTGGCGAGCGAACTGGTGGTGGAGCCCGCCCCTTCGAGTTGGAGCGACCGGGCCGACTTCTACGGCAACACGGTGACCAGCTTCGTGGTCGACGGACCCTTCGAGGAGCTCAGCGTGACCGCCACCAGCGTGGTGGAGGTCACGGGGACCGGCCCGCTGCCCGCGGGAGCGCCGACCTGGGACGACGTCCGCACCCGGTTGGCCGAGGACCTGAGCCGGCCCATGCTCGACGCCCGTGAGTTCTGCTTCGAGTCGCCGCTGGTGTCCCTCTCGCGTGCCGTCCGCACCTACGCCGAGCCCTCGTTCCCGGCGGGGCGCCCCCTGGTCGACGCGGTCACCGAGTTGACCGGGCGGATTCACCGCGACTTCGTCTACGACCCCGGTGTCACCACGGTGACCACCCCGCTGGGCGAAATTCTCGAGCACCGGCACGGCGTCTGCCAGGACTTCGCCCACCTGGCCGTCGGCTGCCTGCGGTCGATGGGCCTGGCCGCCCGCTACGTGAGCGGTTACCTCGAGACAGCCCCTGCCCCCGGCGAGGACCGGCTGATCGGTGCGGACGCCTCCCACGCCTGGCCCTCGGTGCTGGTCCCGGGCTGGGGCTGGCTCGACGTCGATCCGACCAATGACGGGGTCGTCGGCCCCTCGTACGTGACCACGGCCTGGGGTCGCGACTACTCGGACGTCTCCCCGCTCAAGGGCATCGTCTTCGGGGGCGGTGACTCTCACACCCTCGAGGTGGCCGTCGACATGAGCCCGAGCACCGACACCGGCCCGGCGGGGGACCAGGGCGTCCGGTGACGGTCACGGGGAGTTGACCAGCGTACGGGCCGCCATCGCCAGGTAGTCGAGCAGCTCGTCCCGGTCGTCGGGTCCATGCCGAGCGAATCCACGGCGGCCGTCATGTGCCGCAGCCAGCGCCTCGGCCTCGGTCGTGCCGATGACGAACGGCGCGTGCCGCATCCGCAGCCGCGGGTGGCCCCGCAGCTGGTTGTAGGCGGTGGGTCCGCCCCAGTACTGCCCGAGGAAGAGGGCGAGGTGCTCCTTGGACTCGGCCAGGTCCTCGGGGTACATGGGACGGAGCACCGGGTCGGTGGCCACCCCCGCGTAGAACCCCTCGACCAGAGCCGTGAAGAACGGCTCGCCGCCCCACCGCTCGAAGGGCGTCCCCTCGGCCCTTCCGCGTGAGTCGCACGACCCGACTGTAGGCCGAGCTCGGTTAGCCTCGGACCCGAGCCGACCGCCGCGGTCGGGCAGGCCACCGCAGGGGAGGTCGCCATGTTCGAGTGGTCCGAGGAGCACCTGATGGTCCGCGACGCCATCCGGCGGTTCATCGAGGCCGAGGTCGTCCCCCACATCGACGCCCTCGAGCACGGCGAGCATGCCGCCCTACGACATCATCCGCAAGCTGTACGCGACCTTCGGCATGGACCAGATGGCCCGCGACCGGTTCAAGAAGCAGCTCGAGCGCAAGGCGGCGGGACGGACCGAGACCGCCGCGGAGCGGGCCGAGCGGGCCGGCGACGGAGGGGCGGCGGCCATGACCCTCATCCCCATCATCGAGCTCTGCCACCACTGCCCCGGCATCGTGACCTCCATGGGGGTCAGCGTCGGCCTGGCCGCCGGCACCATCATGAAGCAGGGGACCCCGGCCCAGATGGAGCGGTGGGGCCTCGACCTGCTCACCGCCGAGAAGGTCGGCGCCTGGGCCATCACCGAGCCCGACTCCGGCTCCGACGCCCTCGGCGGCATGACCACCTCCGCCCGCCGCGACGGCGACGAGTACGTCCTCAACGGCAACAAGACCTGCATCACCAACGGCCCCTTCGCCGACACCATCGTCCTCTACGCCAAGCTCGACGACGGCTCGGACACCCCGATGCGCGACCGCCAGGTCCTCACCTTCATCCTGGACAAGGGCATGCCCGGGCCTCGAGCAGTCCAAGCCGTTCTCGCAAGATGGGCCTCCACTCCTCGCCGACCGGTGAGCTCTTCCTCACCGACGTCCGGGTGGGCAGGGACCACCTCCTCGGCGAGACCGAGGACGCGCGGGCCGTAGCGGTCGCGACTCGGCCAAGGCCAACTTCGTGACCGAGCGGGCCGGCGTGGCCGCCATGTCCCTCGGCGTCATCGAGGAGTGCCTCAAGCTGTCGGTCCAGTACGCCAAGAACCGCGTCCTGTGGGGCAAGCCCATCGGCGACTGCCAGCTCATCCAGCTCAAGCTGGCCAAGATGGAGGTCGCCCGCCTCAACGTCGAGAACCTGGTGTTCCGCCACATCGAGACCTCCGCGGCCGGCAAGAACCTGACCCTGGCCGAGGCCTCGGCCCTGAAGCTCTACTCGGCCCAGGCCGCCTCGGAGGTGGCCATGGAGGCGGTGCAGCTCATGGGCGGCAACGGCTACATGGCCGAGTACCGGGTCGAGCAGCTGGCCCGGGACGCCAAGGTCTTCCAGATCTACGCCGGCACCGACGAGATCCAGGTCACCCACATCGCCAAGGACCTGCTCCAGGGTTGACGCCCCCGGTGGTTCAGCCCACGGGGTCCGGTGCGTCACCGAGGCGGCCACCGCGGCCACCAGGCCGGCCGACGGCCACGTCGTGGGCCACCGTGATGGCGTTGACCATGGCCACCGACGACGACGAGCCGTGGCTGATCACGCACACCCCGTCGACCCCGAGCAGCATGGCGCCCCCGGTGCTCTCGGGGTCGAGGGCGGCGGCCAGCGGCAGCAGGTGCGGGAGGAGGCATCGGCGGCGTCGGCCAGCTCGGGCAGGGCGAAGATGCCGGTCAGCGTGTCCATCAGGAACCGCAGACGTGCCCTCGAGGGTCTTGAGGGCCACGTTCCCGGTGAATCCGTCGGTCACGATGACGTCCGCCCGGTCCTCCGAAGAAGTCCCGACCCTCGACGTTGCCGACGAACCCGAAGCCGGGGCTGGCGCCCCCGGCCAGCAGGCGTGGGTCTCCTTGACCAGCGGGGTCCCCTTCGACTTCTCCTCGCCGATCGAGAGCAGCGCCGACCCGGGGCCGGTCCACCCCGTAGCGCTTGGCGAGAACGCGGCACCCATCTGGGCGAACTGGAGCAGCATCGCCGGGGTCGCCTCGGCGTTGGCCCCCGCGTCCAGAATCACCGTGGGCCAGTCCTTCTTCAGGTCGGGGATCGGGTGGCGATGGCCGGTCGGATCACCCCGGGCAGCCGGCCCATCCGCAGCAGCGCCGAGGCCATGGTGGCGCCGGTGTTGCCGGCCGAGACCATGGCCATGGCCGCGGCGCCGTCCCGGACGGCCTCGGCCGCCCGGACCAGCGAGGAGTCCTTCTTGCGGCGCACCCCCTGGCCGGGGTCGTCGTCCATGCCGATGACCTCGGTGCCTCGATGACCGCCAGGTCGCCGGTGTCGCCCATCCGCCGGGAGGTCCGACCAGCACGACCCCGATCAGTCCGGCCTCGGCCACCCGGCGCGCCCCGTCGACGATCTCTCCGGGAGCCCGGTCGCCGCCCATCGCATCGACCGCCACCGGGAGGGCCGCCGAGCTCCGTCACCCGTCGGTCGGGCGCTACCCCGCGCCACTAGTCGACGTCGATGGCCTGTCGGCCCTTGTACCAACCGCAGTTGGGACAGACGATGTGGGGCAGCTTGGCGGTGGTGCACTGCGGGCACACCGAGCGTGCCGGCGCCTTGAGCACCCAGTTGGATGCCCGGCGGCTGCGGCTCTTCGCCTTGGAGGTCTTCTTCTTCGGAACGGCCATAAGGAGGACATCCTAGGTCAACTGCGGGGTGCCCGGGTCACGCAGGGCGTCGAGTGCCGACCAGCGGGGGTCGGCCGTCGGCGCGCAGGCGCACGGCTCGGTGTTCCGGTTTGCCCCGCAGTCCGGGCACAGCCCCCGGCACTCGGTCGAGCAGAGCGGGGCGAGGGGCAGCTCCAGCAGGACGGCGTCCCGGGCCAGGGGCTCGAGGTCGAGCTCGTCTCCGGCTGAGTGGGTAGGCCTCCTCGTCCCGGTCGCTGCCACCTCCGGTGCGTAGCGCTCGCGGACCTCGGCCTCGACCGTGCCCGCGACCGGCCCGCCGCAGCGGCGGCACTCCCCGCCCCAGGGGGCGCTGACCATGCCGGAGGCCATGATCCCCCCGGGGTAGGAGGCGAGGGTCAGGTCGGCCACCACCGGCGCGCCCTCGGGCACCACCACCGAGACCGCGCCGAGTTCGGCGACCACCCCTTCGCGCCGCTCCCGACGGGTGGCGCCGGCCTGCTTACGCAGGGCGGCCACCTGGACCAGGAACGGCCGGCGCACCCTCGGTGCAGCGGACCGGGACCCTGCCGCCCGGCGCCGGTCCGCTCGGGCGTCACCTGGTCCGGCACGGACGCCACCGGTCCTCAGGCGAGGTCCTGGTCGAAGAAGCCCTCCGGCTCGTCGACGCCGCCCAACCGGTCGGCGCTGCCGGCCGGGACCAGCGTCGTGTCCCCCTGGTCCCCGATCTCGACGGCGGGGATGGGGCTGACCTGCAGCTTCTCCCGGCCGGCCTGGACCGTCTTCATGGTCCGGTCGAGGACGATCTCGAAGCTGGCCAGCTTCTTGTCGGCGTAGTCCTCGGCCTCGTGGCGCAGACGCCGGGCCTCCTCGTTGGCGTCGTCCAGGATGCGCTGGGCCACGTGGTTGGCCTGGCGCACCACCTCGGTGCGCTGGACCATCCGCTCGGTCTGGACCCGGGCCTCCTCCATGATGCCGTCCGCCTTCCGCTCGGTCTCGGCGAGGAACTCCTCGCGCTCCTTCAGCGATCCACCGGGCCTGTCGATCTCCTCGGGCATGCGCTCGAGCGCCCCCTCCAGCAGCTCGACCAGCTCGTCGCGCTCGATGCGCACCGATGACGACAGCGGCATCGGCTTGGCGGTCAGCACGAGCTCGAGCGCGCTGCGGATGTACGCCTCGGCGTCGGCCTGCTCGCCGTCGGCCACTTCCTGTCGAGGTCGTCGAAGAGGTCACTCACCGGCGAACTTCTCCTCGAGGCGCTGGGCGACCACCTTGGGCACGAAGGCGGTGACGTCGCCGCCGAACCGGGCCACCTCGCGCAGCAGACGCGAGGCGATGAACGAGTGCGCCGAGCTGGTCGGGATGAACAGGGTCTCGACCCCGGACAGCTGCTTGTTCATCTGGGCCATCTGCAGCTCGTTCTCGAAGTCGGACACCGCCCGCAGTCCCTTGACGATGGCGCTGGCCCCCACCTCCTGGGCCACGTTGACCACCAGGGTGGCGATCGACACGATGCGCACGTTGGCCAGGTGGGCGAGGGCCTCCTCGAGCATGTCCCGGCGCTCGTCGTGCGTCGAAGAGCGCCTCGCTCTTCTGGGGGTTGCGCAGCGCGGCCACGACGACCTCGTCGAAGAGGCGCGACGCCCGCTCGATCACCTCGAGATGCCCGTTGTGGACCGGATCGAACGACCCGGGATGAGCGCAATCCTCACGATGCACCTTTCTCGGGTGACCCGTTCGGGACGGGCGACCGTGACGATGGTACCCCCATACCGCTTGGATCTGAGTACCTCCCAGCCCGTCCGGCGGGTCGCTCGGGCGCCCGATTCGAGGACCGCGAGATCGGCCGGCAGGCGTGCGACCAGCGTGCTCCCAGCCGCCGTAGTCGTACGGCGGGTCGCACAGCACGAGGTCGAACCGCGACGCGGTCGTGGCCACCCAGGCGTCCACGTCGGCCCGGACCACCGCTGGCGTCGCCACTGGCCTCGGCGTCGGCCAGGCCGACCGACACCAGATTGGCCCGCACGGCGGCGACGGCCGCCGGGTCGCGCTCGACGAAGGTGACCGACGCCGCCCCCCGCGACAGCGCCTCGATGCCCAGGGCCCCGGTGCCGGCGAAGAGGTCGGCCACCGGCAGCCCTTCGACGCCGCCGAGGCTGTAGAGGATGTCGAAGATGGCCTCGCGGACCCGGTCCGAGGTCGGCCGCACGTTGTCCCGCCGGGCGCGCGCAGCCGCCGGCCCCGGTGCTCCCCAGCGATCACGCGCACTGCGCCAGCCTACCGGCGCGCCCTCCGGCCTCCCGGTCACCGCGGAAGCGGCCCGGCGGCGGCGCAGCCCCGGCCCGGCACGGCACGTGAGGACCCGGCTCTTCGAGAACTCAGCTCTTGAACAGGAACTCGGCCTCGTCGTCGTCGACGAAGAGGCGCAGCTCCTCGGCCAGCAGCGGTGATCGGCGAGGTGGGGTCGGCACCCACCAGCTCCACGGCCAACGCGCGGGCGTCGACCACCAGGTCCCGGTCGGACAGGAGCCGGCCAGCCTGAGGTCGGATCGCCCCTTCTGGCGGGCCCCGAGGATGGTCCCCTCCCCGCGCAGGTCGAGGTCCACCTCGGCCAGGACGAACCCGTCGGTGCTCGGCTCCAGCGCATCGAGCCGGGCGGCGGCCTCGGGTGCGTCGCTCGACGAGAGCAGGAAGCACCAGGCCGGCTCGCCACTGCGGCCGACCCGGCCGCGCAGCTGGTGGAGCTGGGCGATGCCGAACCGGTCGGCGTCCTCGATGACCATCACCGAGGCGTCGGGCATGTCGACCCCGACCTCGATGACCGTGGTCGCCACGAGCACGTCGAGCGTCCCCGGAGCGGAACGCCTCCATGGCCCGCTCCTTGTCGGCCGGCGCATCTGGCCGTGGAGCAGGCCGACCCGCAGCCCGGAGAGCTCGTCCGCGGCCAGGCGCTCGGCCTCGGCCGTGGCCGAGGCCGCCTCCACCCTGTCGGACCCCTCGACCAGCGGGCAGACCACGAAGGCCCGGTGGCCCGAGCGCCACCTCCTCCCGCACGCGGCGACCAGGCCTCCGCGGCCTCGAGCGGCGTGCGCGCCCACGAAGTGCCCACCGGCTGCCGCCCGGGAGGCAGCTCGTCGATGACGGTCATGTCGAGGTCGCCGAAGACGACCATCGCCGCCGTGCGCGGGATCGGGGTCGCCGTCATCACCAGCAGATCGGGGTCCCGCCCTTCCCCGTCGGCGCCCCGACCCTTGTCCCGCAGCGCAGCCCGCTGCTCGACGCCGAACCGGTGCTGCTCGTCGATGACCACCACCCCGAGCGACCGGAAGGCCACCTGGTCGGTCAGCAGCGCGTGGGTGCCGACCAGCGAGGTCCACCGTGCCGTCGGCCAGCCCTGCGCAGGACGGCGGCCCGGTCGGCCGCGCCGGTCCGGCTGGTGAGCAGGGCCATCGCGCAAGCGGTCGCTCCCGACAGCGTCGCGGGATCGGGCACGGTGAGCCCGGCCAGCAGGCGGCCGACCTCGGAGGCGTGCTGCTCGGCCAGGACCTCGGTGGGCGCCATCAGCGCCCCCTGGTGGCCCCCCTCGACCGCCACCAGCAGCGCGGCCACGGCGACCACCGTCTTGCCCGACCCGACGTCGCCCTGGAGCAGCCGGTGCATGGGCAGCGGACCCGCCAGGTCCTCGCCGAGGTCGGCCACGGCCCGGCCCTGGGCCGCGGTCAGGGGGAAGGGCAGCCCGCCGACGAACTGCTCGAGCAGTGTGGGCCCACCGTCGGAGCCGACCACGTGTGGCGGATGCCCCGGGCGTCCTCTTCGAGCCGCCGGCGGCGCAGCACCAGCGCCAGCTGGAGCCGGAGCAGCTCGTCGAAGGCCAGGCGGCGTGCGGGCCGGCTCGACCTCGTCCATGGTGACCGGCCGGTGGATGCCGGCGAAGGCCGCCGTCCGGTCGATCAGCCCGAGCCGCGGCGAGGGCGCCGGGCGGCAGCGGGTCGGCGAACGGCCCGGCCCGGTCGAGGGCCTCGTGCACCAGCCGGCCGATGCGGGCCGAGGTCAGTGCGGCCTTCTCCGTCAGGGGGTAGACCGGGATACGACCCGGCCGGCCGGCTGGTCGGGCCTCGTCCGGGTCCCCGCTCCTCGCCGGCGGCCCGCAGGACCTCGACGGTCGGTTCGACCATCTGGAGGGTCGCCCCGGTAGTCGTGACCGGCCCGAAGAACAGCGCCAGCGTCCCGACCGGCAGCTGGCTGGCCCGCCAGGACTGGTTGAAGAAGATCACCGGCAGCCGGCCGCCGGCGTCGGCGACCTCGAGCTCCACCCGGGCAGGCGAGCGGCCCCGGCCCTGCCGTGCCGGACGGGGGGCGGCCGACCCGGACGACCGCGGCCAGGACCGTCGCCCGCTCCCCCGCCGCCAGCCGGTCGATGGTGACCATCCGGGTGCCGTCGATGTAGCGGCGCGGGTAGTGGGTGACCAGGTCGAGGACGGTGGTGATCCCGAGCTCGGCCAGGTCCCGGCCCGCCGCCGTGCCCACCCCGCGGAGCACGGTGACCGGCAGGCCGGCGAGCTGGCCGAGCCGGCGTCCCGGGACGGGCTCGTCGCGCCGGAGCCCGGGTCGCTCACTCGATGGAGAACAGATACGGGTAGAGCGGCTGGCCGCCGTGGTGGACCTCGGTCTCCACGGCCGGCCGGGCCTCCTTCAGCCACTCGGTGATCCGGCGGGTGTCGGCCGGCCCCCGAGCCCTCGCCCTCGATGATGGTGACCAGGTCGTGCTCGTCGGTGACCAGCAGCGTCGAGCAGCGCGCAGGCGGCGTCGGCCAGCGTGTCGCCCACCACCTCGATGCCGTCCCGGGACAGGCCCAGCCAGTCGCCGGTGCGGACGGGGCCGGCCGTGGTCTCCGAGTCGCGCACGGCCCGGGTGACCTCGCCGGGGACCACCTTCCGGGCGCGTGGCCTCCATGGCCGCGGCGTTGGCCTCGCCCCCGGCCTCGGGGTCGTAGGCGAGCAGGGCGGCGAACCCCTCGGCGATGGTCTCGGTCGGCACCACCCAGACCCGCTTGGCGCTCAGCTCGTCGACCCGGTTGGCCACCGGGCGGATGTTGCCGTTGTTGGGCAGCACGATGACCTCCTCCGAGGCCAGCGCGTCGACCGCCTCCACCAGCTCGGCGATCGACGGGTTCATCGACTGGCCGCCGGCGATCAGGCGCTGGACGCCGAGCGAGCGGAAGATGCGGCCGATGCCGTCGCCGCTGGCCACCGCCACCACGCCGGTCACCGGGGCCGGCCCGAGCGGGGCTCCGACGGTCCGGTCCCCTGGTTGCCGGCGGCCTCGCGCACCCAGCGCTCCTCCTCCACCTCGCTCGAGCAGGTCGGTGACCCGGATCGACCGGGGCCGGCCGGCGTCGAGGCGGCCTCGATGGCGGGGCCGACCTCGTCGGTGTGGATGTGGCAGTTCCACAGGCCGTCGCCGCCGACCACCACGATCGAGTCGCCGAGGCCGGCCCACACCTCCTTGAAGGCGGGGATGGTCTCGTCGGGGGCCTCGAGCAGGTACATGACCTCGTAGCGCAGGCCGGCCAGCACGCACCGTCCGCCTCCGCCGCCGGCGCGAGCCGCCGTCGCCGATGCGGGACCGGTCCGGCTCGGGCAGGTCGGCGGGGTCGGGCATCGGCCGGCCGTCGAGCACGGTGAGCAGGGCGTCGAAGAGCAGCAGGTAGCCGGTGCCGCCGGCGTCGACCACGCCGGCCTGTGCGAGCACCGGCAGCAGTGCGGGTGTCCGGGCCAGGGCCTCGGCCGCCCCGGTCCGGGCGGCCTCGGCCACCGCCACCAGCGACCCGCCGCCGTCGGCCGCCGCGCGGGCCGCCTCGGCGGCCCCCCGGGCCACGGTCAGGATGGTGCCCTCGACCGGGCCGCTGGACGGCCTCGCGGGCCAGCCGGTCGGCGATCCGCCAGGGCCCCGGCCAGCTCCCGTGCCCCGGCCGCGCCGCCGGGTACGTTGAGCCCGTCGACCAGGCCCCGCAGCAGCTGGCTCAGGATGACCCCCGAGTTGCCCCGGGCCCCCATCAGCGAGCCGTGGGCGATGGCCCGCAGGTGGCTCCGAGGTCCGCTGTCGGCGAGAGCCGTCGAGCTCGGCGGCCACCGACTCGAGGGTGAGGGCCATGTTCGTGCCGGTGTCGCCGTCGGGCACGGGGTAGACGTTGAGGCGGTTGATGAGCTCCTGATGGCTGCGCAGGCCGTCCCGGAAGGTGCCGATGACGCGGCAGAGCCCGGCCGCATCCAGGGCGTCGAGGGCGACCATGGGCAGGATGCTAACCTTTGCGACTTACCCAGAGGATCCTAGAGGAAGTCGGAGTCATGGCAGCGGTGTGCGAGGTCTGCGGCAAGAAGCCGTCGTTCGGAATGAACATCAGCCACTCCCACCGGCGGACCAAGCGTCGCTGGGATCCCAACATCCAGCGGGTCCGGGCCCTGGTGGACGGCGCCCCCAAGCGCCTCAACGTCTGCACCTCGTGCATCCGCTCGGGCAAGGTCACCAAGCGCCCGGTCCGCAACATCCCGGCCTGAACCGGCCGGCGTCGCGGCCGCCCTCCGGGGCCGTCAGAACCGGTGACGCCATCCCCCGCAGCCGGGCAGCGGCCGCCCTCCGAGCATCCGTTCGCCGGGTCGGTCGGAACAGCGCCCGACCGGGATCGGGGTCCGCAGCCCGGCCTCGGCGAAGCCCTCGAGCAGCCGTCGGGGTCGGGCGTGGCCATGACCAGTTCGTAGTCCTCGCCGCCGCGCAGCGCCTCGTCGCGGGTCGCCCCGTCGGCCACCGGGGGCTCGACGAGCTCGAGCCCGACCCCCGAGGCGTCGGCCAGGCGGACCAGGTCGGCCAGCAGCCCGTCGGAGACGTCGACGGCCGCGGAGGCCCCGGCGCCACGGGCCGCCCGTCCCTCGGCGAGCCGGGCCACGGGTCGGCGGTGGGCCGCCGCCAGGTGTGCGGGAACGGGGATCGGGACCGCCGACGCCGCCCGTGCGACGCCTGCAGCAGGCGCAGCCCGGCGGCCGAGGCCCCGAGCGGCCCGGTCACGAAGAGGCGGTCGCCGGGACGGGCCCCGTCCCGACGCAGGGGGCCCGGCGGCACGTCCCCCGGGCAGCGTCCCGACGCCGTCACCGAGACCACCAGCACCGGCCCGAGGACGAGGTCCCCGCCGACCACCGCGCACCCGGCAGCCGCCGCCGCCTCGGCCACGCCGGCGCCGAGCGCGTCGAGCGGGAACCCGGCCGGCGCGGCGACCGACAGCAGGACGAATCCGCGGCCGCCCCCATGGCGGCCAGGTCGGAGACCGTCACCATCAGGGCCTTCCACCCGACGTCCTCGGGACCGCTGATCCCGAGGTCGACGTGCACGCCCTCGACCACCAGGTCGGTGGCCACCAGCGGTCCCGGCCCCGGGAGGGTGACCACGGCGGCGTCGTCGCCGATCCCCAGGTCACCGGGGGCGGACGGTCGGCCCCCGGTCGCCTCGAACCGCCGCGCAGGCGCTCGATCAGCGCGAACTCGTCGGCCGGCTCGCCCGGCGGCCCGTCGGCGGCCGCCCCGCCGGGGTCCCCGGAGTTGGGTGTGCGCACCCGACCTGCCTACCATTGTCCTCGGCCGGTCCCGCTACTATTGACGGGCCGTGCCCGGAGATTCCGCGTGCGGCCACCACCGCCGCAGCGGGATCCCCGGGTCCGCCGGACAACCGAGGAGGAACAAGCAGCCGATGCCGCCCACCGAGCACAAGAAGCTGATCGCATGGGTCGACGAGGTCGCCGCCCTCACCGAGCCGGACGAGGTCGTCTGGTGCGACGGCTCCGCCGAGGAGTACGACCGGCTCTGCCAGCTCCTCGTCGACAACGGCACCTTCACCCAGCTGTCCGACGCCAAGCGGCCCAACAGCTACTGGGCCCACTCCGACCCGGGCGACGTGGCCCGGGTCGAGGACCGGACCTTCATCTGCTCCACCGACGAGTCCGACGCCGGCCCGACCAACAACTGGCGGGATCCCGCAGGAGATGCGCGACGTCCTCACCGGCCTGTTCCGGGGCTCGATGCGCGGCCGGACCATGTACGTCGTCCCCTTCTCGATGGGCCCGCTCGGATCGTCCATCGCCCACATCGGCGTGGAGATCACCGACTCGGCCTACGTGGCCGTGTCGATGCGGATCATGACCCGGATGGGACGCGGCGCCCTCGAGGTGCTCGGCACCGACGGCGAGTTCGTCCCGTGCCTCCACTCGGTCGGCATGCCGCTCGACCGCGGGCAGGCCGACGTGCCGTGGCCGTGCGACGCCGAGAACAAGTACATCGTGCACTTCCCCGAGACCCGGGAGATCTGGTCCTACGGCTCCGGCTACGGCGGCAACGCCCTCCTCGGCAAGAAGTGCTTCGCCCTTCGCATCGCCTCGGTCATGGCCCGTGACGACAACTGGCTGGCCGAGCACATGCTCATCCTGAAGCTCACCTCGCCTGCCGGCGAGACCCGGTACGTGACCGGCGCCTTCCCGTCGGCGTGCGGCAAGACCAACCTGGCCATGCTCATCCCGACCCTGCCCGGCTGGAAGGTCGAGACGGTGGGCGACGACATCTGCTGGATGAAGTTCGGCGCCGACGGCCGCCTCTACGCCATCAACCCCGAGGCCGGCTTCTTCGGCGTGGCACCGGGCACCAACACCGACACCAACCCGAACGCCATGCTCACCCTCGACGCCAACGCCATCTTCACCAACACCGCGCTCACCGACGACGGCGACGTCTGGTGGGAGGGGATGACCGAGGAGCCGCCCGCGCACCTGACCTCGTGGAAGGGCGAGGACTGGACCCCGGCCTCGGGCACCCCGGCGGCCCACCCGAACGCCCGCTTCACCGTGCCCGCCGTCCAGGACCCGGCCATCGCCTCGGAGTGGGAGGACCCGGCCGGCGTGCCCATCGACGCCATCCTCTTCGGCGGCCGGCGCGCGTCGGTGGTGCCGCTCGTCTTCCAGTCCCGCGACTGGAAGCACGGGGTGTTCCTCGGCTCGATCATGGCCTCGGAGACCACGGCCGCCGCCGCCGGCGCCGTCGGCAACCTGCGCCGCGACCCGTTCGCCATGCTCCCGTTCTGCGGCTACAACATGGCCGACTACTTCGCCCACTGGCTCGAGATCGGTGCGGGCGCCGACCCGGAGAAGCTCCCCAAGATCTTCTACGTCAACTGGTTCCGCAAGGATGAGGACGGCCGCTGGCTGTGGCCGGGCTACGGCGAGAACTGCCGGGTCCTCGAATGGGTCTTCGAGCGGGTGAGCGGGACGGGCGGAGCCGTCGAGACCCCGATCGGCTACGTCCCCGCCCCCGGTGCCATCGACACCGACGGACTGGACGTCTCTGACGCCGACATGGAGGACCTGCTGCGCGTGGACCCCGACGAGTGGCGGGCCGAGGTGCCCTCGATCCGCGAGCACTTCGCCATCTTCGGCGACAAGCTCCCCGGAGCGCTGCCGGCCGAGGTCGACGCGCTCGAAGAGAAGCTCGGCTGATCCCTCAGGGCCGTCTCGGAACGGAGCGCCTCGAGCTCAGGTAGCCGAGCGCACCGGTCGCCGCCACCGCGGCCATGACCAGGTTGCCGGCCGGGATCGAGAGTGACAGCACCACCCCGACCAACGAGCCGGTCACCCACATCAGCTGCAGTCGGGTCTCGAACCGGGCGAAGGCCCGGCCCTGGTCGGACTCGCGCACGTGTCGCTGCACCAGGGCGTCGAACGAGGGCTTGGCCATCGCGCCGGCCGCGCCGACGGCGACCGCCACGACAGCCTGGAGGGCGCGAGCCGGTGAGGAGCCCGCCCAGCAGGCCGGCCGCCGCCACCAGCCAGAGCGAGGCGGTGAGCATCTGCTGCTCGTCGAGCACCCGCCGGATCCGGCCCACCAGCAGCACCCCGATGACCGCGCCGGCGGTCAGCGCGCCGATGAGCAGCCCGAACCACCAGGTGGCCGCGTCCGCCCGCCGGAGCCCGAAGGCGAAGAGGAAGGTGAGGAACCCGAGCAGGCCCTTCAGCACCGACATCGGCGTGAGGGCCAGGATGACCTGGGTGCCGGCGATGGGACGGAAGGCGGCCAGGTCCCGCTCGTCCTCGAGCCGCCGGTCCGCGTCGGGAGCGGACGACCACGCCGGGCGCATCCCCTGCTCCCCGCGCTCCGGACCGACACGCTCCGGCCGAGCCCGGATGCCGCCTTCCGGACCGGGAGCCTCGCCCGGCGGCCACCGCGGCGGCGAACACCGCTGCGTCCGACCCACAGCACCGACGGCGCCCCGGCCAGCTTGAGGATGGCGACGGCCGGCAGGGCGAACACGAACCCGGACAGCGACGCCAGCAGGCCGAGTCGGGCGTTCAGGGTGGCGAGGTCGGCCTCGATCACGTCCTCACCGGTCACCGGGTCGTCCACGTGGACGAGCGGGGTCCCGTAGGGCGGGGTCGCTCGGGTCGTTCCCGGGCGGACCGGACGGCGTCCGGCGGTGACGGCGGCGCGGAGCCGGGCGGACACCGGCACGGTCGGGTCGTCCTCCTCCACCGATCGGCCGCTGCCATCTCCGGCACCAGGGCGCCCTTGGTGACCAGGTAGACCTTGGACAGCACCAGCATCAGGAACGCCTCGGGGAACAGCAGGAGCGAGTGGATGTCCCGGGCCACGAACGGGCACAGCGAGCGCCCGGCCGAGGGCCGAGGCCACCACCATGGCCCGGCGGGCGCCGCGGCTGCGGTCGATGAGCGGCCCGAGCGCGGGCGCCACCACGGCGAAGGGTCCCATGGTCAGCAGCAGGTAGAGCAGGACCTTGTCCTTGGCCGCCGTCGGCGAGATCGAGAAGAACAGCGACCCGGCCAGCGAGACGGCGAACATGGTGTCCCCGGCCGTCATCAGCACGTGGGTCAGGGCGAGGCGCCCGAACGGGCCGCGCTGGTCGAAGAGGTCGTCGACGGCCGAGCGGACGAGGCGGCGGAACTGGTCTCCTCGCTCCCGGACGCCCATGACGGCATGGTAGGCCGGAGGGACCGGGCGGCCAGTAGCATGGCCTCCCGCCGCGCCCACGACGTCCCGGAGGTGGACATGTCCGTCAGCGCCTACGTGCTCATCCAGACCGAGGTCGGCCGGGCGGCCACCGTGGCCCGCGCGGTGGACGCGCTCGACGGGGTGGTGACGGCCGAGGGCGTGACCGGCCCCTACGACGTGATCGCCCGGGCCGAGGCCGGCACGGTCGACGAGCTCGGCCAGATGGTGGTCGGCCGGATCCAGCTCATCGAGGGCATCATCCGCACCGTCACCTGCCCCGTCGTCAACCTCTGAGCCGGCGCGCCGGACCGCGCCGGCCGGGCGGTCAGCGGATGGCGCCCGACGTCCGCAGCGCGGCGACCTCGTCGGTCCGCCACCCCCCAGTCGGCCAGGGCCTCGTCGCCGTGCTGGCCCGGGTTGGGGGGTGGCCGGCGGATGGCGCCCGGGGTGCCGACGGAAGCGCGGGGAGGGCGCCGGCTGGACGACCCCGGCCACCTCGGTGAAGGTGCCCCGGGACCTGTTGTGGGGATGGCCGGGCGCCTCGGCCGGGCGACAGCACCGGGGCCACGCAGGCGTCGGTGCCGTCGAAGACCTCCTCCCACTCGGCGCGGGTCCGGGTGGCGAAGATGGCGGCGAAGCGCTCCTTCATGGCCGGCCAGGCGGTCCCGGTCCATCTGGGTCGGGCAGGTCCTCGCCCCCCAGGCCGAGCACGCCGCATCAGCTCGGCGTAGAACTGGGGCTCGATGGCCCCCACCGCCGATGTACCCGCCGTCGGAGGTCTCGTAGACCTCGTAGAAGTGGGCGCCGGTGTCGAGCAGGTTGGTCGCCCGCTCGTCCTGCCAGATCCCGGCCGAGCGCAGGGTGTAGGTCATGGTCATCAGCGAGGCGGCGCCGTCGACCATGGCCGCGTCGACCACCTGGCCCCTCCCGGTGGCCCGGGCGCCGAGGATGGCGGCCACCATGCCGAAGGCCAGCAGCATCCCGCCGCCGCCGAAGTCACCCACCAGGTTGAGCGGCGGCAGCGGGCGCTCGCCGGCGCGGCCGATCGCGCTCGAGGGCGCCGGACAGGGCGATGTAGTCGATGTCGTGCCCGGCCGCCGGGGCCATCGGGCCGTCCTGGCCCCACCCGGTCATCCGGCCGTAGACGAGTCGGGGGTTCCGGGCCAGGCAGCGCCTCGGGTCCGAGGCCGAGCCGCTCGGCCACCCCGGGCCGGAAGCCCTCCATGAGGCCGTCGGCCCGTTCGACCAGGCGGAGCACGAGTGCCACCCCGTCGGGGTGCTTGAGGTCGACGGCCACCGAGCGGCGGCCGCGGTTCATGAGGTCGACGTGGGGCTCCTGATGGGGCGGGTAGGTGGCCCGGTCGGAGCGGTCGATGCGGATGATGTCGGCGCCGGCGTCGGCCAGCATCATCCCGGCGAAGGGCGCCGGCCCGAGTGCCGGCCAGCTCGATGATGCGCACGCCCTCGAGCGGGCCGCTCACCGGGCACCGCCCGTCGCTCGCCACGGGTCCGGCGGGCGGTCGGGGCTGGGTGACGCGTTCGGATGGGTGAGCGGGAATCAGCATGGCGGGATGGTGTCCCACCGCGCCCGGGGGTCAAATGCGCACTGCCGGCTGGGGTCAGGACCGCACGACGCGGATGATCCGCCCGGTGTCGACGTCGTAGCGCCAGCCCTCGACCCGCACGCCGCGCCGGCAGCTGCGGGCAGGCAGCGGACGAGGCCGACGTCGGCCGCGAGGGCCCGCGTCGGGATCGGGCATGGCCAGGAACTCCCAGCCGTCGTCCCCGTCGATCCCCCTGCGCCGCGAGCCGGGCACGCACGTCGTCGTCGGTGGCCGGCCAGGGCGCAGTCGGTGTGCTGCATGACGGCGATCTCGGTGACGCCGAGGAAGTGGGTGGCCAGCACGAGCGACCGGAGCACGTCGCGGGGTCACCCGGGCGCCGCGCGTTGCGGAGGATCTTGGCGTCGCCCGGGACGCAGGCCGAGCATGGTCGAGCGGCTCGATGCGGCTGTCCATGCAGGTCACCAGCGCGAATCCCGGGCCGGCACAGGCAGGGATCCCCGCGAGGGCGAACCCGTCGGCGTAGGCGGCGTTTGCATCGAGGAGTTCGTCGAACATCCGACAGCATGGTAGGTCCGGCGTGTCCGGTGCACGGTCCGCTGCCGGCACGCCGAGCGCACCGGCGCGGTGCCGGGCAACGGTCGGCCGCCCTGAGCGTGCCACCGGCCGGGAGCGAAGCGTGCCGCAGAGCCCGGACCGAGGAGCCGCAGGTGTCCGGGCCGACGACGAGTGCACCGGACCCGGTCGGGTCAACCTCATCGGCGACCACACCGACTACAACCAGGGGCTCGCCCTGCCCGATGGCCATCGGCCTCGGGGTCACCGTCACCTTCGAGCCCGAGCGCAGAGACCGACCTGGTGGTCACCTCGGACGCCTACCCCGGAGAGCGGGCCGCGTGCCGCTCCCCTCGACCCCGGGGTCGCTGACCGACCGCTGCTCGAGCCGGCCTGGGCCCGGCTGGTCGCGGCCGTCGTCTCGGCTGGCCCGACCCGGAGCAGGGCGGCCGGATCCACGTCGCGGCCACCCTCCCCGACGGTGCGGGCCTCTCGTCGAGCGCGGCCGCTGGCCGTGGCCCTCGCCGACGCTCTTCGGGGTCGAGGGACCGCCGCGGTCGTCGCCCGCCTCTGCCAGGAGGCAGAGCACCGGATCGGGCGTCCCGGTCGGCGCTGATGGACCCCCTGGTGTGCGCCGGGAGCGACGCCGGGCCACGCCCTGCTGATCGACTTCGCCAGCCTCGACGCCCGTCAGGTGCCGGTCCCGCCCGACGTCGGCGTTCACCGTGGTCGACTCCGGTCAGCGGCGCGATCTGCGGCGTCTCGCCTACGCGCGCCCGGGTGGCCGAGTGCGAGGCCGCGGCCGCCGTGATCGGCCCCCTCGGCCTGGCCACCCTCGACGATCTCGCCGGGATCCGCGACCCGCTGCTCCGGCGCCGGGCCCGCCACGTGGTGACCGAGTGCGCGCGGGTGCAGGCGTTCGCCGCGTGCGCTGCACCGGCCGGACCTGGCCGCGGCCGGCGCGCTCATGGACGAGAGCCACCGCAGCCTCGCCGACGACTTCGAGGTCTCCACCCCGCACCTGGACGCACTGGTCGCGGGCCTCCGGGCCCGGCCGGGCGTCCTCGGCGCGCGGATGACCGGTGCCGGGTTCGGCGGCTGCGTCGTCGCCCTCGCCGGCCCGGGGGCACTGGACCCCGCGGCGCTCGAACGGCACGCCTGGACGGTGACACCCGTCGACGGCACGATCGCGGCACGCGCCCGGTCGCAGTCGCCCGGGGAGCCCGCCGGCCCGTGAGGCAGGCGGAGGCGGACCGACAGCCCGTCCCCCAAATCGGCGGTCGCGCCCTACTACGGCGGTGGACCGAGCCGGCGGGTGATGATCCGCTGCAGAACGGCCGGGGTGCGCACGTCCTCGATCCGCTCGATCCGCTCCCCTCCCCACTCGACGACCTCGAGACTGCCGGTGCCCGCCAACCGGCGCAGCACCCCCTGGTCGACGTCCACGTGGCCGATGTCCGCCAGTCGCACCTCGAGGCCTCGGCGCCCGGCACCGAACGTGACCAGGCGCATCGAGGTCAGGACGAGTCCCGACCGCCGCCAGCGCACGACCCGGGCGGCGAGCCAGACGCAGGGGACGGCCGCGACGAGTCCCTCGACCCAGTGCACGGGGACCGAGCTGTGGGGGATGGTCACGTCGAGGACGACCCCGCAGGCCACCGCGGCGAGCGCGACCGCAAGGGGTGCGGAGAGGAACGACAAGTGGGGACGGATGTCGACCAGGACCTGCTCGGAGGGCAGCAGCTGCAGTCGACGAGCGGCCAAACGCCTCAGCCCAGTTTGCCGGCGATGGAACCGGCCGTCTGGAGGACGGTCCCGTCGGCCCCGGCCGCAGAGTAGGTGTGGGTCGGCCTCCGGCGGGCCTCCTCGAGGAGATCGGCGAGCAGGGTGGCGAAGGGGAGCTCCGGGTCCACCCACAGGTAGCGGGCGAGCGAGCCCGGGATGGTGTTCACCTCGTTGACCACGAACTCGGTCCCGTCGGACAGGTAGTCGATGCGGGCCACCCCGCGCATCCCGACCAGCGCGGCGATACGGCCGGCAGCCAGCCGGAGCTCGGATTCGAGCGCGGCATCGATGGCGGCCGGCAGCTCGCGCCGGGCACCGTCCATCCCCTGACCGGCCACGTACTTGTCCCGGTAGTCGAGGATGTCGCCCACGTCCGAGGAGCGCAGCGGGCGCTCGACGGCGGACAGCTCGAGCGCCGGCCAGGTCCGCACCGCGAGCTGGAGGTCGAACAGGTCGGGCCGGTAGGGCTCGATGACGGCACCGAACCGCAGGTGCAGGTTGGCCTCCAGGCGGGCCCGCGCGGTCTCGATGTCCTCGACCACGTCGATCCCGATCGAGGATCCCCCGAACCGCGGCTTCACGATGTAGGGCCCGGGGAAGTCCGGGGGCTCGGCGTCGGCGGTCAGCTGCACCCGCGGCAGCGTCGGGAGGCCCGCCCCGGCGACGACCGATCCGAAGGCCAGCTTGTCCATGCCCAACGAGGCTCCCGCCACGGTCGGGCCCGAGAAACGCACGCCGGCGAGATCGAGGGCGGCCTGGAGCGTCCCGTCCTCGCCCGGCCCACCGTGGCAGCACACGATGGCGGCATCCAACTCGAGGAGGCGCTCCCGCCCCAGCCGCCCGCCGGGCTCGGCGAACCCGCCCCCCGGGGCGGCGACGAAGCGGAGCCGGCCGGCCGAGCGTGGGACCCCCTCGAGGAAGGCCCCGGCCTCGAGACCGCGATCGACCTCGTACCAGTCGCCGGTCTTCGACCAGTAGAGCGCGCGCACGGCGCCGCCCGGGTCACCACGGACGAGGCCACGGGCGGCCTGGAGGCCGGTGAGCACGCTGACGTCGTGCTCCGGCGACGGACCTCCGAAGATGACGGCGACGTCGGGCACGGTAGGCGGACTCCTCCGATCGGCGGGTGGGGCGAGCGCCGGCGGCGCCTCGACGAGGCCGGGATCGACGGCCTAAGGGTAGTGGTCCGGCAGATCGTTCTCGTACAGCACCACGTCGTCATGGCGGAGGTGTGCCCGCACCCACCGCGCCGCCTCGTCGCGGTCGGCGACCAGATGCACATCGGTCGTCGAGCCCGGTACGGCGGCCAGGCCGGCGAGCAGGGACCGCCGGTTGGTGCGCCCGACCACGAGCGCGTCGGTTGCCAGCGTGGCGACGGCCTCGCCGAAGCGACGGTTCTCCACGTCCTGGCGGTCCCCTAGCTCGACCATGCCCGGTGTGACCACCACCCGGCGGCCGGCACCGAGTCCCCCGGCGCCGTCGCGCGGTTCCCCGGCGTCCACGGCGAGCGCGGCGAGCACGGCGAGTGCCTCGGCCGCCCCGGAAGGGTTCGAGTTGTAGGTGTCGTCGAGGATCATCGCGCCCGAGTCGGACCGCACCGCCTGGAGGCGGTGCTCGACCGCGGGGAGCCCCCGCAGGCGCTCGGCGATGTCGGACCGGTCCACCTTGCAGAGAAGGGCCACCGCGATCGCGCAGGCCAGATTGGTGGGGTGCACGCCGCGCGGCACCGGCACGTCCGAGGCGAGCAGCTCCCCACCGACGAGTGCGGCGATGCGACCGGTGTCCTCTTCGCGCGCACCACACACACGTCGGCGCCCCGGTCGGTGGCCGAGCAGCGCAGCACCCGGCGCCCCTCGCGGGCCATGCGGTCGGCGACCGCGGCGAGCCGGGGATCGTCGACCTGGAGCACGATGTCCGGCGCGGAGGCGAGGATCTCCGCCTTCGCGTCCACGATCCGGTCCTCGGAGCCGAAACGCTCGAGATGGACCGGGCCGATGGCCGTCACGACCGAGATGTCCGGCGGGCACCAGCGGCAGAGCTCGGCGATCTCGCCGGGGCCGTAGGTGCCCATCTCGGCCACGAACACCTCGGTCCCGTCGGCGAGGTGCTCGTTCACCGCCCGGGCCAGTCCGGCGCGGTTGTTGAAGCTGGCCGGCGTGGCCACGACCGAACGGGTGGGCCGGACCAGGTGGGCGATATGGCCCTTGGTCGAGGTCTTTCCGTAGGAGCCGGTCACGGCCACCACCTGGGGTCCGACCCTTGTCAGTCGTGCGGCGGCCTCGTCCACGAAATGGCCCCCGAGGCGCCGCTCGAGCGGCGCGGTGACCACGCAGGCGATGTCGACCACCAAGGGGACGACGAGCGCGACCAGCACGGCAACGGCGGAGGCCGGGCCGGCGAGGGAGCCGGCCACCAACGCCACCAGAGCGAGCCCCGCGGCCAACGCGGCCAGGGTCCGGAGCCGGCGGGTCCAGGCCAACGGCGAGGTGCGGCCACGCAACGAGAGGCCCCGCGGCGCGGCCGACACCGCGGCCGCCGTGGCCAGACCGGCGAGCGGCCACCACCAGGAGGCCACCGCGGCACCCAGCGCTCCAACCGCGAGCAGGGGGTTGACCGGCGGGAGCCGCCACCAGCGGGCGGCGAACCGGGAGACCGACCCGGGCAGGTAGTGCTCCCGCTGGGCGACCCGGAGCCAGCGCAACCCGGCCGGAACACAGGCCAGCGCGCAGGCGGCGACGGTCACCCAGGCCTGGGCGCCGTGCAGGCGGGCCGGACCGACCCCCGCCAGGAGGGTCGGGGTGGTCACCGCGCGTCGCCGACCGGCGGGCCGACGACCGCGGCCAGCAGCTCGTCGGGCGCCTCGGTCGGGGTCAGGTGGCCGACGCCTTCGAGGCTGCGGAGCGTGGCCGAGGCGAAGAGGGGGCGTGCACGTTCGGCGACCTCGAGGGGCACCTCGGTGTCCGCCGCGCCCCACACCAGGTCGACCGGGCAGGAGATCGCGGCCATGTCCTCCCCGTAGGTCTCGGCAAGCAGCCGCACGAACACCCCCCGCATGACACCGTCTGCCGCCCGGTAATCGGGCGACCCGTGGCGCCGGCGGAGGGCCTCCATCCGAGCGTCGGAGACCAGCCCCATGCCGTGGAGGCGACGTCCGATCCGGAACGGGACGGCCGGCCGCGTCCGTCTCCCCTGGCGGTCGAGCAGGGGGACGCCGGTGAGCACCACCCGCTCTATCCGGTCGGGGACGAGACCGCAGAGCCGCACCGCCACCCGGCCGCCGAATGAGTGGCCGACCAGGACGATGCGGTCGGCCAGCAGTCCCGGGTCCTCGAACAGGGCGACCAGCTGGTGTGCGTACTCGGTCGAGCCCCACGGTTCGGGCGGCGGCGGTGCCGCTCCGAAGCCGGCGAGATCGGGTGCCAGCGCGCCGGGCACACCCTCCGTGCCCTGCCGGTCGAACGCCGCCGCGAAGTCCTGGTGCGTGCGCCTCCATCCGTGGAGGGCGAGCACCGACGGCGTTCCGGCGCCCCAGACCGCGCCGAAGACCCGGCCACCGGCGAACGACTTCAGCACCGGCACACACTATCGGTCCGCCCGCAGCTGACAGTGTGACCCGGGCCCGCAGGCCAGCGACCATCGTCGGGCGGTGGCGCGACCGCCCGGTAGCGTCGGTCCGCGTGGAACACCCCGCGCCGACAGCACCCCCGGTCGATGCACCCTTCACCAGGGCCTGCGTCGACCTGACCACCTCCCAACGAGAGGCCGTCGACTCCACCGCCGGTGCGCTCTGCATCGTGGCCGGCGCCGGATCGGGCAAGACCCGGGTCCTGACCCTGCGGGTCGCCCGCAGGATCCTCGACGGCTCCGCCGAGGCCGACCACACCGTGGTCTGCACCTTCACCCGAAAGGCCGCCCGCGAGCTGCGGGGTCGGCTCTCCCACTACGGGGTCCCGGTCTCCCTCCCCGGCGGAACCGGCCCCCGCGGACCAGGGGTCCGGGCCGGAACGCTCCATCAGCTCGCGCTCACTCTTCTCCGCAGGCGGGCCCTCGACACCGGCCAAGCGCCTCCCGCGCTCGTCGAGCACCGTTGGCGAATGCTCGCCGAGCTCGCCGGCGACCCGACGGAGGCGTCGGTGGTGGACGGAGAGATCGGGTGGGCGAAGGCCCAGTGCCTCGGCCCGGAGACCTACTCCGCCGGGGCAGCCTCCCGGGGACGGGAGACCGCCGTCGCCGCCGAGAGGGTGGCCGACCTCTTCGCCGCCTACGAAGCGCAGCTCGGCCGGCGCGGGCAGCTGGACCTCGACGACCTCCTCCTCGGTTCGGCCGACCTCCTGTTGACCGACTCCGGCTTCGCCGAACGGGCCCGCTGGCGGTACCGCCATCTCTTCGTCGACGAATTCCAGGACGTGAACCCCGCCCAGTTCCGGCTCGTCCGGGCCCTGCTGGTCGGCAGGGCCGACCTCTGTGCGGTCGGTGACCCCAACCAGGCGATCTACGGGTGGAACGGTGCCGACCCCGGCCTCATCCGGGCCCTGCCCGACCTTGTGGAGGGCCTCGAGGTGCTGCATCTCGGTGAGAACCACCGCTCGTCCCCGCAGGTCGTGGCGGCGGCGGCCGCGGCCCTCGGGCCGACGGAAGTCCCGCCCCCCCGGTCGACCGCCGCCGACGGACCGCGTCCGGTCGTCACCACCTACGACGACGACGCGGCCGAGGCGGAGGGTGTGACCTCCTTCCTCTTCGACCGGGAGCAGTCCGGCATCCCCTGGTCGGCACAGGCGGTCCTGGCCAGGACCCACGACCAGCTCGCCGTGGTACGCCGGACCCTCGAACGGGCCGGCATCCCCACCCGGGCCGGGTCCACCCCCACCGATGGGGTCGAGCTCGCCACCTTCCACCGCGCCAAGGGGCTCGAGTGGGAGGTGGTGTGCGTGGTGGGCCTCGAGGAGGGGTTCGTGCCCATCGTGCATGCGACGACGACGGCGACCCTGGCCGAGGAGCGCCGGCTGCTCTACGTGGCCCTCACCCGCGCGGTCAGGGAGCTGCACTGCTCGTGGGCCCGCAGCCGGACCATGCCCAACGGGCGGGTCGTCGGGCGGCGGCCGTCTCCGTGGTTGGCCGCGGTCGCCCGCCTCTCACGCACCGGCCAGGGGCGGATCACCAAGGGGGACGCCGGGCAGCGCATCGCCGCGCTCCGGGCCGGGCTCGGGAGCGCCGCCGGTCGCTGAACCGGACCCCCGGTGAGCTCATGGGGTGGTGTCGATGAAGACCGGGGCGTGGTCGGACGGCTTCTGGCCCTTGCGTGCCTGTCGGTCGATGAGGGCGAAGGTGGTGTTCCCGGCGAGCACCTCGGTCACCAGGATGAGGTCGATGCGCATCCCACGATGACTGTGGAAGTCACCTCGCCGGTAGTCCCACCAACTGAACAGCCCTTCCGCAGGGTAGACGCGGCGGAACGCGTCGACGAGACCCCATGACTCCAGGGCGGCGAGGGCGTCGCGCTCAGGCGGGGCTCACGTGGGTCATCCCCTCGAATTCAGCCGGGTCCCACACGTCGCGGTCCTCGGGGGCGATGTTGAAGTCACCGCACATGGCGACCGGTCGGTCAGGGGAGGCGGTCTCCCCGAGGAGCGTCCGCAGGCGGGCCAGCCACGCCAGCTTGAGCGGGTACTGCTCGCTGTCGACCGAACGCCCGTTGGGGACGTAGACCGAGAGCACCCGCACATCCCCGCAGTCGGCGGCGATGAGCCGCGAGCCCTGGTCGTCGTCGGCAGAACCGAGCCCGGCGACGACGCCTGTCGAGCCCGACCCGACTCACGATGGCCACCCCGTTCCACCGCCCGTCACCGTGGTGGGCCGACTCGTACCCGAGAGCGGTGAATGCACCGTGGGGGAAGGCGGCGTCGGCCTGCTTGGTCTCCTGGAGGCAGAGGACGTCGGGCCGGGCGTAGTCGATCCACTCCTCGACGCGGGGGAGACGCGCGGTGAGCGAGTTCACGTTCCAGGTGGCGATGCGCACGTGACCGCCCTCAGCCCGACGACGGACCGTCGGAGTCGACCAGGACGAAGAGCAGCTCCACCTCGCACGCCAGCTCGCCGGCCACGGTGGCCCGACCGGCGCCCTTGCCCGCCCGCGCCGACATGCGGCCCAGACTGACCTCGAGCTCGAGCAGGTCGCCGGGTACCACCTGGCGACGGAAGCGGGCACGCTCGATGCCCCCGAAGAGGGGCAGCTTGCCGGCGAACGCAGTATCGGCCAGCACCGCGACCGCGCCGAGCTGGGCCAGGGACTCGACCATGAGCACTCCCGGAAGGGTCGGGCGCCCGGGAAGTGGCCCCGCGAAGAAGGCCTCGTCACCGGTGAGCTGCCAGGCCCCGGTGGCCGACTGTCCCGGCTCGACCGATCGCAACTCGGTGATGAAGAGGAACGGGTCGCGGTGGGGCAGGTAGTCCTCGGCTCGCACGGTGGGCGAGGTTACCGGACCACCGGGAGCGTCCCGACGGTGCTCGGTCGGCGGTGGCTCAGTCGCCTCTGCCGGGCAGGGCCAGCTCGGCGCGCCGCCGGACCGGGTCGAGGGAGACCAGCGAGAAGGTGCGGGACTCGCCCTTGGACAGCACCTGTCGCGCCTTCTGGGGTGGCGGATCGCCGAGCCCGCGGAGCGGGACGTGACAGAGCATGCCGGCGACGTCGATGTGGGCGCCGTGCGAGGTGAACGCCGAAACCACCCCGTCGAACGTGCTCCCGACCGGATGCTCGGCGACGAAGGTGAGGAAGGTCAGCGGATCGTTGAGCGCTTCGCCGGCCCGGTGGGTCTGGTGCCCGACGCCAGGTCGGCGGTGAGGGCGGCGCCAGTCTCCACGACTCCGCTCCGATCCTTCGTCCCCTTGGCCGCCTTGGCCGCCTTGTTCGCTTTCTTGGCCTTCTTTGCCGCCTTCGTCGTGCCGGCCGGTTCGTTCGCCGGCGCCTTGGTGGCCTTGGTGGCCTTGTTGGCCTTCTTGGCCGCCTTCGTCGTGTCGGCCGGTTCGTTCGCCGGCGCCTTGGTGGCCTTCTTGGCCTTCTTTGCCGCCTTCGTCGTGCCGGCCGGTTCGTTCGCCGGAGCCGCCTTGGTGGCCTTCTTGGCGAGCTTGGTGGCCCTGGTGGCCTTCCCCGGCTCGGCCTTCGTTGCAGGAGCAAGGGCGGTGGCGGCGCTGCCCGGCTCCGCATTCCCGGCCGATTTGGCCGCCTTGGAGGTGACGGCCGACTTCGTCCCGGACGCCGACTTGGGTACCTTTCGTGCTTTGCCCCCCGTCGCCGGAGCACCCGACGTGGCCGCCGTGCCCGAGAGGGCCGGCGCCTTGGCCTTGGACGAGCGGCGGCTGCGGGCCGGTGGCGGTTCCTCGACCTCGCCGGCGTCCAGCTCCCCGTTCACCAGGCCGTCGGTCAGCCGCCCGTCCCGCTTCGCCTTCGCCGTCGACGACCTGCTCCTCGGCTCCACGGACCGGGGTCCGAGGGGTGAAGACCCAGCCCACGCCCGGGACCGGCTTGCCACCGATGAGGCGGCCGGCCTCGAACAGCCAGGGCCGCTCGGCATGGAATTCCTGGAAGGAGTCGTTGGAGAGCACCAGGGCTCCCGACTTCTCGGCGATACGCAGGATGAACCCGTCACCGCGGCCCTCCGCACCCGCCGGCGGGGTGATCATCTCGCCGTGCTCGATCGCCTGCTCGAATGCGGCGACCTCCGAGGGGTCGATCCGGTGCCCGAACGAGGCGTCCACGACGACGGTCACGTCCGCTGCGCCGAACCCCGGGTACTCCTCCAAGAAGGTCCGGATCGCCTCGTCCAGCTGGGCGAGGCTCGGGAGGGTCCGGCCCTCGGTTGCGATGTTCGATCCGTCGACGACGATCCGACGACGAGCAGGGACTTCTTGTGCCATAAGTGCTCCCAGTCAACCATCTGCCCGTCGTTCTCCCGTTCATGGTCGGCCCCGGTCGCCGTCCTGCTCCGTGGTCCCCGCCCGGTCGTAGGATGCCCGGGTGACCTCGGACACCAGCCGAGCCGCCGAGGCGACCGACCTCCTGCAGCACCTGATCCGCAACCCGTGCGTGAACGACGGAACGGCCGGCTCCGGCCAGGAACACCGCAACGCAGAGCTCATCGAGGGCTACCTCGAGGGCTCGGGTGTCGACATGGAGACCTACGAGCCCGAGCCCGGTCGGACCTCCCTCGTCGCCAGGCTCCACGGATCCGACCCGTCCGCACCGTCACTCACCCTGTTGGGTCACACCGACGTCGTACCGGCCACCGCGGAGGACTGGAGCCACGACCCGTTCGGCGGCGAGCTCATCGACGGCACCGTCTGGGGCCGGGGAGCGGTGGACATGCTCAACCTGACCGCCACCATGGCCACCGCCGTCCGCCATCTCTCCCTCTCCGGGTTCCGTCCGCGGGGCGACCTCACCTACATCGCGGTGGCCGACGAGGAGGCGCTTCAGCACCGTCGGCACCAGGTGGCTGTGCGACCACGCCGCGGACGACGTCCGGACCGACTACGTGATCACCGAGTCGGGCGGGTTCCCGATGGGGGGAGCCGACGGCACGCCCCGGCTCCCGGTCATCGTCGGGGAGAAGGGCTCGTACCGCTGCATCCTGACGGTCAAGGGCACCCCCGGCCACGGCTCGCAGCCGCTGCGCACCGACAACGCGCTGGTGAAAGCGGCGGAGCTGGTCCGCCGGGTCGACGAGTACCGGCCCCAGGCCCAGCTGCACGAGGCCTGGACCCGATTCATCGACGGCATCGGGTTCCCGCCCGAACTCTCGGGTCCGCTCCTCGACCCGGAACGGATCGACGCCTTCTGCGACGAGCTCCCGCTGCTCGGCCTCGCCCGCCAGGCCCATGCCGCCACCCACACGACGCTGGCCCCGACGGTCATGCGGGCCGGCAGCGCGATCAACGTGATCCCCGACCGGGTCGAGCTCCAGGTGGACGTGCGGACCCTTCCCGGCTGGGACGCCGTCGACGTGCGGGCGATGCTCGAGGAGATCGCCGGGGACCTCGCCGACGATGTCGAGATCGACGTCGGTCCGGGAGAGGCGGCGACCACCTCACCGATCGACACGCCGCTCTGGGAGGCACTCGAGCGGGTCAGTCGCATCTTCTACCCCGGGGCCCGGACGGTGCCGTTCCTCACGGTGGGAGCCACCGATGCGCGGTTCACCCGGGCCCTCGGGGCGGTCTCCTACGGGTTCGGCCTGCACAGCAGGGCCATCAGCTTCGAGGACTACGGGGTCATGTTCCACGGGATCGACGAACGGGTCGACGTGGAGTCCCTCCGGCTCTCGACGGAGATGTGGATGGCCCTGGCCGGGGACTTCCTGGGGTGAGGCTCAGCCGACCGCCCGCATGAGCAGGTCCTCCTGCTCGAGCCGGTGGAGCGCGGTACTCCCGGTGGCAGGGCTCGCCGACTCGGCACGGCTCACGTGGCGAAGTGCGTGGGTGTCCCGGAGCAGCCGGTGCAGGCGGCTGTGGACGAAATTCCAGGCACCCATGTTCTCGGGCTCCTCCTGCAGCCACACCACCTCCTCGGCTCCGGCATACCGGTCGAGCACCTCCTCGAGGGCGTCCTACCGGCCACGGATAGAGCTGCTCGACCCGGACGACGGCCACCCCGGCACCCGCCTCGCCGAGCGCGTCCCTTCGGGCCAGCGCGTCGTAGGCCACTTTTCCGGCACAGAGCACCACGCGGCGCACCCAGCCCGGGTCGACCCCCGCGAGGGCGGCAGACGGGTCGTCGAGCACTTCGGAGAAGGTGCCGGAGGTGAACGCCCCGATCGGCGAGCGGGCCAGCTTCGACCGCAGCAGCGACTTGGGGGTGAAGACGATGAGCGGCTTGCGGTCGGGTACCCGGACCTGTGCCCGCAGCAGGTGGAAGTACTGGGCCGCCGTCGTCGGCTCGGTGATCCGAAGGTTGCCGCGGGCGGACAGGGTGAGGAAGCGCTCGATGCCGCGCCGAGGAGTGCTCGGGGCCCTGACCCTCGTAGCCGTGGGGCAGCAGGAGAACCAGGCCCGACGCCTGTCCCCACTTGTCCTCGGCAGCCACCAGGAAGTTGTCCACGATGATCTCGGCGCCGTTCCAGAAGTCGCCGAACTGGGCCTCCCAGGCCACCAGGTCCGCTGCCGCCTCCACCGAGTAGCCGTACTCGAAGCCGACGCACGCGTACTCCGAGAGGAGCGAGTCGAGGATGGTGAAACGACCGGCCCCGAGGCCGGCCAGAGGCACGTGCTCGATCCCGGTCTCGTGGTCGACCAGGACGGCGTGGCGCTGCGAGAAGGTCCCCCGGCGGGTGTCCTGGCCGGTCACCCGGACGTTGGTCCCCTCCAGCAGCAGGGAGCCGAAGGCCAGCGACTCGGCCAGCGCCCAGTCGATCTCCCCGTCGGCCACCACCTTGTCGCGCAGCTCGAACTGGTGGGCGAGCTTGGGGTGGAGCACGAATCCCTCGGGAACGCTGCGCACCTCGGCGGCCAGCCGGGTGAGTACCGAGGCGTCCACCGCGGTCGCCACCGCGGGGACGGAGAGGTCGGGGACGACGTACTCGGGCAGGCTCGGGGCAGGCGATGGAGCGGCCTCCGCCTCCGCCCGGGTCTCGTCGAGGGCGGCCTGCAGCCGGGCGGAGAAGTCGTCGAGCGCCTGCTCGGCCACCTCCAGGGAGATGTCCCCGCGCCGGACCAACGACTCCGTGTAGAGCTTGCGCACCGATCGCTTGGCGTCGATCAACGCGTACATGATGGGCTGGGTGTAGCTCGGGTCGTCGCCCTCGTTGTGACCGTGGCGCCGGTAGCAGACCATGTCGATGACCACGTCCTTGTGGAAGGCCTGCCGGAAGCCGAACGCGAGGCGGGCGGCCCTCGCGCAGGCCTCGGGATCGTCCCCGTTGACATGGAAGATCGGGGACTGCACCATCTTGGCCACGTCGGTCGGGTACACCGAGGTGCGTGCCGCCTCCGGCGCGGTGGTGAACCCGAGCTGGTTGTTGATGACGATGTGGATGGTGCCGCCGGTGCGGTACCCGGCCAGCCCCGAGAGGTTGAGCGTCTCGGCGACCACGCCCTGCCCGGCGAAGGCCGCGTCCCCGTGGAGCAGGATCGGCAGCACCGGGAACGGGTCCCCGGGCCCGTCCACCAATCGGCGGCCGCTCCCCTGCTCGCCACCGAGGGCGTCCTGCTTGGCCCGGGCCATGCCCACCACCACCGGGTCGACCGCCTCCAGGTGGGACGGATTGGAGGCCATGGTCACCGGGATCGACCCGCCCGAACGGGCCGTGAAGGTACCCACCGCCCCCTTGTGGTACTTGACGTCGCCCGAACCCTGAACCGACTCGGGGTCGAGGTTGCCCTCGAACTCCCCGAAGATCTCGCCGTAGGACTTGCCCACGATGTTGGCGAGCACGTTGAGCCGGCCGCGGTGGGCCATGCCCATCACCGACTCGTGGAGGCCCTCGCTGACCGCGGCGTCGAGGATCGCGTCGAGAATGACGATTGCCGACTCGGCGCCCTCGAGACCGAACCGCTTCTGTCCGACGTACCGGGTGTGGAGGAAGCGTTCGAAGACCTCGGCCGCGTTGAGGCGGTCCAGGATGTGCCGCTGCTCCTCGGGGGCGACCAGCGGGGGCACCCCTTCGACGTGCTGCTGGATCCAGCGCTTCTGTTCGATGTCCTGGATGTGCATGTACTCGACGCCGAGGGTCCGGCAGTAGGCGTCGCGCAGCACGTGGAGGATCTCGTCGAGCGTGGCCGTGTCCTTGCCGGCCAGACCGTCGGCGACGAAGGTCCGGGGCAGATCCCAGATGGTCAGTCCGTAGTGGAGCGGGTCGAGCTCCGGATGGAGGTCCGGGGGCTCGGCGTCCAGCGGGTCGAGGTGGGCGATGAGGTGACCGCGGACCCGGTACATGTTGATGAGCGTCTCGACGTGGTTCTGCTTGACCAGGCGCGCATGTCCGCCGTCAGTCTCGTCGGCTGACGAGTTGTCGTCCCGCTGCCACTTGACCGGCTCGTAGGGGATCTCGAGGGACGTGAAGACCTCGTCGTAGAAGCCGTGGCCGCCCATCAGGCACTCGGAGAGGTGGGCCAGGAACAGCCCCGACTCGGCGCCCTGGATGATCCGGTGGTCGTAGGTCGAGGTGACGGTCACCGTCCTGCCGACCCCGAGCTCGGCGAGCATCCGCGGGTCGGTCGCCTCGAATCCCGGCGGGACGCCGACGGCGCCGACGCCGACGATCACTCCCTGGCCGGGCATGAGCCGGGGCACCGACTGCACGGTGCCGAGGGTGCCGGGGTTGGTCAGGGTCACCGTCGTACCGGTGAAGTCGTCCGGGGAGATCCGGTTGGCGTGGATCTTGCGGACCAGCTCCTCGTAGGCCCCGACGAAGCTCCGGAAGTCCCGGAGATCGGCGTCGACGATGCACGGGACGAGGAGGGTGCGGCCACCATCGGCTTCTCGACGTCGACGGCCAGACCGAGCCCGACGTGCTCGTGACGGACCACCCCCGGAGTTCCCTTGCCGTCGGCATCGGCGACGAAGGCGGCGTTCATCGCCGGAACCGCCCCGAGCGCCTTGACCACCGCGTAGCCGATGAGATGGGTGAAGCTGACCTTGCCGCCGGTGGTCCGGACCAGCTGGTTGTTGATGATGGTCCGGTTGACCTCGAGCAGCTTGGCCGGCACGACCCGCACGCTGGTGGCGGTGGGCACCCCGAGCGAGGCCTCCATGTTGGCCACGATGCGGCCGGCCGCGCCGCGCAGCGGCGTCGCGCCGGCGACCGCGGCGTGACCGTCGGTCGCCGGCGGCTCGGGGCGGGCTCGTGGGCGGCGCCGGGGTCGGATCGGGAGCCCGGGGGGGAGCGGCGGCCGGAGACGTTCCGGCGCCTCCGGCGGGACGGTAGTCGGCCAGGAATTCGCGCCAGGAAGGCGACACCGACGAGGGGTCGTCGCGGAAGCGCTCGTACATGTCCTCGACCAGCCAGGTGTTGGGACCGAACGCCCCGGCGCCGGCGGCGTTCCGGCCCCCGGTCTGTCCGGCCGCCTCCCCGCTCTCCGTGCTCTCCATCGCCTGAAGCCTACTGGGACGCCCCACGGCGGAACTCGGATCTGGAACCGGGCGCGGTAGCGTCGATCCATGGCCGCGCCCCGCACCCGGGTCACGTGCACCTCCACCTTCGACGATCCCGCCGCCGTGGTCCGCCCTGAGGTGGTCGACGGCTGGGACCACCGGGACCTCAACGAGGTCCCCGACAACCCCACCGCGGACGGCTGACCGTGGCGGGCAACGTGGTCGTGCTCTCCGGCGGGCTCGACTCGACGGTGTGCATGGCCCTGGCCGCCGAGAAGGGGAGCCCACCGCTGGCCCTCACCTTCGACTACGGGCAGCGCCACCGGACCGAGCTCGACCGGGCCGCCGGCGTCGCCGGCCACTACCGCTCCGAGCACCTGGTCGTCCACCTCGACACCTCGGCCTGGGGCGGCTCCTCGCTCACCGACCGGGCCCGTCCGGTCCCGCTCGATGGAACCGAAGCGGGCATCCCCGCGACCTACGTGCCCGCCCGCAACAGCATCTTCCTGGCGGTGGCGCTCGGCGTGGCCGAGGCCCGTGACCTCGACGCGGTCTGGATCGGGGTCAACGCCGATCGACTACTCCGGCTACCCCGACTGCCGGCCCGAGTTCATCGAGGCGTTCCGCCGGGTGGCCGCAACCGGGCAGAGAGCGCGGCGTCGAGGGCCACCCGATCGAGATCCGGACGCCCCTGATCGAGCGCACCAAGGAGGAGATCGTCCGGCTCGGCCTCGACCACGACGCGCCGCTGCAGCTGACCTGGTCGTGCTACCTCGGCGGGGACCACCCCTGCGGGACGTGCGACGCCTGCGTCCTCCGGGCCCGGGGCTTCGCGGCGGCCGGCGTCGACGACCCCGCCCTGGCATGACCCGAACCGCTCCCGCCGCAGGCATCGCCCGGAAGGCGCCCTCGACCATCCTCGTGACGGAGGTCTTCTCGCGCCATCCAGGGCGAGGCGGCGCTGGTCGGCGAGCGCCAGGTGTTCGTGCGGCTCACCGGCTGCAACATCCGCTGCACCTACTGCGACCAGCCCGAGGCGCTCGAGCGACGTCCGGGGACCTGCCGTCTCGAGACAACGGCCGGCGCGGCGCGACTGGCGCACCGTGGACAGTCCGCTGGCGATCGACGAGCTCGTCGACGCCGTGGCCGAGCTCTGGCAACAGGTCCCCCACCACTCGATCAGCCTCACCGGGGGCGAGCCCCTGCTGCAGGGCACACCGGGTCGAGCGGCTGGTCGAGCGGCTGGCCGGTGCACGGGTGGCCGGTGATGCTCGAGACCAACGGCACGCTGGTCCCCGCGCTCCGGAGGGTCCTGTCGGCACCTCGCCTACGTGAGCATGGACCTCAAGCTGCGCAGCGTCGACGGCGAGGGCGTGGCCCCGACGCGCAGGCCGAGTTCCTCGGCGAGTCACTGGCCGCCGGCGCCACCACCTGGGTGAAGGTGGTCGTCGGTCCGACACCGACGTCGGCGAGTTCGACCGGGCCGTGCGCGATGGTGGCCGAGGCGTCGGCGGCGGCCGGGGTAGGCCCGTCGAGGTGTTCCTCCAGCCACTCACCCCCTTCGGGGCAGCGACCCGGCGCCCACGCCCGGACAGGTGCTCGATCTGCAGGACCGGGCACTGCGCATCCATCCGCGGGTGCGGGTGGTGCCCCAGACCCACAAGGCCATCGGGCAGCTGTGAGTACCGGGCGGGCCCGGCCGGACCCGTCGCACCGGACGTCCCCGGAGTCGGCTCGGGGGCGGACCGGGGCTCGGCCCCGACCGCCACCGGGAGACGGGACTACTTGGCCTTGGCGATCTTCGGCGCCGGGGCCTGGCCGTTCACGACCTTCTTGAACGAGGCCCCGGCGGACACCTTGGGGCTCTTCGAGGCCTTGATCTTGATGGTCTCGCCCGTCTGGGGGTTGCGCCCGGTGCGGGCGGCCCGCTGGGCCCGGTCGAAGGTCAGGAAGCCGGTGATGACGACCTTCTCGCCCTTCGCCACGTTGGCGGTGATGACGTCCTCGATGCCACCCAGCACGGTGGCGACGTCCTTGGAGGTCGACCCGGTGTGGGCGGCGACGGCGGCGATCAGGTCGGTCTTGGTAAGGGGCACAGTCTCTCCTTGGTCAAATGGAAGCCCTAACAATGCACGATCCGGCGATCCATGTGCGCATGTCGGGGCTGGGGCGAACGGGCAGGCGGGCGGCGCGCGCACCGGGACCGGCCCCGTGGAGATGGGTCGGCGCCCGCCTGCGCGCGGTGTGCGGCCCAGGGTGGCCTCAACTGGCCCCTCGCCGGGACAGCTGCCAGGCTGGGGCCGGATGGACCCCCGACCACCCCTCTCCGTGACCGAGCACGTGCCCGCCGACGGCTCGGCCGACGCGGCCCGTGATCGTCCTGGTCCACGGCTCGCTCGACCGGGCCGGCAGCTTCGCCCGGGTGCTCCGCCGGCTCGACGACCTCCACACCCTGGCCTACGACCGGCGCGGCTACCACCGGTCGCGGCACGTCCTCCCGGTCCACGACGACCCTCGACGGACACGTCGACGACCTGCTGGCCGTGATCGACGACCGGCCGGCCGTGGTGGTCGGCCACAGCTACGGCGGGACGATCGCCCTCGGGGCGGCGCTCAGCCCGGGAGGCCCGGGCCCGATCCTGGCGGTCGCCGCCTACGAGCCCCCGATGCCCTGGCTCGGCACCGTGGGCACGGAGACCCGGCGGCGACCGCACCGGACCGGGAAGGTCGGACCGGGACCGAGGACCCCGCGGCGTCGGCCGAGCGGTTCTTCCGCCGCATGGTCGGCGACTCGGCGTGGGACCGGCTCCCGAGGGCAGCGAAGGCGGCCCGTCGGGCCGACGGGCCGGCCCTGGCCGCCGAGCTGGCCGCCATCCGGCTGGCCGAGCCGCCGTTCGACGTCGCCGCCCTCACCGTCCCCGCCGTCTTCGGGCGCGGCGCGAACTCGCTCCCCCACCACCGCCGGACGGTCGACTGGCTGGTCACCGAGACCCCCGGTCGCCGAGCTCGTCGAGATCGACGGTGCCGGGCCACGGGGCCCATCTCACCCATCCCGACGCCTTCGCCCCGATGGTCCGCGAGGCCGCGGCCCTCGCGTCGGCCGAAACGGCTGGACGGCAGCGGGTCGGTGTCACCGTGCACCTCCTCGTGACCGGCTCGTCGGGCCTGATCGGCTCCGCCCTCGACTGCCCGGCTCTCCGGGACCGGCCATCGGTGACCCGGCTGGTGCGCCCCGGCACGCTCCTGCCCTCCGCTGCGGGCGTCGCCGACGTCCCGGTCTGGGACCCGGCTGCCGGCACCATCGACCCCGCGGGACTCGAGGCGGCCGGTCCCTTCGACGGCGTCGTCCACCTGGCCGGCGCCGGTGTCGGCGAGACCCGCTGGACCCGGGCGCGCAAGCAGGTGATCCTCGAGAGCCGGACCGGCTCGACCAGGCTGCTCGCCGAGACCCTCGCCGCACTGCCCGCTCCGCCCGGGTCCTGGTCAGCGCATCGGCGGTCGGCTACTACGGCGACCGGGGGGACGAGGTGCTGACGAGGAGTCTGCGGCCGGGTCCGGGTTCCTGGCCGAGGTCTGCGCGTCCTGGGAGGAGGCCACCGCGCCGGCCACCGAGGCCGGCATCCGGACGGTCCTCCTGCGCACCGGCATCGTGCTCAGCCCGACCGGCGGGGCGCTCGGCAAGCAGCTCCCGCTCTTCCGGCTGGGGCTGGGCGGCAGGACCGGGTCCGGCCGCCAGTACCGCAGCTGGATCACCCTCGACGACGAGGTCGCGGCCATCCTCCACTGCCTCGAGGACGCCAGGTCTCTCGGGACCGGTCAACGCCACCGCCCCCGCCCCCGCCACCGACGCCGAGCTGGCCAGGGCCCTCGGTGCCGCCCTCCACCGGCCCGTCGTGCTCGCCGTGCCGGCGTTCGCCCTCAGGCTGGCCCTCGGCGCCGAGATGGCCGACGACATGGTGCTGAGCGGCCAGCGGGTCCTGCCCGGCCGGCTCGAGGCCGCCGGGTTCGAGTTCGGCCACCCGCGACCTCGACGAGGCGATGCGCTCGGTGCTCGCACCGTCCTGACGGCCTCCCACGCCGGGCTCGGGCGCGGCTCCGGCCGGACAGCGGGTTACGCTCGGCGGGGCCCGGGGGAGCCGGGCGCCGACGAGAGGGGGATCCGGCCATGAGCGACGACACGCTGCCGAGCGGAGGCGACGCACCGGCCGGCGCCGCGGCCGCAGTCCCCACCACCGCGCAGTTCGAGCGGGAAGCCCGCGCCTTCCTCGACGCCAACGCCGAGCGCCGTCCGGAGGAGACGTTCGTGTGGGGCCAGGGGTCGGACGACGTCAGCCTGCTCCCCGAGCGCACGCCCGAGCAGGATGCTCGCCGACCTCGACGCCGGCACGGGCCTGGGCCCGCGACGGTGTTCGACGCCGGGTTCGGCTGGATCACCGGACCCGCCCGGTACGGCGGCCGGGGCCTGCCCGCCGAGTACCGGCGGATCTACCGACTCGGTCGCCGGCGGAGTACCGGACGCCGTCGCTGTCGATCTACGGCATCGGCCTCGGCATGGTGGCCCCGACGATCCTGGCCCACGCCACCGACGGGGTGAAGGAGGCCTACCTGCGGAAGATGTACCGGGGCGACATCGTCGCCTGCCAGCTGTTCAGCGAGCCGGCCTCGGGCTCCGACCTCGCCTCGCTCCAGACCCGGGCCGTCCGCGACGGCGACGAGTGGGTGGTCAACGGCCAGAAGGTGTGGACGTCCGGGGCCCAGGTCTCCGACATCGGCGAGATCATCTGCCGCACCGACCCCGACCTGCCCAAGCACCGCGGCCTGACCGGCTTCGTGGTCGACATGCACGCCCCGGGCGTCGAGGTCCGCCCCCTGCGCCAGATGACCGGGGGCGCCTCGTTCAACGAGGTCTTCTTCACCGACGTCCGGGTCCCCGACTCCCACCGCCTCGGCGAGGTCAACGGCGGGTGGACGCGTCGCCCTCACCACCCTCATGAACGAGCGGGCCGCCATCGGGGTGGCGGGGGCGGGGTCGGCCCGCCCATCACCACCCGTCTCATCGAGGTGGCCCGGGTCGGGACGGAACCGTGACCCGCTGATCCGTCAGCAGCTGGCCGACATCGTCATCAACGAACGGGTGGCCGCGCTACACCAACCGCCGGGCCATGGCCAAGATCGCCGCCGGCCAGCTGCCCGGGCCGGAGATGTCGCTCGGCAAGCTGTCGCTGACCGCCAACATGGTGCGCACCTACGAGCTGCACTCGCCGTCCATCCTCGGTCCGGCCCTGGTGGCCGACACCGGCGCGTGGGGCACCTATCGCCTGGTCCCAGTACCTGCTCGGCGTCCCCGGCATGCGCATCGCCGGCGGATCGGACGAGGTCATGCGCAACATCATCGGGCGAGCGGGTCCTCGGGCTGCCGAAGGAGCCGGCCCCCGGCTGAGGGGCGACCGCGCTGTCCGCCGATAGGCCGGCGGACCCGCAGCGGGCCTATCGGAACGCGAGGTCGTCGACGAAGGACCAGGACCGCCGGTGGAGCGAGGTCAGGCCGAAGCCGGCCGAGCGCGGTGAGGTGGACCGGGGTGGGGTAGCCCTTGTTGCGCTCGAAGCCGAATGCCGGGAAGCTCGGCGGCCAAGCCGCGCATCATGCGGTCGCGGGTCACCTTGGCCAGGATCCTGGCCGCGGCCACCGACGTGCAGGTCGCATCGCCCCGGACCACCGTCCGGACCTCGGGCAGGGCCGTACGCCGGTCGGTCCCGTCGTCGGGGTCGCTCAGGCAGTCGTAGTTCCCGTCGAGGAGGACGACCTCGGGCTCCACGGTGAGGCCCCGAGGGCGCGCCGGGCGGCCAGCCGCAGCGCCGCGGTCATCCCCAGGCGGTCGCACTCGCCCGGCTCGGCGTGTCCGACCGCCCAGTCGAGGCACCAGGAGGTCACCAGCGGGAGTAGCTCCTCCCGCCGCTCCTCGGTGAGCAGCTTCGAGTCCCGCACCCCGCGGGGTGCCCGACGTTCCGGGCAGTAGACCACCACCCCGACAGAGGCCGGTCCGGCCCACGCGCCACGTCCGACCTCGTCCATCCCCGCCACCGGACCCGCACCGTCGCGCAGGAGGGACCGCTCGAGGCGGGCGTGGGGGCGGCCGGGCGGACCGGGCGGACCCGCTCCGGGCGGGAGGGCTGCCGTTCCGTCGGCGCCTGCGGTCACTCCCCGAACCTGCGCCCCGGTCACCCGAGCCGGCCGCGGACCACCTTGCCCAGGGCGTTGCGGGGCAGCGCGTCGACCAGGTGGACCAGCCGCGGGCTGCTTGTAGGGGGCGAGGCGTCCGGCGCAGTAGGCACGCAGGTCCTCGAGCGAGGGGGCGGCCCCGTCGGCCACCACCCAGGCCGTCACCACCTCGCCCCACTCGTCCGACGGGGTGCCGGTGACCGCCACCTCGGCGACCCCCGGGATGTGCGGCCAGCACGTCCTCGACTTCGGTCGGGTAGACGTTGAACCCGCCGGAGATGATCAGCTCCTTCGACCGGCCCCGGATGACCAGGTACCCGTCCTCGTCGACGCCTAGGTCGCCGGTCACGAACCACGGGCCGCCGCCGTCGGACGCGGGCGCGGAACGCCTCGGCGGTGGCCGCGGCCGGTCCCAGTAGCCGTCGAAGACGTTCGGGCCCGCGTACCAGGATCTCGCCGTCGTCCGCGAGCCACGATCTCGACCCGGGGCAGGGGGAAGCCGACGGTGCCCGCCCGCCGCTCACCCTCGTACGGGTTCGAGGCGTTCATCAGGGTCTCGGTCATGCCGTAGCGCTCGAGCACCACCGAGCCGACGGCCCGGGAGGCCTCGGCGTGCAGGTCGGCCGGGAGGGGGGCCGAGCCCGACACGCACAGCCGCAGGCCGCGGAGCGCGCCGGCCCGGCCCGACGCGACCAGCCGGTGGTACATGGTGGGGACCCCGAAGAAGAGGGTGGCCCGGTGGTCGCGGGCGGCGTCGCCCACGGCGGCCGGGTCGAACCCGGGCAGCAGCACCGCCGAGCCGCCGGCCGAGAGGGTGCCGTAGGCGCCGACGGCCAGGCCGTGGGCGTGGAAGATCGGGAGGCAGTGGACCAGGCGGTCCTCGGACGACCATCCGCCAGGCGACCATGATCCGACTCGGTCGCGGCCAGCAGGTTGCGGTGGCGCAGGACCGCACCCTTGGGCCGCCCGGTGGTCCCGGAGGTGAAGCAGATCAGTGCCGGGTCGTCGGGCGCGGCGCGGTCGAGCGGGCCCGGGAGCGCCGTCGGGCAGTTCGAGCGCCGGGCCCGTGAGGACGAGCGGCCCGGGGACCGCATCCCGGACCCAGCCGGCCTGCTCGGCCGCGCTCGACCACCGCCGCCGCCGGCCGCACGTCGGCCACGATGTGGGCCAGCTCCCGCTCCGAGTAGGCCGTGTTGGCCGGCACCACCACCAGACCGGCCCGGAGGGCTCCCACGTGGGCGACCAGCGCGTCGACCGACGAACCGGTCGACCACACGACACGGTCGCCCGGCTACGAGGCCGGCCGCCGCGAGCCTCCCCGCGGCCCGTCGGGTGGCTGCCTCGAACTCCCCGGCCGTCCACCACCGGCCCGCCTCCTTCCAGAGCGGGGCCCCGGATCGGACGCCCACCGCTGCGACCAGCCTCGAGGAGGGTGCGGGGCCCGGTCGGGTCGGTGATCCCGTCGGATCCACCGCCGGGGAGATGGTCTCGCCACGGGCGCAGTGCGGTCTCCTCGCGGGGTCGGGTTGGTCGCTCCGCCCGTCGGGGTCCGGCGGGCGGTACCGCGGCGTCGGACCCCAGTAGTCTTAGCGGAGCCGTCGGCACGAGCGTGCACGGTCAGCGTGCACGGGAAGAGGAAACCGTCATGGGACTCATGGACAAGGTCAAGGCCCAGGCAGAGATCGGCCTGGCCAAGGCCAACGAGGCGACCAAGGCCGGCCAGGAAAAGCTCGACCAGGCCACGGCCAAGCACAAGGCCGACGGGCTACTGCACGACCTGGGCGCTGCGACCTACGCCGAGCGCGCCGGCCGCGGCACCGAGCAGACAGCGGCCGATGCCGAGCGCCTGATCGCCGAGCTGGCGGCCTATGAGTCGGAGTACGGGAACCTGGAGCCGTGACGCCCGACGCCCGCGGCCGGGCGCGCCGGGTCGCGGTCGTCCCCCACACCCACTGGGACCGTGAGTGGTACGAACCGTTCCAGACCTTCCGGCTGAAGCTGGTGCGGCTCGTCGACGACCTGCTCGACCTGATGGAGCGTGACGGCGACTACCGGCACTTCCTCCTCGACGGCCAGCTCGCGGTCCTCGACGACTACCTGGAGATCCGCCCCGAGAACGAGGGGCGGTTGCGGGCGCTCGCCGCGGCCGGACGGATCACGGTCGGGCCGTGGTACATCCTCATGGACGAGTTCCTCGTCTCGGGCGAGACCATCGTCCGCAACCTCCAGACGGGCATCCTACGGGGTGCCGCGTTCGGCGGGGTGATGGAGGTCGGCTACCTGCCCGACATGTTCGGCCACGTCGCCCAGATGCCCCAGCTGCTCTCCCAGGCGGGCCTCCAGCACGCAGTGGTCTGGCGTGGTGTCCCCTCGGCCGTCGACCGCTCGGCCTTCGTGTGGTCTGCACCCGACGGCTCGCGCGGTGCGGGCCGAGTACCTGGTGGCCGGCTACGGCAACGGCGCCGCCCTGCCCGACGACGCCAAGCAGCTGGTCCGGCGCGTCCGCTCCCTCGAGGAGGAGTGCGACGCATTCCTCGGACCGGACGAGCCGATGCTGCTCATGAACGGCTCCGACCACCAGCGTCCCCAGCCGTGGCTGGGCCGGGTGGTGGCCGAGGCCAACGCCATCCAGGACGAGTTCGAGCTCGCCGTCACCTCGCTGCCCGAGTACCTGGCGCGGCCGGCGCGCGAGGCGCTCCCCGAGTGGACGCGGCGAGCTGCGGTCCGGATGCCGGTCCAACCTGCTGATGGGGGTCGGCTCCAACCGGGTCGACGTCAAGCAGGCCGCGGCCCGGGCCGAGCGGTCACTCGAGCACCTGGCCGAGCCGCTGTCGGCGCTCTATCCTGCCGGCGGAGTCCTGGCCGCGGACCCTTCCTCGACCTGGCCTGGAAGCTGGTGATCCGGAACTCCGCCCACGACTCGATCTGCGCCTGCTCGGTCGACGAGGTGGTCGACGCCGTCCTCCACCGTTACGCCGAGGCACGCCAGATCGGCGAGGGCCTGACCGAGCAGGCCCTCCACGCACTGGCCCGGTCGATGGCCGACCCGGGCCCGGTGGTGGTCAACCCCACCGCCCGCGACCGCGGCGGCATGGTGGAGGTGGTGGTACCGGCGCTGGACGGGCCCGGCCCCGAAGTCCAGGTGCTCTCCGAGCAGATCGGGCTGCCCGGCACGATGACCCTCGACGGCGAGACCGTGCGCATGATGCTCGGCCTGCTCCAGGGGGCGCGCATCGACGAGAACAGCTACGTGACCGACGTCTCGCTGGTGCCGGGACGAGACCGGCGTCGACGTCACTCCTGGCGATCGGCCCCGAGCCACGCGACGGCGTGCCGGTCGAGGAGGTCAAGCGCGAGCTCTACACGCTGCTCACCGCACGCCCCGACACCGAGGTCCGACTCATCGTCGACCAGCCGCCGGTCCGCCGGATCCTCGCCCGCCAGGCGACTGTCCCCGGGTTCGGCTGGTCCCGGTTCTCCCCGGCAGCGCTCGCCCACCCGGTCCGCGTCGAGGGGACGCCGGACACCGGAGTCACCCTTGCCAACGGGCTGGTCACGGTCGCCGTCGATCCGGCCGACGGCACGTTCTCGATCGACGGCGTCCCGGGATACGGCAGGCTGGTGGACGGCGGGGACCACGGGGACACCTACAACTACTCGCCTCCGAGGCACGACACGGTGATCGACACCCCCGACTCGGTGACACTCGCCATCGGGGACGCCGGGCCGGTGCGGGCCACGGTGGACGTGACCGCCGCCTACACCTGGCCCGACCGGGTCGACGGGGCCACCCATGCCAGGGACGGGGCCCACCCGGTCAGCGTGACCACCACCGTCGAGGTGCGGGCCGACGAAGCCCTGGTCCGGGTGCGCACCCGCTTCGACAACCCGTCGCGCGACCACCGCCTTCGGGTCCACCTCCCCCTGCCGGAGGCTGCGGCGACCTCCCGGGCCGAGAGCGCCTTCACGGTCGTCGAACGGGGGCTGACCGCCGAAGGGCGGGAGGAGGAGTTCGGGCTGCCCACCTTCCCGTCCCGGCGGTTCGTGACCGCCGGCGGCCTGACCGTGGTCCATGAGGGCCTGCTCGAGTACGAGCTGGTCGACCTGACCGACGCGCCCGCAGCGGACGGGCCGCTCGCCCGCACGCTCGCGCTCACCCTCCTGCGGGTCGACCGGCATGCTCTCACGTCTCGGACTGTCCCTCCGACCGCTGCCGGCCGGTCCGATGACACCGATCGAAGGGCCCCAGATGATCGGACCGGTCGACGTCTCCTACGCCCTGCAGGTCGGGAGCACCGACGCCTACCGGGCTGGCCGACGACGTGCTCGTGCCGCTCTCGACCGTCGGGTCGTTCGGTGGCGGTGACCGTCCGGGGACCGGTGCCGCCCTCACCGTGCGGGGCGCCGAGGTCTCCGCGGTCCGCCGCGAGGCCGGTCTGCTCGAGCTCCGCGTGTTCAACCCGGACGACGCCCCGACCACGGTCCAGCTGCCGGGGCGCTCGGGGTGGCTGGTCGACCTACGGGGCCGGACGCTCGCCGCCTTCGAGGGGGAGTTCCGCCTCGGCCCGCACCGCATCGCGACGGCTCGCCTCGTACCCTGACCACCCCGCTGGCGTCGCCTTCTCGCCGCGTTCGCGCAGCTCGTCGAGCTCCCGCAGCACCTCGGCCAACCGTTCCCAACGCATGGTGCGACGCCGATCGTCACCGGGTTGGCTCCCGGCCCGCACCAGCTTCCAGAGCTGGACCCGTCCGATGCCCCTGAGCGAGCGTGTGCGCAGCGGCCGGGTGCCGATGATGCCCTCCTCCTCGCGCAGCGCGGTCCGGAACTCGTCGGAGACCAGGACGGTGCCCGGATTGGCCACGCCGGCCAGCCGGCTGGCCACGTTCACCACCGGTCCGTAGTAGTCGCCGTCGTGCACGAGGACCGGCCCCATGGCGAGCCCGACCCGCACGTCCGAGAGGAGGTCGTCATCGGCGTAGGTCTCCGCGAGGCTCAGGCCGATCTCTGCGGCGGCCGCCGCGGTCGGCACGATGAACATCGCCTCGTCACCGATCATCTTGACCACCCTGCCTCCGAGGCCGAGCACGGTCTCGTGGGCCAGCTCCTCGAAGCGGGCTACCACCGCTGAGAGCTCCTCGTCGCCGAGGTGCTGGCTGAGCATGGTGAACCCGACCATGTCGGCGAAGCCGACCGCCATCACCGGACGCACCGTGTCGTGGTCACGGGACCGGTGGAACATGGCGCGCCGGGTGGCGACCTGCAGGTGGCGACGCCAGACGTACTCGAGGATGCGGGCCATGGCGGGGATCGACACGTCCGCCTGGCGGGCGAACGCGTCCGCGTCGAGGATGCTGTCACCGGTGGCGTCGAGGATCGGGGTGGTCCCGGGACCCGCCTCGGCCTCGGCGATCCGTGCCATCGAGGACCCGATGACCCTGGCCATCTGGACCGCGCTGTCGAGGTCGACCAGACCCATGGCCACCATGTCCTGGAAGAGGCGGGCCGCCTCGAGGTCCATCTCGGTGAAGGCCGCCTCGTCTTCCTCGACGTCGACGAAGCCGAGGGCGCGCCAGAAGCGCCGGGCGAGGTCGATGGGGATGTCGGTGCGCGCGGACACCTCGGCCTGGGTCAGGCGCTCCGTGGCCGGGACCAACATGCGGTCGACCACCAGCAGGTCGAGGATGTCGTCTGCCACCGCGCGGTCGATCTCGGCGTCGGTACAGCCGAGACCGACCAGCACCGCTCGGACGTGGGCCAGTGCCTTCATCCGGTCGTGCTCCACCGGATGGTCTGTCACGGCCGACGGGTCGTCCGACATGTGGACAACCCTATGCCGTGGCTTCAAGAGGAACGCGCTGCTCTGGGGCCGCACCGGCGACGCCTGCCTACACTGGCCCGGTGGCAGCCATCGGTGATCCCCCTCCGTGGGGCCGGTCCCTGCGACTGGGGCCGCGGGCGGTGCTGGTGCCGGTGAAGGCATTCAGTCATGCCAAGGGGCGCCTCGACCACGCGCTCACCGGGCGCCGAGCGCGTCGAGCTGGCCCGGGCCATGGCCGACCGGGTGCTGGCCGCGGCCCGACCGTTGCCGGTCGCCGTGGTCTGCGACGACAACGACGTGGCCGACTGGGCCCGCCGGCGCGGCGCGCTGGTGGTCTGGGAGCCGGGCCGCGGGCTCAACGGTGCGGTGGAGGCCGGTGTCGACCGCCTGCGCGAGGCCGGCGTCGTCCAGGTCACGGTCTCGCACGCCGACCTGCCCCGGGCCAGCGGACTGGCGGGGGTGGGTGAGGCGGACAGCATCACCCTCGTGCCCGACCGGTACGGCAACGGCACCAACGTGATCGCCCTGCCGGCCGACGCGGGCTTCCAGTTCTCCTACGGACCGGGCTCGTTCGCCCGCCACCGAATCGAGGCCGGACGCCTCGGCCTGCCGCTGCGGGTGCTCGACCTCCCCGATCTGGCCTGGGACGTCGACGAACCGGGCGACGTCGTCCCGGTCGCCGTGCCGGGCGCCCCGCTCCCGTGACCACGCCCGGCCGCGTTACCGCCGGGGCCATCGGGGAGGCGGCGAATCTCCCGGTCGGCGACCTCCCGGACCGGATTCCGGTCACGATCGACCTGCCGGTGCCGGCCCGGGCCCTCGCTGTCGGAGCCCATCCGGACGACGTGGAGTTCGGGTGCGGCGCCACCCTGTCCAAATGGGCCGCCGCCGGATGCCGGGTCCGACACCTGATCCTGACCGACGGGTCGAAGGGGAGCTGGGACCCTGACGCCGATCTCGAACAGCTGGTGGCGCGTGCGCATGCGGGAGTGCCTCGCCGCCGCGGCACGCCTCGACGGCGACCGCTCGGGTACGGATCCCGCCCGCGACGCCGCTGCGGGTGGCACTCCGAGGGTGGCGTTCCTCGGATGCGTGGACGGGGAGCTCCACAACGGAGACGACGAGCGGCGGGAGGTGGCCGCAGTGATCCGGGAGGTGCGCCCCGACGTGCTCCTCGCCCACGACCCGTGGCGTCGCTACCGGCTCCATCCCGACCACCGCGCGGCGGGGTTCCTCACCCTCGACGCACTGGTCGCGGCCAGGGATCCGCACTTCTTCCCCGAACTGGGCCTCGCCCCCCACCGGCCACAGACCCTCCTCCTCTGGGAGGCCGACCAGGCCAACCACGTCGAACAGGCCTCCGGGCACGAGGAGGACAAGATCGAGGCCCTCCTCTGCCACAAGAGCCAGGCGATCACCACGCTGGGGTTCGACCCGTCCGCCGGCGACGACGCCGTCACCCGCGGTGCGGAGCGCTTCGGATCCCGGGTACGCAGCCAGATGGCCGAGCACGGCGCCTTGGGCGGCATCGCATCAGGTGAGGCGTTCCACCGGATGGACCATCTCTGACGCGGTCGTCGGCCGTAGGACCGGGCCCGGTCGGATCGGTGGGGGTCCGGCTCCCCCCACCGACCACCGAGGGGCGGCCCAGAAGGCCACCCGGAGCAGCTAGCGCCTCTTGACCGTCCGCTTGACCGCCTTGCGGGCCGTAGCGCGCTTCTTGGCCACCTTGCGGACCGTCCGCTTGACCGCCTTCTTGGCCGCAGTCTTGCGGGCCGGAGCCCTCTTCGCGGTGCGCTTCGCAGTGGTCCTCTTGGCCGCGCGCTTCTTGGCCGGGGCCTTGCGGACCGTCCGCTTGGCGGTCTTCTTGGCCGCGGTCTTGCGGGCCGGGGCCTTCTTCGCGGTGCGCTTCGCAGCAGTCTTCTTGGCCGCGGTCTTTCTGGCCGGGGCCTTCTTTGCAGTGCGCTTCGCAGCGGTCTTCTTGGCCGCGGTCTTTCTGGCCGGGGCCTTTCGGACCGCCTTCTTGGCTGCTCGCTTCTTTACTGCCATGGACACTCCCTCCTTAGGGTTCAACGCCGATTTGAAGGTCGAACCGGTGGCGAACCGGACACCGTTCGACGCGGGGATCGGTACCACTGCACCAGTCCGCGGATTCCGGCCCACCCGTGGGGCACGTGCGGTCGGGGTGAATGTCCCGAAACCGACGACCGTGACCCTCCGTCCGGCCCGGACCTCCGCGACGATGGTCTCGAACAGCGCGTCGACGACGTCCTCAGTAGTGCGCCGAGCCGACTGCGCCGACTTGCTCACCACGCTGGACGAGTTGAGACCTGTTCACGACCACCTCCTCAGCGATACGTAATCGGATACAAGCCAAATGGCTTTTTAGGCCCAGGTCAAGCATCATCGCCCTCCCCACTGCCGCGCGGCAGGTCCCGACGCGCTCGGCCCCGCGATCGCTGTCGCGTGCGCTCTCGGCGAGTCCTCCCTCGCGACGCGCGAATCGACCATGGACAAATACCCGTGTATTTGCAACCATTATTCAGCGCGCGCCATCGAGTGCCGCACTCGTGGAACGGTCAGTGCCGCCACCAGCATCCGCCGCGGAACGACGAAGCAGAGGTACAGACCGGTGGCAAACTTTTTTCTCGAACACCCCCCTCCACCGCGTGATTCGGCCCACCAGGCCGCGCTTCGCGCAATCGCGGACGCCGGCCACGGCCTCTACCTCGGACACGATCGAGACGGTTGGCGGCACGCCGCCGCGCAGCACTCGGTCATGGTGCTCGGCCCTCCGCGCTCGGGGAAGACCTCGTCGTTGATCATCCCGAACGTGCTCGGCGCGAACGGTCCGGTGGTCTCGACCTCGACCAAACCCGACGTGCTGGACGCCACCATCGGGGCGCGGGAACGACTCGGAGCATGCCTGCTGTTCGATCCGACCGCTTCGGTGGACCCGTCCCCCGGCGTCAAGCGCCTGCAGTGGTCGCCCGTCCCGGCGTGCGTCTCCTGGAGGACGGCGTTGGCGACAGCCCGCTCCCTCGTGGTGGTCGGATCGCCGGCCGCGGGTGCGGTCAGGACCAGGGGCGACGGGTCCCACTGGACCGAGCGGGCGGAGGCCCTGCTCGCGCCCCTGCTGCACGCAGCCGCGCTCGAGGGTGCCGACATGCGGACGCTGCTGACCTGGGTCGACCGACGCCAGGCACTCCCCGCCCAACAGATCCTCGCCTTCCAGCCGACCGGGACCGCTGACATCGCCCGGAACCTCCTCGACGGCATCGTCACGACCGACGAGCGGGAGCTCAGCGGTATCTGGTCGACCACGTCCGGCGCGCTGGGCGGCTTCCGCTCCGAGGAGGCGCTCGCGACGACCGCGGTGCCCGACTTCGACCCCGCCCGGTTCGTCCGGTCCACCGACACCGTGTACATCGCCGCTCCCGCACACCACCAGGCGCTGGTCGCACCTCTCGTCGTGGGGGTACTCGACGCCATCCGCCGCGCCGCCTACGCACGGGCAGCCGTTGGCCGCTCCGGATCCGATCCGCCGGTGGTGCTGGCCCTCGACGAGCTGGCCAACATCGCGCCCATCCCCGACCTGCCGTCGATGGTCAGCGAGGGCGGCGGCCAGGGTGTGGTCACCCTGGCCTGTTTCCAGGACCTCTCGCAGGCCCGTCACCGGTGGCCGGCCGAGGCCGAGGGCTTCCCCTCGCTCTTCGGGACCACGGTCGTCCTTCCGGGGATCGGGGACGTGCGGACACTCGAGGCGCTCTCGGTGCTCGCCGGCGAGGAGGAGCTGATCACCCGGTCGGTCTCGTCGGGGCGGGCACTCTCGGATCATCTGTTGACCGACCTGCTGTCCGGCGGGCGGCCGCACACGGGCGACCAGCACGCCACCGTGTGGCGGCGGCGCCTCCCCCCCGAGGTCCTCACCCGCGGGACCGAGGGATACGCCCTCGCGTTCGACCACCGCAACCGCGCCGGCTGGGTGCCGCTCTCGCCCTCCCACCTCGCCGAGCCATGGCGCACGTTGCGATCGCACGGACACGAACTCGACCGGACGTCGGGCACCCGCGATGCGCGAGAGCGAGTCCATGGGATGGAGCGTGCCGGCCCGACCCTCGAGCGCTGAGACCGTCCCACCGACCGCTGCGACGCAAGCGGGCCGACCGCACGGGTGTCACCGGAGCACGATCCCGGCTGAGCGGTCCCACCCGGACCACTCGTCGGCGCTCTCGGGCTCGGTCCTGCCCCGGCGGACCGCCCCGAGGCCGGCGTCCCTGGCTCTCTCCCCCCTCTCGACCGGTGCACTCCTGTCCGGGATGTCGATGACGGCGCGGTCCCCCGGCGCCCGATCGGGGACCCACCAGGCACGATCGACCAGGTCGGGCCGTCGCCGGTAGGAACCGGCCACTGCCGCAGCAGACCAGCGCTGCTCGGACAGTGGGGCAGCATCGGCACCCTCGTGGCGGGCCGATCCCGCGGTGCAGGGACCGGCCGCGTCGAGCAGTGCGCCGGCCATCCGCTCCACCACCTGTGCGGGGGCGCCCTGTGGCAGCGCCCCGGTCAGCGCGCACACCAGGTCGCGCCGGGCCACCACCGAGCGGCGCGCCGCGAGCCGTCGAGCCCCCGCCCGAGTCGATCGCGCTCGGGTCCGGCCTCGGGACCGACCCTCCCCCGGCCCACGACCCGGACCAGCTCGCCGAGGTCGAGCCCGTGATCGGCGGCACGTCGGCGCCAGACGGTCCGCAGCACGTCGACCGTCACGGTGCGGTCCTTGTCCGGCCGGTCCAGGTGGAAGGCGGATCGCCCCGACGACCGCGCGGCCCCGGACCGACGGTGGACTTCCTGTTCGATGCCGGCTGCACGCTGGGAGAAGAGCCGGCAGAGCACCGGGTCGACACCGGACACCTCCGGACGACCCGAGTGCCCGGCCACCCATTCTGCGCCGAGCTCCCGGGTAAGGGCGTCGCGGAGCACAGCGTGGTAGAGACCCTCGGCGGCGCGTCGGTGGAGGAACAGTCGGCGGCTGTCGACCGCCGACCAGAGGCCGTCGACCCCCTGGGCAACGTTGGCCGTGACCAGGTGGGTATGGAGATGTGGGTCGAGGGAGCGACTGGTGCGGTGCACGAAGCTCGCGGCAACCATGCCGGTCGACGACAGGCGGTGCACCCGGCCGCCGACGGTCCGCCGCACACCGAGGCCCTCCCGCTCGAGGTGGGCCGTGGTAGCGGACACCGCCTCGTCGTGAGCGGCTCCGGCGGCGGCGGCGATCTCGCGGGGACCGAGGAGATGAAGGAGGCTCACCGACTTGGGCGCGCAGAACACCAGATCGAACCCGGACACGCTGCGCGTCCGAGGGGACGCGACGGAGCCAGCGGTCGCCCAGCGGGTCGCGCCCCTCGAGCAGGTCGGTGAACGGGGCGGACTCGACCCGACCCCGGAGCCCGAGCACCCCCGCCCCCTCTCCTGTCCACACACCGGGGGACTCACCGGCCACGCCGGTCCCCTCTGCATGACCCGGAACGAGGTCGCCCAGGTAGTAGTCGGCTCTCCCGCCGCGCACGACCTGCATCCTCAGCACGGGGATCCCGCCATGACCGGCCACCTCCACCGGTCAGAATAGCATTTGAATGCTATCTCATGTTATTCCATGCTATTTCAGGACATCATCCCGGGCCCGCGGTAGCGGGCGAGGATCCTGGATGCGGCCGACCCGGTGAGCGAGCGGAGCTCGGGTGGACCGACCACCTCGGCGCCCGGGCCGAGACGTAGCAGGAGCCGCTCGAGCCAGGCGTCCCCCCCCACGTAGACCTCCCAGACAACGCGGCCCTTCTCCTCCCCCACCTGTTCGGCGGAGGGAACGGACTCCATGAGCCAGGTCATCGAGGGCTCGAGGGAGAGACGCACCCGGCGGCTCTCCGGACCGGGCACGTAGGCGTCGAGGTCGGTCCCGATGGCCCGGGCCGCCCCGGGATCGTCCACGGGGCGGGCCCGGTCGTCCAACCCACCCACCGGCAGCGCCGAACGGATCCGGTCGACCCGGAACCGGCGGACCTCGCCGGCGGTCCCGCACCATGCGTCGAGGTACCAGTGGCCCTCGGCGGCAAAGACCCGCTGCGGGGTCACCGTGCGGACGGTCACCTGGTCGGTCGAGGCCGAGTAATAGGAGAGCTCGATCCGATCCTCCGAAACCAGTGCCTCCCGGACCACCCCGAGGAACTCGGGCGAGTCGAGCTCGACATCGAGCGCTGCGCCGCCGAGGGCGCGGTCGAGCTTGGCGAGGGCCCTGGACAGCGCCCCGCCGTCGTCGCTCCCGGGGACGGCCAGCAGCGCGCGGGCGGACGCGGCGAGGGCCAATCCCTCCCGCGGGCTGAGCCGGCGAGGGCGGGCAAGAGTGGTCCCCAACCTCGTCGACACGGTGGTGTCGGTGACCACGATCTCGAGGAGCTGATCCGGCGTGTAGGGCGGGACACCGCAGCACGCAGCCATCTCGAGCTCGGCGACCAGTGCGGCAGGAGCGAGGTCGAACCGCTCCGCCACCTCGTCGATGGACGCATCCCCCTCCTGGGCGAGCCAGGCCAGGATGGCCAGCAGCCGCCGCAGCCGGCCGGCGGTGTCGGGCGGGCGGCTCATCGGACCGCGGTCCCCCCCGGAGCGACCATCGCCTCGAGTCGCGCCACCATCGCCGCACGCATCTCGGGTGGGCGAAGCACCTCCGCGTGGTCGAGCAGGTCGAGGACCCAGGAGAGCAGCGCCTCCGTGTCGGTCACCGCCAGGCGCACCTCGACCGTGCCGTCGTCCCCGCGTCCGACCACCGCGTCGGGCCCGAGCGCCGCCACCACCCGCGACGACTCGGCGGCGTCGACGGCCACGTCGACCTCGACGGCCGGTCCGGCGCCGAACTGCCAGGGGTCGCGGGCGAATGCCCCTTCGAGGTCGAATCCCTCCGGCACGCGGGCGGAGTCCGGCTCCCCGAGCGTCGGGACACCGGAGATGCGGTCGACCCGGAAGGTGCGGGCCTCTGCCCTGTCGCGGTCCCACCCCACCGCGTACCAGCGGCCGCCCCGGAACCGGATACCCGCCATGTCCACCGAGCGCGTCCTCCCCCGGTACTCGAAGCCGACCACGGCCTTCCGGCGGACCGCGTCAAAGAGGACCGGCAGCGCAGGGAGCCCGTCGAAAGAAGGGAGGTCGACGAGGGGAACAGGTCCACCGCGCAGGGGCCACTCGCCTGCCATCCCCAGCTTCGAAAGCGCCTCTCTCCCGATAGGCTCGCCGAGGTGGACGCCGGCCACCGCCAGGTTGAGCGCCGCCTGTTCCTCGGGCTCCAGGTGCAGGTCGGGAAGGTAGTAGGCGTCGGGGTCGACACGGTAACCGAGCTGGTCGTCGCCCCCGACCGGCTCGACCAGGACCGGCACCCCTTCGTCGCGCAGGAGGCGCTTGTCGCGCTCGAATGCCTGCCGGCGCGCGGTATGGCCGTCGGGGTAGCCGGGGACGCGGTCGGCGATCTCGCGCAGGCTCAGCGGGCGGGTCGTGCCCAGCAGGACGAGCAGCAGGTCGGTGACCCGTTCGAGTCGGTCGGGCTGTGCCATTCACGCCAATCTAGGACCCGCGGGAACTGGATCCGGCCGTGACCGGGACCGATCCGTTGGCCTGGCAGCCCCACCCGGCGCTCTGGGCAGTCCTGGCCGTCCTGAGCGCGGCCGTGGTGCTCGGCCACCGGCGGCTGCAGCGCGGGGAAGCCCGCCGCGAGGTGTGGCCGCGTGCCGACGTCATCCGGTTCTTCGGGGCGGTGGCGGGGGCGGGGATCGCCCTCGGGTGGCCGCTCGGCGACCTCGCCGCGCACTGGTCGCTCTCTGCGCTGGTCGCCCAGCGGGTCCTGCTCGTGCTCGCGGTGGCCCCGCTCCTGCTCCGGGGCCTCCCCTTCGACCTTCTACGGTGGCTGACCAGGCCGCCGCCGATCGACGCGGCTCTGACCGGCCTCGCACGACCGCCGGTCGCAGTTGCCTTCGTGACGGTGGTCCTGGTCGGCTCGATGCTCCCTGCGGCGGTGTCGCTCCAGGCGCGGTCGGCCGTAGGCCGAGGCCTGCTGGCCGCAGCGGTGATCGGGGCCGGCCTGGTGCTGTGGATCCCGGTGCTCGGCCGGATCCCAGGTATCAGGCGCCCACGACCGGTGGTGCGGTTCGTCTACCTGGTGGCGCAGGCCGTCATCCCCGGGTTCCTCTCGTTCCTCTATATCCTCTCGACCCGGCCGCTCTACCCGGTCTTCGCCCACTCGGCGTCGGCGGTCGGCCTGCGGCCGCTCAACGACCAGCAGGTAGCCGGTTTCCTCTCCAAGCTCTCGATGCTCCTGGTGCTGCTCTCGGTGGGAGCGGTGGTGCTGGCCCGGGCTCCGAACACCGACGACGAGTTCGGACCCGACGAGCCGCTGGTCTGGGCCGACGTCGAGCGGCAGTTCGAGCGGGCCGACCGGAGGGCGGGGCGCGAGGGCGGCCCGGTGCCGCCGCCGGAGCCTCCGGCGGCCGAACGCCCCGACCACCCGGCGCCGCCGGACCGGGGAGAGACCGAACGCGAGCGGCCGGACGGCGGTCCGACAGCCCCGTAGGGGCGGTGGTGCGATCAACGCGGGGCCACGCAGGGATCCGTACCATGGGCCGGTGATCCTCGATGCCCCCGAAGCGCCGGTCATCCGCCGGTTGGTCCCCGGGAGCCTCCGCGCCGGCGTCGAGGACCTCGGGGGACGGCCGGCCATGGTGGTGCGGTCGGTCTCCACCATCCGGCGCGGTGCACTCTCCCTCGAGGACGGAGAGACACTCCGGGCTGCGGCGACGTCGGCTCGCTCGCTGCAGATCCCGATAGTGGTCGTCCTTGCGTCGAGCGGTGCCGACGTCATGGAGGGTGTGGCCTCCCTGCACGGGTGGGGCGGGGCAGCCCGGTCGCTCGCCGAGTGCTCCGGGGTGGTACCGGTGGTGATGGTGGTGACCGGGCCCGCGCTCTCGGGTCCCGCCCTGCTCCTCGGGCTCGCCGATCTGGTGGTGATGACCGTCGACGCCTTCGCCTTCGTCTCCGGGCCGGCCATGGTCGAGGACTTCACCGGCATCCGCATCGGCGTCCACCAGCTCGGTGGTACGGCCATGCACGCCCGCTCGAGCGGGCTGTGCGCGGTGGAGGCGGCGACCACCGAGGACGCGATCGACCGTGTCGCCGATCTGCTCGTTCTCCTGCCCGCCCATAACGACGAGCTCCCGCCGGTGGGCCCCCCGGCCGCTATCGCGGCGGGGGACAAAGGGCTGCGAACGCTCATCCCCGACCGGGGGACGAGCTCGTACGACGTCCGGCGGGTTGCGGCCGCCCTCGCCGACGACGGTGAGATCACCGAGCTCTGGACGCGGTGGTCACCCCAGCTGGTCACCGCGTTGGGCAGGATCGGCACGCGGACGGTCGGGTTCGTCGCCAACCAGCCCCAGGCGCTTGCCGGCACCCTGGACATCGCCGCCTCGCAGAAGGGCGCCCGTTTCGTGCGGTTGTGCGACACCTTCAACATCCCGCTGGTCACCCTCGTCGACACCCCGGGGTTCCTGCCCGGCAAGGACCTCGAGTGGCGGGGCATGATCCGGCACGGCGCCGAGCTCGCCTTCGCCTACGCCGAGGCCACCGTCCCACGGGTCTGCGTGATCCTGCGCAAGGCGTTCGGCGGTGCCTACATCGTCATGGACTCGAAGGGCATGGGCAACGACCTCTGCTTCGCCTGGCCGGGTGCCGAGATCGCGGTGATGGGGGCGGTGGGGGCGGTCCAGATCCTCCACCGGGGTGCGGGTGCCGAGCAGCGGGACGCCCTGCAGACCGACTACGAGGAGCGGTTCCTGACGCCCTGGCAGGCGGCCGAGCGCGGGTTCGTCGACGCGGTCATCGACCCCGCCGACACCCGCCGAGTGGTCGCCGAGGCGCTCGAGGTGCTCGAGACCTCGAGGGAGCGGCTGCCCGGTCGCAAGCACACGGTGGGGCCGCTGTAGGGACGGTGACCGGACCGCCGTCGGTGGCCGTCAAGGACACCGGATCGCGTAGAGCCCCGTCACACCGATGTCAGCGTTCGGTCGACTCCCGCTCCGGGAACGGCAGCACCTGGGTTCTCCGAGGGCATCCCAGCATTCCCCGATGTGCCCTCCGATGCCCTACCGCCTTCCCGGACGCCTTCCGCCGGACTACCCGTGCTCGTGCTCGGATAGCCCAGCGCGAGGATCGCGCCCAGGCCGACAACGATCGGAACCCACCATTCCCAGGGATTCAGGTGATGGTAGCCAAACACGGTGATCTCGACTGCAATGACGCCCGCTGCTGCGAACCGCCGACCACCACGCGTAGCGGCAAGCACGAGCGTGAGGAACAGCGCCGGAGTCGCGGTAGTAGGGCGTCATGACCGCCTCGAAGAAGCTCCGAGACGCCGAGTACCAGCGCCGCCAGCCATAGGAGCATCAGCGGCTTTTGGGGGCGCCGCCAGACGAACAGCCCGAGACCGATAGCCAAGAGCACGTCGATCATCCGTCCCGGACCACCTGCCACGTAGTAGAGCAAGTGCGACGGATCCGAGACGCCTCCAATCAGGAAATGATGTCGCCGATTGGCCCGCGACAGCGCCTCCCGATCCGGTGTCCAATCTCGGCGCCAGGGCGACCCATGGCGTCGCATGATTCAAGTACGGCTGTGTCGGCTGCTTGACGAGCATCTGGTACGTACCGGCGGGATTCCCGACATATGCCACGGTCACAAGACCCAACGAGAGCACGGCGGACCGGATGACGAGGAACAACCGCCTTCCAGGCGGTGCCGCACCTACGACGAGCGGGACCAGCATCGCCACGAGGGGCTGCATCAAGATCCCAACGCCCAGGAGCCAACCGCACCGTGCCCATCTGCCGTCCAGTACGTTCACCATTGCATAGAGAGCGAACGTCATGGCCAGAGCATCTTCGGGGTGACCCCACACGGAAGCGATGGGCCACGCAATGATCGCGACCAATGTCGTCAACACCAGCCTCTGTCTCATAGACACGTCGATTCGCTGAGCGAGAGCGTCTACGGCGAACACCACGGTTGACGTGAGAAGGAGAACCACCGGCTGAAGGACCAACGCCGCGCTCGGATGGGCTACGAGGACCTGGGTATCCGACTCGCTGAGATGGAGGAATCCGGTGAGCATCGCCACCGGCGCGAGCAGAATCGGAAGACCCGGGAAAGACACGACGCTGTTCGACGGCGTATAGACACCGCCCAACCATCCCCAACCCACGTAGTGGGCAGCACGGAAGATTCCCCAGAGGTCATCACCGGTGTCCCACACGGGTGCGTGGTGGACCAATGGCTCCCATTCCAACATGAAGACGATGCCCGCAGCGAGCATGATCATCTGTGAGAGCCAGAGGCCATGCCCGATCTGCGATCTTGCGCCGCCACGAACGCCCACGGAGAACGTGCGTCTTCACCGCAAACGATTCCGTCGTCGGTTGGAGCTCACTGGTTTCCACGGGACTCCCCTCGTCTGGATGCGCTCCCCGACCTCAATATCGGCTGAACACCGGTTGCCTTGAGCGAGCAACGCACGTAGCCCCCAGCATCAGACTCGAGTCGAAGGGGGTTCCCGACAGCGGACGTGCCCCCTCCCGATAGGGAGGGGGCACATCCATCCGCTTCAATCCAGCGCGCTCAAGCACTCAGCACGCTGAAATGGTTTCCCTGATCAGCTGGGGAACCCTGTGTTCTGCGTCTGGAACAGGGAAGTCGTCCCGGTGGCCTTCGGCGTCGAGGCGTTGCAGTCGGTCGTAGCGGTGTCACCCTTGACCTCTGCGTACGTGGTCCCACCCGTCGCCGGGAACACCAGCGCCAGTCCACCGGCGGTACCGGCGGTACCGGTGCCCGTCGGAGTGCCGTAAGGAGCCGTGGTTGCGGCAGCCCCGGTCAGGGCCTGGGAGTTGTCGACGACGTAGAAGCAGTTGCCTGACTTCGACCAGCCGGCCAGGATGATGCCGTTGGCATCGGCCGAGACCGAGACCGAGACGATCGCCTGCGCACCAGAACTACCGCTGGTCGTCCCGGACGTCACCGGAAGGGCGGTCGATGCCGTAGTACCGAGCGATGCGTTCACGAATCCGAGGGCGGGTTCGGCGGCTGCGATTCCGGCAACAGCGCTGGCAGCGTTGTTGTAGGTCTGCGACTGCGTCTGGTAGTAGGACTTCGCGTTCACCAGAGCGGTGTTCAGGTTGGACTGGGTCGCCCGGTCGTTCGCGGACTTCGTCACACCGAGGAAGGTCGGGATGGCGATAGCCAGCAGAATGGCCAGGATGAGCAGAACGACCATCAGTTCGATGAGGGTGAACCCGGCGTCCTCGCCAAGCCCTTCCGCTGCATCGCGCCTGTCGTTCAGGCGAGCAATTACGGATGAAAACATGTGTTGCCTCCTCGTGATTATTGATGCATCAATGTGCGGATATCTGGATTGATAGCCGCTGTCTCCATCGACCCGTAAAACGGACAACTTGAGATATTGATCGGACCAATTTCTCGGAACATTGTCCGTTTTCGGAGCGACGAACACCCGCCGACACACATTGGGGGACCGAGCGACAGACTCTCTACTCGATCCCTCAAGCTACGGCGTATGTGACAACAATGCTAGGAGGTACCGATCACCATTCCGGTTGCAAAACGGGTGCAGCTTGGTAGCAACCTGAGCAACCAATACGGCGCGGATCGACTCCCAAAAGTGAGCGTTTCCTGCTTTGCCCACACCCGCCCGCCAGTGCGTCGGGTATTGAGGACGTCTTGACGCCGGGCTCAGTTGTGGATGAGCTTGATGTAGTCGAACATCGGCAGGTAGAGGCAGATCACCATCGCTCCGACCATGGCACCCATGAACACGGTGAGCAGGGGCTCGAGCAGTGCGGTCAGATTGTTGACGGTGACCTCGACCTCCTGGTCATAGAACTCGCCGACCTTCCGGAGCATCCCGTCCAGGGCGCCCGTCTGCTCTCCGACCTCGATCATCTGGACCACCAGTTGAGGAATCACATCCTCGTGCTCGCGGAGAGGGTCGGCGAGCGGCCTGCCCTCACGTACTCCATCCTTCGCCTGTATCAGAACATCGCCGACCGTCCGGTTACCGGAGACATCGGCACTGATATCCAGGGATTCGAGGATCGGCACCCCCGAGCCGATGAGAGACGCAAGGGTACCGGTCGTACGTGCGAGCGACACCTTGTGGAACAGCTGCCCGAAAACAGGTGGTTTGAGGATCATCTTGTCCCAGCGTCGACGTCCTTCGTCCGTGGCGATCCACTTCCTCAAGCCGATGATCCCGCCGATCACGAGTGCAATGATCAGGAGAACCCACGCGCTGGTGACGATATCCGAGATCTTGATCAGAACCCGGGTGGGAAATGGGAGCTTCCCGCCCAACGACGTGAACAGGTTTTGGAACACAGGGACGATGAACACGATCATCGCGGTGAAGATCACCAACATCACGCTCAGCACGACGGCGGGATAGGTCATCGCCGATCGGATGGTGCGATTGAGCTGTGCTTGCTTTTCGATGGTCTCGGCCAGGTCCTTCAACACGTCGTCGAGATTGCCGCCGGCTTCTCCCGCTTGCACGAGAGTGCAGAACAGGGTCGAAAACGCCTTTGGGTGCTTGGCGCATGCGGCGGAGAGCGACGAGCCGTGCTCGAGGTCGAGTCGGACCTCATTGAGAATGCGTGAAAGCTCCTGGTTCTCCACCTGGGCGGCCAGGATGCCGAGCGAACGCACTACCGACAGTCCCGAATCGACCATCGTCGACAGTTGTCGAGTGACGACAGCGATTTCCCGAAGCTTGATCCGGTCCGACAGTCCTGGAATCTTGATTTCGGTCTTGAAGCTCATGGTCGACTTCGGCGTGACCGAGATCGGCATGTAGCCCATCTCCCGCAGTCTTCGCACGACGAGCGCCATGCTGTCGCCTTCGAGCTGGCCCTCGACGAGCCCGCCCGCCTTGTCCCGCACCTTGTAGTCGAATGTCAGTGCCACAATTCCCCAATTCGCAAGTCGGTGAGCCGGGCGGTCAGCCCATGCTCAGGTGGTTTCGGAGGTCTTCCTCGTTCTGCGACCGGTCGTAGGCGATGCCCTCCGAGATCAGGCCGGACTTCACCAGTGCCGCCAGGCCCTGGTCCATGGTCTGCATCCCGAAGGAGCCCCCCACCTGCATGAGCGAGTAGATCTGGTGGGTCTTCGCCTGCCGGATCAGGTTCCGGATGGCCGACGTGCAGACGAGGACCTCGGCGCAGGGAATGCGCCCGGTGCCCTCGGTATTGACCACCAGCTGCTGGGTCACCACACCCTCCAGGGTCGCGGCGAGCATGACCCTGATCTGCTCCTGCTGATTGGTTGGAAACACATCGATGATCCGGTCGATGGTCTGGGGTGCGTCCTGTGTGTGCAGTGTGCCAAATACCAGGTGGCCGGTCTCAGCGGCCGTGAGAGCCATCGAGATGGTCTCGAGGTCGCGGAGCTCGCCAACCAGGATGACGTCCGGGTCCTGACGGAGCACGCGCCGCAGGGCCTCGGCGAAGGAGTTGGTGTCCTCGCCGATTTCGCGCTGGGTGATGATCGAGCGCTTGTGGTCGTGGAGGAACTCGATCGGATCCTCGACCGTGACGATGTGCAGTGGCTTCGTCCGATTGATGATGTCCACAAGCGACGCGAGAGTCGTCGACTTTCCCGAGCCGGTCGGTCCGGTAACCAGCACCAGACCGCGTCGGAGATCGGTGAACGATTTGATCGAATCGGGCAACCCGAGAGTGTCGAACATGGGCATCTCATGGGGAATGGGACGGAGTGCGGCAGCCACGGTTCCACGTTGCAACGCGACGTTGACCCGGAACCGCCCGACGCCGGCGATCGAGTGCGACGTGTCGAGCTCGTGCTCCTCCTCGAACCGCTCACGTTGTGAGGCCGGGAGGATACCGAACACCATGTCGCGCAGAGTTTGGTTGTCGAGGGGCGGGCATCCTTCGATCTGGCGCATCGCTCCGTGCAGGCGAATCGAGGCAGGCATGGCCGCGGTCAGGTGGAGGTCCGACGCACCCACCGAGACCGCATACCGCAGGAGGTCGTCGATGTGGAGGGGCATGGTCCCGTCGGATGCCGTGGCCGGCATCCCCTCCTCGAGCAACCTCTCCGCGATGGATCGGTCGGAGTCTTCCCCGGCGTCGCTCGGGCTGTCGACCAGTGGGGATCCGGGTACCGGTCCAGGAGCGCCCGGGGGCGGGGGAATCTCCGCTGCGGACGAGACGGGACCACCGGATGCCTGGCTACCGGTATAGCGCTCGATCACGACCGGATCGGCGAGCACCGCGTTTATCCGATGACCTACACGCGAGGCCAGTGCATCCAGACGCAGGGGCGTCGGGGGTTCGGCAAAGGCGACGGTCATCGCGTTGCCATCGAATTGGAGCGCAACCGCATCGAACTCGCGCATCACCTCCGTGGGCATCGCCGCCGCCGCGTCCGGGTTCGGCGTCATCGACGCCAGGTCGGCTGCGGGGAGCTGTGCAAGGTGGGCCAAGGTCCCGACCACGATGCCCGGCAGCGCGAGCCCCCGGCTGACGAGCAGGTACGCCAGGCTCGTTCCTGTAGCCGCAGCTTCGTTGACCAGCGGACGGATATTGGCCTCGGTTTCATAACCGGACTGGACCAGCGCCTGGGCAAGTCGACCAGACCATTCTGTGCGCGTCTCTTCTGTCACGGAGGTCATGCGACCACCCGCAGCACTTCCTCGAGGGTGGTCTCACCCTCGATCGCCTTGAGCAACCCGCTCTGGCGGAGGGTGTTCATCCCCTGGTTCACGGCAAGCCGATGGATCTCGTCCACGGATCCTCCTTCGATAATCATGCGTTCGATCTCTTCTGTCATCGGGAGCAGCTCGGCGAGCGCCTTGCGCCCGCGATAGCCGGTATGGGAGCAGGCCGAGCAACCGACAGACCGGTACACCTTCGACATGCCACCGATCTCCTCGACCTCGTTCATCGACCATCCTGCGGCCACGATGTCGGCCTCGGTCGGCTCGTACGCCTCCTTGCAGTGCGTGCAGAGCCGCCGGGCGAGCCGTTGGGCCAGGACCCCGGACAACGACGAGGTGACAAGGAAGGGCTCGATGCCCATCTCGATCAGGCGCATGGGTGTCGACGCTGCGTTGTTTGTGTGGAGCGTGGCCAGCACCATGTGACCGGTCAGAGCCGCTTCGATCGCGATCGACGCTGTCTCTTTGTCCCGGATCTCCCCGACCAGCACGATGTCCGGGTCGGATCGCAGGATCGCCCGGAGTGCGGAAGCAAAATTGAGACCGGCCTTGATATTGAGCTGCACCTGATTCACGCCTTTCAGTGGCAGCTCGACGGGGTCCTCCACAGTGATGATGTTCTTCTCAGGTGAGTTCAGAGCGCTCAGTGTCGTGTACAGCGTCGTCGACTTTCCTGAGCCGGTCGGTCCGGTCACCATGATGGTCCCGTACGGCTTGGTGTAGAGCCCCTCGTAGGTGACGAGCAATTTTTCTTCGAAGCCGAGATCGCCGAAGCCCATGACCACGCTCGACTTGTCGAGCACCCGCATCACGACTTTCTCGCCGTGGATGGTGGGCAGCGTTGCCATTCGGAGGTCGATCCCCTTGGCGCCGACATTGAGGGAGATCCTCCCGTCTTGCGGTACCCGATGCTCGGCGATGTTGAGGTCGGCCATGACTTTGAGTCGCGTGGTAACCGCGGCAGCGATCGTCCGCGGCGCAGTCGAGACGTCGTGCAGCACGCCATCGATCCGGTATCGGATTCGCAGCTCACTCCCTGTCGGTTCGATGTGGATGTCCGACGCCCGCTCGTTGAGGGCCTGGAGGATCAGCAGATTGACATACCGGACGATCGGCGCTTCCTCGGTGACTGACTGGATGTCATCGACGCCGGACTCCTGATGACCGGAGTCGATGCCGAGTGATGCCTCCATTGCCATGTCGGCGGCGTCTGCTCCGCTGTTGAATGCCTGTCCGATGTAGGTGCTGATCTGCGATCGGGTCGCCACCACGACGATGAAGTTGCGTCCCATGATGGTTCGAAGGTCGTCCATGGCGAACACGTCGGTGGGATTGGAGGCCGCGACAACCGGAGTCCCGTTGTCGTTGGCGATGACCATCACGTTGTGATGTCTGGCCGTCGCCTCTGGGATGGTCCCGGCTTCGGTCAGGTCCACACCGACCGTGTCCAGATCGACGAATTCGAGCCCCATCTCCTCGGCCATTCCCCACATGAGGTCGGCCTCGGTGACCAAATTGCGGTTGGTCAGAATGCGGGCGACACTTTGGCCGGTGAGGTGATGCTCCTCGAGAACAGAGGTCATGTCTTCGAGCGATACCCGTCCGCCCTCGACGAGTGCCTTGGCGAGTGGTGGAAACATCGAGGTTGCCGCATCACCGTCGAAGCTCGACACCTCGGCATACTGCTCTTCCGGGTGGAGCTCTTGGTATGTGGCGACCGCCTCGGCGACCAGGTCGGCAGCGTCAGCAGTGGAATCCGATGCACCGTGTTCGGCCACATCTTCGACAGAGCTCGCCAGCTCGGCCAACTCTCCGCTGAACGGAAGAAGCACCTCGGTCGCCAGACCTGTGGTCTGCGGAGAATCATCCGGCTCAACGGGGAGTTGGTCTCCTTCCCTCGGACCGTCGACCGATACATCTTCTTGGGGGATGCGGAGGCCACCGAACAGGTCGGTCGTCGGTTCGTCGGGTACAAGCCCAGCTATTTCCCCGGGTGAGGATCCGGCGTCGGCGTCCATGCTCTCAGGCGCCACGTCCGTGAACAGATCGATTCCCGGATCGGGGGCGTACAGGCGGTGGATCCGGCAAGGTGACAGAAGGCCCACCGGTGGCAGTCTCCTCAGTGACCGATTCGGCGCCCTCAGTGACCGATTCGGCGGTTCTTCCGAGGTCGACTTCCCACTCTCTTTCGACCCTGACTTCTTCCCTCTCTGTCCTTTGCCAGTGGACGGTGCCCGACGTGTCGGCGCGGCATCGGTCGCTTTGTCGGCTGCCTCGGTTGATTGAGTAATTCCGCCTTCGGCTGCAACTCCGTCCATCGCGCTGGGCTCCACAGCGGGTGCCCTGGAGCCGCGGTTTCCCCTCGCGGGCTTCTCCCCTACGGTGGGTTTCGCCTCCGAGTCATCCGCCACGAGTTCGGGTGATGTCGCCGGTGAATCCACGACTGTCGAGTCTGGCGTCACCAGATCAGACTCGCCGTCGCCTTCGAGCACGAGCGGCTCGCTTGTGAGCGCGACAAGAAGGTCGGGAAGGTCGGGGGCAAGCTCGGTGGGGTTGTCACCGGATTCCGAGATGGGTCCTTCCGACGCTTCGGCTTCGTCGGTGCCCGCGGACTCAGGCGGCTCGTTCTCCGAAGAGTCGAGCTGTTCGAGGTAGGCGTCAATCTGCTCCTGAGCGGCCACGACCGAGATGAACTCGCGTCCAATCGACGCGCGCGAACCGAATCCTGGGCGGAGAGATCGTCGGGATCGGAGGTCGCGATGACCGGGGTACCGAATTTCCGCTTGACGACGACCACGTGGTGACGCCGGGCGAGGTCAATCGGAAGGATCCCGACCGCGGCCGGATCGACGCCATAGGTGTCGAGATCGACGAATTCGAGGTCGCGCTCACTTGCCATGCTCCGGATGGCGTCGACGTCGCTCATGAGACCACCATCGGCAGGCTCGGGATCGACATTGAACCCAAATCGGCGTGGACGGGCCGCTCGGGCCTGTCGATCCTCCCTGGAGTCCGCACCTTGCCCCTTCCAACCTGCCCCTTGGATGGCGGTGGGAGTGCATCCGAGATTCTCACTCCCCGTGGTCAGTCTCCCACCGGCCCTGCGCGAACCTCAAGGCCTTTGACGGCGGTTCCGATCTAGAGTTGCCGATTCCACCGCGAGAGGTGACGTGTGAAGACAAAGGCGCCTCGGGGGAATATGGACACGAATTCCCTGGTCAGATCCTATGTTTGGAGTGGGTTTTCCGACCATGGTGCACGAACATGAGTTCGGGCGACGTCCCCATCGAGGCCTTCGCCATCCCGGTGGCCGCGCTGGTCGGGCTCTTCGTGGGCTCTTTCCTCAACGTCGTCGTCTACCGGGTCCCGATCGGACTATCCGTGTCCACCCCGCGATCATTCTGCCCGCCATGCGATCGTCAACTTGCCTGGTGGGAGAACATCCCGGTGGCGTCCTGGGTCTTCCTGCGAGGACGCTGCCATGGTTGCCACCAGCCGATCTCGGCCCGATATCCCCTGGTTGAGCTGTCCACAGGGCTGACCTTCGCCCTCGTGACCTGGGCCTGGCACGGGACGGCGCTGTCAGCTGGCTACTGCGTACTGGCGGCCACGGCTATCGCCGTCTCGCTCATCGAGCTCGCAGGGTCACGATCGCCACTCTCCGTGGCAGCCGTCGGGACGGCTCTCGGGCAGGCTGCAATCGTCGCAGCCAGTGCGTGGCTCGGGCGATGGGCGGTCCTCGGGGGCTCTCTAGCCGGCCTCGTGGTCGGGGTCACCGTGTTCGGCATCCTCCGTGTCCGAGACCCCGACTGCCTCGATCCGCGGACGTACGGTCGGACCTTGCTGCCGGTGGCCGGATGCTGGCTCGGCGGTCTGGGACTTGCGGGCGCGGTCGGCGGTGTGGCCACCTGGGCCATTGCCACGTTCTCCTGCCTCGCTGCCGTGAGGTGGACGTCGAGGACCCCCGCCCTCGGGTCTCCCTCGGCCGTCAGGACCAGATCACCGATCATTGCCACCCCGCTGGTAACCGCGACCGCTGCGGCGATGGTGGTGTCACTCATCATTGCAGGGTGACCCACCTACGATGGTTTCATGGGCAGTGGTCGCTCCCGTAACCAGATGGTCCCCGATTCCGGCTTGAACGACCGGCGGAATGACTCGGAAGGCCGATCTGAGGATTGGCCACCGGGCGAGCTGGTCGTACATCGGACGGTCATCGTGGACGACCACGAGCTGTTGCGCACCGGCACGCGGCGCATCCTCGAAGAAGCGATCGGTTTCGTGGTGGTGGGTGAGGCAGCCGACGCTGAGTCCCGCGGATCGTCGTGGCGGACACCCGACCCGATCTGGTGATCACCGACATTCGCCTTCCGACTGCGAACGGGATCGATCTGGGCCGCGAGCTGGTGACCGACTATCCCGAGCTCGCTGTCGTCATTCTCAGTGCATACGACGACGAGCACTACGTCAGGGCCGCGATGGCGGCTGGTATCTCCGGCTACCTGCTCAAGACCATGCCGAGCACCGAACTGGTCGCTGCCCTCCGTCAGGCGTGCGACGGAATCTGGGCGATCGGACCTCCGAGCCCCGGAACGGGCGAGAAGGACGGAGAACAACATTCGGAGGAGGCGGGCCGCCAACTGACGACCCGTGAGAGCGCCGTGGTGCGGCTGGTCGCTCGCGGGATGACCAACAAGACCATCGCCGGACAGCTCGGGATCAGTCCACGAACAGTAGAAGGCCATCTCAACCATGTCTTCGAAAAATTGGGCATCCTTTCGCGCACGGAGTTGGTCCACTACGCCTTGGCGCACAGTCTTTTCGACCGGGAGTCATCAGTCGCAGGCGATCCGTCCGCATGACGATGGGAACCTCCCAGGCCCATGCCGTCAACCAGCCTGGGGGCCGGGCGCGACCTGGCGCCTCCTCGCGCGGGGAGCCGTGGACCGATTCGCATTTCTGGATTCTGCAACTCATCATCCTGTCCCTAGCCCTGATCCGTCTGGCCGTCACAGTCGCCTTCCACCTCGCCACGTCCTCGTTGGCGCTCGAGTTCTCGACGTTGGCCCTCTTCCTCATACCTGTCGCATATGCCTCCCTGAACTTTGGCCTTCCCGGGGCCGCGTTCACGGCTGCCTGGGTCACCACGTTGGCAGTTCCCCGGTTCGTCGTCGCCGTCAGTCAGCGCGATCCGGTCGCCGCTTGGGCCGAGATCCTTCAGATCGTCCTCATCGACGGCATGGCCGTGCTCATCGGACAGCGGGTGTCGGCCGAACGGGAGGCGCGCCAGTTGGCCGATGTCGCACAGGCTGCTCATCTCGATGCCGAGACCCTCTACCGGGAACTGTTCGATTCGAACCAATCGCCCATTCTGATTGTCGACGGCAGCGGCTTGGTGATCGAGGAAAACGCCTCGGCACTACACGTCTTCGGTGGCCTGTCATCACTCAGCCGGCCGGATGGTCGGCAACAATTGCGCCTCGTCGACCTGATAGGAGCCGATGCGGCCGGCCAGGTACTCACGCGGCTGGTGTCGGTCAATCCAACATCAACGACGAACGCGACGCCCTCTGCCCAGGACTCCGAGATCGACGAGCGGGTGCGCCCGGTCGCCTTCGATGTCAACGGTCGCACCGTCCTCTACCGGCCCAGCGCGACTCTCGTCGGTCCATCCCGGTCCGATCGTCGAATGCAAATCATCTTCGAGGACGTGACCACGGAAACCCTTCGGCACGACCTGATGGAAGCGTATGCCGGCCAGGTCGTCCTGGCACAGGAAGAGGAGCGTCGGCACATTGCACAGGAGCTGCACGACGGGCCGCTCCAATCCCTCATCCACCTCTGTCGGCAGATCGACACGTTCGAGAGCTCCGATGGATCGATGATCGGGTCGGGTCGCCATCCGATGGAATCCCTCCGCTCGACAGTGGAGGACACCGTGGCCGAGATCCGATCCATCGCGCGGGGCCTTCGTCCGACGATCCTCGATGACTTGGGGCTGGTGGCCTCGATCAACCAGATGCTGACCGAGGCCACGGCACGCCAGCAGTTCGAGAGCACCTTCGGAGTGACAGGCTCATCCCGCCGCCTTTCTCCCACAGTCGAGCTCGCTCTGTTCCGCATCACCCAGGAGGCGATCAGCAACATCGAGCGGCACGCTGCCGCCAAGCACGTGGCCATTGGGCTCGACTTCGCGACCGGTGGTCTTCGTCTTCTGGTCAAGGACGATGGTGTCGGATTCGATCGTTCCCGGCGACCGGCTGCTGACCACTCGTTGGGGCTCCCCGGGATCACCGAGCGAGCTCATCTGATCGGCGCCAGCCTCGTCATCCAGTCAGCGGCCGGCCATGGCACAGCCGTTGACGTGTGGGTGCCCGAGCAGGCGCTGCGCTCCGGTTGATGCGGTTGACGGCATTCCAGCACGGGAATCGGCCTCCCTGGATGAAAAGCCCCGCTGAACAGGGTGTATTGGGAGAGAGGTCCTGCCAGCTGCCTGTCGGACGGCAAGCAACTGTCACTCAACCGACATGAAACTCTCACGGGAATCTCATCAATTTGTGTGATACTGACCCCCGTGGATGAGATTGTGATTGAGTCGTGCCACAGCACGTGGATCATCGATCGGGAGAATTCCCGCTTTCGCCGTGTGGTCAAAGCATCACACCACACGACCAGCCCTGCCTCCACCGAATGGCAACCTTGCTACGGGGTCGAAATCGATCCGCTCTCCGAATCCTTCGTGGTGCTCCTCAATCCCGAGGGCACCCGTCTTCTTCGGAGTTGGAGGCATGTGGAGCACTGCTCACAGTGTGGTGGCGAGGCGACCTCGGAGCTGTCCCTCCGGGATCTCCGCTCAGCTGTCCGTAGCTGACGTCCACAACTGATAAGCGCGCTCAGGGGTAGAATGCGTCTGGCGGTCTACTCGGGGTGTCCACTCGACGGATGAGCGACGAACGAACCACAGGTTCCGAACAATGGGCCAGGGCCCCCGTCCGGCTCCCGTTCGTCATCGCGCGGAACGACATCAACCCGTTCACGTCGCTGTTCGGTGACCTCGGCCGATCGGCCTTCGATATTGCGTCCCCGCCGACGCTGATCACGGCTGCCCTTCCGCCTCCGGCGGCGGGCGCTTCGACCGTGAGCAGCACCGCCGACGGAGAGGGCGGAGGTCCGGCAGAGCCCAAAATCAGCAGGCTGCGTCGCGGCATTGCCAGCCGGTCGGAGTCGAGGGATCGGCAATCCGGTGAACCACCGCGCCGCCGACGATCACCTCTCCGGAGTGGCACCGCATCCGCAGCCGGGGTCGAGCGACTCGCCGCACCAAACGACGCGGTTCGGGGTTCTGAGGAGACTCACCTCGAACCTCTGCCGGACCCACTGGGAGTTACCGACCTTCGAGTTGCCGCTCCGTCCGACGCCGTTCCTTCTCCGGCCGACCGCTTCGAAGCGCCGCCCCCTCCGTCGCCACCCTCGCCTCCACCTGAACCGCATGCTCCGCCGCCGCCGCCGCCTCCACCACCACCTCCTCCACCACCTCGGCTGGTCGAAGAGCCCCCTCCCCAGGCGCCCATGACCACCGGACGTACTCCGGTCGACCTCGCCGCATCGGCCGCGATGGCCAAGGACATTCTTGCGGCGAGCGAGGAGCCTCCTCCTCTACTGCGTGAGGACGCCCGTTCAGCAACCGCAGATCATGGGCAAGGTGCTGCCTCGGCGGACCCGTCCGGTACCGAGCCGGTTGCGGCTGGAACAGAGGGGAGTGAACCCGGAGGTGCAGAAGACGTCAGGGTCACTGCCGACTTCTTCGCGGCGTCACGCAGCAAGAAGCGATTCCGCCGGCAGTAGGCCGATCAGGGAACGCCGACTCGCTCATAGCGACAACTCGCGCTTCCAGACACCGGAACTTCCACCGGTCTTCTCCCAGAGCATGAGCTGTCCGATGCTCATCGTGCGGTCGGCGGTCTTGCACATGTCGTAGACGGTGAGTGCGGCGATGGCGCAGGCGGTCATGGCCTCCATCTCGACCCCGGTCCGGTCGACGGTCTCCACTTTCGCCTCGACCTCCACACAGTCGTCTCCGATGGTGAAATCGACCTGGACCGATCCGACCAGGAGTGGGTGACACATCGGGATCAGGTCGGCGGTTCGCTTGGCTGCCTGGATGCCGGCCACCCGGGCCGCCGCCAGCACGTCGCCCTTGGTGATCGCGTTATTGGCCACTTGGGCGGTGGTCTCCGGCTTCATCGACACCCGGCAGCGGGCAAGAGCGCGGCGGTGGGTTGCCTCCTTGGGGGAGACGTCAACGATGCGATTGCCTCCGAATGGGTCCAGGTGGGTGAGGCTGCGGTCGGTCACTGGGCGCTCCCATCGGTCACGGCGAGCAGTCTACGGGAGCCCACCACCGGGTGATGGGGTTAGCACTCTCTCGGGTAGACTGCCAACCGACAACGCCTCCGATACCGGAAGGAACAGGCACTTGCCTACCTACGAATACCGCTGCGACAGCTGCGCCGAGAACTTCGACGTCGTCCAGGGCTTTCACGACGAACCCGTCACCGCGTGTCCCACCTGCGGTTCACCGGTCCGCAAGGTGTTCGGCAATGTGGGCATCGTGTTCAAGGGGAGCGGCTTCTACAAGACCGACAGCCGCGATGGCGCCAGGTCCACGTCCAGAGACGGCGACTCGGGGAAAGCCGCGGCCGATTCGGCTGACACCTCATCCTCCAATGCCGCGTCACCGGACACGTCGTCCGGCCCTTCCGGCAAGGAATCGACGGAGAAGGGAGCCGACCCTTCCGGATCAGGAAAATCCTCGCCCCAGCCCAGCGCGACCCCTGCCTCGCCACCGGCAGGCAAGAAGAGCACCTCGGCGAAGGAGGCGCCTGCGTCGGCTTGATCCGAGCGGCAGCGACGTAAACCCTCGGGCGCCATCCACCGCGCTGAGCGGTCAAGGTACTCGCCTACGTGGCATTGTGCCCGTAGTATGGGTCTGTGGACACACTCGATCTGGACCGCCTTCTCGCCCAACTGGCCGACCTCGACGGCTCGGATCTTCACATCAAAGCCGGTGCTCCGCCGCGAATGCGACTCGCAGGGTCACTTCGGACGCTGGACGACGAGCCGGAATTCACGGCTGACGAGACGCTCAAGATCGCCGAGTCGATCATGACGCCCTCCGTGCTCGACACCTTCCGGGAGCGCCACGAGGCCGACTTCGCCTACAGCGTCCCTGGCACCGGCCGGTTCAGGGTCAACGCGTACTACCAGCGCTCGTCAGTGGCACTTGCCATGCGAAGAGTGCGGGCCAGCGCCGCCACAGCCGAGGAGCTCGGCCTCCCCGCTGTGGTCAACCACCTGGCCGAGGAGATGCGGGGACTGGTACTGGTGACCGGACCGACCGGATCTGGCAAGACCACAACGCTCGCAGCCATGATCGATCACATCAACCACATGCGGTCGTGCCATGTCGTCACGATCGAGGATCCGGTCGAGGTCCTCCACACCGACGACCTCGCAGCAATCGACCAACGGGAGATCGGATTCGACACCGAGTCGTTCTCCACGGCGATGCGAGTGGTCCTTCGGCAAGACCCCGATGTCATCCTGGTGGGAGAGATGCGTGACCAGGAGACCGTCTCGGCAGCGCTGACTGCAGCCGAGACAGGTCACCTCGTCTTCTCGACGTTGCACACCATCAATTCGACCGAGACGATCAATCGGATCGTCGATTTCTTCCCTCCGCATCAGCAGCAGCAGATCCGAGTGAGCCTTGCCGGTTCCCTCAAGGGGATCATCAGCCAACGCCTGATTCCCACCGCCGACGGGAAGAACAGGGTGCCGGCCCTGGAGATCATGGTTGTCAACGGCCGAATCCAGCAGGCCATCATCGACCCGCTGATCACCGGTGACATCGATGGCATCCTCGCCGACGGCGAGTACTACGGGATGATGACCTTCGATCAGTCCCTTGTAGGGCTCATCGCGAACGGGACCATTGACCTGGCGGAGGCGATGAACACCGCCTCCAATCCCCACGATCTCAAGGTCATGCTGGAGCGGCAGGGCATCATGCAGACCGGCTCGTTCGCCGCCAACTTCAGCTGAAACTACGTCGCAACTGGGCGCTCAAGGTGGCGCTCCTTCGGTCCGATAGATCTCCGTAGGCCTGGGGCCGCTCATGGACCCAGGCCTGAGTTTCACGATTGATTGCCGTGATGCGAGGGACCGGAGAGAACGCCCATGAGAACTGTTACGCCACGCCGCAGGGCCACCCTGAGAGGCGGAAGCACCACTGCCCCGACTCGGGCTGCCGGAAACGGTAGTCGTCGCGCAGTGAGGGCTCATGTCGCCACAGGAGGCTCCTCATGGCGCAGTTGAATCTGAAGCTGACGCCACATCTGACGCCACGTCTCACCGTCGGACTCGACATCGGTACCGAGCGCGGTCCGCGCCGCCGAGTTGGACACGAAAAAGCCGCGGCCCGGTTCTCCTCACCTACGGGCAGGTCGGCCTGCCGCCAGGCTCGCTCGTCGACGGCGAGATCCATGATCCGTCGGCGGTCACCGAAGCCATCACCAAGCTGTGGAAGAACGGTCAGTTCTCCAGCTCGTCGGTGATCGTCGGCATCGCGGGACTCCGGGCGATCACCCGCGAGATCGACCTTCCCTTCGTGCCCGACGCCGAAGTGGCCAGCGCCGTGCGCTTTCAGTCCGAAGAGGTCATTCCGTTCCCACCCGACCAGACCATCCTCTCGTCGCAGGTGCTCGCCGACTACACGTCGGCCGACGGCGAAAAGATGCGCCGGGTGCTCGTCGCCGCAGCCCACGTCGACATGGTCAACGGGGTGATCGACTGCGGTCGAGAAAGCCGGACTCACGGTCGATGGCGTCGATCTCATCTCCTCCGCCCTTGTCAGGGCCATCGGTGAACACGACGGGTCCGACCAGCCCGAGGCAATCGTCTCCATCGGGGCCGGGCTCAGCGTCGTGGTGGTGCACCAGTCGGGCAGGCCCCAGTTCGTCCGAACGATCGGCTCGGGCGGGAACGCAACGACCGAAGCCGTTTCCGCCGCCCTCGATCTGCCGATCGCCGACGCAGAAGCGGTCAAGCGGCGTATCGGTGAGCCGGTGCCCAGATGCAGGACGCCAGGCGGGCGGCGCAGCCGAGCATGGTCGAGCTGGTCGGCGAGATCCGAAACTCGATCCAGTACTTTGCGTCACTTCCGGGTCGACTTCCCGTCTCGCAGGTCCTGGTCACCGGTGCCGGCTCCGATCTCTACGGTCTGGTGCCCATGCTCGAGGCGCAGATTCAGATGCCTGTTCGCACAGTGTCCCCGCTTGGGCGTCTGGACGTTTCCCGCCTCGACCTCACCGAGGCCCAGGCCGACGAGGTCGGTCCGGTCCTCGCCGCACCCATCGGACTCGCACTGCCGGAGCCCGACAAGGCGGTCAAGAAGTTCAATCTGCTTCCCCCCGAGGTGGCAAACCGTGCCCGGATGAAGCGGATCCAGGAGCGCACCCTGATGGGCGCTGCCGCTGTCCTGGTCCTTCTCCTCGGGTTCGGCGGTTGGAAGTTCCTCCAGGTGCACAGCGCCCAGAACAACGTGAACCAGCTGAAGTCGAGCATCGCCACGCTCAATGCCCAGGTTCCCAAGTACGACCTGGTTGTGGCCGCGAACAACGCGTACACCGCTGGACTGACCCGCCGGGCGTCCGTACTCAACTCCGCCGTCGACTGGCCGCTCGCGCTGGGCGAGTTGATTGCCATCACCCCTGCCAAAGCCGAGGTCCAGTCGTTCATCGGCACGAGCAATACGCGCAACCACTGGCGGCGCAGCGTCAACGACGCCGGCAGCGTCGACGGGCCCCCGCACGACCTCGGCGGCAATCGGCACGGTGAGCCTGGCGGTGAGCGGACCAGGCCCGAGCCTGTCCATCTCCGAGGCGTGGATCAATGCCATCGCCAAGTCCCCGATCTTCGCCAACCCGCTCCAGGGCGCAACGACCGTGAGCGCCAACACGATCTCGTTTCCGTTCACGATCTCGGTCACCCCGGTCGCCAGCCTTGACAAGAATGCGAGCCTGAAATGAACACCGTCCGCGAGTACCGGATGCCCCTGATCATCGGTGCCGGAGCCCTTGTCGCGGTCCTGCTTCTTTGGACCATCCTGGTGGCACCGCAGAACTCCAAGCTGTCGAGCCTCAAGTCACAGGAGATGCAACTGCAAACCCAGCAGGCGGGTCTTCAGGCCAAGTTGGCCACATTGCAGGCAGAAGGGCAGCGCCTGTCCAGCAGCTGTGCCGACCTGCAGAAGATCACCACCCAGATACCCTCCGTCCAGACCCCGACAGATGTGGACGCGGAGGAATCGAGCTTCGAGAGTCAGTTCAACGCGCTTGCCGGGTCATCGGGAGTTGTGCTGAGCCAGTTCAGCGGGTTCGCGCCGGCGACGCGGATCCACCGCTGCCGCCCCTGCCACCCCAGCCGCGACCAGCACCCCTGCGGCCGCGCGGGCGCCGCGGTGACCGCTGTGCCGACGACCCTGTCAGTCACGGGAAACTACGGACAGATCACCGCGTTCATCAACGGTTTGGACAACTTCCCACGCCTCTTCGTGATCCAGCACTTCGATCTCGTGTTCGGGACCAGCGGCGCGACAGCCGCGTCCCTCGGGCCCCACGGCCTCCGCCGCCCCTTCTGGAGGGACGCCCCTCTGGGTCGGCGGGACCGCGACCCCGGCGTCAGCAGGGCCGTACAGCCTGGCGATCACCGGATCGATCTACTACACCTCGACGCCGAACGCGCTGGACGCATGCACGAAGGCGACCGCGGCCACCGCTTCGTTCAAGAAGCCCTGATCCTCGCTCGACGGCCCTCGACCCAAGGGACGATCCGATGATCAGCGAGGTCTTTGGCCACGCACTCCCCGTTGGCGCGGTCTTCACCAATGTGACCTGCTCGACGGATTCGAACGGCGCGCTCAATTGCAGCGGTGCATCAGCAGGGCTCTTCGCGGGTCTCGGCCTCCTGCTGTTCGTCTACCTCGCCATTGCCGTGCTCGGCATCGTGGCGGCGGTCAAGATCGTGACCAAGGCGGGCTACTCGGGATGGTGGGTGCTCATCGCGTTCGTGCCGTTGGTCGGGAGCGTCTTCGTCCTCATCTTCGCGTTCTCGAACTGGCCGGTCACCCGTGAGGTGGAGATGCTGAAGAGGCAGCTGACCGCCTCGGGGAGGTACGGACCACCAGGCTGGATACGGATCCGCTGGTGGGCACGGCCCGTCTCCTGCGCCCGGTGGTCCGGGGCCGGGACCCTTCCCGCCGGACGCACCCCCGGGATACGAGCCTCGGGGGCCTGCCCCGGTGGGTTCGCTCCCTGCAGGATCGACCGTACCGGGTCCGGGATCTCAAACGGACTCATGTCCCGCTCCCGACCTTCGGGCAGTACATCCGAGAATCGACTTCGGCGCAAGCTGTTCGGGACGACCCCGCAAGCAGCTCGGTCTTACCCTCCGGGCTCCCCGACGCCGGTTGGTTCCCGGCCCCGGGAGGCCAACCCGGACAGGAGCGATACTGGAACGGCGCAATCTGGACGGACCAGTACCGCTGACATCACGGGCGGAACCCGAGCCGCCGCAGGTCCGTTCCCCGGCTACACCCCGCTGATCTGCATGTCGCCGATGGCCAGGGTCTGGCCGGCGGCGATGCTCGGGCAGCCACTCGAGGTCGGCCCCCACGGCGAGCAGCGACAGCAGCATCCGCTGGAGGGTCGAGGCCACGGTGATCTCGCGGACCGGCTCGGCCAGCCGGCCGTCCCGGATCATCAGACCCTCGGCACCCACGGAGAAGTCGCCGCTGATCGGGTTGACCCCGGAGTGGACGCCGGTCATCGACTGGACGAACAGCCCCTCGCCGACCGCGGCCGAGCACCCCGTCCTCGTCGTAGCCCTCCGGCCCGGGAGCGAGCGTGAGGGCCCGGCACCCCGGGCTCGGAGTCCCGGCGTACCCGCCCCGCACGGCCGACCCGGTCGAGGCCATCCCGGCTCGGGATCCCGAGACGGTGTCGTAGAGGAACCCCGCGAAGCATGCCGCCGTCGATCAGGACGTTGCGGCGGCAGGCCAGGCCCTCGGCGTCGTAGGCGGCCGCGCCGTAGGCCCGGGGGTCGGTCGGGTCGTCGACCAGGGTCAGGCCGGCGTGCCCGACCTGCTCGCCGATGCGGCCGGCGAAGAACGAACGGCCCTTGGCCACCGCCTCGCCGGACAGCGCCGAGGAGACGACCGACAGCAGCGTGGAGGCCATCCGCCGGTCGAAGACGACCGTGCTGCGGCACGACGGGCCCTTGGTCGCCCCGAGCAGGCGGACCGCCCGGGTCACGGCGTCGCCGGCAGGCCCGGTCGGGGTCGAGATCCGTCGAAGCCCCGGCCCACGCTGTAGCCCGCCGCCGGTCTGGCTGGCGTCGCCGTCGCCGGCGATCACCCCGACCGACAGGTAGCCCGACGTCTTCCGGGTGGACGACCGGATGCCCGGTGGTCGACACCAGTGCCGTCTCCGACCGAGGCGTCGCCGTAGTCGGCGGCGTCCACCTGGCGGATCCGCGGGTCGGCGGCCCGGGCCTGCGCCTCGAGGGCGAGGGCCAGGTCGACCTTCCGTGCCGTCGGGACCGCAGCCAGGCCCTCGTCCCACAGGTCGACCGGCACGGCGGCCACGCCGTCGGGCTCGGCCAGCCGCACGTGCTCGTCGGCCGTGGCGAAGCGGGCGTTGTCCCGGGCCTCGGCCAGGGTCTCGCCCGAGGACCGACTCGTCGAGCGTGCCGGCCCAGGCGAAGCCGAGCCGGTGGTCGACGACCACCCGGATGCCGATGCCGGCCGAGGTCGGCCGACGTCAGCGACTCGACCTCGCCGTCGTAGGCCCGGACCTCGGTCTCGCTGCCCCGGGCGACGTAGACCTCGACCTCCTCGCCGGGCCGTGCCCAGCCGGCCACCCGCTCGGCCAGCTCCAGGAGATCCTCGGTGCCGGACCCGCTCTCCTCGCGTCGTGCGTCGTGCTCACTCGGCCGTCCCCCCGATGGTCACGCCGGTGAGGCGCATGGTGGCCTGGCCGCAGCCGACCGGCACGCTCTGGCCGTCCTTGCCGCAGGTGCCCGGGCGTCATGGAGAAGTCGGTGCCCACCGCGTCGATCCGCTGGAGGATCTCGGGCCCGTTGCCGATCAGGTTGGCATCCCGCAGCGGCTCGGTGATCTTGCCGTCCTCGATCAGGTAGGCCTCGTCATCCCGAAGACGAAGTCCCCGGTCGTGGTGTTGACCTGGCCCCCGCCGAGCTTGGCCACGTAGACCCCCCGGGGCGTCTGGGCCACGATCTCGTCGGCGTCGTCCTCACCGGGCAGGAGGAAGGTGTTCGTCATCCGCACCATCGGCAGGTCGCGGTAGGTCTGGCGCCGGCCGTTGCCCGACGAGGCCCGCCCCTCCTTCCGGGCCCGCAGGTAGTCCCACAGGTAGTCGGTGAGGACGCCGTCCTCGATCAGCACGTTGCGCTGGGCCGGGCGCCCCTCGTCGTCGACGGCGAAGGTGCCCCACTCCGACCCGACGGTGCCGTCGTCGACCAGGGTGACCAGCGGGCTCGCCACCTGCTGGCCCACCTTGCCCGACGTAGACGGAGGCGTCCTTCACGATGTGGTCGGCCTCGAGCCCGTGGCCGCAGGCCTCGTGGAAGAGGATGCCCCCGCTCCCCCCGGCCAGCACGACCGGCAGCTCGCCCGGACGGTGCCGGTCGGGCCGACAGCTTGGCCAGCGCCTGGCGTGGCGGCCGTGCGGGCCAGCTCCTCGACCGACACCTCGTCGAACAGCTCGAACCCGAGCGTGCGGGCGGCCGTCTCGTACCCGGTCTGCATCCCGGTGTCGCCCGAGCGCCACGCACGACACGCGGAATCGGGTCCGGGCCTGCTCGTCCCCGGCCAGCAGGCCGTCGGAGTTGGCGATCAGCACCCGCCGCCGCGAGCGTCCCGAAGCCGGCCTGGACCTGGCTGACGGCGTCGCCCGGAGGCCCGGGCCGCCTCGTCGGCCCGCTGCAGCAGGTCGAGCGCCTCGGCCTTCGTGCCGGTCCCGGCGCGCGGCCGCGTCGCCACCGGTCGGCCCGTCCGTCCGGACGCGGCCAGCCGGCCGACCTCCACGGTCCGGGTGCCGCCCCCGCCGCTCGGGCCACCGCCGAGGCCGCCTCGGCCGCCCGCAGCAGTCCGCGCTCGCTCAGATCGGCGGTGTGGGCGAAGCCCGTGGTCTCCCCGGTGACCACCCGGATGCCGGCCCCCCGCTCGCGCCCCGAGGACAGCTCCTCGACCCGGCCGTCGTCGAGCATGGCCGACGAAGTCGACCGGTCCTCGGCGAACACCTCGGCGAATGTCGCCGCCGTTGCGCAGCGCCTCCGCCAGCACCCGTTCCAGCACGGGGGTATCGATCACTACGGCCTCCTCGCTCCACTGCCCGCCGCCAGGTGGCCGACGTCAGTGTGTCAGGCGTATCGTACCGGCGTGGCCCCCCGTACCGGTCTGTCCGCGCGCATCGAGCTCGAGGTGACCGAGGCCGACACCGCCGAGGCCTTCCGGACGGGCTCTGTCCCCGTCCTCGCCACCCCCCGCCTGGTCGCCCTGTGCGAGGAGGCCAGCTGCCTGGCCATCGACGGGCACCTGCCGCCGGGACGCACCTCGGTGGCCAAGCGGGTCCAGTTCGACCACCTGGTGCCGGTCGGCGTCGGCGGGACAGGTCTGGGCCGAGGCCACCCTCGACCGGATCGAGGGGCGCCGGCTGGTGTTCACCCTGTCGGTCTCCGAGGACGGCCGGCCTGGTGGCCGCCGGCAAGCTGGTCCGGGTCATCGTCGACCGCGACACCTTCCTCGCCAACGTCCGCTGAGCCACCCGGGACGGCCTCGTCAGGTCGCCCCGCCCAGGCCCGTCCGGCGACGCGCCGAACCCGTCCGGCCCGTTGCTCCCGAGGGCCGCGCTGGTAGCCTGGCCGCCAAAGGCACCCCCCGACATGATCCTCGAACACATCGACAGCCCCGCCGACCTCCGGACCCTGACCCCCGACGAGCTCGACCAGCTCGCCGCGGAGATCCGGGAGTTCATCGTCGACGCCGTCACCCACACCGGCGGCCACCTGGGCTCGAACCTGGGCGTGGTCGAGCTCACCCTGGCCCTCCACCGGACCTTCGACTCGCCCCGTGACCTGCTCCTGTGGGACACCGGCCACCAGGCCTACGTGCACAAGCTGGTCACCGGCCGCCGCGACGCGTTCACCCACCTCCGCCAGGAGGACGGGCTCTCGGGCTACCCGAACCGCACCGAGTCCGAGCACGACTGGGTCGAGAACAGCCACGCCTCGACCGTCCTCAGCTACGCCCACGGCATGGCCAGCGCCTTCGAGCTCCAGGGCAGCCGACCGCCGGGTGGTGGCCGTGGTCGGCGACGGCGCCCTGACCGGCGGCATGGCCTACGAGGCCCTCAACAACCTCGGCCACTCCGGCAAGCGGGTCCTGATCGTCCTCAACGACAACGGCCGGTCCTACGCGCCGACCGTGTCGCAGCTCTCGCTGAGCCTCACCCACCTCCGGCTCAGCCCGGCCTACGTCCAGGCCCGCCAGCGGCTCCGCCATCTGCTCCGCGAGCTGCCCGGCGTCGGCGAGCTCGCCTACTCGGGCATCCACGGCCTCACCAGCGCCCTGCGGGAGGTGGTGACCCCGCACACCTTCTTCGAGGCCCTCGGCATCCGCTACGCCGGGCCCATCGACGGGCACGACATCGCCGGCGTCGAGCAGGCCCTGGCCAACGCGACCGAGTGGGAGGGACCGATCGTCGTCCACGTCCTGACCCAGAAGGGCCGCGGCTACGCCCCAGCCGAGGAGGACGACGTCCAGCGCCTGCACGACGTGAAGGTGCAGCCGCCGGCCCTGCCGCCCGCTCGACGGCCGGACGCCCCTGGCGGCCCGCCGCATCGACTCCGAACGCCTCGCTGTCGGTCGGGGGTCCCGCGGGAGCTCCGGCCGTCCCGGTGACCACCTACACCCATGCCTTCACCCGGGCCCTGCTCATCCACGCCGAGGCCGATCCCCGGATCGTGGCCATCACCGCGGCCATGCCCGGACCGACCGGACTGCTCCCCTTCGAGGCCCGCTTCCCGGACCGCTTCATCGACGTCGGCATCGCCGAGCAGCACGCCGTGACCTCGGCGGCCGGCATGGCCATGGCCGGCCTGCGCCCGGTGGTCGCCGTCTACTCCACCTTCTTCTCCCGGGCCTTCGACCAGGCCAACCTCGACGTCGGGCTGCACAAGCTTCCGGTCGTGCTCGTGCTCGACCGGGCCGGCATCACCGGCGACGACGGCCCGAGCCACCACGGCGTGCTCGACCTGGCGCTTTGCCTGTCGATCCCCGGGATGACCGTGTTCGCCCCGTCATCGGCCCCCGAGGTCGAGGCCATGCTGGCGACCGCGCTCACCCTCGACGGCCCGTCGGTGATCCGCTTCCCGAAGACCCCGGCCCCCCCGGTCGGCCCGGGCGCGGTCGGATCGGGCCTCGAGGCCCGGCTGGTGCGCGAGGGCGACGGATCGGTCTGCATCCTGGCCGTCGGCAAGATGCTCGCAGCGGCCGAGGCAGCGGCCGAACGCCTCGCGACCGAGGGGATCGACGTGACCGTCTGGGATCCGCGAGTGGTCTCCCACCCCGACCCCGCCATGCTGGCCGATGCCGGACGGCACGCCGTGGTGGTCACCGTCGAGGACGGCGTCCGCCACGGCGGCGCCGGGATGTTCCTGGCCGACGCCCTCCGGACGCCGCTCCCGCTCGGGACCTGTCCCCCCGTGGTCGCACCGCGGCATCCCCCGCACCTTCCTCGCCCAGGGCAGACCCGACCGGATCCTGTCCCGTCTCGGGCTCGACGAGGACGGGCTGGCACGTACCGTGCGAGAGTCGCTGGGCGCACTCGCCGAGGGCGGGAACGGCCCGGTCTCGAGCGGTGCCGAGCCGGGCCGGAGGCTGGTTGCCGCCCGAATCGAAACGTGTTCTACTGACTGCCCGATGACCACCTTCAACCTCGCCGACCTGTTCGAGGCCTCCGTCGACGCCTACGGGGACCGGGAGTACCTGGTCGCCGCCGGGGAGCGCCGCACCTACGCCCAGATGGAGGATCGGGCCAACCGGCTGGCCCACTACCTGGCCGCCCAGGGCATCGGGCCGGGCGACCACGTCGGCATCTACGCCCTCAACAGCGTCGAGTGGGTGGAGACCGCCTGGGCCGTCTTCAAGCTGCGGGCGATCTGGATCAACATCAACTACCGCTACGTGAAGGAGGAGCTCCGCTACCTCTTCACCAACGCCGACCTGGTCGCCCTCGTCCACCAGGCCGAGTTCTCGCCCCAGGTCGCCGAGCTGCTCCCCGACCTCCCCGACCTGCGGCTGGTCATCGGCATCGATGACGGATCGGGCGTGCCCCTCGGCGAAGGGCACCGTCCCCTACGAGGAGGCCATGGCCGAGGCTGGCCCGGAGCGCGACTTCGGTCCCCGGTCGGGCGACGACCACTACATCCTCTACACCGGCGGCACCACCGGCATGCCCAAGGGCGTGGTGTGGCGCCACGAGGACGTCTTCTACGCGCTCGGCGGCGGGCGTCGACCCCTCCACCAACACCCGGATCCGACGGCCCCGAGGAGATGGTCGAGAAGGGCCGGGCGGGCCAGCTCACCCTGCTGCCCATCGCCCCCCTCATGCACGGCGCGACCCAGTGGTCGATCATGGGCCAGAGCTTCGTCGGCAACCGCACCATCCTGGTCCCGAAGTTCGACCCCCACGAGGTGTGGCGCCTCATCGAGTCGGAGCGGGCCAACTCGGTCATGATCACCGGCGACGCCATGGGCAAGCCGCTCATCGAGGCCCTCGACGATCCCGGTGCCGCCTACGACCTCTCCTCGCTGCTGGCCGTCACCTCGTCGGCCGCCCTCTTCTCCGCCCCGGTCAAGGACGAGTTCTTCCGCCACCTGCCCGACATCGTGATCGTCGACGCGGTCGGGTCGTCCGAATCGGGCAACAACGGGATGGCCACCATGACCAAGGGCGGGACCGCCATGAAGAGCGGACCCACGGTCAGCATCCTCGGGGAGACCGTCGTCTTCGACGAGGACCTGGTACCGGTCGTGCCGGGCTCGGGCACCATCGGCAAGATCGCCCGCTCGGGCGACATCCCGGTCGGCTACTACAACGACCCGGTCAAGACGGCCGAGGTGTTCATCAACGTCGGCGGGACCCGCTACGTGATGCCCGGCGACTTCGCCACCGTCGAGGCCGACGGGACGGTCACCCTGCTCGGCCGGGGTTCGGTCTCGATCAACTCGGGTGGGGAGAAGATCTTCCCCGAGGAGGTCGAGTCGGCGGTGCGATCCCACCCGGACGTCTTCGACGCCATCGTGGTCGGCGCCCCCGATGAGCGCTGGGGCCAGCGGGTGGCCGCCATCATCCAGCCGCGGGCCGGTCGCCGGCCGACCCTCGAGGACCTCCAGGCCCACTGCCGGGACGCCATCGCCGGCTACAAGGTCCCCCGCCAGCTCCACGTGGTCGAAGCCATCCTTCGGTCCCCGAGCGGGAAGCCCGACTACCGCTGGGCCGCGGAGATCGTGGCGGAGTCACCCGAGGAGACCGACAGCGGAGGCGCCCGGACGGCAGCGGGAAGCTGACCGGGCCGTGCCGGTCGACCTGCGCGCCCTGCTCGAGCCACCGGCGTGCGCCGTCCTGACCATGGAGATCCAGCGCGGGGTCGTCGGCGACCTGACCTCCTTCCCCGAGCTGGCCGCAGAGGCCGACCGCGTCGGGGTCGTGCCCAACACCGCCCGCCTGCTCAGGGCGGCCCGCACGGCCGGGGTCCGGGTCGTCCACTGCACGGCGGAGTTCCGCGCCGACCGGGCGGGGTCGGCGATCAACTGCCAGCTCATCGCGGCCATGGTCCGAAATCCCGACCACCTGTTGTCAGGCACCTCGGCCACCGAGCTCGTCCCCGAGCTCGGTCCCGAGACCGCTGACCTGGTCTGTCCCCGGCTGCACGGGGTATCCCCCTTCACCGGCACCGCACTCGACACCTGGCTGCGCAACCTCGGCGTACGAACGGTGGTCGCAACCGGGGTCTCGGTCAACCTCGGGGTGCTCGGCCTGGCCATCGAGGCCTGCAACCTCGGTTACCAGGTGGTCGTACCGAGGGACACCGTGGCCGGCATTCCGGTGGACTACGCGGACGCCCTTCTCGACAACACGTTCCCCCTCATCGCAACCCTGACCGCCGCGGACGAGGTCGTCGCGGCCTGGGCAGGCGACCGGTGAGAGGTGCGCGGGGGCGTGAAGCGAGGCCTCGTTGCGGGAGCGCCAGCCGCCCGCCAACCTGGTCGCCACCGAGGGCGGCGGTACTTGACTTAATCAACGTTGAAACGGTGATGACTTGTATTTTGATGACACGAATTATGTATGAGGCTTGTAATCACATGACTAAAGTCAAGTGGTAAGGGGATATACTACTATTCTGTGGATGCCGAACAACTAGCGAACAGCCCGATCGGCAAGCTGGTGCCGATCCAGGATTCCGACGCAAGATACGGCCCCTATGCCTGTTTTGCCTACTTCCCAGACCCCCTACCCGAGACCGTCGACCTCTCCATGGCAGCGATCACTGCGGTCACGGAGGCGTCAAGCTCACTGGCGAGACTCGACCAGGCCTGCGAGCAGTTGACGGAGCCTGGACTGTTGATCCGCCCGGCTCTCTACCGAGAGGCCCTCGACACGTCCGCACTTGAGGGCACCTATGGGCAGCTCACCGACATTCTGGAAGCTGAGCTGCCCGGATCACACTTTCGGTCCGAGGAGACCCGGGAGATCCTTGGCTACGTCGAGGCAGCCCTCAACTCGTTCGATGCGGTCAGAGCCAGACCGATCACTATCGGACTCCTCAACCAGGCGCAGGCGACACTCTTCCAGGGTACCGAGAATCCCCCAAGAGACGCTGGCCAGGTTCGTGAGCATCAAGTGTGGATCGGGCCAAGCGACGGGTCCATCCTCGAGGGCGCGGTTCGTGCCCCTTCCAGGTGACGACCGGCTCAAGTCGTCTTTGGAGAAGTGGGCGGATTGGATCGAAGGGAGTCAGGATTGGCCGCCGGTTCTCAGGGCCGCCCTGGCTCACTACCAATTCGAGACGCTCCATCCCTACGGAGACGGAAACGGTCGCATCGGTCGGTTGCTCGTTGTCCTGCAACTGCTTCGGTCGGGTGCGATCCGACACCCCGCGATCACTATTTCACCGTGGCTGTTCAAGAATCGCGACCGGTATCAGGACGAGCTTCTCGAAGTGAGTTGTAGCGGAGACTGGAATCCCTGGATTCAGTTCTTTTGCCGCGCCATCGTTGTGCAGTGCGACGCACTAATTGCCGGAGCCGTAAGACTGAGAGACTGGCTCGTAGAGTCGCGCGGGCTGGTCAACCAGCACCGTTGGGCGGGAGCTATCTACGACGTTCTCAACACCCTCACCCAGTGGCCGGTCGTCTCGATTGCGGCGATTGCCAATCGCCACGGAGTGACCCCCACGGCTGCGACCAACATCGTCAATCACCTTATTGAGATCAACGTGTTGAAGGAGATCTCAGGAAGGTCCTATGCCCGCGTATTCGGTGCAACAACGGTCATGTCGATTGTCGATGCCATCTAGCAGCGGCGCCCCGGGCCTCTTCCGACTATCGGCATCTCGACCTGGTGCGGGAGCTCGTCGACGGGTCCACCGGCGAGTAGGTCGGAGGCCGGGCGCTCGATCGTGGCCGGCACGATCCCGGCCGGCAGCGCCTACAGCTTCCGAGTGCCGTCCATCTGGATCATGGCGACGACCGGTAGACCGGGAACCTGGAGATCCTGGACCGGCTGCTCGAACTCGGGGTACTTGCGCACCGCAGTCGCCCGGTAGCGGGTCGTCGAGTGGACCTCGTCCTTGTCGAACTCGGGGATGACCTTCGAGCCGAATACCTCGAGCATCTCGAGGACCTCCTCGTGTTCGAGGGAGTCGCTGGGCAGTCCGAAGACGACCTGGTCGCAGCTGACTTCCCCGTACCGGGCCACCTGCTCGGCGACCTCCTCCGGACCCCCGCACAAGAGCCACCCGTCCGCGATCAGCTGGTCCAACGCATCCTCGTCCCCCGGTGGGGGGATCGACTCGGGCCAGGTCGGCGCGTAGTCGGGCTTGGGCATCGTGTCGTGGTACAGGCAGACGAGTGAGTAGAGGTAGCCGCGATAGAGGCGGAGGGCCGCCGCGCGGGCCCGGTCCCGGTCGCTCAGGCAGATGACCGCGTTGGTCAGCATGACGTTGTCGTTCTTGAACTCACCGATCGGGTCGGTGCATGCGGAGACACCTTCCTTGTAGGCGGCGATCCGCCCCTTCAAACCGAACACCGGCTCGAAGTTGAAGGCGATGGCACCGATGCCCATCTCGCCGGCCTGGGTGAACGTGCCCGGATTGCCACAGGCGACCCACATCGGCGGGTGGCCCTTGCCGTACGGCTTGGGCAGCACGTTGTGGGGATACGGCACCGTGAAACTGGTTCCCTCGTACATGTAGTCCCGCTGTGCCCACATCCGCGGGATCTGCCGGACGACCTCGTTCCACTCGGCCTTGGTGGAGTTCTTGTCCAGGATGTTGAACGAGGCGATCTCGTGGCTGCCGGCGCCTCGCCCGGTGCCGAACTCGAACCGGTTCCGGGTCACGTGGTCCATCATCGCCGCACGCTCGGCGTACCGGACCGGGTGCTCCTTGCGCGGGCTCAGGCTGGTGATGCCGGTGCCGAGATGGATCCGGGTCGTCTTGCCCGCCACATAGCCCATGACCACCTCGGGGGCCGACATGTGCGAGTACTCGGTGAGGGAGTGGTGCTCACCGAACCAGGCGTACTTCCAGTTGCACTGGTCGGCCTTGATCGCGTACTCCATCTCGCGCTCGATCATCCGGTGCTCGGCGTCCGTGTCGCGGGAGGCGGGTCCCGGCAGGTAGCCGTTGAGAAACACTCCGAACTCCATGGCGGGGCTCCTCTCGTGCCTCGGTGAACCGGCCGTCACCGTAACAGGGGACCTCAGAAATTGCAACGTGTTCCAGATTTGTGCCTGGCTCCCCCCACCGGACGGCCCACACCTGCCCGCTGAGGCCGTACTGTCGACCCATGGCCATCGCTGACCCCGCCTGGACCATCGAGCGACTGGTCCGGGACCGCGCCGGCGATCTCCGGACCGGCCTGGTCTTCGCCGACCGCACATGGACCCACGACGAGGTGGTCCGGTCCCAGGCCGAACGGGCCGCCCTGCTCCTCTCGCTGCGGCGCCCCGGACCGTTCCACGTGGCCCTGCTGCTCGACAACATCCCCGAGTACGTCTTCTGGATGGGCGGGGCGGCTCTGGTCGGTGCCGTGGTGGTCGGCGCGAACCCCACCCATCGCGGCGACGAGCTCGCCCGTGACCTCTCCCACACCGAGTGCCAGCTCCTGGTAACCGACCGCACCAACCGGTCGCTGGTAGCGGGCCATGATCTCGGACCGGCACTCCCCGCCGACCGGATCCTGGTCATCGACGACCCTTCCGGTGACCTGGTCGACGGAAGGGCCACTCCCTATGGAGCGCTCCTGGGCGGCGTGTCCGGCGCTCCGCTGCCCGAACCCGGCCGGGCCGGGGTGACCGAGGAGTCCCTCGGCTATCTGCTGTTCACCTCGGGGACGTCCGGCGCGCCGAAAGCCTGCCTCTGCAGCCAGGGTCGGGTGGCCCGGATCGGCGACACGGTCGCCCAGATGTTCGAACTCACTGCCGACGACGTCTGCTACCTCGCGATGCCGCTCTTCCACTCGAACGCGGTCATGGCCGGCTGGGCCCCGGCCCTCGCCGCCGGCGCGACCGCGGCCCTGCGCGAGCGGTTCAGCGCCTCGCAGTTCCTGGTCGACGTCCGCCGCTACGGGGTCACCTACTTCAACTACGTCGGGAAGCCGCTCTCCTACATCCTCGCCACGCCCGAGTTGCCCGACGACGCAGACAACCCGCTCCGTCGGTGCTTCGGCAACGAAGCGGCCGAGGCCGACGTGGCGCGATTCGCCGACCGCTTCGGCTGCACCGTGCAGGACGCCTACGGATCGACCGAGGGTGGGGCGGCCGTGCAGCGCACCCCCGACACCCCGCGCGGCGCCCTCGGGCGCGCCCTCCCCGGCACCATGATCGTCAACCCGGAGTCCGGTGAGGAGTGCCCGCGGGCCCAGTTCGACGAGCACGGACGGCTGCTCAACGCCGAGGAGGCCATCGGTGAGCTGGTCAGCCAGACCGGGGGCGCAGGCTTCGAGGGGTACTGGCACAACACCGACGCCGAACAGGCCCGGCTCAAGAACGGCTGGTACTGGACGGGCGACCTGGCCTACCGGGACGCCGACGACTTCTTCTACTTCGGCGGCAGGGACTACGACTGGCTGCGCGTCGACGGCGAGAACTTTGCTGCCGCGCCAGTCGAGGGGCTCCTCCAGCGCCACCCCGACGTACTGCTCGCCTCGGTCTACGCCGTCCCTGACACCGCGGTCGGGGACCAGGTCATGGCCACCGTCCTGCTCCGGCCGGGTCGCAGCTTCGACGCCGAGGGCTTCGCCCGGTTCCTCTCCGGCGAGCCGGACCTCGGCACCAAGTGGGCCCCCCGGTATGTGCGGGTCGCCGGCGAGCTCCCGACCACCGCCACCTCCAAGGTCCTCAAGAGGGTGCTCCGCAACGAGGGATGGCACTGTGACGATCCGGTCTGGTGGCGCCCGACGAGGGACGCCCCCTACCGGCGCATGGACGGGGCCGACGTCGAGGAGCTCGACCGCGCCATCGCCGCGCGCTGAGCAGGCTGCGGAGAACATCGGCCGTCGGGGAGGCGCAGTGCAACGCGGAGGCGCAGTGCAACGCGGAGGCGCAGTGCAACACGGAGGCCGGCTGCAGGGACAGAAAGCGTGTCAATCACTACCGCCGAGGGGGCAACCGTGAGGAGTACGCCATTCCCACCGAATCGCAGGGCGGCGAGACCGGCCCATCGGTCGAACGTGCGGGCGCGGCGGAACCCGCCAGGCGCCGACGTACGCTGCGGTCGGTGGACGACGACGAGCTGCTCTCCAGACTCCGCGACGGCGACGAGCAGGCATTCGTGATGCTGGTGACCCGGTACAACGGGTCCCTCCTCCGGCTCGCCCGCACGTACGTTCCCAACGAGGCCGTCGCCCAGGAGACCGTCCAGGACACCTGGATGGGGGTGGTCCGCGGGATCGAGCGCTTCGAGGGCCGCTCCTCGTTCAAGACCTGGCTGTTCCGGATCTTGGTCAACCGGGCGAGGACCACCGGGGTGCGCGAGCAGCGTCACTTCCCGGTGGGGAACGGCGAGCCATCGGTGGACCCGGCCCGATTCGACCGCACGGGGGCATGGCGGTCTCCGCTCGAGCCCTGGGAAACCGACGCCGACGACCGCCTGGTAGCCGCCACCTGGAGCGGGCCGATCCGGGACGCGCTCGCCGGACTCCCGGAGCGTCAGCGGGAGATCGTCCTCCTCCGCGACGTCGAGGGGATCGCCAGCGACGAGGTCTGTGGGATGCTCGGGATCAGCGAGGGAAACCAGCGGGTCCTCCTCCACCGGGGCCGGAGCCGGCTGCGTTCGGTCCTCGAGGGCGAGCTCGAGACGAGGGGGCGCTGACCATGCTGCTGCGTGCCCGCCGGGAACTGGTCTGCCAGCAGATGGTGGAGCTGGTGACCGACTACCTCGAGGGGAGCCTCTCCCGAAAGGACCGCAGGCGGTTCGAGCGGCACCTCGCAGGCTGCCCCAACTGCACTGCCTACCTCGAGCAGATGCGGTCCACCATCCGGGCGACCGGAACCCTGACCCCCGACGACCTCTCCCCGGCGGCCCGGGACGAGCTCACCGTTCTCTACCGGGCCTGGCGCGCCGAGGGTCCGCCGCGAAGCGATCCCGACGACGGTCACGCATAGAAGGCCCGAGGAACAGCCGGCTCAGCGGTCGGTGCCGAGGATCAACCCGCTGGTCGGGACCCCGGTCCCGGCGGTGACCAGCACGTGCTCGACGTCGGGCACCTGGTTGGTCGACTCGCCCCGGACCTGGCGGACCCCCTCGGCGATGCCGTTCATCCCGTGCAGGTAGGCCTCGCCGAGCTGGCCGCCGTGGGTGTTGACCGGGAGGCCGCCGCCGATCTCGATGTTGCCGTCCCGCACGAAGTCCTTGGCCTCGCCCTTGGCACAGAAGCCGAGCGCCTCGAGCTGGTAGAGCACGTAGGGGGTGAAGTGGTCGTAGATGACCGCTGTCTGGATGTCGGCAGGCGTGAGCCCGGAGGTCGCCCAGAGCTGGCGGGCCACCGCGACCATCTCCCCGAGCTCGCAGAGGTCGTCGTAGTAGTAGGAGGTCATCATCTCCTGGCCCGGGCCGGCCCCCTGGGCGGCGGCCCGGATGACCGCCGGCGACTGCGGGAGGTCCCGGGCCCGCTCGAGCGACGTGACCACCAGTGCCTGACCACCGTCGGTCTCCTGGCAGCAGTCGAGCAGGTGGAGCGGCTCGACGATCCAACGGGAACGCTGGTGGTCCTCGAGGGTGATCGGCTGTTCGTAGAACCACGCCTTCGGGTTGGTTGCCGCGTGACGTCGGTCGGCGACCGCCACCCGTCCGAGATCCTCGGAGGTCGCACCGGTCAGGTGCAGATAGCGCTGCGCTGCCATGGCCACCCACTGGGCGGGGGTGAGCAGACCCTGGGGCGCATACCAGGCGAAGTTGGCGGTCTCCGCGTTGGGCACCGGCGGACGTCCCTGCACGCCGGCGCCGAACCGGTTCCCCGAGCGTTCGTTGAACGCGCGGTAGCAGACCACGACGTCGGCGACCCCGGCGTCGACGGCCATGGCCGCCTGCTGGATGGTCGCGCACCCGGCGCCGCCGCCATAGTGGATCCGGCTGAAGAACGAGAGCTCGCCCATGCCGAGACTGCGGGCGATCTCGATCTCCGGATTGGTGTCGGCGCTGAAGGTGACCAGCCCGTCGACCTCGGACGGTTCGATCCCACAGTCGCGGAGCGCCAGATCCACCGCCTCGGCCGCCAGGCGCAGCTCGCTGCGCCCCGACTCCTTCGAGAACTCGGTGGCGCCGATGCCGACGACGGCCGTCCTCCCGGCGAAGGTGTGGTCGGCGCCGCTCACTGCGTGCCCCCGGCGGGGAGCAGCAACCGGACGGTGCCGGTCACGTGATCGCCGAGGCGGTTGGCCCCCCGGAGGGTGACCTCGACTGCTCCCCTGCCGTCGGCGTCGACCGAACCGTCCCGTGCGGTGACCGAACCGGTCAGGGTCATCGTGTCGTCCGGATAATTGGGTGCGCCGAGGCGGATGTCGACGTCGGTCAGCACGGCGCCCGGGCCGGCCCAGTCGGTCACGTACCGGCCGACCAGCCCGTTGGTGGTGAGGATGTTCATGAAGATGTCCTTCGACCCCCGCTCGACCGCCAGGACCGAGTCGTGGTGGACGTCCTGGTAGTCGCGCGACGCGAGTGCGCCCGAGACGACGAGGGTCCGGGTGATCGGGAGGACGAGCTCGGGGAGGGCGTCGCCGACCGCCACCTCCTCGAATCGGAGGGTCGTCGGGCGGAAACCGGTGGGTGTCGAAGCGGTCACGCCGAGACCCGGTCGGACGGCCCGAGGTCGGAGACCAGCTGGCGCCCGAGGCGGGCCAGCTGGGCACTCGGCGCGCCGAGCTGCAGAGCGATCTGCTTGCCCCACAGGAAGTAGCGGTGGATCGGGTAGGAGATGTCCGCCCCGATGCCCCCGTGGAGGTGCTGGGTGGCAAAGACCGCCCGCTGGCCGGACTCGGACGCGAACCAGGATGCGACGCTCACCGCCCGGTCGGCGTCCAGGCCGTGGTCGAGACGCCAGGCCGCCTGCAAGGTGGTGACGCGGACGGCCTCGGTGTCGATCGCCGCGTCGGCCGCCCGCAGCATCGTCCCCTGGAAGGTGGAGAGCGGCCGTCCGAACTGTTCGCGGGTGTTGAGGTAGGCCGCGGTCTGGGCCACCGCCGCCTCGGCCACCCCGATCTGGAGCGCGCACAGCCCCGCCCAGGCCCGGTCGAGCACCCACGCCACGACCTCCCCACCGCGCCCGGGGTCGCCGCCGGCCAGCAGGTCGTCCGCGGCGACCGCTGCGCCGTCGAGATGGAGGTGGGGATGGACCTCCCGGTTGGTGGTGAGCGCCCGCTCCACGGTCACGCCCGGCGCCGCGGGATCGAGCAAGGCGACCACAACGCCTCCGTCGATGGCCGCCGGCACGAGCACCCGGTCGGCCACGTGCGCGTAGGGGACCGCGAAGGCGGTCCCGTGGAGGACCACTCCCCCATCGGCGGCCCGCGCGGCCCGGACCGCGGGCTGACCGGGACCGCCCACCGCGATATCCTCGGCGACGTCGACCAGCGCGGCGGTGAGGAGAGTCGAACCGTCGGCCACCCCGGGGAGGAGAGCGGCCTGCTGGGCCTGCGAGCCGAACTCGGCGACCGGGAGCGCGCCGAGCACGAGGGTCGCCCACAGTGGCACCGGGGCCACCACCCGGCCCTGGGCCTCGAGGAGGAGGGCCAGCTCCACGAGTCCGTAGCCGCCACCGCCGTGGTCGGCCGGGATCGCCAGCCCGAGCAGTCCGGCCCTGGCCAGCTCTGCCCAGAGGTCGCGGTCGACCCGGTCGGCGGTGGCCTCGACCGCCTGGACCCGGTCGGGCGTGACCAGTCCGGAGAGGATGCGGTCAGCCGCCTCCCGGACCGCGTTCTGCGCCTCGTCCAAGGTGAAATCCATCAGCTCGTCCCCGTCTCGTGGTCGGACCCGGCGTCCCCAGCGGCGGTGGCCACGGGATGGAAGACCGGGAGGCTCAAGTCGTCGTCGAAGTCCTCGAAGCCGGCCTCGACCGCCATGCCGATGGCGGCCGTCTCCCGGGTGATGCCGGAGACGTTGGCCACGAGGCGGGTGCCCTCCTCGAGCTCGACAAGGGCGACGACCAGCGGGTAGTCGAAGGCCGGCACCTGGGGGTAGTGGTTGACCACGAAGCTGTAGATGGTGCCCCGCCCCGAGGACACGAGCGTGTCCCACTCGAAGGAACGGCACACCGCGCACGACGGTCGCGGCGGGTGGCGCAGCGTGCCGCAGGCCGTGCACCGCTGGATGAGGAGCTTGTGCTGCTTGGCCCCCTCGAAGAAGAAGCTGTTGTCCTGGGTGAGCGCTGGGCCGAGGGCGGAGGGGTCGTTCGGCCGGCCGCGCCGGAGCCCGTGCCGGGCTTGAACTTGAGGATCCGGAAGCGCATGGTGGCCACCAGCTCGCCGCGCTGGTCCCGGTACTCGAGGCGGTTGGTGATGAAGTGGCCGAGGCCGAGGCCGGTCGTCTTCTCCCCCGACACCGATTCGATGATCGACGAGACCGTAAGGTGATCCCCGGGGACCAGAGGCCGCTCGTAGTGCTGTTCGCAGTTGGTCGCCACCACCGAGGTGAAGCCGGCTGCGTCGAGTTGGGCCGAACAGCTGCTCGCTCGGGCGAGTCCGCCGGCGCGGCCCCAGCGGCGCGGGCTGCATCGGATTCGTGGCTCGCCCGGAGACCGCGCATCGTCCATGCCTGGAGCATGGTGGGAGGGGCGATGATCGCCGGCGAAGCCCGCCTCCCTCGCAGCCGACTCGTCGACGTAGACCGGGTTGGCGTCACCCATGGCCTCGACCCAGTGGCGGATCATGGGCTGGTTGACCGGGTCCTGGCCGCTCATGGGCGGACCGGACGGTTTGCCGACGAAGGCCTGGAGCCGCTCGTCCAGCGTGGTCACCGCGCTCATCGGGCGGCCCGCTTCATACCCAGGCCGGCCGTGGCCAGGATCTCGCGCTGGACCTCGTTGACGCCACCGCCGAACGTGTTGATCTGGGACTGCCGGCCGGCACGTTCGAGCTCGCCGTGCAGCACCGCTCCCGGTGAGCCGGGGCTCAGGTAGCCGCCGGCACCGACGATGCCGAGAAGCGTGCGGTAGACCTCGACTGTCGACTCGGTGCCGAAGACCTTGACCGACGAAGAGTCAGCCGGCCCGAGCGTGCCGTCGCCCACCGCGGCCGCCATCCGCCAGGTCAGGAGCTTCTGGGCGTCGAGCAGCGCGTAGGTCCTGGCCAGGTCCTCCTGGATCCAACCGACCTCGGTGAGACCCTGGTCGACGACCCAGGCGGCCACCTCGTCCCACAGCCGGAAGGCCAGCGCGCCGACCGCGGCCAGGCCGACCCGCTCGTGGTTGAGCTGGCCGGTGATGAGACGCCACCCACCGTGCAGCTCCCCGACGAGGGCTTCGCTTCGGGACCCGGACGTCCTCGTAGTACGAGGCGGTGGTGGCCACGCCGCCGACCGTCACGATCGGGGTGCACGAGAAGCCGGCTGACGTCGGTGGGCACCAGGAAGATCGAGATGCCCTTGTGCTTGGGGGCCTCGGGGTCGGTCCGGCAGGCCAACCAGATGTAGTCGGCCTGGTCGGCGCCGCTGGTGAAGATCTTGTTGCCGTTGATCACCCACTCGTCGCCGTCGAGCACGGCGCGGGTCCGCAGGGAGGCGAGATCGGTGCCGGCGCCGGGCTCGGTGTAGCCGATGGCGAAGTTGATCTCGCCGGCGAGGATGCCCGGCAGGAAGAACTTCCTCTGCTCCTCGGTGCCGTGGTTGATCAACATCGGACCCACGGTGCTCAGGGTCACGAAGGGAAAGGGCGCCCGGGCGCGCTGGACCTCGGTGAAGAAGATGAACTGGTCGGTGGCGGGCCGGCCCTGGCCGCCGTACTCCACCGGCCAGCCGATACCCAGCCAACCGTCGTGGCCCATCTGCCGCACCAGCTTGCGGAAGCTCGCGCCGCCCTCCGACTCGGTGTCGAGAGACTTGCGCACCTCGGGGGTGAGCAGCTGGGCGAAGTAGGTCCGCAGCTCCTCCCGGAGCTGCAGTTGCTCGGGCGTCTCCTCGAGATGCATGACGTGTGCTCCCTCTCCACTCTCTGACCACCGGGCGTGCGGTATCAGGTCGTCGGCCGACAGTAGGCCGCACCGTCGGACGAGGGCGGGAAGGCGCCCGGCGACCGGGGCCCGACCGGACGTGCCCGTCCAGGTGGACCCCCGACCCCCGGCACGTTCGAGCCATCCTTCGGAGTGTCACCGGGTCCCCGACTCCTCCGGGGTCCGGCGCAACTGCCTATGATAACTGATACACGTTCTAGAAACGCAGTGCCACTCCGGGGTCGAGCACACCCCGCTGGCCTTCGCCCCCTCGGCCGCGGTCGGCCGGTCGCCCAGGACGCACGGTCGGTCCGCCCACCAGAAAGCCGAGCCCATGCGATTCCACCAAGCACTCCAATTCCTCCCACTCGAGGAAATCCGTGACCTGGTCGTCGCATCCGACCGGCTCGGGTACTCGGGGGCCTACGTCTCCGACCACCTGTTCAATCCGCGGGTGCTCGCCTCCCGGTACACCTACTCCATCCGCACCGGACGGGTCGCCGTTCTGGGAGAAGGAGACGGCCTGGGCCGACCCGATGTGCCTCATCTCCTCGCTGGCCGCCGTCACCACCACCCTCACCTTCACCACGGGCATCTACATCGCACCGGTGCGCGACCTGATCACCGTGGCCAAGTCCGTGGGCACCACGGCCGTCCTCTCCGGCAACCGGGTGCGGCTCGGTGTGGGCGTCGGCTGGTGCAAGGAGGAGTTCCTCCAGACCGGGCAGGACTTCCACGACCGGGGCAAGCGGCTCGACGACATGATCCCCGCACTCCGGGCCCTGTGGAAGGGCGGCTGGGTCGAGTACCACGGCACCCACTATGACGTCCCCGAATGCCAGATGAACCCTGCCCCGACCGAGCCGATGCCGATCATCTGCGGTGGCGACTCCGAGCCGGCCCTGCGCCGTGCGGTGACCCTCTGCGACGGGTGGGTGAACACCGGAGCGGTCGTTCCCGACGAAGCCTTCGCCCAGGTGGACCGTGTCCAGAACGCGCTGCGCGGCCGCCGGTCGCGACGGGAGCCACTTCTCCATCTACCTCGCGGTGAAGGCCTTCCCCGACCTCGACCTCTACCGGCGGCTCGAGGACGCCGGGGTCACCGACGTGCTGTGTGCACCGTGGATGGGCGTGCAGGCCACCGAGCAGGACACCACGGAGTCGATCCGGGCCGCCCGTCTCGACCTCTGCGAGCAGTTCGCCGAGCACATCATCGCCAAGATGGGTTGAACGGTTCAGGCCGCCGGGCCGGGGCGACTCGCCTTGGCAATCATGGACGCGACCGCAGGGTTTGCGTTGACGGGTACTAGCTTGGTCTGTTGGTGGGTCTTTGGCCATACCCTGAACAGCTCATCCACAAAGCCCTGACCAACTTCGTCAATACCCGAGAAATCAATTTCGACGTGTTGAAAGTCATCGAGGTTGACTGCGATCCGCTTCGCCTCTGATCGTGAAACGAACAAACCGTCCTCCTTGAAAAGGCCGACCCGAACCTGAGATTGGGTGAAATCAAATGTCTCGGGATCGGAGTAGGCGGCGAATACCTCACTGGGATTACGTTTCGTGTCAAGACGGACCTCGAAGCGAACCAACGTTCCCTTGCGTTCTCGTTGGAGCCATCCAACAGCCTCGTCGTTGCGGTTGGCATCAACCGACCAAGTGGCGCGCCCACTTGAAAGTGTGAACTGATCCGCAAGTTTCGATGTGAAGAAGATTCCCATGCCGCTGTGATGTTCGGGGGCGGTTGTCTGTTTTCCTTTGGAGATTTCGCCAACCGATTCAAAATCGTCATTCAAGTGACGCGTTTCACGAACCTTGCGAAACACCCCGACGCCATCATCCTCAACTTCAAACGTCAACGAGTCGGGTCCGACAAACCACCGCACGATTGCTTCAGTGCCATCAGAATGATCGATGGCATTGTTCAACATCTCGGTAAACGCAAAGGAGAGAATCCGTGTCACCCGGTCGTTGTCGAACGAACGAGGGCTTGCTTCCCTGAGCGCCTCTAGATCCGCCATCCAAACCACGTGTTCCTCTAGACCGTTGAGGGCGTGCTGACGGATGAACGGGGTGGTTCGCTCGTACCTCGCGGCGCGACCGGCCCCCACCGGTCTGAGGAGTCCCTGTTGGACCATTCTGCGCAGGTGGAGATGGGCTGCCTGGCGCGAGACTCCGGCTGCGGCTGCAACCTCGCCTGAACTGATGAACGGACCGGAGGCGAGCAGTTGCTCAATGGCCGCCGGTACCGATGATGTTGACATTTTGGGATTAGAAACCACTGAAATGACCCTGATGACCCTTTACGTTTTTACCTTTCTGCGTCCAGTTTAGCCATAAACGTCAAAATGTCAAACCACAGGGAATCTGGAACGTCAAAAGGTAAACCTCGGCGGGAGCACCCGGGAGGCCGATGCCGCCCGAAGCTAGGGTCGGGGCACCGCGTTCCAGGGAGACACCATGAAGGACCTCAAGATCGGACTGCAGCTCGGCTACTGGGGATCGGGGCCGCCGGCTCACGCTCCGGAGCTGGTGGCCGAGGCCGAGCGTCTCGGGTACGACTCGATCTGGACGGCCGAGGCCTACGGGTCCGACTCGCTCACCCCGCTCGCCTGGTGGGGTTCGCGGACCGAGCGGGTCCGGCTCGGCACCGCCCTCTGCCAGTTGTCGGCCCGCACGCCGACCGCCATGGGCATGGCCGCCATGACCATGGACCACCTCACGGGGGGCCGTTTCGTCCTCGGGCTCGGCGTGTCGGGCCCGCAGGTGGTCGAGGGCTGGTACGGACAGTCGTTCGAGAAACCGCTGGCACGGACCCGGGAGTACGTCGACATCGTGCGCCAGGTCGTCGCCCGGGAGGCCCCCGTCTCCAACGACGGCCCCCACTACCCGTTCCCCTACCCGGGCGGGCTGGGGCTGGGCAAGCCGCTCAAGTCGATCGCCCATCCGCTCCGCACCGAGATCCCGATCATCCTCGGTGCAGAGGGTCCGAAGAACATCGCCCTCGCCGCCGAGATCGCAGACGGCTGGTTCCCCATCTTCTTCTCCCCGAGCGCGGTCATGGCCTACCAGCCGTCGCTCGACGAGGGCTTCGCCCGTCCGGGCGCACGCCACACGCGCGACGAGTTCGAGGTCATCGCCTTCGCCGCGACCCTGCTGTCCGACGACATCGAGGCCGCCGCCGACATGCATGCGCCCGATACTGGCGCTCTACATCGGGGGCATGGGTGCCAAGTCGATGAACTTCCACTTCGACGTCTTCGCCCGGATGGGCTACGAGGCCGAGGCCACCAAGATCCAGGAGCTCTATCTCGAAGGACGCAAGGACGAGGCGGCCAGGGCCGTCCCGACCAAGCTCATCGAGGACACCGCCCTCATCGGCCCCAAGGAGAAGATCCGGGACGACATCGAGCGTTGGCGCGAGTCGATCGCCACCACCCTGCTCGTCTCGGGCGACGTCAAGACACTCCAGACCATCGCCGAGCTGGCGCTGTAGTACTTCGGGTCGGTCGACGCTTCGGACCGCGAGCCGGTCGATCGACCGCGAGGTCGGCGGCCGGCGGCTGAGGGATCGGTAGAGCTCCCAGGTGCTCGGGTGCACCGACTCGACGGGCTCGATCTCGTCTGCCACCACCCGTACCAATTCCGCCATGACCGTCTCGACCCCGCGGGGATTGCCGGCAAGATCCGCCGCTCGCATCAGCATCCGGTAGAGACGCTCGTCGTAGGGACTCACGAGGAGCCCGCGCCGGGCGGCCCACTCCGCTCCTCTGGCGTCGCCGGTCCTCAGGCTGGCTCCGGCGAGGCGACCGCTGAGGTCGACCACCGCCGACTCGATCGCCGGTGCGATCCCGTCGAGGATCGACCAGTCCGAGGAACGGAGACCCTCGAACGGCCGCCCGCGCACGATCTCGAGAGCCGACCGCCAGGCCACCGGCTCCGCCGATTCCGCCAGCACCACGAACCGGTCCCAGTCGGTCCCGACCGTCGACGCCAATGCCAACCGCCCGTGACTGCGCGGAAGGTGGTCGGACCCGTCCCGTGAGGTGCCGAGCGCGCGACGGGCCACCGACGCCGTGGAGTGCAGACTGGACGGGGCCATCACTTGATCGGGCCAGAGCGCGGTGGCCCACGCATCATTCGACGCTCCCTGGGGGTGCATCGCAAGGTACACGACGAGCTCTTTGGCCCACGCCCTGGTGAACTCCCTGGCGGCGCCGTGGATCTCGACCGGCCCCAGGACGGCGACCTCGACCTCGGGTTCAACCGCGGACATCCGGGCCGGTCGTCCGACCGCGCCGTTGTGGGCCGCCGGGCGGACGCTCACGACCACATCCGAACTCACTGCTGACACGCTCGCGTACGCCGACGCGGCGTCTCCCGCACGACCCACGCCCACCCCCGTCTCGGACTCGTCCGCTTGCAGACGAGTCACCGTTGAGCCAACCACCTCGAGCCGCTCGGACGCGTCCAGCAGAGCGACCACCTCGGTGAGCTCCACGCCGCTCACCCGTTGCGGTGTGACGACCGTCCCGAAGACCCCGAGTGAGGGACTGCCCGCGTCCGCGTCCACCTGCAAGCGGTGGCAGGCCTCGACTCCTTCGCAGAACGCCACCACCGCCATTCCGGTCCGTCCGTCGCCACTCCGGGAGAGCAGCTCGGAAGCCGAGTCGGGAGGCACCTTGGGTCCACAGAGGACCACGACCGGATCCCAGGGTCCGGCCCGGTCCCGAGCGCGCGCCTCGACAAACGACGACTCGCGATTCCGGTCGAGCAGGACCGATCCGCTCATCCGGCGTCGGGCGAGCTCCTGCGCCACGCTTTCCGGATCGGCGACCGAGGACACCCGGGCGAACCGGCCCAACTCGGCGCCGAAGCCGACGAGCACCAGGTCGAACCCGGCTGACCAGCGCGATGTGGCGAGCTCCAGTGCGAGGACACGTGCGATCCCGTCGCACGCCTCGGGGTGCCCAGTCACCACCACCGAACCCATGCCCTCCAGATGCGCGAGGACGACCTCGTCCTGGCTGCGACCGACCGAGACCAGGGTCGGTAGCGGGGACACCCTTGACCGCCCTCCGCGGCCACGCACGTCGTGGGCGTCGGCGACTGCCCGGTCGATCCTCAGGGCAGGCCCCTCGGGCTCGAGTGTGAACTCGTCCGGCACGTCGACCGGCAGCTCGTCGGCGTCGAGCACCAGCCGGAGCTCCCGGTCCGAGATGGTGATGCCGATGATCCGTGGGGCGGGACCGGTTCGGCCGGCTACCGAGCGCAGATAGAGACGCACGCCTGCGTCCACCGACCGGAGCAGGTCCCGCCCGTCACCGGACCGGATCCGACCCTCGATTCGGCGAAGCATCGGATCGGGTAATGGCATCGACGCGCCCGATGGCCGGTGCCTCTGCTGCACGCGTCGGAGCCGGTCTACGAGATCGGCGATCCCGACTCCGACGATTCCCGCACCGAACGGTGGATACGGAGCCTCCTCGTGCAGGATTCCCGACCCCGGACCTCGCTTCTCGGGAGCAGGAGGGCGGCTCCCGGACGTGGGGAGCGCGAGGATCCACCCGGATCTGACCCAATGGTCCACGGTGAGCTGCGAGCCGTCGTCCTGTCGGATCCCGTAGTTGAGCTCGGCGATCTCCCGCCATCTCCGGGCCGATCCGAGACGCTGCTCGGCGATGGACCAGAGCGTCTCGCGGTGGCCGACCACATGCATGGCGCCGAGCGGGGCCGCACGAGGTCCATCGGTCCCCGGATCCGACGGTTGCGCGGACTGCAGGGCTGCGGACATCGGTGCAACGGCCCGGTGCGTCGGAACGAGGTGCGTCGGAGACTCCTGAAGTACCGGCACCACGCGCGGAGGAATCGGGTCGGGTGCTGCTGCAGATCCGCCACAGGCTTCGATGGCGGGGATGTCGAGTGTGCCGAGGGCGCCACTCCCGTCGAGGCTGACGTCCGCGTCCCGATGCAGTCGTGCGGCCGGGCCCGTCGGGTCGGCCGGAATCACCCGCCCGTCGGGGCCGATGAAGAAGCGGGTGCCGATCGGATCACGGTCGCCCACGACTCGCAACGCCGATCGGGTGCTCGGGATCGCGCCCTCGGAGGCGGCCCGGGCCTCCGGGACGTGGGGCGTCTCCCGTCCGATGACCGAGAGTGCAAGCGCGGTACCGACCAGGCATGCGACGACGGACTGCAGCGTGCGGCTGGCAGGAAGCCGGGTGGCTGAACGGCCCAGCACCCAGGAGTGGAGCTCGAGGGCGATGCAGGTGGTCATCCACGCCCAGAAGACCCACGCCATGAGCAGAGCGACTCGTGCGAGCCAGTGGGCGACGACCGGGACTTCGTCCGGATGACCGGGGATCGAAGCTCGGACCGGACCCCCGGGAGCGAGATGGGCAAATGGGGAGCCCGCGGCGCTCACCAGCCAGACGGGCACTCCGACGACGAGCCGCGAGGAGAACGATCGACGCAAGCACGCTCCAAAGCGCACGGCGGCGCACGGGACCCGTCGGCACGATGCCGCGGGTCACCGGGACCCCACTGTGACGCCTTCGAGATCGAATGCCGAGGCCGTTGCCGAAACAGGCAGGGACCGGATGCGCACGATCCCGAGAATGGCGGTGGGCACCCGGTAGTGCACACGCACGGTGACGACGCCGGCGTCCACTGCAACGGTCGCCGGATGGCCGGCGGCCGCGGCGAACTGCTCGGCCGCGAGCACAGCCGCCTGGTCGTCGAGCTGGACGGTCCCGTTGCGCAGGGCATCGACCGAGAGGGCGCCGGCCCCGGCTCGTGCCGCCTGTTCCGCTTCGACCTCGGCCGACTGATGGGCCACCAGTGCGGAACCTCCATCGACCACGAGTCCCACCAGTGCCATCAGTGCGACCAGGAGCAGGGCGGCAAAGGCGGTGATCACCCCGTCATCGGAGCCCACTGTCCGACCCTCCACTTGGCGCCAGGACATCGGAGCCCGGGTCACTGGACGGCGCGATACGGATCGAGCGGGGCGGTCGCAGAGGCCTCGACGGTGATGCTGCCGGGCACGCCGGGGAACCCGAGATCGGAGAGCAGGACCTGGCAGGTCACCCGGACGGTCACGTAGCCGCCAGGGATGGAAATGGCTGGTGTCCGTCGTGACGGCCACGTCGACGCAGGTGTGCCGGGAGCCAATCAACGCACTGACGGCATCGACCGGGGCACCCCACTGGGCCGTCGAGGCACTCGGAAGGACGGCCGCCGCCTCTGCTCCGGCCCTCGCGGCCTCCGTCACCTGCTGACGTGCCTCGGAAACGCGCCCGAATACGAGCGATGCGAGCGCGACGATCAGGAGCACGGGGGTGAGGACCACCAGCTCGACGGTCACGCTCCCCCGGTCTTCGGTTGGCCGGACGTCCGTCATTCCGACCCCCGGAACTCCTGGATCGGACCGACCACTGTGGCGGAGACCCGGAACGAGAGCCCCGGGAAGATCGACGTTGCGTCGCCGCTGACCACCAGCCGCTCGGCATCACCGGGCAGCACCGCGACGGCGACCGAACTGCCCGAGACGTCAGAACCGGGACCTCGGGCGATCGACTGTGCCGCTGAGACCCCCGCTGCCGGTCCGCCGCCGACCGACCGGGCCGCCCGGTCACCCTCCGAGGCGGCCAGCTGGGCGACCTGGGCGGCGTGGGCCCACAGGGCGAGCTGGACTGCGACCAGGAGCAGCACCATGAGCACCGGGACGACCACGATGACCTCGACCAGCGAGGAGCCGCGATCTCCCCGCTCGACCCCCGGCGCGGACCTCAGTTGCTGAGATTGATCGAGTTCGCCTTGGCCGTGACCTTGGCGACGATGATGGCCCCGACGGCGATGGCCAACGCCGCGAAGACCGCGGTGAGGATCACCTTCTCGACGACGGAACCGGTGTCGTCCCGGTCCCCGGCGACGCCGACTCGAGCGCGGACGTAGGCCACCAGGACGGCGATCTGCAAGGACATGGCGGGTTCTCCTCTTCTCTAAGACAGTGGATGGGTGGAGCAGGGCGATGGAGGGACGGGGTGTGACCGGCATGTTGGAGTCGCTGGTTCTCGTGGTGCGTTCGCGCTCAGAAGCATCGCCTTCCACGGATTTCGTAGCGACGAGTTGCGTGGCCTTTTCCCCCCGGTCTTCTTCGACCACAGGACTCCCCACCACCTGCCTGCACGGGCTTTTCGTGAGGACGGCCATCTCCGCAAGCTGCTCGTCACAAGAGGCGACGTTCGCCGGCTCGGCGCCCTCCGCGCCAAGCACTTCGCCTACCGGAGCGAAAAGACTGAACCGTCTAGCCGTTTGGACGCTGAGCCGTCTATCCAGATAGACTGAGAGTGTGACTGCTCGGACGTTGATCCGCAGGCTCCGTGAACGCGGCTGCGAGCCGGTGCGCCAACGTGGATCACACCAGATCTGGCGATGCGACAACTGCCAGACCGTGATCCCGCTCCATACCGGCGACATCCCCGCCGGCACGCTCCGCTCCATCGAGCGGGACCTCGAAGTCTGCCTCGGCCGGAGGTGGCTCACCCAATGACCAGCACGGAGGAGAACATGAAGACCTACACCGCCCGCCTGGAGCGGGAGAAGGACGGGCGCTGGACCGTCGAGCTCGAGGAGGAACCACGAGTTCACACCTGGGGCAAGACCGTCTACCAAGCCCTCGCCCGCGTGCGCGAAGCGACCGCCTTGTGGTTCCAGATCGAAGAAGACCAGATCGAGCTCGTCCCCTGGCCCATGCTGCCCAAGTCCGCCGGCAGGACCGTTGAGCAGGCACGCCAAGCCAGAGAGCAAGCTCGCAGCGCCGACCGCCTCGCCGTCGAGCGAACCAGGAAAGCCGCGGCGGCGCTCACCAGTCGAGGGATCAGCATGCGCGACGCCGCCGCCATCTTGGGCATCTCCCACCAGCGGGTCCACCAGCTGCTCATGACCGACACGCCGAGCCGTCGCAGGGCCGGTTGACGTAGCCAATGGGTTCGAGGCCATGGGTCCGAGTTGGGCCGTCATGGCTCCTCGGCCCTCAGGTTCCCGACGTTCGACGCTTCAGAATTTCATGAGCTCACGGCTTTCTCAGAAGCCCCCGAGGATCCGCTGCACGGCGGGATAGCCGATGAACAGGAGGAATCCGAGGAGCAGGAGCGCGCCGGGGAGGAAGAGCCGCTCGGTCATGGCGTTGGCAGCTGATTCGGCCTCCGCCTGCTCATGGCGTCGGAGCGAGACCGCGCGTGCGCCCAGTGACTGGCGGATCCTCGCGCCCTCCGTACCCGCCAGCTGCACGGTCGCCGAGAGCTCGACCAGCTCCGGTACGTCGAGGTCGGACCCGAGTTCGGCCAAGGCAGTCCAGGGCGATACCCCTCCGTCACGAGCTGCCAGCAGCACCCGGGCCATCCGCTGCGCGGCCCAGTCCGGGCTCACCTGCGCCGCGGCGTGGAGGGCGCCCTCGACGCCGACTCCTCCGGCAAGACCCAGCACGACCAGATCGACGAACGACCCGAGCACCACCCGGAAATGCCTGCGGCGCTCGGCGGCCGTATGGAGCACGGCGCCCACCGGCAGGCAAACGGCGAGCGACACCGACACTGCGACCAGTAGGACCGGAACGACGAGCGGTACGGACAGACCCGCCGCCTGGCAGCCGAGCCAGAGCAACGGAGGCAGGAGCAGCCCGGCGCTGACGAACACGATCATGCGGGTTGCGAGCAGCTCGGGTGCCGAGTCAGTGATGGCCAGCGCCGCTCGCAGCGAGACCACGCGACGATGGCCCGACCACCTGCTCCGCTCCGCCCGGGCGGTGGCCTCTTCGCCCAGCCGGCGGGTGATCGAGCTGGTCGCCGGCGCGTGTCCCGGGGCATCCGGTACCCGCTGCCAGTTCGTCCACACCGCGTCGAGGGACGGCGGCGGCGAGCGCAATCCGTAGGTGATCCCGAGACAGCCGACTCCCATCAGAAGGCCGAGCCCGGCGACCACCGTCATCGGACCGTCACCGACCGGCCGATGAGGCGCACAGGGGCGGGAGGGCTCGCCAGCGTGACCATGAGACTGAGCCCCGCCGCGTAGAGCGCGCCGACGGCGAGGAGGACTACCTGCCCGGACGCGGAGTCGAAGGGCGCGAGATACGGTCGAGCGAGCAGCGCAAGTCCTCCGGCGAATGCGACCGAGAAGATGATGACGGTACGGACACCGCTGCGGACCGACGCCCTGCTGGCCTCGACGCGGAGCCGCCCGGCGACTTCCTCCCTGGTGGAATCCGCCAACGATGCGAGAAGGTCGGCCAGTCGCTGGGCCCGGGCGGAGAACGCCAGGAGCAGCGCGCACACGACACGGTCGGCGCAGGGGTCACCCACTTCGTCGGCGAACTGCAGCAGTGCCTCCCGGGGGTGGACGGCGTTCCTGAGTCGGTCGGCAAGCCGCTCGGCAGGACCACGGATCGGAGCCGGGCTGAGTCCGGCGGTGGCGATGATCGCCTGGCTGAGGCCGGCGGAGGCCGCAAGGGTTCCCTGGAGCATCTCGGTCCATGTGGCGATGGCCTCGGTCTTGGTGATCTCCGGCTCTCCGGAGATCCGGCCGAGAAGCCGGGGAAGCCCGTATCCGGCCAATCCCACGATCGGGAGCGCCACAAGCCAGCCGGTGGCCACAGCCGCGACCGACGCCCAACCCGACTGCGAGCAGGATCGGGGCGAGGTTTCCACTCCGGCGGACCCGGGTCGGCGGCGGTTCAGCCACGCGCCTCGTCAGCAACACTCCGGCCAGACCGGCGAGGCCGAGGCCGAGGCCGAGGCCGCTCATCAGCACGGGGGTGAGCGGCATGGACGTGAACAGCACGGAAACGGGGGCGTTCACCGCGACGATCCCGGTCTGAGGCCGAAAGTGGAGGTCCGGGTGGTGAACCCGAACCGGCTGAGCTCGGCCAGGGTCTCCGTGCGAAGCGGGGAGGCCGGCACCGCGGTGCGTCCCGGCCCAGGCCGGTAGATCTCGTTCGAGATGACCTGCACGCCCTCGGCATCGACCACCTCGCGCACGGACGAGACGAACCGTGAGCGCAGCGGGCGGGCGGGGAACCGGAGCTCGTGCGCCGCCGGGTCGACGACCCCTTCCAGAACCGGGCCTGGCGGATGGTCGTCCGGGAACCACGCATCCGCCCACACGTCCGCGCCGTCGTCCGCTGCTGACTCGAGATACACCACAAAGTGGAGTGCTCCGGCGATGAGCACGTTGGTGGCTTCGAGCGGCAGCCGCTCGGGGGCCTGGACAGCGTAGGACGCGATCCTCCGGAACACGCCGGCCGAGGAGTCCGCGTGGATCGTGCACATCGATCCGGACCGTCCCTGGCTCATGGCGTTGAGCATGGGCAGGACCTCGTCGCCGAGCACTTCACCCACGATCACCCGGTCCGCGTTCATCCGGAGGGCCCTGCGGACCAGATCTGACACGGAGATGCCACCCTCGCCCTCGACGTTCGGCGCCCGCGCCTCCAGGGCAACCATGTCGGGATGGCGCGCCGAGCCGGTGTCGAGACCCAGCTCGAATGCCTGCTCGATGGTGACGATCCGTTCGCGGGGCGCGATCTCCGCAGCGAGGGCACGGAGCAGGGTCGTCTTGCCCGAGTTCATGGCCCCAGCCACCACGATGTTCTTGCGACCCCGCACCGCAGCGGAGAGGAAGGACCGCAGCTCCTCGTCGACGGTACCCAGCTCCTGGAGGTCCTCGAGCGACAGATCGGCGTACCGGTGACGCCGAATGGACACGGCCGGTCGGGCGGACACTGCCATCAGGGCGGAGAGCCGGCTCCCGTCGGGGAGCTGCAAGTCGAGCTCGGGAGCGGCCAGATCGAACCTGCGCTCCGACAAGCCGAACCGACCCGCTGCGGAGCGGAGCATGTCCACGAGCTCCCCGTCAGAGTCGGCCACCGGCTCCATCAGCTCTTTCGTCCCGTCGGCAAACGTCGCCCACACACGGTCGCACCCGTTGATGTCGATGTTCTCGATCTCCGGATCGTCGATCAGGGTCTGGAGCCGGCCGAGCCCGAAGAGCGCATCGAGTACCGACTGGGCCAGAGCGAGCTCCTGCTCGGCAGAGGTCGCAGCAGACACGGAGACAGGCGTCTCGACGGTGAGCACGTCGAGGTGGTGGTAGACGCGCTGACGGGCGAACTCCCTCCGGTCATCACCCTGGAGATGCACCCCCTCGGATCCTGCGAGATCATCGGCGACAAGGCGCCGGATGCGGAAGGCAAGCGGTGTCGTCATCGGACCGGCTGCCCAACCGTGTAGCCGACCTCGTCCGCGGCCGCGTTGCTGTCTGTGTGGCGCTCCGTGTTGCCGGCAGTGTGCTCGACCCACTCGACGAGGGCGGTGGCCAGGCGGGACGACGCGACCGGGAGTGGAGAGCGTTGGAGCCGCCGGGCGCGGCGGTCCGTACCGCTGGCGACGGCCGCGCCGGTCGGATCGTGAGGCACCTCTCCGAGGAGCGGGATCCCGGTGAACGCAGACAGCTGGCGGCCCAGGTGCCCCCCGACCCGACCCCGACCACCGCCAGCCCCACGGGACCCGGGCTCGCGTCGAGGAGCGCCGGCGACCGCTCCCGGAGCTGCACCGCCGACGCGGCATCGGCTCGCGCCACGATCACCACGGCGTCCGAGTGTTCGAGCCATGCTCCCGGTGTCGGACGTACGGTGCCGACACGACCGAGGTCGACGAGGACGTCCCACTCGTCGCGCCCGACCTGAGCGGCGGACCGCACGGCTATCCCCTCGGGACTGGTGGCCGCGCGGACGTCGTCCGGGCGGGCCGCGATGCAACACGTCCAGACCGCCAGGGAGCTGCTGGAGGTGCTCCTCGAGCAGAGCATCCCACCCCGTCCCGCCGGATCGACGAAGAGAGCGTGGCCCATCCCCGCCTCGACGAGAGTGAGAACCTGGCCGCGAGGTCTCCACCGCTCAGGTCGGCCTCGGCCACCAGCACGCGTCGACGGACCGGCCATGTGGCCCCGATGAGGCAGGTCAGCGTGGTCACGCCGGGCGCACCCTTGACCGAACAGACCGCGACGACGGTCACGAACCACCCGGGGCCGGGAGTGCGGCCGAGACTCCGGCGCCATCGTCAGGGAGCAGCACGACGCTTACCTGTCCTGCCGCTGCCGCTCCGGCCACCGCCGAAGCGAGTGTCGCCGGGATCTCGACGGAGACGACGAGCGAGGCGCTCCCTCCGGCGGACGGTGGCCCGGTGTCGAAGACGGTCGCCGCAGGGACGAGGACCCCGGTCGCGCCGCCATCGGCCGCCGAGGCGCTCTGGGTTGCGCCGGGTCCGGCACTGGTCGGGGCGGTGAGCGGGGTCCCCGGGCTCGCCGTCTGGACGACCATCACCGAGTCGCCCGGCGAGACGCCGCTGGCAGGGTACTGGCCTTCCTTGAGTGCCAACCCCACGACGGCGTCCCCGGCGGCTACGGCAGGGGCGCCGGTGAGGTCGCCGGGCACCAGAAGGGATCCCGGGGGGATGGCCACGGCAGCACGCTTTCCAGCCAACTGAGCGGCGTCCGAGACCGGGATGGCCTCGACTCCCGACGGCACCGAGACCTCGACCGGGGCGAGGTCCTCCCCGGTGATCGCCTGCCCCTGGGCGATCGGTCGGACCACGGCGATCACGGCCGTCTTGTGTCCTGCCGAGGAGTAGATGGCGGCGAACGCGGCGATGCTGGCGCAGACCAGCGCGGCGGAGGCAACCGCCACCAGGGGACGGCGTGACCGGGGGAGGACCGGCAGGCCGTGCCGCACGGGCGTCCCACCCGTCGCGGAGGTCGGGGTCGCCGCCCCGTCGAGGAGGATGCTCATGGAACGCCGGTGGTCTCGATCGTGTTGACGCTCTCCACCTGGGCGACCCGGAGCAGCCCGGTCCCGCTGGTGAAGAGTGGGGGGAGCTGCCCTCCGCCCACCGCCCCGGTCGCCGACCAGGTGATGGACCAGGTGACCGTGGCCGTGATGACGAAGGCGGCGTCGTCAGGGTGCCCGTCAGGTGACTGCTGGCCCGCAGACGTGCGGGAGAATTGGTAGGAGCAGAGGGTGGTCCGCTCAGGGGCCAGGGCGTCATAGGGGATTCCTGGACCATCGCAGTGCGTGCCTCCTCCGTCTCCGGTCGACCACCAGACCGAGGTCGGCGTCGCCAATGCCGTCGCGGAGACCGGGCCAACCGTGGCGGTCACCGAGTCGGGGTGCCACAGCGCCGGGTCGATCCAGAGCCAGGTCGGCAGGTTGACCAGGGCAGTGCCCGAGGGATCGGTGTGGATCAGTGGTCGAGGTAGCACGAGTGACCTCTCGGCCTGCAGTGCGACGGCGCGTGGGTCGACCGGCGGTGTCACCCCACCGGGCCGCGAGCTGATCCACTCGGTCTCCGTCGACTGCACCCCGATCGCAAGATCGACACAGGTCACCGAGTACCACGCTCCGGGCAGCGGGCCACCGGAGGGCATCCCCCCTTCGTTGTTGAGTGCCAGGTAGGTATACGTGCACGACCAGGGGCTCCCCGACGAGGACGCGCTCCCACCCGACCGGCCGCCCGGTGCGCCGGCTGTACCACCCGCGGCGGACGCGCCCACGGAGACCGTTCCACCAGGGCCGTCACCCGCGGAGGCGACGACGCCCGCCCAGGCCGGCTGGCCCCCGAGCACCAGGGTGCACCCGACCCAGGCCAGCGAGCCGATCAGCCCCGTTACGCGGTGCACGACCAGTCCCGGATGGTCTGATCGGTGAGCTTCCACCCGTCGCCGGTGAGCGTCATGACCGAGGTGAAGGACTCGTCGGCGACCTCGCCGAGGATCCCCGGGACAGGGGCGCGGGAGATCCGGTTGACCGTGATCTCCGAGTCGTGCAGGCACGCCCTGACGGTCGCCGTACCACCAGGCCCGACCTCGACCCGTGGTGCTCCCCACGATGGGGTCCCGACGGCAACGTCACCCGCGTTCCGCATGTCGATCAGAGCGGACACGCTGACACCCAAGTGCGGCGGACCGGTGGTCGCCACCAGGTCGGGCTCGTCCGGATCGGCGGTGAGCGCCGCCACCTCGAATGCCTGCTCCGCCGCCATCCACGCAGAGAGCACCGCCGCCTCCATCGGAGCGGCCGTCCGATCATGGCGATCGTCTGCGGAGGTCCGGAGCCTTCCCGCCCCTCCGAGTATCCGGGACATGCCGGCTGATCCCCCACCGGACGGCGCGGACAATGCCGAGCAGCCGGTCAGCACCATCGGGAGGGCGACCGCGACGGGGAGCAGCCGGCTTCCTGCAGGCCAGAACCTGCGCCCGATGAATCGCTTCTGGTGCATGCCAGGCGACCCTAAAAAGCCGCTGCCGGATCGGCAACAAAGACTTCACAGGGTGTGCAATTTGTTTCGCGGACTTCCGGCATCCGCAGAGGCGGAACGGGCGGGTGGCCGCGGCTGCTCACCTGGCGACGAAGCACCTCGTCAGGGTGCCGGCACCACCTTGCAGGCGCCTTGCCGGTGACCTTGCACGGGGGTGGGCGACTCGTGCGCACGCGGCACGGCCTGCTCACACGATGTGGATTTTCCTGCTCCGACAGGTGTTATCGCCTCCACCCGATCAGGTGGAATGATTGGCCACGAGCCGGCGGCACGGGGACCGAGCGTGGGTACCGTACTGATCGAAGACGACCCTCACCGTCACACTCGACGCCGTTCGCACCTGCGGGCAGTCCGCTCAGTGGCTCGGGATTGCCGGTTACGCTATGTGCTGAGTACACCACTCGGCGCGCTCAACACCGCGACACCCCATCGGACCGTCAAGTCGGGCGGGCGGCGAGTTTGTCAATCGTCGCGGCGCTGTCGGCCGCGGGTTCAGCCGGCAGGTCCCGGTACGGGCTCCGCTGCGGGCCCCGGGGTGGTCTCGCCCGCGTCGGGCGCCGACCCGGTCACCAGCTTCGCACTCAGCTTGACTGCCTTCACCGCGCTGGTCGCACCCGTCTGCAGGATGATTGCGACGATCAGGAGGAGGACCCCCACGTAGCGGAACACGTGGGAACCGAGCATGATGATCGCGACCCTCCCCAGCACATACGGCGGCGAGCACACCACGGCACCGATCGCGCCGCCGACGGCCGATGCGGTCAGCTTGTCCCGGGTCGACGTCTTCGGCTGGATCCCGAGCAGGCGGGCGGGGACCGCCACGTAGGCCAGCATCATGATGCCCACGACGATGCCGAGGCTGAGGCCGAACCAGGCCTTCCCCCACCGGTCCACGACGAATGCGGAGAACCCGAGCAGGAGTCCGACCGCGAAGCCCCATTTGAGGATGGTCCAGCGGTGGGAACGGGCCCGCACGAATGCCGGGCTGATCTCGGGCCGTCCGGGATGGGCGATTGCGAAGGCGAAGACCGCGTTGAGGTAGAAGCTGGCCGCAGTTACTACAGCGGCGGCCAGAACCAGGACGATCACCAGGGGCCCGCTTCCACTCCCGGAATGCCTTGCCGTGGAGCACGTGGAGTTTGAGGTCGAGCATCGCGACCCAGATCCACATGGCCGGCAGGATCTGGATGAGGGTCAGCCGCCAGTTGGTCACCAGGAGCTTGACCCCCTGGAAGAGCATGAGCAGTCCGCCGACCACCAGGGCCAGCGGTGCGAGCCACCGGCTGCGTTGGCTGAGCGCGACGATCGAGCTCTCCATCGTCTGGTCGTCCCCGTCGCGGATGGCGGCGATGAGGCGGCGAACCTGGGCGGCCACCGCCCCCCTGCGGGTACGGCGTCCCGCACGTCCGGACTCACCCTCGATCGGATCCCCCCGCGACCCCTCGTCTGCCGAATCTTCCGGGAGCACCTGACTGCCCGATTCCGAAGGGGAGGGCGGGGTGCTCACTCCCTCAGGCTACCCACCCCCTAGCGATGGGTGAATGGCGGTTCCAGCCGGCGTCGAGGGCTGTAACACTGGGGACATGGCAGCCCAGTACATCTTCACCATGCGCGACCTGCGTCGCTTCTATCCTCCCGACCGCGAGGTCCTCAAGGGAATCAACCTCTCCTTCTACCCCGGCGCCAAGATCGGCGTCATCGGCGGAAATGGCTCCGGGAAGTCCTCGCTGCTCCGGATCATGGCCGGCGAGGACGATGGTTTCACCGGCGAGGCCCGCCTGACCAGTGGGTTCACGGTCGGCTTCCTGTCCCAGGAACCCCAGCTCGACCCCGACAAGGACGTCCTCGGCAACGTGTCCGAGGGAGTGGGCGAGGCCAAGGCTCTGGTCGACCGCTTCAACGCGGTCTGCACTGCCATGGGAGCACCCGATGCCGACTTCGACGCACTCCTGTCCGAGCAGGCCGCGCTCCAGGACAAGATCGACGCCGCCGGCGCTTGGGACCTCGACCGGACCTTCGAGATCGCCATGGACGCGCTGCGGCTGCCGCCAGGGGACGCCGACGTGACCACCCTTTCGGGGGGCGAGCGGCGGCGGGTCGCCCTCTGCCGCCTGCTGCTCGCCAAACCCGACCTCCTCCTCCTCGACGAGCCGACCAACCATCTCGACGCCGAGTCGGTCGCCTGGCTCGAGCGCACCCTGCAGGACTACCCGGGCACTGTCGTCGCGGTCACCCATGACCGCTACTTCCTCGACAACGTCGCCGGGTGGATCCTCGAGCTCGACCGCGGCGCGGGCATCCCCTGGGAGGGCAATTACTCGTCCTGGCTCGAGCAGAAGCAGGCCCGGCTGGCCGGCGAGCAGAAGGCCGATACCTCCCGGCAGGACGCCCTGCGGCGCGAGCTCGAGTGGATCCGGATGTCGCCCCGGGCCCGCCAGTCCAAGGGCAGGGCCCGCGTCAACGCGTACAACGAGCTGGTCGCCGAGGCCGAGGCGGCCGAGCGCAGGGCAGACCGTCTCGAGATCACCATCCCGGCAGGTCCCCGTCTCGGTGACCAGGTGGTCGTCGCGTCGGCTCTCACCAAGGGGTACGGCGACCGCCTGCTCATCGACGATCTCTCGTTCATCCTCCCGCCGGGCGGGATCGTCGGGGTGATCGGGCCCAACGGCGCCGGCAAGACCACCCTGTTCCGCATGATCGTGGGCGAGGAGCAACCGGACGCCGGCTCGCTCGACATCGGGACCACCGTGCAGCTCGCGTACGTCGACCAGTCCAGGGACGCGCCTGGAGCCCGACGCCACCGTCTACGAGGAGATCACCGGAGGGGTCGACCGCCTGGTGGTCGGTGGGAGGGAGCTGCACGGTCGGGCGTACGTGGCCAGCTTCGGCTTCACCGGCAGCGACCAGCAGAAGAAGGTCGGCCAGCTCTCCGGCGGTGAACGTAACCGTGTCCAGCTGGCCAAGGTGCTCACGTCCGGTGGCAACGTGCTCCTGCTCGACGAGCCCACCAACGACCTGGACGTCGACACGCTGCGGGCCCTGGAGGAGGCGTTGCTCACCTTCCCAGGGTGCGCGGTGGTCATCAGCCACGACCGCTGGTTCCTCGACCGGATCTCGACCCATGTCCTGGCATTCGAGGGCGACTCGGTGGTGCGGTGGTGGGAGGGCAACTTCAGCGACTACGAGGCCGACCGCAGGAAGCGGCTGGGTGTTGATGCCGACCAGCCCCACCGTCTCCGTTACAAGCCACTGGTCCGCGACTAGAGGGCCCGTGATCATGCCGCAACCCCACCGTGCGTTCGCCAGCGACAACTGGGCAGGTGTCCACCCCGACGTGCTCGCCGCTATCGGAGCGGCGAACGATGGCCACGCCCCCGCGTACGGAGACGACGCGCTGACCGAGGACGCCCTCGAGCTGTTCCGTCGGCACTTCGGCGCGGAGGCGGAGGTGTACTTCACCTTCAACGGAACCGGAGCCAACGTCGTGGGGCTCCAGTCCCTCCTGCGCCCTTTCGAATCGGTCATCTGCGCCTCTGGGTCGCACATCAGCGTCGACGAGTGCGGCGCCCCGGAGCGGTTCCTCGGATCCAAGGTGCTGACCGTGGACGCCCCGGACGGCAAGCTCACGCCGAAGCTGGCCGAGACGGTCGCCGGCGGCACCGGCGACGAGCACCACGTGCAGCCCCGGGTGATCTCGGTCACCCAGTCGACCGAGGTCGGTACCTGCTACACGGTCGAGGAGATCGCCGCGCTCGGCCGTTGGGCCCACGCCCAGGGGATGCTGCTCCACCTCGACGGGGCCCGGCTCGCCAACGCCGCCGCCTCGCTCGGGGTCGGCCTGGGTGCCTTCGGCACGGGAGCCGGGGTCGACGTCCTCTCCTTCGGCGGGACCAAGAACGGCGCGCTCGCGGCCGAGGCGGTCGTCACCTTCCGTCCGGACGCGGCGACCGGTCTGCGCTACATCCGCAAGCAGTCGATGCAGCTGGCCTCCAAGATGCGGTTCGTGGCCGCCCAATTCGTCGCCCTCCTCTCCGACGACCTCTGGCTGCACAACGCCGCCCACGCCAACGCCATGGCCCGGAGGCTCGCCGAGGGTGCCGGAGCGGTGCCCGGGGTGGAGGTGGTCCATCCCGTCCAGGCCAACGGCGTGTTCGCCCGTCTCCCCAGACCGGTGACGGAGGAGCTCCAGGCCCAGTCGCCGTTCTACGTCTGGGACGAGGCCACCGACGTCGTACGCTGGATGACGGCGTTCGACACCGAAGAACTCGACGTCGACGGATTCGTGAGCCGTGTCACGGAGGCGATGGCGCGGCACCGGTGAAACCTCGGGCCGGGGGGCGCCCTGGACCGGGCGGTCCGGCGAAGGCCTGGGCGATCTCCATCCACTCCCGGGCCGACTCGCCGCTCACGACGAGGTCGGTGTCGGCGATGTTGCGCCGCTGGGTGACCACGAGGCAGAAGTCGAGTACGGGGCCCTCGACCCGGGAGGCCGGTGCACCGTCGTCGGCCTGCCCGGTCTCCCAGCGCCATTCCGCGCCGGACGGAGCCTCCAGGACGACCTCGATCGGATCGGACGGCGCACCTCTGCCGCGCACGAGATACGAGAACGGTCGTGCCCGTACGCCGACATGGGCAACGTGCTGGAGGCGGTCGGTGGGTGTCCGGACGCGCCCAAGGGCGTCGGCCACGTCCTGGCCGTGCGCCCAGGTCTCCATCAGCCGGGCCGAGACGAAGGAGAGCACGCCCATCGGCGGGCCGTACCAGGGGACGCGCGCCGAAGGGTCGGCGCCGGCCAGGGCCGCCGTCATCTCCCGGTGGGCCCCGCCCCACCAGACAAGCAGCCCGTCTCCGCCCAGATTGCGGCCGCGGGTCAGATGCACCTCCATCGGGTCCCCCTCCTTGGCGAGGAGCTCCTCCACCGAACGTGCGAATTCGTCGGGCTCGACCACGGCCTGACGGGCGGCGGCGTCGAAGTAGGCCAGATGGCTGATCTGGTCGCGGACGGCCCATCCCTCCGCCGGGGTGGGCAGGTCCCACTCTGGTGCGTAGTCGCCGAGCTGGGCGACGAGACCACGGAGATCCTCGTACTCGGCATCGAGGTCGACCAGGAGACCCGGGAGTGTCGCCATCACCCGAGGATAGGGCACCGCTGTAACGCGGGCTATCCGTCCGATTCGATCCAGGCCCGGGTGGCGTCGAGCACCTCCAGCTGCGGATGGGACCAGACGTACCGCTCCACCGAGTCGAGCAGCGCCTCGACCTGCCGCTGCTCCCCGGAGACGGCGGCGAACCCGAGCTCGGCGCGCTGCCACTGGTCCTGGAAGCCCACCTCGGCGGCGGCCACTCCGAACCTCGACCGGCACGCGTCGACCAGGTGCTTCACCACCGTCCGCTTCTCCTTGAGCGACCGTGCGGCGGGGATGCGCACGTCGACCGAGAGCACGCAGGCGTGGAGCATCCCCCAAGTATGCGGCGCAGGACTTTCGCAGACCCCAGGTCACCGGCCCAATTCCCTGGTTTGCCCTTGACGAACTGGGCAAACTCACTGACCGCCACTGACCCCCAGAAACCAGGGTTGCCGTTGCTTACGCGCCCGTTTCGCGCCCGTTGTTCCGGGTCAACCGTGGGCTGCTGACAGGTGCGGGTCACGGCTGGAGAAATCGGCCCCATTCTCGGGATATTGACTGCCCCGCAACGGCACTCCGGGGTCACATGGGCAGTTGCCAGGACAAGCTCAATATTGGGCCATTTCTAAGTCGATGGAACAGGCATGGATATATTCGGCCCAAACGAAATATATATCGACTGGCTCAGGGTGTCACCGGTGTTGAGTTCGTACTCGAAGATCCTTGTGCGCGAGGTGTAAGTTCCCGGCCAACTCGCCGACCGCCTCCGAGATGCTGTTGCCAAGCTTCCTGAGACCAAGCAACTTCCAACTGTGACCACGACCGTCTCTGAGACTGTCTATCTCTCGCTCATCGGGACATCCTCGAACCCTTCTGCTCAGAGTTGACACCCTTCTTCAAGCGATACCCGCCTGGGCCTCGCACCCAATCCGCATTGCCAAGGACCGAGGGCTTGAGTACGTCGGGTTGAGCGACGACGAGGTGGTTTTTCACGAAGCCATGGTTGCCATTCGATCGTTTCTAGATGACAGGGCGTCCTTTTACCCAGTCGACTTTCCAGCAGCCCAGCAGCAGCCTGTGATCGCATCGCAAGGACATCGCCAGTGCTGAGGCGTCTACAAACCGCTGCGGAAAAGACCCCAAGAAGCGAGGAGGCCAAGCGCCTGCGTCTCATCGTCAAGGCACTCGCGAGCATCGGCATCGGAATCGAACAAGGGTCAGTCGGCCATGTTGTACTGGCGCTTTCCATCATCAGTATCGTCGGGGACGAGGTTCTCATCAAGGGCGACATCAGATCGATCCTTGAGGACATGATTCAACACCGAGTCGGTACACACCGTCTTGGCGGCGCTGACTGACAGGGCTTCGCAAGCTCGGCCCCGAACTCGTGTCTCGACGAGGATCGCCAGCAGTGCCGATACGGCGACCGAGATGACAGGCGGCGTATAGCCAATCTCTCAGCGGTAGCGTGCGCGGCCCCGATGTCCCGTAAGCCGCTCGGACGGGGTGTCCCACCGACACCGCTCAGCAGGTGGCTACAGCAGCGATTCCAGCCTGGCTGCCATCTCTCGATAGCGGTTCACCGGGATCAGATGGACGCCATCGAACGCCCCCGACTCGTAAATCGCCTTGATGTGATCGCAGGCGATGTCCACGCCCGATCCACGATCTCGGTCGAGCTGACCGATGATCGCCTCCGGGACCGCCAACTGGGGTACGTCGGCCGACAGCTTGCGAGCCATCGAAGGACTGGGGAGCACCATCACTCCTGCGTAGATCGGACCGTCGAACTCGACCGACGTACGCCACCGAAGCAAGTCATCGATCGAGTAGGTGACCTGGGTCAGGAGAAAGTCAGCCCCCTGCTTCCAGGCCGGAATAGGTCGCAGGCCCGTCGCTGCGCCGAGCCGGAGCGAATCGATCATCTCTGTTCGCTCGGCGAAGGCCCGGGCTTCGGTGATCATCGATTTGACCGTGAGGTCGTCCGAACGTGCGCCTGTCTCTGGTCGGTCGCCGTAGACGAAAAGGAACTCGTTCACTCCATAGGCGGCTGCGGTGAGCAGATCCCTCTGGAATCCGAGGACATTCCGGTCACGAGCATTGATACAGGCGATCGAGCGGCCACCCATGAGCCGCACCTCATGCGCTACTGCGATGCTCGACACCGTCGCACGCCCGATGTGGTTGTCGGGGATCAAGAAGGCGCTGGCGACCTCACTCAGCACGCCGATCTGATGACGGACATGCATTACGTCCGGGCGGGTGGCAGGCTCGACTTCGCAGATGATCTCGAACTTCCGCTTCGGCATCACTCAACGATACGTCGGGTTCCCAGAGCTGCCCCTGACCGCCGGAAATGAGCGGTTAGGACCTGCGGTCTCGGACGATTCGTCGATGAAATGCGAGCAATACGGGAAACAGTCCATTCACTTGGCACTCGTGGTACCGCTCTCGTTGATGGTCGCTGCATGTGGTCCCAGCAGGTCCATCTCGGCCAGGTCTACCTCGACGGTATCGCGGCGTTCACCCATCCTTCGGTCCAGTACTTCATCATCATCGCTGACTGGCAGTCGGCAGCTTCAGGTCCACGTGGTAGCTTCTGCATCACCTGCAAGGTCTACTTCTCAAGTGCTCTTCCGCCGCGGCTGCAAACAAATATGGGTGCGGCGAACAGCTCGCTGCTTCAGCCGTTCATAGTCAGAATGAGTCCCGGAGTACGTCCGGGACATTCACTCGTCGAACCAACAACGTCTGGGAAGCCGTACAACGCCGCTTGACGCGATTCCGTGTACAACGAACTGCGTTGTGCTGGCTACGGAGGGCCTCGGACGGCTTCGCAGATGCGCCACTTGGCTTTGCAGGTTGAGGCGTCGCCTATCCAGCAAGGGTAACCCAGAACGCCGGCAGAGGGACGGCGGGCCGTAAGAAGGAAATCTCAACATCGAGAGCACACCGGCCAGGGTGGGTATCCCCTCTGACCGATAGGCTGGCAGCGTGCAAAGGTTTACTCTGCTTGCAGTGGTTCCAGCCTTCGGGGGAGTTATAACCAGAAGTTGTGGATGCGCGATCTCCTGAAGGGCGCGACGTACCCTCCAAGTTGAGCAAACAACGAGTCCGCCGGGTGAGACCGGCGGGGAGGGATACGCCAATGTTGAAACTAGTCCATGACGCCACCGCGAGCGCGGTGGACAACCCCGAGGCCCTGGCCATCGACCTCGACGAGCTGTGCCGGGTTGCTGCCAAAGAGATGCTGGCCATCGCCCTGCTTGCTGAACGCCAGGCCTACCTTGACGACCATGCCTCAGATCTCGATGCTGGCGGGCACCGCCAGGTGGTGGGCAACGGGTTCGCCCGGGCCCGGGAGGTGACGACCGGCGCCGGCGTTGTCGAGGTGAAGGCCCCGAGGGTCGACGACCGCCGCGACGGCGAGCGCTTCTCCTCGGCCATCCTGCCCGCCTACATGCGCAAGTCCCCGAAGGTCACCGAGGTCCTGCCGATCCTGTACTTGCGGGGCCTCTCGACCGGCGACTTCGCTCCCGCGCTCGGCGAGTTCTTCGGCTCCGAGGCGGGGCTCTCGGCCTCGACGGTCAACCGGCTCACCGAGGCGTGGCAGGACGAGCACCGGGACTGGTCCACCCGGGACCTCTCCGACGTCGACTACGTGTACCTGTGGGTCGACGGGGTGCACTTCAACATCCGCCTGGAAGAGGACCGTCTGTGCTGCCTGGTGATCGTGGGTGTTCGCCCTGATGGGACCAAGGAACTGGTGGCGCTCGCCGACGGCTATCGCGAGTCGACCGACAGCTGGGCCGAGGTGCTCCGGGGGCTGAAGGGCCGCGGGATGTCCGCCCCGGTCCTCGCCGTGGGCGACGGCGCGCTCGGGTTCTGGGCCGCACTCCGCGATGTCTACCCGACCACCCGCGAGCAGCGTTGCTGGGTCCACGTCACCGCCAACTGCCTCGACGCGCTACCCAAGCGTCTGCACACCCAGGCCAAGGACGCCATCGCCAAGATCTACTCGGCACCGTCGCGCACAGCCGCCCTCGAGGCGGTCAAGGCCTACGCGGACGAGTTCGGCGACTTCGAGAAGGCAGTGTGCAAGATCACCGGCCAGCTCGACGTGCTGCTCGCGTTCTACGACTTCCCCGTCGAGCACTGGATCCACCTGCGGACCACCAATCCCATCGAGTCCACCTTCTCGACGGTGCGCCTCAGAACCAAGGTCACCCGAGGTGCCGGCTCGCGCAAGGCGGGCCTCGCCATGGCCTACAAGCTGCTCGACGCCGCCCAAGATCGGTGGCGACGGATCAACGGCCACGAGCTCGTCCCGCTGGTCCGGGCGGGTGCCACCTTCGTCGACGGAAAGCTACGCGAAAGGAGTGGATCCACGACCGACGCTGACAGCACCAACGGGTCCGTCGCTGCCTGAGTGAGAGATCTCATCCACAACTATTGACAATGACTCCCTTCGGTCTAATCCTTGCGTGTTGCGGTGGCGGGGCGGCCCAATCCCGGTCCGCTCACGCCGCCACAGATACTGCAGTATGCCGGTCGTACAACACTCTGGCATCGTACGTGCGGGTACACCGAGGTGCGGTGTCTCCGTTGGATAAGTCGGACATCCGGCAAGTTGCAGCTTCGGCCAGCGCTTCGACGAACTCAGAGCTGCGCCGATATGGACAGATGCTTAGCCGGATCGACCGTGACTTCCTCCCGAATGCCGGGCTTGGGCTTCCTGCTGGCTTGCAGCCCCTCCTCCTCAATGGGCTGCACGGCATTGCCACCGTCTGCATCTCCAGGGGTCTGACAAGCGCTTGAGCCTTGCCAGGTGACACCTCGCCGGGGCGTCGTTCATGCTGCCCTGAGCGTCCCCAAACAACGGGAGAATGTCACCTCGGGTGACCAAAGAAGCGCTGGGGTGAAGTTACCGTTCGAATGCGCCGATGCTCTCATGCGATGCCGTCGACCCAGCTCTCCGAGCCACAGGTGGTGATGCACTCACCAGTGAGATTCATCTACCTGGGATTCTTCCTGGTTGGCACCATGCTGTTTGCCCTGTCCAGCACGAGCAAAGGCAACCTGGCCTTCGGGGCAGCGCTCACGGTGGTCTGCATTGTTGGGGCAGTGCGCTCAGTTCACTCTGGCACTTGCTCTGTAGCTGGTGGAGAGTGCGTGCTTGCGACGCTCATTCGCACCCGACACATTCCAACAGGTGAAGTGTCCGGCGTTTCGCGAGCTACCTGGGTGCTTGCCTACCGCAGAACGTGCCCCAAGTTGGAGCTGGCCGATGGCACAAGCATCCTCCTGAAGGAGTTCTCGAACTATCCGTCGGTAGCTCGGGAAAGCAACGACAGGACTGCCGAGGTGATTCGCAAACTGGCCTCGGCCCTCAATGAGTATGTTGCAGCGGACTGTCCCTAAACAGGCAGAGGGGCACCCGGGGCGTCTCCAACCGGCGCTTCGATAGCACTCGTCAATCGGTGAACTCCACTGTTAGCGCCGTTCCATCGGGGAACCTGACATCGAAGCGGGTCGAGGGGATTCCCACGTCTCATCGGTTTCAACCTGGGCACCGTTGATTTGCAGTGCTATCAGAGCAGATCTCGCCGTCCAGTCATGGGAGATCAACAGTTCGCTGACGACTGGCAACGCTGCTTGAGCAAGACGCAAGTCCACGCTCGGCGGCTTGCGGTGCTCAACCCAGGCAAAGGCTTCCATGCTGGATACCTCATGCGCCTGTGCCCATGAAACCGCCTCAGCGAGCACCTGAGGATTCGGCAGGTCTACGCCACCGGTCGAGAGCGAAATGGACTGGGGTGCGGGCGAGGGACCGAACGCCTTTTCGTGCCACCTGTTCCATTCCTTTTTGGATCCAGGACCGTGGATCGACCCCTCGTCACCAGTGTCTTCGCTCACATTCCAAGGCTATGGCATGGAGAAGTCAGGGTGCCCTCGGTCGCCGGGAGCGGGCGATTATCGACCGTGGCTCATCGCCACTCTTGATGACACGGCTCATTCGGTCGAGCGTATGATTTCGACATGTCCCGGCTGCTTCGTATTGCGAGAAACCAGACGCTCGTGTCTGAATGCGACGTATGCGGCCAGCCCGTCGAGGAGCGGGACCGCCGAACCCTGATGGTCCCTGGTCAACAGGCCAGGATCGGGCATTCGTCGTGCATCCGTTCGGTGGACGACTGGGTGCCCCCTCGCTAACTACTTCGACCTGAAAAAGTAGATCCGGTGCGGTTCCCAGCTGTCCTGAGTGACCTGCCGCGTGCGCCCATGGGCTCCTCGGCCCGAACTCTCGACTCGCTTTCGATCCCGTTTTCCGGGCGTTTCCGGCTCGAGAGCGCGACGGGAGAGAGTCGGGACGAGATCAGGCGAGCATGGCGTGCGGCGGTGGCGGGGAGCGTCCTGGTGGCCCGGCGGAGGTTCTCGGTCGTTGCCCCGGCGAAGGAGCCGGAGCGTTGCGCTGTTCGCGCTCGTCGATCAACACGGCGATCTTGGTGGCGTTGTGGGCCAAGACGCCCCAGCCGCACCACGTGCGCGCCCCGTCGATGCCGTCGATCCTCGTGCGCTCCCAGCCCCAGGAGTGCTTGAGGTACGAGATGCGGCCCTCCGATCCGGTGCGCCACTTGACGAGCTTGCGGAAGCGACGCGCCGATTCGACTGCCTGGCGAGCTGCACCAGGGCGTCCCTTGCGCGGGATGGCGACGTGTTGCACGCCGAGCTCGTGGAGCTCGTTCTCCACCTTGGCCTCGCCATAACCCCGATCGGCGGTGACGGCTCTGGGCACCTTGGAGAAGGTCTCTTGATGCGGCCGATGGCGGCCCCGAGCATCGGGGCATCGGGCGGGTTGCCCATCTCGACGCAGTGGTCGACCACGATGCCGTCGGTGTTGTCCATCACCTGTGCCTTGTAGCCGAATTCGGCCGGGCTTGCCGAGGCGTCCCTTGGCGATGGGACGGGCATCGGTGTCGTGGAGCGACACGATGCGCGTCGATCCGTCGGGGACCTCGCCGCCGAGGCGGGTGCGGGTCTGGGCCACGATCTGCTCGAGCACCGAGATGGTGCGCTCGAGCTCGGCGACGAGCGCAGTGGCCTTGCCCGAGGCTCCCCGCCTGCCCGGCGCAGCGCCCGGCGGGCGTTTTGGGCCACGACCTGGGCGTCTTTGATGGTCGCCTCGGCGATGGTGGCCAGCTCGCCGGTGAGGACGAGCACCTCGTCTTTGGCGTCCCCGCTGCGCCGGCGCAGCCAGGCCGCGACCTGATGGGCCCGTCGGCGCACCGAGCGGGTGCGGTCCCGAAAGCGGGTGCGCCGGGCCAGACCGAGGCGCTGGATGGCGCCGCACGGTCTTGGTGAGCTTGGCCACCCCTTTGGCGAGCAGGCCCGAGTCGGTCGGATACGCGACGTTGGCCGGGACGACCGTGGTGTCGGCGCGCACCTTGTCGAGCTCTGACCACGTGGGCCGCCTTCGCCTTCTGCCAGCAGCCTCGTTCAACTGGTCGACGGCACGGTCCCCGCATCGGGTGGTGATCTTCATCAGCGTGGTCGGGTGCGGCACCGCATCGGTGATCGCGATGCGGCAGAAGCGCCGCCAGGCCAACGAGTCGGTCACCTCGGCGCAGAGCGTCTCGAAGCCGAGCCTGTACCTGAAGCGCAAGAACATCATGCGCAGGTAAGTCTCCATCGGGATCGACGGCCGGCCGACACCGGGTCGAAGAACGGCGACGAAAGGCTCGAAGAACACCGGGTCGTCGAGCAGACGGTCGATCTGCGCGAGCCCTGGTGGGAGGGCCAGGAACTCGGGCGGGAGGATTGCCTCCCACAGGGTCGGCTGGGGGTCTACCTTGGTGCGCAACACGATGGCTCCATTCACTCCGGGAAGGGTGTGTGGAGCCATCGTTGCTTCATTCGGGCCAGAACGCGAGCACCCTCCGAACTTCGAACGCGCTGGTCACGGGCGTTTTTCACATCGACATTTTCAGGGCGAAGCAACTAACGCTGCCGGGTCAGGGGCTACATGGACCTCAGGTCTCGGTCACGCCGGCGTCTCCCTTTGGTAGTGCATTGAGTGCTCGTGTCAATTGGGCGAGGGAGAGAGGTATGCCGGTCAACTGCTCGATACGAGCAGTGATCCCTTCCACCGACACAATTGTCTTCTGGACTCCCCCTCGCCTGAACCGCGTCGCCGACACGGCTTGTGGCTCGCTACCGATGACCGGACCTATGGCAGCGTGAGCTAGCAGATTCCGGTATTCGTTGGCGCCCTGGAGGTCGGCGAGGAGGGTGACAAACGCATCGCCAAGGTCGGTGGCATGGAGGATGTATCCGAGCGTGTATGTAGAGTCGTATCGCTGAAGGATGCACCCAGGGAGTACGGGTGTACCTGACTGAGAGGTACCTGCGTCGCCTCGTCTACGAGCGACGAATCAGGTGGTTCAAGGTTGGCCGCAAGGTCTACCTGGCCCGAGAGGACCTGGAAGCTCTCCTCGTGGAGGTGCCCACGCAGGCGGGTAGAGGGCTGTGAGCGCCGCGACGGCCGGTGATGGCGAGGTGCTGGTCAAGTAGAGAATCCCCCAAGGATGCCGGCGCCACGGGGGGCGCGGCGTGCCCCGGCACACCGTGGAGGCATGCCGGGGCACCCGGGGGCTCAGGCCGTGGTCAGGCCTGAGGTCAAGCTGTGGTCGAGCCACTGCTCAGGCCGGCCGACGTGCCGCCCGAGGTCGAGCCGGACACCGAGCCCGACGTCGAGCCGCCCGTCATGGGCGGTCCACCGAAATCACCGGGGCCACCGGGGCCACCGGGGCCACCGCGGGCCGCCGATGGCCACCTTGGTGGCGGTCACGGTGTTCGAGGTGTCGGTACCGAAGACGGCCACGTGGGCACCCACGGTCACGTTGCCGAGGGACGGCGAGGTCACCCCCGGATCGAGGTAGGTCGTCGACGAGCCCACGTCGACCGTCACCGTCGTCCCGTCGGGCGTGGTCAGGGTGAAGGTGCCGCTACCGACCGACTTGACGGTGCCCACCGCTGCCGGGGGCGTACCGCCGGAGATGCGGAAGCCTCCGGGGCCGCCCGGACCCATCGGGCCGCCGATGGCCACCTTGGTGGCGGTCACGGTGTTCGAGGTGTCGGTACCGAAGACGGCCACGTGGGCACCCACGGTCACGTTGGCGAGGGACGGCGAGGTCACCCCCGGATCGAGGTAGGTCGTCGACGAGCCCACATCGACCGTGACCGTCGTCCCGTCGGGCTTGGTCAGGGTGAAGGTGCCGCTACCGACCGACTTGACGGTGCCCACCGCTGCCGGGGGCGTACCGCCGAAGGGCGGCTGGCAGGCACCGCCGTGGGCCGTTGGCGCCGTTGGCCGTCGAGGTCGACGACGGCGTCGAAGACGGTGTCGCTGGTGTGGACGTCGCCGCACTTGCGACGGCGCCACCGCCGACGGCAAGTCCGAGGGCCAGCGCCGTCGCCGTCGCGACCCTGGTACCCAGTCGACGCCTCGGGATCTCGGCCGGGGTGATATCCGAGGCCGACGGGGAATCCATCGTCTCGTTGTGGTCGATTGTCATGTCATTCTCCTTGTTCGGGGGTTGTTCCTGTTGGCTTGTTGCTGTTGGCTTGTTGCTGTTGGCTTGTTGCTGCTGCATAGGTGAGCCTCGGGCACCCGCCTGTGCGCACCCTGTGGCCAAAACCAGCGGTTCCTTGGAATCCCACACATCACGCGTTGTCACACCCCGGTGAAAGGATCGAACCATGACATCGGTCATGGTTCCCAGGACAGGACTGACGCATCGGGTCGACGACTCTGCTGTCGGTGACGGTGCCTCGGACTCCGGGACGAAGGGCCTGGGCGATCGGATTGATGCGACCTCCACATTGCTCTCAGCCGTCCTCGCCGACCTCGATCCGGACCTCATCGCCGGCCACGACGCGATCCGTCTCTACCGGACGTTCGCTGAAATCGAGCGCCTTTCGATGGCCGGCAAGACCTTGCTGGCGCCTCGCATCGAGGCGTCCGGCGCCTGGCGCGAGGACGGGCACCGGAATGCTGCCGTCCTGCTGGCTTCTCTGGAGGGGGTCTCGACCGGACAGGCGCGGAACACCCTGGAGGTCGGCCAACGGTTACACCTGCTGCCCGACACCGTCGAAGCCCTGCGCACCGGGGAGCTCTCAGGACCGAAGCTGGCCGAGCTCAGCGGGGCCGCGGTGCTCGACCCGGAAAGCGAGACAGCCCTGCTGGCCGGAGCGGCCGATCAGCCTCTCCAGCAGGTCAAGGAGCGATGCCGGCGCGCGCGGGCCACCGCACATCGCCGTGACCCGATCGCGTCGGTCCGCCGGATCTACGCGGCACGCCACTTCTCGTCCTGGACCGACGTGGAAGGTGCATTCTGCTACCAGGGGCGTGACACGGCTGACCGCGGGGCCCAGATCCTCGAGCACCTCGCCCATGCGGCGACCCGACTCCGCAAGACCGACTCGACGAGCGGTGACGCGGCGAGCACCACGTCCGGGCGCGAGGCCTCCCCCGAGCGGCAGTCGGAGCCGGAACGGGCGGTGCGTGCGGACGCGTTCTTCGCACTGGTGACCCAGCAGAGCGGACTCCTGGCGGCCGAGGCCGGCACTGGCGCGGTGGGGTCCGATCGATCCCTCCCCCATCCGCCCGACGACGAGGGCAGCGATGTCGACACCGGCCCACCGCTCCCCTGCGACCTCGGAGTGGCCGGGCCACCCACCGGATCCTGCGCGGTGGTCGACCGTCCTCCCAATTGTTCAGTGATGGTACGGGTCGACCTCGCCGCACTGCTCAGAGGCGATGCGCTTCCCGGTGAGACGTGTGAGATCGACGGTCAGGGTCCGATCCCGGTGCGCATGGCGCGGGACATGGCCAATGATTCGTTCCTCCGACTCGTCTTCCAGGAAGCCGGAGACATCAAGGCAATCTCCCATTTCGGTCGGACCATCAACCGGCAGCTGCGGACTGCGCTGGCCTTCCGCGACCGGACCTGCGTGGTCCCGGGGTGTGGCGTCTCCTTCGGTCTCGAGATCGACCACATCATCCCGTTCGCCGACGGCGGACCGACCGAGCTAGACAACCTGGCGCTCCTCTGCCACCACCATCACTTCCTCAAGACATTCGAGGGGTGGACGCTCGAACGGATCGGAACCGCAGACAACGGATCGCCGATCTGGAGCTTCGAACCGCTGCCGCCGTTCGGGCAGGAGCCGGAACTGGGGGTGGGCGGCGAGGCGGGGCCTGACGCAGTCGCCCGCGAATGACTGCCGGGACTCCGTTCCCTATTCAGATTCTCACCGGGCATGCCGATGATCCACATAAGGTCCTGACTGGACCCGGAGTTCAAGGAGGATCACATGCCCAGGTCCTGGTTTTGCCCTCGCGGCCAGGACCAACACGCCCTTGTAGACGATTCCGGCTTCACCCTCATCGAGCTCATGGTCGTCCTGCTCATCCTGGCCATTCTCCTAGCCATCGCCATCCCGACCTTCCTCGGCGTGACGAAGTCGGCAAACGACCGGGCTGCACAGTCCAACCTGAACACGGCTACCGTCAACGCGAAGGCTGGGTATCAGGCCGGAGGCCAGAGCTACAGCGGAGTCACCACGGCGACCCTGGCAGCCGCTGAGCCGGGCCTGACGTTCACCGCGAACAACTCGGCTTCTCAGGGTCAGATCTCGATGTGGGTGGACGGCTTCGGCAATGCCATCGTGCTTGCGTCGTACTCGAAGTCGTTCAACTGCTGGTACCAGATCGACAACCCGGGTGGCAACGCTCAGGTGGCAGCGCCGTTTGCAGCCAACTTCACGCAGAACGGAGGAGGAGCCATCGCCAAAGATACCCCCACCGCGGCCGTGGCCGGCCTGCTCACTTTCCCCTCCACCCAGGCGGGGAAAATCTACGTGGAGGTCAAGGGCGACACCAACGCAGGTGACTGCAAGGCATCGACTCCCACGGTCGGGGCAACCGTGACGCAGGTCGACTGGTCCTCCACGGCCTTCCCGTCCCTCTAACCCACGCACCGTAGGCACTGTCCAGCATGTGCAGATGGGGTCACTTCTAAGCCTGGATCCACCGACCGACGACCTGGCGAGGCATCGAATCGAGTGATCGGCACTCGAGCGGTTCGGTTGGCTCCGCGCTGACTTCTTCAGCGGCCGTCGGGACGCGACGAGACCAAGGGTTTGTGATTCTCGTCGGTTGTCAGTGCCGTCCTTCAGTCGTCTGCGGTGCACCGGCCGCGGTGGCTCGACTACACCGGGACTGGCGGAAGGGCGCGCAGAACGATCGAGAGCCCGTTCGAACGATCTTGGCCCACGGCCACTCGAGCGGAGCACGCAGTGTCGGCGTGCCAGCGAGGTGTTGACCAGTCGGCCGGGGACGGACAGGATATCGGGTGCGCACCGTGCGGGCCACGACCAGGTGATCCTCGGGCGTGATCTCGCCGAGCATGGCGCTCCAGCGGATGAGGTCGTGGGCCAGGGCGGCACACACCAGCCAGGCGGCGTTGGCGCTGAAGTTGCCCGAGGGGACGTGCTCCATGCCGGCACCTTCCTTCAGGTCCTTGATGGCCAGCTCCACGGTGGCGTGGGCCCGGTGGAAGGCGTCGACCTCTGTCGGCCGTGCCTTCCTGATCGGTCAGGAAGGCGAAGTGGCGCCACTCGGGCCACAGCGTCGCTTGACGTCCGACCAACCGGGTCCGACGCACGATGAGCCGGCGTCCCTTGTAGTCGCACTCGGCCACCTCGGCGATGCCGTCCATCGTGTAGTCGATCGGGGTCCAGGCCTCCTCGTCGATGGCCGAGACCGCTGTGACCACGGACTTCACCATGCGGACCCCCATGGTGTAGCCGACGCCCAGTCGTCCGAGTGTGGCGATGGTGGCGTTCGACCAGAACCCCGAGTCGAACCGCATGACCAGCTCGCCGGTGGCCCCGGCCCGACGCAGCCGGGCCACCAGCTCTTCGACGAATCGCTTGGTCCCCCGCTGGGTGTTGGCCGATCCCTTGCGCATCCGGACGTGGAGGAGTTCCCCGGTGGCGGCCCGGACAGCGAGGATCGGGTGGTAGCCGAGCTTCTTCGTGTAGCCATAGCCGGCGCCGTGCTTGGCCTTGCCGCACACCTCACAGATGGTGGAGTCGAGGTCGACGACCACCCGGTCCGATCCGGGCCCTGCACCGAGTGACCACGCCCGACGCAGTGCCTCGGCGAAGACCCGGTCCAGTTGACGCACATGGCCGAACGAGAATGACCGGAGGAACGTGCCCAAGGTGGACGGTGCCATCACCCGGTGGGGAAGCACCGCCTGGGTGGCACCGGCTCGCAGCACGTCGGCATGGTCGATGTGGCTCCCACCGGCCACCATGGCGTGCACCAGGGTCAGTACCTTGCGCCCGGGAAGCGCTCCACCCACCCGACCGGACAGGTCGACCATGTCGTTGATCAGGCGTTCGAGACGCAGCCGGACCACCAGAGTGGCGACCAGCAAGAGCCCGGCGTTGGCCACCAGATTCGGCTCATCGAAGGTCACCTCGATGCGGTCGATTCCGCGCGATACTGAACTCACTGAAAGTGCCTCCTGGTGCTGGTGCGAATCGTGACTTCGAACATCACCATTCTCCCAGGCAGGGAGGCACTTTCCACGGATGCGCGGCTGTCAGATCAAGCGGTCATTCGGTGGATCGAGGCTAAGTGACTGATTACCGACTAGCCGACAACTTGGCGCTCCTCTGCCACCACCATCACTTCCTCAAGAAATTTCGAGGGGTGGAACGGACAGCAGCACTTCTGCTTGAAAATCCGCCATTTTGTTCCACACCCGTCCGATTACGGATGCATTGGTGATTCGAACACCCAGCTCCTTCTCCACCCGATCGAAGGATCTCTTGAAGGTGACATTGCTCAAGCCGGTGACAAATCCCTCTTCGTCCAGAATCGCACGCCCCGCCCCCAAGAGTGCGCTCTGCAGCTCCTCACGGTTCAGTCTCTTTTGACCCTGATTGCTCACTGCCCCGCCCCTTGCAGCCTATTTCGGAGAGGATCCCCCACAAGCATCTCCCCAATGCTCATCCAGGGGTTCGTCGTGGGATCGAACCTAAATTTAGGTCACGTTCACCACTTGAAAGCCAACCTGCCCGGCGCTATCTGGTCCGCCCCCAGAAAGCGCCGAGCCGGTCCGCTGGGATCTCGCCGCCCACGACATTCTGACGCATCGTCCACACGAATGCAACTGTGAGTTGCAATCGATGGGAGCTGCTGAAACGCGGCCCTTGGCGAATCTGCCACGGAGTGCCACGGAGCGGAGTGAAGGGACGCGCTCTGCGAGGGTGGCCGCAGCGCCATTGGTGGTCACCTGTCCGTGAGCCTGACTGACGGGCCTGATTGGCGACTTACTTGGCGGTAACCTGACGCTCCACGGCCACCGTCATCGCTTCCCTAGGACACTCGTCGGAGGACGCTCGAGCGGACCGGAACCGGAACGACGGATCGCCGATCTGGGTCTTCAAACCGCCTTCCTCTTTTCGGGAACGAGCCGGAGCGCCGGAACGACCCGAAGACGCTCAGGAAAGATGGCGACGCCAGAAGGGTTGGGTGGGGTGGGCTGGCGGGTGAGTCCGTTGAGTCCGGGGTCGAGCACTCCGGCAATGCGAGAATTTCTTGGCCGTGCCACCTTCTCCTACCTCCCGGAATCAACGGCGCTCGATATAGCGACGCGAGTAGTAGGATTTGAAGGTCAACATCGGTACGGACGGGTGTTCCACTGCCGTGAGCCAGCTGCTCGACTGGGAGGTCGAAAACCTGGCAGCACACAGCAGCGGGCGCCCGTGAGTAGCCGTCGATTTCGGGATCGGCCACCAAGGCGAGAGCCGAGTCGCTCATAACCGCCCGCTGGTAAGGCCGAAAGAAGCATGAAGACCGAATTCGAGGCTCCTCTCATCGGAGCATCAAAGCGCGAAGACTTCGCCGAGCTGTCTCGGAGAGTCCGTGAGAGGGGACTGTTCCGCCGCCGGGGTGGCTTTTACACGTTGAGGATTCCGGCTTCGGTCGCTGCACTCGTTGTGTTGGCCGTCATAGCCGTGATTCTCGGCAACAGCTGGTGGACCCTGACAGTTGCTGCCGGTCTCGCGTTCGTGCTGGTTCAGATCGGCTTCATCGGCCATGACGCGGGACACCGTCAGGTCTGGGCTCGCCGCCGGGGAAACGACGTCATCGGCCTCTTGCTGGCCAATCTGCTGAGCGGGTTTAGCTTCGCTTGGTGGCAGACCAAGCACACCCGGCACCATGCCCATACGAACCTCGAGGGCCAAGATCCAGACATCGCAGCAGGTGCACTGGTGTTCACGCCGGGGCAGACCGGGCGGCGTGGCCGCATGGGTCGGCGATTCTCCCGCATCCAGCAGTATTTGTTGGTGCCCCTCTTGTTTCTGGAGGCGGTCAACCTGCACGTGGCCAGTCTGAGAGATCTTGCACGGCGGAGGGACCGGGCTGCGCTGGTCGAACTCGGGCTGCTGGTGATCCACGGCATCATCTTCTTCATTGCGCCATTTCTCATCCTGTCGCCACTGCGAGCCGTGATCTTCATCGTGATCATGCAGGCACTGTTCGGCTTCTACTTGGGCTCGAGCTTTCTCACCAACCACGTTGGCATGCCAACCATGACCAGCGGTGATGACCTGGGATTCCTGAACCGGCAGGTTCTGACATCCCGCAACCTGTCCGGACCCTCCTTCATCGGATTCATCTTCGGAGGACTGGACAGTCAGATCGAACATCATCTGTTCCCGACGATGCCCCGGGCGAACCTCCGCCGGGCACGTAGCGTGGTCCGCCCGTTCTGCGCCGAGCACAAGATCCCGTACGCAGAACAGAGCCTGTGGCGCGCGTACGGTGACGTGGTGCGCCACCTCCGAGCCGTCGGGAATGGTTTGAGCTAGTCGCCGCGGACTGAAGTCACTCAGCGATTCCGATCAGCGATCATCGCCAAGACGTCGGTCCAACCGAAGCCAACCGTCTCGCCGATGATCCGGCGCGACCCCGCATCGACCAGGGCGAAGAACGGGTAGGCGGTGACCCGGTAGTCCTTCCATGCCTGATCACTCATCACGACCGGGGTCCGGTGCACGCCGACGGAGACTGCCGCGACCTCGGCCGCGTCCTGGGACCGAGGGCCCCGGGTCACGATGACCGGCGTCACCCCGGCCAGGGTCCCGCCCACGCCGGGGCCGGGGATCAGATCGGGACCAGGGCCGTCGGAGGACACGCCCGAGTTCTCGTCGGCGAGACCGCGCCAGTAGTCGGCACAACCGTCACATCGGGTGGCCAGGAAGATCAGGAGGATCGGACGGTCGGCAGCAGCGAGCTGGATCTCGATCGGGGTGCCGTCCGGCGTCACTCCGAGGATGTCGGTGGCCGGCCACGGTGCGGCATCTCCCGTGGGTCGGGCGGGGATCGGCCGGAGGCCCGCGGTGAAGGACGGGTCGGAAGCGGGATTGCTACGACGCCGGGTCATGCCACGTCACGCCTGGAGGGTCCCGGTCACGCCTCGGTGACTGGGCCGGACTCGATCTCCTCGACGGCACGCCCGTTGCCGCACCAGCGGCACACGACCTCCTCGACCGACTCGTCGAGCACTTCGACCTCCTCGATCATGAGCTCACCGCCGACCGAGAAGTGGTGGAACGCCCGGGTCCGCCGGTTGGTGACGACATCGAATCGAGTGAGGTTCCCGCACGCCGCGCAGCGATACCGCAGGCCACTCGACGCGACGGCTGCACCGGTGGCGGTGACTGAGGTTGCACCGGCCCCGGTGGGACCGGCAGCGCTCGACGACTCGGTGGTCACCGGGCCAACGGTAGTCGCGGCCGGTGAAGGACCTGTTTGGATGGCGGACGCCAGCCGCCCAGCGGATTCGGGCGACCGGTCCGGTGAAACCGAACACACGTTCGCTATTGTGCTTCCATGGCGCTCGCCGTCCAGAGACCCCTGAAGGACCTGAAGGACCTCGACCCACCCCTGAACCGGGTGACCTTCGTGGTCCTCGACGTGGAGACGACCGGTGCTTCACCCGCGACGTCATCGCTGACCGAGGTGGCCGCCGCCCGGTACCAGGGTGGTGAGCTGCTCGGCACATTCCAGACCCTGGTCCGGCCGGACGAGCGCATCCCGCCGCTGATCACCGGCCTGACCGGCATCAGCAATGCGATGGTTGCCGACGCGCCCCGGAGCGGGGCGGTCCTCCCCTCATTCCTCGAGTTCCTCGGTGGAGCGGTGGTGGTCGGGCACAACGTGCGATTCGACCTGTCGTTCCTCAACCACGCCCTGGAGGCGACGGGCCGCGAACGCCTGGCCAATCCCACGGTCGACACCCTCGCCCTGGCCCGGCGGTTGGTAAGGGACATGGTACCCAACTGCAAGCTCGGCACCCTGGCCGCCTCGCTGCGACTCCCCCACCGGCCCGCCCACCGGGCACTCACCGACGTGCTCGCAACCGGCGATCTGCTCCATGCGCTGCTCGAGCGGGCAGGTTCGTTCGGGATCGTCGGCCTCGCCGAGCTGCTCGAGCTCCCGCGCCTGCTGGGCCACCCCCAGGCCTCCAAGCTGCGACTCACCACCCGTGTCCCCCGCCAACCGGGCGTCTACTGGCTCTGCAACGCAGCAGGCCACGTGCTGTTCGTCAGCAGGGCCTCCGACCTGCATTTCAGCGGTGCGCGCGAACTTCTCGGTCGGCGCCCCGAAGAAGATCCGACGGTCTCTGCGGCAGATGCACTCGATCCACTTCAAGGTCTGTCCCGAGCCGCTCGCCGCCGCAGCGCTCGAACGCCGCTTGATCCGGATGTGGGATCCCCCGTTCAACGAAAGGACCGTGGTCCGTGCGGCCTCTTGACGGGCCAGGCACGTAAGCTTACACTTACCGTAAGTGACAGCTAACCAGATGACGGCTACCCAGGAGACACTGACCGCGCTGGCAGATCCGACCAGGCGGGCGATCTTCGAGCGCCTGGCGGAGGGACCGTCCGCGGTGAGGAACCTGGCAGACACTGTTCCGGTGAGCCGGCCGGCCGTCTCCCAGCACCTCCGGGTGCTCAAGGACGCCGGCCTGGTCTCGTCCCGTGGGGATGGCCGCCCGCCAGATCTACCGGGTCGAGCCGGACGGGATCCGTGGGCTGCAGGAGTACCTCAGCCGCTTCTGGGACACCGCCCTCATTGCCTACAAACAGCGAGCCGAACGACCACGGCCGAACGACCACGAGCCGAACGACCACCAGCCGAACGACCAGAGGAGGCCCTCCCGTGACCGCACAGACCACACCAGCCGTGATCTCGTCAATCATCGTCGAGACGCCCATCGAGCGGGCGTTCACCATCTTCACCGACGACATCGGCAGCTGGTGGCCGCCCGAGCACCACATTCTCCAGGGGGAGCTGGGCGAGATGGTCTTCGAACCGCGTGTCGGAGGGCGCGTGTTCGATCGGGGCGTGGATGGAACCGAGTGCGCCTGGGCGACCGTTCTCGCTTACGAACCGCCCGAGCGGGTCGTGTTCTCCTGGAACATCTCCCTCGAGTGGCAGATCGAGAGAGATCCGCGGCGGAGCAGCGAGGTCGAGGTGCGCTTCGCATCGGAGGCGCCCGATCGCACCCGGGTCACGCTCGAGCACCGTCACATCGAGCGCCACGGGGACGGGTGGGAGCAGATGCACAAGGCTGTCGGATCGCCCGACGGGTGGCAGGTGGGCCTGGCACGGTTCGCCTCGCGGTGCGCCCGGGGCTGACGCTCCGCCCGGCTCTCGCCGTGGATCTACGCCTGGGTCCCCTGGATCTCGGCGGCTGCCTCGGTAGTGACCCGGATGAACTCGTCCAGCACCCGGGACGCCCGGCCGTCGTCGATGAGCGACCCGGCCAGGGCCACCCCGGCGGCGAGGTCCGGCGCCTGCCCGATCACGACCAGCGCGGCGGCGGCATTGAGCAGGGCGATGTCCCGGTGGGGCGAGGCGTCGCCCGGCCACCACGCGGCGGATGGCCTCGGCGTTGACCGAGGCGTCGCCGCCGCGGAGGTCGTCGAGCGTGGCCCGGGCGAAGCCGAGCTCGGCCGGGTCGATCCGGTAGACCGAGACCGACATCGCTCGCCGTCGCCGGCAGCGGGATCGGCGCCGTCGCTCAGGTGGCCGTCGTGGCCCGCCGGGTGACCGGCGTCGCGGATCAGCTCGTGGACGGTGGACGGGCCGGTCGTCTGCAGCTCGTCGAGCCCGTCGTCGCCGTGGACGACCATGGCCCGGCGCGGCCCGTTGGCGGCCAGCACGCCGAGCATCTTGTCGGCCATGGAGGGGTCGCTGACCCCGACCACCTGGAACCGGGCCCGGGCCGGGTTGGCCAGCGGGCCCAGGAAGTTGAAGACGGTCGGGATGCCGAGCTCCCTGCGCACCGGCCCGGCGAACCGCATGGCCGGGTGGAACCGCGGTGCGAAGCAGAACCCCATCCCCACCTCGTCGATGCACCGGGCCACGCCCGGCCGGCCCGAGGTCGGCCACCGCGCCCAGCGCCTCCAGGACGTCGGCCGCCCCGACCGCCGACGACGAGGCCCGGCCGCCGTGCTTGCACACCTTGGCGCCCGGTGGCCGCCACCACCAGCGAGGCGATGGTCGAGACGTTGATGACTGCGCAGCCGGTCGCCGCCGGTGCCGCAGGTGTCGACCAGCGTCGATCCCCGCGGGCAGCTCGAGCGGCACGGCGTGGGCGACCATGGCGCGGACGAAGCCGGTCATCTCCGAGACGGACTCGCCCTTCGCCCGAAGTGCCACGGCCAGCGCGGCGATCTGGGCCGGCGTGGCCTCGCCCGACAGCACCTGGCCGAGCACGACCTCGGCCTCGTCGGTCGGAGCGAGTCGCCGGCCAGCAGACGCGTAGCACCCCGGGCCAGGCACCCAGGGCAGTCGAACGAGCCCGGCCAGCCGGCGGGGGCACCGGAGGAGTCCGGGGCCGGAAGGAGCGTCGAGCGGCACGGTCAGTCCCACCACAGGTCGTGGTCGAGCACGCCCCGGGCGATGAGCCCGAGCTGCACCTGGGACGTGCCCTCGACGATGGTCAGCTGGCGGGCGTCCCGGTACCAGAGCTCGGTCGGGTGGTCCTCCATGTAGCCGGCCGCCCCGAGCAGCTGCACGGCCAGGCCCGAGGCCCGCACGGCCAGCTCGGTGGCGTGGTACTTGGCCATCGACAGGTAGGGCACGTACTCCTTGGTGAACTTGCCCTGGTCGGCCAGCCACGCCGAGCGGTAGGTGAGGAGCCGGGCCGCCTCGATGTCCACCGCCACCTTGGCGATCTCCCACTGGATGCCCTGGAAGTCGGCGATGGTCTGGCCGAACGCCTGCGCGGCCCTTGACGTACTCGGTGGCGTACATCAGCGCCCCCTCGGCGAGGCCGATCCCCCGGGCGGCCACGATCGGCCGCATGGCGTTGAGGCCGAGCATGGCCAGGCGGAACCCGCCGACCTCGCCGATCACGTTGGCGGCCGGGCACGTGGACCTCGTCGAGCAGGAGCTCGCCGGTGTCGACGCCCCGCACCCCCATCTTGTGGTCGGTGCGCCCGACCGAGACCCCGTCCCAGCCGCGCTCCACGATGAAGGCGGTGATCGAGTCGTGGGCCCGCGAGGCCGGGTCGCCGGTCTTGGCGAACACCGTGTACCAGTCGGCCTCTGGACCCCGGACATCCAGCACTTGGTGCCGCTGAGGACCCAGTCGCCCTCGTGGCCCGGTCGGGTGTCGGGCACGGCCCGGGTCCGCATCCCGGCGACGTCGCTGCCGGCCTGGGACTCGGAGAGTCCGAAGCCCGCACCGCAGCTCGCCGCGTGGCGATCCCGGGCAGGTACCGCTGCTTCTGGTCGTCGTTGCCGGCGATGAGGATCGGGCCCGACGGCAGCCGGGTGAGCAGCAGCATCAGCGCGGCCGTGTTCGAGTACTTGGCCACCTCCTCGATGGCGATGGTGAGGCCGAGGATGCCGGCGCCCGGACCCGCCGAGCTCGGTGGGCAGGCACAGGCCGAGCAGGTCGGCGTCGCGGAAGGCGTCGAAGATGTCCTGGGGGTACTCCCCGGTCGTGTCGATCTCCCGGGCCCGGGGCTTGATCCTGTCCTGGGCCAGGCGACGGACGGTCTCCTGGAGGGCGGCGAGCTCGGGCGAGAGGTCGAAGTCCACGGCGGTCGAGGCTACCCGAGCCGATCAGCGGCCCGGATCGGTGGTCCGGATCGGCAAACTGCGTTCCCGAGATCTCAACCGGTGGCTCCGGTGTGGAGTCCCCCTTAGGATCTCGCGCCAGTGACCCCTCCCGGTCTCCGACCACCCCCGCCCACCGGCGCATCCGCCCTCCCCGCCGGGACCTACGACGGGTCAGGTGGTCGTGGTGACCGGTGGCGGCACCGGACTCGGCAAGGCCATCGCCACCGAGTTCGGACGGCTGGGCGCGCGCGGTCGCCATCCTGAGCCGGGACGAGGGCCACCGGGCGGCCGGGGTGGCCGCGGTCGAGGAGGCCGGCGGCACGGCCCTCGGGGTGGCCTGCGACATCCGGGACGCCGACGCCGTCGGCCGGCGCCTTCGACGCCGTCGAGGCCGGGCTCGGTCCGATCGACGCGCTGGTCAACAACGCGGCCGGGCAACTTCCCGGTGCCGGCCGAGGACATGAGCCCCAACGCCTGGCGCACGGTGGTCGACATCGTCCTCAACGGGACCTACCTCTGCTCCCGGGAGTCTCGCCCGGCGCCTGATCCCGGCCGGCCGGGACGGCTCGATCGTGAACGTGGGCGCCTCCTACGCCTGGACCGGCGGACCCGGCTTCGCCCACTCGGCGGCGGCCAAGGCCGGCGTCAAGAACCTGGTCGAGACGCTGGCCGTCGAGTGGGCCCCCTACGGCATCCGGGTGAACGGCCTGGTGCCCGGGCCTCATGCCCCACGAGGACGAGGTGGCGGCCATCGCCGCGGTGCCCGGCAAGTACGAGGGCCAGGACGACCGGGTACCCGCCGGTCGGGTCGGGTACCCGCGGGAGCTGGCCTGGGCGGCCACCTACCTGTGCTCCCCCTACGCCGCCTACATCTCCGGTCACTCGCTGGTCGTCGACGGCGCCAACTGGCAGCGACGCCACACCGTGCAGCCCCCGTTCACCCCGATCCGTGAGCAGCTCGGGCGGCCTCCCGTTCGGAGAGGCTGTGGCGGGTGGCCCGGCCGGTCGGGTCAGCCCGGCGACCGACCAGGTGTAAGCGTCCTCAGTACGGCCCGATGCGCTGGTCGGGGTTGGTGTCGACCAACACGTGCCCGTCGGTTGAGACATGCGAGGTCCACTCGCTCCCGTTCCACCACCGGTACTGGAAGTGCCCGCTCGGGTCCGGGTGCCAGGCGGGGGGCGACACTGCGGCCGTGGGGGGTGCAGCAGGCTTGGGCGGTGCGGCCTCGGTCGGGCCGGAAACGTGTCCCGAACCCGGTCCGGGAGAGTTCGCCGGCTGCGGATAGGCGGGGAACTGCTCCGCCGCGGTTTGCGGGCGGTCCCGTATGGCCAGATTGGGTGCGCCGGCCGACAATCCCGGTTGTGCCCCGGGCGGAACCTCCCGCACCCTGCGCAGCTCGCCGGCGTGGGCGACCAGGAAGAGAACCAGTCCGATGGCCGGGCTGGCCAGCCAGATGGCCGCCCAGGCCAGAGCCGGGATCCCCCACGGGGTGCGACCGAGCAGCCTGCGGTCCCGCACAGCGAGTCGCCAGCCGAGGACCGCCGCCAGGACGTAGACGACGCTGAGGACGGCCCACTGGCCCCCGGTCAATTGCAGCACCCCTCCAGCCTCTTCCGGATTCCCGATTCGGGGTCAGCTCATGGCGGCGATCGGGTGCTTGGGCGGGTACTCGCCGAAGGTCGGAAGTGGTCCGGCGATCCCGCTGGTGAAGCTGTCGATGTAGGCCAGCTTGCGGATCATGTAGCTGTGGCTCTCCTTCGGGTCCAGGTACAGGTTGTAGAGCCGCCCGTGGGAGTACTTCTGGGTCACCCCGGTGAAGCCCGCCCAGGTTGAAGCAGTCCCGGTCGTCGTCCGACGTCGACGCCACCATGAACTTCCACTCGCCCACCCGCAGCGCCGAGAAGACGTTGGTCAGCCAGTAGTAGAGGTACTTGCGGTTGGAGACCCCGTCGGGGTCGAGGAGGAACGAGGTCTGGTCCACGCCGTCGATGTAGCGGTCCTCGGGCACCGCATCGCCGGCGTCCGGCGAGGTGGAGCAGGTGGTGAACAGGTCCATCTGCGAGAAGATCGCCGTCCGTGGCCCGGTCGGCGGCGATCATGCCCGGCCAGGCGACGATGCCCGGCACCCGCTGGCCACCCTCCCAGGTCGACCCCTTGGCGCTCCGGAAGGGCGAGTAGGCGGCGTCGGGCCAGGTCTCCATCTCCGGCCCGTTGTCCGAGGAGATGAAGACCATGGTGTCCTCGATCTGGCCCGTGGCCTCGAGCTCGGCCACCAGCCGGCCCACGATGTCGTCGAGCTCGATGATCGTGTCCTTGTAGGGATGCTTGGCCGGGGAGGTGCCGAGGAACCGCTCCTGGGGATAGTTGTCGAAGTGGGCGCCCCGGGTGCAGTGGTAGAGGAACCAGGGCGGTGCGCTCGCCGCCGGGCGGGCCGCCATGCGGCGGATGAAGTCGAGCGAGTAGGTCGGCCCACTGTCGTCGAGGAGGGAGAGGACCGGGAGGGTGACCTCCTCCACGTTCTCGGTCTCACCGCCCCGGGTGGCGTGCACGAAGCACTTGTTGAAGGGCATGTTCTCGACCCATGCGTCCGCTCCTCGCTGTAGACGATCTCGGGGAAGAAGTACGGGTCGCGCCACTCGGTGTACATGTCCGAAACCGAGAGGAAGCCGTAGAAGTCGTCGAAGCCGACGTTCTGGGGCTGGGACTCGACGTTCTCCCCCATGTGCCACTTCCCGACCGCCTGGGTGACGTAGCCGGCGGCAGAGAGCAGCTGGGCAGCGTGACCTCGCCGTCGAGGCCGCCCGGGCTGCCCGTACATGGGCGGGCGCAGGAGGCCGTGGCGCATGGGCAGCCTGCCCGGTCATCAGCGAGGCACGCGACGGCGTGCAGGAGGGCTCGGAGTAGCAGGACGTGAGGAGTGTCCCCGTCCGGGCCAGCCGGTCGATGTTGGGGGTGGGGGCGCCGACGGCCACGCCGCCGCCGTAGCAGCCGAAGTCGCCCCAGCCGACGTCGTCGAAGAGGACGACCAGGATGTTGGGACGCCGGCCCGACGCCCGGTAGCGCTCGATGGCGAGCGGCGGCCCGTTCCTCCTGGCCCTCGAGCACGAACCGCGGCTCGAGGCTCGGTCGCCGGCGGACGGGCGTGGCGACCACCGGGTCGTGGGCCATGGCTGCCTCTCTCTCTTCTGTGGTCTCTGGTCCCCTCCTAGGGAGGGCTCATGGTATGTCCGGCGGCGATGTGCAGGCGGGTACGTTGGGCCGGTGAGCGACCCTGCCTCCACTCCAGCCACCGCCACGCCCGGACGCACGCCCAAGCCGGCCCGCTCGAGCGGAACCTTCACCTTCGGCGCGGGCTCCCCGACTGCTCGAACCGTCCACCGCCTGGGCTTCGGGGCCATGCAGATCACCGGGCCCGGAGTCTGGGGCGAGCCCGCCGACCACGACGAATGCGTTCGGGTGCTCCGGCGTGCCGTCGACATGGGGGTCGACCTCATCGACACCGCCGACTCCTACGGGCCCGAGGTGAGCGAGCGGCTGATCTTCGAGGCGCTCCACCCCTACCCCGAGGACCTGGTCATCGCCACCAAGGCCGGCCTCACCCGCCAGGGCCCGGGGCAGTGGCTCCCGGTCGGGCGGCCCGAGTACCTGCGCCAGCAGTGCGAGCTCAGCCTCCGACGGCTCGGCCTCGAGCGGATCGACCTGTTCCAGCTGCACCGCATCGATCCCACGGTGCCCGCCGAGGAGCAGTTCGGCCTGCTGGCCGAGCTGGTGGCCGAGGGCAAGGTGGCCCATGTCGGCCTCTCCGAGGTCACGGTCGCAGAGCTCGAGGCGGCTCGCGACCGTCGTCCCGATCGTCTCGGTGCAGAACCTCTACAACCTCACCAACCGGTCCGTCGGAGGACGTGCTCGACCACTGCGAGTCGGAGGGTATCGCCTTCATCCCCTGGTACCCGATCGCCTCGGGCGGACTGGCCGGCCCCGGCGGCGTCGTCGCCGAGATCGCCGGCGAGACGGGGGCCACCCCCGCCCAGGTGGCCCTCGCCTGGCTGCTGCACCGCTCACCGGTCATGCTCCCCATCCCGGGCACCAAGTCGGTCGTCCACGTGGAGGAGAACTGCGAGGCCGCCACCCTCACCCTGAGCGGGTCGCAGATGGCCCGGCTCGACGCCGCTCATCCCGAACGCTGACCAGGCTCCGGACGCAGCGGAACCGCCGGGGACAGGGACCCCCTACCGCGCCCTGAACACCAGAGGCGCAGAGCGCACCCCGGCGATGACCGGGGACGCAGTGCGTCGACCAGTCCCGCCGGGTCGAGCGAACCGAACCGGGCCAGCAGCTCCTCGAGCATGATCCGGCCCTCCACCCGGGCCAGCACGGCCCCGATGCAGAAGTGGGCACCGAACCCGAAGGCCACGTGCGGATTCGGGTCGCGGGCGGCGTCGAAGCGGTCGGCCGTCGGGCCGAAGACCGTCTCGTCCCTGTTGGCGGAGGCGTAGAGCATGAGCACCGGCTCGCCGGCCCGAGCCGGCGTCCGCCGAGCTCGACCTCGCGGGTGGTGGTGCGCATGAAGGCAACCACCGGGGTGGTCCAGCGCAGCATCTCCTCGACGGCGAGCGGGCAGGGCCCGGCTCGTTCCTGCGTCGGCCCGTCCGGCAAGCGCCTCCCACTGCCCCGGGTGCTCGGCGAAGCCGACCAGGCCGCCGGACATCATGTTCCGGGTGGTCTCGTTGCCGGCCACCAGCAGCTGCACGAGGAACATGCCCGAGCTCCGCATCGGAGAGGCGGTCGCCCTCGATCTCGGCTGCGCCCAGCTCGCAGATGATGTCGTCGCGCGGGACGACCGCGGCGGTCGGCGGCCGCCTCCAGCAGGTAGGTCACCATCTCCGCGCTCAGCGCGGTCGCGCTCCTCCTCGGGCCAGTCGGTGGCCCCGGGAATGACCGCCTCGGACCACCGGAAGAACGTCGGCCACTCCTCCTCGGGCACGCCCAGCAGGTCGCTGATGACCTGGAGGGGCAGGGGCACGGCCAGGTCGGCACACGATGTCGACCGGCACGCCCGGACTCGATCCGGTCCACCAGAGCCCGGGCCCGCCGGCGGATGCCGGGCTCCAGGGCCCGCATGTAGGTGGGCCGGAACCCGGGCTGGACCAGCGTCCGGTAGCGGGTGTGGTCTGGCGGGTCGGTGTGCATCATGGTCGGCGGGGTCGGGTACTCGGCGCCGATCTCGAAGGCCATGATCCCCTTGGACGAGCAGAAGGTGGCCGGATCGCGGGAGATCGGCCACCACCTCTGCGTGGCGGCTGACCATCCACATGCCGAGCGTGTCGTTGCGGGCGACGGGCGCCTCGGCCCGGAGCCGGGCATACAGCGGAAAGGGGTCGCCGGCGTAGAACTGGGGATCGAGCAGCGGCTCGGTGAGAGCCGTCTCGTCCACCTCCTCCCCGGCTAGACCGCCCATCGGCTCACTCCTCCTCACCGGTCAGTCTGACGGAGGGAATGGACCGGTGCCAGCCGGCAGCACAGGTGCGTCACGCCCCGGGTGAGAACGTGAAGCCGGACCCGGGCCAGTAGGTGTGCGGGGCGAACCGGGTGGGGAGTGATCCCCCGGGCTCGGAGACGACCATCTGCCCGGTGACCGGCTCCGAGGTGATCCCCGACGGCAGGACTGCGCTGCCGTTGTGGGCCGTCGCCTCCTTCCCCGCGAGTTCGACCCTGCTGCCGTCGGGGAGATCGGAGACCACGACATCCGGACGACAGACACTCGAATAGCCGCTGAAGGACACGGTGTACGCGGTGTGCCGAGCCTGCACCTCGAGGTACGGCTGGAACGGAGGGCTGATTCCCAGGTGCAAGTCGTCAGCGCTGTAGAAGAGCGTCCCGTTGACCCATACTTCCAGCTGGTCGTCACCGTTGGTCAGGATGGCGACCTGCAGCGGGCCCGGAGGTCCACGGCACCTGCTTCAAGATGTGCTCCGTGGCCCGGCTGACATGGCCCTGCGAGTATCCTGCGATCAGCGTTCTGCGGCCCGACTGGGAGACGTTCTCGGCCACCACCACATAGTTGATGTCACCGGTCTTCGCGGTGTTCCCCGTCTGCACAGCCATGACCAGCTCGCCGAGGGAGCCGGTCACGGAGCTCACGACCGGTGGGGGGACGCCGCGCTGAACTGGAACGCGGACGATGCAGGAATCGTCCCGGTGGTGGTGAGGAACCAGCCGCGGAAGTCCGGCGTGGCGTGCCGGAGGCCCACGTGGAGAAGGCCGTCCCCGACTGCCGTCCATCCGTTGGCGGCGCCGGCGCTCCCGTTGGACGCCCAGCCGGCGTAGGGAACCAGTGCCAGCGAGGTGCTCCCCTGGATGGGTCGGCTGCCGCTGCTCGGCACCGCAAAGGTCACGTTCTGGTAATTGGCGAGCTGACCGGCATCGCCTGTGTTCCCGCCCGGGTCCAGAGCGGGGGCCTTCGAAAGCAGGGATGCGCCGCCGGTCCCCCTGACGGCCTGAACCTGGTCGATGGCGCCCTGTGCCGAGAGGGAGGTGTGGACGACGAGGCCGACTGCGAGCACGATCGCCACGAACGGGAAGCCGGCGACGGCTCGCCGACCCCACGACGGACGCCCGTGCCAATTCCATTCGCCCGGCCGCATGGCCTCCCGCCCCCGCTCGTCGTCCGCCGGATCCCAGGATTCGATGCGGTCGGCGGGTGGCGGGCGTTGGGATGGAAGGTCGACCGGAGCGGCTCCCGAAATCGCGACCCGCGACCCGCGGGACCCACTGTGGTCGGACTGCTCAGAAGGAGGCATAGAACGACTCCTCACCTGCAGCCAATGCCCGGTACGCCGCGAGACCGGTCACAAGGGTGTAGATCAAAACTCCGACCGGGAAGCCCCATGCACCGAGCGTCAGGTTCCCGCCGCTGGTCAACAGCGCGGTTGCGACGCCGGTGACCAGCGCACCGGTCCACACGGCGATGACCGGAGCACGAGGTCGTCCGAGGAAGAAGAGGTACTGACTGCACAGCATGCCGACGGGGATCAGCGTGAACCCGAGTGAGGTCACCTGGAGGACGGTCATCCCGCCCGGCGTGCGGACGGACGAGGTGAGGGTCGCGGGGAGGACGTGCAGCAGGACGGTCGGCAGGAGCAACGCGACGAGCCCGGACAGGCCTGCCACCGTGAGGACCCCCAGCGCCCACTCACGTCGGAGCGCACTCCGGGCAGAAGGCCAGTGGTCGAGCCGTTGGTTCTCGAGCAGCGGGATCAGTCGGCGCCCGAAGCGCTCGATGGAGGCGTAGACCAGGCCCAGGACCATCACCAGCTCCAGGAGGGCCAGGTTCGCCGATCCCTCGTAGGTCGACGGGTAGACGTACTGGTCCAGTCCGAGACTGTGGCCGTATGCGAAACCCACGACGAGTGGTCCGATCAGGATCATCACGAAATACGCCACTCCGTACGCGGCGTAGGGGGTGGCGAACCAGAGGACGACCCGGAGCTCGGGCGGTTTCACAGCGGTCAACGTGTCCCGCGTTCCCGGATCGGTCTCACCCCGAACGGCCAGATAGCTCGCAGCGATCACCACCATCGCTCCGGACCCCACCGCCAACCCGAGGAGCTGGGCGTGACGGAGACCCGGGGAGCTCGCACTGAAAATCCGGGCGGTGGCAAGGGTGACCACCAGGGCGAGGCCCGTGGCAAGCGCCAGCGTGTAGAACCGACGCAACATGTAGAGCGGCGCCGCACTGACGAGGAACACAAAGATGGCAACGGCGAACTCTGCGAAGATCGCACCGAGGTGCAGTCCGTAGTACGGGACGATGTAGACGCTGTAGACGACAGCGATCACCAGCACCGCCGCCGTGGCGCCGTAGATCAGGAATTTGGAGACCGTCCATCGGACCAGCGGGAAGTTCTCCTGCAGGAAGTAGAAGGTCCCCTTGCGTCCGAGCATCTGCGAGCACCCGCCGGCCAGGACCGCAGCGACGAAGAATGCCAGAGAGACCATGGCGGCGACCTGGGGGGTGGCGTCGAGCGACGACCAGAGGGCAACCCGGCCGAAGAAGAGCACCAGCACGGACATGATCCAGGGGACGCCGTACCACGACCCGGCGAGGTAGTCGTCGGCGAACTTCCTCCAGCTCCTTCGGCGGTCGACGACGACCCGCTCTGTCGGGACGTAGTAGAGATATGCCAGCTCGTAGACCGCTCCGGCCAGATCGAACACCGAGCCGAACCCGAGATCCTGCGCCGCCGTGGTCGTGTAGCCCATCGACTCGAGCGCGACGGCGACGTCGCGCAGATTGCGCGGCTCGGGATTCCGGTCGAGCACTCTCCGTGCTTCGACGTGCAGATCGTCGTAGACGGACGGGTCCAGCCGCAGCTCGTCGAGATCCCTGGGGACCCGGCGCTCCGATCCGTGCGGGGGCGCGTCAGCTCCGACCGACACGGGTCTGCACCTCCTCGTAGAGCCAGCGATACCCGTCCAGGAACACGTCGAGGGTGTACGAATCGAGCATGGCCTTGCGTCCCAGCTCCCCCCGACGCGCCAGATCCCCGCGGTCCTGCGCCATCGCGGAGATGCCGTCAGCCAGATCGGTCGGCCGTCCCGGGGCCACGAGGTGCCCATAAGGTGGCTTGATGACCTCCGGAACGCCGCCTACTTCGGTGGCGACCATCGGGCGTCCGGCCATCAGGGCCTCCACGGCGGCAAAGGGAAACCCCTCCGAGATGCTGGAGAGGACCGCGATATCCCCCTCATTGAGCACCTTCCCCACGTCGACCGCCGGCCCACGGAACGCGCACGATTCCCCGAGGTCCAGCTGCTCGGCCAGCGCGTAGCAACTCCGGGCGTAGGCGGCGTCGCTCTCGGGACCGTGGATGTGCAGCTGCACTCCGGGGATCCGGGTGCGGATGATGGCGAACGCCCGGAGCAACGTGTGGATGTCCTTCAGGCGTTCGAGGCGTGCAACCGCCACCAGGACCAGTGGTTCGCTGCCGGACCCCGCCGGGCGGGTGAGCGGGAACCGTTCCGGGTCGACGCCGTTGGGCATCGGGTGGATCTTGGACTCGTCGACCCCGAGACGCATCTCCCAGGTGGCGTTGAAGCGGGCCACCGGAGCCACCAGATCGGCCCGCGAGTAGGCCATGGCCACCACTGCCGCGTAGAAGTTCGAGAGGAATACCCGATACGGGCTCTTCGTCTGATTTCGGCCGAGCGCAATGAGCCGTTCCCGGTAGTAGACGCCGTGCTCGGTGAGGAGAAACGGCACGTTCCACCGCTCGCGCAGGACGACTGCAGGGATGGCACAGAAGGCCGCGGCCGATGCGTGCACGACCCGGGGGAGCTCGGCGGGATAGTCGAGCGGCGCCAGGTACCGGTAGACCGATCGAGCCAGGTCGACCGCTTCGAAGGTGCTCAGCTGCCGGTACAACGGATGGGCCGCCAAGGTATCCCGGAAGAGCCGCCAGGTCCGGCCGTCGCGCATGGCCAACTTGAGACTGTAGCGATCGGCGTAGATCGAGAGCGCGCAGAGGGCAGCCACCAGGTCGTCCGGTCCCCCCTCCCCCAGCGCCACGGAGACGACGAGCTGGGCGTAGGCGGGGAGGAACTCCTCGTCGAACCGCCGTCCCGGTCGTCGCAGCCTCCTGGCGATCCACCCCGGGCGGGGGTTGTACTCGGCGTTGTCCTCTGTTCCCCACAGAGGGACCTGCACCGTGTGGATCAGGTTGGGAGGGGGGTCATAGCGAACGGCCAGATTGGTGTTGGCCACCACCGAGTACAGGACGAACCGCTTCTCGGACAGGCCGGTCACCAATTGGTGGGCCCATGTGCTGACTCCACCGGTCACATAGGGGTAGGTACCCTCCGTCGTGAGCAGTACGTCGATGTCGGAGATCGCGGCGCCTCCCGGCCGGTCGGCGAACCGGTCCCGAGAGGGGATGAGCACGGCATCGGTACCTCCCACGACACTGCTCAGACCGTCTTGTGGGGGAGGCGGTGATGGCGGGGCCGGAGCCGACCGAACGCCCGGGCCGGTTCGACTCCCCCACCATCATGGGACGCCCGTTTCACGCTCGCAGACTCCACCGTCGCCTTCGCGATCGTGTCTTCGCCCGGTTCCGCCGCCGATCGAGGTGGACCAGTGGTCGCGGTCCCGAGGGGATCCGGAACAGGAGGGGCGTCGGTCGGGAACCCATCGTCCCCGGCCATCAGATCCTCGTCCGCACGAAGGACCGATTCGATAGCTTGCGCACGGCGCAGCCCCTTCGAGGCCACGTGGAGGTTCTCCACGCTCAGGAAGCACTTGGCCGCCATGACCGCTGCCTCCCGGACAAACGGCAAGGGCGTCCGGTCGTCCTCGGTGACCCGAAGGTACTCACGGCCGGCCAATCGCATCCAATGGTCCGCGGCATCGCCTCTTCCGGCGTTGCGGGCAGCGAGCGCTGCCTGTCTGTATGCGATCGCCGCCCGTTGCGGTGCGACATCGTTCCGCTCAGCTTCCTCGAGGAAGAGCGACTCCGCCCGTTGGAATTCCTGAGCGTGGAACGCGCCGATCGCGGCCTCGAACAGGGTGATCTCCCCGTCCTCGATCTCGAGGTTCGTCTCTACCGGATCATCACCGTCGGGAGCCGATTCTTCGACCACCAGGCCGGCCTCCTCGCCGGCATCCCTGTCCAAGGCGTCGATCGGGACGACCGCAGCCGCGGCGACACCGTCATCTTCTGACCGCGACGGCAGGTCGGTGCCGACCGGCATGGCCATATGCTCCATGCTCAAGAGTTCGGCCAGCTGGGGCCGATACTTGAGGCGAATGAGCAGGTCTGTCTGGGATTGCAGGTCACTGAGCGTCCGTACTCCGCCGGGTGCGGGCCGCCAGGAGTCGGCGTGGGCTCGTCAGCCCCTCCTGACCAGGTCGTGGACAGCGTCGACGGCGCCGATGGCGTCGACCGGGAGATCCACCGTCAGTCGCTCCGGACGGCCGAGCAGGAATCCCTGTCCAAGTGGGCACCCGAGCTGCCGGAGCACCTCCAACTCGCCCTCCGTCTCGATTCCCTCGGCGACGATCGCTGCCTGGTGGGTCTCGCGTGCGAACGAGACCAAAGCGACTGCAAGCGCTTGTCGTGCGGGGTCCGTGTCGATCCCACGGATGAGGCCGATGTCGAGCTTGATGATCTCGGGGCGGAGGTCGAGGACGTGCCGAAGACTGGCGATACCGGCTCCCGCATCGTCCACCGCCAGACGGACCCCGCTCGATCGCAGTCCCTCGAGGTTCTCCATCATCGCCGGATAGTCGTCGACGGGGATGCGCTCCGTCAGTTCGAGGACGACCCGTTCCGCGGGGACCCCGGCGAGGATCTCCCGGAGCCGGTCCGACATGATCGCTTCGGCGGAGACATTGAGGGTCATGTAGAGCTCCGCGGGAAGCCGGCACAACTGCTCGAGGGCAAGCCCGAGCGCGGTGACCTCCAGGTCGACGCCGAGGCCCAGCGAGGCGGCCTCGAGAAACCACTCGTCCGGCGGCCGGACCGGCGGCAGCGCGAAACGGGCAAGGGCTTCCACGCCAACCACGCCGCCGCTCTGCAGATTGACGATGGGTTGGAAATGGACCTCCAGAGCCCGTTCGGCGATCGTGACTCGAATGAGCTTCTGGCGGGCCACGAGCAGTCGGCTGCGCGCAGCCCCAGGATCGCTCTCGCGTCCCCTCCACGCAGACTGGAAGGGCAGGAAGCGGAAGCGCCCGCCGGCCCGCGCGGCGGCGCCTCGTCGTCCTGATTCGACATACCCAGTGGCGGGGATCGGTATCGAGGGTGTCACGCCCGTCCCTCCGTGTCCATGGACCGTGCCCCTAGGCCGACAAGGCGAAGCGCGGTGGAGGGTCCATCGCGGCGAGAGCGGCGGCGGCATCAGCAGCAATCGGGGGAGAAGAAGTACCCCTGAGCAGCATCGACCCGGATCTCCCTCAGGATGGCCACCTGCTCGGGCGTCTCCACCGCTTCGGCCACGGTGGAGATCCCCAGAGAACGGCTCAACGTCACGATCCCCTCCACCGCGGCCCGGCCCGCTCCCCCCGGTTCGTCGAGGCGCGCGATCATCGATGCATCGATCTTGACCGTATTGACATGGACCCCGTGGAGCCGGTCGAGGTTCGAGTCTTCGGCAGCGATGTCATCGACGGTCGAGCTGTATGCCCAAGTGGGTCATGACGCTCATGTCGCTGACGGCCTCGCTGTCGGCAACTGACCCCTCGGTTACTTCTACCGTCATGCGGTCGGGATTCAGCCCGGACTGCTCCAGAGCGGTTGCAACCGCCACCGCCGCAATACCGCGGCGGAGCTGCAACGTGGAGCAATTGACGGCCAGCTGCAGGTCACCCGGCCAACGGGTCGCCTGCGCGCAGGCTTCCGACAGCACCCAGGCATTCAATGCGTTCATCTGTCCGAGCGACTCGGCCCAGGGAATCAGGGTGTCGGGCGGGATCTCGTCCCCGGATGGATCGTGCCACCGCAAGAGAGCTTCGAATCCGAGCAGGCGCCCGGTTGCGAGATCCACCGCCGGCTGGAAGACCAGAGCGGGCGCGCCCTCTATTCCCATGTCCGGGATCGGGGTGGTCGTGGACAGCTCGAGCCGCGCTCGCGTGGACTTCCTCACGGTGGCGGTATCGGCAGTACCCACCGAGGTCTTGAGCCTGACCGGGAGGAGCCTTGCGAATCGCCGCTACGCACGGATTTCCCCCGAAATTTCACTCAAGCGAAGCCGGAAAAGGGCCGAAAAACCGGTATGGCACTGAGACCCTTCACCCGTCATCCCAAGAATCCCACCGACGACGAGGCCACCCCGGAAGAGGAAGGCGGAATCGACCAATTCTTCTCGCACGGTGCCCGCCCTGGGGGCACGTCGAGCAATTCGGTCGATCAGGGCGGTTCAGCGGCGGCACAGTTGGATGTAACCCCGCTCGTGGACGCTGCGGATGCCGGATGGTATGCCGATGCATCCGACCCGCAGATCAAGCGGTACTGGGACGGCCACCACTGGACCGGTCAGACGATGAGGGTGGTCCAGGAAGATGCGCCGGCCAGCAAGCCAGCTGGTGATCCGGCCGGCGGCACGGCCCACAGCCGTCCTCGCGACGGATCAGCCCGCAACCGGTGCAGTCCGCGTCACCTCCGACGACCGGACTGACCGGTGGCCCCGTTGCCGGAGGGGAATGGGAGTGGCTCGGATCGACGAGACGCCCAGTGGAGACGTCGGCGATCCGTCGAGAATCCCCGAGGCCAGCCATCGGGCTGGTTGAGCACGAGCCCGACGGCCGGCACTGCAGCGCCCGTTGCGGTGAGCAGCCCTGCGGTGAGCAGCGTTGCAGCGGGCAGCCCTGCGGTGAGCAGCCGTGAGACGGGCAGCCCTGCGGTGGCAGCCGTGAGCAGGCCGCGTCGAGACGGGCAGCCCTGCGGTGGGCAGCCGTGAGACGGGCAGCCCTGCGGTGAGCAGCGGTGCAGCGGGCAGCCCTGTGGTGGGCACCCGTAACGATTGGCGAAGCGGACAAGTGGTTCGCAGAGATCGCACGGGCCGCAGGTCGGGCACAGGAGATGGACACACCAGAGGCCTGGCAGGAAATGGCTCGAGTGGCCGGCGTGGTGTCCGAGTTGGCCCAAACGATGCGAGTGGTGGCCGAAGCAGAGCTCGAAGCAGAGACCGCCGCACGCACAGCTGAAGAGGCGGCTCGTCAGGCCGAACTCGCCAAGAAGACGGCATCCGAGGCAAATGAGACTGTTGCCCAGGCCGCCAATTCGGCGCGAGCCGCAGCCGACCAGGCCACGAAGGCCGCCAGGGCGGCTGATGAGGCAGGGCGAGCCGCTGAGCAGGCAGCACGTGAGGTGCCACGGTCGGCTGAGTCGGCAAAGTCGGCCGCCCAGGTTGCGGCCGAAGCCGAACGGAATGCGAAGGGCATCGGCGAGATCGTCGCTGCGGCACGGCTTGCAAACACGCAGGAGGCGTGGACGGACGCGCTCCGGCTTGTGACCGAACGGTCGACCACCGGTCGTGGAGCCCATTCGCCGGTCGAGGTCGATCCCGCGAGGTAGTCCTGCCGACCAGTCGGCCGCAGCGGGCCCGCCACCACCGCTCTGACAGTTGACCTGGCTGTGGAAGGTGGACCCACTGGCGGGGAGGGATCGTGGGGACGGAGGGAGTCGAACCCTCACTGGAGGCGGTTTAAGCGCCCTGCCTCTGCCATTTGGGCTACGTCCCCAGGTTTGTCACGCACCGCGACGACCGACATGCACCGAGACCATAGGTCGGCGCACCCCTACCGACCGCTGACGGCCACAGCCATACCCGCCACCCGGGTCAGCGGGTCCGGTGCCCCGGCACCGGACCGAGCACCGAAGTGACCGCTTCGAGCTCCTCGTCGCGGGACGCTCGGCGAGGCGGACCGGGTCGGCACCTTCCGTCGGCGGACCGAGCACCGCGGTCGGTCGGCGACCTGCGTCCCATTGCGGCCACGACGTCGGGCCGGCCCCGGACAGGTCGGAGGCGGGGACCCCGGTACGGGCGAAGGAGGCCCACGCCTGACGCATGGCAGCTGACAGCGCGAGCGCATCCTCGCCGCCGCCTGTGAACCCTTGGATCAGGGGATACCGCACCGTGCCGAACACGAAGGGCACGTCCAGCGCGTGGCAGGAGCCGAGCAAGCCGCCGAAGATCGGGGACGCCCAGGTGAAGAGGTAGGCGTAGGTGCCCACGCCCGGTGCCGCCGCCTCGTCGTGTGCGTCGGCCAGACGCACCGACGGTGCACGGAACACGAACTCGGTGGCGATCGCCGTCCAGAGGTCGCGGGCCTCCACTGGCTCTCCCCGCGCAGGCGCGGGCCGACCGCACGGCGGCGGTGACCCGATCGGCTGCGCCCTCGTCCCCGAAGGCACGCACCAGCCGCCACCGGAGCCGGTCGGCGTCGAGCGAAGAGTTGGCGGGGTCGCTCAAGGTGAACAGGGTCCACTCGTCACGGGTGGTGCCGATCAGCAGGGGTATCTCCGCCACCGATCCGGCCACGACCGACGAGAGTGGGGGTCGCGACAACAACCCGCCGTCCACCACCGGCCGGAGGGGGAGGCCGTCGACCGAGGAGTCGCCCGTCCCCGCGAACTCGGCCGCCGCAGCGACCAGTCGGTCGGCCGGGACCTGCTCGAGCGCCTCGCGGGTGCAGGCCACGCCCATCTGGGAGGCGAGCTTCTCGGCCACGTCGGCTGCCGTGTCGGCCGACATCGTGTAGGGCGGGCCGCTCTGGACCACCGCCCGGTGGAACAGCCCGCTGGCCGCCGGTGTCCCCAGAAGGGCCGATACGCTCATCCCGCCGGCCGACTCGCCGAAGAGGGTCACGCAGCCCGGATCGCCGCCGAACCCCGCGATGTGGTCGTGCACCCACCGGAGAGCGGCCACCTGGTCCGCCAGTCCCCAGTTGCCCGAACCGGCCCACTCGTCACCACCCAGCCAGGTCTGTCCCTGCTCGCCGAGGGTCGGGTGAGCGAGATAGCCGAGGAGACCGAGGCGGTAATTGACGGTGACAACCACCACGTCGCCGTCACGGGCCAGATCGGTGCCGCGATAGAGCCCGGTCGAGCCCGACCCCGAGAGGAACGACCCCCCGTGGATCCACAGCATGACCGGCCGCTTGGCTCCGTCGAGACCGGGCGTCCACACGTTGAGGCTCAGGCAGTCCTCCGACGAGGGCTCCGGGGTAGCCCCGGGGAAGATCGCGGCCAGCATCTGGTTCTGGGGTGCAACCGGACCGAACCGGTCGCACGTTCGGACGCCTGACCAGGGCTCGGGCGCCACCGGCGGACGCCAGCGGCGGTGCCCGGCCGGTGATGCGGCAAAGGGGATCCCCGAGAAGGTCCACACCCCGCCACGCTCGATTCCCCGGACCTGACCACCCCCGACCTCGGTCACACCGTGCACGCGTTGCTCCCTCCAGTTCTCCCCGGCTCCTGCCGATACCAGACCGAACTTACTCACTCGTTCACCGCGAGCGGCTGGAGCGGCGAGCAGCAGGGATACGGGGCAGATCCATGACACGGTTTCGACACCTGGCGCGCAACACAGTTCCGTCCGGGCGCACGCAGCGCCTGATCTGCGCTGATCGGTCGAACGCCGCGGAGCCGACTGCCCCGTACGTCGCTACAGTTCCCGGGTGGCCGACGTGAGCAGCGGACGCACTCGGACCAGGCGCCCCGGGACCCGGCGCACGCGGACCCTCGAGCGCGCGGCGCTCTCGGTCACCGCCGGCCTGATACTCGTGGCCCTGTCCGCCGGACCGCCCGTATCCGCTTCGGCGACGACCACCGACTCCACCTCGGGCTCCACCCCCGGGACAGGGGGCTCGTCGACCACCACCTCGACCACCCCAGCGCAGGCACAGATCAGTGCGGCGGAAGCCCAGGTGGCCACCATCGAGGCACAGATCTCCTCGCAGCAACAGTCCCTCGACGCCGCTGACGAGGCCTACAACCAGGCGGTCGTCAACTTCTCTGCGACCCAGTCGGCGATCTCGACGACGTCCGCCGCCCTGGCCACGGCACGCGCCAAGGTCGACGCAGCCAGGCGGACGCTGCGCAACGACGTGATCGAGGCCTACACGAGCGGATCCTCGGACGAGTCGGTCGCCGGGCTCTTCGCTGCCCCGAGCGGGGGAGACCAGACCCGGACGCTCTACGAGCACCTGGGCATCGCCGGCCTGTCCGCCGAGGTGGCGACGGTAGAGGCCGGACAGCGGCAGTTGACCTCCACCCAGTCCAAGCTCAAGGGCGAGCAGCGAAGCGAGACCGCCGAGCTGGCCCACGAGAACCAGGCCCGGCAGAGCGCGGAGGCGGCGAGTGCCCTCTCCGAGGCCACCCTGGCCCAGGTTCAAGGTGCCCTCGCCCAGGAGATCGCCCAGCAGGCCGCAGCCCAGGCGGCCGCAGCGGCACAGGCCGCCGCCTCTGCGACCACCGCGTCAGCACGGCAGACAGCCGCCGCACAGGCCTCACAGGCCGCCCAGGTCGCCAGCACGGTCAGTGGCGGCAGCGCAGCCGCCACCAGCGCCAACCGAGCGGCCAATCAGGCCGCAACTGCGGGCGCCACTGGCGGTACCGGCGGCACCGGCACAGGGGGAAAGGGCTCGGGGAGCGGCATCACCCAGATCTCCAGTGGCGGCGACCCCACGGCCGCCGGTCTGGCGGCCGTGCACGGCGCAATGCAATACCTCGGAGTGCCCTACCTCTGGGGCGGAGCGAGCTCGGCCGGAGTCGACTGCTCGGGACTGACCATGCTGGCCTGGGCCGCGGCGGGGGTGACCCTCCCGCATTCGGCTGCTGACCAGTACGCCCGCTTCCCGCACGTGAGTCTGACCTCGCTCGAGCCCGGCGACCTCCTCTTCTACGACCTCGGCGGCACCGGCATCGATCACGTGGTCATCTACGTCGGTCCGACGCTCGACGGGCAGGCCACCGCGTACGGGTCCGACACCATCATCCAGGCGGCCCACACGGGGACGGTCGTCACCTTCGACCCGGTGTGGTTGTTCGGACTGGTCGGCGCCGCCCGCCCCTGAGTCCATGCCGGTCCCGGACGCCGCGCGAGGCCGCGAACCGACCTCTCGGGCCTAAGGTCACGGACAGCTCCCATGACGCTCCAGCTCTCGATCATCGTTCCCGCCTACAACGAGGCCCACCGCCTGGCCGAGGGCGTGCGACGGTTCGAGAGCGCGGCCGCATCCGGCGCTGTTGACCTCGACCGCACCGAGCTGCTGCTCGTCGACGATGGCAGCACGGACCGCACCGCCGCCGAGGCGGAGAAGCTCCTCGCCGCGCTCCCCCACCACCGGATCGTCCGGCTGAGCCCCAACCGGGGGAAGGGCGCGGCGGTCCGGGCCGGGGTCTCCATGGCCCGCGCACCCCTGTTCGCGTACATGGACGCGGACATGGCCATCGATCCCCATGCCATCCCGTTGCTGGTCGACGGACTCGCCGACCACGACCTGGCCATCGGGTCACGGGCGCTGCCGGACTCGATGGTCGAGACCACCTACGCGGTGCGGTCGCTGATGGGCCGCCTGTTCAACGTACTGGTCACCACCGGTACCGGGCTCGGCCTCCTGGACACCCAGTGTGGGTTCAAGGCCTTCCGGACGTCCGCCGCCCGCCTCCTCTTCCACCTGGTGAGGATCGACCGGTTTGCGTTCGACGTCGAGATCCTTTCCCACGCCCACCGGCTCGGGCTCGAGATCACCGAGGTGCCGGTCCAGTGGCGACATGTCTCCGGGAGCAGCATCCACCCGCTGCAGGACTCGCTGGCCATGCTGGCCGACGTCTACCGCTCACGGCTCGGTGTGCTCCCCTCGCCACCGGTGACCGGCCTCACCGTGCGGGGCCTGGACCGTGGAACAGCACCCGTCCTGGTGTCCCGAGGTGACCGACGTGCTCGCCCGGACCCTGGAAGGAGTGCCGCTTCCCCTCCTCGTGAGGGGTCCCTCCGTGACCACCCTCATGGCCCTCGTGCAGCCCGCCGACATCGCCCGAACGTTCGCCGCACTGCGGGCCGAGCTCGAGCCGCTCGAGGTCACCAGGCGCACCTTCAGCTTGCAGCAACTCCGCTCCCTCGGGCCGTTGGCCGGTCGCCTCGACGGAACGCCCGCCGGCGGGCAGCTGGCCTGACCGGGCCGGGGGTACCATGCCTCCGGTGAGCTCGGACTCCGGGGAGACGACACGGACCGGACCGGCCGCTGGTCCCCATGGCGACGCGGAGCTCATCGATGCCATCGTCGGGCAGAGTGCCGGCGGGAAGCGTGCCGGCGGGCAGACCGGTGGCACGGTCTCGGTCCTGCCCGTGGCCACCCGCCGACCGGCGGCAAGGGAGCTGGTGGACCCGCGGCGCTCCGACGTCGACGAGTGGGGTCGCTCTGAGCACATGCGCTCCGTGGTCCGGCGGCTCTACGACCCGATCTACCGCTACTGGTTCCGGGTCGAGTGGGAGGGCCTGGAGAAGATCCCCGCCCAGGGCGGAGCGCTGCTCATCGCCAACCATGCCGGAGCGATCCCCTCGGACGCGCCCGCCATCATGCACGGCATCGAACAGGAGCTCGGGCGCCCGGTCTACGGACTGGCCGACTTCTTCTTCCGCACCCTGCCAGTGGTCGGCACCGTCTGGTCGCGCACCGGGGGCGTCCCTGCACACCCCGACAACGCCTATCGGCTGCTCCACGACCAGCAGCAGCTCGCCCTGGTCTTCCCCGAGGGAACCAAGGCAACTTCGAAGACCTACTCCGACCGGTACCGACTTCGCCGGTTCGGTCGGGGCGGCTTCGTGGAGATCGCAATGCGGGCAGGAGTCCCGATCATCCCGATCGCCGTGGTCGGCGCCGAGGAGTCGATGCCCATCGTCTTCCGGGTCCCGGGCGTGGCAAGCGTGCTCAATCTCCCCTACTTCCCTGTCACCGTCAACGCGCTGCTCATGGGTCCGCTCGGCTACGTCACCTATTTCCCGGTCAAGATGAAATTCCGGGTGCTGGACCCGGTGACCTTCGACATCGAACCCGGGCTCGAGCGCTACTCGCGCAGCCGGGTCATGGACGAAGCGGAGCGGATCCGCGCCAACCTGCAAGACGCTCTCCACGACATGCTGCGAGAGCGCCGCAGCATCTGGTTCGGGTAGCCGGTGGGGCGACGCGTCCTGATCACCGGGCTGGACACCTTCTGGGGCGGCCGGATGGCCCAGGCCCTCGAATCCCGCGCCGACGTGGAGATGATCCTGGGGCTCGGCACCAAGGAGCCCCGGGTGCCCGTCGAACGAACCGAGTTCGTCCGCTCCGACCAGAAGTACTCGATCCTCAACCGAATCGTCCGGGCGACCCAGGTGGACACGATCGTGCACACCTTCCTCGAGACCAACTCGGTAGCGGTGCCGAGCCGGGTCCTCCACGAGATCAACGTGATCGGCACGCTGAACCTCCTGGCGGCGGCAGGCACGGCCGGGACCTCGGTCCGCCACGTGGTGGTCAAGTCCTCGGCCCACGTGTACGGCGCCTCGGAGTCCGACCCGGCATGGTTCAGGGAGGACACCCCCCGTCCCAGCCCGGTGCGCACCCGGCTCGAGCGCTCCCTGATCGAGGTCGAGTCCCTGGTACGGGACTTCACCGACGACAACCCCCACCTGCTGGTCACCGTCCTGCGGTTCGCCAACGTGCTCGGCACCGACATCATCACACCGATCAGCCATAACCTGCGCCGCCGTGTCCTGCCCTGCATCGCCGGGTTCGATCCCCTGGTCCAGTTCGTCGAGGAGGACGACGTGGTCCGCGCCCTCGAGTATGTGACGGCCAACCGGGTCCCCGGAGTGTTCAACGTCGCCGGGGCGGGCAAGCTCCCCTGGAGCGAGGTCGCCTCGATCGGGGGCGCCCATCTCCTCCCCCTCTCGCCCTTCCGGCCACGGACCCTCGCCGGACCGCTCCTCCGGGTGGCCGGACTCCAGTTCCCGCCCGAGATGGAGGGACTGGTGCGGTTCGGCCGCGGCATCGACACCTCCCGGCTGGAGGAAGCCGGCTTCCGGTTCCGCTACACGAGCGCTGGCGCGGTCCAGAGCCTCGCACGGGCCAACAACCTGCGGCGGGCCACCGGGTCGACCGCTCCCGAATACCGCTACGAGCCAAATCTGGAGCAGTTCTTCCGCCACTCACCCGCGGTGATCCGAGGTGTGGACGGCTGAGTGGGTGGCGAGACCTGCGGTCAGACCTTGTCCAACCAGGCCATCTGCAGCTCCGGGCCCCGCATGACCCACTCGTCGCTGGTCATGGCGTACCGGACATGGTCCTCCCACTGGCCGTTGATCTCGAGGTACCCCTTGGCGACCCCCTCGCTCCGCAGGGCCAGCTTCTCGACCACCCGGCGGCTGGGTGCGTTCCGGGGGATGATGGCGACCTCGATCCGGTGGAGGCGGAGCGTCTCGAACGCGAACTGCAGGACGACGACCACGGCCTCCGGGGTCAGTCCCGAACCGGCCAGCTCCTCGTCGATCCAGTACCCGATGGAGCCGTTCTGGAACGGTCCGCGCTGGATCGACGAGAGGGTGATCTCGCCGGCGAACCGGCTCTCCAGGAAGATCCCGAACCCGAACCCGCTCCCCAACTGACGCTCGCGCTCACGTATGCCGCATCGAGCGGTGAAGCTCGCGTAGTCCTCGGCGGCGGTCGGGGCGCCCTTGGACCTCGGCTCCCACGGGATCAACCAGTCCCGGCAGCGGCTGCGAACAGCGAACCATGGCTCGTAGTCCCCTTCGACGAGGGTGGCGAGGCGGATCCGTCGACCAGGAAGCTCGAGGGACCGGACGGCCGTCGTCCGAAGGACCATCAGTAGCCGATCCTAGTGTGCACCGTCGACTCCGGCTCCTGCTCTCACGGTCCCTCCTGCCCCGGAGCGGGCTGCGCCCTGCCGTGCCGGGATGCCACCTCAGGAGCAAGATCCTCTCACTGATCACGCTGTGAACTCAATACCTGTGGAGGTCCCACCTCCCCGTGTCCCCCGATAATGTCTGGAGGATGGAAAGAGAGGGCTATGCGGGAAACGCTACCTGGTTCGAGGACCACTACACCAAGGTTCCGCAGGAGATCGTTGACTTCCTAGCCGGAGACGGGATCTCCCTCGAGGGAAAGCGCGTCGCGGACATCGGCACCGGTGACGGGCTCATCGCCCTCGGCCTGTTCAACCTCGTCCGGCCCGCGGTGCTCACCGGATACGACATCCAACCCACCGACGTGGCCGACCTCGAGCGGTGGGCCAAGGAGCACGACGTCGGAGAGCTCCCCGCCGGATTGAGCTTCCACCCGTGCACCGAGGACCACATCGATGCCGCCACCGGCGACTTCGACGTGGTTTATTCCTGGTCGGCCTTCGAGCACGTGAGTCAGCCCCTGGCAGTCGCCCGTGAAATCCGGCGGCTCATGGCGCCCGGCGGGCTGGCCATGATCCAGGTGTACCCCTTCTACCTCTCGGAGCATGGCGACCACGACTGGAACCGACCGGGCTTCGAGCACCTGGTGACCGGAACGAGCAATGCCGAGGTGTACCTCAATCGCATCACCGCCGACGAGCTCTTCGACGTCTTCTGTGCCGCCGGATTCCAGGTCACCAAGGTCGAGCTGATCCACACACCGTTCCACCTGCCCGCCGAGATCAGCGGCGTGCGGTTTTCCGACCTTGCCATCAGCGGCGTCAAGCTGACAGCGGTACCGGTCTGAGTCCACAGCCGGCAGGGCACCGGCGGCTACCATACGGCGGGTGACCAGCCGGACCAGCCGTGCCGCCCTGGCTCACGACGGGTCGCCGGCTGCACCCCGGCACGTAGCCGGGGTGATCGCCGCCCTGTTCGTCCCGCCGGCCGACGGTCAGCACCTGCTCATCTCGGCGCGGGCCCTGCAGGCCGCAGGCATCGACCAGGTCATCGGGGGGCCGTCGATCCCCTCGCTCCGGATGTTCTCCGAGGCGGGCTTCACCTGCATCGAAGCCGCGACCGGCGCCGAGCTGGTCAATCGGGTGTGGGTGGACCACCACCTCCCGGTCCTCGCGGTCAGCGACGCGGTCACCCTGCCCGATGACTTCCTCGGTCCGGCACTCGCCCTGGTGAGCGACGAGCTCCGGATCGCGAGTGTCTCGTTCATCAGCAACGACGCCGGCCTGCTCAGCTTCCCCAACCGGAACCACCCCGCCGCCCGGATGCCAGAGGGTCACGACGCCGCGTCGGTGACGCGTCTCCTGCGGTCCAGGGGTCCGACTGTCGAGGCCACGCCGATCCCCACGGCAAAGGGAGGGGTGGTCCTGCTGTCCGGCTCCGCGCTTGGTGCCGCCGGGGGTCTGGTCACTGGCGAGGCGACCAGCCTCGACTACTCGATCGCAGAATTCTGTGCACGGTCCCGAACGAGAGGGTTCGTGCACATGCTCGACGACAGCACCTTCTACGGCCGCCACCGCAGCCCGTGGTCCGCCCCTTGGGAGGACCACACGGTCGACGACCTCAATCCTGCCGAACGCCACCACCTGCACCTCGAGTACCCGATGGAGGTCGCATTCGTCCATTCCGAGGCCACATCGGACAGTTCCGCCCTGGCTCTGTCCCTGCGGCTCGCCCGAGCCAAGGTCGAAGGGCTGCGGATCCTGGTCGACGGGTCCTACCTGGGTCCCCTAGAGATGGGAACCCAGGTGTCGATGCTCGCCACCGTCGACGCGCTCTGCAGGCGGGACGAGGTCCGTGAGGTGGTCGTCGCCATGACCGGTCCGATCCCCGATTACGCGCGAGAGGTGCTGGGTTCCCCCAAGGTCCGAGCGGAGGGGGTCTCGCTCGCCGATCCAGGGTCGATCGGACACGCCAACGTGGCCCATCGGATGATTCAGCCGGACATGAACTTCTCGGTCGACGCCGTGGAAGCTGGCCGCCGACGTGGTGGTGCTCACCTTCCTCGATCTGATCGCTTACCGGATCGGCTCCTACCACCGGAACGTCGAGGAATGGCTCCGCTACCGCGCCGCCATCCGGCAGGGAGCTGCCGACGCGGACGCGGTGACGGTCATCTCGGATGACGTGAAGCGCCAGGTGATGCTCGAGCGCCTTCCCATCGATCCCACCCGCCTCCGGTCGATCCCCTTCGGGACGGAGCACCTGACCGGCGATGAGCCCGGTCGGATCCCCGCGGAGCTCCTGGCCCGCGGGTTCGCCGAGGGACAGTTCATCCTGACCCTGGGCACCGACTACACCCACAAGAACCGCGATCTGGCGCTCGCCACCATGGCCGAGCTCCGTCGCCGGGGGTGGCCCCACGCGCTGATCATGGCCGGTCCGGTGGTGGGCGACGGCTCGTCGAGGCTCTCTGAGACACGGGCGATCCTGGCCGCCGACAGGACGCTCGACCGGGATGTGTACGTCCTTCCCGACGTCACCACCGCCGAGCGCAACTGGCTCATGCGCCATGCGGAGCTGGTCCTGTATCCGACCTCGGCCGAGGGGTTCGGCCTGGTGCCCTACGAGGCGGCACGATTCGGCACGCCGTCGCTCTTCACCAGCTTCGGTCCCCTCCACGAGCTCGCGCCCGACATCCCGGTGGCCGCGGAGGACTGGCTCCCCGCCAGCATGGCCTCGTCGGCAGAGCGCTTGCTCACAGATCCCGCCCTGGCAAAAGCCCAGATTGAAGCCTGTCTGGCCGCAGGGTCGACCTATACTTGGGACGCAACCGCCGGAGACCTCATCGACCTGTACTACCGAGTTCTGGCGATGCCCGCGCGATGAGCAACCACAGCCCGGTGCAACCCCATCGTAAGGAGACCAGGTGAGCGAGTCAGACGTCGTGGTCGGTGCGGCCGACCTCGGGCAGGGTTCCGCTTCCCCCGAGGAGGAGGCGGGTGGGACCAGCCTCGAGCAGGAGCTCGACCGGGTGTCGTTGACCCAGGCGCTGATCGACACCGAGGCGGCGACCGCCAGGGTGATCGACCTCACCGAGCGCCTCATCGATGCCCGTACTCAGATCAACGACCTGCGCAGAGATCTCGAGGCTCTGCGGATCGAGCACCGTGGACTCCAGACAGAGCACGAGGCCATGCAGCACTCGGCTGCGTTCCGTCTGGCAACCTCGATCTGGAACGTCCGCAATGCCCTCCGCCTCTAGCCGAGCCGGCTGGCGGGTCCTCATCGCCCTCCTCGTCTACAACGGAGAGGAGTTCGTCGGGCCATGCATGGAGTCGCTCGCGACGCTCGACCCCGGCGATCACGAGGTCGACATCCTGGTGCTCGACGATGCGAGCCCGGCTCCGGGCTGGAGCGAGCGGTGCCGATCCGCCGCCGAGCGCAAGGGGTTCGGGTACTACCGCACGCCACGCAATCTCGGCATCCCGCGCAACATGAATCTGGGCATGCTGCGCGCGACTCGACGCCGGGCTACGACGCGGTGATCCTCCTCAACTCGGACACGGTACTGCCGCGCAACCTGGTCCCCACGCTTATCCGACCGCTCATCGACGACCCGTCGATCTCGTCGACCACCGCCTGGTCCAACAGTGTGAGCATCTATTCGCTGCCCAACGAGCTCCCCGACCGGCTCGGTGCCCGTCCCGAGCTGGTCAGCTGGATCTCCGAGCAGATGGACCTCGAATTCGGCCGCCAGGTCGTCCCTGTGCCATCGGGGGTGGGATTCTGCATGGCGCTCCCCACCTCGGCGATCGACCGGGTGGGGTTGATGGACCCGCTGTTCGGCCGGGGGTACTCGGAGGAGATCGACTGGTGCCTGCGCAGCCATATCGAGGGCTTCTCGTCCGTGCTCGCGCCCTCCTGCTTCGTCTACCACGCCGGCAGTGGGATCACCCGCGCCGAGGGGATGGTCGGCCAGGGCGACCACATCGTGCACGCGCACCAATCCATCATCGACCAGCGCTATCCGGACTACCACTTCGAGCTGATCGCCTTCACCGCTTCCAACGTCACCGACGGACTGAAGGAGCGCGGGCTGAGGGCGATCGTCCGAGCGGCGGCCCGAGACCGTGGCTACCGAATCGAGGTCAGCCGCCTGTCCCACCGAACCGGGGACGAAGGCCGGGTCCGCTTCGTCATCGAGCCCGACGCCGCCGTCCCGGTCATCTCCGGGTGGTACGAGGGATTCCGTGCCGATTTCGCCGTGGAGGACGGCGGAGTGATCCCCACGGTGGCCTCGATCGTCGGCATGCCGCCCGAGGAGATCAGGATCTTCAGCCGCGGACCGGCTTCCGATCATCTGATCCAGCATCTGGGTGACGTCCGCGCGAGCATCGTCCTCCAACCTGGCTATCGTGAGTCCGTCTTCTGAGGCGGAGTCACCTGACCCAGTGGCCGAGGACCGAGGCGGAAGTGTCAAGGTCGTCTCCCGCACCGTACGGTAACCAATCGCAAAGATGACATCACTCGATTCCGGGACGGCACCCCTCATCGAGGTCGAGGAACGTCCCGCTCTCACCGGGCCTGTGGACGCCGCTCCTGAAGGGACCCAGCCGGGCAGGTGGCCCTCGTGGCAGTCGGCGGCCGGCCTCGCTGTCTTCGCCTCGGGAGCGGTGACGGCCGCTGTCTGGCTCACGCTCCTCGGTCGTGGGCTCACGTTCTTCTTCGACGAATGGAACCTCGTCGACACCCGCGGCCAGAGCTTCTGGACGACTGACCTGGCCCCGCACAACGGTCAACCGATGGTCATCCTATTCCTCCTCTACCGATTGGCCTTCGCGGTGGTCGGGATCGACCGGTACTGGCCCTACCTGGCACTCGTGGTCGGGGTGAACCTCCTCTGTGGCTGGTTGCTCTTCGTCCTGCTCCGTCGCCGGATCTCTCCGATCGTGGCCGGAGGCGCGGCAAGCATCCTGATGTTGCTGGGCCCCGCGTGGCAGGACCTGCTCTGGCCGTTCCAGATCGTGTGGTTCGGGAGCGTCGCGGGAGGGCTCGGCGCCCTTATCCTCCTCGAACGGCGGCAAACCAGGGCGGACCTGGGGGCGGCGATCTGCCTCACGCTGTCGGTGTTCTGCTCGGGTGTCGGGATCAGCGTGCTGATAGGCATCACCGTCGAACTGCTCTGGCGACGGAGCTCCTGGCACCGGATCTGGGTGACCCTGGCGCCCGCAGCCTTGTTCGCGACCTGGCACCTCACCAAGGGTCGAGGGTCCACACCCCTGCTCCACACGAACCTGTCCACCGGGGCGCACTTCGTGGGTGGAGCTGCCGCCAGCGTCCTCGGAGCGGCCACCGGCCAGGGCACCACGGTGGGGGCCATCCTGGCTATCGCCCTCGCGTTCCTGGTGGTGGTCGCCATGGTTTTGAGCCCGGGCGAGGCGGGCCGCCTGGCGATGGCTGTGGCCGGCGGCCTCAGCTTCTGGTTACTCACACTGCTCACCAGGGGAATGGCGCCCGAAGCCAGCCGCTATCTCTACCCCGGTGTCGTCTTCGCACTTCTGGCCGTCGCCGAACTCCCCCGCCTGCTTGGGAGCCCCGATCGCCAGGCGGCGGACGCGCCGGGTACACGCGGTCTCGTCCCGGAGCCGGGCCGTCCGGCTTGCGGCCATGGACCTGGTGACGGCTGTCGTGGCTTACTCGGCCTTCGCCATCTGGCGTAACTCCAGCGTGCTCCTAGCCGGGCAGTCGAGCCTGCTGAGCGTCTCACAGACCGTGAGTGCGGAGCTCGGAGCGGTGCAGCTGGCGGGCTCCGAGTTGTCTCCCCGCTTCCGGCCGGACACGGCCCGCATGCCCCAGGTGACCATCGGTCCCTTCCTGGAGGCGGTCGCGGCATACGGCGCGCCAGGCGACACAGCGCACGGGATTCCCTGGCCCTCAGCCCCGCACGGACCGCAGTCGATGCGATGCTGCTCCGGGTCTCCCGATGCATCTGACCATCGCGCCACGTCACCGCCCAGGCATTGGTCAGCTGCGCGAACATCCGAATTCGGAACGATTCTGTTGGTCACCCTTCCGGAGGCCGGGCTATGGGTGACCACCCCGGTCACCGGTCCGGTTTCCGTCGAGGCCCGGGCGTTCTCCCCGACCTATCTTCCCGGTGATCAGCGGCGTCGTTCCGGCCGGCACCAGACTGCATCTGACCTGGAGCGGAACACCTGCTCCCATCCATTGGACGATCCTGGTCCATGCGCCCGTCGCAACCTCCTTTCATGTCCCAGTTGAGCGGACTGCACCAGACGAAACCCTCGAACAGGACGCTATCCGGGCGCGCCCGATCAGATCTACGGAGTGCCGGAAGCGGTGTGCGATCCCGCCGCATCACTCGCCACGGCACCACCGGCCGGCCCGGTTGGTCTGTCAAGCAAACGCGCATTGTCATGGCGGGGTCGGGATCATGGAGCTGTTGGCAGCCAGCCTGCTGGTCCGCTCTTCAGGGTTCCTTCAGGACGACTACCTCTATTTCGCAGAAGGCCCGACAAGATGGGCTCACCTTCCATGGCCTGACCATCAGCGTCTTCGGCAGCTTGATCCCAGGGTTCACCCTGGTCAACACCCTTCTAGCGAAGATGCACCCGATCCCGCATTGGCCATTGATCGTGACCCTGATTGCTCTCTACGGGATCATCGTGATTCTCTTCTACCTGCTTCTTGAGCTGCTGTTCGGGCCATGTCCAGCAATTGTGGCGCTGACCGCGGTGGCCACGACCAGCGGGATGTTCGGCGTGCCCCTCACGTGGTGGACCCCGGGGATCAATCTGCTCCCGGCTGTTGCTGCGGCGCTGCTCGCGCTACAAGGGCTAGTGCGTCACGCAGTCACCGGCAGGCGCCGCCATCTGGTGGTCGCCGCCATCGGCTTCGCGGTCGGCGTTGCGTTCTACGACCCCACCATGGCGGTCCTCGTTGCCTTGGTCCTCTTCACCGTGCTCTATCTGGCGGATCCCCGAGACTGGCGGTCGGTGGTGCGGGCATTACGCGCACGGATGATCCTCTGGCTCGGCTGCGCGATCCCCATCGTCCTCAATCTCAGCTGGCGTGCCCTGCACCCGACCGAGTACGCGCTCCCCCCCGTAGCCGGTATCGGGAAGCTGTTCCGCTTCATGGGAGCAGGTTGGGCCCAGGGGTTTGCTCCGACTCCCCTCGGAATCGACTACTCGAGGATCGGCACCGCCTGGCGGTGGGAGGCGGTCGTGCTCGCCCAAGCGTTCGTCGTGGGCATCGTCATCGTCAGTGTCGTCCGGCGGCCGAGCGCCTGGAAGGCATGGGTCTGGTTCGCTGCCAGTTTCCTCACCACCGACGCCGTGGTGGCCGTCGGTCGGGCAGCGCTTCCGATCTCATTCGCATGGAATGCCCTCTACTGGCTCGTCCTCGGGTTGCAGTTCTGGATCGCGGTGGCCCTTGCCTATCTCCCCTCGGCGGTTACGATCGCCGGACGTCCCCTCGCGGCACCCGCTCCAACCCGGGGCCTTCATTCGATCCGGAAGGACCACACCTCCCGCCGAGTACTGATCGGATCGGCGATGGCACTCGTCCTCTGTGCGCTGGGCCTCCATGAAGCCTGGAGCACCTTCGACCGGGGCTTTGGCGTCGACAACACCCACTACCTCGCCAATCTGCGTGCCTCATGGCAAGCGGTGTCTCACGCCGATCCGACAGCCTTCATCTGGGACACACCTGCTCCCGATTTCGTCCTCTCTCCTCCTTCGCACCGTTCAACCAATTGTCCGAGACGGTCGGCCTTGTGGTCCCCGGACTACGTTTCGACTCCCAGCGAGGTGATGGTTATGTAATCGGACCCGACGGCCGGTTGGTCGCGGCGCCCACACGGGCGGTGAGCACACTGCTCCCGTTCACCGGGAGTCTCGCGGCAGGCTTTGCGGGTCGTTGCCTGCAGCCCGGCCCGCTCACGAAACTGGCACTCCCTCTGAGCCAGACCCTGCCGAAGGGTCAATGGATCGTGAGCATCCAATCCCAGACCACAGAGGACGCAACCATCTTCCTGGGAACAGATATCGTCCCAATCCAAAAAGGAGCGAGAGCCGTCCTGTCTGCAGCCACGACCGCCGGACCGACCCACGAGATCGTCGTGCAGACTCCTGCCAGTGTGCCCATATGCATTCAGTTGACCGTGGAGGAGCCGATTCCGACCGGGCCCGCCCGGGGGTGACAGTGCTTTTGAAATCAGGCCTCTACGAGGAGCGGTCCTGAGGTGGCTCGGGACGCCGGGTCGATCGAGCTAGGCGCTACCCAGGCGGAGGAGCGCATCCGTGGGGTGCCGTTGCACCCGCGGGAGGCTCGGTCAGGCTCTGGACCGTTGCCCGCGAGTTCGCGATCTCTCTGGAGAGCCCCGCCGGGGCTTTCGGCCGCCTGGCGACGAGTGCTCGGGGGGGCTCATCGTCATCCAACTGGCGGTCACCGTGGTCGTCACGATCACCATGACCTTTCAATTCCACTTCCTCACAATGATCGACGAAGAAGCCCATTTCGCCTACATACAGCAGATCGCCGAGCACGGTTCCCTTCCGGTGCTCGGCAAGACCGAGAACAGCCTGCAGGGATTGGCGATGTCCCAGGGGATCTATCCGCGGCCCACGACCATCGACCCGAAGAAAGACGGACTCGGCGGGTACAGCTACGAGGCCTTCCAGCCTCCCCGGTACTACATCGCTGCACTTCCCGCCTTCTACGTGAGCTCCAACTATATAGACAAGGTCTACGCGATCCGATTCTTCGACGCACTGCTGCTTTTCGCTTCGATCGCGCTCGCAGGCCGACTCTGTCGCCTGGTCCTCGCAGACCGGTGGATGATCGGGTGGTCGATGACGATGGTGTTCTTCGCCCTCCCAGGGGTCGTCGTGCGCTTGGTCACCATCTCCAATCTCGCCCTCGCCGTACCGTTGGCCGTCCTGTTCGTCTCCGAACTGTGGATCGCATGGTCCCGCCACTCTCTCCGGCGCCTCGTGATTGCAGGCGCCGTCTTGGGACTCTGCGTCCTGACCGAGCTCGAGCTGGTCGTCCTGCTCCCAGTGTTCGCGCTTGTGTGCGTGGCCGAAGCCCTCAGACGACGAGGTGAACGCGCCGTCGTTCGGCTTGCGGTGATCGCCGTCCTTCCACTCGTGGTCATGGCACCGTGGTTCGTTTTCAACGAGTCGACCTACCACATGCTGACCGCCGGACCGATCGCCATCGAGGAGCAGACACCGATCATCAACCCTCACCATCTGCACTACCCGATTACCGACCTACCGAGCACCACCGTCAGCAGCATTCTCGAACCCACGCTGCCGGCGGAGTGGACGTTCGCCCTCGGCGGACAGGCCGCGGTCAACTACATCGACCAGCTCGTGGCCATTTTTCTCATCCCGGTCAGTCTCATTCTGATACTGGGTATGGGACGGCGACTCTGGTCCATCTCCTCCGCCATTCTCGGCCTGCCCTGGGTCCTCACCGTGATGGAGCTCTGGTGCATCCGATACGGAGAGCAGTGGCCAGTCGCCGACCGGTACGCCTATGCAACCCTGCCGGCATTCCTCGTACTGGCGGCCGACGGGATGGACACCTTCCGTGCGCGGTTCCTTCCGGTGCTGGTGACGGCAGGCGCGAACGGGCGGGGTCATCGTCGTCTGGGCCTATCTGCTGTTCGGCTACACGGGTAGTTACGCGATTCACTGGTAACGGCATAACTGGTAGCAGCATGACCTGGTAGCAGCACAGAGTTCACCGTCGGGCCGAGCGACTCCGGTCCTCCTGGGGCAGGGTGCCCTGCGGATCCGACCGGGTGGCGGGAACCGCCGCCGCGATGGCGGGGACGAGGGCGCCGACCGTCGCGAACCAGTCCTCGTCCTCGCCTGGCAGTCGCGGCGAGCACCAGGGAAAGACCCGAGTCAGGTTGGGACTGTAGAAGGGGTCCTCGTGGTGCAGAAGGCCCCACCAGCGCTGCAGGAATTCCCCGAAGTCGACGGCGTACCCGGAGAGGCCCCGGCTGACCGATTCGTAGTGGATCGAGCTCGGCGTGCGGGGTGTAGAGCAGCCGGTAGCCGGCCTGGCCCAGCCGGATGCAGAAGTCGGTGTCGTTGAAGCGCGACCGGCGAGCGTCTCGTCGAATCCGCCGAGCTCGTCGAAGACATCACGCCGGACCAGCATGCACGCCGCGGTGACCGCGCTGTAGGACCGGACCACCCGGTCCCATCCGAAGTACCCGTCTCGCCGGCGGGCATGCCGATGAAGATGTGGCCGGCGATGCCTCCCACCCGAGCACCACCCCGGCATGCTGCAGCGTCCCGTCGGGGTAGACCAGCCGGGCCCCCACCGCCCCGACCTCGGGCCGTTGGCCGAGCTCCACCAGCGCGTGCAGCCATCCCTCGGAGGAGGCCTCGATGTCGTTGTTGAGGAACAGGAGCATGTCGGCGTCGCAGGTGGCGGCGGCCATGTTGTTGATGGCCGCCCAGTTGAACGGACCCGGGATAGTCGAGCACCCGGGTCGCCGGCCGGTCCTCGAGCCGCCGGCGCAGGGCCCGGGTCTCGGGTTCCGATGCTTCCGTTGTCGACGAGGACGACCTCGCTGATCGGGTAGCCCGGCGACCGCTCGAGCGAGTCGAGGCAGGCTTCGGTGAGCGCCGCCTGGTCACGGAACGGGATGATCACGCAGACCGTCGGCGACCCGTGGATCTCGCGCCGCACGTGGTAGGCACCGGGGAACGGCCCCGGTTCCACCCGCCCGTCGATGCCCCGCCGGACGAGGGCGTCCTCGAGCGCCCGGCGGCTGGCCGAATAGGCCCAGGGCTTCGCATCCGGATCCGCCGGCTGCCGAGCCGGCCACCACCCGCCAGTGGTAGAGGACCTTCGGGATGTGGACCGACCCGCCGGGCCTGCTCGGTCGACCGGAGCATGACGTCGAAGTCCTGGCTGCCGTCGAACTCCGGCCGGAACCCGCCGATCCGACGGACCAGGTCGTGCCGGATGGCGGTCAGGTGCCCCAGATAGGGATACGCGAGCAGGAGCTCGGGATCCCAGTCCGGCTTGAAGTTCGGTTGGTGCGGCCGGTCGATCTCGTCGAGCTTGTCCTCGTCGGAGTAGATGACATCGGCATCGTCGACGGTGAGGACCACCCGGGCGATCTCGGCGAGGGCGTCCGGCTCGAGCAGGTCGTCATGGTCGACGAGGACCACGAATTCGCCGGTGGCCGCCGTCGAGCGCCCGGTTGGTCGCCACGGAGATCCCTCCGTTCTGCTCGAGTGCCATAGCGATGATCCGCGGATCCCGGTCGGCGAAGGCCTCCATCGACGCTGTAGCTCGGGTCGCCCGGAACCGTCGTCGCAGAGGCAGAGCTCCCAGCGCTGATAGGTCTGGCCGATGATCGACTGGACACACTCCTGGAAGTACCAGAGCGCCGGCCGGTAAACCGGGATGACCACGCTCAAGAGGGGACCGTCGGTCGGAAGCTCCTCGGGTTGCTCGCCCCGTTCGGCGCGTTCAAGCCGGTCCAGGTGCCACTGATGCTTCCAGTGCCAGTACGCGGTCGGGGAGGAGCCGGCGTCGGGGCCCCACTCCGGCTCGATAGCGTCGTCGTCTCCGTTGCGCCCAGCGGGGACCCGCTCCGCAGGAAGTAGCCGATCGACAAGGCGGTCGGTCATCCAACCGAGCGCCGGACCGAACCCGGCACCGGTCGGCCCGCTGCTCACGGTCCGATCCGGGGAACTCGCAGGGAACACCACACGACCCGGTCGAGCGTACCATCGGCCGAGTCGGCCTCCGGGAGACGGGCCCAACCGCCGAACGGCCCAACACCGCCGCCGAGGGAACCGGAGGCGCCGAGAGCCGGCTCCGGGGGGCGCACACCCGGAAGCGGTTAGGGCAGGGCGTGCGGAGATAAGAGCCCTCAGAGGCGCAGTGGCTTGATCGGGCTCATAAGGAGCTCTGGATGGTGCTGCCAGTCGACACCGGGAACGTCGATGTACAGCTCGACCTCGTTGCTCCTCCGCGGATCCCTGGCCCCTATCGCCACCCTACCGGGAGGCCTCGCTCAATCCACCGGCTACAGCCGGACGTATGGACCGGCCCTATCATCTATCTCCGACCGACGATACCCTCGCCCCTGGCCCGCTGAGATGCGAAGGCCTCTGGCACCTGACCTGGGATCTCAGCAGTCTGAAGTACTGTCAATGAGCGGGGGCGTCGGCTGAACTCGCACCAACAGAGCAGTGCAATGGCAATCATCGAAATTAGGAGCACAATAAGCATGGCCACATCGGTGCCTGAAGAACCGGCTTGCCCTCCCTGCGCCGATTGGAAACCAACTCCAGGAACCCAACAGATTACAAACCAGAGGAGGTTCGCAGTGAGGACCAAGCCTGCGTAGAAACGGGGAAGCATCGTTACAGCGAGTGCTAATAGCGCGACAAACAAGAGCGTGGCAGCATAACTACCCTCGTCCAGAGTTGTGGTGACTTGGTTTCCCCCGTATAAGAGCAGCACCCACGCAATGAGTGATGCCGCAAGGAACACGAGCAGTGGACGCACCGAGGCAAGCCTGATTCGAGCCGTGGGCATAACAAGAGCGATGAGACCGAGCAGAAGGGGCCCAGCGGACACTGCCAGGTCGTTGATCTGCGCTCCTCGTGCTACTCCCAGGAAACCATGCCATGCAGGATCTGCCTTTTGATACACCAATAGTCCGGGATTGACTATCAAGGTAGTGACGTTGTCCAACTTGTTGCCGAGTAATCGTTCCGGTGAAAGCGATCCGTACTGCTGTCGAAGCGTCTGAAATACTCCACGACTGTCGACTCCTGTGAATCCCGCAAGCTGCCACTTCAATAGCCGGTCTCCAGGTGGATCGACAAACTTCTGAAACACAATCCAAGGCGCATACAGAGCCGCGGACACCGCGAGACACAACAAGACGGTTCTACGGGTCATCCGCCGCCAGTACCTGTACGTAAATGGAACGAGCGCGATGACCGAGAAGGCCACCCCACCGTGGGCGAGGAGTCCAACAGCCACTAGTGCAACAATCACGATCCCTATGCCCGACCAATCATCGGCCGGTGAATCGCTGACGAGGATTGCGAAGGCCGAGAGGATAAAGGCTGCTGCCAGCATCTTCGGCCAAACGTAGATGGAGTTGACAAACACCACACCAGTGAGCGCCGTACTCAGACATACGACCAGAATTCGTTGTGACGAGTATCCGCGGACTCTAAGTAACACCCAGATCGCCGGCAGCCACATCAACTGCAGCGCGGTTGAAAACAGTTGGTATGAAGGTTGGCGACTTCCCCAGAGCGGCCAGATCAGGAGCGTGAATCCTGCCTGTAAGGGCGGACGATCGCTGGACAACCAATCGCTCAACAAATATCCGTGAAGTGGCTGATGTGCAGCCACGCGACTGGCGAACCAAAAGGGAATGTTATTGCTGGGATCTTCCCAGTAGCGACTGGCAACTGCGTGCCAGGTATCACCCAAGAAACCACCTTGGATAAACGCCAACCCGGTGTAGGCCAATCCGACGATCAGCATCAGTGTTAGTGGTGTGGCGAGATCCAATCGATGTAAGTCGCCCCGATGACAATACAGAGCGTTAATGACAATCGAGCCGACGAGGATGGCGGCAACAAGAGATCGGCCGAGGTCCGGATTGATGTACCAGGACCAAAACCCAATCATGGCCGAGCCGCCCATTCCAGCAAACAGCAATCCGAGGCCTGTCGCCGGACCGACTGGATGACGGTGAGCAACCACCGATAGCAAAGCAATTCCGGGAGTGATAGCGAGTACGCATGTACCCACATATAGGACTACGACCGCAACGGATGTCAGCAAGGGTGCTTCGTTGCTGCGAAGCCTCGAGGCCAACTCAACAGCGAAGACGGCGAAGGTGGGGGCCAGTACCCACCAATACGAGCGCTGAACTTTTTGAGGTCGGGTGGCGTGAGATCCTGGGCGCAATTGCTCCAGTCGCACTGCCACGCGATCCACCTGACTCGTCATGCCTCATCCATGAGACCGCCACTTCCACCACGCAGCACAACCCTAGTAGCCAGCAAGTTGCCACACGCGTTTGCTCTGCTTGCCAGTTGGATTGGTCGACTTACTCGGCTCAACTTCGGAGGTCGAACCTGATCAAATCGCGTGGGCCGACCGGGGGCGCCCATCTGCGCCCCTTTCCTCACCGTCTCCGGTGGCCGGCTGACCCGGCGCTCGCGTCCCCGGCCCCGCTCGCCGATTGCGCGGCGCCTCTGGACCGTTTCGCCCCCGGGCCCCTGCCTTCGCCCGCGTCGACCGCCGGCTTTGCGATGAGCCCGGACCACGATGGGGCGGCGAACCGGCGGTACACTCACCGGTGCAGTCCGCCCCGGCTCCGACCGGCAACCGTGGCCGGACGAGGAGAGCCGTGACGTGGACCAGCTAGACCCAGAAGCCGTACTGGAGAGACTCCGAGCAGAGCACCGGGTCCTCAGATGGGCCCCGCTCCCGCCCGAGCCGGTGCGCAGGCCGACCGAACGGAGCCAGGCGCGGAATCGCGCCTCGCTCGAGTACCTCCATCATCACTGGTCACTGCCCGACCGGGTCGATCCGACGGTCACCGGGGGCGGCGGGCGCGGCCGGATCATCGCCCTGTTCGGACGCCTCACCTTCCGCGTGCTCGGCCCCTACCTCCGCGAGGAGCGCGAGCTATTCGCGCACCTGGTGCGGGTCAGCGACTCGCTCGAACAGCGTTGTGACGAGCTCACGCTCCGCTGCGAGCAGCTCAACCAGGACCTGGTCGACCGCCAGACCGCCGAATCGGAGAACCTCGCCAAGCTCGCACTCTGGCTCCACCTGGAGGGGCCGCACCCGGTCTCGCCCAACGGGATACGCGCAGACCCGGAGAGCCCCGGAGACACAGCGACACCGCGATGAGCGGCGTCGCCGCCATCGCCGTCCTCACCGCCCATTGGGAGTCGAGCACAGAGGAGGGATGGGTCGCCCGACAGGTTGCGGGAGCCCTCGCGGGAGTGGCCGAGGTGCACGTGGTCACCCCGGGGGGCGAGCGTCCCGGCTGCGTGCCCGACAGCGTCTTCACCCTGCACCACCTCGCCTCACCGCTCGCTGAGTCGTCCGAGCTCCGGCGCGACCTCCTGGTCCGGGGGATCTCACAGAGCGCCGGCGCCTTGCGGCCGGTGCTGCCACCGGGGGCGGAGGGGCTCCTCGATCGTGACCTCGTCGAGCCGTGGCAGGACGCGGCCCCGCTCCTCGCCGAACTCGGTCCCTCCCTGGTGGTCGTCGTCGACTTGCGCAACGTCGGTGCTCTCTCCGTCCTCGGGAACTCGGCACCACCGATGGTCCTCGTGCCCCTGGGCTCCGAACCCGAGCTGATCGCCTTCCCCCATTTCGACCCCCTGTTCGACCGGGCCGCCGCCGTGCTGACCGTGACCGAATCCGAGCGGTCGACCGTCGTCGAGCACCACGGGCGGGCCGGCTCGGTCCACCGGATCGGGGCGCCGATGGCGGCCAACCCGAGCGCCCTGACCGAGCCCAACACCTGGGTCGGGGACAACGAGTACGTCCTCGTGCTCACCGGGACGACCGAGAACGAGGACTCGGAGCAGAACGAGCTGGCCCGGCTCCTGCGCATTCGGTACCCGGAGGTACGGCTGGGCTTCGTCCATAGCGACGCCTTCTGCGTCTGGCACCACGGTCGGGTCACCAGGGGATGGCCTGTCGAGCGCGCCAGCGACCTCGACCGGCTCATGGCCTGGGCCCGGATGACCGTCGACCTCGAACCGGGCGCCTGCTTCGGCCGGCGGTGCGTGGCCTCACTGCTCTACGGGACCCCGATCGTCGTCCCTGCGGTAAGCCGGGCTCGTGAGCACGCCGATCGTGGCAGGGGCGGCCTCTGGTTCGCCGATCCGGCTGAGCTCGCCTGGTGCGTGGAAGCCCTCCTCGACCCGGCCGTGCGGAACGCGCTCAGCGCCCAGGGTCAGACCTACGCCGAGGACGAGTACGGCTCGACCGAGCGGTTCATCAAAAGAGTAGTGTCCGCCTGCGGCCTGACCGCGGGGCCGGACCGGCCCCACGGTCTGAGTCGTCTCACTGCCTGACCAGCAGGCCGGTCACCATCCCGTCGAGGATGTCGGCCTCGGACACCAAGCATTCGGAGAAGCCGAACCGGCGCATCACCGAGGCGAGGACGAGGGCGCCCCCGACGATCACGTCCTCCCGTCCGGGAACCATGCCGGTTCGGTCGAGACGGGCGACCCGGTCCTCCGCGGCGAGCGCATGGTACCAATGGTCCACGTCAGTAGAGGTGAGGATCGCGTGATGGGTCCGCTCCGGGTCATAGTGTGGTAACCCCAGGCGCAGCGAGGCCAACGTGGTGATCGTGCCGGCGAGCCCCACCAGCCGGTGCGCGCCGAGGAGCGCGGGATGGACGGCCACCGCCTCTTCCAGCTGGGCGGCCACCTCGGCCTCCGCCGCCAAAAGCTCGTCCGACGCCGGCGGATCGCCGTGGAAGAACCGTTCGGTGAGCCGCACGCACCCGAGCTGGAGCGAGACCGCGGCGAGACCGGGATCGTCGGGACCGTCCCCGGCCACCAACTCGGTCGAACCGCCCCCGATGTCGAGCACGAGGAACGGCCCGTCGGCCGGATCGAGGTCGGCCACCGCCCCGGCAAGCGAGAGTCGTCCCTCCTCCAACCCGGTCAGGAGCTCGGGCACCAGGCGGGAGACCGCGCCCGCTGCGCGCAGGAACTCGTCGCCGTTCGAGGCGTCGCGTGCGGCCGAGGTGGCGACCAGCCGGCCGCGACCTACCCCCCACCGGTCCATCTCCCGGCGGTACTCACGGAGGACCTCGAGGCTCCGCTCGATCGCATCCGGGGTCAGGCGCCCGGTCGAGTCCACGCCCTGGCCGAGGCGGGTGATCCGCATGAGCCGCTCCAGCCGGCGACCCTCGTGGTCAGCCACGAGTAGGCGGGTCGAGTTCGTCCCGCAGTCGATCGCCGCCACCGGCCCGTCGTTCGCCACCCGCCCTTGCTAGCACGGTCCGCGGTCTGGTGAGACCAGCCGATAGTTCCAGGGCTGTGCCGATCGGTATTCTTAGACGTCCACACCGGGTGTTGCCACAGATGACACACTCTCTCAATGGCGCAGGGAACACTGGTGGAGCAGGCGACAGTTGGGACGGCAATGGTGCAACGTCGCCATCTTCATGCCAAGCCGAGGGATCCTCGACGTCGTCTGTCGACCAATACCCAAGTCAGGCTGGCGCTCGCCCTCGTCATTGTCTCCTACCTCGGCCTTACTTTTCTGTTCAGTTGGTGGACACCAGCGGGTGAAGCCAACGATGAACTCGACCACGTTCAGTACATCGAATACATCATGAGCACCGGATCCATCCCACACATAGCCCTCGCCAATGGTCACGAATCGCACCAGCCGCCCCTCTTTTACCTCCTGGGGGCAGGATGGCAAGAGCTTCTTGGTGCACATCCCTTTCACCTCTCACTTCCGTTCGGCGCGGCACCGCCTCACGGTGGTGTTCTCCTCCATAACCTCGCTCATTCCTACACCCCGACCGAACATCACGATGCCGTGATCATCCACGAACTCCGGTATCTATCGGTGCTGCTTGGGCTAGGAACAGTTCTCCTGACGTACAAGGCCGGTGCGCTTGCGAGCGGTCGACGCTCCATCGGCGTTGCCTCTGCCGGATTTGTAGCACTCCTACCCAAAGAGATCGTCGTTTCATCGTCGGTGACCAATGATGCTCTCGTTATCTTTCTTGGATCACTGAGTCTTGTTTTACTGCTTGCGTGGATCCGCCAAGACGGATCGGCACGACGCAAGCACCTCCTTGCAACTTCGCTCGGCCTTACGCTCGGAGCCGCGGTCCTCACAAAATTCAACGCGCTACCCCTTGTTGCAACCTTCCTCGTTGTGATGCTCGTAGCCGTCCTATCAACGAGGCGATCCCCACAGATGCGATCTGCTCGAAATTACCTCTTTCTGGACCCGTTGATTGTGGTATTCGCTTTCTTATTAGTCACCGGATGGTGGTTCATCCGCAATCAGCAGCTATACGGCGACCTACTCGCTCAACGAGCTAGCAATGCATATCTGAAGCAGTGGCTTCCACCACTGATTCAGCCCGTCTCATGGTTGAACAGCCAGCGATTCCTCCACTTCGTTCCGTCTAGTCTCTTCTCCACGGGATGGTATGACGGTGGCTGGAACCAACTGCTGCTCCCTAAGGCTGTCAATGAAGTCTTATGGGTGGGAGCGGCCTTCTGTATTGTCATATACGGCCTATCGTGGTTGCGAACATCGGTCATGCCGATTGAGCGGCACCTCGTGGACCTCGCGCTCATCGGATCCGTATTGGCTGGATTGCTGGCGGTAATCATCGTCGCGAAGGACTCGCTGCAGGCAGAGGGTCGGGTCACGTATGTTGCTCTTAGCGCATTCTCAATCATTCTGGTTCTCGGAAGCTCGATCTTGTTAAGCAGTGCCAAATGGAAGAAGGTCTCCCTCTTGGCATGGCCATGCGTCCTTCTTGGAGTTGACCTATACGTACTTACGACATTCGTGTACCCAGGCAGGGGGCTGTGACGCCCCTCAGCAGTGATGAAGACCGATCTGCTGTGCTGTCCATTCCCCCACCGGATCGTCGGCACCTGTCAGCCACCAGGCCAGATGGGCGTGGAGGCATTTGACGCCCCTGCGGGTCCCCCCCACCCCGCCCGAGGGTCGTGGGCCCACATGGTCGGCAGAAATCAGCGCGTCGCGGTCCGCCGCGTAGCGCGCATGGGCCTCGGCGATCCGACCCGGGGCGACCGCAGCCTCGGCGAGGCGGACCCCACCGGACGACTCGATCCGACTCACCGCGTCCCGGAGGGTCGGGTCGACCAACCAGAACCGGGTGGGCATGGGGGTGCCGTCGTACAGGAAGGGGGCGTTGGCGATGACCGCCGGGCTCCCGTCGTCACTCCGCACCACGATCTCGAATTCGCCAGCCGGCGTCCGGCCAAGCAGCTCGGCGACCAGCTCACCGTCGCTCGGTGACCCACTTCGGTCGGGACCGCCGGGGCCGCCGGGGCCGCCCGTGCCACCGGCACGGTCGGGGGTCACTTCCAGAATTCGAGGGTGGAGGTGACCCGGCCCCAGAAACTCGATGCCGATCGGGGCGCAGCGGTGCCAGCGGCCGCAGTACCACCGGTGGCCGGGCTACCCGTCTGCTGTGCCTGGGGAAGGCCCGGGTCCGGGGTCATGTTGGGCGCGTCGGCCGGGGAGACAAGGGGCTGGTCGGCCGGGTCACCGGCCGAGGGCTGCCCCGCCAGCGCGACTGACGTCTTGCCGGAGGGCGGCAGGATGTCGTAGAGGGTCTTCCCCGGTGGCACCAGCTGATAGTTCTGCCGGGCCAGCCGCTCGATCTCTGCGCTCGTGCTCAGCTGCTGCTCCTGCTTTGCGAGCAGGCCGTTCTGATGGCGGAGCTGGGCGAGCTGTGCCGCCTCGGCGGAGAGCTGCTGGCGCTGATGGAGCAGGTCGGTGAATGGGAAGCTGGTGCCGATAACGACCAGGGCGATCGCCGCGGCGAGCAGCACCGGCACCCGGTTGCGGGTGCGGGCCGTGCCAGCGCGTGCGACGGCCTTCCCCCCTGGGCGGCGCGTCCCCTTCGCCGCCCCTTTCCCCGGGGGGCGCGTCCCCTTCGCCGCCGCCTTCCCCGCCGGTCGCCGCGATGCGCCGACGCGGCTGCGGGACGACTTGCCGCGGGCGTGGAGGCGGCCGCTCAACGGGAACCGCCCGACGAGGAGAGGGCGTCTCCACCAGGGAAGGCGGCCGACTCGCCGAGCTCCTCCTCGATGCGCAGCAGCTGGTTGTACTTGGCTACCCGATCGGAGCGGGCAGGTGCGCCGGTCTTGATCTGGCCGCAGTTGGTCGCCACTGCCAGGTCGGCGATGGTGGTGTCCTCGGTCTCGCCCGACCGGTGCGACATCACGCACGCGTACGCGGATCTGGTGGCCGTGGCCATCGTCCCGAGGGTCTCGGTGAGCGTCCCGATCTGGTTGACCTTGACCAGTACGGCATTGGCGGTCCCGGCCCGGATGCCCCGGCGCAACCGTTCCTCGTTGGTCACGAAGAGATCGTCCCCGACGAGCTGGATCCGGGAACCGAGGGCCGTTGTCAGCGCCGCCCAGCCGTCCCAGTCGTCCTCGGCCATCCCGTCCTCGATCGAGACGATCGGGTAGCGCCCGACCAGATCGACCCAGTAGGCGACCATCTCGGTCGGGGAGAGGGTGCGACCCTCTCCGGCCAGCTCGTAAGCGCCGTCCCGGTAGAACTCGCTGCTCGCCGGGTCCATGGCGATGGCGATCTCCTCACCCGGCACCCGGCCGGCCGCCTCGATGGCCTCGACCAGGATCCGCACCGCGTCCTCGTTGGACGGGAGGTCGGGGGCGAAGCCCCCCTCGTCGCCGACGGCGGTCGAGAGCCCACGGTCGTGGAGCACTCGGGCGAGAGTGTGGTACGTCTCCACACCCCAACGCAGCGCCTCCGAGAACGAGGCCGCGCCGACCGGCATGATCATGAACTCCTGCAGATCGATCGAATTGTCGGCGTGCACCCCACCGTTGATCACGTTCATCATCGGCACCGGCAACACGTGTGCTCCTGCCCCTCCGACATAGCGGAAGAGCGGGAGCCCGAGCTCCTCGGCCGAAGCCCGCGCGGTTGCCAGCGACACGCCGAGGATCGCGTTGGCTCCCAGCCGGGCCTTGTTTGGCGTCCCGTCGGCGTCGATCATCGCGAGGTCCACCGACCGCTGGTCGAGAGCGTCGAAGCCCTCCAGGAAGTCGGAGATCTCCCCGTCGACGTGCTCGACGGCCTGGAGCACGCCCTTGCCCCGGTAGCGGTCGCCGCCGTCCCGGAGCTCGACGGCTTCGAAGGAACCGGTCGAGGCGCCAGAAGGGACGATGGCACGTCCGGAGGCTCCCGAGTCGAGGAGGACCTCGACCTCGACCGTCGGATTCCCGCGGGAGTCGAGGACCTCCCGGCCGATGACCTGCTCGATCAAGCCCACGCTGCGTCGTCGCTCCTGTTCGGTGTGTGGGAAAACTACCATCCACGACCTCCCGGACCTGGGCATTCCTTCGGAATCCACCCTGGCGCGGCACGCCGCTGCGGAGTTGGACTCCGCCGCCTCACCCCCGCTGTTCCACCTCTGCGCGGAATGCCGCCGCCCGCGAGAGCAGCGCCGTCTCCGGATCGATCCCGACGGCCCGGGAGAGGCCGACCAACGAGAAGAGAAGCGCACCGACTGCTTCCGCCCGGGCCCGCTCGGTCTCCGGTGTGCCCGTCCGGTCCGCGGCGGCAAGCGCGGCGGCCCCGTCCGCCACCCGCACCGCCTCGTCCGATGCGCCGGGGAGCACCATCCCGACGGCGACCGCCTTGCGTTGCAGCTTGGCCGCCAGGGCGAGCGACGGGAAGGCGGCCGGGATCCCCTCGGTCACGCTGGACCGGCCCTTCTCGGCCTTCTTGATCGCCTCCCAGTTGGTGGCCACCTCCTCGGCGGTGGGGGCGTCCACACCGCCGAACACGTGCGGATGCCGGGAGACCAGCTTGTCGTGCACGCCGCGAGCCACGTCTGCGAGGGTGAACCTCCCGGCCTCTGCGGCAAGGGTCGAATGGAAGAGGACCTGGAAGAGGAGGTCCCCGAGCTCCTCTTCCAGATGGGCCACGGCCCGGACCTCCGAATCCGTCGTCGACTCCGTGCTCGCCGCCCGCTCCTGCGAGGACCCGGCCGCGGCAGTGGCCGCCCGAGCGTCGACCGCTGCGAGCGCGTCGATGGCCTCGAGCACCTCGTAGGACTCCTCCAGGAGGTGGCGGCCGAGCGAGGCGTGGGTCTGGCGCCGGTCCCAGGGACAGCGTTCGCGCAAGGTGTGCACGAGCACGTCGAGTGCCACCAGCTCGCTCGCGACGGGCGGGGCCAGGACCGGGATCCACAGCGAGGTCAGGTGGTCGGGTTCGACGCCGCGGTCGATCTCCTCCCAGGGCACCTCCCAGACCCGCTCGTCGGGCAGGCCGAGGTGGTGGAGGATCGTGACCGGCTGGGCCGGGGGTGACTCGACCGAGAGCTTGACCTCGGAGAGCACCGCTCGGCTCCAGCACTGGGCGACCAGCAGCGGCCCGCGGTCGCCGGCCGCGCCGACGGCGAACTCCTCGGCATCGATCACCCGCACTCCTGCTGTGACCGGGTCGACCCCGAGCCGGAGGAAAGCCAGATCGAGGAAGGAGAGCGCCGGGTGGACCTCGACGGCGACCTCGCCCGAGACCACCCGCGGGTCGGAGAGCAGCAGGGCGACCGAGCGCTCGGCCACCGCGGGCGAGCCGGGGACGGCGTAGACGACCGACCGCTCGGCGAGCACCGTGGTCACCAGTTCGTCGGCGATCGAGCGGTAGACCCCCTCGATGGTGTCCGCGCGCTCGTAATGGTGGTCGAAGGACCGGGCGCCGGGGAAGGCGGCCGCCGCCGGATGGCGGGCGGTGCGGAGGAAGAGCGCCGGCGCCGACTCGATGAGCGCGAGCGAGGCAGCGGTGATGAGCTCAGGACCGGCGGGACCCAGCCCGACCACGTCGATTCGGGGACTGCTCGGGTCGCGTCCACCGGCCGGCACGACGGAGCTCACCCCCCAGGGGTGCCGGAGGCCCCTCCGCCCCCGATGGTGCCTCCGGCCCCGGTGCCCCCGGTGGTGCCTCCGGTGGAGGGACCTCCGGCGATGGGGAGCGAGCCGGACGCGGCCGGCAGCAGGTACTGCGGGGCCGGCGTGGGCGGGGCGACCACGGTGAGACCCTGCCACTTCCCGTACTGCGGGTTGACCGCGATGTCGGAGCGGTGTGCGAAGGCGACCAGCTCGTTGCTCACCCGCCGCACGTTGGCGGTGCTGTGGAGAAGCTCGGTGCGGATGACCGCGACGACCGAGGTGACCGGCTCGTCGGTCTGGCTGGTGACCTCGTAGACGACCCACTGGCCGCCGCCGCTCTGGACCGGACTGAAGGGGCTCCCGACGGTGACCGACGACACCTGGAGCGCCTGTTCGACCCGGGCCTCGGGGGTGCACCCGAGCTTGCCGCCGCCCGTGGCGGTCTGGGTGTCGATGGAGGTGCTGCGGGCGAGGGTGGCGAAGTCGGCGCCCGCCTGCAGCTGGCTCACCACCTGGGCGGCCTGTGCCTGGGTGCTGGTCACGATCTGGCTCACGCAGTCGACCGCGAACTGGGGACGGTTGGCCGCGTAGTAGTTGAGCACCGCCGCGATCGAAAGGTCGGCCCCGCGCGCCAACAGCTTGTCGTCGACGGCCTGGTTGCGGATCTCGTCCCCGCGCACGTCGCCGGGCAGTCCGGCCAGGAGCTCGGTGCCGGTCAGGTCGGTGCCGTCCGCCTTCTGGCACGCCGACGCGCCGCCGGACGAGCTCGACTGCTGCACCTCGGCGGCGATCTCGCCGTCGAGCGTCGACTCGTATTGGGACTGGGTCGAGGTGAGGTCTGCCGCGTCGACGCTGATCCCCCTGCTCGCCGCGTACTGGGTAGCCAGCAGGTTTTGCACCTGGGCGGACAGGACGGTGCCGGCGAAGCCGATCTGCCAGGTGCCGGAACCCCCGTCCCCCTCGCCGGAGGCACCCGCGAGCTGCGGGTACTCGAGCTGGAGGAGGCACTGCCCGGCGACCGTTCCGTCGAGGGCGCTGAGCCGCGTGTTGAGGGTCGAGATGGCGATGGTGTCCCCGTTGGCGGAGGCCGCAGTAGGAGTGACCTTGCACGCCGACAGCAGCGACCCGGCCGCGAGCGCGACGAGTGAAACGGTAAGGCCGGTCAGGGTGCGCTTCACGGCGGGGATGCTACCGGCTGTGGAACCCGGGCCGGCTCCGGGTCGTCAGTCGACCGGCAGGAGCTCGCGGAGGAACGCGACCAGGGCAGGTGCGTAGGTACCGGTGCCTTCTGCGGGTGCCAGAGGGACCGACAGCCGGTGCAGCTCGGCCTGGTAGGTGGCCCCCGGGGACAGCCGGCGGAGCCGGACTTCCGCCGAGGCGGGGAGGGTGACCGGGGCCATCCGGGCCACCGCGTGGCCGGCCGCGCAGCCCGCCGACGCGGGGCGTGGCGATCGAGAGGTCGGTCACCCCGAGCCGCAGGCACTCCACCCGCAGCAGTGCAACGTCGAGCAGTGCGGTGGCCGGCGCGGGCAGCGGGCCGAACCGGTCCTCCCACTCGCGCCGCACGTCCATGACCCCCTCGACGGTCCGGACCGCCGAGAGGCGGCGGTAAGCCTCGAGTCGGACGTCCTCTGCCTCGACGTAGGTTCGGGGCAGGTGGGCGGCGTCGGGAAGGTCCAGCGAGAGCTCGATCGGGCGGGGGCGGGGCTCACCCTTGAGCTCTGAGACAGCCTCCGAGACCATCTGTACATAGAGGTCGTACCCCACGGCCGCGATGTGACCGGTCTGGTCGCGCCCGAGCAGGTTGCCCGCGCCGCGGATCTGGAGGTCCCGGAGAGCGATCTTGAAGCCCGATCCGAGCTCGGTGTGGTCGCCGATCGTGCGCAGTCGCTCGTAGGCCTGCTCGGAGAGGACCCGGTCGGTCGGGTGGAAGAGGTAGGCGTAGGCCCGTTGGCCGGCGCGGCCGACCCTCCCGCGCAGCTGGTGCAGCTGCCCGAGACCGAGCAGGTCGGCGCGGTCGACCACCAACGTGTTGACCGTTGGCATATCGATGCCCGACTCGATGATCGTCGTGCAGACCAGCACGTCGTAGGCGCCCTCCCAGAAGTCGAAGACCACCCGCTCGAGCGTTCCCTCGTCCATCTGGCCGTGGGCCACGGCCACTCGTGCTTCGGGGGCCATCCGGCGGACCCGCTCGGCGACGGCCTCGATGTCCTGGACGCGGTTGTGCACGTAGAACACCTGGCCCTCGCGGCAGCAGCTCGCGCCGGATGGCTTCCGAAGCGGCCGCCTCGTCGAACTCGCCGACGTGGGTGAGGATCGGGCGTCGGGCCGCCGGCGGAGTGTTGACCATCGAGAGGTCGCGGATGCCGGTGAGCGCCATCTCGAGGGTCCGCGGGATGGGGCTGGCCGTGAGGGTGAGCACGTCGACCCCTTCGGACATCCCCTTGATCGACTCCTTGTGGGTCACCCCGAAGCGCTGCTCCTCGTCGACCACCAGCAGGCCGAGCTTCTGGAAGGTCACGTCCTCGGCGAGCAGCCGGTGGGTCCCGATGACCACGTCCACCGACCCGTCGGCCAACCCGGCGACCACCGTGGCGGCCTGCGCGTTCGTCAGGAACCGGCTGAGCAGCTCGACCCGCACCGGGAAGGGGGCGTAACGCTCGGCAAATGTCTGTGCGTGCTGGCTCGCCAGCAGGGTGGTGGGAACCAGCACCGCCGCCTGGAAGCCGTCCGCCACCGCTTTGAACACGGCGCGGATGGCGACCTCTGTCTTGCCGAAGCCGACGTCGCCGCAGACCAGCCGGTCCATCGGCTGAGGCCCTTCCATATCGGCCGTGACCTCCTCGATGGCCCGCAGCTGATCGACGGTCTCGACATAGGGAAAGGAGGAGGAGAGCTCGGCCTGCCAGGGGGTGTCCGGCCCGAACGCATGGCCCGGCACCTGCAGGCGACGGCGGTAGAGGGCGACCAACTCCTCGGCGATCTCGTGGACCGCGGCGCGCGCCCGGGAGGTGGCCTTCTGCCATTCGGATCCCCCGAGGCGGTTGACCGTGGGCGAGTCACCGCCGGCGTAGGGGGTGAGCAGCTCGATCTGGTCGGTCGGGAGGTAGAGCCGGTCACCGCCGCGGTACTCGAGGAGGAGGTAGTCGCGGGTTGCGCCACCCATGCTCCGGTTCACCATGCCGCCGTAGCGGGCTACCCCGTGCTGGCGATGGACCACGTAGCTGCCCGGGGCGAGGTCATCGAAGAACCCGTCGACCGGCCGGGCGCGGGCACGCGCCTGGCGGTGCGGGCGGCGCCGCCCGGTGATGTCCGACTCGGTGAGGACGGCCACCCGGCACCCGGGCAGGACGAACCCGCGGTCCAGCGAGACGACGGCGATGCGGGCTCCCGGGGTGGCGAGGTCGTCGTGGGAGCCGGCCACCGGCACCAGGACACCCTCGGCAGCCAGCAGGCCAGAGAGGCGCTCGGCCCCGCCGGAGCTGCTCGCGCACAGGACCACCGAGTAACCGCCTTCCGTCAGGGTCGAGACCTGACGGGCCATTCGCTCGCCGTCTCCGAGGATGGGCTCCCACCCGCGGCTCTCGACCTGGGGGAGGTCCGGACCCTCGGCCGAGGGCACCAGGGAGACCACCGGGGCGCTCGTCCCGGTGAGCAGGCGGTCGAAGGGCACGTGCAGGCGCGGCGCGCCGTCCCCGGCCTCGAGGCCCCACGTCGAGGCCAGCGCGTCAGCCAGGGCGGCCTCCTCGTCGAGCAGTTCGGCGGCCCGGTCGCGCACGCGGCGGGGCTCGACCAGGACGACCTGCGCGTCGTCCTCGAGAAGATCGCAGAGCAGCTCCTCGCCGTCGGCCAACCATGGCAGCCAGGACTCCATGCCGTCGAACTGCTCGCCCCCGGCGATCCGGTTCCACTGGTCGCGGCCCCATGGAGCCGACCCCACCAGTGCGGCGGCGCGGGCCCGCATCGCCGCGTCGGCCACCAGCTCCCGGCAGCCGAACACCTCGACCGCGTCCAAGGGCCCGGTCGATCGCTGGTCGGCGACGTCGAAGGCGGTCAGACGGTCGACCTCGTCCCCCCAGAGGTCGATGCGGAGGGGCTGGTCTGCGGTCGACGGGAACACGTCCACGATGCCGCCGCGCACGGCCAGCTCACCGCGGTGCTCCACGATCGACTCGCGTCGGTACCCGAGGCCCACCAGCTCGGTGACCAGGTCGTCGACGACGATCCGGTCCCCCCTGGCCACGACCACCGGGCGGGCGGCCGTCCGCCAGGGCCCGAGGCGCTGGAGCACGGCCTTGACCGGAGCCACCACGATCCGGGGCCCGGTTCCGCCGGTGCGCGCGGCCGGTTCCGCCGGCGCGCCGCCGAGGTGCCAGAGCAGCCGCAGACGCCGTCCCATCGTGGCGACGTCCGGGCTCACCCGCTCGAAGGGCAGGGTCTCCCAGGCCGGGAAGAGGTCGACCGGGGGAACCCCGCCGAGGCCCTCCTCCTCGACCTCGCCGTCCCCGCCCGGACCGTCGTCGGCGAACGCCGCCAGATCGTGGGCGAGCTGCGAGGCGGCCGCCCCGGTCGGGGTGACCACCAGCACCGGGCGGCGCGTGCCCAGCCGGACCAGTCCGGCGAGCACGAAGGCCTGAGCAGGGGTGGCGACCGCGAGGGTCGCCGAGGGCGCGCCGACCACCTGGGTCATCGCGGGTTCGTGGCGCAGCAGGGGGGGAAGCGAGCGGAGGCTCACCGGTTCAGGGTACCGGGGGCCGCCAGACGGAGGCCGCGGCCCCCGTTCCCCTGAGGGCACGGGAGGGGTTCCATCCGCTCTCAGCGCGGGCGGCGCGGCTCCCAGCGGAACCGGCGCGCAGTGAAGACGAGCGCCACCGCGGCCCAGGCCAGCATCACCACCAGGTCGCGGGGGCGGAGCCCGGAGCCCGGCCCCCCTTCGAACGCGCCGACCAACGCATCGATCATGTGGCGGACCGGGAACCAGTCGGCGATCTTGGAGAGCACCGACCCGTTGCTGATCGGGTAGAAGACACCCGAGATGAAGACGATCGGGAAGTAGATCCCGTTGATCACCGCGGGGGCTGCGTCGGCGTTCGGGATGATGACGGTGACCGCCAGGCCGAGCGCGCAGAAGGTCACGATGCCCACCACCAGGGTCGCCACCGCCGCCCCAGGGTGGTACGGGAAGTGCAGATGGTAGAAGGCCATTCCGATGCCGACCACGAGGACGGTGAGCAGTGCCACCGTGATCATGATGCTGCCGATGATGCCCCCGATGTAGGCACCGATCGAGATCGGGGTGCCGCGCATCCGTTTGAGCACCCCCGAATCGCGTCGGAGGCTGACGACCATGCCCAGGTTGGTGTAACAGGCCGCGATGAGGCCGAAGGTGAGCATGGCTACCACGATGTACTGGTTGTAGCGGAGGGTGGTCCCTGCCACCCGGAACGAGCCGGTCGAGGTGCCCACGACCACCAGGAAGACCACCGGGAACAGAAACGTGAACACAGCCGCCATCGGGTTGCGCCAGTAGGCCTTCTGCTCGTAGCGCACCTGTTCCCTGGCCACCGTGAGGTCGTTCACCTCTGGTCCTCCCTGGTCAACGAGAGGTAGACGTCCTCCAGCGACGGCCGGGTGACCGAGAGCGCGGCGAGCGCCTCCCCCCGTTCGACCGCCCAGCCGCACAGCGCGTGGAGCACAGCGGTGGGCTCGTCGACGTCGAGCTGGACAGCGGCCCCGCGGACCCGCGGCGCGAGACCCGGCGGCAGCGGAAGCTCGCTGATCGACACCCCCTCGGGCAGACCGAAGCGGATCGTGACCATCGCGTGGTCACGACCCCCGAGCGTGTCGGGCGACCCCGAGGCGACCACCCGCCCGGCGGCGATGACGGTGACCGAGTCGGCCAGCGCCTGTGCCTCGTCCATGTAGTGGGTGGTGAGCACCACGGTGCGTCCCTCGGCGCAGAGGCCGCGCACCACGTCCCACGCTTCGTGGCGGGCCGAGGGGTCGAATCCGGTGGTGGGCTCGTCGAGGAAGATGAGCTCGGGGTTGCCCACCAGGGCGAGGCCCAGGTCGAGACGGCGCTGCTGGCCGCCGGAGAGGGTCTTGACCCGCGAGCCCGCCTTCGCCTCGAGACCGACCAGTCCGACCACCTCGTCGACAGGCCGTGGGCGCGGGTAGAGGCCGGCACGCTGGGTGATCGCCTCGGCGACGGTCAGATAGGGCTCCACAGCGCACTCCTGGAGCACGATCCCGACCCTCGCCCGCAGGTCCCGGTCGCGGCGCTGTGGGTCCCGGCCGAGCACCGACACCGTGCCGGCGTCGCGGCGTCGGTAGCCCTCGAGGATCTCGACCGCGGTGGTCTTGCCGGCGCCGTTGGGCCCGAGCAGTGCGAGGACTTCGCCCCGCCGCACGGTGAAGTCGATGCCGCGGAGCGCCTCGACGCCCCCGTAGGACTTGGTCAGTCCCACGACCGAGATCGCGATGTCCGGGTCGGCGGTCATGGTCCGCGGCGAGCGTACCGCCGGAATGCCACCCGACGGAGGGGTGCCCCAACGACGGAGCGGCCCGGCGGGCCGCTCATTCCGCGCGGTGGATCTTCTGCATCGCCGCTTCGGCCCCGTCGGTCGCGATGGCTTCGACCGCGTCGGCCGCCACTTCGATCGCCACCCGCAGGATCTCCCGCTCGGGCGCCCCGGGTCGCCTGAGCACGTAGTCGGCTCCGGCCTGGCGCCCGGGGGGCTTGCCGATGCCGATCCGGACCCGGAGGTAGTCACCGGTGTGCAGGTGGGTGTGGATGGACTGAAGTCCGTTGTGGCCGGCCGTCCCGCCCCCGATCTTGATCCGGACCCTTCCGGCGGGGAGGTCGAGTTCGTCGTGGACGACAACGAGCCGTGCATCCGGGGCGCCGGGACCGGCGCTACCGTCGTCGTCGGGGGGTTCGTCGATCCCCGCCCGCCGGACCAGCCGGGCGACCGCGGAGCCCGACTCGTTCATGAAGGTCAGCGGGACGGCGAGGAGGATCCTGCGGTCGGCGATACGGATCTCGCCCGCCCGGGCCTGGAGGCCCTTCTCGGACGAGAGCCTCCCCTGGTGGCGCGCGGCCAGAAGGTCGACCGCGTCGGCACCGACGTTGTGGCGGGTCCCGGCGTAGTCGGGACCCGGGTTGCCGAGACCGACCACGAGCAGGTCCATCGGGGTGCCCCGGCGGGGGCCCCCGGGACCGCGCCGACGGAGCAGGGCCTAGCCCTCTGCGGATTCGTCGACGGAGGGGGCCTCCTCGCCCGGTGCGGCGACGCCAGCGGCCCCGGCCTCGGCCTCTTCGGCCTCTTCGACCTGGACCCGCGGCGGCTGGCCGGCCACCACCGTGGCGTCGATGTCGGTCTCGAGCTCGACGCCGGGCGGGATGGTGATGTCCGATACGTGCAGTGCGCCACCGATGGTGAGCGAGCTGATGTCGATGTCCACCGACGGCGGGATATCGGCGGGCTTCGCCTTCACGTGCAGGGCGAACAGCTGCTGGTCGACGATGCCGTCGCCGTGGTGCACCTCGATGGCCTCCCCTACCAGGTTGATGCCGACCTCGGCGGAGATGACCTCGTCACGGCTGACGATGAGGAAGTCGACGTGGGTGACCACGTTCCTGACCGGATGGTGCTGGATGTCACGGGCGAGGGTCAGGAAGTCTCTGCCGTCGACCTTGAGCGAGAGCAGGGTGTTGAGGCCGGCCTCGCCGGACATCGCGATCTGGAACTCCCGGGCGCGCACCGACACCGGGATCGGATCTGCGCCATGGCCGTAGACGACCCCGGGGATCCTCCCCTCGGCGCGCAGACGGCGGGTCGCGCTCGTTCCGGTTGCGCGTCCGGCCTCGGCGGCGAGCGTGATCTCGGGCATGCGGGGACTCCTCAGGAAGTGGTACGCAGAAAGGCGGCCACCGCCTGCACGCGCCTGGCGCGGGCCGCGGGTAGTCGCTGCTGACGGCCCACCATGCTAGACGCGGGTCCCAGACGGCGGCCAGACGCCCGGCCGGGAGCGGGCCGGGCGGGGTCAGGCCAGGTTCTCGCCGCCGAAGATCTCAGAGACCGAGGTGTCCTCGAAGACGGCGTCGATGGCATCCGAGATGAGCTTGGCCACGGAGAGCACCTCGAGCTTGTCGAAGCGCCGGTCCTGCGGGATGGGGAGGGTGTTGGTGACCACCACCCTGGTCAGCGACGAGTTCTTGAGGCGGTCGACCGCCGGGTCGGAGAGCACCGCGTGGGTGGCCATGCACCACACCTCGGCCGCCCCCCGGTCGGCGAGCAGTTCGGCCGCGGCAACGATGGTGCCGGCCGTGTCGATCATGTCGTCGATGAGCACGCACTGGCGACCGTCGACGTCACCGACCACGTGGAGGGCCTCGACCTGGTTGGTCGCGCCACGCAGCCGTCGCTTGTGGACCACGGCCAGATCCGCGGTGAGGTGTTGGCTGAACCGCTCCGCCACCTTCACCCGGCCGGCGTCGGGGGCGACCACCACCAGGTTGTCGTCGAGGTGGGCCCGCAGGTGCTCGACCATCACCGGCGCGGCGGTCAGGTGGTCGAAGGGCACGTCGAAGAACCCCTGGATCTGGCCCGAGTGCAGGTCGACGCTGACCACCCGGTCGGCCCCGGCCACCGAGAGCATGTCGGCCACCAGCTTGGCGGTGATCGGCTCGCGCCCGGTCGACTTGCGGTCCTGGCGCGAGTAGCCGTAGTAGGGACAGACCGCGGTGATCCGCTTGGCCGAGGCTCTCTTGGCCGCGTCGATCATGATCAGGTGCTCCATGAGCGAGTCGTTGACCGGGCCGCTGTGGGTCTGGACGATGAACACGTCGCTCCCCCGGATCGAGGTGTCGAACCGGCAGTGGATCTCGCCGTTGGCGAATTCGCGCAGGTTGGGCTCGCCGAGCTCGACCCCGAGGCAGCGGGCGATCTCGTCGGCCAGCTCCGGGTGGGATCGTCCGGAAACGAGTTCGAGGCGCCTGCGGGGGGTGAACTCCATGACCCGACGCTACCCCGCCGTGCCGTCCCGGTTCGAGGCCGCCGGCCCGACCGCGGCCCCGTCGGCCACCTCGGTGCCTTCGTCGAGCACGGCGAAGGGCCCGACCCGGGCGTCTGCTCCGATGGTCGAGCGCCGGCAGACGCTCGAGGCGATCACCGCGCCCTCCCCGACCGTGGTGTCCACCAGCCGGGTGTCCGGACCGATCTCGGCGTGCGCCCCGATCACGCACGCGCCCTGGAGGATGACCCCGGGAAGGAGGACCACATCGGTCGCCAGCCGCACATCGACGTCGATGTAGGTCGTCACCGGGTCCCACATGGTCACCCCTCGCCGCATCCAGCGCTCGTTGATCCGGTCGCGCAGCTCGGCCTCGGCCACCGCAAGCTGGGCCCGGTCGTTGACCCCGGCCACCTCCATGGTGTCCTCGACCTGAACGGAACCCACCCGGTGGCCGGCCTCGTAGAGCACCTCGACCACGTCGGTCAGGTAGTACTCGCCCTGGGCGTTGGCAGGGCTCAGCCGGCGAAGGGCGGGCGCCAACACGCCGCGCCGGAAGCAGTAGATCGAGGTGTTCACCTCGGTGACCTGCAGCTCCTCCTCGCTGGCGTCCGCGTCCTCGACCACCCGGGCGACCGAGTCGTCACGGCCGTGCACCACCCGCCCATAACCGTCGGGGTCGTCGATGACCGCAGACAGCAGGGTCGCCGCAGCGTCACTGGCCCGGTGTGCCCGGACCAGCCGTGCCAGCGTGGCGGGCCGGAGGAGGGGGGTGTCCCCGGGCAGCACGACCACGTCCCCGTCTTCGGCACCCTCGTCCTCGGGGAGCCCGGTCAGCGCGACCGCCATCGCGTCCCCGGTCCCCCGTGGCTCGACCTGCTCGACGAACTCGATGGCCATGCCGGGAGGGGCGTGCTCGACGAGGGTCTTGGTGACCCACTCGGCCCGGTGCCCGACCACGACCACCACCCGGGTGATCGAGAGCTCGGCGAGCGCGTCGAGGACGTGCAGGACCATCGGGCGTCCGCAGAGCCGATGGAGGGGTTTCGGTCGTTCCGAACGCATGCGGGTGCCGTGGCCGGCGGCGAGGACGACGGCCGACGAGCGGGCGCCGCGGGACGCGTCCCTCGCCGGTCCCGGCGGATGCCGACGTTGCGTTCTTCGGGCGATCCCCGGGGACGGGATCGGGTCACCATCCGGATCCACCCCCAGGGTCGGGTAGGCCGGACGCCCCGGTCTCGGTGACGCGACACATTGGTCATGGGCCTATTCTTCCCACGTCGTCGGGCCGGATGCGACCCGGAACCGATCCGACACCCCGACCAGGGAGCCGCCCCACCCATGCCCGTCCTGAGCACCAGCGTCGACCCGGCCTCTCGTGCCTTCCGGGCCAACGAGAGCGCGCTCTCGCGAGGCCCTCGAAGGGATCAATGCCGAGCTCGCGACCGCACGTGCCGGTGGCGGCGAGCGGTACGTGACTCGCCATCGTGAGCGGGGCAAGATGACCGCCCGCGAACGGCTCGAGCTCCTCCTCGACCGCGACACGCGCGTTCCTCGAGCTCTGCCCCTTCGCCGCCTGGGGCACCGAGTACACGGTCGGCGCCTCCTCCATCCTCGGCATCGGGGTGGTCGAAGGGGTCGAGTGCCTGATCTCCGCGACCGACCCGACCGTCCGCGGTGGAGCGATGAACCCTTACTCCTTCCGCAAGGGAGCCCGGGGCGCCGACATCGCGCTCGCCAACCGCCTCCCGTCGATCAGCCTGACCGAGTCGGGGGGTGCCGACCTCCCGGCCCAGGCCGAGCTGTTCATCCCCGGCGGCCGGGCCTTCCGGGACATCACCCGACACTCGGCCGCCGCCCTGCCCACCGTCTCGCTCGTCTTCGGGAACGCGACCGCCGGCGGTGCCTACGTGCCCGGCATGAGCGACTACGTCGTGATGATCGAACAGCGCTCGAAGGTGTTCCTCGGCGGTCCGCCACTGGTCAAGATGGCGACCGGCGAGGAGTCGACCGACGAGGAGCTCGGAGGAGCGTCCATGCACGCCCGCGTGTCGGGCCTCGCCGACTACCTGGCGCTAGACGAGGTCGACGCCATCCGCCTCGGCCGACAGATCGTCTCCCGCCTCAATTGGCGCAAGCACGGTCCCGGCCCGAGCCTCCCGGCCGACGATCCCGCGCACGACCCCGACGAGCTGCTCGGGATCGCCTCGGCGGACCCCAAGGTCCCCTTCGACCCCCGCGAGGTGCTGGCGCGGATGGTCGACGGGTCGCGCTTCGACGAGTTCAAGCCGCTCTACGGCACCAGCCTGGTCACCGGATGGGCCTCGATCCACGGCTACCCGATCGGCGTGCTGGCCAACCACCGGGGCGTCCTCTTCTCCGAGGAGGCCCACAAGGCCACCCAGTTCATCCAGCTCGCCAACCAGGTCGATGTACCACTGCTCTTCCTCCAGAACACGACCGGGTACATGGTCGGGAAGGACTACGAGCAGGCCGGCATCATCAAGCACGGCGCCATGATGATCAACGCCGTCTCCAATTCGTCGGTCCCCCACCTCACCGTCACCATCGGCGCTTCCTACGGGGCGGGCAACTACGGGATGTGCGGCCGGGCCTACGACCCCCGGTTCCTCTTCGCCTGGCCGAGCGCCCGCTCGGCGGTCATGGGCCCCGCCCAGCTCGCCGGCGTGCTCTCGATCGTGGGGCGACAGTCAGCCGAGGCGAGGGGTGTTGCCTTCGACGAGGCTGCGGACCGGGAGATGCGGACCATGGTCGAGGCCCAGATCGAGTCGGAGTCGCTCCCCCTCTTCCTCTCCTCCCGCCTCTACGACGACGGGATCATCGATCCGAGGGACACCCGCACGGTGCTCGGGATCTGCCTCTCGGTCATCGACGGCCAGCCGATCACCGGCACCCGCGGCTACGGCGTCTTCCGGATGTGAGCGGGACCGTGCCCCCTCCCCTGCGCACGCTCCTCGTGGCGAACCGCGGCGAGATTGCCTGTCGGATCATGCGGACCGCCCGGACGATGGGGCTGGCGACGGTGGCCGTCCACTCCGACGCCGACGCGTCGAGCCCCCATGTCGCAGAGGCCGATCTCGCCGTGCGACTGCCCGGGACGGCGCCCGCCGACACCTACCTTCGCATCGACCTGCTCCTCGAGGCCGCCCGATCCACCGGTGCCGACACCGTCCATCCGGGGTACGGGTTCCTCTCCGAATCGGCGGATTTCGCCCGAGCGGTCCTCGACGCCGGTCTGCGCTGGGTCGGTCCGCCACCGTCCGCCATCGAAGCAATGGGGTCGAAGACGCGGGCCAAGGAGCTGATGCGGGAGGCGGGTGTGCCGACCCTCCCGTCGGTCACCGTCGGCGGCGCCACACCACCGGAGGAGGCCGCCCTCGACGCGCTCGGCTGGCCTCTCCTGGTCAAGGCGTCGGCCGGCGGGGGTGGCCGGGGCATGCGCCTCGTCGAGCGGCGCGAGGAGCTCGACGAGGCACTGACCAGCTCCGCACGCGAGGCGGCATCCGCGTTCGGGGACGGGACCGTCTTTCTCGAGCGCTACCTACCCTCGTCGCGCCACATCGAGGTCCAGGTGCTCGCGGACACCTCGGGCGACACGGTCGCCCTGTTCGAACGCGAGTGCAGCATCCAACGCCGGCACCAGAAGATCCTCGAGGAGGCACCCTCGACAGCGGTCGGTCCCGAGCTGCGCGCCCGGCTCGCGGTGGCCGCGGTCGCCGCGGCCCGGGCGGTCGGGTACGTGAACGCCGGCACTGTCGAATTCGTCCTCGACTCGTCGGCCCCCCGCGGTCCCAGCGGGGGGGGCGATCCCTTCTTCCTCGAGATGAACACCCGGCTCCAGGTCGAGCACACGGTGACCGAGGCGGTCACCGGCCTCGACCTCGTGCGGCTGCAGCTGCTCATCGCCTGTGGTGCCGTGCTGCCAGAGGCTGTGCACCAGGCGGTCGCCCGCGGGCCCGTCGGGCATGCCATCGAGGCGCGCCTCTACGCCGAGGACCCGACGGCTCGATGGCGCCCCTCGACCGGCAGGCTCTACCGGTTCGCGGTGGACACCGACCGCCCCGGTGTGCGGGTGGACAGCGGGGTCGAGACCGGGGACGAGATCGGCCCGCACTACGACCCGCTGCTGGCCAAGGTGATCGCGCACGCTGCGACCCGGGAGGAGTCCACCGCCATCCTGGCCGCGACCCTGTCCGAGGCGCGGCTGCACGGAGTCACCACCAACCGTGACCTGCTGGTCCGGATCCTGCGCCACCCGGAGTTCGCGTCCGGCGAGGCCGACACCGGGTTCCTCGACCGGCACGGTCTTGCCACCCTTGCCGCCCCGCTGGCCGGGCCCGAGGCGACCGTCCGCCACGCGGTGGCCGCGGCCCTGGCCGGGCAGGCCGCACGCCGTGAGCGGGCCGGGGTACAACTCCGGGTCCCCTCGGGTTGGCGCAACAACGAATGGGACCTCCAGCGGGTCTCCTTCGATAAATCCGCTGACACCGGCCGGCGCCCGCTCGAGATCGGCTACCGCTTTGCGCGGCGCGGGGATGGCGTCGCCCAGGTGACCGTCGACGGCGCCGGGTCGGGACTCGCGGTGAGGACCGTGTCGCCGACCGCAGTGGTCGTCGAGGACGATGGCGTCGCCCGCCGGTACGCCGTGCACCAGGTCGGCACCACCTTCTACGTCGACGGGCCGGAGGGCAGCTCGCAGCTCGAGGAGCAGGAGCGCCTCCCGGTTGCCGTCGACCAGGTCGACGAGGGCGCCGCACTCGCCCCGATGCCCGGCAGTGTGGTGCGTGTGGCTGTCGCACCGGGTGACGCTGTGGAGGCCGGCCAGCTGCTCGTCGTCCTCGAGGCGATGAAGATGGAGCATGCCGTCCACGCCGGCTTGGCCGGCAGAGTGACCGAGGTCGGGGTCGCCGAGGGGGACCAGGTCGAGACCGGGAGGATCCTGGTCACGGTCGAGCACGCGGCCGACGGCGGACCGGACGCCGAGGGGACGGTCGGACCGTGACCGAGCCGCTGCGCATTGCCAATTGCTCGGGCTTCTACGGCGACCGTCTGTCGGCGGCACGCGAGATGGTCGACGGCGGACCGATCGACGTGCTCACCGGCGACTGGCTGGCCGAGCTGACCATGCTCATCCTCTGGAAGGGATACCAGCGGGACCACACCAGGGGCTGGGCCCACACCTTCCTCACCCAGATGGAGGAGGTGCTCGGCACCTGCATCGACCGGGGCATCAAAGTGGTCACCAATGCGGGCGGCCTCAACCCCTCGGGACTGGCCGACCAGGTGCGGTCCCTGGCCGACCGGCTCGGGCTCGCGGTGTCGGTCGCCCACGTCGAGGGGGACGACCTGCTCCCGCGCATCGGCGCGCTGCACGCTGCAGGGCACCTGCTCACCAACATGGACACAGGCGAGCCGCTGGAGACCGCCGCGGGAACGGTGGTCTCGGCCAACGCCTATCTCGGCGGGTGGCCGATCGCCGATGCCCTCTCCGGCGGCGCCGACGTGGTGATCTGCCCACGCGTCACCGATGCCTCGTTGGTGGTCGGCCCGGCGGCGTGGCACCACCGATGGTCTCCGACCGACTGGGACCGCCTGGCCGGCGCCGTCGTGGCCGGGCACGTCATCGAGTGCGGGCCGCAGGCCACCGGGGGCAACTACAGCTTCTTCACCGAGGTCCCGGGCATGGAGCATCCGGGCTTCCCCCTGGCCGAGGTGGCCGAGGACGGCTCGTCGGTCATCACCAAGCACCCCGGGACCGGTGGCAAGGTCTCGATCGGGACGGTCACCGCCCAGCTGCTCTACGAGATCGGCGGCCACCACTATCCCAACACCGACGTGGTCGCGCGCTTCGAGACCGTCGAGGTGACCGAGGACGGCCCGGACCGCGTGCGGCTGTCGGGGGCCCGGGGACTTCCCGCCCCGCCCGACCTCAAGGTCTGTATCAACCTGCTGGGCGGATGGCGCAACTCGATGACTTTCGTCCTCACCGGGCTCGACATCGAGGCCAAGGCCGACCTCACCGCACGCTCGTTGAGCCACGCCCTCGGCGGTGCCGGGCAGTTCGCCGAGTTCGACATCCGACTCATCCGCACCGACAAGGAGAACGCGCCGACCAACGCCGAGGCGACTGCGCAGCTCCGGATCACGGTCAAGGACACCGACCCCGAGCGGGTCGGGCGGCGGTTCTCCAATGCAGCGACCGAGCTGGCGCTCGCCGGGTATCCCGGGCTGCACCTCACCGCGCCGCCGACAGACGGGACGGCCTACGGCGTCTTCTGGCCTGCCCTCGTCCCGGCCGGGCTGGTGATCCCGACCGTGGTCCACGCCGGGGGCACCCGACGAGAGGTTCCCCATACCGCCCACCTGGCGGGGGGCGGCGCCGAGGTGGTCGACTCCGGCGAGGACGCCTCGCTCTCCCCCGGGGTGGTCCAGGCCCCGGACGCGGTGGAGACCTCCGTCGTTCGAGGCGCACCGACGGCACTTGCCGGCCCGACGCTGCGCCTCCCGCTCGGGACGCTCATCGGGGCGCGGTCGGGCGACAAGGGGGGGAACGCCAATGTCGGGTTCTGGGCGCGGAGCGCCGAGGCCTGGGCCTGGCTCGACCACGAGCTCACCCTCGATCGCTTCCGGTCCCTGCTGCCCGAGGCCGACCACCTGGCCGTGCAGCGGCACGCCTTCCCGAAGCTGCGGGCCCTCAATTTCGTCGTAGTGGGGTTGCTCGGGGAGGGGGTTGCCTCCTCGACCAGGCCGGATCCCCAGGCCAAGGGCCTGGGCGAGTACCTTCGGAGCAGGATGGTAGACATCCCGATCGGCCTGGTGCCCTCGACTCCCTGAGGGCGGGCCCGGGTCGGCATCGACCCAGGACACCGGAGGCACCCCATGGACTTCACCGAATCCGACGAGCTGCAGATGCTCCGGCAGGCGGTGAGCTCGATCGCCTCCAAGTTCGGGCACGAGTATTACGTAAAGAAGGCCCACGCCGACGAGCGCACCGATGAGCTGTGGAACGCCGTGGCCGAGGCCGGGTTCCTCGGGGTCAACGTCCCCGAGGAGTACGGCGGGGGCGGGGGCGGGATCAGCGAGCTCGCCGCGGTGCAGGAGGAGCTGGCCGCCGCCGGCTGTCCGCTCCTGGTCATCGTGGTCTCGCCGGCCATCTGCGCGACCATCATCGCCAGGTTCGGTACCGATGCCCAGAAGCAGCGGTGGCTCCCCGGGTTCGCCAGTGGCGAGCTCAAGATGGCCTTTGCGATCACCGAGCCCGACGCCGGCTCGAACTCACACAACCTCTCGCTGACCGCCACCAAGGACGGCGACATCTACCGGCTCAACGGCTCGAAGTACTACATCTCCGGTGTCGACGAGTGCCAGGCCATTCTTGTGGTCACCCGGACGAGCGTCGATCCGGACACCGGGCGGGGTCGGCTGTCCCTGTTCGTGGTGGACACCGACACGCCAGGGCTCGGCAAGCAGGTGCTTCCCGTCGAGATCGTGGCACCCGAGAAGCAGTACACCCTGTTCTTCGACAACGCCGAGGTCGAGGCCGACCGGCTGATCGGCGACGAGGGCGACGGGCTGCGCCAGGTGTTCTTCGGGCTCAATCCCGAGCGCATCCTTTCGGCCGCGACCGCCAACGGCATCGGGCGCTACGCGCTGGACAAGGCAGCCGACTACGCAATCGGTCGAGAGGTGTGGGGCACCCCCATCGGACGCCACCAAGGCATCTCCCATCCCCTGGCCAAAGCCAAGATCGAGGTCGAGCTGGCCCGGCTGATGACAGAGAAGGCGGCCTGGCTGTGCGACTTCGCCGGAGAGACGCCCGAAGCCGGCGAGGCGGCCAACATGGCCAAGTACTCGGCGGCCGAGGCGGCGCTCGCAGCCCTCGACCAGGCCATCCAGACCCACGGTGGCAACGGCATGTCCTCCGAGTTCGGCCTCGCCGACATGTGGGGCATGGCCCGCCTGCTCCGCATCGCACCGGTGAGTCGCGAGATGATCCTCAACTTCGTCGCCCAGCACTCGTTGGGGTTGCCCAAGTCCTACTGAGGGACACTCCTCGAGGGCAGGCGGCCATCGGCAGCGAGGTCGGTGGCCGCCTGGCGTGAGCCGCGCCTCAGGCCACCGATTCCTCAAGTTCTGGCCGTAGTCGGTCGTTATCGCCGGTACAGGTGGAATCACGTCTAGGAACGCACGCTCCTCACCTCTACCGTTGAATTCGGCGACATGTACACAACCCAACACCGCTCCGGCACCCGAACATGGGGCACCACCATGTGCTCGGTGCGCAAGCGCACCGAGGGGCGTGCCGCGGGGAAGGCGAACGACGAGGGGGTGACCCTCGTCGAGGTTCTCATCGCCTTCGTCGTGCTCATGATCACCCTCATTCCCCTCTCCTACCTCTTCACCGCCTCGATCATCCAAGCCGGCCAGTCCACCAACCAGCAGACTGCCCTCTCCATCGCGGAGCAGTGGGTCGAGACGCTCTCCAACTGGAGCCCACCCGTCAACAGCAACGGCGAGGTCATTGTCAACCAGGACGCCGCCCCGACGGGACCGGCCGCCAACACAGCCACGGTCAACGGCGCCTACACGGTTCCGTCCAATCTGGCCACGCCCACCAGCATGAACATCAACACCCCCAACAACCTCGCCTTGGCCAGCACCACCAATCCGCAGGCCCTCACCGTCACCACATCGGCGGGCGCGGATTCCATCAACTACACGGGTCAGACAGTCAACGGCAGCAGTCAGATCACCTCGATCACCGGCATCACCGGTTGGTCGCAGCAGGAGACGATCGCAAGCGGGGCCGCCGTCACCCAGAGTGCGGTGCTCGTCCCGACGGTGTCGAAGGGTAATACGACGTACTCCCTGCAGGCCGAGTACGAGTGGACTGCCGTGCAGGGAGGTGCGAACGGGAGCCAACCCAACCTCTGCATCGCCGGTACCCCACAGTTGCTCCGGGTGCGAGTGTCGGTCGCCTGGGGGCCTACGACCGACTCCAACAACGTCCAGGACAGCGTGGTCGTGGACTACCCACCGTCGGGGATCCAGACCCTCGGGTTCATCGCCCTGCAGGTCAACGGGGACTCGACGGCCATCGACTCCCAGGCGAACCCCTGGAGTGAACGGGTGCAGGCACCGCCAGTCACCCTGGCGGGCGCTCAGTCCCTGACCATCTATCCGGACACCAACGGCTGTGCCTTCGCCCAGGTGAAGCCGGGCAGCTACACGGTGACGATCAACAACGCCACGAGCGGGGAGCTCGGCGGCGCTCCCAACAGTGTCACCTATGGGTCGCCCTCCTTTGTCGAGAATGCGACCGGAACTGTCATCGGCAACGTGCTGCAACAACCCCAGTCGGTCCCCTTCGGCGCAAGTGTGCAAGTGGGTGCCGTCACCCGGTTGACCACCGCCTACGACCAGGGCAGCATCGTCGGCCTCTCCTATCCGTCCTCGACCGCCACTGAGGACGGGGTGACCTGTCCCGGTGTCACGGGGATCGCCTGCATCGCCTACGGAGAGACCAGCACCGGCACCTTCCCCGGCGTGAATGCAACGGCCGCCCTGAGCGATCTGACCACCCCGACCAGCCAGTGGTCGACGGTGTCGCTCCCCTCCGGGGTCACCCGCATCACCTCGGTGGCATGTGCCAACCGGTGCATCGGCGTCGGATACGGCCCGGGGGGCGCGGTGATCGTCTCGTCACCCACCGCGGCGACCAGTGTGACCATCGACACACCCATTCCGACCGGCCTCGCCTCGCTGTCCCAGATCCTCTGCCCTTCGCTCTTGCAGTGTGTCGCAATCGGGACGACCACCACCGGTGCCGCCGCAGTCGTGAGCGGCTTGATCTCCACCTCGAGCGACAGCTGGACGAGTGACGCCATCAGCGCCACCCCCACGACCGCCACCATCGCAGGGCTCACCAACCTGATCTGCCCTTCGGGATCGGGCGGTTGCATGGCGACGGGGATCAGCACCTCGCCCAGCGCAGGAACACCGGTCGTCGTGTCGGGGGGATTCGCGCTGGGCTGGACGGCGAGCTCGCCCAACCCCACGGGCGTCACCCTCACTTCGCTCACCGCGGCGGCGTGCCCGACCACGACCACCTCGACCACCTGCCTCCTCACCGGCGCCACCTCGACCGGACCTGAAGTCGTCTCGGGCACGGCCGCCCTCGGCCTGGGTGTGGCCGCACCGAGCTGGATCTGGAGTGCCGACACGTTCCAGGGCGGCACAACGGTGACCTCCCTCAACGGGCTCGCCTGCCCCACGACCACCAAGTGCCTGCTCATGGGGCGCAGCAGCACCACCCCTCTCGTCCTCAACGGGGCCATCACCCCCGCGGCCGTCTTCGCGCCCGATTCCCTGCCCGCCAGCGTGGCGACGCTCACCCAGATGACCTGTCCGACCACAGGAGCGTGTGTGCTCATCGGAGCAACGTCCACGCCCAGTCCCGCGATCGTGTCCGGCACCATCGGGTCGTCAGACACCTGGGCCAGCGCGACGGTCCCGTCGCCGGGCTCGGGTGAGACCATCAACCAGCTCACCAGTGTCACCTGCTGGTCGAACCCCTCCTGTGCCATCACCGCAGTAGGCACCAATGCCGCAGGGCTGCCCATGGCCTTCCTACTGGCGAGCTCCGGGGGTACGACCAGTTGGAGCTCTCCCAGCCTGCCGACCGGCAACCCGGCGCTGTACATCGGCGGCGTCTCCTGTGTGGCCACCGGAACGACCACCTGCACCGCCGTGGGCGCCAGCGCCACGGGAACGGTCGAACTGGTGTCCACGGCCGGGACGACGGGTACCTGGTCCGACCAGACGGCCAACGGCATGACCGGACTGCCCACGACCGGCATCCCGGTCGAGATCAACAACGCCAACCTCCAGCCGTCGCCCTACCAGACCTTCATCACCCCGGGTTGGTCGACGCCCCCGGCACAGCCGTTCTTCCCGCTCTACCCGTTCACCAGTGGCTACAACGTCTTTGCCGGTGACTGCTCGGCGGAGTCCATCACCGGCCTCAACGTGGCCCAGGCACCGACCATCCCGGGCGGGAGCTCCTCGACCACGGTTCCCCTGGGACTCCTGTCGGTCCAGGTCCTCCACAGTTCCGGGAATTCTGTCGGGTTGCCATATGCAGCCACGCTCTCGCTGCTGGCGACCACCTCCGGATGTGGCCCCGACACGTATCCGCTCCAGCCCGCCGGAGTCGATGGTCTCAGCCGCACCGAGGTCCCCTACGGTACCTACACCCTGACCATCACCACGGCCGGCGGCACCACCACCGTGACCAACGTCACAGTCGGGGGCAGCTCTGTCAGCATCGGAGCGACCGGCTATCCGCTCCCGACACCGATCAGCGAGAAGGTGACCTGATGGGCGTCCGGATCTGGCACGTCCGCCGGCAGATCGTGGAGATGGCCCGGCGCCACTCACCCGGCAGCCGGGACGACGCGGGGCTCAGCCTGGTCGAGCTCCTTGTCGCCTTCGCGGCCCTCCTCGTCCTCTTCACGGTGCTGGCGACGTCCCTCACGACCTACCTCTCGGTGAGCAACGCGGTGATCGGCTCCTACAACACCAATGACCAGCTCCTGCCGACCTCCATCATCATCCAGCGGCTGATCCGGAGCGAAGTCGAGCCGGCCCCCACACCGACAGCGGCGAACCAGGTCTCATCGCCGACGTGCCCGGTGCTCAACGCCCCGTGCCCGCCCTTCGCTCTCGGCACGACCACGGTCACATCCACCACGGCGACCTTCTACGCGAACGTCGGGGCCACCGTTGTCAACGGAGTCACCTACGGCCCAGGACCGGCATTGATCGTGATGTCGGCCAGCCCTCCGAGCAAATGCTCGTCCTGTAAGTACTACACCTCCGTCTTCACCGTCACCGAGCAGCCGGCCAATGTCGGGTCCTGCCCCTTCTCTCTCTCCGCCACCGTCCACTGTCAGTACACGACGGCGCCGGTCACCACGTTGGTCGACCTCAGCGGCGTGGTCAACGGTCAGACCTACCTGCTCAACCCGACCGTCCCGATCTTCACCTACAACACTCTCGACCCGTATTCGGCGGCATACGTCTCCGGAGACAACAGGTTCGCCACCACGCAGTGCCAGCCACCGACGGTGACCATCATCAACAGCATCCCCACCGACACCGCGTCCAACTGCCCGGCGGACAACATCCAGAGCGTGGGTGTCGACCTGCAGGTGCTCCAGTCCGGTACTCAACACGAGACCATGCAGGAGAACTCGTTCACCGTCTACCGGCTCTCGTCCGCCTCGTACCTCTACAGAGTCAACCTCGGATAGGTGGCCCGATGAGCCGCGCATCGACATCCAAGAAGCTCACCGACCGACGCAGGTTCGCTGAAACAGGGCAGGCTGCGCTGGTCATGGTGGTGGCCTTCAGCGTCCTTCTGACCGTCTTCGGCGGGGTGATGGTGAACTCGTTCGTCAACAACGCGCCCATTCTCGACCCAGGCGTCACTCAAGCGGCTCGCCTACCGCGCCCTGGCTTCGGGGCTCAACGCCTACCAGTCGGCCATCAATGCCAACCCCTATCTGGCCGGGTGCAACTCGGCGAGCACCAGCCCCGAATGCAGCGGGCTGACCTACCAGTCGTGGACCCAGGTGGCCGGAACCAACACCGGTAACGGAGTCGTCCCGGAGCTGTACATGTTCGACAACCCGCAGGAGCTCACCAGCTCGACGAGCGGTGCGATCACCTACCTCGAGGTCCAGATCGTCGGCACCGCAGGCTTTCCGGGCAACTACGTCTACTACTCGACGGTGGCCCATTTCACCCCGCAGAACGACTTCTTGAACAACGTCTGGTGGTCCAACTACGAGTCCTCCGACTTCCCCAACGCGAACGCCAGCGATTGCTCGCGCTACTGGCAAATCGGCCGGAACCCGGGAAGCAACGCCTGCAACGGGGTCGAATGGCAGTCCGGCGATACCGTCTTCGGTCCGGTCTACTCGAACGACTCTCTGTACACGAACGGGACACCGACATTCACCGGAACGGTGCAGACGGCGGACCCGAGTTGCCTCTATGTGGGCGCGCCGGGCAGCGCTACCTGCACCAAGGACACCCCGCCGACGTACGGTCACCAAGTCGAGGCTCTCCCACCGGACAACTCGGTGCCCAAGGCCACCGCGATCCAGGGTGGCTGCGACTATGCCGGCCCGACCACCATCACCTTCAACAGCGCGGGCACCATGACGGTCAACAGCCCGCTCAGCCCCGGCTACCCGGGCAATCTGACCCAGCAACAGCCGAGCACCGACAGCAGTGTGTGCGTGACCAACGGAACCGGTGCGTTCCCCAACAACGGGGTCGTCTACGTGGACGCTGCCTCGTCGGGGGCGTTGAGCAACAACCCCTTCTACTCGGCGACCACGGGACTCTCCCAGCTGGGTAGCACCATCTGCTCGGGGAACTGAGCTGCTACTACGGGGAGACCTCGAACCCGGGTGACGAGGGAGATGCCTTCGTCGGTGACTCGACGACCAGTGGTGGCTTTTCCGGACAGTTGATGATCGCGGCCAACAACGACATCGTCATCCAGTCCCCCATCCTCTACAAGGACTGCACGTCCTGGACGGGGACACCGTCCGAGAGCATGTGCAATTACAACAGTGCGACCGGCACCACGCCAAACGACGTGCTCGGTCTCATCGCCAACAGCTTCGTCGAGATCAACCGGCCCATCTACAACAAGAACGCCGGCGGCGGAAACGCGGGCAACGACCTGCCTTCGTGCAACGGCACCACCTGGGTCCCCCCCCTGTGCAACCCTTCGACCTCGAAGGGCGATCCCACAGGAACGTCACAGGGACTGACGGTGGACGCGACGATCCTCGCCCTCAAGCAGTCGTTCGTGGTCAACAACTACTCAAACTCGCCGGGGCTCGGGACCCTCTACGCCTACGGCTCGATCCAGCAGGATGCGCGGGGACCTGTGGGACTGGTCGGAGGGAACAACGGGTACTACAAGTACTACACCTGGGACCCCCGCCTGCCCCTGTACGGTCCGCCGTACTACCTGACTCCAGGTACCTCGTCGTGGGCACTCGACTCCTCGGCCGAGAGCTACACGGGACTCTGCCCCCCGATGCCTCCACCGCAGCCCAAGCCCGTATCGACGGCCCAACTGACCCCGACGACCGGTGACTTCGCCTTTGCCACAGGCCTGGCCAATCCGCCTGCCTCCAACAACCCGGTCAACCTGTCCCCGAACAGCAACTCGAGCGCGTGGCCCGCGTGCACCAGCCCGTAGGGAGCGGCTGAAGCCCCAACGGTCTGGACGGGATCGGCTGCTGCGGCTCGGGAAGAGGTCACCTCGCCCGATCCGACGCAGAGGGTCGACGCGTCAGGACCGGCTCTGATCGCCCATTAGCCTGACGGTCCCATGCCCCTTATGACCCGCGACGACATCCGCAACGTGGCCATCGTGGCCCACGTCGACCACGGCAAGACCACCCTGGTAGACGCCATGCTCTGGCAGTCGGGAGCCTTCCGGGCCAACGAGACGGTCAACGAACGGGTCCTCGACTCGGGTGACCTGGAGCGGGAGAAGGGCATCACCATCCTCGCCAAGAACACCTCCGTCCGCCACGGAGGCGTCAAGATCAATATCGTCGACACCCCGGGCCACGCCGACTTCGGCGGCGAGGTCGAGCGGGGTCTGACCATGGTGGACGGCGTCCTGCTTCTGGTCGATGCCTCCGAGGGCCCCCTTCCCCAGACCCGCTTCGTCCTGCGCAAGACCCTCGAGGCCCGGCTCCCGGTGGTGCTGGTGGTCAACAAAGTGGACCGGCCCGACGCCCGGATCGAGGAGGTCGTCCACGAAGTCGAGGAGCTGTTCCTCGACCTCGGCGCCGACGAGCACCAGATCGACTTCCCGATCCTCTACACGAACGCCCGAGCCGGATGGGCGGCCACCGAAAAGGGGATGCAGGGGACCGACCTCGAGCCCCTCTTCCAGGCCATCCTCGAACGCATCCCGGCGCCGCGCTTCGATCCCGACGCGCCCCTGCAGGCCATCGTGTCCAACCTGGACGCCTCTCCCTATGTCGGACGGCTCGCCATCTGCCGCATCCACAACGGCACCCTCAAGAAGGGGGCCACGGTTGCCTGGTGCAAGCTCGACGGGTCGATCGATCGCACCAGGATCACCGAGCTCTACGTGACCGACGCCCTCGACCGCATCGAGGCCGCCGAGGCCGGCCCCGGGGAGATCGCCGCGGTCGCCGGCATGGACCGGATCACCATCGGCGAGACCCTGGCCGACTCCGACGACCCGCGGCCCTTGCCGGCGATCACCGTCGACGAGCCGAGCCTCGCCATGACCATCGGCATCAACACCTCGCCCCTGGCCGGGGCCGACGGCTCCAAGCTCACCGCCCGTCAGATCCTCGGCAGGCTCGAGTCAGAGTTGGTCGGCAATGTGTCACTGCGGGTCAACCCCACCGAGCGACCCGACACCTGGGAGGTCCAGGGCCGCGGCGAGCTCCAGCTGGCTGTGCTCGTCGAGACCATGCGCCGCGAGGGGTTCGAGATGACGGTCGGCAAACCCCAGGTGGTCACCCGCGAGATCGACGGCAGGCTCCACGAGCCGATCGAGCGGGTGGCCATCGACGTGCCCGACGACTATCTGGGTGTGGTCACCCAGCTCATGGCCCTGCGCAAGGGCTCCCTCGTCGAGATGGTCAACCACGGCACCGGTTGGGTGCGGATGGACTTCCGGGTCCCCGCCCGCGGCCTGGTCGGCTTCCGAACCGAGTTCATGACCGAGACCCGCGGGACCGGCATGCTCCACCACGTCTTCGACGGCTGGGAGCCCTGGCACGGCGAGCTCAAGACCAAGCGGAACGGCTCGATGGTGGCCGACCGCCGCGGGATCACGACGGGATACTCCCTGATGAGCCTGCAGGAGCGGGGCATGCTGCTGGTCGGACCGGGGACCGAGGTCTACGAGGGGATGATCGTGGGCGAGAACGCTCGCGACGACGAGATGGACGTCAACCCGACCAGGGAGAAGAAGCAGACCAACATCCGCTCGGCCGCCGCAGACGAGGCCATCCGCCTCACGCCACCCCTGCTGCTCTCCCTGGAGCAGGCGCTCGAGTTCATCACCGACGACGAGTGCGTCGAGGTCACCCCGGAGACGGTCCGGCTGCGCAAGGTGATCCTCGACCAGACGGTCCGCGGGCGGCTCCGCAGCAGGTCGCGCAAGGCGGGAGGCTAGGGGCGGACCGACGGACCACGCTTGGTCCACGCGTGGTCACACCGCGGTGCGCCCGAGCAGTCCGTCGATGTCCAAGAGGTGGTGCTCCCCCTCGTGGACGGTGTGTCGGCCGAGCCAGGCCATCGTGCGCTCGGCGGGAGCTACGACCGCAGGCTACCGAGGAGCGATCGTGGGCACGTGCATGCATCCGGAGGCGTCGCCTTTCCCGGATCGCACGTGGCGCGGTGGGCTCCGAGGGGAGGGCTCGAACCTCCAACATCTGGCTCCAAAGGCCAGCGTTCTGCCAATTGAACTACCTCGGAACGTGCCGCCGGTGATCGGTCGGCACCGTCAAAAGGCTAACCTGCCACGGCTCACCGGCAGCGCCCCGATAGGCTCCCGGCCCGATGAGGGTGCTCATCGTCGATGACGATCCGGCGGTCAGCGGGGCGCTCCAGCGAGCGCTCCGCCTCGAAGGCTACGAGGTGTCACTGGCCGACGACGGCCCGAAGGCGCTCGAGGAGATCGCCATCCGGCAGCCGGACGCCGTCGTGCTCGACCTCGGCCTGCCGACCATCGACGGCCTCGACGTGTGCCGGCGGCTGCGAGCGGCCGGGGACGACACACCGGTGCTCATGCTCACCGCACGGGACGCCATCAACGACCGGGTGCAGGGCCTCGACGCGGGGGCCGACGACTACCTGGTCAAGCCCTTCGCCCTCGCCGAGCTGCTGGCCCGGCTCCGGGCCCTGCTCCGCCGGAGGCCCGAGGACGAGGGTGAGGTGCTCCGTTTCGCCGATCTCACCCTCGACCCGGTCACCCGCGAAGCCCACCGCCGGGACCGCGCCTTCTCGCTCACCCGGATCGAGTTCGACCTTCTCGAGCTCCTGCTGCGCCACCCGCGCCAGGTGCTCACCCGCGAGCTCATCCTCGACCGGGTCTGGGGCTACACCTTCGACTCGGGCACCAACTCCCTCGCCGTCTACGTCGGCTACCTCCGGCGCAAGACCGAGCTCGACGGCGAGCCGCGGCTGATCCACACGGCGCGGGGCGTGGGCTACGTCCTCCGCGAGCCCTAGCCGGTGACCATGTGCCGAGGGGGCCGGCAATGACCTTCCGGGCCCGCCTGGTGCTCGCCGCCACCGCCGCCGTCCTCATCGTGGTGGTCCTCGGCTCCCTGGCCACCTATCTGGTCGCCTACAACTCGCTGGTCGGGTCCATCGACGTGACCCTGCGGGCCGAGGCGCAACCGGCCATCGACGCGATCGCCAGCGCCAATGCATCGCTCGTGGGCATCCAGAACGTGTGCGAGTCACCCGGGCTCGTGCTCCCAGGTCGTCTACGCGGGCGGCACCACCTACCCGCTCGACCCCCCGGTCCTCCCGATCACCGCGGCGGCCAGGGCTTCGGCTGCCAGCCGCGGGAATGCGCCGGACAGCTACTTCTCGACGGTCGCCGACAACGGCACCGCTGTCCGCGAGCTGGTGGTCGCCCTCCCGCCCGGCTTCGCCTACCACGGCAACAATGGCGGGTTCCGGCAGGTCCCGGCCGGCGGCGGCGCCCTCCAGATCACCGCGCCGCTCACCGGCGTGAACCAGGAGCTGCGCAAGCTCGCCGTCGCCCTCTGGCTCATCGTCCTTGTCGGGGTCGCCCTCGCCGTCCTCCTCGGACTCGCCGTCGGCCGGGCCGTGCTCCGCCCCCTCGACAGCCTCACCGCCACCGTCGAGGAGCTGGCCCAGACCACCGACGTCTCCCGACGGCTCGACCCGGGCGGCCCCGACGAGCTCGGTCGGCTGCGCCGGGCCTTCAACCGCCTGCTGGCCGCCCTCGACTCGTCGCGGGAGAGCCAGCGCCAGCTGGTCCTCGACGCCTCCCACGAGCTGCGGACGCCGCTCACCAGCCTCCGCACCAACATGGAGGTGGCCCGCCGGATGGAGGAGCTCGCCCCGGAGGAGCGCGAGGTCCTCATCGGCGACGTCCTCACCCAGCTCGACGAGCTGACCTCCCTGGTCGCCGACCTGGCCGAGCTGGCCCGGGGCGAGCAGCCCACGTTGACGTCGGGCCCCGTCCGCTTCGACCTGCTGGTGCTGTCGGCGGTGGAGGCGGCCACGACCCACGGCCGGAGCCGCAACGTGACCTTCGACGCGAATGTGACCGAGAACTGGGTGTCAGGGTCGTCGTCGCGCATCGAACGGGCGGTCGACAACCTGCTCGACAACGCCCTCAAGTGGAGCCCCGACGGCGGAGTGGTCGAGGTCGGCTGCGCCGACGGGGTCCTCCTCGTCCGCGACCACGGACCGGGCGTGGCCGAGAGCGACATCGACCACATCTTCGACCGCTTCTACCGGGCCCCCGAGGCCCGCGGCCGGCCCGGTTCGGGCCTCGGGCTGGCCATCGTGGCCCAGGTGGCCCGCGACGAGGGCGGCCAGGTCAGCGTCCACCACGCACCCGGCGGCGGTGCGCTCTTCCGGTTCGCGCTCCCGCCGGTCCCTCCACCCGCCCCGGGCACGCCGGCGCACGGCGAAGACTGACCGAAGGGGCTGTCACGGGCCGGTGCCAACGGGCGCAGGCGCGGCCTGCGGCCTGGGCGCATGCCGCGCCTGAGGTCCTGCTCGGCTAGGGTGCCCGGCGACATGGGATCCCTGATCAAGAAGCGCCGCAAGCGCATGCGCAAGAAGAAGCACAAGAAGATGCTGAAGGCCACCCGCTGGCAGAGGCGGGCGGCAGGCAAGTAGCCCCCGGCCGGTCCAGCCGTCGCGGTCACCGGCCACGGAGCACCGGGCTTCATCGCTCCGGCCGGGTCGTCCTCGCCGCGACCAGCAGGCGACCGCCGTCCCTCTCGCTCGAGATGGTCACACCCGGCCATGCCGAGCTCGTCCGGGGTCCCCTCGACGAACCAGGTCGACCCGCTGCCGGCCAGGTGGGCCGCCCGCCCGGTGCGCCTCCTCGAGCGCCTGGCGCCATCCCTCGAGCCGCGGCTCGACCTCGAGGGCGGCGGCCTCGAGGTCGTTGGTGACCGACCCGCTCGGTGGCAGCCGGCCGCCGGCACGCAGGTCGTCCCAGGCCCGGTAGACGGCGGCGGTGTCGACCCCGAAGGGCGGCAGCAGCAGCACGAAGGAGCGTGGCTCGAACGGCAGGGGCTCGACCGCCTCGCCGATGCCGGTGACCCGGGCCCTCCCCCCGGCCAGGCAGAAGGGCACGTCGGCCCCGAGCCGGACCGCCACCTGCGGGTCGCGGCAGCCGGCCCACCGCAGAACGGCGGCGGCATCGGCCGACCCGCCGCCGAGGCCCGGCCCCGGGAGGGATCCGCTTGACCAGGCGCACCGCCGCGCGCCGTCCGACGCCGCCAGCGCCCGGGTCACCAGGTTGTCCGGTCGGCGCCGAGACCTCCAGGTCGCGCCACCCGGCGACCGGACCGGGCCAGTCGCCACCTCGACGGTGAGCCGGTCGCCCTCGCCGACCTCCAGGGTGTCGGCCAGGTCGAGGGTGACCATCTCGGCGTCCAGCAGGTGGTAGCCGTCGGCACGGGTCGCCGGTCACCCGCAGCGACAGGGTCAGCTTGGCCGCGGCGAACAGCGTGGCCGGATCCCCGCTCACCGCTCGGTGCCGGTCGGTCGGCAGCTCGGCGACCGTGCCCGGGCGCCACCAGGCCAGCCGCTCCCACTCGTCCAGTGCGAGCTCCTCGGCCCGGGCGGTCGGGGCGATGCCCGCTGCCGCGAAGGCGCGCGGGATCGACCAGGTGCTCGAGCGAGCGGCGGAGCATCTTGCGCCGGTGGGCGAACCCGCCCCGGACCACGGCGAAGAGGCGCTCGTAGGAGTCCGAGCCCGGCCCTGGCCGGGCCGCCCGTCCCCTACCGGCCGGGTGCCGGTCCAGGCGGACCAGCACCGACTCGACCCGGGGCCGGGGGATGAAGACGCTGGCCGACACCCTGCCGACCACCGACGCCGTCGGCCCAGTAGGCCACCTTGACCGAGACGGCCCCGTAGGCCTCGTCGCGGGCGCGGGCGGCCAGGCGCTCCCCGACCTCGCGCTGGACCATCACCAGCAGCGAGGCGACCTGGGGGGCCTCCTCGAGCACCCGGACGACCAGCGGCACCGCCACGTTGTAGGGGAGGTTGGCCACCAGGGACCACCCGGGTTCGGTCCCCGAGCAGCCCGGCGAAGTCGACCGTCCGGGCGTCGGCCTCGACCACCCGCACCCCGCAGCGGCTCGACCTGGCGTCCGCAGCACCGGCAGCACGTGGCGGTCGATCTCGACGGCGGTCACCGACGGCGCCGGCCTCCACCAGGGCCAGGGTCAGCGAGCCGAGGCCCGGCGCCGATCTCGACCACCCGGCTGCCGGGGCCGACGCCGGCGAGGCGGACGATCCGCCGGACCGTGTTGCCGTCGGCCACGAAGTTCTGCCCGAGCGCCCGGCTCGGGCGCAGGTCGTTGGCCAGGAGCAGCTCGTGGATCTCCGCTCGCCCGTGGGTCACCCGGTCAGTGTGGCACCTCGCGGCGCGGCCCGGCTCATTCCCGCGGGGCGGCCCACCGGCGCCGTGGCTACCAACTCAGCTCGGCGTCGACGACCCCCTGGGACAGCGGGGCGATCTCGGCGAAGGTGGCGGTGGCCAGGTCGATGGACCGGGCGGTGTCCGCCTCCCGGTCGTTGACCACGCAGGTCACCGTGGCCCCGTTGGCCGGGTTGGTGACCTGCACCACCGTGCCGAAGGGCAGCCACGGGCTGGCGCAGGTGCCGGCCGGGTGGTCGTAGTAGGTGACCTGGCCCTCCGTGACGGTCGACGCCGCGCTGACCGCGCCGGGCGGCCGCGTGGTCGGCGGCGTCGTGGTGGCACCGCGTCGGGCTCGGCGGTCGCGGTCGGTCGTCGTGGTCGGATGCCCTGGCGGTGGTGGTCGGTGGTCGACGGCACGGCGGACCGGGTGGCGGCCAGCGTGCGCTCGGCCGGGGCGGCGGCCGACGTGGTGGTGAGCGGCGCGCGGGCCGGCGCCGGTCGGTGACGCCGGCCGGCGTGACCCGGCGGGTGCGGCGCTCGGACGCGGGGCCCGGTGGGCCCGGGCGGACGCGCCCGGCCGGGCCGTTCTGGATCAGCAGGAGCGGCACGACGAGCACGGCCCCACAGAGGAGCAGCCGCGGCACCGGGCCGGCCCCCCCGTTGGACGTCGGTCCTCAGGACTCCACTCTCCTCGTGGACTGCTCTGGGACGGCTTCCTCCCTCGCCCGGCAGTCCCTACGCGCGGGTCGGTGCCACGGACGGCACCGACCCCGGAGGGATGGACGGGGACGGCTCCTCCAAGCCGTCCCGAAGGCGCGGCGCCGATGTCGCGGCTCCGGACAACGACGACCGCTCGATGAGCGGCCGCGGAGCAGACGCTAGGCGAGGTCGGCCGCGGAGCAAATCGACCGGCGGGCGTCGACCCGGGATCGAGCCGACCGGGCCCGAGGCCGGCCGGGCTCACGCGGGCGAAGGCGGCCCGCGCATTGGCGGTGGTGACCGCGGCCACCTCCTCGGTCGTGATGCCCTTGACCTGGGCAATCACCGCGCCGACCAGCGGAACCCGGGAGGGCTCGTTGAGGGTTCCCCGGTGGGGCACCGGGGTCAGGAAGGGGGCGTCGGTCTCCACCAGCAGTCGGTCCATCGGGCAGAGGGCGGCCGCCTCGCGGACGTCGGCTCGGCGTTCTTGAAGGTGACCACGCCGCTGAAGGAGAGGGACGCCCCGAGGTCGAGGCACCGCCGGGCCTCCTCCGGACCGCCGGTGAAGCAGTGGACGATCGTCCGCTCGGGAACGCCCGTCGGCGGCCAGGATGTCGACCGTGTCGTCCCAGGCCTCCCGGGTGTGGACCACCAGGGCCAGCCCGTGGCGGCGGGCCAGCTCGATCTGGAGGGCGAAGGCGTCCCGCTGGACCGGACGGGGCGAATGGTCGTAGTGGTAGTCGAGGCCGCACTCGCCGATGGCCACCACCACCCGGTCGCCGGCGTCCGGTCCCGGGCCGAGCTCGGCGGCCAGCAGCGCGTCGAGCGAGTCCACCCCGTCGACGGCGTCGTGGGGATGGAGGCCGACGGTGGCCCACAGCTCGACCCCCTCGGCCGCGGCCGGCCCGCCCGGGCGGCGCATCGACCGGGCCAGGGCCACCGCCTCGGCCGACGAGGCGGCCCCGGTGCCCACGCAGACCATCCGGGTCACCCCGGCCTCGGACGCCCGGGCGATGGCGCCGGCCAGCCGGTCGGCGTGGGGCTCGACTGGGCCGTCTCGCCGGTGTCGGCGAACTCGTCCTGGAGGTGGCAGTGGGAGTCGAACCACTCGATCACGGCGTCGCCCATCGCGGCCGCTCAGTCCTTGCGCCGGGGGAAGAGCGGCTGCGCCCTTCTCCACCGGGCAGGCCGCCCGGGTAGCCGCCCCAGGCGCCGGCGGCCGGCAGCCGCTGGTCGGCCGGCGCTCCCGGCAGGCCGATCCGCCGCCAGATCTCCCGGGCCGTGACGGGCATGGCCGGGACGATGAGGATCGACACGATGCGCAGCACCTCGAGGGCGCTGCCGAGCACCGCGTCGACCGCGGGCCCGGGCTCGGCCTTCCACGGCTCGGCCGCCTCCAGCTCGGCGTTGGTCTCGCGGATCAGCCGCCAGGTCGCCTCGAGGGCCAGGTGGGGCGCGCCGGCGTTCCACGCCGCGGTGGCCTCGGCCAGCACCTCGGCGGCCACGCCGGCCAGGCGGCTCGCCGGGTCGGGGGCCGGGCCCGATGCCCCCGCACTTGGACCCGACCACCGTGGCCACCCGGGACAGCAGGTTGCCGAGGTTGTTGGCCAGGTCGGCGTTGTAGCGGGCGGAGATGCCCTCGGCCGAGAACTCGCCGTCGCTGCCCGAGCGGGATGTCGCGGAGCAGGTGGTAGCGGACGGGGTCGACCCCGTACTCGTCGGTGAGCTCGGCCGGGGTGATCCGGTTGACGCTCGAGTTGGACATCTTGTCGCCGCCGAGCAGCAGCCAGCCGTGGACCTGCACGTGGGCCGGCGGTTCGATGCCGGCGGCCATGCACATGGCCGGCCACCACACGCAGTGGAAGCGGATGATCTCCTTGCCGATGAGGTGGTGGACGCTCGGCCACCAGGCCTCGAAGCGCTCCGGGTCCGTCGCCGTAGCCGATGGCGGTGACGTAGTTGATCAGCGCGTCGTACCAGACGTAGAAGACGTGGGCGCTCGTCCCACGGGACCCGGACGCCCCAGTCGATCGAGGTGCGGGTGATCGAGATGTCGTGGAGCCCGCCCTTGATGAAGCTGAGCGCCTCGTTGCGCTTCGACTCGGGCACCACCGCGTCCGGGGTGGGCGTCGTACCAGTCGATCGAGCGGCTGCTCGAAGGCGCTCAGCCGGAAGAAGTAGTTCTCCTCCTCGAGCTCCTCCAGCGGGATGCGGTGGATCGGGACAGAGCCCGCCGGCGAGCAGCTCGTCCGCGGCGTAGTACTGCTCGCACGGCACGCAGTAGAGGCCGCGGTAGGTGTCCTTGTAGATGAAGCCGTTCTCGTGGATCCGGCCGAGGAAGTGCTGGACCGCTGCGACGGTGGCGGGGCTCGGTGGTGCGGATGAAGTCGTCGTTGGCGATGTCGAGGTCGGCCCAGGCCGCGGCGAACCGGGGCGCGAGCTGGTCGGTCCACTCGAGCGGCGCGATGCCCTGCTCCTCGGCGGCCCGGGCCACCTTCTGGCCGTGCTCGTCGGTGCCGGTCAGGAAGAAGACGTCGTCACCGATCAGCCGGTGCCAGCGGGCCAGGGCGTCGGCGTTGACCGTCGTGTAGGCGTGCCCCACGTGGGGCGCGTCCTTGACGTAGTAGATCGGCGTGGTGATGAAGTAGCGGGACACTGTCCCGCCAGCGTACCGACCCGCGGGAGCCCCCGCCACCGGACACGGTGCGGTCCGGGCCGGGAGCGCCGTCGCTACCAGTTGGCCACGTGGCAGCCGCCCCGGCCGGTGCGCTCGGTGTACCGCTGGTGGTAGGCCTCGGCCGGCCAGAAGGTCGACGCCGGGTCACCTCGGTGACGATGGGGCGCTTGAAGCGGGCCTGGAACTTGCTCGAGCGAGGCCCGGGCCGCCTGCGTCCTGGGCCTCGTTGCGGACGAAGACGGCCGAGCGGTACTGGGTGCCCGCGGTCGGGGCCCTGGCGGTCGAGGGTGGTCGGGTCGTGGTGGCGCCAGAACTCCTCGAGGAGGGTCTCGAAGGTGACCCGGGCCGGGTCGAAGGTCACCAGCACCGCCTCGGCATGGCCGGTCGTGCCCGAGCAGACCTGCTCGTAGGTCGGGTGGTCGACGTAGCCGCCCTCGTAGCCCGGAGACGGCGTCGACCACCCCGGGGACGGCGAGGAAGAACTCCTCCACGCCCCAGAAGCAGCCGGCGGCGAAGGCGGCCCGGTCGAGCCCCTCGGGGACGTCGTCGGGCGCGATGCGCCGGGGCCTGGTGTCGTATCGTGCGTCGCTGCGTCCGAACATGTCTGCTCGACCTTCCCGTCTGCATCTGCCCCGACCGGAGCGTCACCGTCGGACACGCCGAGCTCCGTTACATCGTCCTGAGCCGGGCACGCACCGTCGGCCTCGTCGGACATCACCGGCCCGGCACCGTCCGTCGACCCCGCAGGGCGCAGGGCCAGCTCGTAGACCCGGCGGCGGGGCACCCCGAAGCGGCCGCCACCTCGTCGACCACCCCCCGGGTGCGGGCCCCCGCGGCCAGCCGGTCGGCCAGGGCCGCGGCCAGCACCGTCGTCGGCGACCACCTCGGCTGCCCGGCTCCGGCGCGCCGCCCAGGACCAGGACCACCTCGCCCCGCACGCCGTCCGCCGGCCCACGCAGCCGCCGTCGGCCAGCGTGCCCCGCCAGACCTCCTCGTGGAGCTTGGTCAGCTCCCGGGCCACGGCCACCGGCCGGTCGGCCCGCACACCGCGGCCAGGTCGGCCAGGGTGGCGGCCACCCGACCCGGCGCCTCGAAGAGCACCGTGGTCCGGGTCTCGGCGGCCAGCGCGGCCGAGCCGTGCGGTGCGCTCCCGCCCGAACGGGGCAGGAACCCCTCGAAGCAGAAGCGGTCGGTGGGCAGCCCGCTGCCACCAGGGCGGCCAGCACGGCCGACGGGCCGGGGACCACGGTGACGGTCGAGCCCGGCCGCGGCCACCGCGGCCACCACCCGGGCGCCCGGGTCGGACACGCCGGGCATGCCGGCGTCGCTGACCAGCGGCGACCGTCCGCGCCGCCGGCCACCGCGGCACCACCTCGTCGATCCGGTCGTCCTCGTTGTGCTCGTGGAGGGACCGCAGCGGCACCCCGGTGATGCCGGCGTGGGTGAGCAGCTTGCGCGAGTGACGGGTGTCCTCGCAGTAGATGACGTCGGCCGACGGCCAGGGCGGCCACCGCCCGGGGCGACAGGTCGCCCGAGGTTGCCGATGGGGGTGCCCACCACCACCAGGGCCCCGGACCGGTGGCCGGCAGCTCGTCGTCGGCGGTCCGTCGTCCCGACCGTCGTCGGCCACGTCGGCGGCCGAGTCTCGTCGACCCGTCATCCGCGAGCTCCAGCCGGTCGCCGACCCGCAGGCCCCACCGCTCGAAGGCGCCGGCCTCGGCCTCGATGACCGCCGGCACCCCGCCGGGGCAGCGGTCATCCGCCAGCGGAGGCACGCGGGCCACGCCGAGGACCACCAGGTCGCGGTCGCAGAAGGCCACGTCGATGGGGAAGCGCATGCCGAAGGTGTGGACCGACCGGGTGCGGGGCAGCACCATCGCCCCCTCGTAGCCGTCCCGCCCGAGCAGGCCCCTGGCCCGGCCGGCCAGTCTCGGCCACCTCGGCGGCGGCCAGCACGTCCCCGTCCCGCAGCAGCCAGGTCACGCCGGGCGGCCCGGTGGCCGGCCGCGACCCCGTTGGCCGCCCCGGCTCCGAGCGAGTAGCATTGCCGGACTGTGTCGAAACGAACCAACAAGCGCAAGCTCCGGGCCAAGAAGAAGGCCAACCACGGCAAGAAGCCGAACTGCGGGCGCGGCTGACCGCTCCCCCGGGGTCGGGCAGCGCCCATCCGACCGGGTGACCGGTCGGGCCGCCTCCCGACCGTCGTCCCCGGGCGACTGCCAGACCCGCCGCGTCACGCCGTACTGGGTGTCCACGCGCACGCCGAGGCGGTCGAGCACCCCGACCAGGGCCGTGGGCCGGTCGGTGATGATGCCGTCGACCCCGAGGCCGCAGAGCTCCTCCATCTCGGACTCCTCCTCGATCGTCCACACGTGGACGGCCAGGCCCTCGGCGTGGGCCACCGTCGACGAACCGCTCGTCCACCAGGGTGAGCTCGCCGAACGCGACCGGCACCTGGAGGGCCACGTGGCGCATCGGGGCCGGCGGCTCGCCCGCCTGGACCGCCCGGTAGAAGTCGGCCATGGCCAGGGTGCCCGCCGAGGTGGCGAACTCGGGCGCGTACGGCGGAGAAGGCGTCGGTGGCCGTGTCGAGGAACGAGGCCACGATGACCCGGTCGGCGCAGTCGAGGCGTGCGGAGCAGGTCGGCCAGCGCCTCCTCGTAGGGGGCGACCACCGGGGCGGTCTGCTTGATGTCGAGGTTGAGCACCACGCCGGGGAACTCCTCGAGCACCTCCTCCAGCAGGGCGAACCCGAACCGGTGGTCGCCGGGCGCCCGCCCCCGGAACGGGATAGGCGTCGGGCTCGAGCCCCGGGGTCACGTCGGCGCCCGGCGCCCACCAGTAGGCGTTGTCCAGTGCGGACGAGCTCCGCCGTAGGTGATGCGCGGCGATGGCGCCGGTGGCTGTCGGTCGTGCGGTCGACGGTGGCGTCGTGGCAGACCACCAGCCGGCGGTCGGCGGTGGCGTGCACGTCGAGCTCGATGCCGGTGGCGCCCGGCGTCGAGGGCGGCAGCGATGGCGTGCAGGGTCGACGACGGCCCCTCCCATGCCCCGCCCTGGTGGGCGTAGGCGATGACCCGGCGCTCCGACCACGCCGGTGCCGGCCGGGATGCCGTCGACCCGGAAGAGGTGGTCACGGAAGAACGGTAGCCTCTGCCCCGCCATGCTGGACCACGTCTTCACCCAACTCGTCGCCTCCCACCGGCACGCGTTCGAGGCCGCGCTCCTGCAGCGCCAGGCCGTCGAGGAGCGGTTCCAGGTCGACGTCTTCCTCGGCGACGTGAGCTTCGAGACCTCCTACAGCCTCCCGGGCGAGGAGCGTCCGGCCCGGATCCGGGTCGACACCAGCCTCGACTGGCCGACCTGGAGCCAGACCGCCTACCGGAGCTGGGCCATCGGCGACGAGCCCGACGAGCCGCCCGAGGTCCTGGTCGAGATCGCCTTCCGGGTCCAGGGCCTCGACGGGGTCCCGGAGGCCGGCCCCCTGCTCGCCGTCCTCCCCGACCACCTCGACGTGCTGGGCGAGCCGCTGGTCCGGGGTCCGGCCACCATCGAGCAGATGCTCCTCGAGCGGCCATGACCGGATCCCGAGTGCGCCATCGAGGTCTCCTACGAGGGCTCGTGCCGCTCGACGAGTCCGATCCTCGAGGACCCGACCACCCTCGACGACGCCCTCGCCCCGCTCGGGCGGGCGGTGGCCTCGCTGCTGGTCCGCATCGGCGACCTCCCCTTCACCTTCCTCCCCCCGGCCGCCCCCGCCGGCTGAGGCGATCCGGCGGACAGGGGATGGCGGCGCTCAGCCGAACAGACCGGCCGCGACGGCCAGGCCCGCGAGGTCGGCCTGGGGTCGGGCCCCGACGTGGGAGATGACCTCGGCGGCGCAGACGCCGCCCAGCCGGGCCGCACTCCTCGGGCGAGAGCCCGTTGGTGATGCCGTAGAGGAAGCCGGCGGCGAACAGGTCGCCGGCACCGGTGGTGTCGACCACCCGGTCGACCGGTGCGGCCGGCACCTCGACCGGGCCCGAGGCGGTGACCACCACCGAGCCCTGCGGCCCCCCGGGTCAGCACGGCGAGCACGCCGGTCTCGGCCACGGCGTCGACGGCGGCGTCGAAGGTGGACGCGCCGAACAGCATCATGACCTCCTCCTCGTTGGCGAAGAGCATCTCGAGGTCGCCGTTGAGCAGTTCGAGGAACTCGCCGCGGTGGTGCTGGACGCAGAACGGGTCCGACACCGTGAGGGCCACCGCGGCGTCGTTGGCGTGGGCCACCTCGATGGCCTCGCGCATGGCCGCCTTGGCCGTCGGCTGCTCCCACAGGTAGCCCTCCAGGTAGACGACCTGGGTCGAGCCGAGGTGGCCGTCGTGCAGGTCGACCGCGCCGAACTCGGAGGCCACCCCGAGGTGGGTGGCCATGGTCCGCTCGGCGTCGTCGGTGACCAGCACCAGGCAGTGCCCGGTGACCACCTCGCCCGGCACGGCCGCGGTCGGCGTCGGGTCGAAGGCCACCCCGACCGAGCGGATGTCGTGGGTGAAGGCCTGGCCGAGCTCGTCGTCGGCCACCCGGCCGAGGAAGGCGGCGCGCCCGCCGAGGGCGGCGACCCCGGCCGCGGTGTTGGCGGCCGATCCGCCCGAGGCCTCGGTGGTCGGTCCCATCCGCTCGTAGATGGCGGCCGAGCGCGCCTGGTCGACCAGGACCATGGTCCCCTTGACCAGGTCGAGCTCGATGAGGTCCTCGTCCGTGGCCGAGGCCAGGACGTCGACCAGGGCGTTGCCGACGGCGACCACGTCGAGCCGGGGCGGCCGCGGCGTTCGCCCGGTCGCCGTCTGCCGGATCGGTCGCGGGGAATCGCTCGGACGGGAGTCGGTGGGCACGGCCCGACGGTAGCCTGCCCTCCATGAGCACCTCGACAACTGACGCCCATGGTCCGACCGACGCGTCCGCCTACCGCCTCCCGGCGCGGTCCGGCCCCACGCCTACCGGCTGGTGCTGACCCCGGACCTCGCGGCGGCCACCTTCGCCGGCGACGTCGAGATCGACGTGACCGTCGACGGGCCGGCACCTCCGATCGTCCTCAACGCCGCCGAGCTCGAGATCACCTTCGCCGAGCTCAACGACGGCGGACCCCGACGGCGGGTATGCCCTGGCCCCCTCGCCATCGCCCTCGACGAGGACGAGGAGCGGGCCGCGCTCACCTTCGCCGGGGACCCTCGCCGCGGGCCCGCCACCCTGCACCTCGCCTTCACCGGGATCCTCAACGACAAGCTGCACGGCTTCTACCGGTCCACCTTCACCGACGACGCCGGCATGGAGCACGTCATCGCCACCACCCAGATGGAGTCGACCGACGCCCGTCGGGCCTTCCCCTGCTTCGACGAGCCCGAGCTCAAGGCCACCTTCGAGATCACCCTGGTGGTCGACGAGGCATCTCGCCGCCTACTCCAACGGCCCGGTGGTCGAGGAGACCCCGGAGCCGGGCGGCAAGCGCCGGGTCCGCTTCGCCCCGACCATGGTCATGTCCACCTACCTGGTCGCCTTCGTGGTCGGGCCGCTCGAGGCCACCCCGACCCGGTCGACGTCGACGGCGTCCCGCTGCGGGTGGTCCACCCGCCGGGCAAGGGCCACCTGACCGCGTTCGCCCTCGACGTCGGCGCCCACGCCCTCCGGTTCTTCACCGAGTACTTCGGCATCCCCTACCCGGCGACAAGCTCGACCTGGTGGCCATCCCCGACTTCGCCTTCGGGGCCATGGAGAACCTCGGATGCGTCACCTTCCGCGAGTCGGTGCTGCTGGTCGACCCGGCCCACGCGGCACGGGTCGAGCTCGAGCGGGTGGCCGACGTGGTCTGCCACGAGATCGCCCACATGTGGTTCGGCGACCTGGTCACCATGAAGTGGTGGAACGGGATCTGGCTGAACGAGGCCTTCGCCACCTTCATGGAGGTCCTGGCCGTCGACGCCTACCGGCCCGAGTGGCAGCGCTGGGTCAGCTTCGGCGTCGAGCGGGAGGCGGCCATGGCCGTCGACGGGCTGCACGCCACCCGCCCGGTCGAGTTCCCGGTGGGGCGGCCCGAGGAGGCCCAGGGCATGTTCGACGTCCTCACCTACCAGAAGGGCGGCAGTGTGCTGCGCATGCTCGAGCAGTTCCTCGGCCCCGACGTCTTCCGCGAGGGCATCCACGACTACCTGACCACCCACGCCTACGGCAACACCGAGACGGCCGGACCTGTGGGACGCCCTCGAGCGGTCGAGCGGCCGGCACGTCGGCACCATCATGGACACCTGGATCAACCAGGGCGGCTACCCGCTGGTCACCGTCGGTGACGACGGTCGCCTGAGCCCAGCAGCCGTTCTCCTACTCGGGCCGGCCCGGGGGGGCCATCGGCACCCACTGGCAGGTCCCGGTGCTGGTCCGGCCGCTCGACGCTCCCGACGCCGAACCGGACACGCTCCTCCTCGACGGCGCCGGAGGGGTCGGATCCGACCTGCGGCCGGGCGTCCTGGTCAACGCCGGAGGCTCCGGCTACTACCGGGTCGCCTACCCGACGCCCCAGGTCGAACTCCTGGCCGCCCGCCTCGGCGACCTCGCCCCGCTCGAGCGCTACAACCTGGTGTCCGACACCTGGGCCGCGACGCTGGCCGGTCGCGCCCCGCTCGCCGACCTGCTCCGCCTGGCCCGGGCCCTCGCCGACTCGGGCGAGGGCGACCCGAGCGTGTGGTCGGTCGTCCTCGGCGCGCTCGGGCTCTTCGACCGGATGGTGCCCGACGAGGGACCGCCCGACCCTGGCCCTCGCAGTGCGCACCCTGCTCGGCCCCCTGGCCGACGCCCTCGGTTGGGACCCACGTCCGGACGACGACGAGCGGACCCCGTCGCTGCGTGCCTCGGTACTGCGCACCCTCGGCACCATCGGCGGCGACCCGACGATCCGGGCCGAGGCCGCTCGCCGCTTCGCGGCCGCCGCGGACGGTCCCGCTCCATGGCCGACACCGAGTCGGCCGTCCTCGACATCGTGGCCTCCACGGGGGAGCGGCCGAGTACGAGGCGTTCCTCGGCCGGCTACCGGTCCCCGGCCACCCCACAGGAGGAGAACCGCTACCTCTACGCCCTGGCCTCCTTCGACGACGAGGCCCTCGCAGCCCGGACCTTCGACCTGGCCATGTCCGAGGTGCGCAGCCAGAACGCCCCGTTCCTCATCCAGGCGCTCCTGGTCAACCGGGTGACCGGGCCGGCGACGTGGCAGCGGGTCGCCGACGTCGTGGGACGACGCTGATCGACCGGTTCCCGTCGAACATCTTCCCGCGCATGCTCGACGGGGTCCGCGCGCCTGTGCTCGCCCCCCGAGCTCGCCGCCGAGGTGACCCGGTTCGTCGAGGCCCACCCGCTGGCCGGCAGGCGGCCGGACGGTGGACCAGATCCTCGAGCGTCTGGCCGTCAGCGTGGCCTTCGGGACACGCGAGGGCGCCGGGCTGGCCGCCACCCTCACCGACGTCCTCGGGCTGCCGGCCGCCTGATCGGCGCCCCTGACCCGGACGGGCGGTCCGCCCGACCGTCTCCCGATCCCTAACCTGTGGCGGTGCAGCCCGGGCGTCGTCCTCGCCGTCTTCGGGCTGATCTTCGTGGCGGAGCTCCCCGACAAGACGATGATCGCCACCCTGATCATGGGGAGCCGGTACCGGCCGGTGCTGGTCTGGATCGGGGCGCACCCCCGCCTTCGGTATCCACGCCGCCATCGCCGTCGCCGCCGGCCAGCTCCTGCACCTGCTCCCCCACCGGTGGGTCGAGGCGGTCACCGCCCTGCTCTTCGCCGGCGGTGCCGCCTACCTCCTGTTCGTCCCCGAGAAGACGGAAGAAGAGGAAGGGCGAGCGGGAGGCCGACAGAGCTCCCGGCGGTCTCCGACCCGTCGCCACCGCCTTCGTGGTCATCTTCGTCGGGGAGTTCGGCGACCTCACCCAGATCCTCACGGCCAACCTGGCGGCCAAGTACCACGCAGCCGCTCTCCGTCTTCGTCGGGGCATTCGCCGCGTTGGCCACGGTGGCCGCGCTCGGCCGCCTTCGGCGGCCGGGCCCTCCTCCGCGTTCTCCCGCTCGGGGTCATCCGCAAGGCCGGCGGCGTCCTGCTGGCCGGTTTCGCCGTCTACACCCTGGTGACCCTGGCCAGGGGGTAGGCCGCAGACGCCGGAGGGGATCCGACGGTCCGACGGGCCTGCACCTGTCACCTCGGCAGCAGGCGGGCACTAGCCTCACCCCGATGTCGTCCGGTTCTAGAGCACTCTCCGCGCATGCACCGGTCGCCGCGGCGGCACTCGCCTCGGTGGAGGCGGCCGCATGGTCCGACGTCGCCGCGGTCGGGATGGACGATCTCCTCGTCCTCGCGGCGCGGGCATGCGGGTCGCTCCACGGGCTGGCGCCGCTGGTGCCACCGGCAGGGACTGGACGGATGCGGTGCGGCGAGTCGTCGGGCAGCGACTGGCGGCTGCTCGAGGGTCTGACCGCCGACGGGCGGTCCATCGTCGCCTTCGCCGAGCAGTGCAGCCTCGACGTGTCGGCGATCCTGCCCGACGACCGGTCGGCCTTCCTGGCCGCCGCCGGCGACTCGGCCGGCATCCTTGCCGCGGCACTCTGGGTGATGGATTTCCTGCCGCGGACCCGGGCTGCGCTCGACGCGCTCTTCGGCGAGGGACCCTGGCCCGGCCCTGACGTGGGTTCCGGCGCCACCGACGTGTGGGGGGCGCTCGACGCCCTGGTCCGGGCCGTCCCGAAGCTGGACGCCCTCGACCCGGTCACCTCCGAGCTGGTCCGTCTCCGCGGGGCACGACAGCACGACTGCCGTCTCTGCCGGTCCCTCCGCAGCCGGCCCTCATTGCGGGCAGGGGCCGACCAGGCGGAGTTCGATGCGGTCGACCACTACCGGGACAGTTGCCTCACCCCGCTGCAGCAGGCCGCCCTGGCCTTCACCGACGGGATGATCTGGACTCCAGGCCACCTCGACCCCGAGACCGTCGCGGAGCTGCGGGGCCTCACCGGGCCCAGCGAACAGGTCGAGCTGATCCTCGACGTCACCCGCAACGCGCTCAACAAGGTGGCGGTCGCTCTCGGCGCCGACGAACCCCACGTGGAGGACGGCATCGAGATCTACGACGTCGGGCCGGACGGCGAACTGCTCTACGGGCTGCTCCCGGACTGAGTCGGGCGACCACACCCATGGACGAGCCGATTCGCGGCACCACCGATGAGCTCCCCGCCGCCGTCGAGCGGCGGGCGGAGCTCTTCTCCCTGGCCCGCGCAGCGACCGGGTTCATGCCCGACGACGAGGGTGAGGACCTCTTCCTCGCGGCCCGGCGGGCCGGGATCGCCTTTCCCGGCGCCACCTTCGTGGAGATCGGGGCGTGGTGCGGCAAGTCGACCACCTACCTCGGCGCGGCCGCCGAGGAGACCGCCGCCGTGCTGTTCAGTCTCGACCACCACCACGGCTCCGAGGAGAACCAGCCCGGGTGGGAGCACCACGACCCCTCCCTGATCGACCCTCACAGCGCCCGGATCGACACCCTCCCCCACTGGCGACGGTCGATGGTTGCCGCGCGCCTCGAGTCCGCAGTGGTCGGCATCGTCGGCGACTCTCCGACAGTGAGCTCGCGCTGGACGATCCCGCTGGCCTTCTGCTTCATCGACGGCGGCCATGGCGAGGAGCCGGCGTGGGCGGACTACCGGGGATGGGCCCCGAAGGTGGTCGGCGGCGGCTGGCTGGCCATCCACGACGTCTTCCCCGACCCGGTCGACGGGGGTCGCCCCCCGTACGACATCTGGCGGGCTGCCATCGACTCCGGTGAGTTCGTCGAGGACGGCGCGTGTGGCTCCCTCCGGATCCTGCGCCGGTGTGGCCCGCCGCCCGGGGTCTGGCCGGTCACCCGTTCGGTGCAGCCTCCACGATGATCTGGTACCCGAACAACGTGGGGTAGAGGCTCACGAGCAGCCTGTCCACAGCGCGGATCGCCCGTGCACCCGCACCCCCCATGGCAAGCGCATCGAGTGGCAGTCCGACGAACTCGACGCCGCGCACCGTGAACCCTTGGCCTTCGACCAGTTTCCGCACACTTCGGCGGGTGAAGAACCGCAGATGGGTTGCGTCGAGGATGCCCCGCTGGTCGTAGTCGAACCTGCCCATTGCCGACCGGAGCCGCGGGTACCAGTGCGCGAAGTTGGGTACGCAGAAGATGGCGGTGCCGTCGGGCGAAACCACGTCGTGCACCTGATGCAGGAGGGCCTGCGGTTTCACCAGGTGCTCGATGACATCCGCGGCGAGTACGACGTCGAACCCGGAACCGACTTCGGCGGGAATGCCTTCGTTGAGGTCCGCCTTGAAAAAGGCACTCGCCCTGTCGCGGACACCGACGATCTCGGTCACGTCGACCCCGATCACGTGGTGACCCATCCCTTCCAACCGTTCCGCGAGGAGCCCTCCCGAACAACCCAGGTCAAGGATTCTGCTCGGCGGCCGAGAGCCCAGGATCTCGAGGATCCGGCCGTGGGAGCTGTCCTCGCTCGGTTTGAGTTGGTACTCCTCATTGAGGGTGATGCGACTGCCGTCACCGAATCCAGCCTTCTGCAGCCGATAGGCGACGATCTCCACGAGCGCATCGGCGGCAGAGCGCAGCCAGTCTGCGCGGCGGGTCGCATCTGCGCCGTCATCCGGGACGGACACCTCGGCGATGTGGAACCCGGCATCGTTGAACTGGATCATCATCTGCATGTCGAAGCCGTATCCGTCGGAATTCCGCTCGAACGGGATCTGCTTGAGGGCGCTCACGGAGATGCCCAAATAGCCCGATCGGAAGTCGGTCAGATGCATTCCCAGTGCTGCGTTCTGGAACCGGGTCAGTCCCCGATTGCCGACGGTTCTCACGGTGTGCAGGCCGCTCCGCCGCGTCGCGCTCCTGCTCATGGTCCTCGAACCAAAGACCACGTCGGCTTCGCCCGTCACCAGCGGGGCCAGGATGGCCGGTAGAGACTCGGGCGCACGGCACCCCGCGCCAGGAACCACGACAACGATGTCGAGGCCGTGTTCGATGGCCAGCTTGTACGCATCCTTCTGTTGTCCCCCGTAGCCGACGGATCTCGGATGGGGGACTCCGGTGACAGGAGGATCGCTCCGACGATCTGCGAGCCCGGCCGGCTCCGACGTGCCATGCTCGTCGCTGACGATCAATTCTTCGATGTCCGGTCGGACGTCCGCCGGTAGCCGTCCGAGGGCCGAAGCCAGTGCGGTTGCAGCAGCGTACGTGGGTGTGAGAATCCCGATTCTCTTCTTTTCAACCGTTGTCATCACCCCACCCCCCTGTCCCCCGGTCATGTCGCGTGGCGGCCGGTTCAGCCTATGCGGACAGCCTGCACTTGGGAAGCACTGGGGGTGCGTCGGAACGACCTGTCGCCGCTGGTTCCTGCTGCGTCGGCGGCTGGAGGATCAGGCCGGACCGGGAGTGCCGGGGGACCCCAGGGCGGGTTCGACCGGCGCCTCGGGGGCCGGCTCGGTGAGGTCGAGGTGACTCGGCAACTCATCACCGCGGAAGATGCCCGAGGCCGGGGTGGTCCGGCTCAGCGCGTCGGCGGCGAGCACGATCGCGCCGGCCGTGTAGGTCGAGCGCTCGAGGGGCGGATAGGTGGCCTCCTCGGGATAGACCATCCCGGTCCAGTAGGAGCCGTCCGCGTTGCGCAGGGACTGCGCCCAGGTGAACAGCAGCCGCGCTTCGTCGTCCCGGCCCATCGCGTCGAGGGCGAGCACGCACTCGGCGGTCTCGGCCGCGGTGACCCAGTCCCCGGTCGACACGCAGCGCACGCCCCGATCCTCCAGGACGAAGGTCCCCCACGAGCGGTCGATGCGCTCGTGGGCTGCCAGTCCGCTCAACGCGCCCGAGAGGATGGGGTAGTACCAGTCCATGGCGAACTCGACTTTCGGGGCGAAGGCGCACGGTTCGTGGGCCACGGCGTGGGCCAGCCGCCCAGCGGCCAACTCCCAGTCGGGGCGCTCGTGCCCGAGGCGTTCGGCACAGGCGATGGCGCAGCGCAGGCTGTGGTAGATCGACGAGGAGCCGGTCAGCAGCGCGTAGTCCTCGAGCCTGCCCGAGGGGTCCAACGACCAGCGGATCGCGCCATCGGGCCGCTGCCAGCGGAGCACGAAGTCGACGCCGGCCTCGAGGGAGGGCCAGAGGTGCTCGAGCCCCCCGAGGTCGCCGGTGGAGGTGTACCGGTGCCATGCCCCGGTGGCCAGGTAGGCGCACACGTTGGTGTCGAGCCGGGCATCCTCGATGCCGGTCGTCAGGTAGTAGTTGAACCAGCTCCCGTCGGGCAGCTGGGTGTCGACCAGCCACCGGTACGCGCGGTCGGCCTCGTCGTCCATCCCGACCGTGGTGAGGGCCATGGCCGACTCGACGTGGTTCCAGGGATCGCAGTGCCCGCCGGGGAACCAGGGGATCATCCCGTCGGGACGCTGGACGGCCGCAATCGACCGGGCGGTCGCGAGCACCTGCTCCGCCGTCATGATGCCGGGCACTTCGGGGACGGTCCTCATGCAAAGGCCCCCTGTCGCCGAACGGCCGGGTCCGACCCGCGGTGGCCACCGGGGGCCGCTGCCCCGGCGCCGTGGGGCTTGACCAGGTAGACGACGAGGCTCTTGCCCACGAGCGGGTTGAGCAGCCGCTCGGCGTAGCGGGTCACCTTGGGTGCCTTCTCGATGTCCCAGACCAGCAGGCGGTGGTAGGCGGACACGGCAGGATTGGTGTCGTTGGTGGTCCCCACCAGGCACTTGAGCCACCAGTAGGGGGAGTGCAGGCCGTGGGCGTGGTGGTGCCCGACCGCCCGCAGCCCGGTGCCCTCCAGACGCTGCACGAGCTCGCCCTGCCGGTAGATGCGGACATGCCCGCCCGGCACGTTGTGGTACTCGTCGGAGAGCGCCCAGTTCACGAACTCGGGACCGGCCCGCGGCACGGTGACCGCCATCGTCCCGCCGGGTCGGAGCACACGGGCCAGCTCGGCCATTGCCGCCACGTCCGCCGGGATGTGCTCGAGGACCTCCGAGGCGATGATCCGGTCGAACGCCCCGTCGCCGAAGGGCAGGGCGAGCGCGTCGCCGCGGACCGAGCCGACCCGGGGCCGGACCGGATCGAGCTCACCGGCGACGATCATCGCGCCGAAGGTGTCCTGCACCGTGCGGACCTCGTCGGCCCCGGCATCGAACGCCACCACCTGGGCCCCGAGCCGGGCCGCCTGGTACGCGTGTCGTCCGAAGCCGCAGCCGATGTCGAGCAGGCGGTCGTCCGCCCGCACCCCCAGCTGCCGGTAGTCGACGGTCAGCAACGGACGGCTTCGACGTCGGCCATCAGGGCGCGGTACTGCTCGGCGGTTCCCGCCGCTGTGACCTGCCAGGTGAACCGCCCGAGCACCCGCTCGCGGCCGGCCGCGCCGAGGCGTGCCCGCAGCGCGCCGTCATCGAGCAGCCGTCCCACCGCGACTGCCAGCGCGCTCGGGTCGTCGGGGGGCACCAGCAGACCGGTCACGCCGTCGACACCGACCACCTCCGGTAGGGCCCCGCCGGTCGTTGCGACCAGGGCCACCCCGCAGGCCATGGCCTCGATGGCCGGCAGCGAGAATCCTTCGTAGAGGGAGGGCACCACAGCGACCTGGGCCATGCCGTAGTTGCGGGCGAGCTCGTCATCGGTGATCCCGGTCACGCACCGGACGACCGGTCCGAGGTCGAGTCGCTCGATGGCCTTGGCAACCCGCCCGTCGGCGCGGGGGCTGCCGATGACCACCAGCTCGATGTCGCGTTCGGTCCGCAGCTTGGCCACGGCCTCGAGCAGCGGGACCAGGCCCTTCATCGGGACGTCGGAGGACGAGGTGACCATGATCCTCCCGGGAACCTGCTCGACCTCGTCCCGGGGGCGGAACACGGTGTGGTCCACCCCGACCGGCACCACCGTCATCCGGTGTTCGTCGACACCCATCTGCGCGGCGATGTCGGTTTTCGAGGACTCGGACACGGTCACGATCCGCGGCAGGGACCGGGCCACCTTGACCTGCATGCGGAGGAAGCCGAACCAACGGCGCTGGGTGACCTGCTGCCAGGGGCTGGTCGCATGGCTGAGGGCGAGCTGACGGTCGACGGTGATCGGGTGGTGGAGCGTCTCGAGCACCGGCCAGCCGTCGTCGAGCATCCCCCGGATGCCGTGGCCGAGGCACTGGTTGTCGTGCACCAGATCGAATTCGTCGCGCCGGGCCGCCAGCATCCGCCGGGTGCGAAGGCTGAACGTCCACGGCTCCGGGAAGCCGGCTGTGCACATGACCGCGAACTCGAGGGCGGCCAGGTCTGTCGGGTGGCAATCGGTGAACTCGCGGGGCCGGGGGACCCGGAAGGGATCCGGCTCGCGGTAGAGGTCGAGACTCGGGACCGGGGTGAACCCGACCCCCGCGTCGACCTCGGGCCAGGGCTGGCCGGAGAACACCTCGACCGAGTGGCCGAGGGCGACCAGCTCGCGGGTCAGGTGACGGCTGTAGACACCCTGGCCGCCGCAGCGGGGATTGCCCCGGTAGACCAGAAAGGCGATCCGCAGGCCGCCGGGTGCAGGTGGCCGTGGCGGGATCCGCTCGGGGACCGGCGGTCGGGAGGTGGGGCCTCGAAGTTTGTGCCGGGAGAATCCCACTCTAGGCACGGAGATCCGGAGCGGGAGGGCACATAGAAGGCAGATACTCCCGCAAGCTGGGCCTTCGGCGCAAACGAGCACCGGGAGGGTCCGCCCGGGCCGAAGCGACGGCACGACTGGTCCCGATCCATCGGCCGTCGTCGTCTCCCGGTGGCGGTCTCAGTGGTGTCCCAGGCCGAGCTCGATGGCCTTGACCAGGAGCATGAGGACGGCGACCACCAGGTAGATCCGCAACAGGTACATCCCGATGAGGCGGCCTCGGGACCAGGTGGGACGCTCGAGCAGGTTGAGGGCGGGCATCCGCCAGGTCGCCCGCCGCTCCACGGGCACCGGCGGCGTCGGCGTGCGACGGCTGCGGTTGAAGAGGAACACCACGCCGACGCAGAGGTAGCCGAGGACCAGCACCCCGCCGAGCACCTCGGCCAACACCGTCACGTCGATCTGGGAGAAGAGCGTGGTGACCATCAGCACGAGGGACATGATCAGGAGGACGGCAATGATGAAGCTGGCCACGATGTTGAGCCAGGGCCTGTTGACCCACGGGCCGAGCACCTCTCGGTCGTTGCAGAGCAACAGGAGGAACACGGTCGCACTGGGCAGGAGCACCCCGGCGAGCGCCTGGACCCCGGTCGTGATGAGCCCGAGCGGCGCACCGGGGAGGATCACGATGATCGCCGCCGCCACCACCATCCCGGTGAACGCGCCGTAGAAGAACTTCGCCTCGCGCCAGCTCCGGTGCAGCGAGTGGCGGGCGCCGAAGACATCCCCGAAGGCGTAGCTGGTCGAGAGGGTGACCGATGCGGCACCGATGATCGATGCGTTGAGCAGGATGATGGCGTAGATCGCCCCTGCGGACCGCCCGATCACGTGCTGGAGGCCGCGGGCGACGCCGCCGGCATCGGTGAAGTGCCCGGCAAGAGGGGTGCCACCGAACGCCGAGGCCACGACCGCCATCAGCAGCGCCGCGGCGAAGACGGTGATCAGCGACCCGACCACGGTGTCGGCCCGCTCGTAGTTGATCCAGCGGGGCGTGATCCGCTTGTCCACGATGTTCGACTGCTGGAAGAACAGCTGCCAGGGAGCCACGGTGGTGCCCACGATCGCGATGACCAAGAGGACCGAGGTCGAGGTGAACCCCCCCTGGACGCCGAGGGTGGTCAAGCCGTGGGCGAACGCGGCCGGGGTCGGATGGCTGAGAAACGCGAGCGGGATGACCAGGAAGTTGACACCGATGAACACGAACATGAAGCGCTCCCACCGGCGGAAGCTGCCGGTGGCGGTCATGGCGACCAGCGTCACCGCGGCGATGGGCACCGAGACGTACTCGCTCACGCCGAAGTAGTCGAGCGCGAGGCTCACGCCGATGAACTCGGTGGCGATGGTCAGGAAGTTGAGGATGAACAGGTCCCCGACCGAGAACGCGCCCCAGAACCTGCCGAAGCGCTCGTTGATGAGGCGGGCGTGACCGACGCCGGTCACCGCCCCCAGGCGCACCACCATCTCCTGGTTGACCACGAGGACCGGGACCAGCAGCGGCAGGGTCCACAGCAGCGAGAGCCCGAAGTTCTGTCCTGCCTGGCTGTAGGTGGAGACCCCACCCGCGTCGTTGTCCCCGACCATGACGATGAGCCCGGGTCCCATGATCGCGAACAACGTGAGGAGCCGGGCCGTCCACGAGCGCCGGGTGTCGAGGTCGTGCTCACGGATCGTGCCGAAGGCGCCCTGGATGTCGCCGACATGGGCCGAGTCGAGCACCGCCGACGACCCGCGCTCCTCCAACCGCGTAGCGGACTTCTCGTGGCGCTCTTCGGCCATCTCCGGCTGCTCTTCTTCGGCCATGACGTACCTCTCGTCTTCGGCCATGACGTACCTCGCCGCGCCGGGGCGCCTGCAACGGACGTGACGGGCGGTCAACCTGGTGGGCGCCGCGGGCTTCCCCGCACCCACCGACGCCTCCGGGTCCGACCCGCGGCGTTTGTCACGGGGTCGGCACCGGTCGGACGGCGCCGTGGGTAGGAGCGGGTCGGAACGGGTCGGTCGCGGTGCGGACCGGCCGCCGCATACCCTACGACGGGTCTCTGGGCCTCCGAGGGGCGGCGCCCCACAGGCGGGGTTTTCGCTCCCGGCGTACCATCATCCTCAGTCCTCCGCCGCCGTACGGCCGAAGTCCCGCCGGAACCCGGTCGGGAGGAGCAGCGCCAGCACGTCGTCGACGGTCACCACACCCAGAATGGTGTGGTGCTCGGCGTCGAGGACGGGGACCACGATGAGGTTGAAGTCGGACATCTTGCGGACGATCTCGCCGAGGTCCCAGTCCGGGTGGATGTGAAGGGGTTCCTCCTCGCACACCGAGGAGAACGGTGCCGCCGGGTCGCCCTGGACCAGGCGGACGACGGACACCGACCCGACCAGACGCCCGCCGGGGTCGACGGCGAACACGACATTCAGCGCCTCGGGGGGTGCGGTGCTGTTGTGGACCCCTTCGAGCACGGTGGCCACCGGGGTATCCGCCGGAAGGAAGAGGAAGTCGGGGCTCATCAGCCCACCGGCGGTCTCGGGGTGGTAGCTGAGGAGCGAGCGGACCTTGCGCTGCTGGGGCTCGGGCAGCAGCGAGAGGATCGGCAGCCGACGTTCCTGGTCGACCTCGGCGATGACGTCTGCCGCGTCGTCCGGCGCCATGGACGAGAGCAGCCGGGCGGCGTCGGCGTCCGAGCGGCTGCGGACGAACTCCACCTGGTGCTCGCTGTCCAGCTCCTCGAACACGTCGGCCTCGAGCTCGAGGTCCTGGCCAACCGCCTCGATGATCTCTTCTCCCTCGTCGTGGGAGGCGGCCTCGACCAGGTCGGCGATCTGGGCGGGGTGGAGCTTGGCCAGCTTGCGGTAGGGGATCCGCAGCTTCGAGCTGGGGACGTGGGCGACGAAGGGCTCGATGCTCGCCCAGTCCACGATCCTCCCGGGACGGCTGCTCTGCCCGAGGCGTCCGGGCAGCAGGCGCCTGAGGAGCGGCCGGGTGGAGGAGTCGACGGCAACGACCTCCCAGGTCCCGTTGACCTTGGCGAGCTCGATCTCATTGGCCCGGATGATCCGGCCCCGCACGAAGTTGATGGCGTGGCGGGCGAGCAGGTCCCGTGCGAGCAGCACCTCACCCTCGCGCCGCTCGAACCGGCGCAGGTCGACCCGGCGGCCGTCGAAGAGCACCCGGCCGGGCTCGAAGCCGGCCACCTTCCGGATGGGGACGAACAGGTCGCGCCCCCCGATGCTGACGACGAGGCCGACAACCGGCGGGTGGGGGGAGTCCCCCAGCCGGACGATGAGGTCCTGCACACGCCCCAGTCGGTCCCCGGACGCGTCGACCAGGGGCCGCCTCACCACGCTCGAGAGGTGGAGGACCTCGGGGTCGGCCTTCGACTCGGACGCTTGCACGGTCATCGGCGGTCCAGCGTAGACGCCGGCCATTTCTGCGTCCGGTGACCGGTACCAGCTCCGAGATCGGGCGTACACGTCCGCGCCCGGCCCCGGGATAATCTCGGCACATGGACCTCACCTACCCGGCCGACACCGAGCCGTTCCGGGCCGAGATCCGCCAGTGGCTGACCGAGAACCTGCCCGACGGCTGGGGAACTCCCGAGTTCTCCATGACCCGGGCGGAGCGCAAGGCATTCCTCACGGAGTGGACCGCCAAGCTGTTCGACGGGGGCTGGATCTGCGCCTCGTGGCCGACCGAGTACGGCGGCAAGGGCCTCAGCCTCATGGAGCAGGTGGTCCTCAACGAGGAATTCGCCCGCGCACAGGCGCCTCTCCGGGCCGACTTCTTCGGGGACACCCTTGTCGGCCCCACCATCCTCCAGTGGGGGGACGAGCGCCAGAAGAAGGAGTACCTCCCGCGGCATCTTGAAGGGCACCATCTCCTGGTGCCAGGGCTTCTCCGAGCCCGGGGCGGGTAGCGACCTCGCATCGCTCAGTACCCGTGCGACCCTCGACGGCGACGAGTGGGTCATCAACGGGCAGAAGGTGTGGACCACCCAGGCCCAGTTCGCCGACTACATCTTCCTGCTGGCCCGGACCAATCCCGACGCTCCGAAGCACGCCGGCATCTCCTACCTCCTGGTGCCGATGAAGCAGCCGGGCGTCGAGGTGCGGCCCATCGCCCAGGTCGACGGGAGCGCCGACTTCAACGAGGTGTTCTTCACCGATGCCAGATGCCCGAAGGACAACGTGGTCGGCGGGTTCGACAATGGCTGGAAGGTGGCGATGACCACCCTCGGGTTCGAGCGCGGCTCCTCGGCCACGACCGGGCACCGCCGGTTCCAGCGCGAGCTCGACCAGATCATCGGAGTGGCCAAGAAGAACGGAGCCAGCACCGACCCCCTCGTCCGCCAGCGGCTGGCGACCGCCTGGTCCAAGGTCAAGATCATGGAGATCAACGGCTACCGCTCGCTCACCGATGCCCTCAACGGCACCCACCACATGGCCGCCCTCGGGGCGGCCAACAAGATGTTCTGGTCCGAGTTCCACCAGGAGACGATGGATTTGGCCATGGACATCCTGGGCATGGACGCCCAGATCCTGACCGGCACTCCCGGGGAGGAGGATGTCGAACCGGGGAGCTGGATGCGCCGCGGACGTAGCGACTACCCGGTCAGCGACCTCCAGGCGTCCTTTTTCTTCTCCCGCTCGGAGACCATCTGGGGCGGTACCGCCGAGATCCAGCGAAACATCGTGGGCGAGCGGGTGCTCGGCCTGCCCAAGGAGCCCAAGCCGGCTGCTCCCGCCTGACCCCGCCGGGACGGGCGTCGGTGGCCGTCCCGTAGCGCACGGTCAGGCCACTCTCGACTCGATCTCCCCGGCCGCGACCGCAACCTGCGCGGCCCGATCGCCGTCGCCCGTTTCGTCCGTCGCCCGAAGCCGGACCTGGTAACGCCACCGGAGCAGGCCGGCCGGCCACCAGCGTTGCCAGGGATCCGGCCAGGAGGGCGCCCCTCGGATCGGTCCGTTCGGCGATGAACCCGACCAGGGGCGCCCCGATCGGCGTGGTGCCGAGGAATGCCATCGCGTAGAGGGCCATCACCCGACCGCGCATCGCTCGGTTCAGAGCTCAGCTGCAGTGTGGCGTTGGCCGTCGCGATGAAGCCCACCGATGCCGCCCCCATGGCCACGATGAGGACGGCCGCGACCGCCAGGGTCGGGGCCAGAGCCACGGCGCCGAGCAGGGCGCCGAAGACCAGGGCCAGACCCTGGAGCAGCCGCGGGGTCGGGCGGGCCCGGTGGGCGATCAACAGGCCTCCGATGACCGCGCCCGCCCCCATGCACGAGGTGAGCAGCGAGTAAGCTGCCGGCTCCGCCGTGGAAGGTCCCCTTGGCCAGCAGCGCGAGGGTCACGGTGAAGTTGTAGGCGAAGATCCCGATGAGGGCGACCGAGAGCAGCGTGTCGCGGAGCAACGGCGTGCGCCACACGTAGCGGAACCCCTCGCGGACCTGGCCCCGGGCCCGGACGACCGGTTCGGTCGGACGAAGCTCGGCACGTCGCATCATCGCGAGACCGATCAGCACGGCGCACGTACGAGGCGGCGTTGACGAAGAAGCAGACGCCGAGACCGAAGACGGTGATGATCACACCGCCGATGGCCGGGCCCACCACCCGTGAGCCGTTCATGATCACCGCGTTGAGGCTGACCGCGTTGGGCAGGTCGTCACGGCCGACCATCTCGATCATGAAGGTCTGGCGGACCGGGTTGTCGAACAGGTTGACCACCCCGAGCAGGGCGGCGAGCAGGTAGACCTGCCAGAGCACCACGGCGTCGGTAACGACCAGGATGCCGAGCACGAGGGCCAGGAAGCCGCCGGCCGACTGGGTCACGAACAGCAGCTTCCGCTTGTCGACCCGGTCGGCCACCAGACCGCCGAACGGGCCGAACAGCAGCATGGGCAGGAACTGCAGGCCCACCACGATCCCGAGGTCGACGCCGCTTCCGGTCAGGTGGAGGACCAGCCACGCCTGGGCCACCGACTGCATCCACGTTCCCGACACCGAGATCAGCTGCGCGGTGAAGTACAGCCGGAAGTTGCGCACCCGCAGGGAGCTGAAGGTCTGGGTGACCGCGCCGCGCATCGCGCTCATGACTCGTCCCCTCGACCAGGCGCTCGAGCAGCTCGGTGAGGCCGGCCGAGCTCGGCCCGCTCGGCCGGGTCGAGCCGGTGGAGCCGCTCGGCCAGGAACGCGTCCTTGCGGGAGCGGACCTGCCGCAGCACCGCTCGGCCCGGACGCGGTGACCGTGAGGCGGGCCACCCGGCGGTCGGTCGGATCGGTGACCCGGGCCACGTAGCCGAGTACCTTCGAGCGCGGCGACGACCTTGGTCATCGACGGGGGCTGCACCGACTCGCGGGCGGCCAGTTCGCCGAGGGTCGGCGAGCCCAGCCGCTCCACACCCGACAGTGCCGACGCCTGCGAGGGGGTCAGCGTCCCGGCCGCCTGCTGGCGCAGTCGCCGGTGCAGCCGGGTCACGGCCAGGCGCAGCCGGGAGGCCAGCTCCGCCTCGTCCGGTGACGACCGCCCGGCCGGCCCGCCGACGGTGGGCCCGCATCTGGCCGGGACGGGTCCACCGGGGATGGGTCTCGCGTGACGTCGGTCTCTCGGTCCGGGAGGGCGCTGTCATGGGTCCAGTATACTTAGTTCTCCTAACTAATGCTCCGGTCGGTGCGCTGTGCCGACGACTGCGAGCTCTCGGGATGGTGGGGTCAATTTCCGGATTCGGTATACGTCATACGCAGGTATACGGCATATACCGATTTTGAGAAATGGATGCCGCCGGCCCCTCCGACCACTCCGCGGCCCAGCACGACGCCGAAGCGGCACTCACCCGCTCCGAGCGAGTGCGACCAGCAGGGGAGGACTCGGGGCGAGGTAGGCCCCCGGCGAGCGTGGTGTGGACCCCGTCGGGCTGGCGGACGACCTGGCCGTCGATGGTCCAGGTGAACCGGCCGTGGGGGTCGAGGAACTGGTGGAGCGGCATGACCGCAACCCTCCCCGGGTGGCGGTGGGCCACCGCCGCGATGATCTGGTTGAGCCGGTCCACCCGGGCCGGGTCGTCCTGCGGCCACGGCGTGCCGTCCGGCTGCTCGCCGGTGTCGAAGTAGGGCGCGGTGAACAGGGCCACCCTCGCCCCTCCCGACCCGAGGATGGCCACCGCACGCTCGAGCTGGGCCGTCTCGTAGGCGTCGAAGGCCGGGTCGCCGAGGTGCTGCCATCGGCCTTCGTACATCCGGTCGACCACCTCCCAGCAGCCGATGATCAGTCCGACGACCTGGGGGTGCAGCTGACGGATGTCGTCGGTCCACCAGGTCGGCCAGAGCGGGCAGTTGGGGAACGGGTCCCCGACCACCCCGTGGTCGTCGAGGGGGAGGGCGAGGGCCACCCCGCACCCGGTGTGGGACCGCCCGCCGAGGTCGATGCCGTAACGCTGGGCGTAGGGGGCCATGCCGACCGCGACGGTCAGCGACAGCGAGTCCCCGACGATGAGCACCCGCACGCGGTCGCCCGGCCAGCGAACGAGGCGAGGTGGACCGCCTGCCACTCGGCGCGTAGCAGAGCGAACAGAGCTGGCTCCGATCGGGTCGACCGACGTGGCCGAGGCAGCGGGCACCACGGTCACCGCGGCCACCACGACGGCCACGGCCACCACCGCGACCGCGGCGGGCATGAGGGCCCGGGCCGACCGCCAGAACGCGCCGAGCATGACCGGGCGCTCGAGCAGGTAGAAGCTGGCCTCGGCCAGGGCAAGGGTGCACACGGCGCGGACGGCGAGGAGTGCGATCCCGTCGAGCCCGGTCCGGCCGGCGTCGAGCGAACACGACGACCGGGAAGTGCCAGAGGTAGACGCCGTAGGAGATCGTGCCCAACCACACCAGCGGGGACAACGAGAGGACCCGGGCCGATCCCGCCCGGGGAAGGCATACCACCGCGGTGATGACTGCTGCCGTGGACAGAGCGGCCAGAGCGAACCCGCCCCGGTAGGCGGCAGCCGAGGTGCCGGTCAGGGTGCAGGAGAGAACGAGGAGCACGACCAGGCCCACAAACCCGGCGAGGGCCACCATGCGGCGGCCGATGACCGAGCGGACCGCAGGGTCCATTCCCTCCCGGCCACGGCGCGCTGGACGATGGTGAGCACGCAGGCCAGTACCGCGCCGACCAGGATCGACTGGGCGTGGGTGTCGGTGCCGAAGTAGAGGCGGGTGGTGTTGACATCGGGGTGGTAGAGGAGGGCCATCTCCAGCGACCGAGGCGAGCGCTCCCGTCACCGAGACTGCCAGCAGGGCCGTGACACCCCGGGCCACACTGCGGCTCAGCGCCGATCACGGCCAGGACGACCAGCGGCCACACCAGGTAGAACTGCTCCTCCACGGCGAGCGACCACGTGTGGGTGAGCGGCGAAGGGCCCCGGTGGCTCACGAAGTAGTTGCCGCTCGTGGCGATCTGCCACCAGTTGGAGAAGTAGCCCAACGAGGGCCGAGCAGCGCCCATCCGGAAGTCCGGGTACTGACCGGCGGGCTCGGCGAACCGGACCACCAGGGTCACCACGACCAGGACGACGACCAGCGCCGGCAGCAGCCGCCGGGCCCGGCGGAGCCAGAAGCCGGCCAGCCCGATGCGCCCGCGCTGGCGGAACTCGCCGACCAGGAGCCCGGTGATCAGGAAGCCGGAGAGGACGTAGAAGATGTCGACGCCGAAGAAGCCGCCCTCGAGCCAGCCGACGCCGAAGTGGAACGCCAGGACCAGGAGGACGGCCACGGCCCGCAGCCCGTCGAGGCCGACGGCCCGATTCCTTCCGGTTGCGGACGGCCGGGCCGCAAGCGGCCCCGCGTCGAGTGTCACCCCCTGGTCCACTCCACCGACCTCCGCGTCCTCCCCCGGTCGTCCCCGACCCGCTGACCCGGCGTGACCGTGGCATTCCCACCGGCACGACCGCACCGGCCCGGCGGCGAGGATGCGACGAAACACCCACGGTAGTGCACGCCGCCGTGCGGCTTCCCGGGCGGATCCGGGAGCCGTCACTACAGTGCGGAAGGTGGCTCGAGGCACGCTCTCCGTAGCCGAACCTGCCGTTGCCCGGGCTGGCGGCATCGCCGGCACCGACGCCGGCACCGACGCCGCCGGCGTCGACCCGGCAGGGAGCCGGGGTCGGCGGGAGGTCTGGCCGTCCGCTGTGCTGGTCGGTGCCTTCGCCGTCTCCCGGATCATCGGCGCGGTGGCCGGGGTGCGCTTCGACGACAGCGCGCTGCGGGGAACCCGGCTCACCGACAAGTGGCAACTGCTCGACGTCCACCTGCTCCGGACCGACCTCCTCGGCAGCATCTGGCACCTCGAGAGCCAGCCTCCGCTCTACAACCTCTACAGCGGGCTGGTGCTCGGACTTCCGAACGGTCTGCAGCGGCCCTTCGAGGTCGCCTGCGGGCTTGGGCTCGGACTGGTGATCGTGCTGTGTACCTACCATTTGCTCCTCGAGCTCGCGGTCCCGCGGGGTGTCGCCCTCGGGGTGACCCTGGTCGGGGTCGTGGCATCGCCGGCGTATCTGTTGTTCGAGAACTGGCTCGACTACGCCGAGCCGACCGCAGCGCTCGGGACGTTCGCCGCCTGGTGCCTCGTCCGCTACCTGCGCACCGGGCGTGCCCGGTTCGGCCTCGGGTTCTTCAGCGGGTACGCGGGCGTCGTGCTGCTCGACAGCACGTACCAGATCGAGTGGCTCCTGGTCGGGTTCGTCGTGGTCCTGGTGGTCCGGCGACGCCAGTGGAAACAGGTCCTCGCCGCCGCCGCGGTGCCCGTGCTCCTGGTGGGCACCTGGTATGTCAAGGACACCGTGCTCTTCGGCACGACCACCACCAGCAGCTGGCTCGGCATGAACCTGGCCCGCTCGGTTCTGTTCAAGGCGCCTGCGGCCACCGTCGCACACCTGGAGCGCCAGGGCACGCTCAGCTCCCTCGCCTCGGTGCCGGCCTTCGGTCCACCCGACGCCTACGTCCCGAGGTTCGTGCGTCCGGCGGGCCAGGCCGATCAGGCCCTCGGCGCACTGTTCAAGGCCGACGGAGCCACCAACTTCAACAACCCCATCTACAGCACCATCTCGTCGCGCTACCTCCATGATGACCTCGCCTACATCGCGGCCCGTCCCGGCGAGTACCTCGGCGACGTCGATGCGGCGATCCAGGTATGGCTCGTCCCGAGTGATCAGAATTTCACCAACTCCCAGGACTGGCCGGCAGTCCGCGGGTACGCCACCGCCTACGACCGGGTGGTCGACTGGCAGCCGGTGACCGACCCGGCAGCTGCCGAGGTTGTCTTCGAGCGCGGGCCGAGCCCCCTCTCCTGGCTCTCGCTCCAGGCGGTGGCGGTCTATTCGCTCGCGCTCCTCGGGACCCTTCTGCTGATCTGGCGGCGACGCCGCGACCCGGCGACCGCCGGGACCCTGGCCGTCCTCTGGTGGACGACGGCGTACGCGTTCGCGGCCAGCGCGCTCATCGAGATCGGCGAGAACGAGCGGTTCCGCTTCGAGCTCGGTACCGTCCCGCTGGTCCTGGCGACGGTGGTGCTGACCGCAGCGGTCCGGGCCGGCTGGGCACGGCGGCAGGCACTGCGCCGGCGTGTGCCGCTCAGTTCCGGGACCGCGCCGCCCGGAAGGTGAGGCCATCCGCGGCGGCCGGCGGGAGGATGATCGGTTGCAGCCACTCGCCACCGGGCTTGGAGATGTGGATTCCGTCCGCCCACCGGACGGTGATCCCGTCGATCGAAGCCTGGAAGCTGCCATGCGGGTCGAGGATCCGGTTGAGGTCGACGAGGGTGACCACCCCGGGGTGACGCGCGGCGACCTGGGCGAGGATCTGGTTGAAATCCTGCACCCGCACCGGACTGTCCTCCGGGGACAAGGTGCCGTCGATCGCCTCGTTGATCGGGTCGATGTACGGCATGGTGAACAGCAGCACCCGGGCACCGCCGGCCGAGAGGACGTCGACCGCGTGCTCGATCTCGTCCTCGTTGTGCCGGTACCAGGCCGGCTGGGTGATGTTGACCAGATGACCTTGGTAGACGTGGTCGAGGATGTCCCACCTCCCCATGAGAAGCCCTGTGACCTCGGGGTGGTACACAGCCATCTGGTGGGCCCAGAGCGCCGGCCAGGTGCGGCAGGACGACTCGGGATCGTCGACCTGCCCGTTGGTCGTCGAGATGGTCGGCAGGTCGTCGAGGTCGCACCCGAGGACCGCCTTGTCGATGAGCTGCACCCCGTAGCGGTGCACACTGTCCACTTCGAGGCCGATGCCCAGGGTGACCGCCAGGGAGTCGCCGACCAGGTAGAACCGGATCGGGTGGGTCGAGAAGGCCCTGGCCTGGGCCAGCGCCGTGTGCTCAGGCGCGGGCATGGTGGTGGCGATGCGCGGGGCCGCGGTGGCCGGCACGACCGTGCCCGCGACGACCACGGCGACCGTGGCCCCCATCAGGGCCAATGCAGGGGTGATCGACCGCACCGACCGCCAGAAGGTCCCGTACATGACCGGTCGCTCCACCAGCAGGTAGCTCGCCGCGGCGAGGACGACCGTCGTGGCGAACCGGACCGCGAGGAGGACCAGTCCCGAGGTGTGGGTCCGCGTATGGTCGACGAACACGTAGACCGGGAAGTGCCAGAGGTAGGCGCCATACGAGATGGTCCCGAGCCAGACCAGCGGCTTGGTGGCGAGCACCCGGGCGATCGGCCCCCGCGGCACGCACACCGCGGCGACGATGACCGCGGCAGCGGCGAGTGCGGAGAGGGCGAACCCGCCGCGGTAGTCGAAGGAGGAACCGCCGGTGACCCGGGTCGAGATCACCAGGGTGACCGCGCACCCGATCAGGCCGCCGGTGACCAGGGCCGTCCGCGCCCAGGGCGACGCGGCCTCCGGTGCCATCCCCTCCTCCCCGCGCCGGAGCTGGACGAGCGTCAGGACACAGGCCACGCAGGCTCCGATCAGGATCGACTGGGCATGGGTGTCGGTGCCGAAGTAGAGCCGGGTGGGGTTCGTGCCCGGGTGGTAGAGCAGGGCCATCTCGACCGCCGAGGCCACCGCGCCGGCCGCCGAGAGAGCAAGGAGGAGCCGCACTCCGCTGCGGAAGGTCGAGCGAGCGTGCATCACCGCGAGGACCACCAGGGGCCAGACCAGGTAGAACTGCTCCTCGAGTGCGAGCGACCAGGTGTGGGTGAGCGGTGAGATCGCTCCGGTGGCGTTGAAGTAATTGCCGCTCGCCGCGATCTGCCACCAGTTGGAGAAGTAGAAGAGCGCGGAGAGGGCGTCCATCCGGTAGCCGGGGTAGGTCCCCGGCGCGGCCACGAACCGGACCAGCAGGGTGACCGCCACCAGGACGATCAGGAGGGCGGGCAACAGTCTTCGGGCCCTGCGCAGCCAGAAGGCCGAGAGTCTGATCCGACGCCGCTTGCGGAATTCACCCACGAGCAGCCCGGTGATGAGGTATCCGGAGAGCACGTAGAAGATGTCGAGGCTGAAGAAGCCACCCTTCAGCCATCCCACGTCGAAGTGGAACCCCATGATGATGAGCAGGGCGACCGCGCGCAGGCCGTCGAGCGCCACAACCCGCTCCTTGCCGGTGGCCGAAGGGCGGGCCTGCGATGCGGTCACCGGCTCGGCCATGGGCTCCATCAGGGACTCCCGTCCGGTGCGGGACCGCGAGGCCAGCACGCAGTCGGCGGCCGCTGCGATCGAGGGGACGCTCCCTGCTGCCGGGCCGGCCGAGCAGCGGGCGAGGACACTCGCCGGCGGGATCACCGCCGGGCTGGGTGCGCACTGCGCCCGACCACACCCAGGCGCCGGCCGTCCGCGTGGGCCGACGACCGGTGGCCGCGGTCATCAGTACCACGATGTCGCGGACCAGGTGGACTCGCTCGTAGGCGGGCAGCGGGCCGGGATCCGGGAGCACCACCAGGGTCACCCCCCAGCCGTCCAACGCCTCCCGGGTCGCGGTGATCTCGGCCGGGGTGACGGTCTGGGGTGTCTCGGAGATCGAGAGGTCGCCGATCGCGACCTGACCGGCCCGCTCGGACCCGGCCCTCGACAGAAGCGCTCCCGGGCCTCCCCCGCCCACCATGGCGAAGGTCATCCCGCTGGTGACCTGCCAGGTCATCGCGCTCTGGTAGTAGGCGAAGGGCACCGGGAACACCAGGCCCACCTGACCGGGTGCGAGACCGGGGGCGACCGTGCGGAACCACGCCGGCACCACCACCGGCTGGGCGGTGAGGGGCAGACCCTGGCCGTAGTAGACCGCGATCGGCACGAGCCCGACCGCGGCCACCAGCAGACCGGCCACCGCTCCGGCCCAGGACCGTCCGCTGCGGGACTCGTGACCGGGGCCGGTGCGAGCAGCGAGCCGGCGAGTGACCGCCCGGCGGGTGTGGTCGACGATGAGCCCTAGCATCACCGCGGCGGCCAAATAGGTCACCAGGATGAAGCGGCTCGGGATCACGTTGTCCAGTTGTGGCCAGCCGGCGAAGAGCCGCCACGGGGTCCAATGGCCCTCCTGCACGCCGAGCGCGAGCCAGGCAGAGAGCACCCCGATCACCCCGAAGAACCAGAGCCGGCTGTCGCGGTGCCACACGAGCACACCGGCGGCCAGCACGGCGAACAGCCCGATCCCGAAATAGACGGCGGAGCGTGTCGGCGCCTGGTAGCCACCGAACCGGTGGGCCAGCGCGAGGAGTTGGGCCGGCGGCGGCGACGGCCATGCCAGCTGTCCGAGCGTCGTGCCGAACTGGCTGATCCGCGAGTCCGGGCCCCATATGCCGCCGGACAGATGCGCCGGGCCGGCGAGCGCGAACCAGACCGGGTACGCGAGCAGGAGCGCCGAGGTTCCCGCTGCGGCGCCGAACCCGATTCCGCCGTACCGGAGTCGGGCGCCGACCCGGCCCGGACGACGGAGGGCGCCGGCCGAGAGACCGGCGGCAACGAGGACCGCGGCGACAAATCCGGACACCGCCACGATGGCAAGCACCTCGGTCCCCACGAAGAACTGCACGGTCAGGAGGACACCCAGCACGACTCCGGTCGGCACCGGGCGTCGCCGCTGAGCGACCAGCAGCTCGTCGAGGCAGGCCACGATGAGCGGGGGAACGGCGGCGAATCCGAGCATCAGGTGACCGTCGGTCAACGCGGTGAGGACAAAAGGTGAGAACCCGTAGAGCAGGCCCGCCGACGAAGGCCGCCGGCCACCAGGACACCCACCGGCGCAGAAGCACGAACATGGCCAGAGCCGAGAGGGCGGGGCTCAGGGTGAGCGCCACGTTGAGGGAAGCGATCGGTCCGGACAGCCAGGTGACCGGGGCGAGGAGCACCCCGAGGCCCACCTCGGCAGTGTTGGCCAGCAGGTTGACCCCACCGGGGTGGAACAGATCCGTCGAGAAGAGGGGCGAGAGACCGTGCGAGATCGCGTGCGCGGGCCAGGCGAGGAACCAGGTCATGAGCGAGGTGTCGCCGCAGCCGCAGGTCGTGGTCCCGGCCGGATGGCTCGACCAGACGTTCCACCAGACGAGCACGGCGAGCGCCAGGTAGGCACCTCCCGCGAGGAGCAACGCTCTCGCGGCGTGCCGCGGGGCGTGCGGGGCGTCCGGTCCCGCCGACCCCTCGGGACCAGGCTGACCCCCCGTGCCGGGGACGTCGACCGAGAGCGCGCCCTCGGGGCGTTCCTCGACGGTGGTCATCGGGCGGGTGTCCCGATCCCCACCGGTTGTTCCGCACTGACCGCGCCGTCCGCGTCCGGTCGCACCCCGTCGCCCACGCCGGAGGGGATCGCCTCGTCCTCGGCCCGCGGCACGCCCGGCGCGCCCTCGGGCGGTCCGGGCGCTCTCGACGGTCAGCCCGGCCGCGGCCACGACTGCCCACACGGCCACGATCCACCACCCCCCGAGTGCGGCGAACTCGGTCACCCGGTGCACGGTCGAGCGGATCCACGGCTCGATGGCGCCCGTCCCGGTCACCAGCGCGCCGGCCACCGCGACCAGGCCCCAGGCCAGCCCGCACCAGGCCCACCCGTCGTTGGCAGCACCGATCCGCCGGCGGACCGGGGAGAGGAACAGCCCGCCCACGAGCGCCACGGCGGCGGCCAGCACCAGGACGTGCAGGTACGGGGACATCCCGGCCTCAGTGGCATGCGCACGCCCGGGCCAGGTCCCGGCCGGCGAGAAGGCCGAGGTGATCCCCCGGCGCGTGGACCGCCCGCACCACCACCGGCCACGATCCCACCAGGGTGAGCAGCACGAGACCCCTCGCCACCGGGGCACGCCACCCGCGCCGTCGCTCCCCCGCCGGCAGAGCAGCCACCGCACGTGCCGTCAGGAGCAGGATGATCCCGGCCGCGGTCACCGCTCCCTCGTCCTTGGACAGGCCAGCCACGAGCACGAGGACCAGGGCCACCCCCTGGTCCGATCGGGTCCCCTGGAGCTGCAGGCCGAAGGCCAGCGCACCGACCGCGGCGAGGGACCAGATCGGGTCGGCGTAGCCGTTGGTCATGAACGGCTCGCTGATGCCGAAGGCGACGGGGACGAGAAGCACCGCCGCGACGAGCCCGACCGCCACCGGTACGACCGAGGATCGCGCAGCACGGCCGGCCGGCCGCGTTGCGACCCGACGCCCGAGGTCGACCACCGCGAAGGCGGCAGCGAGGAGCGCGCAGGTGTCGAGGAGGGCCACCACCACCACACCGAGGCGCGGCGACGGGTTCCCGGTGACGCTCGCCGCCACCGCGGCGGACGCGCTCACCAGGGGCGGGTAGGCGCTCTGACCGAGGACCAGGCTCGGTACCCGCATGTCGACGAGCAACTGGTGATGGGACTGGAGGAGCCACCCGGCGCGCATGAGCCACAGAGCGCGCGCGTCGAATCCCACGGCTGGGGTCGCGAGCGCGCGCAGGCTCCAGGCGCACGCGGCGAGCAGGGCGACGGCCGCGAGCGCGCCCGCCACACGGTGCCCGGTCCCGGTCTCGTCGGCGGGGCCCGGCCACCCCCCCTGCCGGACCGGAGGGCGCAGGCGGAGGAGGCCGGCCGAGACCGTGCACGACGACGGCGAGACCGACGAACCACCCCATGAACGTGCCACCCACGGCGAGGAAGCAGGTCGCCGACACCCCGGCGACGACCGCTCCGCCGAGCGGTGCCAGCGGGACGGTGACCCAGCGCAGGCCGACCAGGGCGACGACCGGCGCGAGCCCCGCCGCAGAGAGCACCAGGAACGCGGCGACGGTCGCCGGGAGGGTGGTCATCACGCGCCCATCCCGCTCACAGGGGCGGGGCCGGCGGCGGTCCGGTCCCGGGCACGCTCGACCCCGTCCCGACCCGGATGACGACACCGTGGACGGGATGCGCGTAGCGGGCGACCACGACCGTTCCCAGACAGGCACCCCGACCGTGCACGTCGTTGCGCAGAGAGAGGGTGATATCGGCGGTCGAGCGGCGGGTCCGCCACGGTGATCCAGCTCCCGACGCCCTTCAGCAGGGTGACCAGGTCACCGAGATCGGTGTCGGCGAGTGCGACCGTCTGGCCCGTTGGCACCAGACTGTGGGCCTGCACGGCGAGGCAGTCGTAGAAGGCGTCGTCCAGCGCTGCGTCGCGCACCGTCGCCACCGACCGCTGCGCGCTCGACGGTGCGGTTGCCCCGTACGGCCTGGACCATGAGCCCCCCGAGGGCGAGGGCGAGGACGACCACGGCCACCGCCGCCGCTCCGCCGGTGCGGAGACCGCGACCGCCCATCCGACCTGGTGAGGCGGTGCCACGCACAACTGCCGACGCTACCAGTCGTCCACCCCTCATCCGGGGCCCCCACCGGTGCCCGATCCGTGCTCACACGTGCCCGGTCACGCACGCGGCCACCGCGGCGATGGCCGAAGGGTCCGGGTGCGCGGCGAGGGCGGCGCAGCGGTCGAACTCGGCCGGGGTGATTTCTGCGGGTGGTCCCGCCGCAAGCGACCCCGGTCCAGACCCACGCCCCCGCCTGGCGCACCGGCGCCCGGCCGGTCGCCGCGGTCATCAACCCGACCGCGAAGGGCACCCAGGTGACCCGGTCGTAGGGGGCCAGTCCGGGCTGGTCCGGGAGTACCACCATGGTCACCCCCCAGCCCGTCGAGTGCCGACCGCGCCGCGGCGACGTCCCCGGTGCGGAGGACCTGGCGGGTGAAGGAGAACGAGCGCGTTCCCGATGACCACGTCGCCCGGGCCGCTCGGGCCCGGCCCGCGCTGGATCCCCACCGGGTCCACCGCCGACCGACCATGGCGTAGGACAACCCGTCGACGGCCTGCCAGGCCATGCGCTCTCGATCACCTGGTAGGGCACCGGGAACACCAGCAGCACCTGGTGCCGGGAGGTGGGGTGCCACGGTGCGGAACCAGGTGGGCAGCACCACCGGCTGGGTGGCCAGGGGACGGTCGGCGCCAGGTACGACGGCGACCGGCACGATGGCCACCGCGGCCACCGCGACCCGGCCACGGCCGCGGCGCCACCGTGCAGGCCACCGGCGCAAGGTGCCGTCGCCACGTCGGCGCCACGCGGTGACACGCACGGCCACCGCGTCGGGGTGTGGTCGACGATCAGTCCGAGCATGGCCCCCGCCGCAAGGTAGGTCACCAGCAGGAACCGGCTCGGGATGATGTTCTGGAACAGCGGGAGGCCGGAGAAGAGCCGCCACGGCAGCCACACGGTGGGCCCGCGCCCCAGCGACAGAGCACCGGATGGCGCCGCCACCGCCCCGACAGCCACAGCCGCCGGTCGCGCCGCCAGACGAGCAGCCCGACGACGAGCACGGCGAGCATCCCGATCCCGAAGTACTGCACCGAGAGGGTCGCGCCCTGGTAGCCGCCGACCCGGTGGGTGAATGCCGTGAAGCTGCGCCGACACGGGCGTCGGGCAGCACGTAGTCGCGCAGGTGTGGTCCCCTCGTAGCCGAGGTAGAGCGTGGGCCACACCGGCCCCGAGGTGTGGGCCGGGCCGGCCAGGGCGAACCAGGCCGGCCAGGCGAGCAGCACGCCGGCGGTCCCCGGCGGCCGCCGTGCCGGTCACGGCGTGGCGCCATCGCGCGCGCAGCTCGTCGGGGTGCGCGAGCCCCCACGCCGAGGAGCAGGACGACGGCGATGGCCGCGGCCATCACCGACGAGGACCAGGACCTCGGTGCCGACGAAGAACTGGACCACCAGCAGGAGACCGAGCCCGACACCCACCGCGACCGGCCGGCGGCGCCGGCGGAACAGAGCTCGTCGAGGCAGAGCACCACCAGCGGGGGGACCGGCGCCATGCCCAGCATCAGGTGGGCGTCGGTGAGGCTCGACGAGGATGAGCGGCGAGAAGCCGTAGAGGAGGCCGCCGACGAAGGCGGCGGGCGCCAGGCCACCCAGCGCCGCAGCAGCACGAACATGGCCAGCGCCGACAGCGCCGGGCCAGGGTCAGCGCCACGTTCAGGGTGGCCACCGGGCCGAAGAGCCAGGTGACCGGGGCCAGCAGCACCCCGATGGCCGAGCTCGGTCGTGTTGGCGAGCAGGTTGACCCCGCCCGGATGGGACATGGCCGTCGAGTAGAAGCGGGTCGAGCCCGTGGGCCAGATGGCGTGGGCCGGCCAGGCGAGGAACCAGAGGAAGAGGGAGCTGTCGCCGCAGCCGCAGGTCGTGGTCGAGGTCGGGTGGGCGGACCACACGTGCCACCACAGCACCAGGGAGACCAGCAGATAGCCGACGGCCGCGGCGAGCAGGTCGCGGCCGCGGTGGCGGCCCGGCGATCGCGGCCGCGCCCGCCCGCCCGTCCCCGCCGCAGCGGCGGTCCCGCGGCGGTCGCGGGACCGCGCTCGGTCAGGCCGGGACCGGCTCACCGGCCGGCCGAGCACGCAGGCGGGCACCGCCCGGGACGCGGGTCGGCGGCCGACAGCGCCGGTGGTGCAGCGGGCGAAGGCGACCGCGGCATCGGCACCGGGGCGGCGGCCCGGCACCGACGACCACACCCAGGCCGCGTGCGTCGTAGGTCGGCGCCGACGCCGATGGCCGCGGTCAGGAGCCCGACCGCGTAGCCGCCGCTCCGCCCCTGCTCGTAGACGGGCAGCCCCGCTTGGTCGGGCACGACCACGTCGTCACCCGCCCAGGCGGAGTGCCTGCCGGACGGCGGCCAGGTTGGCCGGCGTCGGCAGCGGTGCGGGCCCAGCGGCCAGCGACGCGCCGAACAGCACCTCGAAGCCGGGCCGGGCCGCCCCGGCCCGTGACGGCTGGCCCTCGGGCCCCCGCCGCCGGCCTGGGCCCAGCGCATCGCGTTGACCGCCTGCCAGGCCTGGGACGACTGGAGCCCCGAGAACGGGGCCGGATAGGCGAGCACCACCCGTCCCGGGCGGCAGGGTCGGACCGACCGTCGGCGTACCAGCTGCGGCAGCACCACCGGCCGGGTGGTCAGCGGGAGGTTCGGGGCCAGAGGCCACGACCGTCGGGACGACCACCACGACCACCACGCGCCCACCCGGTCGCGCCGGCCCCGACGGCGACCTCGCGCCCAGGCCCGGTCCGGTCGACGGCCAGACCGACCATCACCGCCACGCACAGGGTGACCACCAGGGTGAACCGGACCTCCACGATGTCCCCGACCCAGGGGACCCGCTCCAGCGACCTGCCACGGGACCCAGTAGCCGTGCCCGGGGCCCAGCGAGAGCACGGCGGCCACCAGCCCGACCGCCCCGAACAGGAGGAGCCGGCGGTCGTGACGCCAGACCAGCGCCCCGACCACCGACACCACCAGCACGCCGAGTCCGAGGTAGCCGAGGCCGACGAGGACCGGCCCCTGGTACCCGCCGAAGCGCAGCATGACCGGCCGCAGATCGGCGAGCCCCCCGGTCGTGACGAAGATGGCCGGGGTCGTCCCGTAGCGGGCGACGGCCCCGTTGGACCAGATCGGTCCGCCAGGTGGGCGGGCCCGCGCAGCAGGAACCACACCGGGTAGGCGAGCAGCACGCCGGCAGCCCCGACGGCGACGGCGGCCCCGGAGGGCGTGCCCCGACCTCGCGGCCGATCGCCCCGGGGCACCGCCATGCGGCGAGCCGAGGAGCAGGGCCACGCCGACCACCACCGCGATGGCGGTGATGACCAGCACCTCGGTGCTCACGAAGAACTGGAGGCACCACCAGGCCGGCGAGGGCGGCCCCGGCCGCGTACGGGGAGCGCCGCTGCCGGACCAGCAGCTCGTCGAGGGCCAGCACCAGCAGCGGCGGGACGGCCAGGAAGGCGATGTTGAGTTGGTTGAGGGCGAGCTCGGAGATCATGAACGGCGAGAACCCGTAGGCCGCCCCCCGAGGAAGGCGGCCGGCGGCCAGGCGACCCAGCGGCGCAGGAGCACGAACATCGCCAGAGCCGAGAGCGCCGGGGCCAGGGTCAGGGCCACGTTCATCGACACCACCGGCCCGGCGGCGAGGGTGAGCGGGGCCAGCAGGATCCCGAGGGCCAGGACGCTCGTGTCGTCGAGGAGGTTGATCCCGGTCGGGTGGAACAGCCACTGCGACCAGAGCAGGCTCTGGCCGTGGCCCAGCGCGTAGGCGGGCCAGGAGAAGAACCAGAGGAACCGGGCCGCGTCGCCGCACCCGCAGGTGGTTGTCGACGAGGGGTGCGTGCTCCAGACCCCCCACCAGAGACCGACCGCGAGGAGCAGGTACAGCAGCCCTGCGACCGAGGTGGTCCGGATCCCGATTGGCGGGTGGGCGTCGTCCCGGTGGACGCGACCCCGGTGGACGGGACCCCGGTGGGCGACCGCCGGCGCGCCGATCACTGCGTCCTCGGGCGTGACCTCGCGGCACCTCGGGGCGGACCGGCCGGCGGACCGGCCGCAGAGCTCGGTCGCGGCCGTCTGCGGGTCGGCGCTGAAGGAGAAAGTGGTGAACCCGAACGCGTGGGCCGACGTTGGAAAGGGCCTGCGAGAGCGTCCACGGGGCGCTGATCGGCGTGCAGATACGCGGCCAGGGGATCGCAGCCGAGCGCGGCGCGGGCCGCGGCGACGTCCGTTGCCGACGGTCCACCGGCGACCGGCGCGTCGGCTCGGACACCGAACCGGGCCACCATCCACGCCGGGCCGATGAACTTCTCGTGGCCCGGCCGCGCGTGGTGCACCACAGTGGTGTGGCTGCCGACGGGATTGGCCAACGAGTACTCGTCGAAGACGTAGACGCCGGGGCCGGCGAGGTAGCCGATCACGCCGACGGCAGGGAGGTTGACCGCGACCGTGAACGGGAGCGGTGAGCGCGCGGGGCGGGTCGCAGCCGCCTCGATCGGGAGGAACGGGTCGGTGACCACCACGAGCGTCTTGCGACCGCCCGGTTGCGCGCGGGAGAGCCTGGCCAGGGTTGCGCCGGCCGCACCCGAGAGGGCGCGGTGGTAGTCGGCGGCGGTGACCGGGTGGGCCTCACCGGTAGCCGAGATCCAGCTGTTGCGTTCGTTGGAGATGAATACCGTCTGCGGTGTGAGGTCTGCGATCCGGGGGGGCACGAAGCGGAGCCACCCGGCGCAGACCAGCGACCAGACGGCGATGCCGAGCACGGGCACCACGCGGGCTCCGCGCAGCCGGCTGCCGTCCGCCCAGACCGGGAGGAGGAGGGCGAACAGCGCGGGCAGCAGGAGGCGGGCGTGCATGTAGTCCCCACCCAGGTGGACCACGTAGAGCGCGTCGCACGCCCCGACCGCCACCGGGGTGACGACCAACAGCACCCCCCTGCGGTCGCCGGCCCGCCACCACGCTGCGACCCGGAGGGCCACGATCGGGAGCGCCAGGAGTAGCGGCAGCCAGAGGGTGTAGGGAGCGACCAGGTTCCATAGGTAGGTGGCCCCCTGCGACCACCACGACGCTCCCGCCGCCTTGGCCAGGCCGGTGGTGGGGACGATCAGCGCGTAATAGGCAATCCGGAAGACCTCGTAGCCCACCGGCAGGGCGAAGGCGGTCACCACCAGGAACACGCAGCGCCTCAGCCGGAGCCCCCCGCCTGCCGCCGGCACATCCACCAGGAGCAGGGCCGCAACCATGACGGCCGACCCGATCACCAGCTCGGGACGGATGAGTCCCCCGAGGCCGAGCACCAGGGCCGCCGGTGCCGCCCGGGTGAGCCCGCCCTCGACGCGGACCAGGACGAGATAGGAGCCGCCGAGCCAGAGGAACACCATCGACATCTCGAGACCCGAGGTCGCGAACTCCCAGACTCCCGCCACCGACGCCGCCACGAGGAGGCCGAGCGGGAGCACCATCCCCTCGCCGCGGGACCGCCCGAGGTGCACCGCGGCGAGGCCGCCGGCGAGGAAACCGGTGCCGGTGCAGAACAGACCCAGGACCACCGACGTCCACTCGAGCGAGGCGAACGGGAGCACCGCGTGCAACGCAACCAGAGTGAAGAGCCAGAGGGGGTCGGAGTCCGCCTCGACCCGTTCGCCCACGTTGAAGACCGGACCGTGGCCTGCGAGCAGGTTGTGGACGATCCGGAAGTCGATGAAAGCGTCCTCGTCGACCCAGCGGTAGAACCACGCACCGACCAGGACGACGACCACCGGCACCAGCACCGGCCACCATTTGGCCAGGCGGCCCACGCGCCGACCGTCGTGCACCACCTGGGGTCTCCCCTCGGAGGCATCCGGGTGCTGGCCGGCCGGAGCCATGGTGTCCCCCATGCGCGCGATGGCCGTGATGGTAGTGGAGGGCCCCTGGTGACCGGGGTCCCCGAGGGTCACTACGGTGACCCGGGGCCGCGGGTCCGCCGGGGGTGTGCGGTACCATCGCCGGGATGGGCGCTCCTGGTCGGCCTCCGTCCGACCAGGCCGCACCCGTGCCGCCAGCCGGCGCGGCGGTCGGCACCGACACCGCCGCACGCCCGGCCGCAACCACCGTCCCGGCGGGTGGCACGTCGTCTGACGGCACCGCCGAACCGCACCGGTTCCGACTCGGCAACCGCCCGCCGTTGACCGGTTTGCGAGCCCTGGCGGTAATCGCCGTCCTCGTCTTCCATTCCAACTTCGCGTCTCTCCCCGGAGCCTGGGCGGCCCTCCAGGTCTTCTTCGTGCTCAGCGGCTTCCTCATCACGGCCATGCTGGCGACGGAGGGTCGGCGCAACGGACGGATCAGCATGTCCGGCTTCTACGCCCGTCGCGGCGTGCGTCTCGTCCCCCCGCTGCTGTTGACGATCGGGCTCCTCGCCGTCTACGCGAGCTTCGTCCACGTGGCCGACGCAGCCCAGCGGCTCTGGGGGGACAGCCTGGCCGCGATGTTCTACTACGCCGACTACCGGCAGGCCTTCGGCCACGCCCCCTTCTTCGGCTACCTGGCCCAGACCTGGTCGCTCTCGGTGGAGGAGCAGTACTACGTCCTCTGGTCACTGCTGATGGTGGCGGCGGTCGCCGCCCACAGGCTGCGCCTCGCCTACGGACTCGCGGCCGGGGGGCTCGTGCTGAGCGTGGCCGACCGCCTCTGGTGGGTGTATCACGCACAACACCACACGACCGCCGCATTCAACACGGTCTTCGACCGCGTGTACTACGCCTTCGACACCCGGGCCGATGCGCTGTTCCTCGGCTGCCTCCTCGGACTCGTGGCGGCCGACGGTCTTCTCGACGGCTGGCCCCGGTGGGCCCGCAACGTGCTCACTGCATCGGCCGCCGCTTCGGCCGCGTTCCTCGCGTGGATCCTCCTCTACTCCCCGCTGTTCACCGAGACCCTGGTGGTCTGGTGGCTGCCCGCGACAGCGGTTGCCTCGGCCGTGATCGTGACCTACTTCGTGATCTGCCCCGCGGGGGTCGGCTCGCGCCTGGTGGGGCTCGGCCTGCTCGTGTTCATCGGCGACATCTCCTACACCGTCTACCTGGTGCACTTCCCCGTCTACCTGGCCCTCGAGCCCTCCGGCACCGGCTGGGGGTTCTGGCCCACCGAGCTGGTCCGCCTGGCCGTGGTCTTCGCGATCGCCATCGCCAGCTGGTTCTTGATCGAACGGCCGCTGATGCGCTGGAGGCAACGCTCAGCCGCCCGTTGAGCGGTCGTCCGCCGTCGCGCCGCGGCCAGGGACGGCACACCTGCGGAGCTACGATCTGCCAGTGGGAACTGCTGTGGAGCACGAGACCACAGCCGGGGGGACCGGGGGGAACGGATCCCACCACGCGGCCCCCGAGCCGGCGCTCGACCGCATCCCGGCACTCGACGGCGTCCGCGCCCTCGGGATCGCGCTGGTCCTCCTCTTCCACGGCGGCGTCTCGTGGGCCGGTGGCGGGTTCTTCGGTGTCGACGTCTTCTTCGTGCTGTCCGGGTTCCTCATCACCGGGCTCCTGGTCTCCGAATTCCGGCAGAACTCGGGGATCGGCCTGGCGCGATTCTGGGGCCACCGGGTCCGGCGGTTGGTGCCCGCGCTGCTCGCGATGCTGCTCGGTGTGGCCGTCTACGGGATCTTCTTCGCCCCGCCGGACACCCTCGGCCAGCTGCGGAGTGACGCCGTCGCCACACTGGTCTACGGCAACAACTGGCATCAGGTCTCGAGCGGCCAGGGCTACTTCGCAGCGCTGAACACGCCACGCCCGCTCATCCACACCTGGTCGCTCTCGATCGAGGAGCAGTTCTACCTGCTGTGGCCCCTGGTCGTGCTCGGGCTCTTGCACCTGACGCGTTCGCTGCGGATGCTGCTCGCCCTCACCGTGGCCGGCGCGCTGGCCAGCGCGGTCGCGATGTCCCTGCTCTTCGAGAGAGGAACCGGGGAGAGCCGTGCTTACTACGGGACCGACACGAGAGCTCAGGCCCTCCTCATCGGGGCGGCCCTGGCGATCGTCCTCGCCCATCCTCTCCCCCGGCGGCGGAATGCCGGGCCGGTACCCACGACGTCCCTGGTCCGCTCATTCGCCCTCTCGAAAGCCACCCGCGCCGCGGTGATCTTGATCGGCGGGGTCGGACTCGGTGTGGTGCTGTGGATGTCCGCCGTCACCACCAGTGCGACCACCTGGATCTACCACGGCGGGTTCGCGGTCGTCGCCCTCGCCACCGCCGCGGTCATCGCCAGCGTGTCGCTGGTGGGAGAGAGCCCCTGGGCCCGGGCCCTCTCCCTGCGACCGGTCCGCTATCTCGGGGCCATCTCCTATGGGCTGTACCTCTGGCACTGGCCGGTCTTCGTGGTCCTCGACCACGGGCGCACCGGCCTGCTCGGTTGGCAGCTCTTCGTGGTCCGGGTCGCGACATCGGTGGCGATCGCGGCGGCCTCCTTCCACTTCCTCGAGATGCCGATCCGACGGGGCGCGCTGCGCGGCTGGCGCGGATGGGCCGCAACCCCGGTGGCCGTCGGAGCCACCGGGGCGATCCTGGTGGCGGCCACCGCCGGTGCCACCCCGTCGGTCGCCGCCCTCCCGGTCGTCCCGACCAGCGGCACCTCGTTGACCGCTACGGACGGAGCGGACCCGGGAACCGGGGCCGGCGTGCCGACAGTCGCTGCCGGGACCGGCGGTCCGATCCGGGTCCTGCTGGTGGGAGACTCCGAGGCCAGTTTCCTCGGGTTCGGCCTCGGACCGGCCGCGGGCACCTACGGCGCCGACTACGCCGGTGACGGGGTGTTCGGCTGCGGTCTGTCGACCAACGAGACGCTCTTCCACGGGACGTCGGTCTCCGGCGTCGGGGGAGAGCGTGGAGGGAGGGTATCGGTACCGTGCGCGGCCCAGCTCATCCGGTGGCAGGCCGATGTCGACACCTTCCACCCCGACGTGGTCCTCCTGGCCGAGGGCGAGTACGAGGTGCGCGACCAGCGGGTAGGCAGGTCCTGGATCCACATCGGGACGCCGGCCTTCGACGGCACCGAGCGCGCCGCCCTCACCCGCGCGGTCGGCGTCCTCCACTCGACCGGGGCGACCGTGGTACTGCTGACCGCGCCGTACTACCAACAGCTCGTCGAGCAGCCCGACGGCGCCCCCTGGCCGGAGGACGACCCGGCAAGGGTCGACCGCTACAACAGTCTGCTCCGTGAGGTGGTGGCCGGCTCCGGGGGCAGCGCGGTGGTGGCCGACCTCAACGCCCAACTCGATCCCGGGGGCCACTACGACCAGACCGTCGACGGGATCGACGTCCGCTTCGCCGACGGGATCCACGTCTCGCAGGCCGGTGCCAACATGGTCGCCCCGTGGCTGCTGTCCAGGGCAGATGCCCTCGGTGACGAGGCGCGGGCCGCAGCGTCCGCTACGGCCCCGGGCAGATCCGGCTCCGTCTCCGTTCCCGCCGGGACCGGTTAGGGAGCGTGGACGGCCGTCACCGACCGTCCACCCCGGCCGGTCACCGTCACCGCCATGTCCCCGACCCGGCCCAGATACCCGGGTAGCGACGCCGAGCCCGGGGTCCAGGTGGTGAGCGTCACCCGGCGGTCCTCGGTGCCGTCCTGCTGGTAGCCAGGACCGAACTGCGACCACCAGAAGTGGTTGACGGTCGGGTGGTACCCGGCCACGTCGAGACGGTCGACCAGGCCGATGAATTCCTCGGTGTCGAGCAGCTGGGTGCCGGCGGTGCCCGCGCCCGCGTCCCCCACCGCGACCCGGCCGTGCGGATCGAGGTGGGGGGTGACCAGAGCGGCCAGCCGGCCGACATTCGGATCCGACGCCCGTTCGAGCGGTGGGATGGCGAGCACCCGGACGCAGAGCACCGCAGCGGCCGCCAGCGCGATCACCGCCAGTCCCGCCCGGAACCCCGCCGGCGAGGTCAGCGGGCGGCGCCGGTGCGCGACGAGGGCCGGCGGGGTATCCAGCATCCCGACCCCGATGCATGCGGCCACCGGGAGTGCGACGGCCCAGACCACCAGGTACCCGAAGACGAATCCGACCACGCGGGTGACCCCGATGACCAGCGCGACATACCCTGCCAGGCCGAGGAGGCCGAGCCCGGTCGCGAATCGCAACCGCTCGCGCAGTCCGGCCGCCAGCACGGCGACCGAGACCAGGACCGCCACCACCGCGGCGGTAACGGCCGCTGCCTCGTGGAGCGGGGTTCCGCCGAGGATCGAGCCCATCACCTCGGCCGGACCCACGAGGAGGATCCCGCACGCCGCGACGAACGACCGTAGGCCGGCTGCGAGCGGTTGGCCGGGGTGCGCGGCCGTGAAGAAGTCGTAGAGCAGGGAGAGGTTCCCCGGGTGGCCGCCCACCTCCTGGAGCACGGGGGGCAGCCACATGAGGGCGAGAAGGACCAGGCCGCCCGCCGCCAGCGCCGCGCCGCCCCGCCCCGGGCGCCCGCTCACCGTGCCGCGTGCACCGGCGACTGCGCTTCCGCCGTCACCTGCCGGTCGGTGCCGGTCGTCGCGCACGACGGTCACCAACCAGATCGCGCCCGCCAGCAGGACCATCACGGCGACAACCGGGAGGGTCGAGATGTCGGTCTGGACCACGAAGGAGCCGACCAGCAGGGCGGCCACCAGGGATGGTGCGGAGCGGTCGACGGCGCCGGCGCAGCACAGGACGAGCAGGAGCAGAGGAAAGATGACCACCACGGGATTCCAGGGGCTGACCAGGGCACCGAGCACGCTCTCCGAATAGGTCGTGGCCGCCGTCCCGCTCGCGGCCAGCACCGAGGCGAGCAGGCAGACCCAGAGCGCGGCCCACAGCGCGCGTGTCGCGGTGGTCCTGCGGCGGACCACCGCGACACAACAGAGCGCGGCGAAGGCATTGAGCAGGGTCGCCCCTACGAACAGCGAGCGCGCGCCCGATCCGAGCACCCGGTAGACGACGGACAAAAGATAGAAGTAGGTCGGGCCGGGGTGGTTCCAGCCGTTGTGGTCGAAGACACCGAGCTGCTGCTTCCAGACAAGCGCGCGCCGGGTGTGCAGGTCGATGAGGGCGAGGTCGTCGGGGAGGGTGAGATGGGCCGAGGGCGACACCAGCAGCCGTACGACGGCCACGGTGAAGGGGACGGCCACCACCCCGAAGGCCAGCACGGTCGGCCATCGCGGCGTCCGGACGTCACCGGCGCGGCGCTCCCCCACGAGATCCGGGACGCCGGAGGCGTCGGGCCGGGGCCGGGCTGCGGCGACCGGATCCACAGTGGCCGTCCCGCGCTGGAGGTTCGGACCCACGATCGGCCGATCGTACGGCACCGACCGGAGCCTGCCGCGGACCCCGACCGAAGCTGCCCGATCAGAAGCTGGGGACGTACCCCCCGCGGCCCATCGAGCCGCTGAGCAGCGGGTCGATGGATTCGTCGACCCCACCCAGCACCTCGGTGACCCAGTCGAGCCGGTCGGTCAGGATCCGTTCGACCCCGCCCTGGAGCGTCGACGAGCTCACCGCGCACGAGCTGCAGGCGCCCTGCAGCTGCACTTCCACCACGCCGGTCACCACATCCGCGGAAAGCAGCGCCAGGTCCCCGCCGTCGGCCTGGACGGCCGGCCGCATGAGGTCGATGAGCGCGGTGAGGTCCGCCAGCCGCTTCCCGCGCTCCTGGTCGGTGAGGGAGGCGGCGTCAACCGCGTCGCCCGCCCGCTCTTCCGTCGGTTCGTCCACTGGGTCGTCCTCCCAAAGGTCCATGGCCCGCGGCACCCGGCCGGACTGCCGCGGTGCACACCCCCCATTCTGCCCGCTGGCGCGCCCGGGCCGGACGCGTCAGCGGGAGACGCCCCGGCCGGACCCCCGATGGCTACCTCCATCGAGGCCGGCGGGTACCATGCGTTGTGCCCGTGGTGCCGCCATCCGGGCCCCTCGGGGCCGTGGGACTCATCCTCCCGACCTTCGTCCAGGACACCGTCCCGGCCTGGGCCGTACCGGGTGGGCAGGCCTCCTCCCCGGTCGCGCGTGAGTGCCATCCCGTCGACGAGCTGGCCCGGCTCTGCGCGTCGGCCGAGGCAGCCGGGGCCGACGCCCTCTGGGCCTGCGACCACCTCTTCTGGCACGGACCCTGCCTCGAGTGCATGGTCGCGCTCACGGTGGCAGCAACCGCGACCACCCGGGTCGCCCTCGGAACGTGCGTGATCCAACTTCCGCTCCGCGGGGCGACCGAGGTGGCCAAGCAGGCTGCGACCCTCCAGACCCTCTCCGGGGGCCGGTTCGTCCTCGGCGTCGGTGTCGGCAGCCATCCTGGTGAATACGAACAGGTCGGGGCCGACTACCACACCCGTGGCCGGCAGCTCGACGGCGCCATCGCCGAGCTCCGCCGCTCGTGGCGGTGCGGAGAGGGCGCGGCCCGCGGCGACACGGCGACCGACGGCCGGTCCCGCTACCGTCAGCTGCCGGTCCCACCGACGGTGCCGGTGTGGGTCGGCGGCTCCTCCGAGGCGGCGCTTCGCAGGGCAGCGACTCTCGCGGACGGCTGGATGCCCCTCTTCCTCACCCCGTCCGACTACGGCGACGCGGTCGAACGGCTGGCCAAGGAGGTCGACCGGTCCGGACGGGCGCCGGGTTCGGTGACCCCGGCAATGGTGCTCTTCGTCTCGGTGGACGACGACCGCGCAACCAGCCTCCACCGCGGCGCACAGTGGATGTCCTCGCTCTACGGCATCCCGCCCAGGGCGTTCGAACGCCACCTCGTCGCCGGCACCGCCGCCGAGGTGGCCCGCACCGTGGCCGACTACCGACAGGCGGGGGCCGAGCACGTGGCGGTGTACGTGACCGCCGACCAACCCCTCGAGCAGTTCGAGCGCCTGCTGGCCGCCCTCCCGGGTGCCAGCCAGGCGACTCGCCGATAGTCGGACCGGTGGACCGCGTCGCACGCATCGTGGGCTCCGCCACCACCCCCATGCAGCGCCGCGACCTGACCGCGGTCGAGATGGCCCACACGGTCGTCGCCGACGCCCTCGCCGATGCCGACACGGCGGCAGACGAGGTCGAGCTCGTCGTCTTCGGCAACGCCACCGCGGGGCGCCTCCTCGACCAGTCCTGCATCCGCGGCCAGAGCCTGCTCCTCGACGCAGGGCTGCGCAACGCGGGGATCATCAACGTCGACAATTCGTGCGCCGGCGGTGCCTCCGCACTCCACCTCGCGACCATGGCCGCCCTCGGCGGGGCCCGGACCGTGCTCGCGGTGGGCGTCGAGAAGATGTGGACCGGCGACCGGGGTGCGACACTGGCCGGCATCGAGGACGGTGTCCCCATCGCCGACCGCGCCTACATGCACGAGCGGTGGGAGAACCCCTCGGGCTCGGTGCTGATGGCGCTCAACGCGCGGTGGACCTGCGAACACATGGAGGCGTGGGGGACCACCCTCGAGCAGGTGGCGGCCGCCGCGGTCAAGTCACGGCGTCACGGGTCGCTCAACCCGCACGCGCAGTTCCAGGAGGAGGTGACCCTCCGGGAGGTCCTCGACTCGACGACCATCGTGCCGCCGCTCACCCGGCTCATGTGCTCGTCGTTCACCGACGGTGCGGCCGCGGTCGTGCTCATGACCGAGGCACGCTCCGGGGCGCCACGCATCCGGTCGAGCACGGTGCGTTCGGGGAACGGTGACCTCGACTACCACGAGCGTCTGGCCGAGACGGCCGCCGCCGCCTGGAACGCCGCCGGCATCGACCCGGCCGAGGTGGACGTGGTCGAGCTGCACGACGCGACCAGTGCCGAGGAGCTCTCCGCGCTCGAGTCGCTCGGGCTCTACAAGCCGGGCGACGCCGGACCGGCCACCGAAGCGGGCGAGACCGCGCTCGGCGGGTCCGGGGTGACCGTCAATACGAGCGGTGGCCTGGTCAGCCGGGGGCACCCCCTGGGCGCGACCGGGATCGCCCAGGTGGTCGAGCTCACCGAGCAGCTGCGCGACCGGGCGGGTGCCCGCCAGGTGCCCGGGGCCAGATTGGCGGTGGCGGCCAACACTGGTGGCATGATCGGTTCCCATGCGGGCACCACAGACGCGGCGTTCATCGGGATCCACGTCCTCGAGGCGGACTGAGGCGTGATCAAAGGGCGCGGCGGCGTGATCACCGGCTACGGCATCGCGGTACCCGACAAGGTCGTCACCAACGACGATCTCTCCGTGACCATGGACACCAGCGATGCGTGGATCCGGGAACGCACCGGGATCCGCGAACGCCGGATCGGCGGCACCACGTCCCAGCTGGCCATCGATGCGGGACTCGCAGCCCTGGAACGGGCCCACCGGCGGCCCGACGAGATCGACGCGGTGGTCCTGGCAACCACCACCCCCGACCAGATCGTCCCCGGGACGTCGGCCACCGTGCAGGACGGCATCGGCGTGCCCGGGGGGGCCTTCGACGTCAACGCCGCCTGCTCCGGTTTCGTCTACGCCCTCACCGTCGCCCACGGCCTTCTGGCAATCGGTGCCGAGCGTCTGCTGGTCATCGGATCGGAGACCCTCAGCCGGATCACCGACTGGGACGACCGTTCGGTGGCGGTCCTGGTCGGTGACGGGGCCGGGGCGGTCGTGCTCGAGGCGGTGGACGGGCCCGGCCAGCTGCTCTCCTGGAATCTCGGGGCGGACGGTTCGCTACGCCACCTGCTCAAATGCGACCACGGCGGCTACCTCTACATGGACGGCAAGGAGATCTTCCGCAAGGCGGTGCGGGTGGTCGTGGAGTCGTCCGAGCGGGCAATCGCCGAGGCCGGCCTCACCCCTGACGACATCGACCTGGTGGTGCCCCACCAGGCCAACCTGCGGATCATCTCGGCGGTGAGCCAGCGGCTCGGGATCCCCGAGGAGCGGACGGTCGTGACCATCGAGCGGTACGGCAACACCTCGTCGGCCTCGATCCCGCTCGCGCTCGCCGAGGCACTCGACACCGGCCGGCTGCGGGAGGGGTACCACGTCCTGCTGACCGGGTTCGGCGGGGGCATAACCTGGGCGAGCGCCGTGCTGCGCTGGGGTGGGTGACCGCGGGCATGGCACCTGGCGGCGAACCCTCCCTGGTCGTCCTCGCGGCGGGGCTGGCCCGCCGGTACGGCGGGTGCAAGCCGCTCGCCCCTATCGGACCCCGGGGCGAGCCCGTCCTCGACCTCCTGGCGAGCGACGCCCTGGCCAGTGGATTCGGGCGGATCGTACTGGTCCTCCACCCTGAGACCGGCCCGGCGATCCGCTACCACGTCGAACAGTGCTGGCCCTCCACGGTGGAGGTCGCCCACGCCGAGCAGCGCCTCCCGCGCGGGACGGTGGATGCGGTACTGGCCGCGGAGCCGGTGCTCGAGTCCGACCGGTCCTTCGCCGTGTGCAACGCCGACGACGTCTACGGCGAAGTTGCTATGGGGATCCTCTCCGGCCAGCTCGCCTCCAGCGCGACCGAGCACGCCCTCGTGGCGTACCGGTTGCGGGCCACGGTGGCCACCGGTGACCCGGTCACCCGGGGGATCTGCCTGGTCGGATCCGACGGCCTGCTCCGGTCCCTCGTAGAGCGGCGCCAGGTGGCCCGGATCGGGGACGGGGCCGCGTTCGTGGCCGAGGACGGCATCGAACCGAAGGAGCTCTCCGGCGACGTGCCGGCCTCGGTCAACCTCTGGGGGTTCCAGCCCTCCATCTGGAGCGTCCTGCACGCGGCGATGGACACTGCCGGCCTCCACGGCGAGGCCGGCGCCGGCGAGCCACCCCAACAGGAGGTGCTCCTGCCCGAAGTGGTGGGCGCCATGGTTGCGGACCGCAGCGGGCTGCCGGTGCGGGTGCGGACCACCGACACGACCCTGATCGGTGTGACCCATGGGGCAGACCTCCCGCTGGTGAGCGCCGAACTCGCCAGACAAGTTGCCTGGGGCATCCGTCCAGCGGCATTGTGGGGTGGCTGAGCCGGCCAGCCGGGAAGGCGAGCGGAGGAACTACGGTGGACGGGATGAGGGGGTCTGTCGGCAAGCTCTGGGACTACGCCCGGTCGGCGGAGGGTCTCAAGCTCGTCAAGTACACCGCGGTCTCCGTGATCTCGGGCATCACGGCGATCGTGATCCTGACTGTTGTCTATGGAGTGCTACGGCTGTGGTCGGAGGTCCCGAGTGTCCTCTTCTCCGACGTCCTCGCCGCTATTCCCTCCTACTTCCTCAACCGGCAGTGGGTCTGGGGGAAGTCGGGGAGATCACACCTCTGGAGAGAGGTGATCCCGTTCTTCGCAGTCTCGTTCCTGGGTATCGCCTTCGCCATCGTCACCGCATCGGTGGCCAGCAACATCGCCAACAACCATGACCTGCACCATCTGGCCCGGACCGTCCTGGTGGTCGGCGCCAACATCGGGGCGTTCGCACTGGTCTGGCTTGCGAAATTCCTGTTCCTCAACCGCTTGTTCCGTGAGATCGCCGACGTCGAAGTCGGGGTGGAGGCCTGACCGCAGACCGCCCGCCCCGCCGCCGGTCTGCCGCCTGATTCACGCGGAATCGGGAACCGGCCCGAAGGCTAGGATCCGGTGGATGCCAGTGGAGGGGGGGCTGTGTCGGCGCAAGGGGTGACCGAGGTATCCCTGCCCGCGCTCGGACTCGATCCCGCCACCCGCGATGAGCCGGTTGGCGAATCAGACGCCGGCGATCCCCGGAGCGACCGGCAACGATTCGTCTTCGCCGCCCTCATCGGTTCGATCCTTGCCTCGATTCCCTACATCTGGTTCCTGACCGACGACTGGTCCGGAAAGTTCCTCCCCCTGCGGAACGTCCAGTCCTTCTCGGATTTCTACGATCTCCAGGCCGAGGCGATGATCCACGGTCACTTCTGGGTGACCCCGAGCTCCCTCGGCATCGAGGGATTCCTCCACGACGGGCGGATCTACACGTACTTCGGGCCTCTGCTCTCGATCATCCGCATACCCTTCCTTCTCATCGCACCGGGGTTGAACGGTCGGCTCACCGCGCCCTCGATGCTGGCTGCATGGATGCTGACGGCGCTGTTCACGTCACTGCTCATCTGGCGCGTCCGGACGCTGCTCCGGGGGTCCGTTGCCCTCGGGAAGGGCGAAGCCACCGCGTTGGGCATCCTGGTTGCGACGGTCCTCGGCGGAACCGTGTTCCTGTTCCTCGCTTCTGCGCCCTGGGTCTACAGCGAGGACCTGGCATGGGCGGTACCGACGACCGTCGCCAGCGTGTTCGTGTTCATCGGCATCCTCGACCGACCGACCTTGTGGAACGTCGTCGCTCTTGGCGGCCTCCTCCTCGCCGGGGTCCTCGGGCGCCCGACCGAAGGGCTTGCCTGTGCCGGCGGCGCTCTGCTGATCGCGGTCTGGTTCGGTTGCGGGCTCGCAGGAAGGGAGCACCGTCGGTGGGCAACGCCGATGGCGTTGGCCGGCGTCATCCCTCTGGGCGTGGCAGCCGCAGTCAACTACCTCAAATTCGGTGCCGTTCTCTCCCTGCCGTTGTCCGAGCAGGTGTGGACCCAGGAGAATGCCCATCGGCGCGCCTTCCTCGCCGCCACCGGAGGCAAGGGCTACAGCCTCCACTTCATCCCCACCATGCTCTGGGCGTTCCTGCAGCCCCTGGGGCTCCGTGCGCAGCCGGCCTTCCCCTGGCTCACCCTGCCGATCCAGCCGCCTCATGTCTTCGGTGGATTCACGATCGACAGCTTCTACTCCACCCCCAGCGTGCCCGCCACGATGCCGCTCCTCTTCCTGCTGGCCTGCTGGGGGGTCGTGGTCGCCGTGCGCAGAAGGTCGGGCCGTGGCGCAAGGCTCATCATCCCGCTCCTCGTGACCATGGTTCCCCTGCTCGCGCTGTCGGTGTACGGCTACATCGCCCCGCGTTATCTGGCGGACTTCCTTCCGTTCCTCATCCTCGGATCGGCCATCGGGATGGTCGACCTCTGGCGTCACCTCGTCGTCAGCAGAGCCTGGGTCAGGCGCCTGGCGATCTGCGGCATCCTTGCCCTCGCCATGTTCTCGTTCGTCGTCAACGCGGGCATCGCGGCGGTCCCTCAGAGCGAATGGACCGTCGCGCAGAGCGCGAACTACCTCCACACCGTCCAGCTGGCCAGCAACGCTCTCGGCGACCAGATCGTGCACAGCTCGTCACTGCCCTACTGGGCCCCGCAGAACCAGGTGGACATCGTCAGGAGCTGTGCCGGGCTCTACCTCTCGGACGGAGTCCACAACGAGACGGTCCCGACCCAGCAAGCCGAGCACGCCACCTGGCTCCCGGTCGAGCAGGGGCCGGGGATCATCCACCAGTTCCGGCTGACCATCCGAGGCTCGTCGGACCGGCTGGGCTCGGGCACACCGCTGCTGACCGTGGGCAGGGACCGGATCCTCGTGGAATCCGACGGATCTCAGAACATCCGTTTCGTGCTCGACGATCCGAATTTCGTGGACATCGGGGGGCCGATCATGTTCCCGGCAGGATCAGCCCAGACGATCCATGTCGAAACCGATCCGTATCTGCACCTCCTCGAGATCTCGCTCGACAGCGGGAAGGTCGCTCTCAAAGGTGTCCTGGACTATCCCGGTGCCACGCCTGTGGCCTCCCCGGGAAACGGCTCCGGTGGGCCCGTTGACGTCACCGAGGATCCGACCCCGACGAGCGGACCTCTCGCTCTGCCACTCCCTCGAGCGTTCGACCTGAGTGGACCCGGCGTCGAAGCCCGGGGAGACCCGTCAGCCCCCCGGCGTCCCCCGACGGAGCCGTTCGAGCCACGCCAGCACGGTGCCAGCGACCTTGTCGGAGATGCCCAGCCAGCGTTTCATCCGGTCGTAGACACGCAGCGCCTGCTTGTCGGCGTAGATGAGCAGGGCGTGGGCGCCGTCACCAGGTCGCGCCCGGTACTCGGTGGAGCGCACCATCGGGTCGACCTCGTGACTGAAGTAGTACAGCGCAAGCGACCGGCGGGCTGTTCCCGGCGGACACCGCATCGGCTCCGGGTGCCCGTGGAAGGAATCCGCATCAGTGGTGAACACCAGCACCCGGTTGACGAGGGGAGCCACCGAGACCTCGGGATGCGTCATGCGGGTGTCCCAGAGCTCGAGATCCCCGCCGTACTCGGGCCGCCAGTCGTCGTTCAGATAGAGCAGGAGGTTGACCCGGCGCTGCCAGTCCCTGTGCTGTGGGTGGACGGTGTAATCGGCGTGGACGTTGAGGTAGCCGCCCGTCGTCGACTGGTGGAGGCCCCCGCCTTCGAGACTCGGGTCGGGAAACAGCCCCTCGATCCCGGTGAGCTGTTCGAGGAACCGAACAAACTGCGGCGAGTTCAACTCGTCGAGAATCGACCGCAGCGTCGGCCCCCAGGTCGATGGATCGGTCTGGCTGAACTTCCGCTCGTTGACGTGGAGGTAGGCGTTCCACCCACCTCCATCCAACGGGGGGAACTCCTCCATCGCCGCCCGGGCGGCACCGGCGTCGAGGAACTCGTCGAGCACGATGTGGGGGTAGGGAGAGGCACCCTGATACCGGGGCGCGATCTCCCCGATCTCACTCTCCCACTTGGCGAGATCCAGGATCCCGGAACTCTCGGCGTCTTGAGCTTGTCTGTACACGTCCCTCGACCTCGAGCGGGATTCTCCGGGCAACCGGTACGCCATGGATCGATCGGGCCGGCGTCCGGGGCCCGGCGATCACCCGGTCAGGCGGGCTCCAGTTCGAAGACGAACTGGTAGGAGAACAGGTTCGGAGAAAGGGCCAGACCCACCCGGTCGGCCGCGGACACCGCCCGCATCAGCCGGGATGGCGAAGGCCCTCCCCGCCCGGCGACCTCGAGCGGCAGGCCGGCGCTCGAGCGACGCCGCACCCGGAACCCGGCACGGTCGGCCATCCGCTCGAAGCCTCGCTGTGTGAAGAAGCGCAGGTGGGTCGCATCGAAGATGCCGCGCCGCTCGTACTCGAAGTGACCGGTGAGCACGCGAGCCCGCGGGTACCAGTGGGCGACGTTGGGGACGCTCGCCATCACCACGCCCCGGGGACCCAGCACGGTGTTGATCTGGCGCAGCAGGGACTCGGCATCGATCAGCCGAACGAACACCCCCGCCCCCAGCACCACGTCGAAATCGGTACCGACCTCGGCGGGTAGTCCGTCGTTGAGGTCTGCCTCTACGAAGTCGTCGAGGCGGTCACCGACCCCGTCGAGCTTCTGGGAGTCGACACCGATCACCGTGTGCCCCCCCAGGCGGAGCAACTCGCCGAGGCGTCCGTTGCCGCAGCCGAGGTCGAGGATTCGCCGGGGCGGGCCCTCGCCGAGCCAGGTGAGGAGCTCCCGGTGCGCCGCCGTCGTCCGGGACGTGTCGAAGTCGTCGGTGGCGAACGCCATGTCCCCTGTGCCGAATCCCATCTTGTGCACCCGGTAACGGACGACGTCGGTCACCACGTCCTTCGCGTACCCCATGCCGTTCACATGGCAGATCTCATTGCCGTAGAAGGTCGGAATCGGGACCTCGACGATCAGCTTCTTCGCCTCGAGCAGCTGCAGGATGATCTCGGTGTCGAAGTCGAACCCGTTGGTGTTGTCCTCGAAGGGAATGTCATTGAGGGCCTGCGTCCGGTAGGCGCGGTAACCGCTGTGCCACTCCGAGAGATCGAGCCCGGTCGCCGCGTTGGAGAATTTGCTGAGGATTCGGTTGCCGACGTACTTGTACAGCGGCATCCCGCCGATCCGCGCCGATCCCGGATCGAGCATCCGGGATCCGAAGACGGCATCGCAGTCGCCCTCGAAGGGGGCGATGAGGTCCTCGATGACCTCCGGCGCGTACTGCCCGTCCCCGTGCAGGAGCACCACGATGTCCAGACCGTGGTCGATGGCCCACCGGTAGGCGGCCTTCTGATTGCCGCCATACCCCAGGTTCTGCGGGCGCCGGATGACCGTCAGCGGCAGGTCGCTCTCGGCCTGGTAGTCCTTACCCACCGCGTAGGTGCAATCGCTGCTCGCGTCGTCGCAGACCACCACCTCGGCGACACGCGACCGGAAGCCTGCGGGAAGCCGGTCGAGTACGGCGGCGAGGGTCGACGCAGCGTTGTAGGCGACCACCACGATGCCGATGCGCTCGTCGTGCAATTTCCCCCGAGGTGCGGATTCCGCGCCCTTCATCGCCTCACCCCCCTACGGGAACACCGCACTCAACCTACCTGCGAAAACTAGCACGCCGCGCTACCCGCGGCAACAGCCGACCGGCTCCCGTGAGGGCCGGATCGCCCGTCCGGCGCAGAGAGGCGCAGCGACCACGCACACCTCACGGCGGGACCGTTTCGGCGACCGCACTGATGGTCGACACGGCTCGCGCAGGTTCGCTACAGTCCCGACCATGAAATGGATCGGTGTGACCATTCTGGCCGTCATCGGAATCATCGCTGCGTTCGTGGCGATCGAGTACTTCGTCGTCTCGATCCACTCCCTCCCGAGCTACATCCCCGGCCACAAGAACGTCAACGGCCACTACCACAAGCGCGGTGCGCTCGCCGCGATCGTGGCCGTCGTCGCGTTCGCCGGAGCGTTCATCCTCGCCCGGCCACGTCCGGAGGCCAAGCCGGTGGCGGCCCCGGCCCCGGCGGCCGACCCCACACCCAGCTCGGTCGACGACCTGCTGTCCGCGCCGGCCCCCGCCCCAGCCAGGGACGAGGGCGACACGCCGGCCGGCTGAGCACCCGCCTACCGGGGGGCCGACGCCAGGGTCCCGATCACGAGCCGGGCGGCTGCCTCCACCGAGAGGTCGGCCCCGATCACCAGATCCGGCGCGTCAGGAACCTCGTAGGGATCGTCGATGCCGGTGAATCCTTCGATCCGACCTGCGGTGGCCTCGGCATAGAGGCCCTTCGGGTCGCGCCTCGCGCAGTGGTCCGCCGAGGCGGCCAGGTACACCTCGACGAACGGGAGCCCGGCCTCCTCGTGGATCGCACGGGCCTGGCGGCGTGAGGACGCGTAAGGACTGATCACCGCCACCACCGCGACCAGCCCGGCATCGGCGAACAGCCGGGCCACCTGGGCCACCCGGCGGCAGTTCTCCTCGCGTGCGGAGCGACTGAACCCCAGGTCCCCGTTGAGACCGGTCCGAAGGTTGTCCCCGTCGAGCCGGTAGGCGGCACTGCCCGCTCGCACCAGAAGCTGCTCCACTGCCACCGCGAGGGTCGATTTCCCTGAGCCGGAGAGCCCGGTGAGCCAGAGCGTCGCGCCCCGACCGCCGAGGAGCTCGGCGCGTTCCGACCGGCTGACCTCTCCGGTGTGCCAGGTGACGTTGGAGGACGTCATGGCCGCCGCTCCGTCAATCGGGTCCGTGCAGCATGCCGGCCCCTGCGGTGACGTTGGTGTCCTCGGCAGCCAGGATGAACGACCCGGTGTGCCGGTTCCGCCGGTATCCATCGTAGAAGAGCGGCTGGGTCACCCGGAGGCTCAGCCGCCCGACGTCGTTGAGGTGCAGTTCCTCGGCGGATTCGTCTCGGTGGAGGGAATTGACGTCGAGCCGATAGTGGATGTCCCGCACCACCGCCCGCACCCAGCGGGTGGTGTGCTTGAGCCCGAGGAAGTCTCCCGGCTTGAGCGGTCGGTCGGTCATCCAGCAGACCATGGCGTCGAGGTCCTGGCCGACGGCCGGCCGGTTGTGGGGCCGGCAGATCATGTCGCCCCGGGATACGTCGATGTCGTCGGTGAGCCGCATGGTGACCGACATCGGAGCGAACGCCTCGTCGACCGGCCCGTCGTAGGTGTCGATGGCGGCCACGGTCGTGGTCAACCCCGAAGGGAGCACCAGCACCTCGTCGCCGGGCCGGAAGACCCCGCCCTCGATGCGGCCGCAGTAGCCCCGGTAATCGTGCCACTCGGTCGCCTGGGGCCGGACCACCCACTGGACCGGCATCCGGGGGTCGATCAGGTTCCGGTCCGACGCGATGTACACGGTCTCGAGGTGGTGCAGGAGCGACGCGCCCTCGTACCACGCCATGTTGGCCGAGCGTTGCACGACGTTGTCTCCCTGCAGCGCCGAGATCGGGATGAAGGACAGGTCGGCCACCTCGAGGCGGCTGGCGAACGCAGTGAACTCCTCGCGGATGGCGTCGAAGACCGCCTGGTCGTAGTCGACAAGGTCCATCTTGTTGACGCAGACCAGCAGGTGGGGCACCCGCAGCAGGGATGCGAGGAAGGCGTGGCGGCGGGTCTGCTCCACGATGCCCTTGCGAGCGTCGACCAGGACCATGGTCAGGTCGGCGGTCGAGTTCCCGGTCACCATGTTGCGGGTGTACTGGGTGTGGCCGGGGGTGTCAGCGATGATGAACTTGCGTGCAGGCGTGGCGAAGTAGCGATAGGCCACGTCGATGGTGATTCCCTGCTCACGCTCGGCCCGGAGGCCGTCGGTGAGAAGAGCCAGGTCGGTGTACTCGTCACCCCGCTGGCTGCTCACCCGTTCGACGGCCTCGAGCTGATCCTCGAAAATGGCCTTCGAGTCGTAGAGCAGGCGCCCGATGAGCGTGCTCTTCCCGTCGTCGACCGACCCGGCGGTGGCGAACCGGAGGAGCTCCATCAGAAGTAGCCTTCGCGCTTGCGGTCCTCCATCGCGGCCTCGCTCACCCGGTCGTCGGCACGGGTGGCACCCCGCTCGGTGAGCCGGGAGGCCGCGACCTCGAGGATGATGTCGTCGACCGTGGCTGCGTTGGACTCGACGGCGCCTGTGCAGGTCATGTCGCCCACAGTGCGGTAGCGGACCGTGGTCTCGAAGAGCTCCTCGTCGACCCGCGGCGCGACGAACTGACCGCTCGAGAGCAGCATCCCGTCTCGCCGGAAGACCTCGCGCCGGTGGGCGAAGTAGATGGTGGGCAGCTCCAGGCCCTCGTCGCCGATGTACTGCCAGACGTCGAGCTCGGTCCAGTCCGAGATCGGGAAGACCCGGATGTGCTCGCCGTTGCGGTGCCTGCCGTTGTAGAGGGACCAGAGCTCGGGCCGCTGGTTCTTCGGGTCCCACTGTCCGAACTCGTCGCGGAAGGAGTAGACCCGCTCCTTCGCCCGCGCTTTCTCCTCGTCGCGCCGGGCTCCCCCGAACACCGCGTCGAACCGGAACTCGGTGATGGCGTCGAGGAGGGTGCGGGTCTGCAGGCGGTTGCGCGACGGGTCGGCGCCCGGCTCCTCGGTCACCCGGCCTGCGTCGATCGAGGCCTGCACCGAGGCCACCAGGAGGGAGGCCTCCAGCTCGGCCACGATCCGGTCCCGGAAGTCGAGGACCTCGGGGAAGTTGTGCCCGGTGTCGATGTGCATGATCGGGAACGGGATCCGTCCCGGCCAGAAGGCCTTCTGGGCGAGGCGCAGCATGACGACCGAGTCCTTCCCCCCCGAGAAGAGGAGCACCGGACGTTCGAATTCGGCCGCGACCTCGCGGATGATGTGGATCGACTGTGCCTCGATCGCGCGCAGGTGCGAGAGCTGGTACTGCCCCGTCGTCCCCGCGCCGCGCCCCTGTTCCACGACCTATCAAACTAGCCGATGGGTCCTGGTTGCCGAAATAGGCCGTAGACTGCACGCCCTGTGGCGCCGCCGCGGCCGAGGGGGATCCTGCGCCGTCCGACCGGGCCGGAGGAGACATCGATGGAGGCCCATGACGACGGGGTGGTCGTACCCGGCGCCGGGGACGCCGTCCCCGTCCTGCGGGTCGCCGCCGACGACGACGGCCGGGAGGTCGGTGCGTTGCACGCCGAGCAGATCCCCGAAGGATTCCTCGCGGTGCTCGGTCCGAGCTTCCTTGCCCGTCTCTACCGGCGGATCAACCGGAGCAGAGGCTCCTTCCTGCTGGTGGCCGAAGCCGAGGGCCGGGTGGCAGGGTTCATCGCCGGATCCTCCGATCTGCGCGCCCTCTACCGCGGGTTCGTCCTCCGGGACGGGCCGGCGGCTTCCCTCGGAGCGGCCCGCCGGCTGGTGGTCGGCTGGCGGCGGGCGGCAGAGACCCTCCGCCACGGCGGGGGCAGAGCCACGGGCACCGGACGCGGCACCGAGCTGCTGGCCGTGGCGGTCGACCCGGCCTGGCAGGGGCACGGGCTCGGCGCCGGCCTGGTGGACGCCTTCCTGGCCCGGGTGTGCGCGGAAGGGGGTCGGTCCGCCTACGTGGTGGTGGCCGCGTCCAACACCCGGGCGGTCGCGCTCTACCGGAGCGCAGGCTTCACCGAGGTCGGCGACTTCGAGCTCCACGCCGGCACCACCTCGCTCCTCATGCAGTGGGACGGTCCGGACCACGGGAGCGGAGACCATCGGTGAGCGCCGTCGTGGTGGCCGCGCTCTCCCTGGTGGCGGCTCTGGTGGTGACCCCGCTGGCCATGGTGGCGGCCCGCCGCACCGGCACGGTCGACCGGCCGGGGGCCCTCAAGTCCCAGACCGCCCCGGTGCCCTACCTCGGCGGGCTCGGTGTCTTCGCCGGCGCTGCGGTCGGAGCCGTCGCTGGGCACCCCGCCGTGCTCGTGCCCCTCGCCGGGGCGCTGCTCCTCGGTGTCTGCGACGACCGCTTCGACCTGCCCCCGCTCCCCCGCCTGGCCGGTGAGGTGTGCATCGGGGTGGCCGTCCTCCTCACCGCGGGGGGCCACCTCTCGGGCACCCTTGCCGTGGTGCTCGTCGCGGCCACCGTGCTCCTCGTCAACGGGGTCAACCTGCTCGACGGGCTCGACCTGCTGGCGGGCGGGGTGACGGCGGTGGCGGCCGTCGGCTTCGCTGTCCTGCTCCGCGGCGACGGCCGGCTGCTCGCGGTGGCCCTCGCGGGCGCCCTGCTCGGGTTCTTGGCCTACAACCGACCCCCCGCCCGCATCTACCTCGGCGACGGGGGGTCCTATCTGCTGGGCACGGCCCTCGCCCTGCTGGTGGCCGCGGCGTGGGCCCGGCAGGTGCCGGGAGCGGTCGGCGTGGCCGCGGTGGCGCTCGTGGCGATCCCGGCTGCGGAGGTGGTGTTCGCGGTGGTGCGGCGGGCGCGCGGCCGGCAGTCCCTGCTGGCCGGCGACCGGGGCCATCCCTACGACCGGCTCGTCCGGAGCGGCTGGACCCGCCCGTCGGCCAGTCTCGCCTACATCGGTGTCCAAGCGGTGCTGACCGTGGCCGCGGTGGTGGTGGGCCGTCGCTCGCTGCTGGGCGCCGCCCTCGCGGTCGACATCTGTGGCGCCGCCCTGCTCGTCGCCCTGGCCAACGCCACCGGCGCCCTCGCCCCCGACCGGGAGGCCCAGCCGTGAGCCGCATCTACCTCTCGCCCCCCGAGGTCGCCGACGAGGAGCGGACGATGCTCCTCGACGCCTTCGACTCCAACTGGATCGCTCCGCTCGGACCCCACGTCGACGCATTCGAGCGCGAGATGGCCGAGCGGATCGGTGTCGGCCAGGCGGTCGCGCTCTCCAGCGGGACGGCCGCTCTCCACCTGGCCCTGCTCCTGCTCGGCGTCGGTCCGGGGGACGAGGTCCTGGTGCCCTCGTTCACCTTCGTCGCGACGGCGGGCCCGGTCTGTCAACTGGGGGCACGGCCGGTCTTCGTCGACTGCTCGCCGGGCACCTGGAACATCGACCCGGACCTGGTCGCCGACGAGCTCGCGACCCGCGCCCGACAGGGCCGGCTACCGCGGGCCCTGGTGACCGTGGACCTCTACGGGCAGTCGGCCGACTACGACCCGCTGGTGGGTGCCTGCAAGCGCTACGACATCCCGATGGTCGAGGACGCGGCCGAAGCCATCGGCGCGACCTACCGTGGCCGGGCCGCCGGGACCTTCGGCGAGGCGGCCGTCTTCTCGTTCAACGGCAACAAGATCATCACCACCAGCGGCGGGGGGATGCTGCTCACCGACTCGGCGGACCTGGCCGGCCGGGCACGTCACCTGGCCACCCAGGCACGTGACCCCGCCCCCCACTACGAGCACTCCACGATCGGCTTCAACTACCGGCTCAGCAACCTGCTGGCCGCGCTCGGCCGGGCCCAACTTCGCGGGCTCCAGAGCCGGATCGACCGTCGCCGGCGGATCCAGGCCTCCTACCGAGCCGGGCTCGCCGATCTGCCCGGGATCACCTTCATGCCGGTGGCCGACTACGGAGAGCCCAACTACTGGCTGACCTGCATCCAGGTCGACCCCGGGGCGTCCGGCACGGACCGGGAGGCGATCCGCCTTGCCCTCGAGGCGGACGACATCGAGTCGCGGCCGACCTGGAAGCCGCTCCATCTCCAACCGGTCTTCGCCGAGGCGCCGGTCGTGGGCGGACCGGTGGCAGCAGGCATTTTCGAGCGGGGCCTCTGCCTTCCGACCGGGTCCGCGCTCACCGACGCCGAGCTCGCGCGGATCGTCGGCATCGTCCACGACGTGCACCGCTGACGGTGCCCGGAGCGGGGACGGACCCGCAATCCGCCACTCGTCGGCGTGGAGATTCTGGCGTATCCTTTCGTCCCATGGGCACGACGGAGGGGCAGTCCGGAGCGGGGACCTCTGTCCCCAAGGCGCTGGCCGTCTATCTCCCCCAATTCCACCCGATCCCCGAGAACGACGTCTGGTGGGGCAAGGGGTTCACCGAGTGGGCCAACGTGACCAGGGCCCGTCCCCAATACCCCGGGCACTACCAGCCCCACGTACCCGGGGAGCTCGGCTTCTACGACCTGCGGGTCCCCGAGGTCCGTGAGGCCCAAGCCGGCCTCGCACGCGAGCACGGCATCCACGGGTTCATCTACTACCACTACTGGTTCCACGGAAAGCGCCTGCTCGAGCGGCCCTTCAACGAGGTCCTCGCGTCGGGGCAGCCCGACTTCCCGTTCGCCCTGTGTTGGGCCAACGGCGAGTGGACGGCCAACTGGAACGGCGAGGGGACCCTGCTCCAGCCGCAGCGGTACAGCGAGGAGGACGACCTCGCCCACATCCGCTGGTTGCTGGACGCCTTCGCCGACGACCGCTACATCAAGATCGACGGCCGGCCGTTCATGCTCATCTACCGGCCGCTCAACTTCCCCGACGTGAAGCGCACCACCGACATCTGGCGACAGGAGGCGGTCAAGGCCGGCTTCCCCGACCTCTACCTGTCCTGGGTCGAGGGGTGGGGACGCCCGCCCGGCGGGCCCGAGGCGCACGGATTCGACGCGACCGTGGCGTTCATGCCGCGAGCCGTCGGGCGTCACTACTACCCCGTGGAGAGCGTTCGCACCCACAAGGTGATCGACTACCGCTCGACCTACGAGGCGGTGCTCGATGAGCCGCCATTCCCGTGGAAGCGCTTCCCGACGGTGATGGTCAACTGGGACAACACCCCGCGCCGCCCGCGCAAAGCGACGATCTACGACGGGGCGAGCCCCGCGGAATACCAGCGCTGGCTACAACAGGCCTTCGACAGGCACACCGGGGTGCGCGAGGAGGAGAACTACCTCTTCCTCCTGGCGTGGAACGAATGGGCAGAAGGGAACCACCTCGAGCCGGATCAGCGCTACGGCCGCGCCTACCTCGAGGCGACCCGGGCGGTGCTGCTCCCATCGGCGCGCGACCTGCGGTCGCCCACCCTCGGCTCCGGCGGACCGGTGATCGACCACGCCGACAGCCCGCTGTTCGAGGAAGAGGAGGACGAAGGACCAGCAACCCTCGACGCGACGACCATCGACTTCGACACCCCTGCAGCCAACGCCGCAGCACTCGTGCAGGACCTGGGCCTCGAGCGCGGGCGAGGGGTGACCGACCTCGGTGCCTCCTCCGAGGTCCTCCGGAATGCGTTGCTCCACTACGGCATCGGCTACACACCCGTCGGGGGTGCGAACGATGCTGCGGGCTCCGGGACGATCCTGGCCAGGATCACCGATCCGGCCGCGGCCGACCGGCTGCTCGACGGATGCGCCGGCACCGGGGCCCTGCTCGCTCTCGACGCGCTCGAGGACCTGGCCGAACCCCAGCAGGCGCTGGCGGCGCTCTCCACCTGGGCGATGAACCACGACGAGCCCTACCTCGTGGTCTCGGTTCCCAATGTGACCCATTTCGACCTCGGGTTCGGACTGCTGTGCGGCCAGTGGGAGACCGCCAAGTCGGGCATGCTCGACGCCACCCACCTGCGCTTCTTCAGCGAAGAGATCCTCGAGCGGCTCCTCCGCAACTGCGGATGGGCGATCGCCGACCGCCACGACTTCCATGCGGTCAAGTCCGATCGCTACGACGGTGACCTGCTCGACCGGCTCCCCGAGGAGATGGTCAGCGCGCTGCGTATCCTGTCGCAGCACACCAACCCCAACTGGGCCGTAGAGCAGTTCGTCTGGGCCCTCACCCCGTTGCAGATCGACCAACCCCCGCGATCCTTCTACGACGCAGTCGCCCCGGCGTTCGGCGAAGCCGGCGACGGTGACCCGCGCGAGGCGATCGTCGCCGTCCAGCGCTACCTCGAGTCGATGGGAATCCTCGCCAACGAGGCAAGGCGGAGGGGTCCGACTGCCGCCACCGCCCCACGACGGGCCTGGCGGCAGCGAGTGAGCAAGGCCATCAACGCGTCGCCGCGCACCGCAGCGGCATACCAGTCGGTCCGGCGTCGCATCGGCTGAGCCGACAAGCCGATCCCGCCAACGACATCCAGACACGGAGGACGACAATGCCCCGGCCAACACCGCTCGACGATCCGGTCGACACCGGACCTCCAGCCACCGTCCCCGACGGACCGTGGCTGCTCGTCGTCGGGATGCACCGCAGCGGCACCTCGGCGATCACCGGCACCATGGCCGCGCTCGGGTTCAACACGCCGCACGCCAACGACCTGATGGTCTGGCACGACAGCAACCCCGAGCACTGGGAGTCGAGGACCCTGGTCCGGGTCGACGACCAACTACTCCGCAAGATGGGGGGAAGCTGGGAGGCCCCGCCGGTGCGCGAGCCGGGATGGGAGACCTGCCCGGAGATCATCGAGCGTCCGGACCCGGACGCGGTCTCCGTGGCCGCCGCCGCCTACCCTTACGAGGGTCCACTCGTGTGGAAGGATCCCCGGGTCTGCCTGTTGCTGCCCTACTGGCTGCGTGTCCTCCCCAGCCCGGTCGCCGCCCTCCTGGTCTGGCGCGACCCGCTCCCCGTCGCCCGCTCGTTGGCTCGACGGGATGACATGCACCTGGCCGACGGGCTCGCGCTCTGGGAGCGCTACAACCGCACCGCCCTCGCGGATCTGGTCGGCGTCGATACGTACGTCTGCCACTACGAATCGGTGCTGGCAGACCCGCGGACAGAGATCGGCGCCATCGCCACCTGGCTCGACTCCCTCGAACAGTTCGCCGGCAAGGGGTACACGAAGCGGGTCGACAAAGCGGTGGAGACCATCTCGGAGCCGACTCGGGCGTCCTCCGACGAGAGCGAAGAGCTGCTGTTCCCTCAGCACCACGAGCTCATCGAACGCCTCGGCGCGCTGGAAGGCGGGCACCGCCCTCTCGGCCCGACCACCCTCATGGAGGAGGCCGGGTGGACCACTGCGCTCATCGACGCCCGCCGAGCCAGCCGCACCCGGGAAGTCGAGCGATTCCAGAACCAGCTCTCGAAGTTCTTCGGGTCCACGTCGTGGAGGGCGACCCAGCCCTTGCGGGACGCGGTCGGCTTCCTCTCGTACCGTGTGCGCAAGTACCGCGGGTTCGCCCAGCCCGAGAAGGAGACCGACCCCAGGGATTGGTGACCAAGCACCGCCCGGCCGCACTAGCGACCGAGCCGGCCCCGTAACCCTTCCTTCACCCGGACCGGCAGCCAATTGGCGAGGGTGGTTTCGGCGCTCCGCACCGCGCGCCGCAATCTCGTGTGCCGGTGGAGCTCGGCACGCAGGTGCGCGACCTCGGCCTCCAGCTCGGCGGCGTACGCGGCACGCACCTCGAGCTCGGCACGGGCGCAGTCGAGTGCGAGCGCCTCGAGGTCGTTCCGGTCTGCGGTGCTCCGGGTCCCGGGTCCGCGGTCGGTCGGCACCTCGGGGGGAACCGCCCGGGTGCCGGCCGGGGGCCGGGCAACCGACCGAGCGATCGCGGCGGACCGTTGAGCCAGCGGCGGTGGCTCGAGCTCGGAGAGCACCGACGACCACCTGTCGACCAGGCGTCGGCGGTGACGCTCCAGGAGGAACGCCTTGTAGGGTCCGGAGGTGCTGCTGCTCTCGGCGTGGGTGAGCCGCGCGGACGGCTCGTAGACGACACGGAAGCCCCGCTCGTGGAGGGCGAGGCAGAGGTCAACGTCCTCGTAGTAGGCGGGGTGGAACCCCCGATCGAACCCTCCGACCGCCTCCCACGCCTCCCTGCGCACCAACAGTCCGTTGGCCGAGCAGAAGTCGACGTCCCTGGGTTGGGTGTAGCGCCCGGCGGCGCCCGGTTCCCCGCGCCCGACCAGTGCGGCCGCGCCGTCCCGCCAGAGGACCGCACCCGCCTCCTGGAGCGACCCGTCGGTCGAGAGGATCCTGCACCCCACCGCTGCGACCGCCGGGTCGGACTCCGCCCTCGCCACCAGCCGGTCGATCGCCTCGGGAGCGAACACGCTGTCGTCGTTGACGAAGACCAGATACGCACCTCGCGAGCACCGTGCAGCGAGGTCGTTCCCGCCGGCGAAGCCGAGGTTGGCCGGGCTCGGGACGAGCACGATGTCATCGCGAGCAGCGAGGCCGGCCAGAATGGCCGGCGGCGTACCGTTGGCCACCACCACGATCTCGACCGGAAGGGCCGACGCGGCCGGGATCGAGTCGAGGCAGGCATCGACGAGCCCGAGGTCGGAGAGCACCAGAATGCAGACCGACACTGCGGGGGAGTCCGGAACGGACGGCCCCCTGGTCGCCGATGCCGGGAGCGTGGGCGCGGTCATGCCCGGGCGACCGTCCGGAGAGCGTCGTTCCACGCCACCGGTCAGGGTCTGTGGGCCACGAGGACCAGGCCCTCCGGCACCGCTGTCACGTGGTCCTCTCGCACGCCCCACTCCCGCTCGACATCCCGGGGCACACTATCCACGCGCGCTGCCCGGGCACCGGGCGGGGATCCGGCCCTCACGGCGCTCACCCGGGCGACGCGGGCATCCAGCGGTCGAGCCACGCCTGGAGGACCAGGACGTCCCAGAGCTCGTAGCCGAGGTCGCGCCGGCCGGCAAGGTGGTCCCGCCAGGCTCGTCGCACCGGCGCCGGGTCGAGGAGGTCCTGGGCGCGCAGGCGGCGCTCGCCGAGCAGCTCCTCGGCCCACGGTCGCAGGGGCCCCCGGAGCCACGCCCCGATCGGGAGGCCGAATCCCATCTTGGGTCGTTCGAACAACGGGGCCGGCACGTGCCGGCCGAGAACCTGACGGAGGATCCACTTGGTGGCGCCCTGGTGGAGCTTGACCTCCATAGGCAGCCGCCAGGCGAGGTCGAACACGCCGCGGTCGAGGAACGGGACCCGGGTCTCGAGGGAGTTGGCCATCGCCGCCCGGTCCACCTTGGTGAGGATGTCGTCGGGCAGGTAGCCGACCGTGTCCGACCAGAGCATCCGTGCGGTGATCCCGGTGAGGGACGGCGGCGGGACCAAGTCGACCGGGTCGCCACGGAAGCCGTGTCCGTCGGGTCCCTCGCCACCGGCCACCATTCCGTCCGCCAAATCCCAGTGCGAGGTGAGCGCGACATAGGCGTCCTCGGGTCCGGCGGCGGCCAGCACCTTGGCCACCTTGGCCACCTTGGTCGACGGGTTCCGCACCTGCCACCGGACCGGGAGGAGATCGGTGGCGCGCGCCGCACCGTCCACCAGGCCCGGCGGGAGCCGGGAGAGCGCGGCGCCGGCCGCCCGCCGCATCGGATCCGGCAGCGTCGAACCGTGCCGCCACAGGCGCTCGAGCCATGCGTGGCGGTTGTAGCCGGCGAAGAGCTCGTCGCCGCCGTCCCCGGAGAGGGCGACGGTGACCTGGGTGCGGGCCAACCTGCTGACCAGGAACACCGGGATCTGCGAGATGTCGGCGAACGGTTCGTCCCAGATCTCGGGCAACCGGGGGATGACCTCGGCGGCGTCCTCGTCGCTCACCCGCAGCTGCGTGTGATCTGTCCCGAGGTGCGCGGCCACCGCGGCGGCCTCGGAGGACTCGTCGTAGGCCCGCTCGGCGAACCCCACGGTGAAGGTGCGGACGGGCCGCGGCGCGGTCTGTTGCATGAGCGCGACCACCAGGCTCGAGTCGATCCCGCCGGAAAGGAACGCCCCGACCGGCACGTCGGCCACCATCCGCGCGGCCACCGCGTCGGACAGCGTCGACTCGACCCTGTCCGCGAGGATCTCTGGCGGACCGTCCATCGGGAGGCGACGGGCGTCCTCGACTGCCCCTGCGGCCGACCAGTAGGCACGGCACCGCAGGGGCGCTCCGGAGGGCGCCGAGGCGTCGACCGTCACCAGGTGCCCGGGGAGCAGCTTGGCCACTCCCCGGTAGACGGTCCGGGGTGCCGGGATGCAGTTGTGCCGAAGGAAGAGGGCCACCGCCCGGCGGTCGAGCTCGGCGGTGAACCCCGGGAGGGCACGCAACGCCTTGAGCTCGGAGGCGAAGGCGAGGAGTCCACCGGTCCAGCCGTAGAAGAGGGGTTTCTCACCGAACCGGTCCCGGGCCAGGTGGAGCTCGCCACGGTGACGGTCCCAGAGGGCGAACGCGAACATCCCTTCGCTCGCCTCGAGGGCGGCGTCGAGGCCCCACTCCTGCACCGCCCCGAGCAGGACCTCGGTGTCGGAGTCACCGCGGAAGGCCAACCCCGCAGCGGTCAGTCGGCGGCGGAGCGCGGGGAAGTTGTAGATCTCGCCGTTGTAGGCGAGCACCCACCGTCCATCGGCCGACACCATGGGCTGGTGCCCTTGTGGACTGATGTCCACCACGGAGAGGCGACGGTGGCCGAGGGCGATCCGTCCCCCCGGATCGACCCACAGTCCCCGGTCGTCAGGTCCCCGGTGTTCGAGGCGGGCGGCCATTGTCCCGGCCAGCGCTCCGAGCCGCTCGGCACCGGCGCCCGTGGCAGGGTCGAGCAGACCCGCGATCCCGCACATGGCTCAGGGACCGGCCGAGGCAGCGCGCCGACACGACCGATCGGGCGGCTCCCCCCACCACCCGGACCGGATCATTCCGCAGATCATCGGCTGCACGCCCGGCGGCGTCAAGTGCCGTCTCCTTTGGACGACGACCGGACCGGTCCTTGTGACGGGATCGCGCCTGTGGCATCCTGCGGCGGTGACGGCCTGGGGCAGAGGGTGACCGTGGCATCCCGGGGGAGGGAGGCGTTCCTCCTTCTCCCGCCCGGTCTCCGCCGCCACGTCCTCCATGGGTTGGGTCGCTACGCCCCCTGGGAGCCCGGCTTCGACTTCACCCCTCCCGAGCTGCTGCCCGGCGAACGCCCAGGTCCACCCGACTTCGTCGGGATCGGGGCTCAGAAATGCGGGACGACCTGGTGGTACGACCTCATTGCGACCCACCCGGAGGTCTCGACGCGACCGGGCATCCACAAGGAGCGGCACTTCTTCGACCGGTTCGGGTCGCTCCGGTTCGACGACCCGGAGATCGGGCGCTACCACGGCTGGTTCCCACGCCCGGCGGGAATGCGATGTGGCGAGTGGACGCCGGACTATTTCTCGTTGCCGTGGGTCCCCGAGCTGCTGCGGCGGGCTGCGCCCGACACCCGCCTCCTGCTGCTGCTCCGAGATCCGGTGAACAGGTTCCGCTCTGGACTGGCCCATGCCGAGCGGAGTGGTGGGCGGATCGAGACCGCCATGGTCGACAACGCCGTGCAGCGCGGCTTCTACGCGACGGCCCTCGACGGGTGGCTGCGCCATTTCGATCGGGACCAGCTGCTCGTCCTCCAGTACGAGCAGTGCGCGGAGGACCCGGCGACCCAGCTGCGCTCCACGTTCACCTTCCTCGGACTCCCCGAAACCGCAACCACGGCTGACTGCGGCGCCCGGCACGGGCCCACCCGACGGGGTCCCGGTCGACGACGACGTCGCCCGTCGCCTGGTCGCGATCTACGAGAAGGACGTCCTCCGGCTGGCCGCATCGGAGCCCACCATCGACCTCACCAGGTGGCCGCACTTCGCCCACCTGGCCGGGCGGTCATCGGTCGCCTGACGGTCCGTACTCACCGACCCGGCGCACGTAGTCGGGGTGCTGCCCGAGACGCCCCAACGCCCCGTCCCAGAGGCCGTGCACGATGGCCGACCGCTCGTCCCGGCTTCGGGCCCGCTGGAGGTGGCGGGCGGAGTAGGCGAGGTGCCAGGCGTACCACGAGGGCCGGCCGTGCCGCCGGGCGAGCGCCACCGAGTTCCTGGCGTGGTAGTAGGCGCGCCACGCCTCGTCGGCGTCGCTCGGCCGGGACGAGGCAAAGGCCGAGTCGCGGCCTGTCGACGTCTGCTGGATGGCGACCGCCCGGGCGGCCCGGTCGTCCATGAGCACCGCGAGGCCGGCCTCGCGCACCCTGCAGAAGAAGTCGAAGTCCTCGAGGCCGAAGAACCACTCCTCGTCGGGCAGGACCCCGGCTTCCGCCACCCGGCGCGCCACCAGGGTCGCCCCCCAGCACGCCACGTCCACCGGGGTGAATCCGTCGGTGGCTCCCTCGGCGGGCACGACGTTCTCGGTGTGGGCGCCCCGTCCCACGAAGCGCCGGCCGTACGCCACCACCGCGCCCAGGGGTGGTCGGGCAGGGGCCATCCGACCGATCCGGTCGACCAGATCGGCGATCCGCGGCGTCGGGAGGGCGAACAGCCCGACGTCGTCCTCGCACAGGTAGGCCCATTCCGTCGCCTGGTCGGTGAACGCCTCCTCAATGCCGACCCGGAACCCGCCCGCGGGCCCAAGGTTGCGCGGCAGGCGCACCATGCGCACCCGAGCCTCGAGCCCGGCATCGTCGAGGCCGCCTTCACCGTTGACCACGACCACCACCCGGTCCTCAGGGAGCCCCTCGACCTCGAGGAGCGCCCGGACGACGTCACCGGCCAGCCGCGGCCGCATGTGGGTGAGCACCACGGCCACCACCCCGTCGGGAGGCTCGGGCGGCTCGGGCGGCCTGCCCGGAGACCTGGTCATGCTGCGCTCACGGGCAGTAGGCTACCAACGCGCCGTACACGCTCTGACCTGCGGCGCGCCCGTGCGGCCATGTGCACCCGGGCGGTGTGGCCGGATAGAGCGGACAGGACGACGTGGGGAGCGAAGGTGCCGGAACCGGCTCGGGATCGACGCCGCGGGTGAGCCGGGAACCACGATGATCAGCGCGATTCTGCCGGTCCGTGACGGCGCACCCTGGCTCGCCGACCAGCTCACCGCCCTCACCTCCCAGGACTGCGCAGAACCCTGGGAGGTGGTGATCGCCGACAACGGGTCGAGTGACGGCAGCGCGGAGCTGGCCCGTCGGTGGGCCGAGGAGCACCCAGGGTTCCACTTCGTGGACGCCTCGGCCCGGCTCGGACCGTCGGCGGCCCGCAATGCGGGGGCCGCGGCCGCCTCGGGAGACCTGCTCGCCTTCTGCGACGCCGACGACGTGGTGCAGCGCGGCTGGCTGGCGGGATGTGTGGCCGCACTCGGCGACGCCGACGTGGTGGCCGGCCACCTCGACCTCTGGTCGCTCAACGGCGGGCCGCCGGCTCCGGCGCAGGCCGCGGCCACCCGGCAGCTCGGGTTCCTCCCGGCCGCCCTCGGAGCGAACCTCGCGGTCCGGCGCGCCGCATTCGACGCGGTGGGGGGATTCTCGGAGGAGCTCGCCACCGGGGAGGACATCGATCTCTCCTGGCGGCTGCAGCTGGCCGGCTTCCGGTTCGCCCACGCCCCCGGGGCCGTGGTCGCCAAGCGGGAGCGCTCGCGGTTCGGTCTGGTCTTCCGCCAGGCCCGGACCTATGGGAGATGCGGTCCGGTGCTCTTCCGCCGCTACCGGTCCGAGGGAGCCCGGCGCGACCTGGCCGGCGCGCTCCGGGCCTGGGTCTGGCTCGTGGTGGCGCTTCCCACCCTGGTCCGGCCGGAGCGGCGCGCCGCGTGGGCACGGACCGCCGCGGTGAGGCTGGGGCGGCTCGAGGGCTCGGTCGCCGAGCGGGTGTTCTTCCCGTGAACCCGGTCCGCCGAAGGCGAGGCGACCGACCCGTTCAGTCGATGGACCAGTCGGCGCCCACGTAGATCGGCGAGAGTCCCATCACCCCCTGTGGGGTCTTGACCCGGTCCGGACCGAAGGCGTCGAAGGTCACGACCGGTTGCCAGGGCAGCAAGGGATCCCGCTTGCCCCGCGGGTAGCCGGTGATCGCCGCCCAGACTGAGTACTGCCCCCTGGGTAGCGGGAGGTGCTGGAGGCGGCAGCGAATCTCGAAATCCCCCTGGGGCATGAACCCGTTGTACTCGACGATGAACATCGGGAAGGCGGTTCCCTGTGAGATGCCCACGTAGAAATCGGCCCGCTCCGCCTCGGGCGAGCGCAGGGTGAGGCAGATGTCCACCGGCTCCCCCGATCGCAGCGCTCCGCCGTCGGCCGCCTCGACCTCCACCTTCAACACGTCGACGGTTCCCTTGTTCGATGTGATCGAGGCGGCGTTCTCCTTGAGCGAGGCCCGGTAGAGGGCCAGCACCTCCTTGGTCGGCCCGGCGGCCCTGACCTCCGCGTTGGCCAACCAGACGGCCCGCTCGCACGACGCCTCGACCGAGGCGAGGTCGTGGGATACGTACAGCAGGGTGGTGCCGCGCTGCACGATCTCTCCGATCCGGTTGAGGCACTTCTGCTGGAAGTTGGCGTCCCCGACCGAGAGGACCTCGTCGACCAGCAGTATGTCCGGCTCGAGGAAGGCGGCGATGGCGAAGCCGAGACGCACCTGCATCCCCGACGAGTAGAACTTGACCGCCCGGTCGATGGCGTCGCCGACGCCGGCGAACTCCACGATGTCGTCGAACTCCGTACGGATCTTCTCCCGGTCCATCCCGAGGACGGTCCCGTAGAGGAAGACGTTCTCGCGTCCGCTCAGCTCGGGATGGAGCCCACTGGTCACGCTGAGCAGGGCGCCGATCCGCCCCCGCACGTCGCACACCCCGGCGGTCTGGTAGGTCACCTTGCTCAGGATCTTGAGCATGGTCGTCTTCCCCGAGCCGTTGATCCCGATCAGGGCGAGGCTCCCTCCGGGGTCGACCGCGAAGTTGATGTCCTTCAACACCCAGCGCCACTGCTTCTGCCGTCCTTCGGTGAACCGGCGCCGAAGGTGGGCCAGGTGCTCGGTGAACTGTGGTTGGACGGGGTCGGCGAGGAACTTCTTCCAGACCTGCTCGACCCGGATGGACCCCTCAGGCAATGTCGGCAAAGCTCACCTCGAACTTCTTGAAGATGATGTAGCCGAAGACGAAATAGAGGACCGACCCGACCCCGGCGGCTATCAGAGGAGCGAAGCTGGGATTCCCGCCGGTGAGCATGGTTTGGCGGATCGTGTCGATGACCGGGCCGAGTGGGTTGAAGAAGCCGTAGACAACCTGCAGGTTGATGGTCAGCCCGCCCATCGCATGCCCGTTCACGAGGTGGGCCGGGGTTATGTAGAACTGGGTCGGGATCTTGCTGAACGGCCAGATCACCGGGGTCAGGAAGATCCCGAGCGAGATCACGATCGGGATGATCTGGCTCAGGTCACGGAACTGGACGATCAGGCTGGCCGTGCCGAGGGTGACCCCGGCGGTGAACAGGATCTCGATCACGATGCACAGCGGCACCCACACGGTCGTCGGTTTGGGCAGCTGCTGATAGATCAGGAACAGCAGGGCCAACGGGATCCACGACAACACGGTGTTGAGGCCGTTGACCATCATTGTCTCGATGGGGAAGCACTCGCGGGGGAACTGGGTCTTGGACAGCAACGCCTTGTTGCTCAACAGCGCGTTCCCCCCTGGCCGAGGGAGGTCGCGAAGAAGCTCCAGCAGAGCACGCCGACGAAGGCGTAGAGGGGGAAGGGAGCACCACTGGTGTTGTAGCTGTGCACCCGAGAAAAGACGATGATGAGGACGAGCAGGGTGGCGACCGGGTTCACGATCGCCCAGATGACGCCGAGGGTGGCCTGCTTGTACTGGACCCGGAAGTCGCGCTCGGCCAGGGTCCAGACGATCTCCCGGTGCGCCCAGACCGCCCGGGCGCCCTCGGCCAGGGTGGTCGTGTGGTTGTAGAGGATCTCGTCCGGCGGCTCGTCGGGGACGGCGGAGAGATCGGGGATGTAGAGGGCGTTCGGATCGTCCGGCTGGGCGGTTCGTCCGTCCTTGACCACCGGCTCGGCAGCGCCGTCCGGAACAGGCGCGTCCGCGTCTTCCGGTGCAGACTCAGCCGTCACTGATGAATCCCCTCTCTGGCCATACGAACTGGCCAGTCGCTGCACATCCCTGGATCCCATCGTAGCCCAGGGCACGAGCGGCCTGGAAGGGGATCACGGCCCGCCGGTGCCGGCGCTAGCATCACCGGGTGCACAAATCGGGAGTTGCCGGGGACGTGCACGATCCCGCCCCGGGGACGCCGGCTCCGGGCGGCGGCGCTGCGCCGATGGATCGAGGAGAGGGCAGGGCGATGATCACGGCCAAGGCTCCGCGCATCGTGGCTCTCGTGCTGACCCACAACGCGCCACAGGCGCTCACCCGGTGCCTCGCCGCGATCGGCGGGCAGACCAAGCGACCTGCGGAGATCGTTGTGGTCGACAACGCGAGCGATCCGCACGTCCGATCCGAATCACTCGAAGCAGGCGGTGTCCCGCTGCGGGTCATCCGCTCAGACGTCAACATCGGGCCGGCGGGGGGTTGGGCGATCGCACTACGCGACCTACTCGCGAACGATGCAACTCACGCGTGGCTCATGGATGACGACATCGTCCCCGATCCCACCTGCCTGGCTGTCCTGTGGTCCGCGGTGGCGAGGCGTCCGGAAGCGCCCTTCGTCGTCCCGATCTCGATCCAACCCGATGGGGAGGTCGGGCGATGGGGGTCATGGTGCGGAATCCTCATCGGCCGCGACATCGTGGAATCCGTGGGCTTGCCGAGGGAGGAGTTCTTCTGGTGGGCGGAGGACACCGAGTACTGCCACTGGAGGATCCCCCAGGCCGGCTACCCGCTGCGAATCGTCGAGAAGGCCGTCGTGCACCACGACGCCATCCGTCAACGCGGCGCCCGACCTGCCTGGAAGTACTACTACGAGACCCGCAACCTGCTGTACCTCCACTGGCACGTCATGCACAGGGTGGGCAGGCTCCCGAGGAACTTCAGCCGACTTGCCGGCAGTGCGGTCTTCCGCCAGAAGAACGGTCGGCTCCGCTGCGTCGCGGCGATGGGTCGAGGGCTGTTCGACGGTGCGTTCGGACGCCTGGGCATCCGGTACCCGGTCGTGGCCCTGCGCGAACGTGCTATCGGCGTGAGCCCCCCTGCCTCCAGGACGGATCCGACCGATCCCGCCCGGTCGAGCGACGATCGCACTCGGGGTGATCTCCACGGTCGTGGAAGCTCGGTGGCGTGAGAACAACCCGGAACCGCGTCTCGTCTGACCGGGCCACGTCGCCGACGGCCGCACGGGGCCGGGGCTAGCGTCACCGGGTGCACGAATCGGGGGCCGCCGGGGGCGTGCAGCGACGCCGCCCCGGGACACCGGGTCCGGGTGCTGGTGGCCATCAAGTGTCTGGGATTCGGGGGTGCCGAGCGCCTGGTCGTGGACATGGTGGCCAACGGCGACACCAGCGGGTTCGTCTACGAGGTGGCCTACATCCTGGAGCGCGAGGACGCGTTGGTTCCCGCCCTCACCGCCAGGGGAACCCCGGTGCATTCGCTCGGCGCCCGAGGCAACGCGGACCTGCGTTGGATGGCCCGCTTGCGATCGCTGCTGCTGACCGGCCGCTTCGACGTGGTGCACTTCCACCTCCCCTATACCGCGGCGCTCGGGCGACTGGTGGTTGCCAGCCTGCCCAGGAGCGTACGGCCGCCGGTCGTCTACACGGAGCACAGCCTGTGGAACCGGATGGCCATCCTGATCAAGGTCCTCAACCGGGCCGGCATCGGGCTCGACCGGTCGCTGATGGTCGTCTCCCAGGCGGCGCACGACGCGCTCCCCGGCGCGCTCAAGGACCGCGCCCGGGTGATCGTGCTCGGCGTCGACCTGTCGGGCTCCGACGCGCTGGCCGCACAGCGGGACGAGATCCGCGCCGAGGTGCGCGGCGAGCTCGGGGTGCCCGAGGGAGACACCCTCGTCCTGACTGTCGCCAACCTCCGGCCCGAAAAGGGCTACGACGTCCTGCTCGAGGCGGCCCGACTGGTGGACGTTCACCACCTGCCGATCCGGTTCGCCGCCGTCGGTCGCGGACCGCTCGAAGGCGAGCTGCACGATCGGTACCGTGCCCTCGGGCTCGGCCAGCGTTTCACCTTCCTCGGCCAGCGCGACGACGTCCTCCGTCTGCTGGTCGGATCCGATGTGTTCGTGCTCGCGTCGCGCCATGAGGGGCTCCCGGTGGTCCTGATGGAGGCGACCAGTGTCGGCATGCCCATCGTCGCCACCGCTGTCGGCGGAGTGCCGCAGGTGCTCGTCGACGGCACCGACGGACTGTTGGTCCCACCCGGGGACCCCGCCGCCCTCGCCGCGGCGATCGAGCGGCTGGCCGGCGACCCCGCGCTGCGCTGAGCGGCTCGGCATCGCCGCCCGCGAGCGGAGCGCCATGTTCGACGTGGCCGCGGCCTGCCGGCAGGTCGAGGAGATCTACCGCCGCCTGGCCGGGGTCCCGCGATGAGCGCCGACCTGCGGGGCCGGAGGTTGGTCCACGTCACCACCACCGACATGAGCCTGGCGCTGCTCCTCGGCCCCCAACTCCGCGCCTTCGCCGAGCGCGGGATGGAAGTCATCGGGGTCTCCGCCCCCGGGGACTACGTCGGCCGGCTCACCGACTGGGGCATCGTCCACGTCCCCCTCGAGCACGCCACCCGGGCGGTCTCCCTCCGCCACGATCTCCAGGCCCTGCCCGAACTCACCCGACTGTTCCGTCGGCTCCGGCCGGACATCGTGCACACCCACAATCCGAAGCCGGGCGTCTACGGCCGCCTGGCCGCCCGTGCGGCCGGGGTGCCGGGAATCGTCAACACCGTCCACGGGCTCTACGCCGCTCCCGAGGACACGTTGGCGCGCAAGGCCCTCGTCTACGCGCTCGAGCGGACGGCCTCCACCTGTTCACGCGTGGAGCTGGTCCAGAACTCCGAGGACCTGGCCACCCTCCGCCGCCTCGGCGTGCCGGCGGACAAGCTGGTCCTCCTGGGCAACGGGGTCGACCTCTCGCGCTTCCGTCCCGCCCGCTCGGCAGACGAGGTCGCCCGGGCCCGCGCGGCGCTCGGGGTCACCTCCGACGCGGTGGTGGCCGGCACGGTGGGTCGCCTGGTCTGGCAGAAGGGCTTCCGCGAGCTGTTCGCGGCAGCCGACCACATGCGGACCATCCGACCCGAGGTGGTGTTCGTCGTGGTGGGACCCGAGGACCCGGCCAAGGCCGACGCGCTCGATGGCGACGCGCTCGCCGCGGCCGCCGCGCTCGGGAACGTCCGGCTGCTCGGCGACCGGGACGATGTCGAGGACCTCTATCCCGGCTTCGACCTCTTCGTGCTCCCCTCCTACCGGGAGGGCTTCCCCCGCTCGGCCATGGAGGCCGCGGCGAGCGGCGTACCGGTTGTGGCCACAGACATCCGCGGCTGCCGGGAAGTGGTCGACCACGGTGTCAATGGGGTGCTCGTCCCGGTCCGCGACGCCGACGCGCTCACCGTCGCAGTCGCCGAGCTGGCCGCCGACCCCGTCCGGCGCCGGGCACTCGGCAGTGCAGCCCGGGCCAAGGCCGAAGCGGCGTTCGACGACCGGGCGGTCATCGAGACCACGTTGGCGGCCTACGCACGGCTCCCCGGGCCGCGTCCGGGATGGACGGACGGGCGGTGACCGAGTCCGGGTCGAGGCTCACCCAGTCCGTCCGGCCACGACGCCAGACGCGACGCGACGGGCGACCTCGGCCACCCGCTCCTCGACGAGTGCCTCGGTGAAACGCGACTCGTAGAGGGCCTCGGCGGACTCGATCAGCAGCGCGCGCAACCCGGTGTCGGACAGCAGACGTTCGCACGCGGCGGCCAACTCGTCGGCCGTGTCGCCGAGCAGGAGATGGACGCCGTCCTCAAGGCCCAACCCCTCCGCTCCGAGGGTCGTCGAGACCACCGGAATACGATGGGCGAAGGCTTCGAGGATCTTGAGCCGGGTGCCGCTGCCGAAGCGGACGGGTACCACCACCAGATCGGCCCGGGCGAGCTCAGCGCCCATGTCGGCGACCTGTCCGACCACCGCTACCCGTGGAGGGTCGTCGAGTCGCGCCAACGCGGGCGTGCTCGTGCCGACCAACCGGATCCGCGCATCGGGAACCCGGCGGCGGAGCTCCGGGGCGACCTCGTCGACGAGGAACTCGGCGGCCTCGGCGTTGGGCGGGTACCGGAGAGTGCCTTGGAAGAGGAGGGTCGGCGGCACCGCGACCTCGACGGTTCCGAGCGGGCGGCCCACCCGGTGGTAGGCGTTGGGCACCACCTCGACCCGGACCATGCCAGCGGCGAACGCCCGCTCGGCGTCGAGCGCGCTGCACACGACGGTGGCGGCGCACCGGCACGAGGCCCGCGCCTGGAGCCGGGCCCACCGCCGTGCCTCCTCTCGGGAGAAGGCGCGCGCCGCGCCCCTCCGCAGGCGCCCGCCGATCCCGTGTGCCGGCGGCCGGGGAACCGCCAGCCGGGCCAGGATCTTGAGATCCTCGAGATCGACCATGTCGAGCACCGCGGGCACCCGGGGCACGGGGGGCTGTGCGCCGCCGACCAGCGCCCAGGGACGGACACCGAAGTACCAGAGCAGGTCATAGCTCCCCGAGGTGAACCTGGCGAGCGCCCGGGTGACCGCCGGGCGGTCGCGGTGCGAGAGCTCGATCGGGGTGGCGGTCCGGGCGAGCGCTGCCAGCAGCCCGGGGCCGGCGGCCGGCCCACTGTCGTAGTGGACAACGGCGACCTGCTCGAGATTCGACAGGCCCTCCGGGGGGTCGATGTCCTCGCGGCGGTGCGGGACGACCGAGAAGAGGTCGGCGGTCCCGCACCGGGCCAGCCCGCGCAACACGGTCTCCAGCCGGATCCGCGACCCGCTGTTGACCGGCCAGGGGTACTCGCCGGCGATCACCAAGCTCTTCATCTACGCCCCATCTGTCGAGGACACCTGCCGGGACCGGTGCAGACGGCCCCCTCGCTGCCAGTCCCGGTCGGAGAGGCGCGTCCAGATGGTAGCGGTGGGGGAATGCGGACCCGGGAGTGGTAGGTCAGTTTGAATCGGCGGCGGATCGGGCGCGCGGCATCGCTGCTGGGTGACGGCACCAGTCCAACGACCCACCATCGGCCCTGGAGCCCGCAGGAGCCGCTGCTATGCTCGCCGGCGCCGCAGCGGTCGTGCTGCCGGGGAGTCGTGGGAATGACGAAGAGGTGGCAGTCAGCAGACGAACCCCTCGTCCTCCACGTGATCCCGAACCCGACGGCACGCGGCGCCCAGCGTGAGGCCCGTGCCATCGCCGATGAGCTCGACGAACCTGGGGTCCGCGCCCACCGCGTGCTGAGTCTGTTCGACGGACCACCCGGCGTGCGCACCGATTGCTCGCTCGGGTGCGTGGCAGATCCCGCGGCCGGGGGCTACCACCCTCTCGTCGTCCCCAAGCTCCGCGCCGCCCTCGACGGGGTCGACCCCGAGGTCGTCGTCGCCCACGGTGGCGACCCGCTCAAGTACGTCGTGCCGGCCATGCTCGGCCGGCGGCGGCCCCTCGTCTACTACGCGATCGGGACCTACGCGGGTGCCCGGGACCGGCGCCTGCAGGTGCGCCTCTGGCGGACGCTCGCCGCCCGGGTCGACGCGGTCGCGGCCGAGGGGCCGGAGACCGCGGTCGACTGCATCGATCTGCTCGGTGTGCCATCGGACCGGGTCACGATGGTCCCCAACGGCAGGGATCCGTCCGTGTTCGCTCCGGCACCGGCGGGTGCCGAACGAGCCACGCCCACGGTCACCTTCCTCGGTGCCTTGACCGCGGGAAAACGCCCCGACCGCTTCGTCGAGGTGGTGGCCGCACTGCGGGCAGGGGGGCGGGATCTCGACGCCCTCATGATCGGTGACGGACCCCTGCGGCAGCGCCTGGCAGCGACGGCCGCAGCCGCGGGCGTCGAGCTCCTCGGCTCCCGGTCGGACATCGCCGAGCTGCTCCGGAGGACAGACATCCTCGTCTTCCCGAGCCGCCGGGCCGGTGAGGGCCTGCCCGGGGTGCTGATCGAGGCCGGACTGTGCGAGGTCCCGGTCGTGGCCACCGACGTCCCCGGGGTGCGCACCATCGTGGAGCACGGCACGACCGGGTTGGTGGTGGGCGAGGAGGATCTCGCCGGCATGGTGTCGGCCACCGGGCGGCTGCTCGACGAGGCTGCCCTGCGCGAGGCCATGGGGCAGGCGGCCCGGACCCGTTGCGTGAAGCTGTTCAGCCTGGAGGCGGTGGCCAGCGCCTGGCTCGACGTGCTCGGTCCGCTACTCCCCGGGGGATCCGACCGTCGCCGCGCCTGACTGCGGAACGGACGGATCGTCGCCCGGCGAGGTTCCCGCACCGGACGGGCGGCCGACAGGAGACGGTGGGCGGACCCGAGGCCGGGGCCGGAAATACCCGGCAGCTCGCAGCCGCCTGCGGTCGCGCCGGCGGTATTCCCACTCGTAGCGGGGCCGCAGTCCCTTGGGGGTGCCGCGGGATGCACAGCAGCACCAGGAGATAGGGGAAGAGCAGGGTGCGCTCGCGGCTGATCAGGCCGAGGTTGCCGAGGGCGGCGAACGCATAGCAGAACAGCAGGGAGAAGACGAGACACAGCATCACGTAGGACCGGGCGAAGGCCGCTCGCGGGACCATGCGCAACTGGCGGAGACTCGCCAAGATGAGTCCGATGACGAACGAGTTCTCGGCGGCGGCGATGAGCTCCCCGGTGCCGTGGAAGTTGATCGGCAGCGGGTTGAACAGGACCTCGTAGATGTCACGCGGGTAGGTGAGCAGATTGGTGGAGTAGGGGACGCCGCTGCTGCCGAAGCCCGCGCCGGTGCCGCTGTTGTTCTTCGCGGTCTGGGTCAGCGAGAGGGAGCCGTTGGCCGAGTGCAGGTAGTGGAACGTGAGGTAGATCGAGGTGCCGAGAAGGACCCCGAAGAACAGGGTGCGCGCCACCCGGCGGGTGCCGTCACGCGCCCGGCGACCGGTGGAGGGCGCGACCATCATCGCCACCGTGAACCCGGCCATCGCCACGAGCAGCTCGTTGGGTCTGACGAGCACGCCGATGGCACACCCGAGGAGCACCAGGGTGATCCCGCCCCGCCGACGGGCGAGGACCTTGGCCGCGCCGTAGGTGGCGACGCCCAGGGAGAGCAACATGATCGCCTCCTTGCTGACGTCGGCCGTCCAGAAGATGATCGACGGCAGGAAGAAGACCAGGTAGGCGTACCGGCGGGACCCGATCCCTCCGAAGGTCAGGCTGAAGGCCCGGAAGAACAGGACCGTGCCGAGCCAGGACAGCCAGCTGAAGACGAAGAAGGCGCCGATCTGGTTGACCCCGACCAGGGCGAGCACGATGCCCGAGGCGATGGAGACCGAACCGTTGGAGACGATCCCGCCGATGCTGCCCGGCACGATGTGGAAGTCGAAGTGGCGGAATCCGGGGGCCAGCACCGCGCCGCGGCTGACGTAGCGGTTCCAGTCGGCAATCCCCCCATAGAAGTGGTCGACCACGAAGATCTGTGCCGGGCCGGCGAGGAGGTGAAGCACCAGGCTCGACGGTCAGGATCCGCACGAGCCACGGCTTCCCCTCGGCGGCGGCCACCTTGACGATGATCGGACGCCCCGCGGCGAACAGCAGGACGCCGACGACGAGCGCCGCGAACGGGTTGGAGTGGAGGAGCGCGCCGAACACAGTCTTGGGGACCGGCGCGTCCGGCCCTCAGGCCCGGGTCGCCTCGGGGATGGCGTCCGCCTCGGGTCCGGTGGGAAGGGATGGCACCAGCACCGCCCCGGGGAGAGCGACGGTCTCGCGGATGTCCTTCTTGTCCAGGCGCACCTGGGTGAGGACCACCCCGAGCACGGGTGCGCCCATCCGCCGGAGGAAGTCCCCAGCCCGGCGTGCATGGGACGTCGTTGTCACCCCGCACTCGCCGACGACGACGACGACGTCCACCGCGTGCACGAGGGCCTCGCCGTGGTGGACGGCCAGGAGCGGCGGGACCTCGACGATCACCACGTCGGCGATCTCCCGCGCCGCCTGCATGATGACCGGTGCGGCGGTGACCAGCTGCCCGCCGTTCGCCACGAAGGGGCGCAGGGACAGCCGAGCGACGTTGGCGATCCGGGACGGCTGCAGCTCCGCCTGGAGGCCGGCGGCGTCGACGGGCGGCGGGAGCTCGGTCATCCGAGAACCGCGGCGCCCGGAGTCGAGGTCGGCGGTGCTGATGACGATCACCCGCTCGCCGGCTTCACCGAAGGTCGCCCCGAGGTTGGCGGCCACGACCGCCCGGCCCTCCTCGGTGCCGGGCGAGACCACCAGCACGACCTTGCGGGAGCCGGGATCGGGCACCTGGTAGGGCTCCTTCTCCGGAGCCGCCCAGAGTCCCATCTCCGCAAAGGAGTCCGCGCCGGACGACGTCGAGTCGGCCAGGGCCTCGAAGAGCACCGCCATCCGCAGCATGCGGAAGGCCTCCGCCGCCGCCGAGACCGGGTCCTCCGCCACCTGCAGGGCCGCACCCCGCTCCGGTCCACCGAGTGGTGACGGCCTCGGGATCTCGGCCACCACCGGGAAGCCGAAGGCCGACTCGGCCGACTTCGAGGTTCGCAAGGTCCGGTCGAGGAGCTCGCGCACCACGACGATCAACATCGCGAGGACGGCCCCGCCCAGCAGACCGATCGGGAGGCGGATCTTCTTGCTGGCCACCTTCGAGGCCTTGTGCACAGGGTGGGCCAGGATGGCCGAACGCTTCGCGGCCGGTCGGAGCACGGTGTACCCGCTGTTGAGGCCGGGAAGCGTCGATTGGTGGGCCTTGGCCAGGGCCTTCTGATAGGCGACGAATCCTGCGTTGACCGCCTTGCCGACTGCAACCGCGTAGGCGTTGACCAGGGCGACCGCCTTGGCAGAGGAGGTGCCCGCCGCTTCGAGGAGCACGATGGAGCCGCCCTTGGACTTCTTCCCCTTCGCCGGCTTGGGCTTGACCCGGTTCACCGAGCCGATGGCCGTCGGGGAGCCACCCATCCGCGCGGCGAGCGCGGCGGTGCGCGAGCTCAGGCCGGCATTACGGATGGCCGCGGCCTTCACTTGGTAGCTGTCGGCGAAGAAATCGATGTTGCCGGCGTTGACCAGGGTCTTCCCGAATCCATCGAGTGACTCGGCCCCCACGACCGAGGACGCGGTCCACGGATACGGCCGGAGCTTGGCCTTGGGAGGAGGGGTGACCGGAATGAGAACCGCGATCAGCCCACCGATCAGGGCCCCGACCAGCACGAGGCGCCAACTGCGGATCAACGCCTTGAACAACTGCTGCGCCTCGATCATGCCCCGATCCGATCTGCTCCCTCGAAGCCACGATTGTACTCGACGCAATTGCCGAATTGACCAGCGTGCCCGCGAATTTCCACGCTCCCGCCCTGCCGGCCGGGCCTGACGGCGGGTCCTCGTCCGACGGATCTCCCCCGATCGAGGACCCCGGACGGCGATCCCAACAATTGGGGATGCCGGAAGCAGGCGAACACGATAATGTCTTCGTGGTCAGACCAAGGGCAACGATCGCCGTACAGGAGAGATTGGCCGGGTCGGTGTGGGGACGCCTCCCGGCGACGTGGAACTGACAGCGTGCGTGACCAATTGGGCACCCCTGGTGCTCGAAGGCCACGAGTGGGGCATTGATTAGGGGGCGCAGTGGGCGCAGCCGGACCAGAGGCATCTGCATCAGAGGGAGAATCCGTGTCGGAACCGATGGGCCATGCACCGGGCCTGTCGACGGGCGCCGCCATGTTCGCGAGCCGGGTGCGGGCCAGCATCGTGTTCGTCCTCCTCGATGCGATCTGTGTCGCCGCCGGCTACGGGCTCGCCGAGGTGGCCGACTTCCGGGACAAGGCCCCGGCCCACTACTGGGAGCACTTCTCGGAGTTCCTGCTCGTCGCCATCGTGGTCACCCTCACCTCGAACCGGCTGTTCGGTCTCTACGGTCGGATGTGGCGACACGCCGGTGCGGACGAGGCCCGCCAGCTGCTCCTGTCGGCGTCGGTCACCCTCTGTGTGCTGATCGCCTTCTGGCCCCTCGGGAGGTCGCTCCGGATCCTGCTGGTCCCCCCGATCGTCGTGGCGGTCGGGTGCATGTTCGCGACCGCGGGCATGGGCGTGCTCCGATTCCACTCCCGCCTGTTCGCCTGGCAACGGGGATCCAAACGCGTCGGCCTGCGGGTCGCGGTCATCGGGAGCCGTGACACCGGGGCGGCGGCCATCCGCGAGATGCTGCGGAGCCCCGGCGCCGGCCTGGTCCCGGTGGCGGTGTTCGACGACGACGAGCGGACCCACGGCCTCTCGCTCCTCGGCGTCCCGGTGGTCGGGTCCGTCGCCGACATCCCGCAGGCGTCGAGCCGGTACACCATCCAGCAGGTCCTGCTCGCCATCCCCTCTCCCCCGCCCGAGCTCGTCGAACGGGCGCTCCGGGCATCCGAGGCGGCCAGGGTGTCGATGAAGATCCTCCCCAGCGTCCAGGACATGATCAACGAGCCGGCCCATGTGGCCGCCCTCCGGCAGGCACGCGAGCCGCGCATCGAGGACCTGCTCGGCCGGACACCGGTCCCGACCGACCTCGAGTCGGTCCGCCGCTCGCTCGAGGGTCGCCGGGTCCTGGTCACCGGGGCCGGGGGCTCGATCGGGTCCGAGATCTGCCGGCAGGTGGCCGGGCTGCACCCGGCCCACCTCGTCCTCCTCGACCACGACGAGACCCACCTCCACGACACGGCGGCAACGGTCACCGGATCGCACGAGCAGGTACTGGTCGACATCACCGATCGGGCCGCCGTCCTCGAGGTGTTCGACCGGGTACGACCGGAGGTGGTCTTCCACGCCGCGGCCCACAAGCACGTCCCCGTCCTCGAGCAGCACCCCATCGAGGCCGCTCGCACGAACGTGCTCGGCACGCTCAACGTGGTCGACGCGGCGGCGGTCATGGGTACCTCCCGGTTCGTGCAGATCTCGACCGACAAGGCCGTGCGCCCATCGAGCGTGATGGGTGCGTCGAAGCGGGTGGCCGAGCAGGCCGTGCTCGCCCACGCCCCCCGAGGCGCCGCCTACAGCACGGTTCGGTTCGGCAACGTCCTCGGCAGCCGGGGCAGCGTCATCCCCACGTTCGCCCGCCAGATCGCCCAGGGAGGTCCGGTCACGGTGACCGACCCGCGGATGACCCGGTTCTTCATGAGCGTGGAGGAGGCGGTGCAGCTCGTCCTCCAGGCGGCCGAGCTCTCCCGGGGAGGAGAGATCTTCATGCTGGAGATGGGCGTGCCGGTGCGGATCATCGACCTCGCCGAGCGGATGATCCGCCTCTCCGGATGCCAGGTGGGTATCGACATCCCCATAGAGATCACCGGCATCCGCCCCGGCGAGAAGCTCGCCGAGGTGCTCAGCACCCCCGACGAGCAGGTCCTCGGAACCAGTCATCCCTACATCAACCGGCTTATGCCGATCCAGGCCCCGCCCGAGATCTTTGCCGCCGAGCTCGAGATGCTGGAGGAGGCGACGGTCCGCCGCGACCGGGAAGCCGTGCGGGCGCTGCTGTTCTGCGCCGGCACGGCCTCGGGAGCGATCGTCGGGACCGATCCGATGGTCGAGCCGGCCCCCCCTCCACCTATCGAGGTCACCTTCGACTGGCCCGAGCTCGACGATGCGGAGGCCGACCTCGAGCTGCAGGATGCGCTCGCCGCCCACTTCGCGCCACCGGACGCCGACCCGGACCAGGTCTCGGCGTGACGCCCGGCATCACGTGCGCGGCCCCGTGAGTCGGGGGGAGTCGCCCGGAACCCTGGTGGTCGTCGGGCAGGGCTACGTCGGCCTGCCCCTCGCCCTCCGGGCGGTCGAGGTCGGCTACCGCGTGATCGGTTTCGACGTGGACGTCGACCGGGTCAAGTGCCTGGCCGATGGCGACTCCTACGTCGAGGACGTGTCCGACGAACGCCTGGGGGCGGCGCTCGCCACCGGCCGGTACCTCCCCACCGACGACGACGAACTCATGGCCGACTTCGACGTGGCGGTCATCGACGTGCCCACCCCCCTCGAGGAGGGCAACCCCAACCTCACCCACGTGGAGGCCGCGGCGGGAACCCTGGCCCGCCACCTGCGCCCCGGCGCCCTGGTCATCCTGGAGTCGACCAGCTACCCGGGCACGACCGAGGAGCTGGTGGTCCCCATCCTCCAGGACGGGTCGGGACTGGTGGCGGGTCGGGACTTCCAGGTCGGGTACAGCCCCGAGCGGATCGACCCCGGCAACCCGACCTGGCACCTCGAGAACACGCCCAAGGTCGTCTCGGGGATCGACGCACGCTCGCTGGCCGCCGTCGAGGAGTTCTTCGGCCGCCTGGTCGATCGCACGGTGCCCGTCTCGGGCACCCGGGAGGCCGAGCTCACCAAGCTGCTCGAGAACACCTTCCGGCACGTCAACATCGCCCTGGTCAACGAGCTGGCCATGTTCGCGTCCGACCTGGACATCGATGTCTGGGAGGCGATCGACGCGGCATCGACCAAGCCGTTCGGCTACCTCCGGTTCACCCCCGGTCCCGGGGTGGGCGGCCACTGCCTGCCGATCGACCCGAGCTACCTCTCGTGGAAGGTGCGCCGCAGCCTCGGTCAGCCCTTCCGCTTCGTCGAGCTGGCCAACGACGTCAACGAGCACATGCCCGACTACGTCGTGCGCCGCCTCCTCCTGGCCTTCAACCGGATGGGCCGGGCCCTCAACGGATCGCAGGTACTCCTCCTCGGTCTCGCCTACAAGCGCAACACCGGTGACGCCCGCGAAGCGCCGGGCACGGCCATCGCCCGCTCCCTGGCCGCCCTCGGTGCAGTGGTCCGGGTGGCCGACCCCCATCTGAGCGGGGGCAGCCTGGCCTTCCCCCTGGTCGAGGTCTCGGCCGCCGAGCTCGAGGCCGCCGACGCCGTGGTGATCGTGACCGACCACGACGCCTTCGACTACGACCTGGTCCGGGCGCACGCCCGCTATGTGCTCGACACCCGCAACCGGCTGGACGGACCGACCGTCGAACGGCTCTAGTCCGACCGTGCGCGTGGTGGTGACCGGCGGCGCCGGCTTCATCGGGGCCAATCTGTGCCGAGCGCTGTCCGGCCGAGCCGGTATCGAGGAGGTGATCGCCCTCGACGACCTCTCGACCGGGAGTCGGGCCAATCTCGAAGGCGTGGACGGGGTCGAGCTGGTCGAGGGGTCGATCCTCGACACCGCGCTGGTCGACCGAGTCGTCGGCGGCGCGGCAGGCGCTCGTGCACCTTGCCGCGCGCCCGTCGGTCCCGCGGTCCCTGCTGGATCCGGTGGCCAGCCACGACGCAAACGCGACGGGGACGCTGCAGGTGCTCGAAGCCGCCCGCCGTCACGGGGGGGTCCATGTGGTGGTGGCCTCGTCATCGTCGGTCTACGGCTCCAACCCGATCCTGCCCAAGCGCGAGGACATGGTGCCGATGCCGGTCAGCCCCTATGCGGCGAGCAAGCTGGCTGCCGAGTCCTACGCCCTGGCCTACCACTCCTCCTTCGGCCTGCCCGTGCTGGCCTTCCGCTTCTTCAACGTCTTCGGTCCCCTCCAGGCCGCCGACCACGCCTATGCGGCGGTGGTGCCGGCGTTCCTCGACGCCGCGACACGGGGGAAGCCACTGCCGGTCCACGGCGATGGGCTCCAGACCAGGGATTTCACCTACGTGGGAAGTGTCGTACAGGTCCTCGGGGAGGCCCTGCGCAGGACCGTGACCGATCCCCGCCCGGTCAACCTGGCCTTCGGCACCCGGGTGTCCCTCCTCGACCTCATCGCGCTCATCGAGCGCCTGCTCGGCACCACCCTGGACCGCGACCATGCGCCGTCGCGCGTCGGTGACGTGCGCGACTCCCAGGCCGACGACGCCGCCCTGCGCCGGCTCTTCCCCGACGTGGCCCCGGTCCCCCTCGAGGAGGGAGTGCGGGCGACCCTCGCCTGGTTCCAGGGGCAGTCGTGACTCCGGAGGTCTCCACCGGATCCGGCCGACCTCCCATCCGGACCTGGCTTCGGGCCGAGCTGGTCGCCGGTGCCGTGCTGGTCGGCTGGACGATGTTGGCCGCGCTCGCCGTGCGGGCGGACCGGGCCCCCAACATGCTCGACCGGTTCGGATTCGCCCACCTTCCCGCGGCACTGCACTCCGCCTTCTGGCTGCACGTCACCGACCTCGGCGGATTCCCGGTCCTCGCCGGCGGGTCGGTCCTCGCCGCCCTCGTGGTGGTCGGCCGTGACCGTCGGCGGGCCATCGCCTGTCTCTGTGCCCCGAGTGTCGCGGTCGGCACTGTCGATTGGCTGCTCAAGCCGGAGGTGGGGCGCTACTACCTCGGCGTGCTGAGCTTCCCCTCCGGCAGTACGACCATCGTGGCCGCCCTGGGCACAGCCTGGACGTTGGCCGTCTCCGGTCGGTTCCGTTGGGCGGTCGCCGGGGTGGCCGCTGCGCTGGTGGCGCTGACAGGGATAGCGGTGGTGGCGGTTCGGTGGCACTACCCGAGCGATGCGCTCGCCGGGGTCGCCTTCGGGACGGGCGTCGTCCTCCTCGTCGACGGCCTCCTGCACCTCGGCGGAGGGCAGAAGGCGGCCGGGAGCGGGATCGGACCCGATGCCACTGCCGACGACCACCTGCGGGTGGGGGCCCGGCCCCGCCCCGGGGGTGAGGCCCCCATGGCCGTGGCCCCTCCTCAACAATGACGACGCCCACTGGTGCACGGCGCCGGTGCCAGGTACCATGGTGAGAGCAGCAGCGACCTTTCGGGGAGGCAGTTCAGCGCTGGGACCAGCGCAGATAGCCGGGGGCACCATGGGAAGCCACGTTGGAGAGGGCTCGGGGGCGGGGGATGGCCGTGCCACGGGCACCGTCGCCTGCATCGACGTGCGGATCGCCGGTGAGGACCGCCACGACCGGAACGAGACGCTCGACCAGACCGTGCTCACTCGCTCGCTGGCCATGGTCCAGGGCGTCGTCCGCCCGGACGACCGGATCTGCCCCATCGGCAGGTCGAGAGTGGCCATCGAATTCGGACCGGTGGCCAGCAAGGTCCAACCACAGACGCTGGGCAGCCGCCTCGCCCGCGCTGTGGGCAAGGAGCCCCCCGTCGACGGAGCCGGGCCGCGCCTGGCCGTCTCGGTCGGGATGGCAGCAGCGGGGCACGAGCCCGACGCCACGGCGCTCGTGCGGCGCGCGCTCTCGGCGGCCCGCACCGGGAGCGCCGGGCTGTCGTTCGGGTCGGGATGCGGGCCCGGGGCTCCGACCAGCGTGATCACCGTCGACCGACCTCCGCCGGTGCCGTCGCCCCTCCCGACCATCCACCGCCGGAGCGTGTACCGCGACGGATCGATCGCGCGCCAGGGGATCCCGACAGTCCAGATCGTTCCCCTCTCCCCGCTGCCCGGACGTCGGAGCCGGTCGCGCGCCGCCAGGAAGGACCGCCCCGCCGTGCTGGTGGTCGATCCGCTGCCGACCCAGCTCGGGCAGGCGGGACTGGCAGCGTCGACCGTCGCCTCGGTGATCGAGAGTTCCGGCTGCCGGACGGCGCTCGTGACCGCATCGCCCGGGGGCGGGCCACTGCAGGGCATCGACGGCGCGCCCGTCGATCTGGTGGTGCTCGTGCTCGACGGCACCCGGGGCGGTCGGACCTCCAGATGGGCCGAGAGCGGGTGGGGCGCCCCGGCCACCGTCACCGCGTCCTACCGTGCTGCCGGCCTGCCGGTGGTGGCGGTCGGGGCGGGGGCGGGGGCGGGGACGGTCGCCGGCTGCGTCGCGAAGGGTGCCCTGCCCGTGTTCGAGATCGACCAACTGCCCGGAGCGCTCGAGGGACTCCGGGCGGGCGCCCCCTGCGTGTCGGCGCCCGGCGAGGGCGCCCTGCCCCCGGGTTTCCTGGCGCTGGTGGGGCTCACGGCGAGCGAGCGCCGGGTGCTCTTCCACCTCACCGAGGGATGGGCCGCCCAGGACATCGCGACCGAACTGGTGGTCTCGCTCACCACCGTGCGCTCGCACATCCGCTCCGTCCTGAGGAAGCTCGGAGTCCGATCGCAACTCGCCGCCGTGGCCATCGCCAACAGCCGCGACCTCGTGCACGTCGCCGTCGGCGACGCCGTGTAGCCCCGATCGCCTTGCCCGCCCGTCGTCCGGCGGCCCGGCGCCCGGACCAACCGCGGCCTGTCGTCCTCCTGGCCGGGCCGGGGGACACCACCGACATCGTGGCCAACCGCCTGGCCGGAGAGGTGGACGACCTTCGGGTGATCGTCGAGTCGGCACCCTCGCGGCGGCAGATGGCCAGCCGCAGGGCCCGGCGGGTGGGCTGGCCGACCGTCGCGGGGCAGGTGCTGTTCATCACCGGCGCGCTGCCGCTGCTCCGGTGGCGGGCACGTGCCCGCATCGCCGAGATCCTGGCCGAATCCGGGATGGACACGACCCCCTGGCGCGACGTGCTCCGCGTCGAGTCGGCCAACGACCCGGGCACGGTCGCCCTCCTCGAATCCCTTCACCCACGGGTGGTCGTCGTGAACGGCACCCGCATCCTCTCGCCGACCCTGCTCCGGGCCGCGGACTGTCCGGTCATCAACACCCACGCCGGGTTGACCCCGCGCTATCGCGGCGTCCACGGAGGCTACTGGGCGCTGGCCGAGGGCCACCCCGAGCTGGTCGGAACCACGGTGCATCTCATCGACGAGGGCATCGACACCGGCGCCGTGCTCGGACGGGCCCGCTTCTCCCCCACCCGGCGCGACTCGGTCGCCACCTATCCCTACCTCCACCTGGCGGCCGGGCTCCCCCTTCTCGCCGAGCAGGTCCGGCTGATCCTCCAGGACGGCAGGCCGGTGCAGGTCGACGACGGCGCACCGCACGGAGAGTCCAGGCTCTATTACCATCCGACCCTGGCCGAGTACCTACGCCACCTGGTCAGGGACGGCGTCCGGTGAGCCGACGGTGGCCTCGGGGAGCGATGATGCAACAGTGACCCGGAACGAGACAGCACCCGGCGCACTGGTCATCTCGCTCGACTTCGAGCTCCACTGGGGAATGCGCGACCACGTCACCCGCAACAGTCCTAGCTACGCCGAGCTCCGCCCGTCCCGGGAGGTCGGTCTGGAGCTCGCCGACCTGTTCGCCGAGCGAGGCATCCGAGCCACCTGGGCGACAGTCGGCCTGCTCTTCGGGTCGGCACGCGACGAACTCGACCCGTTCCTGCCCGAGCGGCGCCCGACCTACCTGCGACCCGAGCTCGACCCGTACCGGGAGCCGATCGGGGCCGACGAGGCAGCCGATCCGGAGCACCTCGCCGGGTCGCTGGTCCGCCGGATCGCGGCCACCCCCGGCCAGGAGGTCGGCTCCCACACCTTTTCCCACTTCTACTGCCTCGAGGAGGGCCAGGACGAGGCCGACCTCCGAGCGGACCTCGCGGCCGCCCAGGCCATCGCCGGGGCACACCAGCTCGCGCTGACCAGCCTGGTCCTTCCTCGCAACCAATGGAACCCGCGCTACGCAGGAGCCGTGGTCGAGAGCGGGTTCGACTGCATCCGCGGCCCGCAACCCTCGTGGGGTCACCACCCACAGCCGCACGGGGCGCACCGGAGGGTCGACCGGGCGGCCCGCCTGCTCGACTCCTATACCGGCGTGCGCCCGCCCCCGACCACCTCATGGGATGCGGTGCGCCGGCCCGACGGACTCTGCGACGTGCCGGCCAGCGCCTTCCTGCGGCCCTATTCCCCGCGCCGCGCACGGCTCGAGCCGATCAAGCTCCGCCGACTGGTCGCCGGGCTGCGCGACGCCGCCCGGCGGAGGCGGATCTTCCACCTCTGGTGGCACCCCCACAACTTCGCCCGCCACCCCGACGAGAGCTTCTCGTTCCTGCGCCGGCTCCTCGACGAGTTCGACCGGCTGGCCGCCGCAGAAGGCATGCGATCGCTCTCCATGCGGGACGTGGTGGCGACCGTCGACGGCAGGATCGGATCGGGCCCGCTGCCGTAGGCGACGGGTCCAGCGCGTCCGGCACGGGCACCCGGACGCGCCGCGGCCCCGAGTAACCGGGCGGTCGAGCCGCCCGTGCTCCTCGGGGCCACGTGCTCGGTGAGACCGGCTCCGCCTGCGCCAGGCCGTGTCGGACGACCCTGCAACAGGCACCGGGCCGTTGCGCCCCGGAGAGCGCACCGGTCCGTCCCCGGACCACCATGCCGGTCACCTACTGCCCCCGTCAGAACCTGGATCGGCCTCCGGGACGAGCCTTGCGACCCGACCCTCATGACCGTTCCGGAGCTTCCGGCAGCTTCGGCTTCCCGAACTCCTGACACTCTGAACTGCGGTCCCGGGGGGGTCAATAGCCCCCGATGAAATCCCGAGCTTTTCCGCCACATTTCATGCACGGTCCCCAGGGTGGAGCGGGATGTCCACCGGTTCTTCCCCAGGCATGGGGCTCCGCTACCCTGGATCGCTGCAGCGCGGGGGGAGGACAGCGGGTCCTCGCAACGAGAGACGCGCGCACGGAGTGCGATGCAGGAAAGAGGTTCCGTCCTGGCCGCCGCATCGGTGGCACTGGCCTTGGTGGTGGCCGGTCTGTTCGCGCTGGCCGGCATCTGGCTGAGCAGCGGCGGCGGCCGGGCCTCGGCAGCTGCACACTCTCCCCCACCCCGTGCAGCCGTGGTCGCGGTCACGCCGGTCACCGCGCCGCCGCCGACTCCGGATCCCGAGGAACCCGGCACCGCGGTGCCCTCCGGGGAGCAGGAGTCGGACCCCTTCCTCACTGCGGTGGGCGGCCGCTACCTGCTCTACACGAGCGGTGTCCCCGGGTCCCGTCCGGTCAACGTGCCGGTGGCCACGAGCACCGACTTCACCACCTGGTCGGCGACGGCCGACGCACTCCCGGTGCTGCCCGGCTGGGCCGTCCCGGGGTTCACCTGGGCCCCCGACGTGCATCGATTCGGCGGCATCTACGCCCTCTACTTCACCGCTCTGGTCAGCGGTGTATCCCCCCCGACCGAGTGCATCGGGAGCTCCTTTTCCGCCTCTCCAGTCGGCCCGTTCGTCCCCCGGCCCACCCCACTCGTCTGCCAGCTCGACCAGGGCGGGTCGATCGACCCGCGGGTCTTCACCGACCGGCAGGGCCAGGCCTGGATGCTCTGGAAGTCCGATCAGAACATCGGCGGCGCGACCGCCCCGACCGAGCTGTGGTCCGAGCCGCTCACACGGGACGGGACCCGGCTCACCGGGAGCCCGTCGGTCCTCATGGGACCGGACCGGAGCTGGCAGGGGACGATCGTCGAGGCCCCGGACATGGTCGAGGTCGACGGCACCTACTGGGTCGTCTACTCGGCCAATTGGTACAACCAGCCGGACTACGCCATCGGCGCGGCCCGGTGCGCCGGACCGGCCGGGCCGTGCGCGGACACCGCACCTGGGCCCCTGCTCGCAAGCAACGCCCAGGGCCAGGGACCGGGCGAGGCATCGCTCTTCCGAGACGCGTCGGGGATCTGGCTCCTCTACAGCGCCTCGCGCTCGCTCGCCCCGCACCCGGACTGGTTGCGCCCGGTCTTCATCACCCGGCTCGGGGTGGTGGCATCCGGCCCCTACCTTGCCGCCGGAGGTCTGCCGTGCGCGGCCGACCTGCTCGCCGTCCCCCTCTGGGCAGGGCAGCTCTGAGCCCGACGACCCGAGCCCACCGGGCGGCGCCGACGGTCAGGAGACAGCGACGCCGCGGAGCCGGCGGAGCTCGGCCGCGACGTCCTTGCCGTTCGCCTTGCCGCTGGTGGCCTTCATGATCAGGCCGGTGAAGAAACCGGCCAGCCGGTCGTCCCCTTCGCAGTAGCGCGCCCACTCGTCGGGGTGGGTCCCGACCGCCTCGGACACGGTGGCCGCGAGGGAGTCCTCGGACATCGCCTCGAAGCCCTTCTCCTGGGCGATGGCGGCCGGGTCCCCTCCCCCGGCGACGAGCAGCTCGGCGAGCACAGCCTTGGCCTGGGTCGCCGAGAGCAATCCTTGGGCCTCGAGGGTCAGCAGCTCGGTGTAGGACCGCGGGTCGAGCCTCCGGGCCGCCTCTGGGTCGGTGGCGGCCTCGTTGGCGGTGCGGGCCAGGGCGAGGGCGGATCCGACCCCGCCGGAGACGGCGGCCACCACCAGGTCGTCGAGGCCGAGGTCGACCACCGTGGCCACCTGGTCGAGCTGGGCGTCGGTCGCTCCACCGCCTCCGGCGAGCAGCTCGGTGAGCCGTTCCCGCCGGGCGGCCGGCATCAGACCGAGGGTGTCGGCCACCGCCCGCACCCACTCGGCGTCGGGCACGAGCGGGACCAGGTCGGGCTCGAGGAAGTACCGGTAGTCGTAGGCGTCTTCCTTCGAGCGGAGCGTCTCGGTGCGACCTGTTCCCTCGTCCCAGTGGCGGGTCTGCTGGACGACCGGCTCGCCGGACTCGAGGAGCGCGATCTGCCGCTCCGCCTCGTACTCGATGGCGCGGCCGAGCGAGCGCACCGAGTTGAGGTTCTTGATCTCGCAGCGGGTCCCGAGCGGCTCGTCGGCGGAGCGGCGAACCGAGACGTTCGCGTCTACCCGCATCGAACCCTCCTCCATCTTCCCGTCGGAGGCGCCCGATGCCACCAGCATCCCCCGGAGCTCGGAGACGTAGGCACGCGCCTGGTCGACCGTGCGCATGTCCGGTGCGCTCACGATCTCGACGAGGGGGACCCCGGAGCGGTTGTAGTCGACCAGCGAGTAGTCGGCGCCGTGGATGCGGCCGGAGGCCCCTGCGTGGGTCGTCTTTCCGGTGTCCTCCTCCATGTGGGCGCGCTCGATGCCGACCCGGGTGCCATCGGGGAGGTCGAGGAGGCCGTCGGCGTTGAGCGGCTCGTCATACTGGCTGATCTGGTAGTCCTTCGCCTGGTCCGGGTAGAAGTAGTTCTTGCGGTGGAACGTCGACGGCCGGATCTCGCAGTGGAGGGCGGTGCCGATGGCCATGGCCAGCTCGACGGCCCGCTGGTTGAGGACCGGAAGAGAGCCGGGCAGGCCGACGCAGACCGGGCAGATGTTGGTGTTGGGCTCGTCCCCGAACACGTTGGGGCAGCCGCAGAAGAGCTTGGTCGCCGTCCGGAGCTCGCAGTGCACCTCGAGCCCGATGACCACCTCCCAGCCCGGCCTCACGACGCGGTCCCGCCGTCCGGCGGGGGGGCCGCCGCCTCGAGAGCGCTGGCCACCCGCAGCAGGGTGCCCTCGGCCAGGGCGGGCCCGAGCAGCTGGACCCCGACCGGCAGGCCTTCCTCGCCGTCCCCGAAGGGGACGCTCACGGCCGGGTGGCCGGCGAGGTTGGACGGGATGGTGCACACGTCGGAGAGGTACATGGTGAGCGGGTCGCCCGTCTTGGCGCCGAGGGTGAAGGCGGTGGTCGGGGTGGTCGGCCCGAGCAGCACGTCACAGCGGGCGTAGGCGGCGGCGAACCCTTCGATGATCCGGGTGCGGACCCGGAGGGCCTGGTTGTAGTAGGCGTCCACGTAACCGGCCGAGAGCACGTAGGTGCCCAGCATGATCCGTCGCTTGACCTCGTCGCCGAACCCCTTCGAGCGGGTGGCGGTGTTCATGGCCACGGTGTCCTCGGCGTCGACCCGGAGCCCGTAGCGCACGCCGTCGTAGCGGGCCAGGTTGGAGGAGGCCTCGCCCGGAGCGATGAGGTAGTAGGCGGACAGGCCGAGGGTGACCTCGGGAACCGAGACCTCCTCGACGCGGGCGCCTGCGGCGGCGAGGGCCTCCGCGGCCTCGCGCACCCGGGCGACAACGTCGGGCGCAGCCCCGTCCAGCAGCTCGGTCAGCACACCGACGGTCAACCCGTCCACCCCCTCGTCGAGGACCGAGCGCACCCGGGGGGTCGGCCGGTGGAGGGACGTCGAGTCGAGCGGGTCGTGGCCGCCGATGACGTCGAAGAGGAGGGCGGCATCGGCGACCGACGTGGCCAGGGGGCCGATCTGGTCGAGCGAGCTGGCGAAGGCGACCAGCCCGTAGCGGGAGACGGTGCCGTAGGTCGGCTTCATCCCCACCACGCCGCAGAGGGCGGCCGGCTGGCGGATCGACCCACCGGTGTCCGACCCGAGGGCCAGCGGGGCAAAGCCGGCTGCGACCGCGGCGGCCGACCCACCGGAGGACCCGCCCGGAACCCTGGTGGTGTCGCGGGGATTGCGGGTCGGACCGAAGGCCGAGTTCTCCGTCGAGGAGCCCATCGCGAACTCGTCCATGTTGGTCTTGCCCACCATCACCGCCCCGGCCGAGGCGAGACGGGTGACCACCGTGGCGTCGTAGGGCGGCCGCCAGCCCTCCAGGATGCGCGAGGAGCAGGTCGTGGGCACCCCCCGGGTGCAGAGGTTGTCCTTGAGCGCGACGGGCACTCCGGCGAGGAGGCCGGGATCCTCTCCCGCAGCCACCCGGGCATCGACGGCAGCCGCCTGGCGGCGGGCCAGGTCGGCGGTCACCAGGGTGAAGGCGTGCACCTCTTCCTCTGCGGCTTCGATCGCGGCCAGGTGCTGTTCGAGCACGTCGACCGCCGACCACTCGCCCGAGCCGACCATGGCCGCCTGCTCGGCGGCCACTCCGAGGGGGATCACGGCGCCTCACCGAGGATCCGGGGGACCCGGAAGCGGTGGTCCTCGACGGCGGGCGCTTGGCTGAGCACCTCGGCGCGGTCGAGGCACGGGCGCGGTTCGTCGGGGCGGAGCACGTTGGTCAGCGCCATCGCGTGGGCGGTCGGTGCGACTCCGCCCAGATCGACCGAGGCCACGTCGGCCGCATGGTCGAGCACCTCGGCGAGCTGCCCGGTGAACCGGTCGAGCTCCTCCTCGCTCAGGTGCAGGCGGGCCAGGGCGGCCACGTGGGCGACCTCGGCGCGGGTCAGGCGTCCCGGCTCGGCCATCAGGGGAAGGCCGGTCCGGTGCCGCCGAGGACCTTGCAGGCGAACTCGACCACCCGCCGCTCGATGAGGGGGGCCTCGTTGTCGAGCGTGGCCACGTGGTAGCTGTCCTCCAGGTGCACCCGGTCGAGCGGTCCAAGGACCTCGGCCGCAAGGACGTCGCCCGACACCGGGTCGACCACGTGGTCCTCCCGGCTCGAGAGCAGGAGCACCGGGCAGCGGATGCGTGCGAGCGAGTCGCGCACTTCCTCGACACCGTCGAAGAGCGAGAGCAGGGCCGCGAGCGGCGTGCCGGAGTAGGCCGCCTCGGTGGCACCCTCCTTCTTGATGTCCGACCCGATGCCCTCGGTTGCCTCCGTTCCGGCGTCGAGCATCGCCTGGACGAAGGCGCGTGCATCATCGGCGGGGGGCTCGACGAACGGGTTGACCACGGCGATGCCCGCCAGGTGCGGGTGCCGCTCGGCAAGCCAGCAGGTCAGGGTGCCGCCCATCGAGAGGCCGGTCACGGCGACCCTCTCACAGCGGGCGGCGAGGGACTGGAACGCGGTCTCGGCGGCGCCCGACCAGTCCTCCCACCGGGTCGGGAGCATGTCCTCCATCGCGGTGCCATGCCCGGGCAGGAGCGGGAGCTCCACGGTGAGGCCGACCGCGGCAAGGGCTTCGGCGAGGGGACGCATCGTCTGCGGATTGCCGGTGAATCCGTGGAGGACGAGCACCCCGCGGGTGTCACCCGCAGCAGACCACGGCTCTGCACCCGGGATGATCGGAGCGGTCACGTCCCGGGATGCTATCGGTGTTGCCGGGAGCGCCGGGTAGTGTTGCGCCCTGACGATCGACCCTGGCAAGGAGCGGCACACCGATGGCCACCTATCAATTCCTGAGTGACGAGTGGTTGGCCGAGGCCCATTCGATCCGGGCGGAGTACGCGGGAAAGGGCGGCTCGATCGACCAGTCGATCCGGATGAACCTGGTGGTCGTCGAGGTCCCCTTCGGGGAGGGCGCGCTCGAGGCCCACGCCGACACCAGCGGGGGCGAGCTCGTCCTCGGCGTCGGGCACCTCGATCCCGCCGACCTCACGGTCACCGTGGGCTACGACATCGCGCGGGCGATCCTGGTGGAGGGCAATCCGCAGGCCGGCCTCCAGGCGTTCATGCAGGGCAAGATCAAGGTGGAGGGGGACATCGCCAAGTTGATGGCCCTCCAGTCGGTGTCCCCGGACCCGACGGCCGCCGAGATCGCCTCGCGCATCCAGGCGATGACCGAGTAGGACTCGGGATCGGCAGGCCCAGGCTGTCAGCCGACAGTGAGGTCGACCGGGGCGGTGCGCCCCGGACGCGGTGTGTCGACCACGAAGAAGCCGCAGACCACCGCGACGAGTGCCGCCACCGCTCCTACTGCGTAGGCACGGTGGAACGAAGCCAGCGAGCCGGCCCCGCCCTGGGCCGAGGCCTGGACGGTGACCATGACCTGGATGCCGGCCACGACACCGATCTGGGTGATGAGCAGCTGGGCCGCGCTCATGACCCCGAGCTCGTGCGGGGCGACTTCGTTGGACGCCGACGACGCCGTCGAGGGCGTGGAGACGCCGATGCCCAGGCCGGAGAGCGCGAGGGCCACGATGATGACCGCTACCGAGGGCTCGGCTCCGAGCTGGGTGAACACCACCATCGACGCTGTGAGCACCAGGGCGCCGGCAACGACCGACCACCGCTCCCCCACCTTGACCGCGGCGTAGCCGGCGACCGGGGCCGAGAGCGAGAAGACCAGAGGGCGGGCGGTCGAGAGCAGTCCTGCGCTCGTCTCCCCGTACCCGTAGACCCGCTCCATGAGAATCGGGAAGAGGAAGAACCCGCCCATGTAGGCGAAATTGACCAGTGCCCTGGCCCCGAGCGGGAAGACGAAGTTTCTCCGGCGGAAGTAGTGGAGCGGGATGAGCGGTTGCTCCGCCCGCCGCTCGTGCCACACGAACAGGCCGAGGAGCACCAGACAGAACACGGCGATCGAGAGGATGGCCGGTGAGGTGAATCCCCAGGAGGGTGCGAGGTTGAGGGCGAGCAGGCCGAGGGTGACCGACCCGGAGAGGGTGGCCGACCCGAGCCAGTCGAGGTCCCGCCAGGGGTGCTCGCCGGCTTCGGTCCGCTCCTCGCCGCCCCCGACTGCGCTCTCTGCGCCGCCGGGGATCGTGTCCGGCTCGACGGGGCGGTCCCGGGAGGGCAGCACGACGACCGCGAGCAGCGCGGCGATGGCCATGAGGGGCAGCTCCCCCCAGAACAGGGCGCGCCAGCCGTAGAACTGGATGATCGGGGCACCGATGGTCACTCCGAGGACGGGACCACCTGCCCCGACCAGGGCCCACCAGCCGAGAGCCTTCACCCGGTCTTCGTGGGAGAAGGCCTGTAGGACGAGGGCCATCGACGCCGCCCCGGTCGCCGCGCCCTGGACGCCGTCGAAGAAGCGCGCAGCGATGAGCACCCCGGCGGTCGGTGCCGAGGCGGTGAGCACCACGCTCACGGCGGCGCCCGAGAGACCCCAGAGGTAGAGGCGCCGGTAGCCGCGCAGGTCACCGAGCTTGCCGAGGATGGGCGCGGCCACGCCGAAAGCCAGGAGCGGACCGGTCGACGTCCAGGTCAGGGTCGAGACAGTCGTGTGGAGCTGGCGGGCCACCTGGGGCAGGGCCACGACGAAGACGGTGAAGGTGATGTTGACCGAGAGGAGCCCGGCCAGCACCGTCCAGAGGACCCACCACTGGTAGCGGTCCGAGCCGGCCACCCGCCGGTGCATCCGGTGGCGGAAGAGGACCGGCCACGGCACGACGATGCCCCCGTCGGCTCCGGAGCCCGTGCCGCTCAGGAGGGCCTCGGCCTCGCGCACCTCGTCCGCGTCGAATCCCTGGTCGCCGGTCGGGCTGCCGGGCCCGGGGGCCCGGGACATCGCCTCAGACCCCGAGCCGGTGCATCTCCGCCTGCAGCTCGGCCACGGTCCACCGGTCCCCCTTGTCCAGGGTGTCGGTCATGGTCCATGGCTGGAACAGGCGGATCTCCCCGCCCTGCACGAAGTAGACCTTGCCGGTCGCCGGGCAGCTCTCGGTGGCCAGGTAGGCCACCAGCGGGGAGATGTTGGCCGGGTCCCAGCGGTCGAAGACGGCGGCATCGGTGGGGGCCTGCACGATCTCCGAGAGGCCCGGTGTCTGCTCGGTCATCCGGGTGCGGGCGGCCGGGGCGATGGCGTTGACCCGGACGCCGTAGCGGGACAGCTCGTCGGCGGCGATGGTGGTGAAGGCGGCGATGCCCGCCTTGGCCGCGCCGTAGTTGGTCTGCCCCGGGTTACCGAGGAGGCCCGAGGTGGAGGAGGTGTTGACCACCGACGCGTGGACCTCCACGCCGGCCTTGGCCTGCTCCCGCCAATGGGCCGCTGCGTGCCGGGTGGGCACGAAGTGACCCTTCAGATGGACGTGGATGACCGAGTCCCACTCCTCCTCGGACATGTTGACCAGGACCCGGTCCCGCAGGATGCCGGCGTTGTTGACCAGCACGTGCAGGTCGCCGAAGGTCTCGAGGGCGGTGTCGACGAGGCGCCTGCCACCCTCCCAGTCGCAGATGTCGTCTGCGTTGGCCACCGCCTCTCCGCCGGCAGCCCGGATCTCGTCGACCACCTGCTCGGCCGGGGACCGGTCGTCCCCCGAACCGTCCACGGCACCGCCGAGGTCGTTCACGACCACCCTGGCACCCTCGGAAGCGAAGAGCAGGGCGTGCTCGCGCCCGATGCCCCGTCCTGCCCCCGTGATGACGGCGACCCGTCCCTCCAGTGCTCCCATTTCCTCGGTCTCCCCCGTTCGGACGCCCGGCCCACGTTGGCAGGGCGGCCGGACTCCGGTCAAACCGTGCAAAGGGACGGCGGGGACGGTGTGTCGACGCGACGAGGACGGGGCCGGAGCCCCGTCCTCGTCGGTACGACTCGCCCGGTTACCCGGGGAGTTGTTCGTCGATCGGTCCGATCAGGCGAACGTGGCGGCAGGCGCCGTGTTGGTGGTGATGCCCAGTGAGGGAACCGGGTGGGCGCACAGGGCAAGGATCGCCCCGGTGGTCAAGGTCGTCTTGGCGCTGGAAGCATCCGTCGTGCCGCTGTTGAGGCCCAGGAAGGAACCCGAACCGTGCAGGTCACCGGTAGGACCGAGCTTGAAGGTCCCGTGGCCTCCCGCAACACCACCGGTCTCCTTGGTGAACTTGCTCACCGTCGAGGGGGTCGGGTGGTTGGCGGTCCAGACCGTGGTCAGGCTACCGGTGATCGTGTTGGTCGCAGCCAGCCCGGCGCAGGTGTCGATCTTCTCCGGGAGCGAAGTGGTGTTCTTCGACGTGGTCGAGATGGTGCCCGAGACGGTCCCCTTGGTCAGGGTGACCCCGGTGGCGGTGTTGGTACACGCGCCCAAGGTGGCATGGATGGTCGTGACCTGCGTGCTCGACGCCCCCGGGGCCAGCATGATCCCCGCGGTGGAGATCGGATGGCTGAACGAGACGGTTCCCGTGACGGTGCCGCACTTGGCTGTGGCCGTCGGCGGGGTGAGCGCCCCTGCAGAAGCGCCGGTGGCCACGACGGCCCCGACGGGAACGATGGCCACTGCGGCCACCATGAGGAGTTTGCGGATCATTGTGGTTTGCTCCTTTGGTCGTCTGCGTTTCCGCAGAGAGATATGGGGCGGCGGTGCCCCCGTTTGCGACGCGCCGAACGGCGTCCAATGCGAAATGGCCACGATCTGGCCTCCCCCTTCATCCCCCTTTACGATCCACCACCGATCGACGATTGCACAGTAACGAAAGTTACTGATGAGTACAACGGCCTGGTCCCGGTTCCTCGGACTCCCTGGACCCCGCGCTGTAGGTGGTCGTCAGGCCGCAGGGAGTGGGACCGGTCGCTCGACCCGGGCCCCCAGGCCGGCGGCCTCGACCGCGCCGACCATGGCCTGCACCCGGGACCGGTCACCAGCCACCACCAGGTACTCGGTATTGCGGAGGTGGGAGACGCGGCCCACCTTGCGCCCCGACGGATCGTGGATCCCGATGCGCGCCCCCACGTAGCGAGCCGAGTCGAACGCGAGCACGGCGACATGACCTCGGGCCGCGCAGAGCTCGTGGAGCTCCTCGTAGCTGAGCCAGGCCTCGTTGTTGTAGGAGAGGACCAACACCTCGGCGCGGACCGTCGAAACCACCCTGGCGAGGGCCGAGGCCATGGTGCGACGGCCGTTGAATACGCTGCGAGTCTCCGGGTCGCGGAGATCCGCCCGCTTGCAGGCCACGCCGTAGTGGTCCGGCGCGTCCCACTCGACGATGGTCTCCCACACGTGGTAGTTGGCGTCGTAGCGGTGCTGGTTGTAGGGCGGGTCGAGATAGGCGAGATCGACCTCGCCGAGTGCCGATGAGCCGGCCAGCTCGCAGGCGTCGCCGCGCAGCGCCCGTCCCAGGCCGGGTAGCAGTGCTGGCGCCCGCAGCTCGAGCGGATTGCCCGCACGCGGGGCCCACTCCTTCAGGTAGGCCATCTGGAGGCCCGTGGTCGAGTCGACCCGGTCCGCCGCCTCCAGCAGGCTGGTCAGGAGCAGCGGCCACAGCGCGGTCCCCCCGTAATCGGCCTCGATGGCGTCGCGCACAGCGTCGATGCGGGCGCCGTTCTCCGGTCGGAAGTACCGGGCCTCCTCACAGAATGTCGCGGTCACGTACCCGGGCCGGCCAGACAGGGCGTTGAGGTGAGCGATCGCTTCATCCAGCTCTCTCCCGAGCCCGGAGTCGGCCCCGGCGTCGGTGGCCACGTAGCAGCGGGCGAGCACGTGCGCGCAGCGGGCGCTGTCCACGGCGGTCATCTCGAGGCCGGCGCCCTTCCATGCCTGGGCGACCCGGGTGGTCCCGGTGAAGAGGTCGAGCCCGGTCCGGGCAGAGGAGGACGCGGCGAGGACCGCGAGGGCCGGGATGAGCCGGCGCTTGGACCCCAGGTACTTGATCACCGCTCTCTAGCGCCGTCCGAAGCGCCGGACCCACCAGTTCGGGTCGCGGGCGTGGGCATGGAAATGGTCGGGGATCTGGCGCATCACCCGGTCGTAGGACCAGATCCCCTCCCCGAGCACCCGGTCGGCGACGACCCCTAGCTCGGCGAGCATGTGGTCGATGTCGGCCTCGGGTGGCCGGTCGCCGTGGTGCTTCCAGACCACCATGGGCACACCGCAGACCTCGCAGTCGGCAACCCAGCAGGTCTCGTCCTCGTGGTGCCACTCGGTGATCCTGGCTGCCTCGCAGAGCTCGCAGACCCGGCCGGTCCCCGTCACTGGGTGTACACGTTGACGGTCGTGCCGGGCAGCACGGAGGTGCCTCCGGCGGGATCGGTCGAGAGCACCGAGGTCGACCCCGGGGGCCCGTAGGGACCGCCTACCTGGAGCCCGAGGGCCCGCAGCGCGCCGGTGGCCTGGGCGACCGGGTCGCCGCGCAGGGAGGGGATGGTGACCGGCTTGGGCCCGAGCGAAACCACGACGGTGACCTGCGAGCCGTAGGGCAGCGGGCCGGCAGACGGCGCCGGCGTGGTCGCGACGACGTGCCCGGCGGGGACTGTTGCGGAGTAGTCCTGACCGCGTAGCGGCACGAAGCCGGCCGTGGTGAGCGCCGCCGCAGCGTCGGCATAGGACGAGGCGGAGGCCGCGACCGGCGGGATCGTGACCGGTGCGTGTCCCTTGGAGGTCACGATGGTGACCGTCGACCCGTAGGGGACACTGCCGGCGGGCACGGTCGAGAGGATGGCACCTGCCACCACGGTCGAGCTGTACTGCGCTGCCGACGAGGGGCACACCCCGACCAGGTGGACGGCGCGGAGCGCCTGGACGGCGTCGTTGCAATTGCTGAACGAGGTCAGGTCCGGGATGGCGACCGGGGGCGGACCCGTCGAGAGCACCACAGTGATCACCGATCCCTGTTTGGCGGTGACCGTCCGCCCGCCACGGCTCGACGAGGGCTGCTGGCTCAGGATGATGCCCGCGGGCCGCGGTGGTCGAGGGCTGGTGCCCGCCGGCCCGAACGGTGAAGTGGTCGGGTGCGACCGCGGCCGAGGCCGCGGTCAGGGTCTTCCCGACCAGCGGCGGTACCGGGTGGCTCGGGGTGAAGAGCCCGGTCTCGATGCCCCAGGCGACACCGCCGGCCATCAGCACAGGCACCAGGAGGGCGATCGCGACCAGCCAGCGACGCCTGGCCCTCGACGGGTCGGCGGCCACCGCTGGGTGCTGGGGGTGGCTGGTGGGTCTGCCCCTCGCCGAGGCGGCCTCGCCGGGGGTCCCGAGCTCGGTCCGGTCCTGCTCGGCGGGATCGACGGCCCGGCGCCGGAGGTGGCGGGACGTTGCGGGGTCCTCCGGGTCGGCCTCCTCGGCCGAGATGGCGGCCACGAGGGGCAGGGGGCCCGGCGGTGGGAGGGTGGCGGCCAGGGCGGTGAGCTCGCGACCTAACCGGGCAGCGTCGAAGCGCTCAGCGGGGTCGGGAGCCGCCGCCCAGACCAGCACGTCGGCCAGCGGGCCGAGCGCCTCGTGCTCGGGCAGCAGGGCCCCCACCCGGGCCATCAGGGTCGCCACCGTGGTGTCGCCGATGAAGGGAGCCTCCCCGGTCACGCCCTCGTAGAGCACTAGGGAGAGCGCGTAGACGTCCACCTTGCCGTCGAGGACCCAGCCCTCCACTTGCTCGGGTGCTGCGTAGCGGGCGGTCCCGAGGATCGCCCCGTCCGGTTCGGTCCAGGCGGCCTCGGCCAAGGCCCGTGCCAGGCCGAAGTCGGCGATCCTAAGCAGTCGGTCGGCGTCGAAGAGCAGGTTGGCCGGCTTGATGTCCCGGTGGACCAGCCCGCGGCGGTGGGCGTAGTCGAGCCCGGCGGCAGCCTCGATCCCGATCTGGGCCGCCTGCTCGGGGGTGAGCAGCGCACCGGTGTCGTAGACCTGGCGGAGGGAGCCCCCGGCCAGGTACTCGAGGACCAGGTAGGGCTCCCCGTCGTCCTCACCCCAGTCGTAGACGCGCAGGACGTTGGGATGGTTGAGGGCCGCCACCGCCCGGGCCTCCGCACGGAAGCGCTTGAGGAACGCCCGGTCGCCGGCCAGGGCCGGGTGGAGGACCTTGATGGCCACCTGGCGGTGGAGGGAGACGTCGTCGGCGAGGTAGACGTGCGCGGACGCACCGGTCCCCAGGGCGGTGATCAGTCGGTAACGGTCGCCGAGGACACGTCCGATGGAGTCGGTGAGGCTCGGCATGATTCTCTTGCGAGGTTAGCGAGCGAGCCTGCCCGAGCGGTGGAGGGTCGACCGCTCGCGCGGTGAGGACGGGGCCGAAGCCCCGTCCTCACCCGTACGAACCACCCGGTCACCCGGGAGTCCTGCTAGTTGATCGGTGCGATCAGCTGAACGTGGCCGCGGGCACGACCGGGTGCGCCGTGTCGGTAGTGATGGCCAGGGACGACACCGGGTGGGCACAGGCGGCAAGGATCTGCGCCGTCGTCAGAACCGTCTCGGCGATGGACGTGCTGGTCTTGCCCGTGTTGGCGCCCTGGAAGGAAGAGCCGGGGTTGTCGGCAAGATCCCCGACCGGCCCCAGCTTGAAGGTACCGTGCGCCGGAGTCCCCGTGAGGCCACCGGTCTCCTGCGTGGCGTTGGCGTGGGTCGCAGGTGTCACTCGGTTGGCCGTCCAGGTGGTGGCGAGATGGCCAACGACCGTGTGGACGCCAGCCAGACCGGCACAGGTGGCGGCCTTGATGGTGGTCGTTCCCGTGTTATGGGTTGTCAATGCGACGGTACCCGCCACGGCGCCATGGTTGATGACCAGGCCAACGTCGTTCGACGTGCAGTGGGTCAACGTGGCGGTCACCGTCGTCGTTTCGGTGAACGAATGGCCTGGTAGGACCGGGACTCCAGCGTTGGAGATCGGCGTGCTGAAGTGAACTGTCCCGCTGACGGCGGCACATGTGGCTGTCGACGTCACCGGCGCGACGGCTCCAGCTTGCGAGCCGGTGGCCACAATGGCCGCGACCGGAATGACGGCAACTGCGGCAACCATGAATAGTTTACGAATCATCGTTATGCACCTCATTTTCTGCCCACGACGGATCGCGGGCCTACGGTCGGACGACAGGTTCCCCCGAGTCCCCCGACGCAAACGTCGAACCCCCTGCCAGGACGCGCCGACATCCGCACCCCACTCGCAATTGCTGTACAACGAGCGGGACCACGGATCCGTTACACCGTCCTGCCGAAGTATCGAGCAGCGTGGGATCGGAACCACCGGACAGCACACGCGACGAGAACGGGGCCGGAGCCCCGTCCTCGTCGGTACTGACTTGACCGATGGCCGTCAGAGAGTGACGGTCATCGGTTGTGGATCAGAAGGTCAGGTTGCTGCCGAGCTTGTCGATGACAGCGGTCTTGACCAGATTGTGGGCCCCGTTGAGGTTGGCCTGGAATCCGGGCGAATGGTAGCCAGCCGCGTCCACCAGTCCGGTGCCCGTCACCAGTCCCAGGCACACCTCGAACACCGTGGGGGCATTGATGTAGGTGATCCCAGTGGACTGCTTGGTGACCTTGCCGCTGATCTTGAATCCGAGCTCAGAACCCACGGTCGGCGACTTCTTCGGGCAGGCGTAGGCCGCTGCCGCTGAGGTCTTCGACGTGTAGGTGACCGTCCCAACCTTGAACGTGAGCGTCGGAATCGCAGCCAGGATGCTCGACGTCCCGCTGGTGATGTAGTTGCTCCAGGAGTCGTAGCCGCGCTTGCCGGAAACGCACGCCGGGTTGGTCGTGGGCAGACCGGCTCCGGTGCACTTGACTGTCGCGGTGGGAATGGTCAGCGCCGGCGACGAGCCGGTGCACGAGGCAGTGGTGCCCTTTGACAGCGTGGTGATGCCGGTCTTGGTGGACTCGGTCAACAGCGTCGTCACCGCGCCGGCGTGCGAGATACCCGGAGCGGCGAAGGTGACCAGGCCGCCTGCGGCACAGTTGACGGTCGGTCCCAGCGCCCCGGCAGGAGTCGCCGTGCCGACCAGGGCGACTGCCCCGGCGCTCACAGGCATGGCGATCGCCGCAGCGACCAATAGCAGTTTGCGGATCATAGAGTTGTGCTCCTTCATTTCCCCCGCGTCTTCTGCGCGGCTCAAAGTCAGGTGGCAAGTGCCCCCGACGCTTTCGCGGCCCCCCTGCAAGACGATTCGGGGGCTGCGCAGAGCGATCCCCCTCAACCTCTCGCTGCCATGTACAACGAAGGGCCGCCCGGTTCCGTTACACACTTCGTTTCGGCGCTCGCCACCCCGCTGTCCACCGCTCGTCGGACCAGCTGGGGGCGTTGTGAGTGCCCACGGCGCCGGTCGCCATGGCCGGGACAGCACACGCGAAGAGGACGGGGCCGGAGCCCCGTCCTCTTCGGTACAGACTGTCAACTGATGACCGTCAGAGAGTGAAGGTCATCAGTTGTGATCAGAAGGTCAGGTTGCTGCCGAGCTTGTCGATGACAGCGGTCTTGACCAGATTGCGAGTCTGGTTGAAGTTGGCCGCGAATCCGGGCTGAGGGTAGCCGGTCGCCTTCTTCAGTCCGGTGCCAGTCACCAGTCCCAGGCACACCTCGAACATCGTGGGGGCATTGATGTAGGTGATCCCAGTGGACTGCTTGGTGACCTTGCCGCTGATCTTGAATCCGAGCTCAGAACCCACGGTCGGCGACTTCTTCGGGCAGGCGTAGGCCGCTGCCGCTGAGGTCTTCGACGTGTAGGTGACCGTCCCAACCTTGAACGTGAGCGTCGGAATCGCAGCCAGGATGCTCGACGTCCCGCTGGTGATGTAGTTGCTCCAGGAGTCGTAGCCGCGCTTGCCGGAAACGCACGCCGGGTTGGTCGCGGGCAGACCGGCTCCGGTGCACGCGACTGTCGCGGTGGGAATGGTCAGCGCCGGCGACGAGCCGGTGCACGAGGCGGTGGTGCCCTTTGACAGCGTGGTGATGCCGGTCTTGGTGGACTCGGTCGCCAGCGTCGTCACCGCGCCGGACTTCGAGATACCCGGAGTGGCGAAGGAGACCGTGCTGGACTGCCGCACAGTTGACGGTCGGTCCCAGCGCCCCGGCAGGAGTCGCCGTGCCGACCAGGGCGACTGCCCCGGCGCTCACAGGCATGGCGATCGCCGCAGCGACCAATAGCAGTTTGCGGATCATAGAGTTGCGCTCCTTCATTTCCCCCGCGCTTTCGCGGGCTCAAAGTCAGGTGGCAAGTGGCCCCGGCCTTTGGCGGGCCCCATGTAAGACGATTCGAATACCCTCAACCTCTCGCTGCCATGTACAACGAAGAGCCGCCCGGTTGCGTTACCGCTTCGTTCGGCGCTCGCCACCCCGCTGTCCACCGCTCGTCGGACCAGCTGGGGGCGTTGTGGGTGCCCACGGCGCCGGTCGCCATGGCCGGGACAGCACACGCGACGAGAACGGGGCCGGAGCCCCGTCCTTGTTCGGTACTAGACTTGACCGATGGCCGTCAGAGAGTGACGGTCATCGGTTGTGGATCAGAAGGTCAGGTTGCTGCCCAGCTTGTCGATGACAGCGGTCTTGACCAGATTGTGGGCCCCGTTGAGGTTGGCCTGGAATCCGGGCGAATGGTAGCCAGCCGCGTCCACCAGTCCGGTGCCCGTCACCAGTCCCAGGCACACCTCGAACACCGTGGGGGCGCCGATGTAGGTGCTCCCAGTGGACTGCGTCTTGACTGAGCCCGAGATCTTGAATCCGAGTTCACTGCCCACGGTCGGCGACTTCTTCGGGCAGGCGTAGGCCGCTGCCGCTGAGGTCTTCGACGTGTAGGTGACCGTCCCAACCTTGAACGTGAGCGTCGGAATCGCAGCCAGGATGCTCGACGTCCCGCTGGTGATGTAGTTGCTCCAGGAGTCGTAGCCGCGCTTGCCGGAAACGCACGCCGGGTTGGTCGTGGGCAGACCGGCTCCGGTGCACGCTGACTGTCGCGGTGGGAATGGTCAGCGCCGGCGACGAGCCGGTGCACGAGGCAGTGGTGCCCTTTGACAGCGTGGTGATGCCGGTCTTGGTGGACTCGGTCAACAGCGTCGTCACCGCGCCGGTGTGCGAGATACCCGGAGCGGCGAAGGTGACCAGGCCGCCTGCGGCACAGTTGACGGTCGGTCCCAGCGCCCCGGCAGGAGTCGCCGTGCCGACCAGGGCGACTGCCCCGGCGCTCACAGGCATGGCGATCGCCGCAGCGACCAATAGCAGTTTGCGGATCATAGAGTTGTGCTCCTTCATTTCCCCCGCGCTCTGCGCGGCTCAAAGTCAGGTGGCCGGTGCCCCCCAACATGGCGAACCGAACGGTTTGCCCCGCGGACATGCAGAGCCGAGAACTCAGATCCCCCCGGACGCCCCTATCGGTTGTTGCACCCTAACTGGGGGCGACCCCGATTACAAGGCACCCCGTGACGCCGGATCGGACGCCTTGACGGCTGTGTTCCTCACAATTGACGAGCCATGGTGATATTCGAGAGCCATCGTGCAGCAATCGAGAGTTGCAAAAGCCTTCGCCGAGACTCAGTCGGGTGAGCCCTGCATGTCGGGCCGCGGCCGCACCGCCACTCAACGCGGCAGCTCACCCGTCTCGAGCAACTCGGAGAAGCCCGCTCCATCGACGATCGGTACGCCGAGTTGTTCCGCCTTGGTCACCTTCGACGCCCCCGGCGCATCACCGACCACCACCGCGAACGTCTTCTTCGACACGGTGCCGGGCGACTTGCCGCCCCGGGCGATCACCGCCGCCTCGGCCTCCTCTCGGGTGAAGCCCTCGAGCGTCCCGGTCACCACGACGGACCGGCCGGCGAGGGTCTGGGGCAGCGCGACGAGCGGTCTCCGGCCCCCCTCCCGGCTCGACCATGGTCACCCCGGCCGCCCGCAGCCGCTCGACCACCGAACGGTTGACCGGCGAGGCGAACCAGGCCACCACGCTCGAGGCGATGACCGGACCGACCCCGTCGATGGCGGCCAGCGTCGCCTCGTCGGCGCCGATCACCGCGTCGATGTCGTCGCGGTACGCCCGGGCGAGGGCGACGGAGCCGACCTGGCCGAGGTGGCGGATGCCCAGGCCGATGAGCACCCGGCTAGCGGTCGGGTCCGAGACGCGTCGATGGCGGCGAGCAGGTTGGCCGTCGACAGCGCGGCGAACCCCTCGAGGCCGGCGAAGGTCGTCGGCGGTGAAGGCGTAGAGGTCGGCCACGTCGGCGAGCAGGCCGTGGTCGACGAGCAGCTGGACCCGCTGCTCGCCGAGGCCCTCGATGTCCATGGCCGAGCGCGAGGCGAAGTGGGCGATGCGCTGGACCCGCTGGCCCGGGACAGTCGAGGTTGGTGCAGAAGGTGTCGCTCTCCCCGGGCAGCCGCACCAGCGGGCTCCCGCAGACCGGGCAGGCGGTCGGGAACGTCCACGCCGGCTTCGCGCCGCCGGCCCGGCGCCGAGAGCGGGCCCGACCACCTCGGGGATCACGTCGCCGGCCTTGCGCACGACGACCGTGTCGCCGGGCCGGACGTCCTTCAGCCGCACCTGGTCCTCGTTGTGGAGGGTGGCGAGCGCCACCGTCGAGCCCCCGACGAACACCGGCTCGAGCACGGCGAACGGGGTGGCCTTGCCGGTGCGGCCGATCGAGACCTTGATGTCGAGCAGCGTGGTCGAGCGCTCCTCGGGCGGGAACTTGTAGGCGATGGCCCAGCGCGGCGCCCGGGACGTCGAGCCGAGCGACCGCTGCAGTGCGAGGTCGTCGACCTTGACCACCACGCCGTCGATCTCGTAGTCGAGGTCGTGGCGGTGCTCCTCCCACCGCGTGCAGAAGGCGAGCACCTCGTCGAGCCCGTGGACCAGGTGGACGCTCGGGATTGACCGGGAACCCGGCCCGGTCCAGCCAGCCGAGCGTGGCCGACTGGCTGGCGGCCAGCTCGGCGGGAGCGCCGGTCCCGTCCGGCCCGGGGCCGCGGCCAGCGCATCTCGCCGACCTGGTAGGCCCAGAAGGAGAGGGCACGGCTGCGCGGTGACCGAGGGGTCCTTCTGGCGCAGCGAGCCGGCGGCCGAGTTGCGCGGGTTGACGAAGAGCCGCTCGCCCGCCTCGGCCTGCCGCCGGTTGAGCTCGTCGAAGGCCGCGATCGGCATGTAGACCTCGCCCCGGACCTCGAGCACCTCGGGCGGCGGGCCCGACCTCGGGGTCGAGCTGCCGGGGGATCGCCGGCGATGGTGGCGATGTTGGCGGTCACGTCCTCGCCGGTCGCGCCGTCGCCCCGGGTGGCGGCCTGGACGAAGCGGCCCGTCCCGGTAGAGGAGCGAGATGGCCAGCCCGTCGATCTTGAGCTCGCAGACGAAGGCGGTGTCGGTCGGGGACCTGCTTGGCCAGCCGGTCGGCCCAGGCCTGCGAGCTCCTCGGGGCTGAAGGCGTTGTCGAGGCTCATCATCGGCGACCTGGTGGGCGACCGGGGCGAACAGGGTCGAGGGCGGCGCCCGACCGCGCCGGTCGGCGAGTCGGGCACCACCAGGTCGGGATGGTCGGCCTCGATGGCGCGCAGCTCGCGGACCAGCGCGTCGTACTCGGCGTCGGTGACCTCGGGGTCGTCGAGCGCGTGGTAGCGCTCGTTGTGGTGGGCGATCAGCCGGCGCAGCTCGTCGGCGCGTGCCACCGGATCGGCACGGCGGACCGGTCGTCGCCGCCCGGCGTCCGGCCGTCACCGGCGTCCGTCTTCCGGACTCACCCGGCGATCCCCGAGCCGAGCACCACGTCGGGCTCGGTCGGGTCGTAGAGGGCCACGGTCTGGCCGGGGGCCACCCGGCGCTGGGGCGCGGCGAAGCGGACCGACAGGCCCGCCGTCGGTCGGACGGTGCACCGGCACGGCGACCGGCGCGCCGTGGGCGCTGCACTGGGCGAAGGCCGCGGCCCCGCCGCCGCCTCGCCGGCGCGGTCGCCGTCGACCCAGGCCACCGTGTGGAGCTCCACCCCGTCGGCGTAGGGCGCCTCGGGCGGGCCGACGGTGACCCGGCGGGCCGGCACGTCGACCGCGGTCACGAACCGGCGGCGACCGTCGCTCGCCGTGCCCCATCCCCCGGCGCTGGCCGACCGTGACCAGCTCGACCGCGTCGACCTCGCCGAGGTCCTCACCGGTCTCGTGGTCGACCAGCCGCCCGGGGTGCAGCGGCACCCGGTCGCCGAGGAACCCCGCCCGGCCCTCGTCGGAGCGGATGAAGCAGACGTCCTGGCTGTCGGGCTTGGCCGCGGTGCGCAGGCCGAGCCGGTGCCGCCTCGGCGCGCACCTCGGCCTTGGTCAGCTCGCCCGACCGGGAACAGGCATGCGGGCCAGCTGGTCCTGGCCGAGCATGGCCAGGACGTAGGACTGGTCCTTGGCCGGGTCGGCCCCGCGGCGCAGCCGGTGCCGCCCGTCGGTGCCGCGACGTCCGACGGGCGTGGTGGCCGGTGGCCACGGCGTCGAACCCGAGCACGCGCGGCCCGGTCGAGCAGCCGGTCGAACTTGAGGTGCCGGTTGCACTCGATGCAGGGATTGGGCGTGCGGCCCTCGGCGTGGCCGCGGACGTAGGGATCGACCACGTGGGCCTCGAAGTCGGCGGCGAAGTTGAAGACGTGGTGGACGAGCCCGAGCTGGTCGGCCACCCGGCGGGCGTCGTCGACGTCGGCCACCGAGCAGCAGCCCGAGTCCGACGGCGCCGCCCCACAGCTTGAGGGTGGCCCCGACCACCTGCGTCGCGTCCCGAGCCGCTCGGCCAGCGAGCGCGGCGGCGACCGACGAGTCGACCCCACCGGACATGGCCACCAGCACGCGCACCGGCCTCAGTCTCGCAGGCGGGCGACGGCGCCGGGCACGACGGCTCGAGGGCACGGTCGACGTCGTCGTCGGTGGTGGTGACGCCGAGGGAGAACCGGACCCCCGAGCGGCGCCTCCGTCGGGCGAGGCCCATGAGCGCCCAGCACATGGCTCGGCTCGACCGCCCCGCTCGAGCAGGCCGCCCCGGCCGACGCGGCGACCCCGGCCTCGTCGAGCAGCACGACCAGCGCCTCGCCTTCGATCCCGGCGAACGCGCAGGTGCAGGATCCCCGCCACCCGGTCGCCCCGCGGCCCGGTCTCGGCGACACCGGCGACCGTCGTGGCCAGGCCGTCGGCCAAGCCGGTCCCGCAGCGCGCGCGACCCGTGGCCGACGTCTGCCGGCCGGCCGGCATCGGTGGCCGCCAGCGCGGCTGCCATGCCCGACGCGCCGGCCACGTTCGGCGTCCCGCTGCGCCGCCCCCGCTCCTGGCCCCCGCCGTGGACAGCGGGCGTGCAGCCGGGTCCCCGTCGCGCGACCACCAGCGCCCCGACCCCCTTCGGCCCGCCGAACTTGTGGGCGCTCACCGCCACCAGGTCGGCCGGCGCGGTGACCGCGGCCACGTCCAGCCAGGGCACGGCCTGGACGGCGTCGGTGTGGAGGACAGCGCGGGGCGACCGACGGCGGACCACCGTCGGCCACCTCGTCGAGGGGCTGGACGGTGCCGATCTCGTTGTTGACGGCCATCACCGACACCAGGCCGACGTCGGCGGTGCAGGCCTCGGCCAGTCGCGTCGAGATCGACCACCCCGTCCTTGCCGGGACGCACCTCACGCAGCTCGGCACCGGTCCGCCGGGCCAGCGCCCGGCAGGCGTGGAGCACGGCATGGTGCTCCATGGCCGCGCACACCAGGGCGCCGGGCGACGCACGTCCGCGTCGCCGACGCCGCCTCCCAAGCCCCGAAGACGGCCAGGTTGTCGGCCTCGGTGCCCCCGGAGGTGAAGACCACCTCGCCCGGGTCGGCCCCGAGCAGTGCGGCGATCCGGTCGCGGGCGTCGTCGAGGGCCCTCCGGGCCCGTCGCGACTCGTGTGTGACCGCCCGACGGGTTGCCGAACTGCCGGTCAGCGACGGGCAGCATCGCCTCGGCAGCGCCTCGGGCCGCAGCGGGGTGGTGGCCGCATGGTCGAGGTAGGCGCGACGGTCCCGCCGTCCGACCGGCATCAGGCGATCCAGACCGACTTCACGTTGCAGAACTCGTGGACTCCGGGACAGGAGAGCTCGCGCCCGATGCCCGAGCTCTTGATGCCGCCGAAGGGAAGCTGCGGCATCGACACCACCATGCCGTTGACGAAGACCTGCCCGGCCTGCAGGTCGGTCGACGAACCGCTGCTGCTCGTCGGGGTCGTTCGTCCACACGCTCGAGCCGAGTCCGAACTCGGTGCCGTTGGCCAGCGCCAGCGCCTCGTCGGCGTCGGCCGCCGGTGTAGAGCAGGGCCACCGGGCCGAAGACCTCCTCGGTGGCCACCCGCATGCCCGGGGTGATGCCGGTGATGACGGTCGGCCGGTAGAAGGCAGCCGGGCTGGTCCGGGCCGCCCGGGCCCGACCACCCGCTCGCCGCCGCACAGGATGGTCGCCCCTTGGGCCCGGGCGTCCTCGACCTGGGCCTCGATGGTGTCGACCGCGGCCGCACTGACCAGCGGGCCGACCTCGGTGGCCGGGTCGAAGGGGTCCCCCACCGACAGGGCGGCCATGGCGGCGACGAACCGCTCGGTGAAGGCTCGGCCGCGACGTCGTCGTGGACGATGAAGCGCTTGGCGGCGATGCACGACTGCCCGGCGTTCTGCACCCGGGCCTGCACGCCGACCGTCGACCGCCCGGTCGAGGTCGGCCGAGGGCAGCACGATGAACGGGTCGCTCCCGCCGAGCTCGAGCACGACCTTCTTGCCGACCGCACCGGCCTGGGCGGCCACCGCCCGGCCGGCTGCCGACGCTGCCGGTCAGGGTCACCGCGGCCACCCGTGCGGTCGGCGATGATCGCCGGCACCTGGTCGGTGCCGATGAGCAGGGTCTGGAGCACGCCGTCGGGTGCACCGGCCCGCCGGAAGAGGTCCTCGAGGAGCAGCGCGGTGCGCGGCACGCTCGGCGCGTGCTTGAGCAGGCCGACGTTGCCGACCATGACGGCCGGGGCGAGGAAGCGGACCACCTGCCAGAGCGGGAAGTTCCACGGCATGATCGGCCAGGACGGCGCCGAGCGGCTGGTAGGTGACCAGGCCGAGGGAGGCGTCGACCGGCGACCTCTTGGTCGGTCAGCATCGCCTCGGCGTGCTCGGCGAACCAGCGGAAGCCGCTGGCGCACTTGGCCACCTCGCCCTTGGCCTGGGCGAAGGGCTTGCCCATCTCGGTGGTGACCATCTGGGCGATGTCGGGCAGCTCCGCCTCGAGCAGTTCGGCGGCGGTGACCAGCAGGCGGCGACCGCTCGGCGAAGGTGCTCCGCGGCCCACTGCGGGGCACAGGCCGCCGCGGTCGCCAGGCGGGCTTCGACCGTGACCGCGTCGTAGGGCTCGAAGGACTCGAGCAGCTCCCCGGTGGCCGGATTGACGGTGGCGATGGGGGGGCCGGAGTCGGCAGGGGCCATGGCGCCCAGTATCGCCCATCGGGCCACGCCCGGCCGGTCACCGAGCCCGGAGGGCCGGTCGAGCGAGCACCGGTCGAGGGCCGACGCCGCACCTTGCCGGTGGCGGTGCGGGGCAGGGCGTCGAGCCATGGCGTACTGCTTGGGCCGCTTGTAGCCGGCCAGGCGCTCGGCCGCACGGGCCTTTGCGGCGGCGACCAGCCGCCGGGCCGTCCGCACCGGGGGCGGGCACCACGGCAGCGCACACCCGCTGCCCCCACCGCTCGTCGGCAGACCCCGAAGACGGCCACCTCGGCCACCCCGGCCACCTCGGCCAGGACGGCCTCCACCTCGGCCGGGTAGACGTTGACCCCGCCGGTGATGACCAGGTCGTCACGCCGGCCGTCGAGGGAGAGGTAGCCGTCGGGTCGAGCCGGCCGAGGTCGCCGACGGTGAAGGCCCCGTCCCGCCAGGCGGCTGCCGTCGCCACCTCGTCCCGCCAGTAGGAGAAGCGGGCGAACGACGGCGGCCGGCACCAGACCGTCCCGTCGTCGTCGACCGCGAGGGTGCGCCCGGGCCGGGCCCGCCCCACCGTGCCCGGACGCTCGAGCCACTCGTCGGGCGAGCAGACGGTGAACTGGCCCTCGGTCGACCCGTAGAACTCCCAGAGCACGCCGGGTGCCGACCAGGTCGAGTGCGGCCCGCTTGAGGGCCGGCGGGCACGGCGACCCGGCGTGGACCAGGAGGCGCAGCGAGGCGAACCGTCGGCGGCCCCGTGCCCGGCTCGGCGAGCAGCCGGGTCAGGGCGGACGGGGCGAGGAAGGTGGTGGTCGGGACCGGCCCCGACCGCACCCTCGAGGGCGTCGCAGGCGACCGCCGGCGTCGAAGTCGGTCGAGGATCACGCAGGTCCCGCCTCGCAGCAGGGTGCCACCGGCGAATCGGACCGACACCGAGTGGTACATCGGCGAGCACACCAGGTGGACGTCGCGCGGGTCCGAAGGACCACAGGTCGGCCTCGTCGGCGAAGGCCGCCGCCGCGGTGCCTGGGTCCCACAGCCCGGACCACACCCCCTTTGCCCGCCCGGTGGTGCCCGAGGTGTAGTGCATGGGCCGGGCCAGCGGCACCGGTGCGAGCGTGGCGGGCGGGCCTGAGTCCAGGCGATCGAGCTCCTCGGCGTCGAGCACCGTGAGGGACGGCGCCGCATCCTCGACGAGGACGTCCCGCTCCGCGTCGAGGAGGGTGGCGTTGAGCAGGACCGGCACGATCCCGACCCGCAGGGCGCCGAGCACCGCGCAGAGCAGGCGCGGCCGAGGAGGGCAGGCAGAAGGCCACCCGGTCCCCCTGGCAGATCCCGGCGGACGAGCAGCGCGCCGGCCGCCCGGCGCTGGGCCTCCTCGGCGTCGTCGGCGGTCAGGACCTCGACCCCGGACGTGCCGGGCTGGCTCCCGAGGCCCCGGGTCGGCCCGGTCATCCCGGGCTGGCCGCCGGCAGGACTTCGGACGACTCCGCCGGGACGGGACCCGCGGAGGACGCGGGATCTGCGAGGGTTGCGAAGAGCGAGGGACGGAGGAGCATGAGGAGCACCAGGGCGGCGAAGAGCACGACCGCACCGCCGACCGTCACCGCCCGCATGCCGTGGGTGTCGGCGATCCACCCCTGGACGACCGCGCCCAAGGGGTAGATGAGGCCCAGCGCCATCATGTAGATGCTGAGGATCCGACCGCGGACCGCTGCCGGCGCCCGGAGCTGGACCACGGTGTTGAGACCCGAGAGCACGAAGATGTACCCGGCGCCGACCGCCACGAACGCGGGGACGGCGGTGGCAAGGGACGGCGCCAGACCGTAGGCCACGAGCAGGACCGGCAGCACGACGAGCGCCGTCCGCAGCACGGCCAGACGTCCGAACCGCTCGGCCAGCGACGGCAGGGCGAGCGCGCCGGCCACGGCGCCGACCCCCTGGGCGGTCACCAGGAAGGCGGTCACCAGCCCGAGGCTCCATCCGGGCGGCCGCTGCACATGGGCCATCGCCGGGCACCAAGGCGATGAACGGCGACGCCAGCAACGCCACCACGGCGATCAACCCGATGGCCGCCCGGCACCCCGGCTCGGCCCGGGCGGCCCGGACACCCTCGACGATGCGCCTCACCATGCCGAGGTTCCCGGCTTGCGGCGCGGGTGCGGGGAGGTGCACCAGGAGCAGGGCCACCACCACCGCCCCGAACGACGCAGCGTTGATGCCGAAGACGAGGGCGTAGTTCTGGGTGAGGAGCGCGAGGCCGGCGAGGGCGGGCCCGATCACCCGGCCGAGGTTGAACTGGGCCGACGAGAGCGAGACGGCGCCGAGCAGGTCCTTGCGGGCACCAGGTCGGGGACCATGGCCTGGTAGGCCGGGAACCCGATGGCCCCTGCCGCACCGCCGAGGAAGGAGAGGACGACCAGCACCCCCGGCGGGTCGTGGTGGGCGGCGGCCAGGACGGCCAGGACCACCGCGAAGGCGGTCTCGGCCAGCGTGGTCACGATCAGCCAGCGGCGCCGGTCGAGCCGGTCGGCCAGAGCGCCGCCCACCGGGGCCAGCAGCCCGATGGGCACGAAGCCGGCCGCTGCCACCAGCCCGGTCCAACCGGGCTGCCCGGTGCGGGCGAAGACGAGCACCCCGAGGGCGACCGTCTGCATCCAGGAGCCGACGTTGGAGACCAGGGCCGCCGACCAGATGAGGGCGAAGTTGCGTGACCTCAGCGGGCGCAGCGAGGTGAGGGCCACGGCCCGCCGTACTTGTCGGGCTTGACCTTGCGGCGGGGTCGCAGGGCGAACCACCAGATGCTGGCCATGGTGGCGAGGACCCCGAGGGCGGCCGCCGGCTTGGCGATCTTGCGTGAGCGGTCGGACATGGGGCTGACGTTACCCGGAGGGCGCCGTTTCTTCGGCAACTCCTACCTCATCCATACCCTCTCCTTAGGGAGGCTCCGCAGACTGGAGAGGTGAGCAAGCAAGAATCCCTCTCACCCCCCTCTCACGGTGCAGCCCTCGGCAATCCAGCCGGCACGGGCGCCCAGCCGATGGTCACGGTGCCGGCGCGCCGTCCCTTTGGCCCCACAGCCGAGTTGGAGTCGTTGATCCCCGGGCACCGGTCCTGAGGCAACGGTGCTCCACGTACGGGCTCAACGAACTCCGGCTCGGGCCCGCTTTCCGCTCCCAGACATGAGGTGAGCACGCGGGTGCCGCCCGGGCGATCCGCTCACCCTTCGGTCGAGACGAAGACATTCTTCACCTCGGTGTAGGAGTCGAGCGCCTCGAGACCGAGCTCGCGGCCGAACCCCGACTGCTTCATCCCCCCGAAGCTGGTCTGCACCCTGACCGAACTGTTGGAGTTGACGGAGAGATTGCCGGCCCGGACCGCCCGGGCCATCCGGAGCGATCGTGCGGCATCCCTCGTCCAGATCGAGCCGGACAGGCCGTACGGGGTGTCGTTGGCCAGGCGGACGGCCTCCGCCTCGTCGTCGAAGGGGATGACCGCCACGATCGGCCCGAAGATCTCCTCCCGGGCCATCCGCCACCCGGGGTCCGCCGGTGCCACCACCGTCGGCGGGAACCAGAAGCCTGGACCATCGGGAACCGCACCGACGGTGTGTGTCGGCACCGGACCCCCGTCCGGCACCCCCATCCCCGCGGTCAGGAAGCTCTCGACCGTACGCCGGTGGTCCGCTGAGATCAGCGGACCCATGCAGACCGACGGATCGGTCGGATCGCCCACCCGCCAGGCCGCGACGGCACCGGCGAGCAGGTCGAGGAACTCGTCGATCACCGTCCGCTGGACGAGGAGCCGGCTGCGCGGCGCAGCAGTCCTGGCCCGCGTTGGCGAAGACTCCGCCCGGTGCCTCGGCCGCCGCCCGCCCGAGGTCGGCGTCGGCGAACACGACCGACGCTGACTTGCCCCCGAGCTCCAGGGTCACCGGCTTGACGGAACGGGCGGCCCGGGACATCACCTCGCGCCCGACCTCGGTAGAGCCAGTGAAGGTGACCTTGGCGATGTCGGGGTGCTCGACGAGGCGGGCGCCGACCACCGGGCCTTCACCCGGCAGCACCTGGAGCACCCCCTCCGGCAGCCCGGCCTCCAAGGCAAGTTCGGCCAGGCGGAGCGCGGACAACGGGGTCCTCTCGGCCGGCTTGACCACGATGGTGTTGCCGGTGGCGAGAGCCGGACCCACCTTCCACGACGTGATGGCGACCGGAAAGTTCCACGGGACGATGGCTCCGACCACGCCGAGCGGCTCCCGGAACGTCATGTCCACCCCACCGGCGACCGGGACGGTGGCCCCGCGGTGCTTGTCCACCGCGCCCGGCATAGAAGTGGAGCACTTCGGCAACCATGCCGACCTCGTCGCGGCTCTCGCCTGATCGGCTTTCCCACGTTTGCAGTCTCGAGCTGGGCCAGCTCCTCCGCGTGGTCCTCCACCTGCGCGGCGAACCTGCGCATCAGGCGTGCCCGGTCGGTCGGTGCGACTGCGCGCCAAGCCGGCCCGGCCGCCGTGGCGCGGTCCACCGCGGCGTCGACGGCCTCCGTTCCAAGCATCGGAACCTCGGCGATGACCTCCTCGGTGGCGGGGTTCACCACGGCGATGACGTCACCCACCCGGGATCGCCGGCTCCCCGTGATCCGCACCGGCCGTGCGCTGCCGTCTCCGGGCACGTGCCGCGGCGACCAGTCCGGCGAAGAGCCGGGGGTCACCGGACTCTTCGGGATGCCACTGCACGGCGACTGCGAACAGGCGATCGTGCATCTCGAGCGCCTCGATCACACCGTCCTCGCTCCGGGCTGTTACCGGCGAGGCCGCGTCCGACCCGACCGACCGCCTGGTGATGGCTGCAGCGCACCTCGGTCCGGTTTCCGAGCAGGTGCCGGACAGTGCTTCCGTCCTCGGTGACGACGACCACAGCACCGAACTCGCCGGCGCGGGGCTGGTGGGCGGTCGAGCCGAGCTCGATCGGGCAGGTGCTGGACCAGGTCGCCCCCGCAGTGGACGTTGAGGGCCTGGAGACCGCGGCAGATGGCCAGCAGCGGCAGGTCCCGCTCGAGCGCACCTGCGATGAGCTGGAACTCGAGCTCGTCACGCTGGTCGTTCACGCCGCTGTTCCGGGGATCGGGATCCTGACCGTAGCGGCAAGGGGCCACGTCACCCCCGCCGATGACCACCAGTCCGTCCAGCGCGTCGAGCACCGTCCCGACCCCGGTTGCCACCAACGCGGCGCTCATGTCGTGCCCACCGCCGACAGAGGCGTCGACCGGGTCGTCGACGGCACGGAGTGGCGGCTGCAGGACAGGCCAGCCACCCGCGTCGACCACCATGTCCAGGTACGGGCCCGGCACCAGTGCCGCGTCCCGATCCCAGGACCACCATCTCGTCAGCTGCCGGTACGCGGAGAGCCCGATCAGCGGACGGGGGCCGGCGTCGGTCATCGTGGCAGTATCCCATCGGCGGACCGCCAGGCGAACGGAGGCACCCATGACACGGCTCGAGGGCAAGGTGGCGGTCGTCACCGGGGCCGGCAGTGGCATCGGCCGGGAGGCCGCCAGCCTGTTCGCCGCCGAGGGGGCGATGGTGGTGGTCGCCGACGTGGCCGGCGACCGGGCTGCCGCGGTGGTGGCCGACATCGCGGCTGTGGGCGGGAGGGCGATCGCAGTCACCGTCGACGTGTCCGACGAGGATCAGGTGGCCGCCATGGTTGCCGCGGCCGTCGACACCTTCGGAGGGCTGCATGTGCTCCTCAACAACGCGGGAATCTTCCCCGAGGAGGACGGGGGTGTCCTCGACACCCCACCGGAGACCTGGGCCAAGGTGATGGATGTCAACCTCAAAGGCGTGTGGTTCGGCTGCCGCGCCGCTGTGCCCGCGATGCTGGCGTCCGGCGGCGGGTCGATCGTGAACGTGGCCTCGTTCGTCGCACTGGTCGGTGCAGCCACCGCGCAGATCGCCTACACGGCGTCCAAGGGCGGTGTCCTGGCGATGACCCGTGAGTTGGCCGTCGAATACGCGCGCAAGGGCATCCGGGCCAATTCGATCTGCCCCGGTCCCATCGAGACGCCGCTGCTCGCCGAGCTGCTCGCAGATCCGGGGCGCCGCCAGCGCCGCCTGGTCCACATCCCGATCGGCCGGTTCGGCCGGCCCGAGGAGATAGCCAAGGCGGCGTTGTTCCTGGCCTCGGACGACGCGTCGTTCGTCACCGGTTCAGCACTCGTGGTCGACGGCGGGATCACCGCGGCATACGTCACGCCCGAGTGACCCCCGTAGCACGCGCAGTGGACGGCCGGGACGACTTGGAGCAGAGTGCTTGCATGCTGACCCTCGAAACGCTCCCGCACCAGATCCAGTCGGGGGACGTGCACACGGTGGTCGTGGCATTCCCCGACCTCCAGGGTCGGCCGGTCGGCAAACGGGTCACCGGCTCCTTCTTCCTCGATCGGGTGCTCCATCACGGCATCGAGGTCTGCGACTACCTGCTGGCCTGCGACGTCGACATGAACCCGCTGCCCGGCTACGAGTTCGCCAGCTGGGAAACGCGGCTACGGCGACCTCCATGCCGTCGTCGATCCGCACACGCGTCCGGCCGCTCCCCTGGCTGCCGGGCAGCGTGCTGGTCATCTGCGATCTCCTCACCATGGCGGGCGAGCCCGGTCGAGGTCTCGCCCGCGCCAGATCCTCCGCCGCCAGCTCGAGCGGGCCGCCGAGCGCGGGTACGAGGTCAAGTGCGCGACCGAGCTCGAGTTCTACCTGTTCCTCGACTCGTTCGCCCAGGCAGCCGAGAAGCGGTGGCACGGGCTGTCACCCCACACGGCGCACCGTCGAGGACTACCAGCTCCAGCAGACCGCCCGCGAGGAGTACATCATCGGCCGGATCCGCAACGAGATGATCGAGGCGGGCATTCCGATCGAGTTCTCCAAGGGCGAGGCCGGCATGGGCCAGCACGAGATCAACATCACCTACGGCGGCGGCCTCGAGGTGGCCGACCGGCACCTCGTCTTCAAGAGCGGCGTGAAGGAGATCGCCTCGGGATACGGACGTGCCGCCACCTTCATGGCCAAGTGGTCGATGGACACCGCCGGCTCGTCGTGCCACTCCACACCAGCCTGTGGGACGCGGCCAGCGATGCCCCGCTCATGGCTCCGGCCGCCGGCCAGGACGCCTCTTCCGGGTTCTCCGAGCTCGGTGCCCACTGGGTCGCCGGCCAGCTCCACACCGCCGAAGAGCTGGCGTGGTGCTTCGCCCCCTACGTCAACTCCTACCGGCGCTACGTGCCCGAGCTCGTGGGCGCCGACCGCCGTGGTGTGGGGCGAGGACAACCGGACCTGCGGCTTCCGGGCCGTCGGGCAGCGGCGAGGGCCGGCGGGTGGAGAACCGGATCCCCGGCGCGGACGTGAATCCGTACATCGCCCTCGCCGCAGCCATCGCCGGCGGCCTCTGGGGCATCGACCACGCCCTCGAGCTCGAACCCGCCTTCACCGGTGAACGCCTACCGGGCGCAGGGGTGCCGCGGATCCCGACCACCCTTCCCGAGGCGATCTCCAGCCTGGAGGCGAGCGAGGTCGCGGCCGAGGCGTTCGGCCCCGATGTCCACCAGCACCTGGTCAACACCGCCCGACAGGAATGGGCCACGGCCAACTCGGTGGTCACCGACTGGGAGCTCGCCCGCAACTTCGAGCGGATATGAGCCGGTGCCCGAGCGTCGCCGACGGACCGCTCCGTCCTTGACTGGCCGACGTGCCCCTGGCACCATGGAATGGTGATCTACACGGTGACGACCTCGGACCTCCTCCTTACCTGACGGCGAACGCCACATCTGCGTTCGCCCGCAACCTCCTGCGCCTCCGGGCCAGGGGGTTTTTTGTTGGGCGGTCGCCGGTCGGCATCCGCGGCCACGCCGGAGGGACCCGGCCCCACTAGCACCGTCACCAGCACAAGCACGACCAGCAGCAGCAGCAGCAGGAACACAGCGAAGGAGAGCACCGTGAGCGACCACGAGCACCCGACGGTGGGCGGCACCGGCGAGCGGCCGCGCCTCGCCATGCCCTGCGACGTCTCGCCCGATGCCCTTCCACCTCTACCGTCCCTACGTTCCCCTCGTGCTGCCCGACCGGACCTGGCCGAACCGCCAGTCGAGTCGCCCCGCGCTGGGCCAGCGTGGACCTGCGCGACGGGAACCAGGCGCTGGTCGATCCGATGGACTCGGAGCGCAAGCTGCGGCTCTTCCGCACGCTGGTCGACATCGGGTTCAAGGAGATCGAGGTCGGGTTCCCCTCGGCCTCCCAGACCGACTACGACTTCCAGCGGGAGATCATCGACGGGGCACTGATCCCCGACGACGTGACCATCCAGGTGCTCGTCCAGTGCCGCGAGGAGCTCATCGAACGCACCTTCGAGTCGCTGCGCGGCGCGGCCGCGGGCCATCGTCCACTTCTACAACTCGACCTCGACCCTCCAGCGCCGGGTCGTGTTCGGGCTCGACCGGCAGGGCATCGTCGACATCGCGGTCAACGCGGCGCGACTCTGCAAGAAGTTCGAGGCCGAGCTCCCCGGGCACCGCCATCCGCTACGAGTACTCCCCGGAGAGCTTCACCGGGACGGAGCCGGATTTCGCCGTCGAGATCTGCGAGGCGGTCATGGCGGTCATCGAACCGACCCCCGACCAGCCGATCATCATCAACCTTCCCAACACCGTCGAGATGTACGGGCCGCACGTCTACGCCGACGTCATCGAGTGGTTCGGTCGCAACATCGGCAACCGCGACTCGATCATCCTCAGCCTCCACCCGCACAACGACCGGGGCACTGCGGTTGCCGCGGCCGAGCTCGGCGTGCTGGCCGGCGCCGACCGGGTCGAGGGCACCCTGTTCGGCAACGGCGAGCGGACCGGGAACGTCGACGTGGTCACGTTGGCCATGAACCTCTTCTCACAGGGCGTCGACCCCGCGCTCGACTTCAGCGACATCGACCGGATCCGCCGGGTGGCCGAGTTCGCCACCCGGATGCCGGTCCACCCACGGCACCCCTACGCCGGGGACCTGGTGTACACGGCGTTCTCCGGGTCGCACCAGGACGCCATCAAGAAGGGATTCGAGGCCCTCGGTGAGGACTACGACCGGTGGGAGGTGCCGTACCTGCCCATCGATCCGAGTCACACCGGACGGACCTACGAGGCGATCATCCAGGTCAACAGCCAGTCCGGCAAGGGCGGCGTGGCCTACGTGATGGACACCGAGCACGGTCTGGACCTGCCCCGCCGGCTGCAGGTCGAGTTCTCCAAGCAGGTCCAGTCGGTCACCGAGGACAGCGGAACGGTGATCCGTCCCGGGGAGATGTGGGACGTCTTCTCCCGCACCTACCTGTCCGAGGAGGCCGGGGTGCGCCTTCTCGGAACCGAGGTGACCACCGGTGGCAGGCGCACCACGGTCACCGCGCAGCTCCTGGTCGACGGGAAGCCCCTGACGGTCATGGGTGAGGGAAACGGGCCGATCGATGCGCTGGTCGGTGCGCTCCGGACCCACCTCGGGGTCGAGTTCGAGGTCAAGGACTACAGCGAGCACGCCCTGACCTCGGGCAGCGGCGCGTCGGCTGTCGCATACGTCGAGGCAGAAGCTGCTGACGGTTCGACCTGGTGGGGGGTCGGCATGGACTCGAGCATCCTCGACGCGTCGCTGGCCGCCGTGGTCAGCGCTGCCAACCGTTCCCTGGAGCGCCGGCGGACCGCTGGGCACTGATCACTGATCACTGATCACGCTCCGACCGTTTGATCGTCGGCAGCCGGACCGTTCGATGGGTCGGCGGACGGCATGGGTCGGCGGACGGCATGGGTCGGCGGACGGCATGGGTTTCGCGAATCTCGTATATGTCGTATACATAGATCCGTATGTATACGACATATACCAATTTCCGGAATTTCGAGCTCAGAGGAAGTTGACGGAGCGGTCCCGTGGCACGAGAGCTGTTGATCGACCGCGAAGCCGTGATCAATACGGCGATGTGGATCGCCAGCCACGAAGGCCTGGCCGCGGTCACCATGCAGCGTGTGGCCGACGGCCTGGGCGTGACCCCGATGGCCCTCTACCGCCACGTCTCGAACAAGAGGGGCCTGCTCGACGGCATGGTCCGCCGCCTGCTGCACGACATTCCGGAACCTCCCGAGTGGATGCCCTGGCGTGAGCGCCTCCGATGGCTGGCCGAGGTCATCCGTGCGAACGCCCTCGAGCATCGGGCTGTCTTCGCACTCCTCCTCCAGCACCGGGAGACCCATGAGGGAGTGCACGTGCGCTTGGTGGTGGTCGACGCGCTCGCGCGAAGCCGGCGTGCCGGAAGAAGTGGTGATCCGCACCGAACGGGTGGTCAGCACGGCGCTCCTGGGTTTCTGCGCCAGCGATGCGGGTGGCCGATTCCGACGATCAGCCGCGGCGCGAGGTCGACGGGGACTTCACCGCGACTCTGCAGATGATCGAGCAGTATGTCGATTTCGTACGCCGCGAACCGGGTGGGACCCCGGGGCCGGACCTCAGAAGCGATTGAGGCGCTTGAAGATGCCCTTGGTCTGTTTGTAGGTCGTCACGAACTCCTCGAAGAGCAGGTCGTACTCGGGAGCGTTGGCCGGGTCGGGACGGTAGACGCGCCGCACCTCGACCATCGGCGGGATCTGGTCGAGCGTGATCCGTCCGAGTGCGAGCAGGGTGAGCAGGCCCGCCCCCCGGACATTGGCGAGCACCGGATCCGACATCTGGCGGATCTCCCGACCGAGGACGTCGGCGTGGATCTGGGACCACTGGTCGGAGTTGGCACCGCCACCGATGAAGGCCAGCGGATCGAGTCTGCGGCCGGCGAACTTCTCCACTGCGTCGAGCAGCCACCGGGAGTTGAAGGCGACGCCCTCGAAGACAGCTCGCACCATCTGGGCCCGTGTGGTCGACAGCGAAAGGTTGTGGAATCCACCGCGGACCGTGTGGTCGTCGACGGGAGAGCGCTCACCGTTGAGCCAGGGTGTGAAGAGCACTCGGCCGCTCCCGGGAGGAACACCGTCGACCAACGTGTTCATCTCCGCGAAGTCCTCCGCAAGGCCGAGATTGTCCCGGAGGAAGGTGAGGCAGGCCCCGGCGGTCTCGTGCTCGTCGGCGATGAGGTACCTGCCGGCGAGGGCCGCGGGGATCGAGGCCACGTTGCTGGTGGGCGCGGTCTTCTTGAACGGGACGTGTCCCGAAATCCACGAGGACGTCCCGATGTAGAGGTGCGCCCCGAAGTCGGCCACCGCTCCGGACCCGAACACGGCCGAGTGCACATCTCCCGAACCGGAGGCCACGGGAAGCCCGGCCGGTATGCCGAGGTCCGTCGCCGCCGCATCGGTCACGGTTCCCACGATCGTGCCCGGCGGGACCAGCTCGGGCAGCTTGGTCCGGTCGAGACCGGTCCACTCGAGCAGTTTGTCGTCGTAGGCGACCCGGTCGATCACCCGGTTGTCGGTGACCCAGTGAGCGGCGATCGAGTCGAACGAGGCGCACGTCCGGCCGGTGAGCCGTAGGTTGAGGAAGTCGACCGGCTCGAGGAACGTGGCCGTGCGCCGGTAGATCTCGGGACAGGCCTCCCGGAAGAAGAGGATGTGGGCGACCGGGTCCTTTCCCGACAGGCCCGGTGCGCCACCCGTCACCTGGACCCACCGCAGCAGCTTGCGCGGGTCGTAGCCGAGGACGCTGACCGTCCCGCCAGCCGCTCGGCGGATCGCAGCATTGCCCCTCGAGTCCATCCAGATCAACGCCGGCGCCGAGCGCGGAGCCGTCGTCGCCCACCGCCACGGTCCCCGACCACTGGGCCGTGCAGCCGACGCCGATCAGGTCGCCGGGGTCGATCCCGGGCGATGCGATCACGCGTCGGGTGGCGCTGCAGATCGAGGTCCACCATTCGACCGGATCCTGCTCCGCACCTCCCCCTTCCAGCAGGTGAAGGGCGACCGGCTCGGCGGCGTGGGCGATGATCCGCCCCGAGATGGCGACCACCGCGACCTTCGGTCCGCCGGTCCCGAGGTCGACCGCGAGCACGCACGGTTCCCCCGGCGCCCACCTGCCCGGTCACGCCTTGTGCAGCCACAGGGCGATCCGGCGAGTCGTCTCGCCGTCGTCGAGCTCGAGGACGGTGCCGGGCCCTCCACCGCCGGGTGGGTCGCTCGAAACCGATCGGGCGAGTACCTCGCGGGCGATGGCGTCGAACTGCTGGGCCAGGTCGTCGAGCCCGACCAGGTGGAGGACGATCCAGTCGGAAACCTCCAGGCCGCTCGCCTTGCGCAGGTCCTGGATGTGGCGGATGACCTCACGCGCCAGACCCCGGCGGCGCAGCCCGTCGTCGAGGGCGAGGTCGAGGGCGACCACCTCGGCGCCGTCCCGCGAGACGGCGAACCCCGGCTGGGCCCTGACCCGCAACTCGACCTCCTCGGCGCCGAGCTCCACCGGGCCGTCCTCCAACGCGACGACGACCGGCCGGCCCGCTGCAAGGTCTGCGGCGGCTTCCGCGCCGTCGGCCGTGGCCAAGGCCGCCCGGAGTCCCTGGACCCTCCCGCCGATCCGCGGGCCGAGCAGCTTGAAGTTGGGGAGCAGCTCGTAGGCGAGGACGTCACCGAGCTGGTCGGTGATCTCCACCAGGTCGACGTTGAGCTCGTCCTCCACGACCCCGGCCGGGGGTGTCGGACTGCCCGGCGGGAGATAGACGAGGGCACGGGCCAGAGGCTGGCGGACCTTGATCCCGGCCTCGGACCGGGCGGCACGGCCGAGCGAGGAGAGTCGGCGGGCGAGGGCCATGCCCTCCTCCAGGGCCGGGTCGGCGGCGGAATGGTCGACCTCCGGCCAGTCGGCGAGGTGCACCGAGTCCTCCTCTCCTGCGCCGGTCAGGTCGCGCCACAGGCGGTCGGCAAGGAAGGGACAGAGGGGCGCCAGGAGCAGAGCGACGGTGACCAGGACCTCATGGAGCGTGGCCTGCGCGCTGAGCGAGTCGGCGGGGTCGGCGCCGGGATCGGTCCGCCAGAACCGGCGCCGGCTGCGACGCACGAACCAGTTCGAGGCGTCGTCGACCAGCTCCGCGACGGCGATGGCCGCCGGAAAGGGCTCGTACCCGTCGAGCGACTCGGTGACGCGGGAGACGGTCGCGTGCAGGCGTGAGCGCATCCACCTGTCGAGTACCGGCCGGTCGGCTGGATGCGGGATGACGGGGTCGCCGGGGACGAAGCTGTTGAGCGATGCGTAGGTGGTGAAGAACGACCATGTGTTCCAGAGGGTGAGCAGGGTGTCCCGCATCGAGGCGTCGATGACCTCGAAGCTCACCCGGGTGGGCGTCCACGGCGAACCCTGCGAGAACATCCACCACCGGAGCGGGTCGGCCCCGCGGGTCGAGAGGATCTCCCACGGGTCGATCACGTTGCCGATGCTCTTGGACATCTTGCGTCCGTCCGCGTCCACGATGTGGCCGAGGCAGAGGACGTTCCGGTAGGGGGTCGAGCCGCGCACCAGCGTGTTGACGGCCAGTAGGGAGTAGAACCAGCCGCGGGTCTGGTCGATGGCCTCACAGATGAAGTCGGCCGGGTAGACCAACCGGTCGGCAGAACCCTCCACGACCGGATAGCCCCACTGGGCGGTGGGCATCGAACCCGAGTCGAACCAGGCGTCGATGACCGGCGCCACCCGGCGCATGACCGGAAGCTCGTCGGTGCCTCCCTCGGCGTTGGCGGGAGTCGAGCAGTCGGGGCAGGGGAAGACGACCTGGTCGATGTCGGGACGGTGGGGGTCGACGCCCGAGAGGTCGGTGCCCGCCAACCCGGAGAGCTCGGAGAGGGAGCCCACGCACCGCAGGTGTCCCTCGCCGCACCGCCAGACGGGGAGCGGCGTCCCCCAGAACCGGTCCCGGGAGAGCGCCCAGTCGACGTTGTTGGCGAGCCATTCCCCCATCCGGCCCTCGCGGATGTGCTCCGGGTGCCACCCGATGGTCCGGTTCTGAGCCACCAGGTCGGCCTTGCGCTCAGATGTCCGGACGTACCAGCTCGGCTTCCCCCAGTAGATGAGGGCGGTGTCGCACCGCCAGCAGTGTGGGTAGGGATGGACGTACGGCTCGCGCCGCACGAGCAGTCCCGAAGCCTCCAGCCGGTCGTTGACCGCACCATTGGTGTCGCGGACCGGCCGGCCCTCGAGCCAGGCCACCTCGTCGGTGAAGCAGCCGTCGGGCCCGACCGGGTTGAGGGTGGGGAGGCCGCCGGCCCGGCCGATCTCCCGGTCGATCTCCCCGAAGGCCGGCGCCAAGTGGACGATGCCGGTCCCCTCGTCGGCGGCCACGAAGTCGGCGGCCAGCACCCGCCACCCCCGTCGTCCGGTGTCGGCCGGCCCGGGTTCGAGGTCGGTGAAGGGTCGCTCGTAGGTGAGCCCGAGCAGCGCCGATCCCGGGACGACGGCCTCGATGTGGGCGCCCTCCCCGAAGACCGCCCCGACCAGGTCGGCAGCCACCAACGCGTCCCCGACGACCGCATAGGACAGCGACGGGCCGACTGCCACCCCGGTGTTGGACAGGAGCGTCCATGGTGTGGTGGTCCAGGCGACGAGCGAGAGTCCGGCGAGTGAGTCCCGGCCGAGGGTCCGGCGGAGGGACGCCGCCGCGTCCCCGTCGTCGCGCAGCGGCAGACGCACGTATGCCGACTCGTCCTCGACCTCCCGATAGACGTCGGGCTGACCGAGCTCGTGGCTGCTCAGCGCGGTGCCACAGCGCGGACAGTACGGGACCACCTTGATGTCCTCATAGAGAAGCCCCTGGTCGAAGAGGCACTTCAGATTGCTCCAGACCGACTCGACGTACTCCGGTGAGAAGGTCCAGTAGGCGTCGTCGAAATCGATCCAGTAGCCGATCCGCTCGGTGAGGGACTGCCACTCGTCGACGTAGTTGCGGACCGACTCCCGGCACAGCCGGGTGAACTCGCCGATGCCGACCCGCTCCTCGATCTGGTGCTTGGCGGTGATCCCGAGCTGCTTCTCGACCTCGACCTCGACGGGGAGCCCGTGGGTGTCCCACCCGGCCTTCCTGGGCACGGCGTAGCCCCGCATCGTCCGGTACCGGCAGAAGAGGTCCTTGTAGACCCGGGCCCACACGTGATGGAGACCCGGCCGGCCGTTGGCGGTGGGAGGGCCCTCGTAGAAGACCCAGGGCTCGGCGCCGGCCCGGAGCTCGACCGACCGCTCGAAGACCCGGTGCGCGGACCACCGGGCGAGCTCCTCTGTCTCGAGGGCGGTGAAGTCGGCGGTGGCGGGGACCGGGCGGAACAACGGGTACGTCCTCTCGGAAGATCGGCCGGGGTCGGGCGGGTGCCACGACCCGCACCGGATGCGGAGCAGATACTACGGGCGCCCGGAGGTGCACACCGGAGGTGCACAATTGACCCGTGCCAGAACTCCCTGAGGTCCACGCCCTCACCCAAGCGCTCGCCGCCCGGTCGGTCGGTCGCCGTATCGAGCGCTGCGAGCTGGCCTCCTTCGCCGCGTTGAAGACGGTGGACCCGCCCCTCGAGGTGCTCGAGGGGCGGACCGTCACCGGAGTCGAGCGACGGGGGAAGTTGGTCTGCGTCTCGGCCGCCGCGCCCGGGGACGAGGCGCCAGAGCTCTGGCTGGTCCTCCACCTGGCCCGCGGTGGGTGGATCCGCTGGTCCGAGGCGCTCCCCCCGGGTCGGGCACGGCTCTCGAAGAGCCCGCTGGCGCTCCGGCTGCGGCTGGACGACGGCTCCGGCTGGGACGTGTCCGAGATGGGTACCGAGAAGCGGCTCGCCCTGTGGGTCGTCACCGATCCGGCGGAGGTGCCCGCCGTTGCCGGGCTAGGTATCGACCCCCTGGACCCCGCGTTCACCGTCGACGCCCTGGACAGATGCTTACCGGGAACCGCTCGATCCTCAAGACGGTCCTGACCACCCAGTCGGTCATCGCGGGGGTGGGTAACGCCTACTCGGACGAGGCGCTCCACCGGGCCCGGCTCTCGCCCTACAAGCGGGCCGACTCGCTCGACCCCGACGAGCGCACGCGCCTCCACGACGCCGTGGTCGGGGTGCTGGCCGAGGCGGTCGAGCGCCTCGACGGACACGAGCCCGCCGAGCTCAAAGGGGACAAACGCCGAGCCATGCAAGTACACGGTCGTGCCGGCGAGCCCTGCCCGGTCTGCGGTGACACCGTCCGGCAGGTCTCCTTCTCCAGCAAGTCACTCGAGTACTGCCCGACCTGCCAGACCGGCGGGAAGCCGCTCGCCGACCGCCGGCTGTCCCGGTTGCTCAAGTAGAGGACTGGGAGCGTGCCTGAGCTGTTCGGCCTCGAAGGGCGGTCCGTCCACCTGCTGCCGCTCTCCCTCGACCACGTCGACGGACTTCTCGAGGCAGCCACTGTCGACGACCGGTCCTCCTTCGGATACACGCTGGTGCCCTCGGACCGGGCCACCATGACCGAGTACGTCGAACGGGCAGTCGCCCAGCGGGCCTCCGGAGAGCAGGTACCCTTCGTCACCTGGTCGGTGGCTCTCGGCCGCGTGGTGGGAAGCACCCGCTTCTACGACATCTCGCGGTGGGAATGGGCTCCGGTGCTCTCCGGAACCGGTGCCCCCGGGGGTGACCGGGTGGTCGACGCTGCCTGCATCGGCCACACCTGGATCGAGCCCACCGCCCAGCGGACACCGGTCAACACCGAGGCCAAGCTGCTCATGATGGACCACGCCTTCGGCACCTGGGGGGTGCGGGTGGTCCGCCTGTGGACCGATGCGCGCAACGCCCGCTCGCGCGCCGCGGTCGCCCGCCTCGGCTGCTCGCTAGACGGTGTGCTGCGGGCCGACCGCCCGGCCGCCGACGGATCCGTGCGCGACTCCGCAGTGTTCTCGATGCTCGCCGAGGAATGGCCTGCGGCGCGGCGCCACCTGATGGAGCGCCTCGGCGCCTGACAGCGGCCTAGCCCCAGCGGGCCGCTGCACCGCCGGAACGTGCGCTCTGGCAGACTCTTGGGCGTGTACATCTCCGCCAAAGTCGACTACGCGGTGCGGGCGCTGTGCTCGCTGACCGAGTCCGATGGGCCGGTGACGTCGGAGGCGCTGGCCACCTCGCAGGGGTTGCCGTCGAAATTCCTCGAGAGCATCCTCAACGACATGCGCCGGGCCGGCATCCTGGTCAGCCAGCGCGGGGCAGAAGGGGGCTACCGCCTGGCCCGTCCGGCCTCGGAGATCTCGGTGGCCGACGTCATCCGTCCACTCGACGGCCCACTCGCCGAGGTCCGTGGCCTGCGCCCCGAGGCCACCACCTACGAAGGCGCCGCGGAGCACCTGCAGGCGGTCTGGGTCGCGGTTCGGGCCAGCCTGCGCGCAGTCCTCGAGCAGGTCACCATCGCCGGCATCGTGTCCGGCAACCTGCCCCGATCGGTCACCAAGCTCACCGCAGATCCGGAGGCCTGGCTTCCCCACTGAGCGGAACTCCCACCGACGTTCCTGAACGGTCGGGCGGAGCCTCCCCGTACGATCTCCTCACATGAGCTCGCGTCCCTCCGACGGCGTGCCCAAGGTTGCCACCCGATCGTCCGGCGCACCTGAGGCCACCTCGCCGCCAACGGCGCACGTGGCCCGGGGCGACACCATCATCCTGATCATCGTCTGCCTGGCCCAGTTCATGGTGGTCCTGGACATCTCCATCGTGAACGTGGCACTCCCGTCCATCCAGAAGGACCTCGGGTTCGGCGCGGCGAGCCTGCAGTGGGTGGTCACCGCGTACGCGCTCACCTTCGGTGGCCTCCTGCTGCTCGGAGGCCGCCTCGCCGACATCTTCGGACGCCGGCGGATCTTCCTCACCGGACTCGCGCTCTTCACCGCGTCCAGCCTCCTCGGAGGGTTCGCCGGCAACCAGGCCACTCTCATCGCGGCGCGCTCGTTGCAGGGCGTGGGTGCAGCCGTCCTCTCCCCGGCCACCCTGACCATCCTGACCGTCACCTTCACCGATCAGAAGGCGCGGGCCAAAGCGTTCGGGGCGTGGGCGGCCGTTGCGGCAGGAGGTGGTGCCGCCGGTGCACTCCTCGGCGGGATTCTCACCCAGTTCCTCTCGTGGCGTTGGATCCTGTTCGTGAACGTGCCCATCGGCGTCGTCCTGTTCGTCTTCGCCAGGATCGCGCTGGTCGAGTCCCGGGCCGAGGGTGACCGGCGCCGGCTGGACGTCGCCGGTTCCATCGCTGTGACCGCTGGCCTGCTCAGCCTGGTCTACGCCATCGTCCACACCGACCAGGTCGCCTGGACCGCACCCTCGACCCTGATCGCCCTGATGGTCGCCGCGGTGTTTCTGGCCTCCTTCGTCCTCATCGAGGCCAAGGTGGCCACCGACCCGCTCGTCCCGCTCCGGATCTTCCGGTCCCGGTCGGTCACCGGAGCCAACCTGGCCATGTTCTGCTTCGGGGTCGGGATGTTCGCCATGTGGTTCTTCCTCTCCCTCTACCTCCAGCAGGTGCTCGGCTACGACCCGCTGGTCACCGGACTCACCTTCCTCCCGCAGACCGCGGCGATCGCGGTCGGCGCCACCATCAGCGGCCGGCTCTCGCCCCGGATCGGGCCTCGCAATGTACTGATCGCGGGCGCGCTGCTCGGCGCGAGCGGCCTCTACTGGCTTTCGTTCATCCGGGCGGGCGACACCTACTGGACCGGTGCCTGCGGCGGGGGCATCCTGGCCACCTTCGGGATGGGCCTGGCCTTCACGCCGATCGCACTGCTCGCCACCGGCGGGGTCCGGCGCGACGAAGCTGGTCTGGCCTCGGGGCTGGTCAATTGCAGCAGGCAGATCGGCGCCTCGGTCGGTCTGGCGGCCCTCTCCACACTGTCGGCTTCCAGGATCAGCTCGCTGCTGCACCACGCGCCCCCCGTCGCTCAGAAGGTGGCGATGACGGAGGGCTACTCTCAGGCCTTCCTGGTTGCCTCGGCCGCGGTGCTTGCGGGTGGCCTGCTCGCGTTGCTCATCCCGCCCCGGGTGGCCCCGCCGGAGACCGGGCCGGCCCCGGTGGTGGAAACAGCGCCTGCACCGGCGGTCGCCGGGGACTGAACAGGCGTCGCACGGTCAACGGGCGGCGCCGATCAGCGTGGAGCGACCGTGGCGGCGGAGCTCCTCCAAGAGGCCCGACCGGCGGTCGGCGGTCAGGGGGACATAGGCGAGCGGCGGTCCGACCCGGGAGAAAACAGGATCGTTCCCCTCCCACCAACCCTCGCGGCGAAGGAATTCCTTGGTGACCTTTCCGCTCGCCGTCTGCGGGAGGGCGGTCGTGACCCTCAGATAGGAGGGGATCCACTTGGTGCCGAGATCGCCCTGGGCGGTCAGGAAGGAGGAGAACGTCTCGGGCTCGAACGTACGACCGGGCAACAGTTCGAGCGCGGCCATGACCTGATCCCCCGAACGCGGATCGGGCACCGCGAAGACCGCAACGGCGGCCGCGTCCGGGAATCGGACCAGCACCCGCTCGATCGGCCCCGCGGTGATGTTCTCCGAGTCGACCCGCATCCAGTCGCCACGGCGGCCGGCGAAATAGAGGTGACCGTCTGCGTCGCGGTAGGCGAGGTCCCCCGTCCAGTACCAGCCGTTCCGCACCCGTTCTGCGGTTGAACCGGGATCGGCGTAGTACCCCTCGAACTGGCCGGTACCGGCCTGGTTGACGATCTCGCCGATCGCCTCGGATCCGTTGAGCAGGACACCGGACGCATCGAACCTGGCCCGCGGGCACTCCTCCGAGGTCACCGGATCGACGACCGCGATGTCCAGGTCCGGGACCCCCAGGGATCCCGGCGGGCTGGCCGCGACGCGGTTGATGGCGACGCCCCCCTCGCTCGATCCGTATCCTTCGGTGAGCACGCATCCGAAGCGTCGTTCGAAGGCCGCCAGGTCGGCGACCGACGCCTCGGTGCCGAACCCCCGGCGGAGGGTGGTGTCGGCATCGTCCTCGGCCGGCGGAGTGGCCAGCACATAGGCCAGCGCCTTGCCCACATAGGTGAACGTGGTCACCCCGTAGCGACGCACGTCGGGGAGGAACCCGGAGGCGCTGAACCGGCGGGCCAGCGCGACGGTCGCCCCGACCGCGAGGCTCGGGCCCCACAGCACCATCAACGCGTTGCCGTGAAAGAGGGGCATGGCGCAGTAGGCCACGTCCGACCGCTCGTAGCCGTAGAACCGCCCGGCGCGCAGGGCGATCGAGGCAAGACGGCCCTGGGTGCACCGGACCGCCTTGGGCGGGCCGGTGGTTCCCGACGTGAAGAGCAGGAGGAACAGGTCGGCCGCGGCGGGTGCCGCAGTTGCGACCACCGATTCCGCGGTGATCCCACGGTGGGCGGCCACTGCCAGGTCGTATCCCGGCGTGTCGACCCGCAGGACGAGGTCCGGGGGAACGCCGGTGTCGAGCCCCTCGAGCAGTGCGGCCCCCTCGGCGTCGGTCACGAGGATGCGGCAGTCGGTCCGGCGGACGTCGCCGGCGAGCGCCTCGCCCCGCCGGGTGGGGTTGATCCCGACGACGACGGCGCCCGAGAGCGCCGCGCCGTCAGCCAGAAGGCGTACTCGGGCTCGTTGCCGAGGAGCACGCCCACGTGGGGAGGGTCGGACGGGCCGAGCGACCCGAGCAGGGCGGCACGCTCCGCCCCCGCGGCCACCACCTCGCGCCACGACCAGCCGCGATCGCCCGCGAGCAGCCCGGGATGGTCGTCGGCGCTGCGGGCGAGGAGGAGGTCGGCGACGCTCGGGGTACCCTCGCTGTCCGTCGCCTCCGCAGGCATGGCGGTCACGCTACCGGTGGTGGCGGCACCCGGGCGCGCCTACCATCGGAGCGGCTCCCGTGGGTGCACTCCGCCACAGGATGGTTTCTCCACGGCACGAAACACGAGAAGGAGCACCATGGGACAGGGCAAGGCAGAGGTCGACATCAAGCGTTCGCCGGAGGAGGTCTGGGCGGTTGTCGGCGACTTCGGCGGTATCGCCGGGTGGATGCCTGGAATGGAGTCCTGCCGCGTCGACGGTCAGGACCGCATCCTGGAGACGATGGGGATGACCATCACCGAGCGGCTGCTCTCCAGGGACGACGCCGCCCGGACCATCTCCTACTCGATCGTCGACGGGGTGCCGGTGGAGAAGCACGAGGCCGTCATCACCGTGAGCACCACGGACGACGGCTGCCACGTCACCTGGGCGGTCGAGGCCGTCCCCGATGAGATGGCCGACCTCATGAACTCCGTCTACCAGCAGTCCCTCGACGCGCTCAAGGTCCACGTCGAGGGATGACCCCGGAAGGGCCTGCGGGCACCGGCGCGGCGGGGCGTCGGTCCTACCGGGTCGAGGCCCGGACGAGCGCTCCGGTCGAGGAGGTCTGGCCGTTGCTCGCTGAGGCCCGGCGCTGGAAGGAGTGGTCCTTTCTGACCCGTACCGACCTCGAGCGGGAGGGCGTGCCCGAGCCCGACGGCGTGGGGGCCGTTCGCCGATTCAGCCGCATGGGCATCGGTTCGCGTGAGGAGGTCCTGGCATGGGATCCACCCAACCACCTCGCGTACACCATCGTGAGCGGCTTCCCGGTGCGCAACTACCGGGCCGACATCACGCTCGAATCCGAAGGCAGCGGCACGCGCATCGAGTGGGCGGGGACCTACGACGAGAAGTGGCCGGGCAGCGCCGCCGTTCTCGGCGCGCTGGTCCCGCGGATGATGCAGAAGTTCGCGACCGGCGTGGCCCGCTACGCGGAGGCGCGGCGCCGGCAGCGCTGAGCACGAGTCGGCTCAGCCCGCTACCCGTGACAGGCGACGAGCCCGCCGTTCGACCTCGACCCTTGCCTCCGCGACGTCGACGGTGCGGCACTCGCGGCGGGCGACCACCTGTCGACCGGCCACCCAGACGTCGGTGACCAGCCGGCTCGAGGCCGACCACACCAGGTGCTCGACGAGCATCGCGTCGTCGAGGAGTGGCACGAACGCTGGGTCGTCGAGGGATACCGCGATCATGTCCGCCTTCGCCCCCGGGGCGAGGACCCCGAGGTCGGGTCGTCCGAGCGCGAGCCCGCCCCTTCGGGTGGCCAGGTCGAGGGCGGACGAGGCGGGCAGCAGGGTGGGATCACGCTCACGCACCCGGGTCAGCAGGGCGGCGAGCCGCATCTCCTCCCAGAGATCGAGGTCGTTGTTGGAAGCGGGTCCGTCGGTGCCCAAACCCACCCGGATCCCCCGTGCAAGGAACGCAGCCAGGGGTGCGACTCCGCAAGCAAGCTTGGCGTTGCTCTGCGGGCAGTGGGCGACCGCGACGTCGTGCTCCGCGTAGAGGGCGAGGTCGCCCTCGGACAGCCAGATGCTGTGGGCCGCGAGGACCCGCCCCTCGAGTACGCCCGCCCGGGCCAGGACCTCGGGCACCGACCCCCCGTGCTCCGCCTCGAAGGCGGCCCCCTCACCCTCGGTTTCGGCGAGGTGGATGTGGAAGACGGCGTCGAGCTCGCGGGCGACCGCAGCGATCTCGACGAGTGCCGGCAGGGGCACCGTGTAGGCGGCGTGAGGAGCGAACCCCACCTCGATCCTCCCGTCCTCCCCGGACCGGCGGCGGTGAAAGTCAGCGATCGCGGTGATCCGCCGCTCCCACCAGCGGTCGCCCTCCTGGCCGGGCAGGCGGAGGATCCCGGGCGTGACCAGCGCACGCGAGCCCGCCGCGAGGACCGCGTCGGTCAGCGCATCCTCCATGAAGTACGCCTCGCAGGTCGTGGTGACTCCGAAGCGGAGCAGCTCGGCCGCGGCCAGGGTCATCCCCCAGTAGACGTCGTCGGGGGTCAGGTGGGCCTCCCGCGGCCAGAGCACCTCCTCGAGCCACCGCAGGAGGGGGAGGTTCTCTCCGGTGCCGCGGAACAGGGTCATCGGTGAGTGGCAGTGCACGTTGACCATCCCGGGGAGGAGGACGCCGTCCACCCGGACCTCGCTCACCGTCACCTCGCCCGGCGGGCCCGCCGGCTCCCCCGGTCCTTCGACGGGGCGTCCGACCCGGGTCACGAGGTCCCCCGTGACCTCCACCATGCCGGGACGGTGGACGGCGCCCGTTCCGTCACACGGCACGACCGCGTCGGCCAGGTAGCGGACCGAGGCGGCCGCCGTCCCCCGGTCAGCGGCGCTCACGCCCCTGCCGGCACCGGAGCCACCTGGTCTGGAGGGCCGCACTCCTCGTCCTCGATGACGACGATCTCCTCGATCCTGGCCACGTGCCGCCCCCCGTCGAACGGGGTGGCCAGGAAGATGTCGAGGATGTCGAGGGCGAGCTCGGTGGCGACCACGCGTGCACCGAGCGAGAGCACGTTGGCGTCATTGTGCCGACGGGCCAGTCGGGCGGTGTACTCGTCGTGGCAGAGGGCGGCGCGGACCCCCCGGACCTTGTTGGCGGAGATGGCCTCCCCCTGGCCGCTGCCGCCGATCACGATCCCGACCTCCGCCTCGGCCGCGGACGACACCGCGGGCAACCGCAGCACAGATCGGGGGGTAGTCGACCGGGGCCTCGGTGAACGTGCCGAGATCCTCCACACGGTGACCAGCCGAGCGGACGTGATCCGCGACAGCCACTTTGAGGTGCACCCCGGCATGGTCCGACCCGATGATCACCCGCATCGTCCCACCCTAGGCAATCGCAGATCCCTGCCGCGTGGGACCGCTCAGCCCACCGGCCGCGCCTCGTCGAAGCCGGTGGCAAGCAGTCGGAAGGCGCGGTCGACCTCACCCACCAGGTCGTCGGTCTCCCGGCGGGCCCAGCAGTCGAACGCGGCCATCGCCGCGCCGAGCGCGGCCCGGGCGACGGTCTGCGGGCCGAGATCGCCGGGCTCACCGCCGAGACGCCCGGCGGCAAAGGCGGCCACCACCCCACACCACGCCTCGTAGCGGACCGCCGAGTGGGCGACCAGGGTGGGGACGCTGCCGATGAGCGCCATCCGGATCCGGAGCTGGTCGAGCTCGCCGGCGCCGAACCGGTTCGTCGCCATCACCGCCAGTCGCAGCACGTCCATCAGGGGCTGGTCGTCGGGGGCCTCGGCCAGCCGGTCTCGCAGGCGGACCAGCTCGGCGTCGAATTCCCCCCAGACCACATCGCGCTTCGACCGGTAGTAGCGGAAGAAGGTGCGCCGGCTGATCTTGACCGCTGCCGCGATCTCGTCGACGGTCGTCTCGTCGAAGCCCTGCCGGTCGAAGAGCTCGAGGGCGGCGCGGGCCACCTCCTCCCGCGAGGTGCTGGGCCGGCGGCCCCGGGCCACCGCAGGCGGGCCCCCCGGTCGCTCTTCTGCGGCTGCGCTCATCAGGCTTTCATTTTGGCATCCAGTGCACTAAATTGCACCCATCGAAGCGCCCGGCCCCGGCCGGCCGACCAGCGGAGGACCGATGACCACGACCGAGGATCAGACCGAGGACGGCGGATACGAGGGCCGGACGCCCGAACCGGCGACCAGGGGACTCCCCGCTGGGGACGATGCGCTGGTCGAAGGTGACCTGCTGGTCGAAGACGTCTCGATCGACGGGATGTGCGGGGTCTACTAGGCCCGGCCACCCGTTCCCGGACCCCGTCCGCCTCCCTGCACACCGTGCCCCCCACGACGCCACCGCCCGGCGCCGCGCCGTTCGACGCTTCGAAGGCGTGGGCGCTGCACCCGCAGGTGGCGCTGCGCCCCGAGTCGTTCGGAGCGCTCGCCTACCACTACGGCACCCGACGCCTCTCGATCCTCAAGAGCAGGATCCTGCTCGCGGTGGTCGAGTCCCTCGCCCACGAACCGTCCGGTCGCGAGGCCTGCCGGGCGGCAGGTGTCGGACCTGCAGAGCTCGGCGCTTACGAGCGGGCACTCGCCACACTCGCCGACTCCGGGATGATCTGCGAACGGGTGACCGGGTGACCCCCCGAGCCGTCACCATCGGCACGACGGTCGGACGCCCGGTTGCGGAGTCACCCGTTCCGGGGACCCGACTGGTCGACCACCTCGAGCGCGGCCTCGACGCGCCGATCTGCCTGACCTGGGAGCTCACCTACGCCTGCAACCTCGCCTGCCTGCACTGCCTGTCCAGCTCGGGCCGGCGGGACCCACGGGAGCTCTCCACCGACGAGTGCCGCGCGCTCATCGACGAGTACGAGCGAATGCAGATCTTCTACGTCAACATCGGCGGCGGCGAACCCACGATACGGTCCGACTTCTGGGACCTGGTCGAGTACGCGACCGGGCACCATGTCGGTGTCAAGTTCTCGACCAACGGGTCCCGGATCACCAACGACGTCGCTGCGCGGCTCGCGGCGAGCGACTACGTCGACGTGCAGATCTCGCTCGACGGGGCCACCGCCGAGGTCAACGACGCGGTCCGAGGCGAGGGCTCCTACGCCACCGCGCTCACCGCCATGGAGCGCCTGGCCGACGCCGGGTTCTCCGGATTCAAGCTCTCGGTCGTGGTCACCCGTCAGAACGTCCCCCAGCTGGACGACCTCCGGGGCCTCGCCGAACGCCTCGGGGCCCAGCTCCGGCTCACCCGTCTGCGACCGTCCGGTCGGGGTGCCGACGTCTGGGACGAGCTGCATCCGACCCCGGCGCAGCAACGCACCCTCTACGACTGGCTGCTCGACCACGGCGAGGAGGTGCTCACCGGCGACTCCTTCTTCCACCTGGCCGGCTACGGGGGGCCGCTCCCCGGCCTCAATCTCTGCGGCGCCGGCCGGGTGGTCTGCCTGATCGACCCGGTGGGCGACGTCTACGCCTGCCCCTTCGCCATCCACGAGCAGTTCCTCGCCGGCAACGTGCGTGCTCCGGGCGGGTTCGCGTCGGTCTGGCGCGAGTCCGAACTCCTCTGCGGGCTGCGCGGCCCGCAGAGCTCGGGAGCGTGCACCTCCTGCGGCCAATTCGACGCCTGCCGGGGCGGGTGCATGGCCGCCAAGTTCTTCACCGGCCTGCCGCTCGACGGCCCCGACCCGGAGTGCGTCCTCGGTCACGGCGAGCGTGCGCTCGACGGGCGCGGCAACCTCGGGACGCCCCGGCCCTCGCCTGACCATTCCCGCCTTCCGCGGCGGGTGGCCGTCGCGCTGACCCGCCCCGGGGTCGCCCACGGAGGCAGCCGGCAGCGACCGGACCGTGCCTGCGACGCGAGTCCCCTGGCCGGGTGCGCGCCGGGACCCAGCAGCCACTGACCGTGGGAGCGCTCACCGACCCGGTCGTGGTGGCCGGCGTCCGCGTTCCCTCGCGGGTGGTCTTCGGTCCGCACGAGACCAACCTTGCCACCGGTCGCTCGATCGGCGACCGCCACGTGGCCTACTACGCGGCACGGGGCGCGGGCGGCGCCGGGGTGTTGGTCACCGAGACCGCCTCGGTCCACCCGTCCGACTGGCCCTACGAGCGGGCCCCGCTGGCGTCGGCGAGCGGCCCCGGCTGGCGCGCCGTCGCCGATGCCCTCCGGCCGCACGGGACCGTCGTGCTCGCCGGCATCGGGCACAGCGGCGCGCAGGGATCGAGCGCCTACTCGCAATCGGTGCTCTGGGCCCCGTCCCGTGTCGCCGACGTGGTCAGCCGCGAGATGCCCATGGAGATGGGATCCGCCGAGATCGACGCACTGGTGGGCGGGTTCGCCTCCTCGGCGCAGCTGGCGGTGGCCTCGGGCCTCGACGGGGTCGAGGTGGATGCCGGGCCGTTCTCGCTGCTGCGCCAGTTCCACTCCGGCCTGACCAACCTGCGCGCGGACGGCTACGGGGAGGACCGCCTGCGTCTGACCCGGGAAGTGCTCGACGCAGTGCGGGCCGCGATCGGCCCGGGGCGCCTGGTCGGCCTCCGCCTCTCTTGCGACGAGCTCGCCCCGTGGGCCGGGGTAACCCCGGAGCTCGCGGCCGGACACGTCGACGCCCTCGCCGACCGGGTCGACCTCCTGGTCGTGGTGCGCGGCGGCCCGTACTCGACGTCCGCCTACCGGCCAGACGCCCATACCCCGGCGGCGACCAACCTCGCCCTGTGCCGATCCATGCGGGACGCGGCTTCCGGCCGGGTGCCGGTCGTCCTCCAGGGCAGCGTGGTCGACCCGGACGTGGCAGAGGAGGCCATCGCCTCGGGCGTCGCCGACCTGGTCGAGATGACCCGGGCCCAGATCGCCGAGCCCCGCCTGGTGGACCTGGTGCGTTCGGGCACGCCCGAGCGGGTGCGGCCCTGCATCCTCTGCAACCAGGCCTGCCGGGTGCGGGACAACCGCAACCCCCTGGTGAGCTGCGTGGGAGAGCCCCGCAGCGGCCACGAGACGGTCGACCCCGACCCGCTCGACCGCGGCATCCGTGCCACCCGCCGGGGCCGAGGAGGCACTGGTGGTCGGGGCCGGGCCGGCCGGGCTCGAGTGTGCGCGGGTGCTGTCGGGCCGCGGCTGGCGGGTGCGGGTACTCGAGCGCACCGGACGGGCCGGTGGCGCTCTGCGAGGAGCAGCGGTGGGCCCGGGGCGTGGACGGCTCGCCGACCTCCCCGCGTGGCTCGAGGCCGAGTGCGAGCGTCAGGGCGTGACCGTCGAGACCGGGTGGGAGGCGACCGCCACCGACCTCGACGAGGCCCTGGTGCGGGGAACGGCGGTCATCCTGGCAACCGGGGGTCGTCCGGCGCCGCCGGCCTTCGCGACCGACGGCTCCCGGCCGGTGGTCGACGCGGCACACGCCCTGGCCGGCCGCCAAGCGGACCTTCCCGACGGTCCGGCGGTGGTCCACGACCCGGTGGGCGGGCCGGTCGCTGTCGGCGTCGCCGAGTGGCTTGCGGAGGCAGGGCGCGCGGTCTCCCTGGTGACACCCGACCCGGTCGTCGGCACCCTGCTCTCGATGACCGGCGACCTGGCCGACGCCAACACACGGCTCCAGCGGGCCGGTGTCCGCCGCGAGCTCCGAGCGCGGCTGCGGGGCGTCCGCGACGGCGCCGTGCTCCTCGAGGACGTCTGGACCGGCGAGCAGCGGACCGTACCCTGCGCCGTGGTGATCGACTGCGGGCACCGCCTGGCGGAGGAGACCCTCTACGCGGAACGACCGGGGACGCCCCGAGCCGGCGACTGCGTGGCCCCTCGCGGGATGCTCGACGCGGTGCTCGAGGGACGCCGGCGCGCACTCGAGGTTTGCGGCGTCTCCGAGGCGGCCCGCCGCCCCGTCTCCGGCGGGGTGATGTCGTGACCGGTGGCGCGGGACAAGGTGCGGGACGGGTCGCCGGCAAGGTCGCGCTGGTCACCGGGGCCGCCCGGGGCCAGGGGCGCAGCCATGCAGTCCGTCTCGCCGAGGAGGGAGCGGGCGTCATCGCGATCGACGTGTGCGCCCCCATCGCCGGGCTGAGCTACCCCCTGGCGACCGAGGCCGACCTCGCCGAGACCGTGCAACGGGTGGAGGACGCCGGCGGCCGGGTCGTGGCCGCGCCTGTCGACGTGCGCGACAGCGGTGCGCTGGCCGACGCGGTGTCCGCAGGAGCAGAACGCCTGGGGCGGCTCGACGTCGTCGTGGCCAACGCCGGGGTGTGCTCGGTACAGCGATGGGACGAGGTGACGCCCGAGCTCTGGGACACGGTCCTCGGCGTCAACCTGACCGGTGCCTGGAACACCTGCGTGGCCGCGCTCCCCCACCTGCTCGCCGGAGGCGGGGGGTCGATCATCCTGATCAGCTCTGTCGCCGGGCTCAAGGGCCAGCCGTTCTTCAGCCCCTACGTCGCGTCCAAGCACGGGCTGGTCGGGGTCATGCGGAGCCTCGCCAACGAGCTCGCCTCGCAGGGGGTCCGGGTCAACACGGTCCATCCGACCGGGGTCGACACCCCGATGCTGGCGGCCATGAAGGGCCTCACCGATCGCATCGATGCCAGCCCCGACGTGGGGTCCCTGTTCCTCAACTCCCTGCCCGTCGACCTGGTCCGGGTCGCGGACGTGACCAACGCTGTGCTCTTCCTCGCCTCCGACGAGTCGCGGTACGTGACCGGGCACACGATGACGGTCGACGCGGGCGCGTCGGCGCGCTGAGGGGGCGACCGTGAGCTCGGCCGGACAGTACCGCCACCTCTTCTCGCCCCTCCGGCTCGGGCCGGTGACCGTGCCCAACCGCATCGTCTTCTCGGCCCACCTGACCAACTACGCCACCGACGGGCTGCCCACCGAACAGCACGCCGCCTACTACGCAGCCCGTGCGGCGGGCGGGACCGGACTCATCGTGACCGAGGAGCACTCCACCCACCCGACCGACTGGCCCTACGAGAAGCTCATCCACGGATTCCGGCCGGAGGTGGTCGACGGCTACCGGCGGATCACCGATGCGGTGCACGCCCACGACGTCCCGATCTTCGCCCAGATCAACCACAACGGCGGCCAGGCCTCGAGCATGTACACCCGCCTCCCGGTGTGGGCGCCGAGCCCCATCCCCGACCCCCTCTTCCGCGAAGTGCCCAAGGCGGTCGAGCCCCACGAGATCCGCGAGATCGTCGACGGCTACGCCCTCGTCGCCGACCATTGCACCGAGGGAGGATTCGACGGGGTCGAGCTCCAGTGCTCGCACTCCTCGATCGTGCGCGGCTTCCTCTCGCCGGCCACCAACACGCCGAGTCGACGGGTACGGCGGGTCCCTCGCCAACCGGGCCAGGCTCCTGCTCGAGATCGTCGACGCGGTCCGCTCGACGATCGGTCCCGGCCGCTCGCTCGGCGTCCGCCTCTGCGGGGACGAGCTCATCGAGGGGGGCACCGGCATCGAGGATGCCGTGGCGATCGCACGCATGGTCGAGGCGACCGGCCAGGTCGACTACATCAACACCTCGATCGGTGTGGCGACGGCCACCCTCTACATGATCGAGGCGAGCATGCAGGTCCCGCCCGGCTACGCGCTCTTCGTCCCGAGCGCCATCCGGGCCGCGGTCGGACTCCCGGTGGTCGGGGTAGGCAGGTTCAAGGACCCGCTGCAGGCCGAGCGGGCCCTCGCCGAAGGGGTCTGCGACCTGGTTGGGGTGGTCCGTGGGCAGATCGCCGACGCCGACTTCGCGGCCAAGGCCCGGTCAGGGCACGCCACCGACATCCGCACCTGCCTCTCCTGCAACCAGGAGTGCGTCGGCAGGATGGGCCTCAACCGGTGGCTCGGCTGCATCGAGAACCCCGTCTGCGGCCGTGAGGCGGCCATCGTCCCCCTGCCCCGCCGTCGGCGTTCGGTCGTGGTGGTCGGCGGCGGGCCGGGCGGGCTTCAGGCCGCGGTCACCGGAGCCGAGCGCGGCCACCGGGTAGTCCTCTTCGAGCGCCGTCACCGGCTCGGGGGCCAGGCCCACGAGGCCGCGTCCGTCCCCAGCCGCGCCGAGTTCTTCGACATCGCCCGCAACCTGATCGTCGCCGCCCGGCGCGAGGGCGTCGAGCTCCGGATCGGTGTCGAGGCGACCGCGGCCGCGGTGCGCGCCGAGGCACCCGACGTGGTGGTCCTGGCCACCGGTGCCCGTCCTCTCCGCCCGTGGTGGGCCGGCGACGAGCCACGGGTGGTCGACGTGCGCGACGTCCTCGAGGAGCGGGCCCGTCCGGAGGGCCGGGTGGTCCTGGTCGACGAGCTCGGGTTCCACCAGGCGACCTCCACGGCCGAGCTGATGGCGGACCGGGGGTGCTCGGTCGAGATCGTGACCAACGCGATGGTCGTGGGCCAGGATCTCGGCATCACCCTCGACCTCGAGACGTGGAACGTGAAGGCGCACGCGAAGGGCATCGGCCAGAGCGTCGACCTGGTGCCGATGGGCGTGACCAGAGCGGGCGAGGGCACATCCGACGCGGACCTCGGACCGGTCGTGCTCACCCTGCAGCACCATCCGACCGGGACCGAGCAGGTCCGCCACTGCGACTGGGTGGTCTGTGCCGTACACCAGCAACCCGAGGACGCCCTGTTCCACGAGCTGGCCGGCGCGCCCTTCGAGGTGCACCGGATCGGTGACTGCCTGGCCCCCCGGAGGGCCCACGCCGCGGTCATCGAGGGCCACCGGGTCGCGGTCGCGCTGTGAGCAGGGGTGCGAGGAGCGCGGTGGCGGTGCTCGTCGCCCGGGAGGGTCGACTCCCGGCCGGAGCAGGAGAGACCGTCTCCGAGGCCGGCGGGAACGCGCTCGTGGTGGGTTCGGACGCCGAGGAGGCGGCCGGGTCGCTGACCGACGCCACAACGGCGCGGTGGTGCGACACCGGTCCCGCATTCCGGCCCGGCGAGCTGGCCCGGGCCCTGGCTACAGCGGTCGCGACCGTCCCGCTGGTCCTCCTCCCGGCCTCACCGGACGGGAGGGACCTCGCACCCCGTCTCGCAGCGTGGCTCGACCGTCCGTTGCTCGCCCGCGCACTGAGCGCCACCTGTATCGCGGGCGAGGAGTCCGGGGGGACGACGGTGCGGGCCCTCGTGGCACGGCTCGACGACCGGGTGCTGGTGCCTGTCGAGGTGCACGGCCCGGCGGTGGTCACCCTCGTCTCCGGCGGCCGCACGCGGCGCGTGCGCCGGAGACGGCCCGACCCTCGGCCGGCGCGGAGGGCCGGCCGATCTGGGCCCGGTGACCCTGATCGGCGACGACGTTCCACCAGCGGGGCCGGCCGCCGAGCCCGGGCTCGAGGAGATCCTCGAACCGGACCTGCGCACGATGGACCTAGCGGACGCGACCCGGGTGCTGGCCGGCGGGGCCGGCCTGGTCCCGCGTGACGACGACCGACGGGCCGCCGCCGTCTTCGACCTTCTCGGCGAGGTCGCCGCCGCTCTCGGCGGCTCGGCCGGAGCCACCCGGGTGGCCACCGACGCGGGGTGGACCGGCTATGAGCGCCAGATCGGCACCACCGGGGTGGCCGTCGACCCCGACCTCTACGTCGCGCTCGGGGTGTCGGGCGCGGCCCAGCACATCGGCGGGATCGGCACCCCGCGCCACGTGGTCAGCGTCAACACCGACGCCTCCTCGCCGATGACGGCCATGGCCGACCTCGGGGTGGTCATCGACGCCCAGGCGCTGCTCATCGAGCTCGCAGGGCGGCTCGACGTCGACGTGCCTGACACCCTCTCGAGAGGGAGCGGCAGGTCCGGTGGCTGACCGCGACCTCGACGCCGTGGTGGTCGGCGCCGGGCCGGCCGGCGCCGCCGCCGCCCTGGGCCTCGCCCGGGCCGGCCGCTCGGTGGTCCTGCTCGAGCGCGGGCCCTTCCCCGGCTCCAAGAACGTCTACGGCGGGGTCGTCTACGGCCGGGTGCTCGACGAGATCGTCCCCGGGTGGTGGGACGAGGTGCCGATCGAGCGCTGGGTGGTGCGCCGTTCGACGATGATGATGACCCCGACCCAGTCGCTCTCGGTCGACTTCCGCTCCGACGACTGGGGTGCGGCCCCCTACAACGGCTTCACCACCCTTCGCAGCCACTTCGACGGCTGGCTGGCGGGCAAGGCGACCGAGGCCGGGGCGCGACTGGTGACGTCCACCGTCGCGACCGGACTGCTGCGCGACCACTCGGGGCGGGTCATCGGCGTGCGCACCGACCGCGACGGCGGAGAGCTCCGGGCACCGGTGGTGATCGCCTGCGACGGGGTCAACTCCTTCCTGGCCAAGGAGGCCGGGCTGCACCCGCAGGCCGAGGCCTCCGACCACACCCTCGGGGTCAAGGAGGTCCTCGACCTCCCGCCGGGTGCGATCAACGAGCGTTTCGGCGTCCGCAACGACGAGGGGGTCGACATCGAGATCCTCGGGTGCACCGGCGAGGTCCCCGGCGGCGGCTTCCTCTACACCAACGCGCACACGGTGAGTGTCGGTGTCGTGCTCTCCCTCCCCGAGCTCGCCGAGGCCGCGGTCCGGCCCGAGGAGCTCGTCGCCGACCTGAAGGCGCATCCGGCGATCGCCCCGCTCCTGCGGGGGTCTTCCTTGCGCGAGTACTCGGCCCATTTGATCCCCGAGGGCGGGTACGACACGATGCCCGACCTCGTCGGCGACGGCCTCCTGGTGGCCGGCGACGCCGGGGCGATGACCCTCGCCGCCGGCATCTGGCTCGAGGGCGTCAACTTCGCCATCGGCTCGGGCTACGCCGCCGGGCACGCGGCCGACCGGGCTCTCGCCGCGGGTGACTGCTCGGCCCGCGGGCTGGCCTCCTACCGCGCCGACCTGGAGGGCCAGTTCGTCCTGGCCGACCACAAGCGGCTGCGCCGGGCACCGGCCCTCGTGCTGTCCGAACGGGTCCAGCGGCGCTACCCCGGACTCCTCTGCGACCTCGCCGAGGGGATGTTCACCGTGACCAACCCGGCGCCGAAGCCCGGCGGCCTCCGGATCACCCGCGACGCGGCGGCGCGCCACGGGGTCACCCTGCGGCACCTGGCGGTCGACACCCTCCGCGGACTCAGGATCTTCGGGTGAGCAGCCCGGCCCGCTGGCGCGGGATCTCCTTCGAGGAGCGGATGGCAACCGTGGACTTCCGGGTCGGTGCACGCGCCCACATCACCGTCGAGTCCGACGTCTGCCGGTCCTGTACGACGAAAGCCTGTGTGACCGCCTGCCCGGCCAACCTCTTCTCCCCGACCTCGGACGGCGGAATCCTCTTCAATTACGAGGAGTGCTTCGAGTGCGGGACCTGCTACATGGTCTGCAACCACGAAGGTGCGATCACCTGGACCTACCCGGACGGCGGGCACGGCGTCGTCTTCCACCACGGATGACCGCCACCGCGGGGCCCCTGGTGGTCGCCTGCCTCCGGATCGGCGACCTGCGACCCGAGATCGACCCGCTGACCGGCGCGGTGACACGCGACCCGCTCGGGGTCGGGCTCACCGCTGCGGACGGGTCGGCGCTCGAGCACGCGCTGCGGGCCGCCGAGGTCTGGTCGGGACGTGTGCTCGCCCTCGCCGCCGGACCGCCCGCGATCGAGCCGGTGCTGCGCGAGGTGCTCGCGCTCGGGGTCGAGGCGGTCCGCATCCCCCTCGCCGTCGAGGACGACCGGTTCCGCTACACCGCAGAGCTGGCCGGGGACGAGCGCTGGCTCGCCCGCGCCCTGGCGGCCGCCATCGAGACGCGAGGCCCGGCTGATCTCGTACTGTGCGGGGACCGTTCCGTCGATCGGGGCACCGGTGCCCTGCCCGCCTACCTGGCCCACGAGCTGGGTGCGGCCCAGGCGCTCGGCCTGGTCGCCCTCGACCCACGGAACGGTGCCGAGGGACGGTTCGTGCTGGCCGAGCGCCGTCTCGACGCAGGGTGGCGCGAACGGCTCCGGGTGCCGTTGCCCGCGGTCTGCTCGGTGGAAGGCGCCGGGGTGCGGCTCCGGCGTGCCACCCTCGCCGGGATGCTCTCGGCCGGGAGCGTGCCACTGGCCGCCGACTGCACCGGTCCGGAGCCTTCGGCACCTGCGGCCGGTGGTGTGCAGGTGGGGGCGACTCTCCCGTTCCGTCCGCGCACCCGGGTCGTCCCTCCGCCGGACGGGGACGACCCGCGGGCCCGCGTGCTCGCGCTGACCGGAGTCCTGGCGACCCACGACCCCCCCACCGTGGTGGAGCCGGCGGACGCGGCGGGGGCCGCCGACGTCCTCCTTGCCTACCTCGCCCGCCACGGGTACCTGCCCGCACCGGCGGCGCGGTCGTCGGAGGGCGGGCGGTGAGCCTTTTCTCGGATACCTCGTGGCCCGAGGTGGGCCGGCCGGCGTCGGGCGGTCGGGTCCTGGTCGTGCCGGTGGGGGCGACCGAGCAGCACGGCCCCCAGCTCCCCCTGACCACCGACACCGAGATCGCGGTGGCGGTGGCCGAGGCGGCAGCCAGGCGCGATCCGCGGCTGGTGGTCGCACCGGCGCTGGCCTACGGCTCGAGCGGCGAACACGAAGGCTTCCCCGGCACCCTGTCCATCGGGCAGGAGGCGACCGAGGCGGTGCTCGTCGAGCTCGGGCGGTCGGCCGCCCGCTCCTTCGCCCACACGGTCCTCGCCTGTACCCACGGGGGAAACGCCGGTCCGCTCGCCCGTGCCCTCGGCCGGCTCGCGGCCGAAGGCCATGCTGTTGCCGGCTGGTCCCCGTGCTGGGGCGGCGACCTCCACGCCGGGCGCACCGAGACCTCGCTGATGCTCGCCATCGCCCCGGACAGAGTGCGACCCGGTCCCTGGGAGCCCGGGGGCTTGCAGGCGCCCGGCGAGCTGCTGCCGATCCTCCGGGCCAGGGGTGTTCGGGCGGTCAGCCCGAACGGGGTCCTCGGCGACCCGAGGGACGCCGATCCGGCCGAGGGGATCCGACTGCTCGATGCCGCAGTCACGGATCTGGTCGCGTTCGTCGCCCGGCTGTCCGGCGCGAGCGCGACGACCGGGGCCGCGCGGAGCACTGCGAGAACCAACAGGACCGTCGGAACCGGAGGAGAGGACCGCCCATGACCCGCGTCGCCGTCGTCACCGGAGCAGCACGAGGCATCGGCGCCGCAACCGTGTATGCACTGGCCCGGTCCGGATGGTCGGTGGTCGCCGTGGACCGGGCCGCCGACGACCCCCGACTGCCCTACGCGATGGGCAGCGCGAGCGAGCTCGACGACGTCGTCTCGGGCTCGCTCGCCGTGCGACCGGCTGGCGACCCGAGCGTGGGCGTGGTCGGACATGTGGCCGACACCACCGACGCCGAGGGACTGGGTGCCGCGGTCGCGCTGGCCGAGGACCGCTTCGGCGGGCTCGACGCCATGATCGCGGTGGCCGGGGTCATCGCCGGCGGGATGCCGCTCTGGGAGATGCCGGCCGACCAACTCGGCGCTGTGCTCGGGGTGGACCTCGGCGGCCCGATCACCGCTGCGCGCGTCGGGATCCCCGCACTGCTCCGGCGACCGCCGCCGCGCCAGGGACGGTTCCTGGCCGTGGCCTCCGCCGCCGCCACCCGCGGCCTCCCCCGGCTGAGCGCCTACGGGGCGGCCAAGGCAGGCGTGGCGGGATTGGTACGCGGCCTGGCCGCCGAGCTTGCCGGGACCGGGATAACGGCAAACGCGGTCAGCCCGGGGTCGACGGCGACGGCCATGCTCGACGAGAGCGCGCGGCTCTACGGACTCGCCGACACCGGCGCGTTCGCCGAGCAGCAGGCGGTGGGGCGGCTGCTCGCCCCGAAGGAGGTGGCGGCGGCACTGGTGTGGCTGGCCGGAACCGGCAGCGACGCCCTGACCGGAGCGGTGATCCCGGTGGACGGCGGCCTCTCGCTGTGACGCCCCTGCCGGACCGGTTCGGGCTCGCGCTCGATCCGTCGGTCCGCTCGTTCCGGGACCGCACGGTGCTCGTCGGCGGTGTCCCGGGCCGGGTCATCACCCTCACCGCGGCGGGCCGGCGGGCGCTCGCCAGCCTGCTGGCGGAGGAGCGTGAGAGGACAGCCGGGCCGGTGCCCGCACCCGAGGAGGCCCGGCGTCTCGGACGCAGGCTGGTCGACGCCGGCATGGCCCACCCGAGGCCGCGCCGCGGCACTGCCCGCGGCGGAGCGCCTCTCGGTCACCGTGGTGGTCCCCGCACGTGACCGCCCCGACCTCCTCGACCGCTGCCTCGCCACACTCGGGACCGAGCCTCCGGTACTTGTCGTCGACGACGGGTCAGAACCGGCCGGAGCGGGTGGCGGCGGTCTGCCGGGACCGCGGGGTACGGCTGGTGCGGCGCGACGTGAACGGGGGTCCGGCTGCTGCCCGCAACGACGCGGTCGGGCGGATCGACACCGACCTGATTGCCTTCGTGGACAGCGACTGCACGGTCGGTCCGGGGTGGTTGGACGGACTGGTCTGGCAGTTCGCCGACCCGGTCGTCGCCGCCGTCGCCCCCCGCGTCCGGCCAGAGCCGGGAGGGGCACCCGGGCGGCCGAGCGTCCTTGCCCGCTTCTCGGACCTCCATTCTGCGCTCGACCTCGGACCCGCCGAGGGTGAGGTGGGGCCGCGGCGCGCGGTCCGCTACGTGCCGGCGGCCGCGCTGATCGTTCGGCGGTCGGCCGTCACCTGCGAGGCGATCCGCGGATTCGACGAGGAGCTCCGGGTCGGTGAGGACGTCGACCTCATCTGGCGGCTGCTCGATGCCGGCTGGCACGTCCGGTACGCGCCCTCGGTCACGGTCGCCCACCGCGAACCGGCCACGTGGAGGGGCCTCCTCGCCCGGCGGTTTCGCTACGGCACCTCGGCCGCGCCGCTCGCCGAACGGCACCGCGGCCGGCTCGCACCCGTGGAGCTGCGTCCAGGGCCCACCGCCGCGGCCGTGGCGCTGCTTGCCGGCCGCCCCCGCCTCGCCGCGCTCATCGTCGGGTGCGTCGCCCTCTCCCTGGCACGCACGGTCCGCCCGCACGGGATCCCCGCACGGCTCGCCCTCCGTTGGAGCGCTGAGGGCGCGGGCTGGACGGTGGTCGGTCTCGGTCGCGCCTCGACCATGCTCGGTGCTCCGGCACTGGTCGCCCTCGCCGCTCGCAGCCACCGTGGCGCGTCCTGCGCGATCGCGCTCGCGCTCGCCCCCGCGATCGTCGACTGGGTGCGCCGACGACCCGACCTCGACATCCCGCGATGGGTCGCCGCCTCGCTCGCCGACGATGCGGCCTATGGGACAGGGGTCTGGCTCGGCTGCCTGCGGTCCGGCTCGATCGGGCCCCTCGTGCCGGCCATCGCCCTCGACCGGCGCGGACGCGCGCAACGGACCGCCGAATGATGTGAGACTGACCGGCGACAGCGACATCGCTGCCGGAGCGTGCGGTGCGGTCGACCCACCCCGGGCGCACAGGGTAGGGAACCCATGGACACCGAATCCGCACCACCCGCGTCGGACCCCCTGACACCGCCGGCCGACCGGGCGTCTCGTGCGACCCGGATCCTGCGCCCGGTGGCCCTGGCCGCGCTGGTGGCCGCGCTGGCGGTGGCACTCGCGGTGGGCCTGGTCACCCACGCGTCCCTCGACGGCGCCAACGGCGGGCTGGAGGCGGCCCGTGCGGGCGTCGCGCACAGTCAGGACACCCAGAAGGTTGCGGCGCTCCGCCTCCGCGCCCTGTCCGCCGCGGACACCGCCGATGCGGCCATCCTCTGGACCGACACCGTCCAGCTCTCCGGTCTCGATGCCCAGCTCGGCCTGGCCGAGACCCACGTCGTGACCCAGGGTGTGCGGATCTCGGACCTCGACGCCTGCCTGTCCGGCGTCGAGCAGGCGCTCAACCAGATCTCCCTGGGTGACCAGGCGGGCGCCGGCGAGACGCTGAGCTCGGTCGGTCCGGTCTGCTCGGGCGCGGAGCCGTCGCCATGACAACGACCTCCCTCGAGGGAGCGGACCGGGAGGACGCGTCACCGGGCGACGCCCCGGCGCAAGCGTTGCCGGTCGACGCTCCCCGACCGCGCCGCACCTACCGGCGTGCGGTCCTCGCCGCGCTCGCCCTGCTGGTCGCCATGCTGACCACCGACCTCGTACTCGAGCACGACCTCGGACAGGCCCGCCTGGCCCTCTCGGCCACGACCGCTCGCCTGCAAAGCGCCGACACCGCGCTCTCCGGTGCCCTGCGGGCGGTGAACGCCGAGTCCGTGGTGCAGTCCGGTCGGGTCCAGGCGATCGACCACACCGCGGCCGCCATCGCGGGGGCGCACCAGCAGTTGGCGGACACCTCGCAGGCCGGCGGACTCCAGACCCTGGACATCGCCACCCTGCACACCTGCCTCGGCGGCGTGTCCACCGCGACCACCGCCATCGGGAACAAGAATCTCGCCGGGGCCGTGCACGCGATCAACCTCGCCGCTCCCTCCTGCGAGCTGCTCGCCGGCGGCAGGTCCGGCGCGTCGTACCCGTTCGACTTCCCCGATCCCTTCGTCCTCACGGTGGGCGGCACCTACTACGCGTTCGGCACCAACTCTGTCGCGGGCAACATCCAGATCATCGAGTCCACCGACCACGAGCACTGGACCACGGTCGGCGACGCCCTCCCCCACCTGGCCGCCTGGGCGGCACCGGGCGCAACCTGGGCACCGTCCGTGCTGCCCGTCGGGAAGAGCTACGTCATGTACTACTCGGCGGACGTGGGCACGACCGGCGAGCAGTGCATCTCCGACGCGGTCGCCTCCCGTCCCCAAGGGCCCTACGTCGACACGTCGACGGCACCCCTCGTGTGCCAGCTCTCCCTCGGTGGATCGCTCGATCCGAGCCCGGTGGTGGACGAGAGCGGCATCCCCTACCTGGTGTGGAAGTCGCAGGGTGCAGCCGGCCGACCGCCCGCCCTCTGGACCCAGCAGCTGACCCAGACCGGCACTGCGCTCGCACCCGGTGCGCCGAGCACGCTGCTCGGACCCGACCAGGGCTGGCAGCACGGCACCGTGGAGGGGCCGGACATGGTGCTCAGCAACGGTCAGTACATCCTCTTCTACTCGGGGAACGACTGGACGACGGCCGGCTACGCCATCGGGTACGCGCGGTGCGCCGGGCCGCTCGGGCCGTGCACCGACCAGTCCACGGCACCGCTGCTCTCATCTGGGCCCGACTTCAGCGGTCCGGGCGGGCCGACCGTCTTCGCCGACCGGCTGGGGCGCCTGTGGATCGCGTTCCACGCCTGGATTCCCGGTGAAGTCGGGTACCCCCACAGCAGGGAGCTCTTCGTGCGGTCGCTGGACCTCTCCGGACCGGTGCCGAGGATCGGGTCCTGAGCGAGCCGGACAGCACTGCGGGCCGGGTGACCGCCGTTGCGGTCGGTCGACCATCCGGGCAGACTCGTTCCATGGAGCCGCTCGCCATCCACCACGTGTCGATCAACGCGACCGACGTGCCGGCCGGAGTGGCCTTCTACACCGAGGTCCTCGGCGGCTCGCTACGAGACGACCGACCCGACCTCGGGATCGGAGGCGCATGGATCGACCTCGGCGGCCAGCAGGTCCATCTGGTCGAGGCACCGACTCCGCCTGCCCTCGGCCAGCACTTTGCCATCCGGGTTGCCGACCTCGACGCCACGGTGGCGGAGCTACGCGCCGTGGGCGTGCCAGTCACCGACCCCGGCTCGGCAGGCGCCGGACGCCAGGCGTTCCTGTCGGACCCGGCCGGGAACACGGTCGAGCTCCACCAGGCCGGGGACGCCCGGGCCTGACCCTGGCGAACCCGGCGGTCTGTGGCGGCGCCGAGCACCGCCGCCCCGAATTGCAACACCGGGGGCCGATTGGCCCCCGGTGTTCAGAACTTCCGGCCAGGAATCAGATCTTGCGGACCTGGCTCGCCTGCAGGCCCTTCTGGCCCTGCTTGGTCTCGAACTCCACACGCTGGCCTTCTTCCAGGTTGCGGTAGCCCTCCATCTGGATCTCCGACTGGTGAACGAAGAGATCATCCCCGCCGCCGTCAGGCGTGATGAAACCGAAGCCCTTCTCGGCGTTGAACCACTTGACTGCACCCACACCCATAACTGAGTCTCCTTAAAATTCACGCACGAACACGCGGGGATCCACATCGAAGCCCTACCGCACCGGCCGGCGTGATCAGGCCGGTACCCTCACCACCCTAGGCGGTACCAGGGCCCTCCGCTGACCTTGCTCCTCCGGCCCCACCCCCGACTCCCCCGCCGGACGGCCCGGTGGCCGCGCTCAATCGGCCCCGGAGGCGACGACGACACCGGCCGGTCGGTCGCCGACCGGTCCGTCGTGACGGGCGAGAACCCGCCGGACCCACGGCGCGGTGGGCACCGGGTCCTCGATCGGCTCGAACACCTCGGCCAGCACCATCACCGAGAAGACGACGAAGAAGTAGGGCTCGACCAGTGCACCGAGCCGGTCGCCCAGATAGGCGATCGCGAGGAACGGGTAGCCCACCAGCAGGGCCGTCCGTATGCCCCAATAGAGCCGTGCGGGGGTGGTCGACTGGCCGCGGGTGCGTCGGGCCGCCAGCACTGCCGCCACGGTCAGGGTGGCGAACTCCGCGATACCGGAGACCACGTGGACGTAGTGCTGGGGGGGGAGCCGCAAGTGCCATTCCATGCTCCGACAAGCAGCGCTCAACCCCTCGGCACAGGAATAGGTGAACCGTCCGCCGAGGGCGCCCGCCGCAGCGAACGCAAGCATCCACTTCCACTCGCGGCGCACCGATCCGGCCGCCTGTGGACCCCGCAGGATCAGGGCGGCAAGCAGGAGGATCCCGGCGAAGAGGTCGGCATGGGCCATGTCCGCGGCGTAGGGGCGGCCGTTTGCCTCCAGATCGGAGAAGAACCCGTTGACCGACGGCATGAGCCCGGGGACGAAGGGGACCACCACCCACCAGTTGTACGCGGCGACCCCGCACACCACGGCGGCCCGGGCTGCCACGGTCCGGGCCGTCCCGACCTGGTCACCGCGCCCTACCGGGCTGCGCAGCCCAAACGGCTGGAGCAGTGTCTGCACCTACGCGACAACCTGGTTGCACGGGCAATCATTCCCGGGATTCCCGGGATTCCAGGTCGACCGGGACCCGTTCGAGCCGGATGGCCCGGCGAGGGCACTCGGCGGCAGCCCGGATGGCCTGCCCGACCAGCCCGGCATCGACGGGTGTGCCGTCGACGATCGGGTACCCCCACTCGTCGAGGCTGACCCGCTCGGGGAGCAGCTCGGCGCAGTACCCGTAGGCGTCGCAGGCGACCGGGTCGACCCGGAGCCGGATGTCGGTGCGCCCTCGGGTGGTCACCGCACCTCCCGGATCCGGTGCGCCGCCGGGAAGCGGAGCACGGTGGGTGCAGCGTGGGCTGCGCACGGGCGTCCGGCCGCGTGGGCACGCGCGTCGTCGCCGAACACCGCGAGCGCACTCCTCACCAGTCGAGCCACGCCGTCGGGGTGGCGGCACGCACCGCGCCCGTCGACGGTGTCGGCTCGACGCTCGATCCGTCCGAGCACACCGGGGTCAGGCACCCCGGCCCAGAGCCGCTCGAGGTCCTCAGCGATGGCGGGGAGACCGAAGACGCAGGGACCGCACTGGCCCGCGCTCTGCCCGGCCATGTACCGGGCGATGCGGGCGGTCTCGGCGATCCCGCAGGACGATGTCGGGAGCACCACGACGATCCCGACCCCGGCGGTGGCGCCCGCCGCGGCGAGCGGTCCGGGCGCGTACGGAGTGGACAGCAGCTCCGGGCCGAGCCAGGCACCGCCGTACCCGCCGACCAGCAGACCCGCCGGTCGATCGGGCGGTCCCGCCTGCCGGACGAGCTCGCCGACCGGGGTGCCGAATTCGACCTCGAAGACACCGGCGTGGCGTACCGCGCCGGAGACGGTCACAAGGGTCGACCCCGGTGCGTCGCCGGTACCGAGCTCGCGGAACCACGCCGCGCCGTGACGGGCAACGAGCGCCACCTGGGAGAAGGTCTCGGCGTTGTGGACGAGCAGCGGACGGCGGCGCACGGTGAGCGGCACCGACTTGTCAACCCGCAGGACGGGGCGTGCGTGGCGCCCATCGAGCCAGGCAGCGAGCGCCGACTCCTCTCCGGTCACGTACCGGCCGGGCGGCCGTTGGACCGTCAGCCTCTTCCCGCTGCAACCGGACCGCCCGCGTTCGGCGATCGCGCCGGACACCGCCCGTGCGGACGGATCGCGGTCGTCTGCGACGCAGACCACGATCTCGCTGGCGCCGAGTGCGGCGGCCGCGACCTCGGCGCCGTCCAGGACCAGATGGGGCGAGCATGCGAGCAGGGCTTCGTCCTTGGCGCTGGCCGGCTCGCCCTCCATCGCATTGACCACCACCAGGGGTCGGCGACCGCTGCGGGCCACCGCCTCCCACTTGGCCGTCGCCGGGAAGGCGGCACCACCGCGTCCGAGCAGGCCGGATGCGGCCAGCTCCGCCCGCAGGGCGGCGCGCCACCGGGGGTCGTCGTGGTCGGGCACCTCCAGCCGACCGTGCACCGCGAGGTGGCCGGCCAGGCTGGAGCGGTCCGGGCCGCCGGGCGCTGCAGCCAGCAGCCGCCCGGGGCCCGCGAGTGTCGCGGTGTTCATCGGGAGTCCCTCTCCAGGATTCGGGTGGCGTTCCGTGCGGCTGCCCCGGGCCGCTGACCGGGCGAGCGGGTCGGGACCCCTACGTCGGCGAGCTCCCGGCGGTGGCGGAGCGGCACCGCGCGGGTGGCGGCGCCCAGCCGGCGCGCCTCGACCAGCGCGGCCCGTCGGTCGCGCAGGCGCCAGCACAGGGCGGCGAGGATGCCCGCCGCGCACAAGCCGGCTACCGCGTCCATCCATAGCTGTGAGGCATCGGTCCCTATCCCGAGGGAGTGGGCCATGGCGACCGGCCAGCTGCCGTAGGCCAGCCAGTGGATGCCCCGCCAGGTACGCGGGTCGATCCGTTGACGGAGCGCGCTGGAGACGGCGACCGCGACCAGCAGGTCGACCGCGACGGTGCCGAGGCCGGTCCAGAGGGGTCGGTACGGGGAGGCGAAGGGCACGAGCGCCGACACCCAGCCCACGTTGACGTACGAGTCGAGCACCGCTGTCGCGACGTGCAGTGCGAGAAAGACCAGCGCCAGCAGCGAGATCCGCTTGTGAAGCTCCGCCTGGGCGAACGCCGGCCACGATCGGGTACGCACCCGGCCGGCGGTGAGGATCCCGAGGACGACGGTGAGGGAGAGCAGGACCAGGGCGACGACACCGGTGGCCCGGATCGTGTACCAGACGTCAGTGGTCCAGGCGGTGGAGGTGACGGCCGGCATCAGCGCGGCTCCGAAGGGTCCGGGTCGGGAGCGACCCAGGGTGACCCCGGCCATCCCCCGATCCGGAGCACGGTCCCGTCAGCAGCCACCAGCCGGGCCGCGACGCCGCGGGAGGTGAGGTTGCCCGGGGCGTCGTCTGCCCAGACCACCGCGGCGGTCGTCCATGCGTTGGCCTCGACGCAGGTCGGCGCGACAACCGACACCAGCGACCAGGTGGACGGCGCGGCCCCGCCGGTCCGGGGGTCGATGATGTGATGGACCGTGCGGCCGCCGCGCTCCCAGCTCCGGGCCGTGGTTCCCGAGGTAGCGAGACCGCCGGAAGAGAGGGCGACCACCTCGTCGATCGCCGTGGGTGGCGCGGTGCACACCGGGGCGATGCCGATCCCCCAGCCGCCGGCCGGCGGCAGTCCGGCGACCGCGACGTCGCCGCCGAGGTTGACCAGGACACCGCAGCCGAGCGCCCGGGAGATGCGGGCGGCCGAGCGGTCGGCCGCCCACGCCTTGCCCGAGGACCCGAGGTCGACGTGGACCCCGTCGGGGATGGCAACGGTACGGAGGGTCGGATCGAGTTGTATGCGCCACCAGCCCGGGGCTGGAGTCGGCGGGGGACCCGCCGCGCCCGGGTCGGACGGGACCTCGGCGAAGTCACGGTCGTATCCGAGCTCGGCCAGAGCGGACCCGATGGTCGGGTCCACGGTCCCGGCCGTACGCACGGCGATGCCGACAGCGGTCTCGAGCGCGTCGAAGAGGAGCGAGCTGACCGGTGTGGGGCGACCGGCCGCCAGCCGTTCGATGCATCGGAGCTCCGAGTCGTCCCGGAAGCGACTGCAGGTCGCCTCGAGATCGGCGAGGTCTGCGGCGAGCAGCCTCAGGGCTTCGTCTGCCCGCTCCGGCGCGGTCACCACCACGGTTGCCGTCGTACCGATGGCTCGCAGCGAGCGGGACGCCCGCGCCGTCGACCCCCGGTCACCCGAACCTGCGGCCCGATCAGTTTCGAGGTCGCATTCGGCGAGCAGCGCGCTCATGACTGCCCCGAGACGGTCGTCGGCGTCGTGGTCGTGGTGGTCGGGGTGTTCGTCCCCGTGGAGCCGGAACCGGAACCGGACGTCGACGAGGACCCGCTCGAGGTCACCGCGGACCCGCTGGAGGTCCCACCCGACGTCGGCACCGGGGTGGCCGCGCGCGTCGCGGTCCGGGCCGGAGCGGCCGACGAGTGCGCAGATCCCACCGTCAGTCCGAGCCCGACTGCGCCGAGGGCGGCCGCCGCGCCGACGGCGGCTGTGGCCCGACGCACCCGGGCGAATGCGGCGTCCCTCGCCCGAGCGGCGCCTCTGGGTTGCGCGTCGTCCCTCGGTGGTGCGGCGATTCTCGGTGATGCGGCGGCATCCTGGCGTCCCTGGGGGGCAAGCTCATCATCCATCTCGTGTCCTCTCGATCGGGGGGGTCGGGGGTCGGGGGCGTTGCCGGAGACAGTGCACCGCACCCTCCACAGAGCGACCTCCACCCCGCCTGGGAGGTGGCTGTGAACTCTCGGACCACCCCCGGCCGGAGCTCGGGAGCCTCACAGCGGGCTCACAGGCGGAGCACACCCCACCTCCAAGGCCCGGCGCGATGCTGGTCGGACCGGCAAACCGGCCATGGGGCCCCACCGGAGGAGAGAGCGTGGAACCCACCATCAGCCAACGCATCCTGGTCGTCGACGACGAGCCCTCCATCGTCGACGCCGTCGCGACCTCCCTGCGCTACGAGGGGTTCGAGGTGGACGAGGCGGTCAACGGCCGCGTCGCCCTGGCAGCAGCCCAGGAGCGGTCACCGGATCTCATCGTCCTCGACGTCATGCTCCCCGACCTCGACGGGTTCGAGGTGACCCGGCGCCTCCGGGCTGACGGCATCCGGGTACCGATCCTGTTCCTCACCGCCCGAGACGCCGTCGAGGACAAGGTGTCCGGGCTCACCGTGGGCGGCGACGACTACGTCACCAAGCCGTTCGCGCTCGCCGAGATCGTGGCGCGGGTCCACGCCATCCTCCGCCGCATCGGGAGCGAACCCGAGGACAACGGCATCCTCCGGTTCGCCGACATCGAGATGGACGAGAACGCGCACGAGGTCACCCGGGACGGGCGGGTCATCCCGCTCACCGCGACCGAGTTCAACCTGCTCCGCTTCTTCCTGCTCAACCCCCGTCACGTCCTCTCCAAGGCCCAGATCCTCGACCACGTCTGGCACTACGACTTCGGCGGCGACGGCAACGTCGTCGAGACCTACGTGAGCTACCTCCGCAAGAAGCTCGAGGTGGCCGGGCCGCCGGTCATCCACACCGTGCGCCTGGTCGGCTACGCGCTGCGCGAGCCGTCCACGGCATAGGCGATGTCCCTGCGGAGCCGGCTCCTCGTGGCAATCGGGGTCATCGCTATCGCCGCGCTGGCCATCGCCGACGTGGTGACCTACTCGGCCCTCCAGTCCTTCCTCTACCAACGCGTCGACCAGCAGCTCGACGCCTCACACGGGCTGTTCGACCTCCTCAACGGCGGGGGCGAATTCGCGTGCGCCGGACCCGGACCGTTCGAACAAGGAGGCAACGGGGCGCCGTCGGTGGGCCCCGGGGGTCCGGGTGGAGGCCAGGGATCAGGGTCGAACGCCATCCAGATCTCCGCCGTCCAGGTCCGGACCACCTCCGGGGTGGTCGTCGGCAACCAGAGCTGCCCGGCCTACGTGAACGGCCACGCCTACACCCCCCAGATCCCTTCCACGATCACCGGATTCTCGCTCGAGGACAACACCCAGGTCGCGCGCTTCACCGCGTCTTCGATCCAGTCCGGGGGACCGGCTTTCCGGGTCCGGGCATCGGTCCTCGCCGACGGGAACTATCTCATCGTGGCCGAACCGCTCGGAGACACCGTCAGCACGCTGCACCATCTGCTCGTGATCGAGCTCATCGTGACCGGCGCGGCCGTACTGGTGGCTCTGCTCGCCGGGCTGTGGCTCGTTCGGATCGGCCTCAAGCCCCTCCGGGTCATGGAGTCGACCGCCGAATCGATCGCCGACGGCAACCTGACCGAACGCGTCCCGGGCGAGAACGACTCGACCGAGGTGGGGCGGCTGGCCCGGACCCTCAACGTGATGCTGAACCGCATCGAGGCCGCCTTCCGGGCCCGGGTTGCTTCGGAGCAGCGGCTCCGTGACTCCGAGGCACGCCTGCGACGATTCGTGGCCGACGCGTCACACGAGCTGCGGACGCCGATCGCGGCGGTCTCCGCCTATGCGGAGCTCTTCGGGCGCGGTGCCTCCGAGCAGAAGGAGGACCTCGAGCGGCTCATGGGCGGGATCCGCAACGAGACAGGGCGCATGGAGCATCTGGTCGCGGACCTGCTCCTGCTCGCCCGCCTCGACGAGGGTCGGCCGATGGAGCTCCGTTCGGTGGATCTGGTCCCGCTCGCCGCGGAGGCGGTCCAGACCGCGATGACCGTGGGTCCGTCCTGGCCGGTGACCTTCGAAGCCTCCCGGCCCGTCGAGGTGTTGGGGGACGCCACCGGACTGCGGCAGGTCATCGACAACCTGCTCGCGAACGTCCGGGCGCACACCCCGGAGGGAACCACCGCCCGGGTCTCGGTCGAACCGGAGGTCGACGGGGCGGTGATCTCGGTGGCCGACACCGGTCAGGGCATGGACCCCGAGGAGGCCGAGCACATCTTCGAGCGCTTCTACCGCTCCGATCCGAGCCGGTCCCGGCTCCACGGTGGCGCGGGGCTGGGGCTCTCCATCGTCAACGCGATCGTCTCCGCGCACGGTGGGACCGTCTCCGCCCGGAGCGGGGTCGGGGAGGGCACCACCTTCACGGTCCGCCTTCCCGCGGTGCCGCCGGTCCCGGCGGACCAGGACTTCGGTATGGAGGCGACGGCCGAGATCGAATCGGGGGCCGGCCGTCCAGGGGAGTCGCCCGGGCCCTGAACGGCCCCGACTCCGCCGGCGGCGATCATCGGGGAGATCGGGTCATGGTGAACAGCGGCGGTCCAACTGCGCTCGGGGTCAGCCGCTCGGTCTCCTCGAAGCCGAAGCGCCGGTAGTAGGCGAGGTTGGCCTCCTTCTGGGTCTCCAGATAGCAGGGCAGGCCCTCCTCGTCGATGGAGGAGAGTGACGGCTCGAGCAGGGTCGTGCCGATCCCACGCCGCCACGCCATCGGGTCGACCGCGAGCAGCGCCAGGTACCAGTGCTCGTCACGGGGGTGGGCCCGCTCCATCGCCTGCACGTACCGCATCCCGGTGACCAGGGACGGCGGCCTCGGGACGAGCGCCCGTAGCGCGCCGGCCATCTCACGGGCCTGCCGGCGCCCCGGGAGCGGGTAGGTACCCGGGCGCTGCCAGACGCAGATCCCGACCAGGATGCCCGTCCCGTCGCGGGCCCCGGTGGCCACGGCGGCGTCCCCGAGCACGGCCAGGTGGCTCCGGATGTAGAGGGTGAGCCCCCGCACCCGCAGCTTCGGCTCGTCCGACAGGTGCAGGAAGAATGGGTCGTCGTAGAAGCTGCGCGCGCCGAGGACTGCCACCTCGTTGAGAGTGCGGCGGTCGAGAGTCAGCGGGGCGTGGATGAACTCGGGCCGCGCCATGGCGCGCAGAGTACCCGCCCGACCGGGGACCGGTGGCACGGCCGGCGGTGCCGGGCCGAGGAGGCGCCCGACGGTGAGGAGCGCCATGATGGGCGAGACCCGCCCCCCGACCGAGGAGACCCTGTGGCGATCAACGTGGCGCCGATACCCGGCCTCGACCCCGCGGTCAACGACCTGCGCCGCCGGACCGCCGACTTCATCAACGCCGAGGTCCTGCCCAACGAGGAGGTGCTCTGGCGGACCCGGCGCGGCTCCGAGCTCACCGGGGAGGACCGCGAGGACAGCCGGCGCCGGAGCACCGAGCTGCGCCAGGAGATCAAGGCCAAGGTCAACAAGGCAGGCCTGTGGGCACCCCACCTGCCCAAGGAGTACGGGGGGATGGGCCTCGACTTCCTCGAGCTCGCCTACATGTACGAGATTCTCGCCTACGCGATCGGCGCCTCCTCGCTGTTCGGGATCGCGGCCCCGAACTCGGGCAACGCCAGTGTGCTGGTCAAGTACGGGACAGAGGAGCAGAAGCGTAAGTGGCTGATCCCCCTCATCGAGGGCGAGATGGAGTCCGGATTCTCGATGACCGAGGCCGAACATGCCGGATCCGATCCGCGCTCGATCGAGACCGAAGCGGTCCGGGACGGTGACGAGTGGGTCATCAACGGCCACAAATGGTTCACCTCGAACGGTACCGCCGCCGACTTCTTCATCGTGATGTGCCGGGCCAACGACCCGAGCGGCGAACTGGGCAGCCCCGGGCGGATGACCCAGATCATCGTGCCGGCCCGTGCGAACGGCGTGAACATCGTCCGCGGGATCGGCATCTTCGGGCACCCGACCTCCGACCACTGCGAGATCAGGTACGAGGACGTCCGGGTGCCGGTCGAGAACACCCTCGGCCTGGTCGGCCAGGGGCACCAGGCGGCCCAGGACCGGCTCGGGGCCGGCCGCGTCTACCACTGCATGAACTCGATCGGTCAGATGTGGCGGGCGTTCGACCTGATGGTCGAGCGGGCACTCACCCGGCAGGTCCACGGCGGCCTGTTGAAGGACAAGCAGTTCATCCAGGGCTTCATCGCCGAGAGCTACATGGACGTGCAGTCGGCGCGGCTGATGACCATCGACGCCGCCCAGAAGGTGGCCAACGGTGACCCCCAGGTCCGGACCGCCATCTCCGCCATCAAGGTGTTCGTGCCGGCCGCCTACCATCGGGTCGTCGACCGTGCGATCCAGGTGTGGGGCGGGGCCGGGGTCACCAACGACCTGCCGCTCGCACAGATGTACCTGACCGCCCGGGTCCTACGCCTGGCCGACGGTCCCGACGAGGTGCACAAGATCCTGATGGCGAAGAACGTCCTCCACCACTACGAGGCCGGGGAGAACTGGGACTTCGGGCAGTGATGCCTCGCCGGTCCTACCCGGCGAAGCTCCCGGACACGAAGCGAGCGCAGAGGAAGTAGGCGCTCGGGAGGAAGAGCGCGAGCACCACCCGCTCCCTCCACGGGTGTCCCGCCACCAATTCGGCACCGCCGACGAAGAACGCGAAGAGCGCCAGCACCTCCCGCGTCTCGCTGTAGAGGATGTTCTGGAAGGTGAAGATGCAGAGCGCGACACCGAGCAGGATCCCGTAGGAGCGTCGGACCCGGAGGAAGGAGTACACCGCCACGATCGCCAGGAGGACGACGGTCACCGAGTCGAACAGCTCCATCACGCTGGCCGTGCTCGTGTCGAGGAAACGCAGGTGGACGAGGTCTCCGCCGGTGGTCCAGACCAGGGTCCACGGGAAGGCCGCGTGGCGGTTCCAGTGCGACTGCTCGTGGACGAAGGCAAGCGCGTCCGCGTACCGCACCGAGCAGTAGGCCATCCACGCACCGAGGGCGGCGGCGGGCGGGACGACGACCGATGCCAGCGCCCGGCGGTAGCGGCGACGGTCAACAGGGTCCCGACCCGTGCGGGTCTCCCAGACCTCGACCAGGAGCCCGACCACCACGATGGCCAGGTAGTACTTGGTCAGGAACGCCCCTGCGGCGAACAGGCCCGCGAGCGCCCAGCGACGGTGGCGCACCGCCACGAAGGCCCAGACCACGAGGGCCAGCGCGAGGGCGTCGGCGTAGTCGATCACGAGGAAGAAGGCGGTAGGGAAGGCGACGAGGAGGGTCACCGCCGTGCCCGAGCGGACCCGGTCCCCGTCGAGTTCGGCGACGTGGACCATGCCGGCGAGCCCCGCGACGAGGGCGAGCATGCTCACCAGCTGCCCTGCGAGCAGGGTCCCGATCCCGGTCACCGCGTGCACCGACCGGACCACCGCCGGGTACAGCGGACCGAACGCGATGGCCGGTGGCAGTCCCGACCGCTGCACCGCGGGGTAGCCGTGCTCGGCGATGGACGAGTAGTACCCCGCGTCCCACCGGTTGAAGACGGTCACCAGCGCGTCCGGATGGCGAGCCACGACATGGGGGAAGGAGACCCCGTAGACGGTCACCAACGCGATGCAGGAGACCACCGAGCGGAGCAGCAGCACGGCGACGAACGCAACGAGGAGCGGCCTCCCCCAGCCCTGCAGCCGCTCGGACAACCGGTCGAGCCGGATGGGCCGTCGCTGGTCAACGGCCTCCGCCACGGTCGGGCACACTATCCCAGCGCCTCAGCCGATCCCCGCCCGTCACACTTCCGCCAGGACCGGTCCACCGGTCCCGCTCGGCCTCGGTTCTGATCGATCTCAGGCCTGCGGCGGCAGGACGGCCCGCGCCGAAGCAAGGCCCGCGTCGAGGATCTCGAGCTCCAGTCCGGCATCCCGGGTGAGGTCGTGCACCCGTTGGGCGCTCACCTCACCGGCAGAGGCGACCGCCGCCTCCCGGATGTCGTCAGCGGCCCGGATGAGCTCGAGCGCCTGCTCCCCGACCACGGCCGGCACCCGCGCCGACGGGTCGACACGGAGCAGCCTGTCGAGATCGACGGCCGCCGCACGGATCCGCCTGGAAAGCGCCGGTAGCTCGGCCGTCGGGCCGCCCGCCTCGTCGGCGACCCGCACCGCCGCGGCGGCCCGGTCCACCGATCGCCAGAGCTCCCTCCGTACCATCCGGGCCGGCCACCGCTCCAGATCGATGGCGGTCATCGAGCCGTGCTTTCGGTGACGCACCGACTCGGTGGCCCCCCAGAGGGCGACCGCACCCACCACCGCCCCGTGGGAACGGATGGCGCGCCACCGCCGCCGTAGGCCCCGCCAGAGGAGGAAGCCACCGGTCAGGGCGGCCGCCGCCACGCAGGTCGTCCAGAGCACGAAGCCCACCAGCAACAACTCCCAGATCGAGAGGATCACCCCACCAGTGTACGGCGCTCCCGCCGGGAGGAACGGCCGAAAGGCCCGGTCGACCCGCCGGTCAGGCACTGTCCGTGAGGAGCAGCTCCGTCATCACCTCGAGCGTCCCTTCGGCGACGCCGGCGTCCAGCGCCCAGGACCGAGCGCCTCCGAACCGGTCGTTGAGCCGGTCGAGGAACCCCTCCATGGTCGCGGCCTCGACGCTCAAGCGCGAAGCCGGCACGTTGGCGACCCGTTCGGCGAAGGCGGGATCGGCGCGGTAGCGGTCCATGATGAGCTCCATCCGGTCCGCGGTGATGAGGTAGTCGTCGACGATCACCTCACGGTCGACCCCGAGGGTCTCGAGCACCAGGGCGGCCAGCACCCCGGTGCGGTCCTTGCCCGCCGCGCAGTGGAACACCAGCGGGTAGCGGTTGGCGTCCCCGAGCAGGGTGAGGGCCTCCACCAGGGCGCCCCGACCGACCTCCAGGTACCAGAGGTAGCGCTCGCTCAGATCGTCGCCGGCCGGCGCCGGTGCGGCAACCGCCTCCCCCACCGCCTCCCCCACGGCCGAGCGACCACCTCCCTCGCGGACCACCGCCAGGTGGCGGAAGGACAGTTCCTCGGGCTCGAGGAGGCCGCGCCCGGTCAGGGCCAGCTCGCGCTCGGTCCGCAGGTCGACCACGGTCCGGAGCCCGAGCGCCCGGAGGCGGGCGACGTCGGCCGGGGTCAGCTCGTGGAGGGTGTCGCTCCGGAAGAGACGGCCCCACCTGATCGTCCGACCGTGCCAACCTGCGTATCCCCCCAGGTCACGGAAGTTGTGGGCGCCTTCGAGCGGGATGAGGCGGGCGGCGTCCATGCCCCAATCATGGCCGAGCCGTCGGGACGTGTGCGCCGGACCGTGGCGTCCCGATGCCGGGGCGTCGCCCGATAGGTCGGGTCGATCGGCGACAATGGTTGTCCCCGCAAGGGCGCAGTCCGCCCCACCCCCCGTCGAACAGGAGTCCTGTCCATGAAGGTCCTCGCCATCTGGTGCGTCCGCCACCGAGTCGCCGTGGTGCTCCTCTGGCTGACGGCGTTGATCGGGATGACCCTGGTCTCGCAGTCGGTGGGCACCGCGTACTCGAACAGCTTCTCACTGCCCAACACCGAGTCGACCCAGGCACTCAACCTGCTGCAGTCGGCCGCACCGAAGCGGGCCGGCGACCAGGAGCAGATCGTCGTCCACACGACCGCCGGGACCAAGGTGACCGACCCCGCGGTCATGGACGCGGTCACCACCATGCTCGACAAGGTGGCCAAGGTCGACCACGTCACGGAGATCGCCAGCCCGTACGGACCCAACGGCGCACACCAGATCAGCCCCGACGGCCGGACCGCGTTCGCCACGGTCACCTTCGACAAGCTCGGGGCCGACATCTCGACCCCGCAGGCGAAACACTTCGTGGCGACGGCCGAGACGGCCGCAAGCCCGACGCTCCAGGTGGCCGTCGCCGGGCAGGTGGCCGAGGCGGCCAACCGGGTCCCCTTCGGCGGCACCGGTCTCGGTGTGCTGCTGGCCGGAGTGGTGCTCCTCCTCGTCTTCGGCTCGGTGTTCGCCATGGCGCTGCCACTGCTGTCGGCTCTCGCCTCGCTGGGAACCGCCATCGCGGTCATCGGACTGTTGAGCCACTTGCTCAAGATGCCGGTCTTCTCGACCGAGCTTGTACTGCTCATCGGCCTCGGGGTAGGGGTCGACTACGCACTCTTCATCGTTACCCGGCACCGGCAGGCCCTCATCGCGGGGGGTGACGTCGAGTCCTCGGTCGCCACGGCAATCGACACCTCGGGCCGGGCCGTGCTGTTCGCAGGGATCATCGTGTGCATCGCCCTGCTCGGGATGTTCGCGCTCGGGGTGTCCTTCCTCTACGGCCTGGCCATCGCCGCGTCCATCGGGGTGCTGTTCACCATGATCGCCGCGCTCACCCTGCTGCCCGCACTGCTGTCGTTCATCGGGCCGCGGGTGATGAGCCGGAAGCAACGCCGGGAGCTCGAGGCCAACGGACCGCGGATCGTCGGCGCCGGGAGCAAGGGGTTCTGGCCGAAATGGGCCGACATGATCCGCAGCCGGCCGGTCATCCCGGCGCTCGCCGCGTTCGCCATCGTGGTCCTGGTCGGCCTCCCCTTCTTCTCCATGCGCCTCGGCATCTCAGACCAGGGCAACGACCCGACGTCGACCACGACCCGGCAGGCCTACGACCTGCTCGCGCAGGGCTTCGGTCCGGGCTTCAACGGGCCGTTGCAGCTGGTGACCGTGCACGAGGGTCAGGTCGACACCCAGACCCTGGTCCAGCTCGAGCAGGCTGTGGCCCGGCAGCCGGACGTCGCCGGGGTGGTTGCGCCCGTCGTGCTGCCGGCCAAGGACGGCACACAGATCGCGCTGGTCACCGTGTACCCGTCCTCCTCGCCGCAGGCGGCGGCCACCACCGGGCTCCTCGACCACCTGCGCACGGAGACGATCCCCTCGGTCGTCGACGGGACCGGGACCACCGTGTTCGTCGGGGGCAACACCGCGATCTTCGTCGACTTCGCAAACGTCCTCTCCAGCCGGCTGCCCCTCTTCATCGGCCTGGTGGTCGTGCTCTCCTTCCTGCTCCTCTCGCTGGTGTTCCGAAGCTTGGTGATCCCGCTCACCGCGGCGGTCATGAACCTCCTCTCCATCGGCGCCGCGTTCGGTGTGCTGGTGGCCATTTTCCAGTGGGGATGGCTCGGATCTGCATTCCAGGTCAACAAACCCGGCCCGATCGAGGCCTTCCTCCCGGTGATGCTCTTCGCCATCCTCTTCGGGCTCTCGATGGACTACGAGGTCTTCCTCATCTCGCGCATCCGCGAGGAGTGGCTCAAGTGCGGGGACAACGGCCGTGCGGTGCGCAACGGCCTGGCCGCAACCGGGAAGACCATCACCGCCGCCGCCCTCATCATGATCCTGGTCTTCGGGTCGTTCATCCTGGGTGGCATCCGGGTGATCAAGGAGTTCGGGCTGGGCCTCTCGGCGGGCATCCTGATGGACGCCGTGCTCATCCGTATGGCCCTCATCCCCGCGGTCATGTTCCTCATCGGGAAGGCGAACTGGTGGTTCCCCGCGTGGCTCGACCGGCTCCTGCCCGGGGTCTCGGTCGCCCCCGAACTGCCCGCCGACCAGGAACCGCCCGACATCCAGCCACCGGCCCCCACGACCGAGCCGGCACGCGTCTGAACCCGGTCGTCCAGAGCAGGGACGCCGTCGTCGGCGACTGTGACTCACCAGGACCGTTCCGCCGGTCGTTCGTCGTCAGTCCTTGAGCTCGACGATCACCTCGAGGTAGTTCTCGGACCCGACGTTGCGGGCGGCCTCCACACCGCCGCGCGTGACCGACACCACCGCGCCCGGGACGACATCCGCCTCGAAGTAGTCGCGGAAGGGGCCCTCGGAGTTCGGCTCGGGCAGCACCGCGATCCGGTCGCCGGCCACCTGCACGAGGAGGTGATCGTGCAGGTGGCGGTGGACAGCGCCCGTCTCGCCCGGGGCCAGGCGGACCTCCCAGACCCGAACCCGGTCGTTCTCGAGGAGCAATCTGGTCCCGACCTCTCCGTGCTCCGGAGCAGGGGTCATCGCGCCTCCCCGGCGACCACCCCGTCGGGGCAGCCCACCCCGCCGAGGCAGAAGGACACAGTGTGCGCGATGGTCGTCGGGGACGGGCGGGTCCGAGCGATGAGGTGGGAGTGCAGGATGCCGAAGACCAGTCGGTAGACGGCCTCGGCGTCCCGGCGGATCTTGCCCGCCGGCGTGCCCGCGGGAACGAGGTCGCCGAGCGCATCGGCCAAGAGGGTCACCAGCAGATCGACCGACTCGCGCTGTTCCTCGGGGAACCGCTCGGAGAGGCGGTCCTCGTTGGCCAGGAAGGGCCGGGTCCGCTCTGCAGCGCGGGGTGTCGAGCCCTGCGCGAGCACCCCCTCGATCCAGGCCCGGACCCGGTCGATCGGGTTGGTCGCAGCGGCCATCCGGCGTTCGAGGTAGGCCACGAGTCGGCGACGTCCGTCGTCCAGGAGGGCCAGGAGGAGCTCGTCCTTCGAGCGGAACAGGCGGTAGAACGCCTGCGTCGAGAGGCCGGTGTGGGCCAGGATGTCGCGGAGCGAAGGCTCGAGGGATCCCGTGCGCTCGACGAGCTCGTAGGTGGCCTCGACGATGCGCTGCATCTCCTCGGAGTACTCGGCCTGGCGGTCGGCGACCGACCGCTCGACCGCCCGTCGCGCAAATGCCTCGGTCAACCGCGCCATCGCGCTCCTTGCAGCACCCCGTCCATGCCCCACTCTAAGATCACTGCTCTCGCTGGGCAAGAACGGTGGAGTGGGAGTGCCGATGGGGACCGACGACCTGCTGATCGGGGAGGTGTTCACCAATGCGGCGCTCGCCGTGCCCGATCGCACCGCCGCCGCCCTCGGAGGGCGTTCGCTCACCTTCGGCACGCTCGAGACGACCGCCAACCGGATGGCACGCGTCTTCGGGTCGCTCGGCGTGCGACGGGGAGCCCGGGTGGTGCTCTGGAGTCTGACCGATCTCGCCGCGGTCCCCCTCTTCGCCGCCCTGGCCAAGGTCGGGGCCGTCCTGGTGCCCCTCAACGGTCGCCTCGGAGCAGACGAGGTGGCCGGGATCATGGCCGCGTGCCGGCCCGATCTCGTCGTGACCGACTCGAAACGCTCCGCCGCCGGCACGGCCGCGCCGACCCTGACCCTCGACGAGCTGGCCGAACGGTCCGCCGCCTTCGACGCCGGCCCGTTCCGCGACGACTGGCTGTCCGGCCGCGACCCCCATGTCGCGTTCTACACGAGCGGGAGCACCGGTCGTCCCAAAGGCGCGGTGCTCTCCCATGCCGCCAGCTTCCTCCGCACCCACCCCGGCGCGCTGCCAGAGCCCGCGCGGTGCGATGGTGTGCCCCTATCCCCTCTTCCACATGGGCGCGTGGACGATCGCCCTCCAACAGTGGCAGGCGCGCGACGCGGTCGTCCTCCTCGACGGTTCCGGGGCGGAGGAGATCTGCGAGGCGGTCGAGCGCCACCGCGCCAGCCGGCTCAACTGCATCCCCGCCGTCTGGCAGCGCATCATCGACCTGGTGGGCTCGTCGGGCGGCCGGGAGCTTTCGACCCTCCGGTTCGCGGACACCGGGACCTCGGCGACCCCGCCCGACCTGCTCGCCGCCATCGAGTCCCTGGTCCCCGACGCGCACCTCCGGGTGTTCTACGGATCGACCGAGGCAGGCAGCGTGACCTGTCTCGACCATTCGGACATCCGCCGCAAGCCCGGTAGCTGCGGAACGCCGGCACCCGGGGTGCGGGTGCGGACCGACGGGCAGGGTGAGCTGCAGGTCGCCAGCCCGGTCCTGTTCGATGGTTACCTCGACGACCCGACCGCGACAGCGGCCTGCATGGTCGACGGGTGGTTCCGGACCGGCGATGTCGCCGAGCAGGACGACGACGGCTTCGTGCGCATCGTCGGGAGGCTCGGGGACCTGCTCCGCTCCGGGGGCGAGACCGTCGTCCCCTCCGAGGTCGAGTCCGTGCTCTCCGAGCACCCGTCGGTCGGCGAGATCGCGGTGGTCGGGCTACCGGACCCGCGGTGGGGCGAGGTGGTCTGCGCGGTGGTGGTGCCGGCAGCGGGGCAGCCCCCACCCACGCTCGACGAGCTGCGAGCGTGGTGCGTCGGTCGCCTGGCCCCGTTCAAGCACCCGCGGGTGTTGCGCCAGGTCGACGTGCTCCCCCGCACAGCATCGACGGGACAGGTCCAGCGACGCCTGCTTGCCGACCGGTTCCACGCCGGATCCGGATGAGGTTGGTTGCAGAACAGCGTTTTGGCTGGATAAGATCACTGCTCTGTGGAACGCGAGCTGATCATGAGCGGCATCGGGGGCCAGGGGATCCAGCTCGCCGCCGCCGTGCTCGCACGGGCGGCCGTCCTGGAGGGCCGCGAGGTCCAGGTCTTCGGCAGCTACGGCGGGATGATGCGGGGCGGTGCCACCGAGTCGACCCTCGTCATCGCCGACAGCCCGATCGAAGCGCCCCCAACCGCCGGGTCGACCTGGTCGGCGATGCTGATGCACCACGAGCACGCCGGGCCGGTCCTCGCCCGCCTGCGCCCCGAAGGCGTCGTCGTCGTGAACTCGAGCGTGGTCCCCCCCGGGACGGTGGAGGGAAGTTTCGCCGTGCTCGAGGTGCCGGCCGGAGACATCGCAGGATCGGTCGGTGGCGAGATGGTCGCATCGATGGTCCTGTTGGGCGCCTATGCGGCGGCAACGGGCATGGTCGGTGCAGGGTCGCTGTCGGACGCGGTGCAGGCGTCGCTGCCCCCCTACCGGGTTCAGCACGCCGAGCGCAACCGGACGGCGCTTCGGGCCGGATTCGACTCATTGCTGACGACGGCCGTCCCTGCGTGGCCCGACCCGGTGGTCGCCTGATGGCATCGGGCGGCACCGTCACTCGCGGGACCCTGGTCATCGACGTCGACGCCTGCAAGGGCTGCGAGCTCTGCGTGGAGAGCTGCCCCCCGGGGGTGCTGGTCATGACCGACCACGAGACCAACGCCCGCGGCTACCGCTACCCGCGGCTCCGACCCGGTTGCACCGGATGCCTGGCCTGCTCGCAGATCTGTCCGGACTTCGTGTTCCAGGTCTACAAGTACCAGACGCCAATCGAGACCTCCGGCGGCACGGCATGACCGCGACCGCCGCACCGGAGCGCCGCCTGCTCCAGGGGAGCGAGGCCATCGCCGAGGCGATGATCGCCGCCGGGTGCCGCTTCTTCGCCGGGTACCCGATGACCCCGTTCACCGAGGTGCTCGAGCAGATGGCCGCCAGGCTCCCCGAGGTCGGCGGAGTGTGCATGAACGCGGAGAGCGAGCTCGAGGCCGTCGGGATGGCGTGGGGGGCGGCGGCCACCGGCATGCCCTCGGCGACGGGATCGACCGGCCAGGGCCTTTCCCTCATGCAGGAGTCGCTGGCCGAGATCACCCTCGCCCGCCTTCCCCTGGTCGTCCTCGACATGGCCCGAGCGCAGGGGGACTACTTCCAGGCAACCCGAGGGGGCGGTCACGGGGACTACCGGCACATCGTGCTCGCCCCGGCCGACTCGGCCGAGGCGATCGAGCTGATCCTGCTCGCCTTCGACCTCGCCGAGCGGTGGCGCAACCCGGTTCTCGTGATGGGCGACTACTACCTGGCCCACACGGCCCGGTCGGTGACCATCCCGACGCCGGTCGACCGTGCCGTTACCGGAATGGGCGCTCGACGGCTCGACCGGCGGTTCCCGCAACGCAAAGCTCATCTCGTTCCTCGGGAGTCACAAGCAGCGGGACGACGTCGGGTACGACCTCTCGGTCCACTACGCAGACTGTGCCGCCCACACCCTCGAGATGACCCGCGGGATCGATCCGCTCGTCGAGACGGCCCACACCGAGGATGCCGAGGTGGTGGTCGTGGCGTTCGGCACCCCGGCACGCTACGTCCAGGCCGCGGTGCGCTCCCTACGGGCCGACGGGGCGCGCGTGGGATACGTCCGCCCGATCACACTGTTCCCGTTCCCGAGCGACGCGGTCGCCGCCGCGGCGCAGGGTACACGTGCGGTGGCGGTCTACGAGAACAACCAGGGACAGATGGTCGACGATGTGCGACTTGCGGTGCTCGGGAGCGCGCCGGTCCACTTCATCGGAGGTCTGAGCCTGGACAGCTCGGGGTTCGGGATCGCCCCCGATCTCGACGTCGGGGTGATCCGACAGCGGATCGAGCAGGTGCTGGCGGCGTGACCGGGTTCGTCCCGACCGACCGGCCCCCGGAGGAGCCCGCACGCCTGGTCGGCGACTTCCTCCCCGCACTCATCGACGTGGGCGCCCATCAGCTCTGCCCCGGGTGCGGCGAGCCGGTGGCCATGCGCTGCGTGCTCGAGTGTGTCGCCGAGCTCGGACTGGCCCAGCGGACCATCGCCGTGTTCGGCATCGGCTGTTACACGGCGTTCTCGAACAACCTCGACGTGGAGGTGCTCCAGGCCCTGCACGGGCGGGCGCCATCCCTCGCCACCGGGGTCAAGCGGGCCCGTCCCGAGGCGGTCGTCCTCACCGTGCAGGGCGACGGCGACATGGTCAGCGAAGGTCTGCAGGAGGTCCTCCACACCGCCGCACGGGGCGAACGGGTCACGTGCATCATGCTCAACAACGGGGTCTTCGGGGAGACCGGAGGCCACATGTCCGCCGCGACGGTCCTCGGGCAGCGGACCAAGACCAGCCTCGAGGGACGGGACCCGGACCGTCATGGCAGGCCGATCCTGCTCAGCTCGTTGCTGGCCCAGCTCGACGGGACCGCCTTCGTGGCCCGCGGATCGGTCAACAGCGCGGGGAATGTGGCCCGCACCAAGAAGATGGTGCTGCGCGGCGCTCGAGGCGCAGGTGCGAGGTGAGGGTTTCTCCTTCGTCGAGATCCTCACCATGTGCCCCACCGGCTGGTTCGTCGAGACCGAGGAGGGACCCGGGTACTTGGAGGACAATCTCGCCGCCGTCCATGCGCCCGGGGATCCTCAAGGACACCCTCGACCGGTGAGCCGGGGAGCCGTCGCGGTGCACTCCGGTCGGTTCGGCGACGCCCTGCTGGAGGCGCTCCGCGGTGCCCTCCCGGACGAGCGGCTCGTGCCCGCGGGGAGCCCGGAGGCGGAGCGAGGAGGCGGACGTGCTGGCCGCCCTCTCCGACGAGGCGCCGGCGCTGGCCCGCGCGGTGACCCAGCGGATCCGGTGGGTCCATGTCCTCGGCGCCGGGACCGACGGCTTCCCCTTCGAGGTGCTCGGCGACCGGACGCTCAGCTGCTCCCGGGGAGCAGGCGCCCCGGCCATCGCAGAGTTCGTCCTGGCCGCCATTCTCGCGTTCGAGAAGCGGCTGCCCGAGACCTGGATCACCGAACCGCCCGTCGAGTGGAACAGCATGCCGCTCGGGGCGGTCGAAGGGCGCACGGTCGGCATCATCGGCCTCGGCGCCATCGGCACCGAAGTCGCCCGACGTGCGCTCGCCTTCGGCATGGTGGTGACGGCGATCCGTCGAGGCACTGCCCCCCCACCCCTGGACGGGGTGCGCATGAGCGCGGACCTCCCGGCGCTCCTCGGGTGTTCGGACCACCTGGTGGTCGCCGCACCGGCGACGGCTGCCACCCGGCACCTGCTCGACGACGCGGCGTTCAGCGCGGCCAAGCGCGGGATGCACGTGGTCAACGTCGCCCGGGGCTCGCTCGTCGATCAGGACGCGCTGGTCCGGGCGCTCGACGACGGCCGGCTCTCGCGTGCCACGCTGGACGTGGTCGATCCCGAGCCCCTGCCGGCCGGGCACGTGCTCTACCGGCATCCCGGCGTCCGGCTCTCCCCGCACGTCTCGTGGTCGTCCCCGTTGACGGGACGCCGGACGATCAGCCTGTTCGCCGACAACCTCGCCCGCTACCGTTCGGGCCGCGAGCTGCTCGGCGTCGTCGACGTCGAGGCGGGCTACTGATGGGCCCCGACGACCTGGTGCTCTGCTCGGGCACCCTCCCCCGGGGCGTGCCGTTCACCGAGCGGCTCGCCGCGGCGTCGGGCGCCGGCTTCGCTGCCGTCTCGCTCTGGGGACGGGACTACGCGGCCGCCCGCGGAGAGGGCCACAGCGACTCCGACCTGCGCGCCCTGCTCGCCGACCACGGTCTCGCCGTCGCCGAGCTCGACCCGGCCTGGTGGTGGCTTCCCGGTGCCGCCGACGTCCGCATCGACCCCGCCCACGACGCCGAGGACGTGTTCCGCTTCGGCGAAGATGACCTGTTCTCGGTCGCCGACGCGGTCGGGGCGCGCTCGATCAACGCGGTCGACGTGTTCGGCGGGACCTGGGATCTCGACGGGGCCGCCGAGGCGTTAGCCGGTCTCTGCCGGAGGGCAGCAGAGCACGGCCTCCTGGTGCACCTCGAATGGCTCCCCTGGTCCCGGATCCCCGACCTCGCGACCGCACTCGAGATCGTCCGGAGGGCCGATGCGCCCAACGGGGGGATCAACGTCGACGCCTGGCACCTGGTTCGCTCGGCGACCCCGCTCGCGGACCTTGCGGCCGTGCCCGGGCGGCTCGTCCTCGGCGTGCAGCTCGACGACGGTCCGGCAGCGGCCGAACGGGATCTGGTGACGGCCACCCTCCACGAGCGGGCACTGCCCGGAGAGGGCGAATTCGACCTCCGCGGCATCCTCGACGCGCTCCGGGCGACCGGGACGTCGGCCCCGACCGGGGTCGAGGTGTTCAGCGACGCGCTCCACGCTCGGCCGGCTGCCGAGGCGGCACTGCTCGCGGCTCAGGCCACGAGAGCGGTCCTCGGGGAGGGCAGGTGACCGCCGTCGTCGTCTTCGGGACCGGCTTCGGGTGCGTCACCCACGTGCGCGCGCTGCGGGCGGCCGGTCTCGAGGTCGTCGCCCTGGTGGGCCGGGATCCGGCCAAGACCGCGGCCCGTGCACGGCTGGTCGACGTCCCCCTGGCCCTCACTTCGGTCGACGAGGCGCTCCGCCTCGACCACGTGGCCGCGGTGACCATCGCCACACCGCCCCACACCCACGCCCCCATCGCCCTCGCAGCTATCGAGGCGGGGAAGCACGTGATCTGCGAGAAGCCCTTCGCCAGGGACGCCGAGGAGGGACGAGCCGTCCTGGCCGCGGCGCGGGCTGCGGGGATCGTGCACCTGCTCGGGTGTGAGTTCCGGTGGGACCCCGGACAGGCCACGCTCGCCCGGGCGGTTGCAGCCGGGGAGATCGGGGAGCCGCGGATGGCCACGGTCATGCTCCACGTGCCACTGTTGGCGGCCGCCTCCGCCGAGGTCCCCGACTGGTGGGCCGACCCGGGCCAGGGTGGCGGATGGACCGGCGCCCACGGCTCCCAGATCATCGACCAGGTGCGGGTCACCCTCGGGGAGTTCGAGTCGGTGAGCGCCTCCCTCCCCCACGTGGCCGACCGGAACATGGCCGCCGAGGACGCCTTCGTCGTCCACTTCCGCATGCGGTCCGGCGCGGTCGGGGTGCTGCAGAGCACCTCGGGGGACTTGGGCCCGCCCATCGTGATCACCCGCGTCGTGGGGTCGGCGGGGACCGCATGGATCGAGGGCGTGGGATCGACCGTGCGGGTCGCCGATGCCGGGGGCACCCGCACGCTGCCGGTCGCCGCGGACCTCCCGACCGGGACCGGCCCTCCGTTGCCCGACGGGCTGGTGACCACCGCCTACGAGCGCATGATCTCGCACGGGATGGACTTCGGCCCCTACACCCGCCTCGCGGAGGTCCTGCTCAGCGGCGTGGAAGGCCGCCCCCCGCCGGCCGGGCCCGAGGCGGCCACGTTCGTGGACGGGGTGCGGGACATGGCCGTGCTGGACGCCATCCGCCGCTCGGCCTCCGAGCGGTCGACCGTGACCGTGGACGACGGGCTCTCGCCCGCCCTGCACGACCGGGGCTGATCCTTCGATAATCTAACTATGTGACGCTCAAAGAACAGCCGTCGGGTGCGGCCGCGCCCGACGAGGTCCGCAAACTCGGCCGCACCGCGGCCTGGCTCGCCAAGCAGGTGGAGATCGGCATCGCATCGGTCGATCTCTCCCTCTCCCAGTACCGGATCCTCGGGATGCTCGACGAGAGTTCGGCCGTGTCCTCTCACCTGGCCGAGCGACTGGCTGTGCGGCCGCCCACCATCACCGCCGTGGTCGACGGGCTCGTGTCCCGGGGCCTCGTGGCACGCCGGACCGTTGAAGGCGATCGCCGCCAGGTCGACCACATCCTGACCGCCGAGGGTCACCGGGTACTCGACGCCGCCGACCGGGCCGTCCACGAACGACTCCACGAGATCGCCTGCTCGACCGGCAACCCCGCCGGAGAGCGGCGCGCCTTCGAGGGACTGGCCGCCTGGCGTGAGGCGCTCATGGCCTACCGGAAGGCCCGGTGGGGACGATGAGGGCGCCGACCCTGCGTGCCCGGACCGTCGAGGCGCCCGAGCAGGGCACCCAGTTCGTCCCCATCGCAGAGACTGCCCGCAATGCCCCACCCCGGGCGGGCATCGAACCCGACCGGAGCCTCTCCTGGTGGCGGCGTGCCCTGCCCATCATGCGCGCCCACCAGCGAACCTTCGTGACCGCGCTGGTCCTCTCGTTCGTCGGTCTCGTCCTCCAGGTGCAGATCCCCAACCTGTTGAACCACGCCATCACCAACTCGCTCGAGCTGCACACCGTCCCGCTCAGCCACTACGTCTGGTGGGTCGTGGGGCTGGGAGTGGTCGGCGGGGTGACCGGGTACATCGCCCGGTTCACCCTCTTCGAGACCGCCTACGCCATCGAGTACGACCTGCGCAACATCATCTACGAGCACCTGACCAAGATGTCCTTCGACTTCTACGACCGGGTCCAGTCGGGGCAACTCATCTCTCGGGCCAACTCGGACATCCGATCGGTGCAGATGTACATGACCTTCGCACCGCTCATCATGGTCCAGTGTTCGATCGCGGTGGTCGCCTTCGTGTTCATGCTGACCATCAACGTGCCACTCGCCTTCGTGGCGATGGCCACCATGCCGCTCGTGTACTGGTCGGGCGTGCGCATGCGCAAGTCGATGTTCCCGGTCTCCTGGATCATCCAGGCGCGACTCGCTGACGTGGCCACGATCGTCGACGAGAACGTCAACGGGGTACGGGTGGTCAAGTCGTTCGCTGCGGAGGAACAGCAGCTCCGGGCCCTCTCGGGCGCCGCCGAGCGGCTCCAGTGGGGATACATCAAAGACGCCGACCTACGGGCACGCTTCACCCCCCTGGTCCAGAACCTGCCCCAGGTCGGCCTCGCCCTGGTCCTGCTCTTCGGTGGGTACATGGTCATCCACGGGACGCTCGGCATCGGGGCGATCCTGGCCTTCAACGCCTACCTGCTGATGCTGCAGGCGCCGTTCATGATGCTCGGCATGCTGATCATGATGGGTCAGCGGGCGGCCGCGTCGGCCGAGCGGATCTACGAGATCCTCGACGAGCAGCCGAGCGTGTCCGACAGTCCCGACGCCGTCGACCTGGTGGACTGCGCCGGGGACGTCCGCTTCCGTCACGTGGACTTCGCCTACACCGAGGACGCCGAGCAACTGGTGCTCGCCGATTTCGACCTCCACGTCCCGCCAGGCCAGACGGTCGCCATCGTCGGCCGGACCGGCGCGGGCAAGTCGACCGTGGCCCGACTCGTCTCCCGCTTCTACGACGTCCGGCACGGATCGGTAGAGATCGACGGTCACGACGTGCGCGATCTGACCCTCGCCAGCCTCCGCGCCAATGTCGGCGTCGTGCTCGACGAGCCGTTCCTCTTCTCGGTCTCCATCCGGGACAACATCGCCTACGGGCGGCCCTCGGCCGACCTGCCAGAGATCGAGGCCGCGGCACGGGCGGCCGGAGCTCACGAGTTCATCGCCGAGCTCCCCCACGGGTACGACACCGTGGTCGGCGAGCGCGGCTACACGCTCTCCGGGGGCCAGCGACAGCGGATCGCGATCGCCCGGACCCTCCTGGTCAACCCGCCGGTGATGATCCTCGACGACGCGACCAGCGCCATCGACGTCCAGGTCGAGCAGACCATCCACGCCGGCCTCCGGGTCCAGATGGAGGGTCGGACCACCCTGATCATCGCCCACCGGCTCTCGACGATCTCCCTGGCCGACCGGGTGGTCCTCCTCGACCAGCACAAGGTGGTGGCCGACGGAACCCACGGCGAGTTGCTCGAGTCCACCCCGCTCTACGCAGAGGTGCTCGCCCAGGCTGCCGAGTACGAGGCCGTGGAGGACCGGGCGGCGGAGCCTGTCGAGACGGGTGGGCTCCGATGAGCTGGGGCGGCGGGGGCATGGGGTTCGGCGGAGCGCCCGGGGGGATGGGGCGGCCGGCCGCGCCCGGATTGCCGTTCGCCGGCATCCCCTCCGAGCTCCAGTCCGGGGTGGACCGACTGCTCGTCGTCCGAGCCCGAGCACGCCGCACCGGACATCGCCTTCGAGCAGAACGGGTCGGAGGCCGACCTCAGGCGACTCACCCTGCGCCGCCTGCTCACCAAGTACCCCGGAATGCTGGCGCTGGCCGGCCTGCTGGTGGTGTTCATCTCGATCGCCGCCCAGACAGGGCCGAAGCTGACCGAGATCGCCATCAACGATGGCATGACCCCGGGCCACGAGCACTTCGCAGTGGTGGCGATCCTGGCCGGCGTCTACCTGCTCTTCGTGGCGGCCACCGCGCTCGCCCAGCGCTTCCAGGTCCAGGTGACCGGGCGCCTGGCCGCCTGGGTCATGAACGACCTCCGGGTCAAGGTCTTCGCCCATCTCCAACGACTCTCCCTCGGCTTCTTCACCGAGGAGAAGGCCGGTGTGGTGATGAGCCGGATGACCAGCGATATCGAGAACCTGCAGCAGCTTCTCCAGGACGGCCTCTCGCAGCTGGCCATCCAGGCGATGACCATGGTGGTGATCACCGCGATCCTCTTCACCACCGATGTCCGGCTGGCCGCCATCACCGTGCTCCTGATCGTCCCCGCGTTGCTTGCCGCCTCGATCTGGTTCACCCGGGCCTCCGAGCGAGGCTACGGGAAGGTACGGGACGGCATCGCCAACGTCCTGGCCGACCTCTCGGAGAGCCTGCACGGGGTCCGCATCGTGACCGCGCACAACCGCCAGCGCCACAACGTCATCCACCACCGCAACGTGGTCGGCGACTACCGGGACGCCAACAACTACACCGGGCACGTGAACGCCCTCTATGGTCCGGGCACCCAGCTCCTCGGGGTCATCGGCCAGGCGGTGCTGCTGGCGGTCGGCGGGGAGATGGTCATCCACCACACCCTCTCGCTCGGGGCCCTGGTCGCCTTCTTCCTCTACCTCAACCGTTTCTTCCAGCCCATCCAGCTGTTGGTCCAGCAGTACAACACCTACCAGCAGGGTCAGGCGTCGGTGATCAAGCTGCGCGCCCTGGTCGACACCGAGCCCGAGGTGCGAGAAGCGCGGGACGCCCGCGAACTCCCCCCGATCGAGGGGGCCATCGACTTCGAGCGGGTCACCTTCGCCTACACGCCCGGTCGCCCGGTGCTCGAGGATGTCGACCTCCGGGTCGCCCCCGGTGAGACCGTCGCCTTCGTCGGACCGACCGGGGCCGGCAAGTCGACCCTCGCCAAGCTGGTGACCCGCTTCTACGACCCCACCGAGGGCCGGGTCACCATCGATGGTCACGACCTCCGGGAGGTCACCCTGTACTCGCTGCGTCGCCAGCTTGGGGTGGTCCCGCAGGAACCGTTCCTGTTCGCCGGCACTCTCGGCGAGAACGTGGCATTCGCCCGCCCCGACGCCTCCGAGGAGGAGATCCGCGAGGCGGTGGACCGGGTCGGCCTGGCCGAGATGGTGGACCGGATGCCTGCGGGCCTCGACACCGTGGTCCACGAGCGGGGACAGACGCTCTCGTCTGGAGAACGACAGCTGATCGCCCTTGCACGCGCCTTCCTGGCCCATCCCCGGGTTCTCGTACTGGACGAGGCCACCTCCAATCTCGATCTCCAGTCGGAGACCAAGATCGAGGCCGCTCTCGACGTCCTGCTCGAGAACCGGACCGCCATCCTCATCGCCCACCGACTCTCGACCGCCATGCGGGCGGACCGGATCGCGGTGGTCGACGGGGGCCGGATCGTCGAGGTCGGATCACACGCTGAGCTGGTGGCCCGGGGAGGTCGCTACGCAGAGATGTACGCCACCTGGATCACCCAGGCAGAGCCCTCGGGGCACCCGGCCGGCGCCGTCGGCTGAGCAGGCGCTCCCCCGCCAGTTACAAAGCGCCATTGTCACTTCGCCTTGTACCGGATACCCTGGTCCCGTGGGCGTTTCCGAGTTCCGGGTTTCCGACCGAGGGCAGATGGCCCTGCCCGCCGGGGCCAGGCGACGCTGGAACCTGTCCGATGGGGGTGCCGTGGAGATCGCCGACCTCGGTGACGCACTGGTCGTCGTCCCGGCCGGGCATGGAGGGCTGCGGGCCCTTGTTGGCGCCTCCGTCGAAGAGGCGGGCGGCTACGCATCGCTCGCCGCCGCAGTCGTCGCAGCCGAGCCGGACCTCGCTTGAACCGTCGGCAGGACGTGGTGGTCGATGACCACCTCCTCCTCCGGATCCTCCTCCAAGACGAGCCCTCCGACCTTCGCCGAGCGGCGGGTCGGGTGTTCACGACGGGCCTTTGGTACCACCGGCTGTGCCGGGCGCTCGCCAGCACGTCCGTGACCGGGGCCTTGTCCCGCCGGCTGGGTGCGGCAGATCCGGCACTCGGATCCTCGACCATCCGATCGGTCACCGACCTCCCAGAGACCATCGGGTTGTTGTCCCTTCGCGATCTCGCATGGCCCATGGCGCGTCTGGTCTCCGAGCAGGTGCAGCTCAATCTGCTCTCGCTCGAGGCACTTGCCGCCGCAGAGGAGCTCGGAGCCGAGCTCTGCCTGGCAACCGTGGACGAGAACCCCACCCTTCTCGGCGCAGCGGCGTCGCGAGGGCTGCCGATCAGGCTCATCGGGGACTGACCGTCCCCGCTGCCGCCGCCCGCGGCATGTGGCACGGTGGACCAATGGCCGCCTACGAGCAGTTCGCCCCCTTCTACGACTCGGTCATGGACGACCCGGGGGCCCGCGCGGCACGGGTCAACGCGTGGATCGAGCTCTACCGGCCCGGCGCGGTCGCGGTGCTCGAGGTCGGCTGCGGGACCGGCTCGATCCTCGCCCGTCTCACCACGTCGGCCGCCCTCACCGGCCTCGACCAGTCACCGGAGATGCTGGCCGTCGCCACCCGCAAGGTGCCGACGGCGAACCTCGTCTTGGCGGATATGGCCTCGTTCTCACTCGGACGGCGGTTCGACGTGGTGCTGTGCATCTTCGACTCGATCAACCACCTGCTCACCATCGAGGAGTGGCAGTCGCTCCTCGGGTGCGTACACGACCACCTTTGCGACGGCGGCCTCTTCGTCTTCGACGTCAACACGGTCGGTGAGCTCCGGCGGCTCGGGGAGGAGCCGCCCTGGGTCTACGAGTTCGATGGGGGGACCGCGATCATCGACGTGGCCTTCGACGAGAACGAGGACGGGTCCGGGTCGACCGAGTGGGACATCCGGATCTTCGAGCGGGTCGGCGGCAACCGCTACACCCTGCACCGGGAGTGGATCGGGGAGCTTGCGGTGCCGCTCGCCCGGGTGCGTGAGCTGATCAGCGGACGCTTCGAGCTACTCGAAGAGGTCGACGACGACGGCGCGCCCGCCACCGACACCTCGGTCAAGGCCTACTACGCGTTGCGGAAGCGGGAGAACGGCGATCCGTGATCGCCTCGATCGGGGGCTAGTGAAGCGCGCCTTCCTCCCTGCGAAGGACAGCCCAACTGCCCCACATGGCGTCACTCTCGATCGCACGTAAACGAGGGACTGACCCTGACCACCGGCTTGGCCGGAGTTGTCGAAATGGCCGACCGGCACGTCCCGCGGGATGGCGCACCGTGCCGATCTAACCTTCAGCCGTGCCGGGTTTGCCAATCCACTACACCTCACCAGACGAGGACAGTTCCCGATGGACCGATTCTCCTTCCGTGAAGGAGACATCGTTATAAGTGCACGATCCAAGACCGGAACCACGTGGATCCAGATGATCTGCGCCCTCTTGATCTTCCAGACTCCGGAGCTGCCCGATTCACTCTCAAATATCTCGCCATGGCTCGACTGGCTGATCACGCCCCGTGCTGATGTGTATGCCCAGCTCGCCGGTCAAGATCATCGAAGGATTATGAAGACCCATACGCCCCTCGATGGACTGCCCGTCGACCCTCGGGTGACGTACATCGTTCCGGGACGCCATCCCTTGGACATGGCCGTTTCGCTCTATCACCAGGGTGGGAACCTCAACCGGGAGCGGATCCGTGAGTTGACGGGCCTACCCGACTCCGGGCCAACCGCCGACCATCGTCCACCGCTCCACCAATGGCTGCTCAGGTGGATCGAGAACGATTCCGATCCTAGGAACTCGCTCGATTCACTACCTGGCGTGTTGTGGCACCTCTCCGATGCCTGGAGTCGTCGAGCCACACAGGATGTCGTTCTCGTCCACTACGACGACCTCGTCGATGACCTGGAGGCGGAGATGCGTCGTGTGGCAAGTCGGCTCGGCTTTTCTGTATCAGAGGAGACCTGGCCGACTCTGGTCGAAGCGGCGACGTTCGCTCAGATGCGTGCGAGGGCGGACTCGATTGCTCCCGACCCCTCGGGGATTCTGAAGGATCAGACAGCGTTCTTCCGGCGGGGCTCGTCGGGCGCGGGGGCTGAAACGTTGAGCAGAGTGGAGCTCGACCACTATTACAGGCGTGCCGCCGCTATGGCCCCACGGGAGCTCCTGGAATGGCTCCATCGTGATTCAGGTATGGAGGGATGGCGTGGATGAAGAGTGCCCGTCATCATCCAGCATTGGACCTGCCGCCCTCGTCGCTGGTCAGAGGACGACGAATCCCTACGACGGCAGCGCCTCGGGGTGTACTCAGGTCTGCGTTGTCCGAACATCAGTCAGGTCAAGCGGCACTTCCGTAGAACTTGGCATCACCGAAGCTGAAGACGCCGCCGTCAGCGGCTACGAGGTGGTAGCCGAGTCCGGTTGGGTTGCCCACCATCCCCATGATCGGCTGGTTCAGGTGAGTGTTCCCGGTCGATCCGATGAACGGTGCGTCGAAAGGAAAGATGCCACCGTCGGCAGCCACCTCCCAATACCCGCCGGTCAGCAGGTCCGCACTCATCCCGACTATCGGCTGATTGAGGGATCGACCGCCGACAGAACCGTGGAACCGGGCGTCTCCGTAGCTGAAGACGCCACCGTCGGACTCCACTTCCCAGTAGCCCTTGCCGTCGGGCGACGAGGCAATCCCCGCGGTGGGCAGATCGAACGGTTGACCGGAGAAACCGTTGAAGGAGTGGGCGTCACCGAAGCTGAACACGGTTCCATCGGATTCCACTTCCCAGTACCCGTTTCCGTCCGGTGTGGAGGCCATCCCCACGATGGGCTGGTTCAGCGGCTTGTCGCCCATGGAACCGAAGAAGTGGGCGTCGCCGAAACTGAACACCCCACCGTCTGCACTCACCAGCCAATATCCCTTGCCGTCGGGGGTGGCGGCGATCCCGACGACCTGGTCGGTGGGCACGATCTCATCACCCGGCAGAGAGCCATGGAACACTGCGTCGCCGTAGCCGAAGACCCCGCCACCGGCCTGGGCGAGCCAATAGCCCTTGCCATCCCTGGTCGAGGCGATGCCTACGAACTGGGGAGGGAACCCGGCGGTGACCGTGAATGGCACCGACACAGAGATGGCAGTGGCCGGTTCGTTGCTCGTATCACAGGTGAGCACGAACTGGTACCTACCCGGGGATACCGGGGCGTTGGTCTGGGCCGAAGGTGCGCCCAGGACCCTGGGGATGACGAAGTCCTGACTGCCGGATATTCCTTCCACACCGCCGCCCCCGCCGACGTAGGGAAGACCCTGCTGACCAGCGGTGTATCCCGTCGCTGGCTCGAACGTCGGTGTCCCACACCCGTTGTTCGCCGGACCGAACGTGACGGTGACGACCGAACCGACCGGTCCGGCCACCTGGCTCACCGTGAGCGTCGGCATCACCGTCGCTTGGACGAGAGAGGGAGTACCCACCAAAATCCCGATGACGACAAAAAGAGCAACTGCCATCACGGTTGTTATGTGCATTCTGCACGTCCGTCTCACATGATGGTTCATCTGGCCCGCCTTCGTTCGGTTTCAGACCGGCTGACAGGCGCAGCAGGAGTCCACGCTCAGGCGCCGCAGTTGACGGGTGCAGAGAATCCCTCTGCCTGCACGAAGAACCTCGATTGGTTGCGTCGATTGTTCGACAATCGGTTCAGCGGGACGGACTGGCGCCTGTACACTCATAGTGCTATGATAAATAGCATCATATCAAACGTCAAGATCGACCGCTCCGACTCACTTGCTCTTCACGATCAGGTGGCCGCTGAGATCCGTAGGGCCATTGCCGAGGGAGAAGCCGGACCCGGAGAACGTATGCCCCCCGCCAGAGACCTGGCCGCAGTCTTGGGTGTCAACTCCAACACTGTGCTGCGAGCATTGCGGCTGCTGCGTGACGAAGGACTCTTGGAGTTCCGTCGAGGAAGAGGGGTGACGGTTGCGGGCACACCGGAACGCACCGCAGTCGTGGTTCGGGCTCGGGAGCTACTGGACTACGCCCGACACCAAGGGTTCCGATCCCATGAGTTGATCGAAATCATTGAGAGCCTTTCCTGATTCCCGAAGCAGCAGGGGTGCTGACATTCCGGTAGCGGTCCCCCACGCCACCAATCCCAGAATCAAAGCGCCCAGGACGACCCATCGGATCATCACTGCGAGACTGTCGAGGGTTCGGGACGTAGTTGTGGCCGCCTCAGCCGTCTCCGAATGACCCCGAGATACACGATCGCCATGATGACCCCGGGATAGACCGTCAGGAAGTAAAGGACCGAAATCAGCACAATCCAGAAGGCTTTGGAGGATCCGGCATCTCGAAAAGTACTTGTTGGCGTCGAGGCGGCGTCGATGATGGCCCAAAGGGTCACCGAGAGCCCGGCGACAGCGAGCACGGCGATGGCGGCGAGCAGACCGTTGGATAGTACGAGTACAGCGATTCGGCGGACGGCTTTCTGGGCGAGGAGCTACGGTCCAGTCCGATGCCAGACCGTCGCACTCCCCTCAATCTCACGGGCGAGAGGGAGACGTTGCTTGAGTTCCTTGACTACCTGCGGGAGTCGGTGATCCTGAAGGTGGAGGACCTGGATGAGGACTCAGCTCGTAGATCGATGGTTCCCACAGGCACCAGCCTCCTCGGGTTGGTCAAGCATCTGACTGGGGTGGAAGTGGCCTGGTTCCAGTTCGCGTTCGCTGGACTCGACCCACAAATCCCTCCCGAAGCGATTGAGTCCAATGACACAGTGGCGACCGCGGTCCTTTCCTACCGGGCAACTGCCGTCGCGAATAACACAATCGTGAACGATTCCAACAGCCTTGACCAACTCTGCGCAAGGGCACTTACGACGCCCGGACCCCTGTCATTGCGCTGGCTCCTCGTTCATATGGTCGAGGAGACCGCAAGGCACGCTGGTCACGCTGACATCCTGCGCGAGCAGATCGACGGACAGACCGGCCGATAGACCCGGCTACCGGCGATCTTCCCTGGTCGGATCCAGAGATCAAGGACCGGGCATTACCGACCTTGGCTCCTTCCGCTCCGTACCGCCTGCGGACAAGCAGATGCCCGGTGCGATAGAACCCCAGGGGGCGCGCACCGGCGTCCAGAGGGAGGTCCAGCATGCCCGGAGTGCTCGAAGGTACCGTGGCCCTGGTCACGGGAGCGTCCAGCGGAATCGGCGAGGCCACCGCCCTGGCGCTGGCCGGGGACGGAGCGGCGGTGGTCCTGGCCGCTCGCCGTCGGGACCGCTTGGAGCAACTGGCTGAACGCATCGAGGGTGGTGCGGAGAAGGTGCTGGTGCTCGAGGTCGACGTGACCGACGAGGCCCAGGTGAAACAGATGGTGGCGGACACTGTCGGCCGGTTCGGCCGGCTCGATACCCTGGTCAACAACGCCGGAGTCATGCTGTTGGGACCGATCGACGGCGCCCCCACCGACGAGTGGCGCCGCATGGTCAATCTGAACCTGTTGGGCCTTCTCTACTGCACCCACGCCGCTCTGCCCCACCTGCTCGATGCGGCCGAGAACGAGCCCCGTCGCGTGGCCGACGTGGTAAACGTGAGCTCGGTGGCCGGCCGGGTCGCCCGACTCAACAGCGGGGTCTACAACGCCACCAAGTTCGGAGTGGGTGCCTTCAGCGAATCGCTCCGCCAGGAGGTCACCGCTCGACACGTGCGGGTCACCATCGTCGAGCCTGGCGCCACCACCACCGAGCTGGCCTTCCAAAACCGGCCCGAAATTCTCGAAGGGATGGCACAGACCTTCGGGAGCATCGAGTTGCTCGGGGCCGAAGACATCGCCCACGCCGTGCGCTACGCAGTGACCCAACCCCGCAGGGTGGCGGTCAACGAGATCATGGTGCGACCCACCGAGCAGGAGCGCTGAGCGCCCGCCACGGTTCGAGCGTCGACTCAGTTGGGCCACCAGGCTCACCGATGGTCCTCGTCGAATGTCCTGTCGGCTCAGGCGTCTCAAATGCGGCGAGAGCCCTCGTTCGACAGCCTGCACGTGATTCCCACTCCCAGGTACTGTCCACTCATGACCGAACCGCCGAGCACTGAGAACACAACACCGAGCACCAGACTCAGTCCCGAGGAGATGGAACGTCGATCGCGGAGCTTCGGTGGGTCGGCACTCCTGTACGAGAGATTTCGGCCGGGGCCTCCGGCGGAGGCGGTGGACTGGATGCTTCGGATCCGGCCGACATCTGTCGTCGAGCTGGGAGCCGGAACAGGTGCAATGACCAAGTTGCTCGTCGAGCGTGCGAACGACGTCATTGCCGTCGAACCTGATGACCGAATGCTCGAGGTACTTACTCGGAATCTTCCCAGCGTCACGGCATTGAGCGGAACGGGCGAGGCCATACCCCTTCCTGACTCGTCGGCCGACGCCGTGTTGGCCTCGTCCTCCTGGCATTGGATGGATCCGGTGAAGGCCCTCGGCGAGGCGGAGCGGGTTCTGAAGTCAGGCGGCATCCTTGGTGCCGTCTGGACAGGGCCCGATCCCGAGGGTCCCTTCCTGTTGCAAGCTCGTGAGTTACTCGGCCAGCGGTCCCGGGGCGACGGAGACGATCTCGGCATCGACAATTCGGTGATTGACCCAAACCTTCCCTCTCAGGTCCTTTCGATCCCTGGCGATTCTCCGTTTACCCAACCAGAGCAGCAGATCCTTACCTGGGACGTCGCTCTGAACGCAGACGAACTGATTGGCCTCCTGGGCACATTCAGCTGGATCATCCTGATGTCCGAGGATCAGCGGTCCGGGGTGATCTCGACAGTTCGCCGACTCCTACGGGATGCCCTCGGCGTCGAAGGGGACGTGACCGTCGATGTCCAATACCGGTCAGAAGCATGGCGAACCCGGCTGAACGGTTGACGAGCCGACAAGGACCAGGCGACCTGGGTGACAATGCCGTAGCGGAAGTGTGTGGCTCCGGAGTCTGTAGGCGCCATCTGGCCATTTCTCAATGGGGCGTGACGGCCGAGCCGATGGCACAGCCGGCAGCCCGGTGACCGGTCTGTGCGGTCCCGCCGGGTCGCGAAGGCGCTCGAAACCCGGACCTGTCACGCCGTAGACCTACCATCACCGGCGTGAGCATCAACGTCCATTGGGTGGGCTACGGCCCCGCGGCAGCCGATTCCCTCCGTCGAGCGATCGGCGAGGAGAAAGACGACAACCCCCTGGCTCCGGTCACCGTGGTCGTTCCCTCCAACCACGTCGGCGTGGGCACCCGCCGCCTGCTGGCATCTGGGAGGCTCGGGCCGGTCTGTGGCCGCGGTACCGGGATCGCGGCGGTGACCTTCCTCACCGTCTACCGTCTGGCCGAGCTGTTGGGTGCCTCCCGCCTTGCGGGTGCCGGTCGGCGACCCGTGTCCACTCCCGTGATCGCCGCCGCACTGCGGGCCGAGCTGGCCGAGCGACCAGGGGTGTTCACACCAGTGGCCACGCACCCGGCGACCGAGACGGCCCTGGTCGCCGCCTACCGGGAACTGCGAGACGTCTCCGCAGAGGCAGCGGATGCCCTCGTCCGTCGCAGCGGAAGGGCCGCCGATGTGGTCCGCCTGCAGCGAGCGGCCCGGGACCGAGTCGAGCCTGCCTGGTACGACGAAGAGGACCTGATGGACTCCGCTGTCGAGATCCTGCGCACCGATCGGTCCCGTGGCGATGATCTCGGGAAGATCATCGTCTACCTGCCGGAACGCCTGACTCTTCACGGGGCACAGTTGCTCCGGGCGGTGGCCGACGGGCGTGGGCTGACCGTGCTCGCCGGAACCAGCGGAGACCGCCGGGCCGACGCCGAGGTGGCCCTGGCCGTCGAGCGGCTGGGCGGTCCGCAGGAGGGCACGAGCATCCCCACCGTCGACCCGATGGCAGTGGTCAGCGCCGACCGCACCCGGATCATGACCGTCTCGGACGCCGACGAAGAGGTTCGAGAGGCGGTGCGGGCCGTCATCGATGCTGTCCGTGGCGGGACCCCGCTCGACCGGATCGCCATCCTCCACGCAAGCCCCGAGCCCTATCGCGCGTTTGGCCTACGAACAGCTCTCCGCCGCCGGCCTGGCCATGAACGGAGCGTCGGTGATGCCTCTGACCGCCCGGGTGGCCGGCCGCACCCTGCTCGGGCTCCTGGCCCTGCCTGACGGTGACTTCCGACGCGAAGACGTGTTCTCCTGGTTGGCCGGGGCGCGGCTGCGGTACGACGGGAAACAGATCCCGGTCACCGCCTGGGAACGGATCTCTCGCGACGTCGGCGTCGTGGCCGGGCGCGACCAATGGGATCACCTGCTGACCCGGTTCGCCGATGATCGCGAGGCCAGTGCGACCCAAGATGATGCGGATCCCGATGCTCCCCCGTGGCGGGCCGAGCGCTCTCGCACCGAGGCCCTCCGGGCCCGGGGGTTGCGGTCATTCGTCCTGGCCCTCATCGACGATCTTGCCTCGGCTCGGGCTCGACCCCAACCCTGGATCCGTCGGGCGAAGTGGGCCCGACACCACTTGGATCGGCTCCTCGACGACGTCAACCGCCGCCAGCAGTGGCCCGTGGCGGAACAGCGGGCGGCCGACCGGGTCGAGCGGGCCATCGATCGTCTGGGCTGCCTGGATGCGGTCGAAGGACCCACGGATCTCGATGTGTTCAGGCGCACGCTCGAGCTCGAACTCGACGCCGACCTGGGTCGGGTCGGTCGAATGGGTGAGGGCGTGCTGGTGGCGCCGGTGAGCATGGGCGTGGGGCTCGACTTGGACCTGGTCGTGGTGCTCGGCCTGGCCGAGGGCTCCTTCCCGGGCCCGACCCGTGATGACTCGCTGTTGCCGGACCATGAGCGGGCGACCACGGGCGACGAGCTCCCCCTTCGAGCCGCCCGGATCGAGCGCCAGCACCGCGAGCTCCTGGCCGCCCTTGCCGGTGCGTCGCGCCAGCTGTTGTGTGTGCCCCGTGGGGATCTCCGCCGCAGCCAGGAGCGGGTTCCGTCGCGCTGGGTCCTCGACATCGCCAGCTCGCTCGCCGGTCAGCGATGGTGGTCCGAAGAGCTCCTCGGAGCCGAGCGCGACTGGCTGGTCCATGTCGCCTCCTTCGATGCTGGGCTGCGCCGGATGGCGTTCCCGGCGGTCGAACAGGAGTACCGGCTGCGTTCACTGATGGCGCACGCCTCCCCGGGACCGGGCACGGCTACCCTGGCAGGGCTGGGAGATCTGACCGTCGACCGTGGCACCGAGGTCGTGGCCGCGAGACGCAGTAACCGGTTCACCCGCTTCGACGGAAACCTGGCCGGCATGGCCGTTCCCTCACCCACCGAACGGGGCACCTCGGCCACCCGGCTCGAGGGGTGGGCATCGTGTCCCTTCGGCCATTTTCTTCGCGACATCCTCAACGTCGACGAAGTGGAGAATCCTGAAGACGAGTTGGAGATCACTCCACGCGATCGCGGGCTCGCTGGTCCATGACGTCCTCGAGCGCTTCATCGACGAGCAGCTCTACGGCAGTGCCTCCGACCAGATCTCCCTATCGCAGCCGTGGTCCGACGTCGACAGGGCTCGACTGAGGGAGATCGCCGAGCAGGTGTGCGCCGAGTACGAGGCGCACGGACTCACCGGACGGCCCGTCTTCTGGCAGCGTGACCAACACCGCATCGTGGCCGAACTACTGCGGACATTGGACTTCGACAACCTCCATCGTGCCCGCCACCGTACGCGTCCGATAGCCGCCGAGCTGGCTTTCGGCATGCAGGGCGCACGGCTCCCCACCGTGTCGCTCGATCTCCCCGATGGGCGCAGCATCGCCTTTCGGGGCAAGGCCGACCGGGTGGACCTGGCCGAGGACGGCACCGTGCACGTCGTGGACTACAAGACCGGGTCGGCCAACAGCTACCGGGCCCTGAGCGAGGACGACCCCGACCTCGGGGGAACCCGATTCCAGCTTCCGGTGTACGGCCAGGCCGCTCGGCTGTTCGTCGGGGATCCCGGCGCCCCAGTTCGTGCCGAGTACTGGTTCATCTCCACCAAGGGCGAGTACAAGCGGATCGGCTATGACATCACCCCGGAGGTACTCGAGCACGTCGGCAAGACCCTGCAAGTCGTGGTGGACGGCATCGAGGCGGGGGTCTTCCCGAATTTCCCGACCGATTCCACCGGCTCCCCCTTCGTCGAGTGCCCGTACTGCGACCCCGACGCCCTCGGCGTGGTCGACCTGCGTCGGGCCTGGGAGCGAAAGCGGGACGATCCGCAATTGGCCGGGTTCGTCAACCTGGCCGCCGCCGCATCCGGCGACACGGGCGATGGCCCCGATGCCTGACCTCGCCATCGCTCCCGACCAGGCGGCACGCAACCGTATCGCCGAAGACCTCGACACGACGCTGTTCGTCGAGGCCGGAGCGGGGACGGGCAAGACCACCGCCCTGGTCGATCGCGTCCTCGCCCTGGTGATCGGGGGACACGCGGAGCTCGAGGCGATCGCCGCGATCACCTTCACCGACAAGGCGGCGGCGGAGCTGCGTGCCAGGGTCCGACGCCAACTCGAAGAGCGAGCAATCGCCAGCGCCGGCGAGGATGCAAGGGTCCGCTGTGCGGCAGCGCTCGACCAGCTCGACGGGGCAGCGATCGGCACCCTGCACTCCTTCGCCCAGCGCCTGCTCTCGGAACATCCGGTCGAGGCAGGACTCCCGCCCCGGGTCGAGGTGCTCGACGAGGTGAGCTCGGCCGTGGCCTTCGAGCGGCGCTGGCGGGGATTCCGAGACGAGTTGCTGGCCGATCCGGGCCTCGAGCGCTCCATCCTCCTCCTCGTCGCCTCAGGGGTACGCGATGAGCGCCTTGCACGCGCTGGCCGTCGCCTTCGACGACAACTGGGACCTGGTCGAGGAACGAGGTCGCCGACGACGAGACGGAACCCCCGACGGTGCGCGCCCTGGCAGATCCTGCCCTGGATGCCATCGCTGACGTCTGCAACGAGCCATGCCGGGATCCGGCGGACAAGCTGCGCGTGCGACTCGACGAGATCGCAGATTGGGTGGCCGGGGTCCGGAGCATCCACGACGAGCTCGAATTGCTCGAAGCGCTGGCGGACGAAAAGGCCCGACCCAGCTTCAAGGTCGGTGGGTCCGGCAGAACGCGTCAACTTCGACACCGACCTCTCGGCGTTCAGGGCGAGCATCCGTACGGCCGGCGACAGGCTCGACAGCGTCCGCTCCGCGATCGCCGAGGCCTGTGTCGAGCGGCTGGCCGTCGCCATCCGCCGCTTCACCCTCGTTTCCGCCGATGAGCGCCGGCGGGCCGGCCAACTCGAGTTCCACGATCTGCTGGTGATGGCCCGCGGCACTGCTGCGCGACCCCGAACACGGCGCAGGGGTGCGAGCCCGGCTGCACGCCCGCTACCAGCGCCTGCTCCTCGACGAGTTCCAGGACACCGATCCCATCCAGATCGAGCTGGCCGTGCGCATCGCGGCCGCCGACCCGACAGGTGACCCCGCTGGGCAGGCACCCTGGGGCGAGGTGACGGTGACCCCCGGCCAACTGTTCCTGGTCGGTGATCCCAAACAGTCGATCTACCGGTTCCGGCGGGCCGACATCTCGACGTTCCTGGTCGCCGCCTCCCGGTTCGGCACCGAGAGCTCGGGCCCGGTCGAGCTCACTGCCAACTTCCGCACCGTGACCCCTGTCATCGACTGGGTGAACCACACCTTCGACGCACTCATGGGGGAGCCCGACGACGTCGTCACTCCGCTACCCTCGCAACCCCGCTACATCGCCTTGGATCCCGTCCGCTCCGCCGCAACCGTCGGCCCCCCAATTGCGGTCATCGGGCGGACCGAACAGCCCCGAACCCTGTCGGCCAGCGAGCTCCGCACGGCAGAGGCAGCTGACGTGGCTTCCACCGTGGCCCGGGCGATCTGCGAGCAGTGGACCGTCGCAGACGGAACAGGCGGCTGGCGCCCGGCCCGACTCGGGGACATCACGGTCCTGCTACCGGCGCGCACGTCGTTGCCGTACCTCGAGGACGCCCTCGATGCCGCCGGCATCGCCTACCGGGCCGAGACGAGTTCTCTCGTCTACGTCAGCCGGGCAATTCGGGACTTCCTCATGGTGCTGCGGGCCGTCGACGATCCCACCAACTACCTCCACGTCGTCTCCGCGCTGCGGACCCCGCTCTTGGCATGCGGCGACGATGACCTGTTCCGGTTCAAGTGGGAACGCAAGGGGCGGTGGAGCTACCTCGCCGACCAGCCGGAGACCGTGCCGGATGACGACGTGGTCCGACAGGGACTGCTCTATCTGCGTTCGCTCTATGACCAGCGCCACTGGCTCGCACCCTCGGAGCTGCTCGACCGGATCGCCCGGGACCGGCGTGTCATGGAACTGGGGTTCGCCGAAGGTCGGCCACGCGACGTCTGGCGTCGGCTCCGCTTCGTCATCGACCAGGCGCGGGCCTGGAGCGATGCAACGGGCGGCAACCTGCGCCAGTACCTGACCTGGGTGGCTCAACAGACGGCCGAGGGGGCACGAGTGGCCGAGTCCGTTCTGCCCGAGACCGACGATGACGCCATTCGGATCATGACCATTCACGGTGCAAAGGGTCTCGAATTCCCGATCACCATCGTCTCGGGGATGTCGACAGCTCCGGCCGCTCACCGTGCTCCGGTCGAGGTGGTGTTCCCGGCGACAGGCAAGGTCGGCTACAAGTTCGGCAACAAGGTAACGACCGAGCGAGTACGAGGCATGGGCACCCGTCGACGAACAGATGGGGCTCCACGAGCGGATCCGCCTTCTCTATGTGGCCTGCACCCGGACTCGGGACCATCTCGTCGTGTCGCTCTACCGAAAGGAGCGGGCCGAACCGCCGCCACCACCGAGACGCACCAACGCCGAACTGTTGCTCGCCGGCATGGGGACTGTGATCGGGGAGGTTCCCGATGCCGTCGAACCCGACCGGCGCGATCCCACTGGTGGTCGTGCCGCAACCGTCGCCACCTGCACCGTTCGAGGTGTGGGCCAGAGAGCGCCGCTCGGCGCTCGAGCGGGCGGAGCGTCCTACCACCGTGGCTGCGACCGCACTCACCGAGGAGGGTGCTCCGGACGTCGAAGAAGAACCCGATCCCGGGCTGCAGAAGCGACCTCGGGACCTCGACCTTCCGCCGTGGCTGAAGGGACGCTACGGCACGGCGGTCGGCCGGGCGGTGCACGGCGTCCTGCAGACGATCGACCTCGCCACCGGCGACGGACTCGAGACGGCTGTGGCTTCCCAGTGCGAGGCGGAGGCGATCCCCGGGCGGATCGGGGATGTGCGCATGCTGGCCGCCGGCGCGCTCGGGTCACCGTCGGTGCGTGAGGCCGCCACCAGCGAACACTGGCGCGAGGTCTATGCGTGCGTCCCGGTGCACGGGCGACTCCTCGAGGGGTATGTCGATCTCCTCTACCGGGGTCCCGACGGCCTGGTCGTCGTCGACTACAAGACGTCCAACACCTCGGACCCCGAGGAGCTCGAACGACGGGTGGAGGCGTACCGGATCCAGGGTGCCTCGTATGCGATCAGCGTCGAGGCGGCGACCGACGAACCGATCACCCGGGTCACGTTCGTCTTCCTCACGCCCGACCGGGTGGTCGAAGCCCACCTTCCGATGCTCGATTCGGCGATGGCGGATGTTCGCAGTCTCGTTGCCAGCGGGCGCGGGACGATGACCCCATGACTGCCGGGAAGCACTGACCTGGGAGTTCTCGGAGTCGGGATGGTCGCCGGGTCGGGATATGCCGCGAATCCCACCACCGGAGTCCCTATCAGCCCGCTCGACGCGGCAGGGTGCAAACATGGTCCCATCGGTCCCGACGGGGGGAGCGACGATCCCAAGGGGGAGACATGGATCACCTAGCCGCCGCGACCTCTGGGCCCGGCGCGGGACTGCTGGTCGTCTATCTGGCGCTGTACGTCGTCTTCTCCCTCGGGGTGTGGGGCGCCTACAAGAAGGCCTCGCCGCAGGGAGACCCTGCGTGGGCCGCCTTCGTCCCGATCTACAACTTCATCGTCCTGCTCAAGGTCGCCGGGCGTCCGGTGACCTGGGCCTGGTTCCTGCTCCTCGTCTTCATCCCCTTCGTCGGCAGCCTGGCCCTCCTGGTGGTGTCGATCATCGTTCTCAATGACGTCTCGAAGAGCTTCGGCCACGGAGGCGGCTTCACCGTCGGGCTGGTCCTGCTCGCACCCATCTTCTGGTACATCCTCTGGCTGGGGCAGAGCACCTACCGGGGCCCAGCCGGTCCTGCGGGAATCTGCGTTCGGCGGCGGCGGCTACGGCCAGTACCCGCCCTCGGGCGGCTACCCGACGTCCGGTGGTTATCCCGCCGGCTACCGCCCGGCTACCCGCCGACGCCTCCCCCAGGCCCACCCGCACCACCCCCGGGCAGGGATCAGCCGCTCCCCGCCGCCTCCCCCCGGGCACGTGCCGCCTCCCCCGGTCGCGCCGCCGCCGTCCGGCACCTCCCGGCCCGATGCCACCGGCGCAGTGACGTCCCGACCGGCGTCCCCGGCGGGCCGGTCAGGAAGCGGTGCTGTCGACCAGTCCGGCCGGCGCCGAGTCGAGCATGCCCGAGGATCGCATCGGCGAGCGCCCGGGCCGACGCCGGGTCCAGTTCGACGGCCACCCGCGCCGGGCCCGCGGGAGGGGTTCCTCAGGTCGACGTTGAGCGTGTGGTCGGCGGGCGCATGCACGGGATGGTCGAAGTAGACCGAGGCCGTCGGTCAGCGGGAACCACCCGCCCGGCCCCCTTGCCGCTCCCCTCGATGGTCAGCGTGGTCGTCCGGTACGTGCACATGTGATCCTCCTCCTCTGCAGTGCGGTGCCCGGCGGTGCCATACACGATGGTGCGATGAACGTGCGGACCTGAGGCCCTCACCCACCGGAAAGGGTCCGTCCGAAGAACTCCCAGATGCGCCGCCAACCCTCGATGGCCGCCTCGGGACGGTAGCTCGGTCGGTCGGTGGCGAAGAAGGCGTGCCCCGCCCCCTCGAAGGTGTGGAACTCCAACTCCTTGCCCGCCGCCTCGAGCAGCCGCTCGAGCTCGGCGACCTCCTCCGGCGCCGGGTACTTGTCCTCGGCCCCGAACAGCCCGAGGAGCGGGCACGACAGGTCGCCGAGCAGGTGGTCGAGGGGCTCGACCCTGAGGTTGAGGCCCTCGGGAATCGGCCCGATGACGAAGGCGCCGTAGCAGTCGACGGCGGCGTCGAGCTCGAGGCTGCAGGCCGACGAGGAGCGACTGGCGACCCCCGGAGCAGTACCCGATGGTCGCCACCCTCCCGTTCGACTCGGGCATCGCCCGGAGGTGGGCGGCGGCGCCGGCCACGTCCCCGACCAGGCGGTCGTCGGGGACCCCGCCCGCCGCCCGCACAGCGGCAGCCGCGTCGTCGGGATCTGCCCCGGGCGCCTCCCGTGAATAGAGGTTGGGCAGAGGGCCAGATAGCCGTTGGCCGCGAACGTTGCGGATGATCTCCTTGGTGCCGGCGTCGTAGCCCGGCATGTGGTGGATCACCACCACCCCGCCGGTGGTCGGCCCACCGAGCGGTCGGGCCAGGTAGGCCTCGATCGGGTCGCCGCCGTGGCCGCGGATGACCACGGTCTCGGCTTGCAGGTCGCGCCGGTCGTCACGTCATCTCCTCCGGTTCGGTGATGGCGTCGAGCGCGAGGCGCATCTCGGTCAGCCGCTCGGCCTTGGCAGCCCGTTCGTCGCGGAAGGCGCGGATCCGGGCCAGCGTGTCGTCCAGCCGCTCGAGCAGCCGCTGGTTGGCCTCGATGGCGTCCTCGACCAGCTGGCTGCGCCGTTGCGGCGAGGCGTCGCCCCACCGGAACTCGGACCGGACCCGGTCGAGGGCGTCGATGTCCTCGGTCTCGAGCACCACCCGGACCTCGGCCAGCGAGAACCCGAGGAGCTCCTGCAGATCCCGGATCCGGGTCACCCGGGCCATGTCGGTCGGGGAGGTAGAGACGCTCGCCCCTCCCGCGGTGGCCGCTCGGCCGGATGAGGCCGAGCTCCTCCCAGTAGCGCAGGGTGCGGGTGGTGACCCCGGTCGCTTGGCCAGCTCGCCGATGCGGAACGCCAGCGGCGCGGCACGGGCCGCGCTCCGGCGTGGTCACCGGTGCCCCTCGGGGACGGGTCGACCGGCCGATCGGCCCCGGCCGCGCCCGGGGCGGCCGGTCGACCCGGGCCCCCTCGGCCTCGGCACCGGCGCCGCTCGCTGTAGACGTAGCGGCCGCCCCGGAGCCACGAGGCCCAGGCGGCCAGCAGGCTGGCCACGATGGCGAAGTCGAAGGCGGCGTGCAGGCCGGCACGGAACGGCGTGCTGATCAGGCCCGGGAAGAACTGCCGCCCGGTGAGCGTGGCCTGCTGGGCCGGGCGTGAGCTGGCTCAGGACGTGGGGGCCGACCAGGTGCTGGATCGGGTCGTAGCCGAGGAAGGCGGCGAACAGGGTCGAGACCGGCGACAGGTGGGCCACCCGCTCGGCCACGTCGGTCGGGCACCCCGTGGGCCACGCAGCCCGTGCAGGAGGTTCGCCGGCAGGGACGCCATCAGCCCGACGATCATGAGCGTGAAGAAGATCCCGATGGACAGCACCTGGGCCGAGTTCTGGAACGTGGTGTTCATCCCCGATCCGGCGCCCCGGTGCTGGGCCGGCAGGCTGTTCATCACCCCGGCCCGGTTGGGCGAGCCGAACGAGGCCATGGACATGCCCGTGACGAAGAGCAGCAGGGCGAAGACCCAGTAGGGGAAGTCGACCGGCAGGAGCTCGAGCAGGACGAAGCACACCGCCGAGCCGAGCATGCCGCCCGTGGCGAAGGGCCGGGCGCCGTAGCGGTCGGACAGGATGCCCGAGATCGGGCCGGCGACCAGGAACCCGAGCGTCAGCGGGAGCATGGCGATGCCCGCCCACAGCGGCGTGACGCGTGAAGGCGTACCCGTGCAGCGGCAGCCAGATCCCCTGGAGCCAGATGATCAGCATGAACATGAGGCCGCCCCGGCTGAGGGCGGCGAGGAAGCTGGCCAGCACCCCGCTGGTGAAGGCCCGGATCTTGAACAGCTGGAGCCGGAACATCGGCTGGGCGACCCGGGTCTCGATCACGCAGAACACGATCAGCAGGGCCACGCCCAGGCCGAGCGCCCCGAGCACCATCGGGTTGGTCCACCCCATCACGTGGTCGCCGTAGGGCTCGATGCCGTAGGTGATGCCCGACCATGACCAGCACCAGCCCGAGGGCGAAGGTGATGTTGCCCGGCCAGTCGATGCGGGCCGGTCGGCGCGGGCTGGTCTCGCGGAGCTTGAGGTAGCCGAAGACCGTGCCGAAGAGCCCGATGGGCACCGACACCAGGAAGATCCAGCCGCCAGTTGAGCGGGGCCAGCAGTCCGCCGAGGACCAGACCGATGAAGACCCCGCTGAAGGCGGCCGCCTGGTTGACCCCGAGCGCCATGCCCCGCTGGTTGTCCGGGAAGACGTCGGTCAGGATGGCCGCCGAGTTGGCCATGAGCATGGCCGCCCCGACCCCCTGGAAGATCCGCATGACGATGAGCCACACCCCTGCGGCGTGCCCGGTCATCCAGGTGATGCTCAGCATGAGCGAGAAGAACGTGAACACGGCGAAGCCGAGGTTGTAGGTCCGCACCCGGCCGTAGATGTCGCCCATGCGTCCGAGGCTCACCACGAGCACGCTGGTCACGACGAGGAACCCGAGGATCATCCACAGCAGGTAGAAGGTGTTGCCCGGCTCGAGCGGGTCGATCCCGATCCCCCGGAAGATGTTGGGCAGGGAGATCAGGACGATCGAGCCGTCGATGGTGGCCATCAGCATGCCGAGGGTCGAGATGAACAGGGCCACCCACTTGTAGTTGGGCGGCAGGTCGGCGAGGGTCGCCGCGCAGCTCGCCCACGGCGCCCGTCCAGCACCGCTCGTCGCCTGGTCGAGCACTGCCGACTGGCCCTCCACGGCCATCGCTCGCCGGAGCGGGTCCCGAGGTGGGATCCCGGTCGTGCCTGCACGGGACGGTCCCCTGCTCACGTCCAACTACGTAAATATACCTTAACGTCGACGTCAATCACGAGCCGGACCGCGCCCCCGGGGCCCGGGTTGGCTTATCGTCACGGGTGCAATGAGCAGATCCCCCGAACGGCGATACCACCGGCGGCGCGGGGCCTCGGCTCTGCACCGCGGTCGCAGTGGTTGCGGCCGTGCTCGCGGCGCTGCTCCTGGCCGGGTGCGGACTCGGCCCTCGTCGGGCTCGACCACGCCGACCGCGGTCACGTCGACCGCGCCGCCGTCGACCACCGCCACGACCGCCCCGCCGATCGGTGAGGTCGCCGTCGCCTTCCCGGTGGTGGCGTGCACGGGCGCACCGGGGCGGGTCCACGCCGGGCACCCACGATCATCGTGGCTCCGGTCCGCGTCCTGGCGGCCGAGTCACCTTCTACACCGGCGGCCGATCCCCACCGCCCTCGGTGCGGCACAGGTGGCACCTTCTTCTCCCCGGACCGGCGCGCCACACCGTCGGCACTCGGACCCCGACCACGCCCCGGCTGGACCCTGTTCGGGCCAGGTCGCGGCCATGGCACCCGGCGCCACCGAGCTGGTCGTCTACCCGCCGGACGATCCCGAACCCGCCCATCGCCGGGCCCCCGCCGGCCGGCACGGAGGGGATCTTCGCCACCTGCGGCACGACCGGCCACACGTCGGGGGCGACCTGGTCTGCGACCTCTTCACGATCCCGGCGTGGCAGGCGCAGTCGGCCGGCGTGCCCGACGACCAAGCCGGCCGGAGAGCAGACCTGACGCCCTCACCCCGGACGTCACCGCGGTCACCGACCCGGCCGGGGTGGTCGGGAGCCTGGCCGGCTCCGGTGGTCAGTTCGCGGTGACCGGAGTGGTCTGTTCCCGCAGGTCCGCCTGCGGTCTCCGACGGGTCGCCTTCCCGTTGCCGTCGAGTCGTGCGCGATGGCGGACGCCTCGCTCTGCCCGACCATCCTCTCCGACTTCGAGGTGCGTGAATTCCCGGTGCCGGTGCCACAGGGGAGATAGCGGCACCGGCTGTCCGCTCACGGGCACACGACGTCCGCGGTGCCTGTCGAATCTCACTCCTCGACGGGAGGCGAGCACGCACCGTGGAGTTGTTGACGTCTTCCGCCCCCCGGCCGTAGGTTCGCACCGTCGGGAGGGCAGGCCGTGGACGAAGATCAGCACGTCGACCCCGATCTCGGGGTCACTAGCGACGGACACCATGACGAGCTCGACGCGGATCGGGCTCGGGGCGCTCGGTCGCGGACGGTGTCGCGACCCTGGCCACCACCGACGTCGGTGCCCACCGCGACCGGGCCCGCCCTCCCGCCTCCGCCGGGTCGCGCTGCGTCCTTGGCCCCGATCGCCCTGCTGCTCGTCCTCCGGGACCTGCTGGCCCCGGGCCTGGCCCTGCCGACGCCTTCGCTGCCGCCCTCGCTCACCCCCTACCTGTTGCCGCTGGTCCTCATCTCGTGCTGGTCCTGGTGATGGTGGTCCCGATGCTCGCCGCCGGCCGGTCGCCCCACATCCTCTACCGGCCCGAAGAGCTCACCATGACCTTCGACGACGTGCGGGGCTCGGACGGGCTGGTCGAGGAGGTCCCGAAGACCCTCAACCTGTTCCTCGCCCACCGCACCTTCAACGAGCAGATGGGCGGGACGCCCCGCAAGGCCATCCTCTTCGAGGGCCCTCCGGGCACCGGCAAGACCTACATGGCCAAGGCCATGGCCTCCGAGGCCGGGGTGCCCTTCCTGTTCGTCTCGTCGTCCGCCTTCCAGTCGATGTTCTACGGCCAGACCAACCGCAAGATCCGGGCCTACTTCAAGGAGCTGCGCCGCCACGCCCGGCGCGAGGGCGGGGCCATCGGCTTCATCGAGGAGCTCGACGCCATCGGCGGCAAGCGGGGCACGGGTCACGACCCAGGGCGAGGGCGTGCCCGGCGTGGTCAACGAGCTGCTCATCCAGCTGCAGTCCTTCGAGCAGACCCCGCTGGTCCATCCGCATGCAGGGGCAAGGTCATCGACGCGGTCAACGCCTGGCTCCCCGCCGGCCACAGGCATCGCGCAAGCCGCGTCCACACCCCGGCCAACATCCTGGTCATCGGGGCCACCAACCGGGCCGACGACCTCGACCCCGCCCTGGTGCGCCCCGGACGCTTCGACCGCAACATCTACTTCGGCCTGCCGGGCCGGTCCGGGCGCCGGGACATCTTCGACTACTACCTCGGCCGGAAGGCCCACGAACCCGAGCTCGACGACCCGGCGCGCCGGGACACCCTCGCCGCCATGACCGCCGGCTACTCGCCGGTCATGATCGAGCACCTGCTCGACGAGGCCCTGATCTGGGCGCTGCGCCGCGGCGCCAACCGCCTGTCCTGGGACGACATCCAGCAGGCCAAGATGACCGAGGAGATCGGTCTGGCCCAGCCGGTCGAGTACACCGAGGCCGAGCGGCGGACCATCGCCACCCACGAGGCCGGTCACGCCACGGTGGCCTGGCTGGTCGGGAAGGGGCGCAACCTCGAGGTCCTCTCCATCGTCAAGCGCAAGGACGCGCTCGGGCTGCTGAGCCACTCCGAGACCGAGGAGCGCTTCACCAAGACCAAGTCCGAGATGCGGGCGCATGATCGACATCGCCTTCGGCGGCATGGTGGCCGAGGAGCTGTTCTTCGGCGAGTCCTCGACGCGGCGTGGCCGGCGACCTCCAGGCGGCCACCGTCAACGCCTGCCAGATGGTCGGCGCTGCTCGGCATGGGCAGCTCGCTCATCTCGGTCGGCGGCCATCGAGCACGCCGGCGGCGGCACTGGTCGGCAAGGTGCTCTCCGACGACGCCGGCCGGGCCGAGGTCGAGGCGCTGCTGGCCGACTCCAAGGCCTCGGTGACCCAGATGCTCGACGAGCACCGCCACGTGGTCGAGGCCCTGCGCGACGCGCTGCTGGTCGCGCAACGAGCTCATCGGCGAGGAGATCCTCGACGTGATCCGCGATGTCCACACGACCCGGTCGGCCTCACCGACCCTCTAGGTGGGCATACGCAGGAGGGTCACCGGGACCGGGGGCGCGTGACCCCGCCCCCGGCTCGGCGACTCAGGGCTGCGGCGGGACGACGTTCTGGGTGTAGGTCACCGTGCTCGGAAGGTAGTCGGAGTCCCCGGAGTAGCTCACCGTGACCGTATAGGCCGTGCCGGGAGGAGTGCCTTCGTAGAGCAGCGTCACCCGGTGGCAGGAAGCAGGTGAAGGCACCCTGCACGTGACCGGCCCGGATCACGAACATGTTGCCGACCTGGCAGGTGTAGCTCACGCTGTTCGGATCGGTGATGGTATAGGTGATGGTGCCGGTCGGCGGCCCGACCTTGGTCGACTCCGCCGCGTTGTCGGACGCGGTGAGGGTGGTGGTCAGGTTCACGGGCGACCCGCTGACCGACGGATTGTTGTCCGAGGTAACGGCGAGCTGGGTCGGTGTCTGGGTCACGGTGAAGATGTCCGAGCTGAGGTACGGAGCGGTGCTGCCCCAGTAGTCCTGGTTCCCGAGGTACCGGGCGTAGGCCTCGTACTGGCCCGGGAACTCGCCGCCGAGGACCTTCATCGTGGCATACCCGTTGGCTGCCAGCGGGACATCGGTCCCCGGTGCACGGCCGCGATCCTCCACGCAGACGGTCATCGCCACCCATCCTGAGGCGGTATCGGGCTTTGCGCCCCGACGACCGCCACGTGAGCGAGCACCGGAGAACGATACCCCGGCGGTCGTGTTACTGGGCACGAACAACGCGGTGGTTGTCGAGATCAGGTGGGCGTTGAGGAAGAGCTTCGTTGTGACCGGATAGAAATTGGGGTCGGCGAGGGTGGCGGTGCGGTGGTGTAGACGGATGCGGGAAGCCCGGCCGGCAGGGTGCACGTCGCCACCCCCGACGTTGGGGTGACCGAGTTGCTGCGCCCTGGCAGGCGAGGGAGGCGGTCTGTCCGGCGGGCACGATCTTGAACTTGATCGGTCCGGAGACGAACCCGACGGTCGGTGCGACCACTTTGGTAGTCGCGGTCAAGGTGAAGGGCGTGCCGGGGACCTCGGTGCAGGAGGTCGGGGTGCTGCAGGTGCCGGGCGACACGGCGAGCGAGATCGTGGCGTGCGCACGGGTCACCATCTGGACCAGTGATCCATGCTGGCCTTGAAGTTGTTGCCGCCCTGGTACGACGCGGTCACGGTAAAGGGCTGCCCCCAGAATGTGAGCCCGAGGGGCACGTGGCAGGTGGCCACCCCAGCGACCAGGGTGACGCCGCCCCCGCACGCGCCGGCTCCGGTGAACTTGACTACTCCGCTCGGCGACCCGACGTGAGGGCCCTACGGCGTGACGTGGGCGGTCAGGGTCAGCCGGCTGGCCGCTGACCGAGGGGTTCACCGACGACGTGACTGTGGTCTTGCTGGCAATAGGGCGGACCGGCGGCCCCTGCGGTCGACGCGAGGATGCCCGTCAGGACGCCGGTCAGGAGGAGCGTCGCAGCCACCCCTGTGACGAGCACCCGGCCGACGCCGGCTGCACGTGGTGAATTGGTCTGGGTGGTCATCGTCATACTCCCTTGATGGTCACGCTGCCCATGGCCCAGTTTTCGGCTGCCCGAAGGGGAACGTCGCGAGTCCTGGTTGGCCGGTTGCCGCACGTTCCGGTGATGTTCCCGCCCGAACCGTTCGAGAACAGCTTGCTAAACGTCGGCTTCTCATGAAAGTACGACCCGCGGTGATGCTCGTCGGGAACCCGATCACGAGGATGTTGTAGTTGTAGTTGTAGTAGATCCAAGGGGTGGGATCTTGACCTTGGTCACCGCCGCATTCCCCCCCGTCGACGTCCAGGTTACGCTCCCGAGCATCGTCGGGAACGGGTTGCCAGCCATTATCGACCCGCAATTGTTCGGGATGGCGGTGAGCCGCGGAGGCCGTGAGGATTCCCGAGGTGACCTTGACGGTTCCCTTCTTCGTGCCTGTACCGGTGCAGTTGATCAACTGGAGGTAGATCCTGGCTTCGGTCTGCTTGGTCCCACCGTTCGCCAACGGCGTAGTGAAGGTGTACCTCCCGTGGACGGTGCAGGTGATCGGGCCGGTCATGGTCACCGGCGTGCCGGAGGCGGATGCGGCGCCCGCACCGACCCCGACGCCGAGCCCTGTCATCAAGGCCATCAAGGCCAATGCTCCCGCTCCGAGCAAGAGTTTGCGGATCATGGCAGTCGCCTTTCTCGGCGGCTGGGGGATCCGCCGAAATTTCGATCTCTTCCGCGGAGCACCGGTTCCGCCTGCCCGCCGGGATGCTCCAGTAGTTCTGTCCCCCCTGCCGCCGCGAACTCGTAACCCACTTTGCCCCGCTCTGCGGACCAATTCCCGGCACCGATCGGAGTTCACCTCGACGTCACATGTCGGGGCGGCCAAGAGCCGCTGGTCACCAGAGGGCGTTCCAGTCCTCGGTCTCCAGCCAGCCGAGGGGAGCCTCTGCGGGGCGCTCGACCCGTACCATCTCGACATCGATCCAGGTCGACTCCGCGAATCCCGCTCGGCGCCAGTGACCGACGGGAACCGACTTCCAGTCGCGGCTCTTCACGCCTCGATCGGAGTAGCCGGGGCGCACGAGCACATGCGTCGCCGAGCCGGCAACGACCACGCATGGTCGGGTCTTGCCGTCGAGCTCGGGGTTCTCGGGATCGACGGCGTCAAAGGGCACCCACGCGTAGACGACACCTCCCACCCAGGGGTCTTCCCGGTCGAATTCCTCCTCCTGGGCCGGGGTCAGCGTCGCCCGCCGGACATGGGTCGCGACCACCCGGGCCGGCGGCCGCCCCTCGGTCGACCTCCTCGGCGACCGGGCTGTCGGGACCGACCCGCGCCTTGCGTCGGGCCTCGCGAACCCGTTCCTCGGCCGTCCGGGCCGCCTCGGCGGTCCGCCGCCGTTGCTCTGCATCACGCTGTTTCCTGCGTCGCCGCTCTTCGCGCTGCTCGGGACTCGCAGTCGTTGTCGCCAACGATAGTGGTGAACGTGCATGCTCTGCCGTGGCGGCCGGTCCGGCGGGCACCTCCCGCTCGGCGCGGCGGTCACCCCGAAGCGCGCATCGGTGGCCAGGACCTCGAAGCACAAGTCGGAGGCGGGCATCTCCCCGTCGGCCACCGAGGCCAGCATGACCGCGATGGTCGGGTCATCGTAGTCCTCGCGCACTGCGTCCAGGGCCCCGAGCAGCTGGTCGCGGGTCGGGTCGTCGGCGTGGTCACCGAGCGCCTCGATGGTGGCGGCGAGGCAGCCGTCGGAGAGTGTGGCGGCGGCGTAGGGCAGCACCGCCCGGTACTGGACCTTCCCCAGTGCGGCGGCCGGATCGGGGTGCCGGCGGAGCGCATTGACCGCATTGCCGACCGCGGTGGGGACCCCCAGGCGTGGGTCGGCGGTCCGGGCCAGGGCTGCCTTGAGCTCCTCACGCCGGACCCGGGAGAGGGTGGCCCGGAGCATCGCCTCGTGTCCCGCGTCGGTGATGGTGCCGTCCACGCTGTCCGTCACTCCAGTCCTTCCCGGTCCAAGCGTCCCCGGAGTCGGGGCGTACGTGACCGGGCCATCTTCGCAGAGGTGCGGAATGATCCGGCACGCACCTCCGCGACGCATGCGCACCTCACACGCTGGGGACGACGGCGATACTGGGGTGCATGATCCGACCGGAGGGACTCGTGGCCCGGTGGGACTCGAGACGTCGGCGCAAGCACTGGGACGGCAGGGATGCGACCTCGGGGACCTGGTGGGCACCGCGAGCCCGAGGATGGTGGATCGCCATCCTGTTCGCGGTGGGCTCGGCGCTCTTCGCGCTCGGCGCGCTGCCCCTGTTCGCCGCCGGCGTCGGGACGCGGGCTGATGCCATCACCTTCTTCGCCGGCTCGCTGTTCTTCACCGCGGCCGGGTTCCTCCAGTACCGGGAGTCCGTGGATACCGGTTCGACGGGCGGTGACCGGCGCCGGTTCTTCGTCTTCCGGCCCCGCCAGATCGACTGGCTCGCGTCCGCCATCCAGCTGGCCGGCACCCTCTACTTCAATGTCAGCACGGCGAACGCAGTGCGGATCGACCTCACGGTCGAACAGGCCCAACAGCACGTCTGGCGTCCCGACGCGATCGGATCGGTCTGCTTCCTCGTGGCGAGCGGATTGGCCTGGTACGAGGTCTGCCATGGCTGGATGGCCTGGTCCCCGCGCCGGCTGGCCTGGTGGACCACCCTGCTCAACCTGGTCGGCTCCCTGGCCTTCGGGGTGTCCGCCGTGGCCGCCACGATCGTCCCGGCGACGGGCGATTGCGCAACGCACGGCTCTCCAACCTGGGGACCTTCGTCGGCGCCCTCTGCTTCCTGGGTGGGTCGTTGCTCCTCCTCCCCGAGCGGACCGAGGGCGGTGACGCTCCAGATCCGTAACGCCACTTTCCGTGGCCCTTTCTCACATAGGCGGACGAATCGACGCGGCCCGGGTGTTCAATGGAGGGACGGACAGCGGAGGGGCGGACGGGGGAGGAAAGGACAGAGCGAGATGGACCAGGAGCTCGGAACAGAAACCGCGTGACGGCTGCGGCCGGGCGAGGATGCGGCAGCGGTCAGAAGAACGCCCGGTGAGCCCCGGGGACGCGTTGCGGGCCCTCCCGATCGAGGCCGCCGACCGCGGCACCCGCTTCGTGTCGGCCCAGGCCATGCAGGCCCGCCTCTTCTCGGTCTACGACGCCGCCGCCGCGGCCGAGGACGCGCTCGCGCTCGTGCAGAACAAGCTCACCTTGACCCTCGACCGGAGCTACTTCGACGCCGACGAGATCGAGCAGATGGCCGGACAGCTCGACTCGCTGCTCGCTCTCGACTCGATCGATCTGCACGCCGAGGACTCGTCTCCGACGAGTGACCCGTCCAGGCGCTCCGGGGAGTCGCCGTTCAGCCGGCCATCTCCTTGACCTTGGCGATCACGTCGACCTGGTCGCTGGTCGCCGGTCGGCACGGGCACCACCTGCAGGTGGGTGACCCCCGCCTCGCTCGAACGCGGCGATCCGCTCGGCGACGTAGCTCTTCGGCCCGCACAGATGGTCATCGACTCGAGCAGCTCGTCGGGCACCAGCGCCTCGGCCTCGGCCTTCTTGCCGTCGAGGTAGAGGTCCTGGATCTTCTCGGCCTCCCCCTCGTACCCGTAGCGCCGGACGACGTCGTTGTAGAAGTTCTGCCCCTTGGCCCCCATCCCGCCCGACGTAGAGGGCCACCTCGGGCCGGGCCAGTTCGCGCAGGGCCCGCACGTCGTCGCCCTCGCCGATGGCCACCATCCCGCCCGACGGTGATCTGCAGCGGGCCGAGCGACGGGATCCCGCTTGGCGCGCCCCGGCATCGAGGGCGCGCCCCAGACGTCGCGGGCCTTCTCGGGCACGAAGATCATCGGGATCCATCCGTCGGCGATCTCGGCCGTCATGGCCACGTTCTGCTCCCCGAGCGAGGCGACCCAGATCGGGATCCGGGGCCGGACCGGGTGGGCGATGATCTTGAGCGCCTTGCCGAGACCGGTCCCCCGTCCGCCGGGCAGCGGCATGTCGTAGTAGCGGCCCGTGGTGCTCGAGCGGGCGCCTCGCGGGCCCACACCTGGCGGCAGATCGTCGACGATCTCCCGGGTACGCCCGAGCGGGCGCGTCGATAGGGCACCCCGTGCCAGCCCTCGATGACCTGCGGGCCCGACGACCCGAGCCCGAGGTGGAAGCGGCCTTCGGACAGGGCGTCGACGCCGGCGGCGGTCATGGCGATGAGGGTCGGGGTCCGGGTGTAGATCGGAAGGATCGCCGAGCCGATCTCCACCCGCTCGGTCAGCGCGGCGAGGTACCCCATGTGGCTCGGGCTGTCGATCCCGTAGGCCTCGGCCACCCACACCAGGTCCAGGCCGGCCTTCTCCATCTCGCTGACCTGGGCGGCCGCCTTGCGGAACCCCCCGGCGTAGCTGAGCATGGTGCTGATCTTCATGGTCTCCCCGATCCCGTCTTCATGGTCCCGCCCGATCCCGCCCCCCGCTCCGGACCTCCGGGACGGCCGACCGGAGGGCCCCGTCCGGCTGCTCGCCGGGCCAGAACCGAAGGCGCATCGACTGGCTGGCGGTGGCCAGCAGCATGCCCGCTGCGACCAGAGGTAGGCGGTGCCCTGGCCGTACCCGCGGACCAGCGCCTGGATGCGGATGTCGCACAGCACCCACTCGGTCGGCTCGAGGCGTGACCACCCGCAGGGTGTTGTCCAGGCTCCGGGACATCACGCGCCGCCCCAGCGGCTGGGACACCCCGCCGGTCACGTAGTCCCCGAGGATGGCCAGGGTGGCCGCCGAGGGCTCGAGGTGGCCGGGCACCCGGGCCCACAGCGCGCTGGTCGGCTCGCCGGGGGCCGACGGTCCCGGCGCGAGCTCCTCGAAGGTGTGCCCCCTGGCCAGCCGGACGTCGATCTGGTCGAAGATCGACGTGGAGAAGAAGTCGGGCAGCCGGCGGGGCGGGCACTCGTCGGGGGCGGCACCTCCGGCGGGTGCTCCCACACCCCGTCGGCGTCCGAGCGGGTCCGGAGCCCGAGCGCGGCGTTGACGGTCAGGATCTCCGCGTCGCCGACCGTGCCGACCGCCCGGCGCCTGGGTGACCCGGGTCCCCTCGGCGGCCAGGGTCACCGTCAGGTCGAGCACCGAACCGGTCGGGGCGAACGAGAGGTACTGGCACGGTCGACCACACCGTCGGCCGTCCGGCGGCCGCCTCGAGGGCGACCAGGGCGGCGCCGAGCCCGCACCCGCCGAAGAGGAAGTTCCCGGGCGTGGTGAGCTCGGGCACGACCTGCGAGGCGCCAGTGGAGGGGGTCGCCGAGCTGCTCCATCCCGAGGAAGTGGCGGGCGTCGGTCACCGTCGGGCCGCCGCCGGGGCGCCGCGGCGGGGTGCCGGGGCTTCCCGGATGCGGACTCAACTGCGCGGGACCTCGGCCCAGGGCAGCTCCTTGTCCACCCGGACGTCGCCGGGCAGGCCGAGGATCCGCTCGCCGAGGATGTTGCGCTGGACCTCGGAGGTGCCGCCCTCGATCGAGTTGGCCCGTGACCGCAGGAAGAACTTGCGGGACGAGCCCGGGCGGCCCGACCAGGCCGAGCGCCTCCGAGCGCCGCATGGTGTAGTCGTAGCCGACCAGCCCGTCGGCGCCGAGCAGGTCGACGCAGAGCTCGAAGACGCTGCTTGTTGACCTCGGCGAACATCAGCTTGGCGATCGAGCCCTCGGGCCCGGGATTGCCGACCTTGCGGTTCTGGGAGGCGCGCATGTTGGTCAGGCGCAGCACCTCCGATCTCGATCCAGAGCCGCATCAGCCGGTCCCGCTCGACCGCGGTCCGGCGGGCGCCGCCGCTCGCGGAAGAGGCGGACGGCCTCGGCGATCGAGCCCGACCCCGCGGCGGGTGCACCGCCCCCGCCGCCGATGGTGGTGCGCTCGTTGGACAGGGTGGTCATCGCCACCCGCCAGCCCTCGCCCGACGTCGCCGATCCGGTCGGCGTCGGGCACCCGCACGTCGGTCAGGTAGACCTCGTTGAACTCGGCCTCGCCGGTCATCTGGCGCAGCGGGCGGACCTCGACCCCCGGCGCGTGCATGTCGAGGGCGAAGTAGGTCAGGCCCCTTGTGCTTGGGGGCCATCGGGGTCGGTGCGGGCCACCAGCATCCCCCGGTCGGCGATGTGGGCCAGCGTGTTCCAGACCTTCTGCCCGGTGATCACCCACTCGTCGCCGTCCCGCACGGCCCGGCGTGGCCAGGCCGGCCAGGTCGGAGCCGGCGCCCGGCTCGCTGAACAGCTGGCACCACGCCTCCTCGCCGGTGAACGTGCGGCGGAGCAGGCGGGCCGCGCAGCTCGTCCGAGCCGTGGGTGACCACCGTCGGGCCGGCCATGGTCAGCCCGAAGAACTCGCGGGCGCCGGCGGGCGTCGCCCCGGCCTCGGCCAGCCGCCGGTCGACGATGCGCTGCAGGTCCGGCCGGAGGCCGAGGCCGCCCGACCCCTCGGGGAAGGAGATCCAGGCCAGGCCCAGGTCGAACTGCCGGCCGCGGAACTCCTCGGCGGGCACCGCCTTCGGGTCGAGCTCGTCGAGCAGGGCTGGCCGTGCCGCTCCTCGACCAGCTGACCGTGTCATCTGCCATGGCCAGAACCTTACCGCCGGGGATCGGCCGGCCGCCGCCTCCCGACGGCGGCGGCGGTCAGGGCTGCAGGCGCTGGACCGCCCAGCCGTCACCGGCTCGCTCGTAGCGCACCCGGTCGTGGAGCCGGTCCTCCCCCTGCTGCCAGAACTCGTAGGCCCGCGGGGCAGATCCGCCAACCGCCCCACCACTCGGGACGGGGCACGTCGCCGCCGGCGAACTCGGCCGTCCACGCGAGCGCAGCCGAGTCGAGCGCGGCGCGGCTGCCGACGGGCGGCTCTGGTGGGAGGCGTAGGCGCCGATCCGGCTGGCCGCCTCCCGGGTGGCGAAGTAGGCGTCCGACTCGGCCGGTCGTGGTCCGGGCCACCGTCGCCCTCGATGCGGACCTGGCGACCGAGCGCCTCCCAGTAGAAGAGCAGGGCGGCTTCGGGGTTGGACTCGAGGTCGTGGCTCTTGCGGCTGTCGTAGTTGGTGTAGAAGACGAAGCCGTCCGGGCCGAAGGACTTGAGCAGCACCATCCGCGCCGACGGTCGGCCCCGGGCGTCGGCCGTGGCCAGGGCCATCGCCTCGGGGGTGGCCACCACGCCGGCCGCCTCGTGCGTACCACCGGCCGAACTGGACGAGGGGGTCGGGGTCGACGGTGCGCTCGTCGAGCGGGTCGCGCCGTTCCACCGGGTTCGCCGGCCCCCGTCGGGTCGACGGCGTCCACGGCATCCACGCACCCGACCCTAGTGAGGGCAAGCGGCCCGGCGGGGACCGTCGGTCGCCGGGACGAGGCGACGGTAGCCTTCGGCGGGTGAGCCCCGCCCTCGACGTCGCCGCCGAGCGCGCCGCCACCCCGGGATGCGCCACCGTCGCCCACCTCAACAACGCAGGCGCCGCGCTGCCGACGGCCGCCACCGTGGACACGGTGGTCGCCCACCTCCGCCTCGAGTCCGAGATCGGCGGCTACGAGGCCGAGGCGGCCGTGGCCGGACGTGCTGACCGCGCGTGCGGGCCTCGGCGGCCGCCCTGCTCGGTGCCGACCCGGACGAGGTGGCCATCACCGGGTCGGACACCCAGGGGTGGACCAAGGCCCTCTGGGGCTACGTCCTGGCGGGAGGGCTCGGGCCCGGCCGGCGGATCCTCGTCGACCGGATGGCCTACGACAGCCACTACCTGGGCCTCCTCCAGGTGTCCGCGACCTCGCCGGCACGGCCATCGAGGCCGTGCCCAGCGCGCCCGACGGGACGCTCGACCTCGACGCCCTGTCCGCCGCCTCGGACGCGGCGACGTGGCGCTGGCCAGCCTGACCCACGTCGGCACCCACCGCGGGCTGGTCAACCCGGTGGCCGAGGCCGGCCTCCTCTGCCGCGGGTCCGGTGTCCCGTCACTTTCGTCGACGCCTGCCAGAGCGTCGGCCAGTTGCCGGTCGACGTGGACCGGCATCGGCTGCGACGTGCTGACCGGCACCGGGCGCAAGTGGCTGCGCGGGCCCCGGGGCACCGGCCTGCTCTACGTGCGGTCCGCCTTCGCCGAGCGCCTGCGGCCGCCGGGCATCGACGGCGGCTCGGCGCTCTGGGACGATCGCGACCACTACCGGCTGCAGTCCGGCGCCCTGCGCTTCTCCCCTTCGAGACCCCGGTGGCCGTGCGCCTCGGGCTCGGCACGGCCGTCGACCACGCACTCGAGCTCGGCATCGAGGCCATCGCCGGCACGGGTGGCGGCGCTCGGCGAGGAGCTGCGGAGTCGGCTGCGTACCCTCGACGGTGTCACCGTCCACGACGGCGGCAGGGAGCGGTGCGGGATCGTGACCTTCACCGTCGACGGGTACGGTCCCCAGGCGGTCAAGGCGGCCGCCGGCTCGGCCGGCGTCAACGTGTCGGTCACCGAGGCGGCGGCGGCCCGGCTCGACCTCGGCGCGCCCGGGCCGACCACGGTGGTGCGGGCCTCGCCCCACTACTACAACACCGAGGATGAGCTCGGCCGTCTGGTCGACGTGTTGGGAGATTTCACAGGGCCCTGAGTGCCCTCTTGGCCGGGCACCCCTCCAGGTGGTCGTCGACCAATCCGACCGCCTGGAGGTAGGCGTAGACGATGGTCGACCCGACAAAGGTGAACCCGCGCCGCTTGAGGTCAGCGGACAGGCGGTCCGAGAGCTCGGAGTTGGCCGGCAGGTCGGCGGAGGTGGCCGGGTGGTTGACCACGGGTACACCGTCCACCCAGCCCCACAGGTAGTCGGCGAAGGTGGCGTGCTCCTCGGTGACAGCGAGGAAGGCCCGGGCGTTGGTCACCGCGCTCGCCACCTTCAAGCGGTTGCGCACGATCCCGGGGTCGGTGAGGAGCTCGGCCTGGCGGTCCGAGTCGAAGGCGGCCACCCGGCCGGGGGTCGAAGCCCCCGAAGGCACGGCGGTACCCCTCGCGTCGTGCCAGCACGGTCGACCAGGAGAGACCGGCCTGGGCCCCCTCCAGCAGGAGAAGCTCGAAGAGGTGGCGGTCGTCCCGCGAGGGCACGCCCCATTCGTCGTCGTGGTAGCGGCGCATCTCCTCCGACGCCTCCGCCCAGCTGCACCTGACACCGGTCGGGGCGCGTCGGCGGTCCGGGGGTCATCGGGCGACCCTACCAACGCCTTCCCATCGACCTCCGGCCCGGGATGGCCAGGACCCCGGCTGCGAGATAACCCCGGTGCTGCGAGATACCCCCGTGCTGCAAGGACCCCGGCTGCGAGAGCCCCGGTCTCGAGATCGCCGCTGCGAGATCGGTCTCTCAAAATCGGTAGATGGCGTATACACGGCTCGTATGCAATACATCGCTCGTATGCACACGGCATGGCCCAGATCTCGAAAATCACACGCTCTGGTCCGATGGATCGGGCGGCGGTTGACGCCCTGGGACCTGCCCTCCTAGCACCGGACGGGCCGGAACCACTAGAAGAGGGGGATGATCCTCGAGGGAAAGACCGTGCTGGTGACCGGCGTCGGCGGGGGGCTGGGGCGCGAGTGCGCCGCATCCGCCCTGCGCGACGGGGCAAACGTCGTCGTGGCCGCTCGCACGGCCGAGACCCTCGGCGCCATCGCGCAGGAGCTCGACCCGACCGGCCGGCGGGTGGCCTCCCGGGTGACCGACATCACCGACGCCGATTCGTGCGCCGCACTCGTCGACCTGGCCCGGGAGCGTTTCGGCTCGATCGATGCGCTGGTCCAGGTGGCCGCCTTCGAGCACGCCTGGGGCGGGCTCTACGACCTCAAGTTCGAGGACTGGCGCTCGGCGTTCGAGACCAACGTGATCGGCGCCCTCACCGTGATCCGCCCGGTGGCCGAGGCGATGAAGAGCGGCGGAGGCGGGGCGATCGTCCTCATCGGCTCGCAGTCGATGTTCCAGCCCCAGATGCCCCAAGGGGGCTATGCCGCTTCGAAGAGCGCCCTGCTCTCGGCCATGTACTACCTCTGCGACGAGCTCGGGCCGCACAACATCCGCTGCAACATGGTCATCCCGTCTTGGATGTGGGGCCCGCCCGTCGAGATGCTGATGAACTGGCGGGCCAAGAACGAGAACAAGTCCGTCGAGGAGGCGCTCGACGATGTGGTGGGGAAGTTCCCGCTGCGGAGGATGACCGAGGACGGCGAGGTGGCTGACGTGGTGGCCTTCTTCGCCTCCGACCATGCCAAGGCGGTGACCGGCCAGTACCTGCTGGTCAACGCCGGCGAGATGCTCCGGTGAGCGGCGCCAGGCGGGTGGTGGTCTGGGGAACGGGATTCGTCGGCCGGATGGTCATCCCCGAGGTGGTGCGCCATCCCGCCTTCGAACTGATCGGTGTCGGGGTCTCCAATCCGGAGAAGGTCGGAAGGGATGCCGGTGAGCTCTGCGGAATCGACCCGATCGGGATCACCGCCACCGACGACCTCGAGACCCTGATCGCCCTCGAACCCGACGCGGTCGTGCACTACGGGCCCACCGCGGCCAAGGCCGCCGACAACATCCGTGACATCGGCGCCTTCCTCCGGGCGGGGATCGACGTGTCCTCGACGGCGATGACCCCGTGGGTGTGGCCGGCCATGTCGCTCAACCCCCCGGGTTGGATCGAGCCGATCACCGAGGCATGCGAGTCCGGCGGTGCGTCCTGCTTCACCACCGGGATCGACCCCGGCTTCGCCAACGATCTCTTCCCGATGACCCTCATGGGGCTCTGCAGTGAGATCCGCCAGGTCCGCGCCCTCGAGATCCTCGACTACCGCAACTACGAAGGGGACTACGAGGACGAGATGGGCATCGGACGCCCGCCCGAGTACGTCCCCCTCCTCGAGCACACCGACATCCTGGCCATGTCCTGGGGTGGGACCATCCCGATGATGGCCCACGCGGTGGGTGTCGAGCTCGACGAGATCACCAGCACCTGGGAGAAGTGGGTCACCGATGCCCCGATCACCTCGGCCAAGGGGACCATCAACCCCGGCGAGGTGGCGGCAATCCGCTTCACCATCAACGGCCTGGTCCGCGGGGAACCGCGGATCTGCCTCGAGCACGTCAACCGGGTCGGCGGCGACGCCGCCCCCGAGTGGCCCCGCGGCAACCAGCAGGACGTCTACCGGGTGGTGATCGACGGCACCCCCTCGATCACCCAGGAGACCGCGTTCCGCTTCACCGACGGGTCCGGCCGCGACGCCGCGGCCGCCGGCTGCCTCGCGACCGGGCTGCGCGCCCTCAACGCGGTCCCCTACCTCAACGCACGCCCGCCGGGCTGGGTCACCGCCCTCGACCTGCCGCTGGTCCCGGGGATCGGTACGATCCGCTGACCAGGTCCGGCCCTCCGGGCCGGGCCCCTTGCAGCCAAAACCACCAGGAGCGACCCATGACGCCCGAGGATCTCGTCGAGATCGAGCAGATCAAGCGGCTCAAGTACCGGTACCTGCGGTGTCTCGACCAGAAGCTCTGGGACGAGATCGAGGGCTGCTTCGTCCCCGAGGCCACCGCCCGGTACGGCGGCGGGCTCTACGAGCTCGACGGTCGGGATGCCGTCATGGAATTCCTGCGCACGTCGATGGGCGCGACCACCATGCTCAGCAGCCACCGCTGCCACCATCCCGAGATCGACCTGACCGGCCCCGACACGGCCACCGGCGTGTGGGCACTCGAGGACGTGGTGATCCTCACCGACCTCGAGGTCGCGGTGCAGGGCGCGGCCTTCTACACCGACCACTACGTGAAGCACGACGGTGCCTGGTTCATCGCCCACACCGGCTACAAGCGCACCTACGAGGAACTGGTCCCGCGCGGCCTCTGTCGCCGGGCTTCGGCTCACCGCCGACTGGTGGGCCACCGGCGGGCGCTCGACCCTCGGCTGATCGGGAACCGGGCGGGCGATCCTCAGGACAGTGTTGCCCCGTCGATGCGGATGTCGGCACCGTTCATGTGCGAGGCCTCCCCGGATGCGACGTAGGCGATCGCCGCGGCGATGCCCTCGGGGGTGCCGAAGGGGCCGAGCGGGGTCACCCGCCGGATGAGCTTGATGTCGGCGCCCTCCGGGAGCTCGAACGCCCCGGTGATCGGGGTGTCGATGGCTCCGGGGCTGATCGTGTTGGCACGGAGTCCGGCGGCCGCATACTCGACGGCGAGCTCCCGGGTGAGGGCGAGGATCCCCCCTTTGGACGCGGAGTAGGCGAGCGCCCAGGGTTGTCCCGCGTGCGCCGCGGTCGATGCCAGGTTGACGATGCACCCCTTCGACCTGAGCAGGTGGGGCAGCGATTCGCGACAGACCAGGAAGGTGCCGGTCAGGTTCACCGCCAGGATCCGGTTCCACTCCTCGAGGGCGAGGTCGTGCGAATGCCCGAAGGACAGGATTCCCGCCACGTTGGCCACCACGTCGAGTGAGCCGAGGGTCGCGACAGCCGATCCGACCATCGACCGCACTCCTTTTTCGGTCGACACGTCGCCGACCAGCGCGGTCACCGATCCGTCGAGTCCGTCGGCCTCCGCCGCGACCCCGGCCAGCGGCCCGCCATTCACATCCGCGGCGACCACGTCGGCCCCCTCCGAAGCCAGCCGCAGGACGGTGGCCCGGCCGATGCCCGACGCACCGCCGGTCACCAGCGCCTTCCGCCCGGTGAACCGGTCCATGGCCATCGCCGAACTGTAGGGCTCCTGCCCCCGGCCGCGCCCAATTCCCCGTTCATGCCGAAAGGTGACGCCCGCCGCCGGCGCGAGACTCGGGCCATGGATGCGCCGATCTCGGGGACCTGCGACGAGCGGTTCGCCCCGGTACGGGAGGCGTTCAGAGCCAATTTCGCCGAACGCGGGGAGGTCGGGGCCGCGGTCACCGTCCTGCTCGGCGGGACCCCGGTGATCGAGCTGGTCGGGGGCTGGGCAGACCAGTCCCGGGTCCGACCCTGGGAGCCGGACACCCTCGTCGACGTCTACTCGGTGGGCAAGGCGCTGGTCGCAATCCTGGCCCTCCAGTCCGTCGACCGCGGTCTCCTGGGGCTCGACGAGCCGGTCGCCTCGGTCTGGCCGGAGTTTGCGGTAGGCGGGAAGGGGTCGGCCACCGTGCGCCACGCCCTCTGCCACCGGGCAGGGGTCCCCGCCATCCGCGAGCCGTTGACCAACGACGACCTCTGGCAGTGGGAGCGGATGACCTCGGCCCTGGCCGCCACCGAGGCATGGTGGGAGCCGGGCACCCGGCACGCCTACCACACCAACACCTACGGCCACCTGATCGGCGAGCTCGTGCACCGGACGACCGGGGAGCTGCCGGGGGCCCGGCTGCGGGCGATCGCCGGACCGCTCGGGGCCGAGGTCTACTTCGGCGTACCAGCCGACAGCCAGGCGAGGTGCGCGGAAGTGTGCTGGGCGTTCGGCGACAGCTCGCCGGACCTCCTCTCGGGTGAGCTCACCGAGGAGGAGCGGATGGTCAACCTGGGCTACGTGAACCCGCCCGGCTACTCCTCGCTGGGCGTGGTCAACTCCCCGGAATGGCGGGGGGCGCAAGTGCCCTCCACCAACGGCCACGCCACGGCGACCGGCATCGCCCGGATCTATTCGGCCCTACTCGAGCCCGGCCGGCTCCTGTCCCCGTCACTGCTCGCCGAGGCAGTCCGACCCCAGTCGGTGGGGTTCTGCCCCGTGCTCGGCGAAGAGGTGACCTTCGGGCTCGGCTTCAAGCCCACCGTGCCCCGACGTCGGTTCGGCCCCAACCCGGGCAGCTTCGGCCACTTCGGCACCGGCGGGGCGGTCGGCTTCGCCGATCCGGTCGCCGGGATCGCCTTCGGCTACGCGATGAACCATGTGATCCCGAGATGGCAGAGCAGCCGCAACCGGTCGCTCATCGACGCGGTCTACGCCTGTCTCTGACCGATGTGGCTCCCGGTCGGAGCCGGGGCCGCTCGCCTCACTCCAATTGGGCAACCTGGTCGGCCTCGTGGTCGCCGGGTAGCGCGCCGAGCGGCAACACGTCCTTCTGCCAGGGCCGGAGGTAGGCCAGCCAGACGGCCGCGGCACCGAACAGCACCGCGCAGAGGATCCACCCGAGCGCGGTCGTGCCCACCCCCACGTACTTGAGCCCAGAGGCGAAGATCACGAAGGTGATGGCGGGACGGATGTAGCGGTCCGGCGCGCGCGAGGAGAAGTACGCCCCGACCAGGACGGCCGGCACACTGCCGATGACGATCGAGGCGGTCACCGCGAATTCGACGTGCCCGAAGGCGAGTGCCCCGAGCGCTGCGGCCATGGTGAGGGGGACCGCCTGGGTGAGGTCGGTGCCCACCAGCTGGTTGGCACCGAGCATCGGGTAGAGGAACAGCAGCAGGACGATCATGAGTGAGCCGGAGCCCACCGAGGTCATACCCACGATGAGTCCGCCGATCATCCCGATCAGCACCGTCGGGGCCGGGCGGACGACCAGGTCGTGCACGACGGCCCGGCGGCGCTGACCGGTCCGCCGGTCGAGCACGTAGCGGAGCACCATGGCGGCCGCCCCGACCAGCAGGGCCGCCCCCAGCGCCTTCTCGATGTTGGACTGCGCTGCGTTCGAACTGCCGATGAGGTGCAGGAGGTAGGCGCCGAGGAAGGCCATGGGCACCGAGCCCAGGACCATCCAGCCGACCAGTCTCAGGTTGACCGTCCCCTTGCTCAGGTGGACCGCCGCCCCGACCGGGCGCATGAGGACGGCTGCCACCAGGTCGCTCGAGATGGCGGCCGACGGCTTGACCCCGAACAGCAGGATCAGCATGGGGGTCATCAGGGCCCCTCCGCCCGCGCCGGTCAGTCCGACGAGGAACCCGACCACCGCGCTGCCGAGGACGATATACGGGTTGACGTCCATTCCCTATAATATTACAAGGAATTGGTGCACGCACAAGCCCCGGTCGGCCTCTTCGCGACTCCCTAGAGCGTACGCCGCCGGTACTCGCGCCAGGCGAGCCGGCCGAGCACGTAGAGCGCCGCGATGAACAGGAGCACGAAGAGGGTGCGCCCGGCGATGCGGATGAGCCATTCGACACCGGTCACGAAGCCGCCGACCGCGTCGCTCCACGCCGTGCTCAGTCCTGAGCGCGGTCCGGGGGGCGGAGGCGGGGCCTTCCCGGCTGCGGAGAGCGAGATGGTCAGGGTCGCGTAGGTGGTCTGGCTGTCGAGGAGGTTGAGCTCGCCCTGCAGCTGCTCGATCTGGCTCTGGATGGTGTCCAGCTGGCTCTGCACCGAGAGGATGTCGCCGATCGAAGTGGCCTTGGAGAGGATGGTCAGGTACTGCTGGCGGCTCGCCTCGAGCGCGGTGATCCTGGCCTGCAGGTCGACGTACTGACCGGTCACGTCGGTCGAGGTCGAGGAGACCGAGGTGACCCTGGCCACCTTCTGCACCTGGGCGAGGAGCGGAGCGAACTGGGCCTGGGGGACCTGGAGGACCAGCTGCCCGTACGAGGAGCCCACGCCCGGTGCCCCCACCTGCAGCTGCGAGCGTGCGACGAACCCCCCGGCCCCGGTGGTCAGGTCGGTCAGGTGGGCCACCACCGCGTCGAGCGAGCCGGAGCCGACGGCCAGACCCACCGACCCGGTCGTCTCGATCTTGGGCGGCTGCCCGACCACGCCGGTCGGGATCGGCGCCGGGGAGGTGTCCGGAGTCCCGCTCGTCGATGTTCCGCCCGAAGACGACCCTGAGGCCGTCCCCCCACCGGGAGCGACGCCGAACCCCGGGCTCGGTGCCTGGACAGCGGGTGCTCTGGAGGGGGGGGCGCCGTGGAGGAGGGGCAGCGTGGTCGACGGCCCGGAAGCGGTCTGGAGGTGCGGGGTCCCAGGAGACTCGGCCAGTGCGACCCCGCCGACCACCGCGAGCACCGCCGCCGCGACCACCGCGGCCCGTCCGCGGATGCTCCGTGGGACACGTGGCCGCGGGAGCGAGGCCAGCCGGGCCGACCGTTCGCGGGTTGCGGTGGCCGCCCGGGCCTCGTCGAGGATGCGCCCCGGGCCGTCTGGAGGGAGGTCGACACGGAGCGCGGCCTCCTGTAGCAGGGAACGAAGTCGATCGTCGTCGAGCATGGTCATGAGCGGACCTCCGAGTCGGTCGAGGCCACCGGGGCGGACTCGGGGCGGAGTGCGGGATGGTCGGCCAGGAGCCTCCTGGCCTCGTGCAACCGGGACTTGACGGTGCCCGGTCGCCGGCCGATCGCCGTGGCGATCTCGCGCTCGCTCAGGTCCGCGAAGTAACGCAGCACGACGACCACCCGGAGGTGGACCGGGAGGTCGAGGAGCGCCTGGGTGATGTCCTGTGAGACGACGGCGTTTCCGGGGGGATCGTCGCCGGACGCGATGTGGACGAGCGCACCCTCGCCGGAGCGCCGATCCCGGTGGGGGATCTCCTCGCGCAGCTTCGAGTTGCAGGTGTTCACGACCACCCGGTAGAGCCAGGGACGGACGTCGGCGCCGGTGGCCAGTGAGGCGCGGAAGCGCCACGCCCGCAGGTAGGCCTCCTGGACCGCCTCCTCGGCGTCGGATCGGTTGCCGAGGATGAGGCAGGCGGTGCGGAAGGAGGTGGCGTACCCCTCCTCGAGCCACCGCTCGAGCTCGACCGTGGCGTCACGCCCGCTCATGCGTGCCATCCCTCCCCGCCAGTCGTCGCCACGTGCCCATACCCATACTGACGCTGCGGGAGTCGAAACGGTTCGCGGCGATCTCGGGATCCCACGGTTTGGGTATCACCCCCGTCGCCGCCTGACTGCAACGGCGACGATACGATCTCCCGGCGGCCCGACCGGACCGCCGAGACCCGGGACATCGTGGGGATGCGACACATGGCTGACGGTGGGTCATCGGGGAGCGAGTACGTGGACGTGGGACCGAGCCATGTGCTCACCGAGTCTGCTCATGCGCGCGGTGGACGATCCGGTGGCCGGTCCTTCGCTCGAGATGGACCTGCGCGACGAGGTGGTCAACCCGCACGGCGGTCTCCACGGTGGGCTGATGGGGGTCCTCATCGAGTGCGGGGCCGCCGGGTGCGCGGTGCGGGCCGCCGGCTCGACCAACATCGTGGCCTCGGACATGCAAATCCGCTTCCTCGCTCCCGTCACGGTCGGACCGGCGCGGGTGGTGTCGACAGTCCTGCGGCGTGGTCGGCGGGCGGTGGTCGTCCGCTCCGACGTCATCGACGTGGGGGTCGACCGCAACCTGGTTGCGTCGGCAACGCTCTCCTATGCGATCCTGGATCGGGCCGGGGACGCTCCCGCCTGAGCGCTACGAACCTACCGGGGCGGTGTCGGTCATCCCGCCCTGGGTCTTCCCGTCGGTGAGCACCCGCCGCCGCGTAAGGAGCCACCTGCCGTCACGTACCCCGTACTCATCCAGATAGCGGCCCCAGTGGTCGACGCCGTGGGGCATCAGCACGACGAAGTAGCTCCGGCCCACGCCGTGCTCGCGATCCTCGAGATCGATCTGGTGAGTGGCCACCATGTGCCGGACATGGTGACGCCCGGCGGCTCCGGCTCCGGCGGCCGCACGATCCCACCCGGACTTCGTCCCGCTGAACAGCGCGGCCATCTGTTCGACACCCTCGAACCGTTGGACCTCCCCTTCGGTCGAGACCAGCTCCAGGACGGCATCCGCGGCGAAGACTGACAGCATCTGCTCGAACCGGCCCGAGTCGCCATTGGCGTTGTACCGGGCGACGAGATCCCGGATGCTCTCGCGGGCCATGAGCTCCCACAGCTCCACCGGTCCGCTCCTCTCGCTCTGGACCACCGGGCTCGACCGTACCCGGTCGCTCGGATGGTCGGAAAGCTCGTTCTCCGGCCGGAGTGGCCGGGAGATGATTTCTCAATCGGAGTGCAGGTAGCTCCGATCCGCAGCCACCCAGTCGGTCGCGATCGCCCGCTGGGCCGTCGCCAGCGCGATCCGGCCCGAACAGACGAGGCGGTTGAGCCGATCCTCCAGGAGGTCCTTGCCGTTGGCGGTCGAGGTCGCGCCCGGCAGGTCGTTCGGCTCGACCCACAGGTTGGCCGGATCGTTCGGATCGCCGCCGAGCTCGAGCGGGACGAGGTGGTCGTACTCGGCGGTACGGAACGACCCCGTGTAGCCGTAGGCAACCGCCGAGGCGACCTTCTCCTCGACGGTGACGCGCTCGGGAGGCCGAACGGACGAGGCGTAGCCGGACCGGCAGATGGTCGACCCGATCGTCGCCTCGGTGACCTGCGGGCTGATCGCCCCCGGCGTGCACGTCGGGTCGGGAAGGGGGTCCGCACCGATGAAGCTGTAGTGGCAGGACTCCGGCGCCGGTTGGGGTTCGACGCGGTAGACGGCCGTCGGGCCCGGACCGGCCTCGAGGACCGGGAGTTGGCCCCCAGGAGCGGCTGCCGGTGCAGACGGCGACGGTGCCAGGGGGCCGGTGGTCGGTCTCAGGGGGGTCGTCCCGAGCGCCCCGGAAAGGGTGCCGCAGGCAGGTAGACCCACCGCGAGCGTGGCCAGCGTTACACGCGTTGTCATCCTCATAGCCGGATGTTCGCAGGACACTGTGACAGACCCGGAGGGACGCCCGGATGACCCGTGTCGCACAACGGTCACAGAGCGTTTGCGGTGGTCACTGGCGGTTTCTGTTGGGGACGACCGACGCGTTCGCACAGCTGGCGCCGCCCATCTAGCCTCGGCCGGGTGATGGGGTGGTTTCTTGTCGGCACCCTCGGGGTAGTCGCGCTGTTGCTGGGCCTGGTGTGGCTCGCCTGGTTGACCGGCGGCCTGTCCGACGTCCTCGACGTCATCGCCTCGCGGCTCGGGCTGGTCGCGAGGAACGATCCGCCTGCTGCCGAGCGCGGACAGGAATCGAACTGAACGTCACGAGGCGTCGTCGAGCTGTGCCAGCAGCCGCTTCGAAGCGACCGTCCGGTAGGCCTCCTCGCACAGCATCTCCACCTCTGCCCAGTCCACGCGGCAGTCGAGGTGTACACCGATCCAGCCGCGTGACCCGACGTAGGGCGGACGAAAGAACCGCCGGGGATCTTCGGCGATCCACCCCGCCTGCGCGCCTGCCGGTGCCGCGCACCAGAGATGAGGGAACTGGTGGTCGTGGTGGCCGTCCGGCCAGACCATCACGAATTGCCTCCCGGCGGAGAACGCGGGGGCACCGTGGCTGATCTTCTCGGTCGTCCCGGGCAGCGCCAGGCAGATGGTCCGGACCCGTTCAGCGATCCCGCGACCGACCATCGACAGATCGTACGCCGCCCAGCGCTCAAGGTCCCGTGAGCGGGAGACGATGAGATGCACCATGGGTCTGCCATCCGGTGAGTCGCGCTCGATCCGCGCCGATGCACCGCGCCTGGCGCCCGTCGTGGAGATCTCCACGTACGCCCCGTACACCGACGAGCAACTGCTCGCGGACCGAACCCGCTTGCGGGACCAGTCCGACGAGCTCGCGGCCAACCCCGGAAGGTCACCGGGGGTCGCTCAGCTCCTGGCGAACACCGAGCAGGAGATCGAACGAATCTCCGACGAGCTCCTGCAGCGTGCCCGGTCGCGACACCCGTCATCACGCAGCATGAGCACCCGGCCTCCCCGGGCCGAGTGACGCGCGGCTTAAGCTCACCGGGTGACCGCACCGACCTCGGCGGACAGTTCGGCGTTCTGACGTCGCCGGCGCTGTGAAGCTCATCCTGAGCCGCAAGGGGTTCGACGGCGTCGCCGGCGGAGGACCGAGTCCGATCATGCAGGACGGCCGGATGCTCCCGCTGCCCATCCCGGAGCCGATCGGCCGCCCGACGGCTCGGTTCGCCGACGTCGTCGACCTCGACGGCAGGGACTACCTCCGGATCCTGAACGACCTCGGCTACGCGGGTTACACCGACCGCTCCAGCTGCCATCTCGATCCCGATCTGATTCCGACGGTCCGGCCGCGTTCGCAGGGATGGCGGGGGATGCTCGGCCAGGCCGGGGCGGCGGCCTCGCACCTGTCGAACCAGGGTGTCGGCAAGGGCGACCTCTTCCTGTTCTGGGGGCTCTACGCGATGGTCGATCCGGGAACGCGCCTGGCAAGGCAGCGGCGGTGCCATGCCGTCTTCGGCTACCTGGAGGTCGACCGGGTCGTCGATGTCGGTGCCGGCGAGGCCCTCCCCGAGGCCCCGTACCACCCGCACCTGACCGGTTCCTACGGGAACCGCCGGAACCTCGTCTATGTCGCGACCGCCCGCCTGAGCCACGACCGGCGACGCCCGGGTTGGGGGGTCTTCCGCTGGGCACCCCGGCTCGTCCTCTCCGATCCGGGATCGGCGACCCTGACCTCATGGCGGCTCCCCGCTTGCTTCCACCCGTCGAAGGGAACGTCGCTCAGCTACCACGCCCGACCCGAGCATTGGTCGGAACCGGACACCGACGGCTTCGTCACCGTCGCGAGGAGGGGCCAGGGACAGGAGTTCGTGTGCGAGGCGTCTGACGACGTCCTCGCCTGGGCGCTGGGCATCGTCGGGGAAACCGCAATCTGGGCGCCGGCGGCCTGAGACCCCCGGCTCCACGCGGCAGCGGCCCCGGCATCGGGATCGGGCCCGGGTGTCGGCGAGCCGGTGTGGGATACGGTGGACCGTCCGGCCCGAGGCGAGGGAGAGTTGCCATGGCAAAGGTGCTCTGTGTTCTCTACGACGACCCGGTCGACGGGGACCCGACCTCCTACCCCCGCGACGTCATCCCGCGGATCTCCGGCTATCCCGACGGTCAATCGGCGCCCACCCCGGCTGCGGTCGACTTCACCCCGGGCCAGCTCCTCGGGAGCGTGTCCGGCGAGCTCGGGCTCCGAACGTTCCTCGAGGCCGCGGGGCACACGCTGGTGGTCACCTCCGACAAGGACGGACCCGGCTCGGTATTCGAGCGTGAACTGCCCGACGCCGACGTTGTGATCTCCCAGCCCTTCTGGCCGGCCTACCTCACCTCGAAGCGCATCGAGACGGCTGAACGGCTGAAGCTCGCCATCACCGCCGGCATCGGCTCCGACCACGTCGACCTCGAAGCGGCGATACGGCATGGCGTCACCGTCGCCGAGGTCACCTACTCGAACTCGATCAGCGTCTCCGAGCACGTCGTGATGATGATCCTCGCCCTGGTCCGCAACTACATCCCGTCCTACGGATGGGTGCTTCGGGGAGGGTGGAACATCGCCGACTGCGCCGAACGGTCGTACGACCTCGAGGGTATGGATGTCGGCACCGTCGCTGCGGGCCGGATCGGCACCGCCGTTCTACGTCGGCTCAAGCCCTTCGACGTGCGGTTGCACTACACGGACCGGCACCGGCTGCCTGTGGCCGTCGAGGACGAGCTCGGCCTCACCTACCACGCGAGCACAGCCGAGATGGTTCCCCACTGCGACGTGGTCACGATAAATGCGCCCCTCACCCCGGAGACCGAAGGCCTCTTCAACGACACCCTGCTCGACACCATGCGACGGGGGGCCTACATCGTCAACACCGCCCGCGGCAAGATCTGCGACCGCGATGCGATCGTGCGGGCGCTCGAGAGCGGCCGGCTGGCGGGGTACGCGGGGGACGTCTGGTTCCCCCAGCCACCGCCGCAGGACCATCCCTGGCGAACAATGCCGCACCACGGGATGACTCCCCACATCTCGGGGACCTCCCTCTCGGCGCAGGCTCGCTACGCAGCGGGGACGAGAGAGATCCTCGAGTGCCACTTCGCTGGGCGGCCGATCCGCGAGCAGTACCTCATCGTGGACGGGGGCCGGCTCGCCGGGACGGGTGCGCACTCGTACACGGCAGGCAACACGACGACCGGCTCGGAGGATGCGGCCAAATTCGAGCGAACTGCAACGCAGCCGGTCATTCGGCCTAGCGGCCACGACACTGTGTGAGGGCCGAGTACCGAGACCGACCCTCGGGGTCGGGGACCCGCTCACGGGCAGCCGCCACCGAGTGAACTCCAGGCAAACTCTTCGAAAGGTGACGTGAGCGAGCAGGGTGTTGCGCGGACGCAACGATTTGTTCCCTTGACTTCCCCATGGGGTCGGCAGGAGGATGCAGGGGGGGCGACGAGCGGTATCACGGGGCGACATGTGCACTGCATGATCCCGCGGTCCACCACTATCGGCGGGCCGCTCTACCAAGCGGAGGTATGTCCATGAAAACACGATTCGTTGTCGCTCTCGCGGTGATTTGCTCATCGTTGGGAGTGGTCACCGGCGGGTTGGTCGCCCATGCGGTGTCGTCACCCCCGACGCCAGAGATCGATCGGGCAAATGTCAAGGTGATCAGCCTGCAGGGTCCGACGCTGAGGCCTGTGACCTGTCCCGGTGAGGACAGAATGACCTACACCACCTACCTGGGCGGACCCTTCACCGGAGGGGTGACCCAGCTGCTCCCCGATCCGACCGACTATCCGCTTCCGCTGGGCACAACGCTGACCCTGTCCGGCATCGTCTGGACGATCAACCTCAAGACCATGCGTGGCGTGCTGACGGCCGCCGTCGGCATTGGTCCCGCGGCCACAGCGCCCATCTACTCGGGCAAGCTCACCCTGGTCACCCAGGGTCTGCCCGCCGCCGGCGCGCTGGTGCCGGGCCGAGGATGGATCACTGCCAAGGCCGCACCCCCCGACGAAGGACTTGCGGCAGGTGACGACAGCCTGATCGCCAACGTCGAGGCGAAGCTCAGCCCGGTCGGCGGCCTCCTCCAGTTCGGGAACGCAGTCCCATCGATGGGCATCCCCGACTTCTCGGTCGTCACCAACGTCGCGCCGGCTCCCGCGGCCGACGGGGTCTGCTGACCCGGATCGATCCGGACCGCGGCGGGCGCGTCCCTCCGCCGGAACCGTCGAGCACCGAGACCGACCCCGGGCGTCCCGCCCGGGGTCGGTCCGGTCCCGGGCAACAAGCAGGCAGTTCCTCGGAGTCAGCGGCCGAGACCCGACCTTACGAGAGCAGCGGTCAACGCGGGTCGCGCCGCATGAACCAGTTGCGCGCGGAGAGGATGGTCGTCTCCTGGGCGACCTCGAACCCGAGGCCGATGTAGAAACGCACGTTCTCCGGCTTGTCCGTCTCCAGCCAAGCCAGTCGCTCTCGCCGGTCGAACTCGTCGCAGAGCAACCTCATCACAGTGCGCCCGATACCCCTCCCCTGGAACCCCGGCTCCACACCGACCGGTCCGACGTGCCAGTGAGGTTCGGAGAGGTCGTGCGAGGCCATGATCGAACCCATGTGGAGGAAGCGGTCGACGTCGGTCGCGCCGGGACCGGGTGGGTCGAGAACCCTGACCTCGGTTGGCAGCAGCGATCCCACGCAGTTGCCCGGGTGGTCGGCAGCGGCCACCCCCAGAACGCATCCACCGTGCCGCGACGCCGGCGACCCGCGCACCACCGAGCATCCCGAGGAAGGTGCTGTGGAACATGTCCAGGCGGACCAGCGGATCGTCGGAGACCCCCAGGGATGTCGGGCTGTCCCGCAGCGCCCGGGCGGTCACCCCGGCGGCTTGGGCGATCTGGTCGGTGCCCTTCAACCACCTGGCCGCGAGCTCGGTCACCTCGCGGTTCTAGCAGATCGCCGGTCGTCCGCAGGGGGTGACGACTGCTCCGATCCGGGTCACGAGCCGGCTGGCATGCTGTCGGACGTGAGGTGGCCGGCCGCGGAAGTCGAGATCGACGAGTCCCTTGTTCGATCGCTCCTCGCCGACCAGCACCCCGACCTCGCCATGCTGGACCTCGTACCTCTGGAGCACGGATGGGACAACGCGCTCTGGCGCCTCGGTGAGGAGCTGGTGGTGAGACTGCCGCGCCGAGAGATCGCCGCCCCCATCCTCATCAACGAACAGCACTGGCTCCCGCTGCTCGCTCCACAGCTGCCCCTCCCGGTTCCGGCGCCGGTGCGTACGGGTCAGCCGAGCGATAGCTATCCGTGGAGCTGGTCGATCGTCCCCTGGCTGCCCGGCCTCCCCGGCGACCGCGCGCCGATTCTCCGTCACGATGACGCCGGGAGCCGCCTCGGGCGATTCCTGCGGGCACTTCACACTCCCGGTCCGCCCGATGCGCCGGCCAACCCCTACCGGGGTGTGCCGCTCGAAGCACGGGCGGATGCCTTCGAGGAACGGGTCGCGTCGCTCACCGGGGTGATCGACGTCGCCGCCGTGCGCCGCCTCTGGAACCGGTCAGTCGAGGCCGACAGGTGGCGCGCACCGCCCGTCTGGCTCCACGGCGACCTGCACCCGGCCAACATCCTGGTCGAGCGGGGCACCATCGCGGCCGTGATCGACTTCGGCGACCTGTGCACCGGTGATCCGGCGACCGACCTGGCGGCGGGGTGGATGCTCCTCCCGTCGGAGGCGATGGTGACCTTCCACGACGCCTACGGCGGGGTGGACGACGCGCTCGCGCAGCGGGCGCGCGGGTGGGCCCTGCTCTTCTCCCTCATGTTCCTGAGCATCGGCCTCGATGGACGGCCCAGTTACGAGGCGGTGGGCCGGTCCACACTCGAGCGCTGCACCGCCTCCGGCGACAGGACCTGATCGGCTCTGGTCATCGGCGTTCAAGAGCCGGTCCCGGTTGCCGATACCGCGAACAGTGTTGACGAGTCGGAGGTCGAGGACATGATCGAGCCTGAGACGTTGGGGACGTGCCCGCACTGCGGCGCGCAGGACGGGGAGCCGATGCTCATCCTGTACCCGAAGCTGGAGTCCGATACCGGTGCCACCTGGTCCTGCCGCTCCTGCGGCGGTGACTGGACCGACGGCCGGCGCCAGCATTCACTCCCCTCCCATGCCGGAGGCGCCTGACGGCTGACGGTGTGAGTCGATGGTGTCGAAGTCGGCCGGGTGGGCGTTCATCGCCCTCCAGGCCGGAGGGCACCAGCGACCGTCACCAACATTTCGCTTGCTGGAGCGGTCGCGCCGCGGTACCGCGACAGAGGACCACGGCGAAGTCGAAGTCGTGGTCGGTTTCGGAGTGAATCCCATACCGGCCCCATCACGCTCAAGAGCCTGCCCGGCACGGTCATCTCGACCAGAGCCTTCACGGTGAGCTGAGCCGACTCGCACCCGTGTCACGATCTTGACGGTGGTTGTGTCGGCTTCCCGACAGACAGGTCCCGATGTCGGGCGCAGGATGGAGAGGTAGCCCAGCCACCGACGAGGAGGTACCGAGATGGTCCCCCAGGCCCCCACCACCATCAACATCGAGTACTCGAACGAGGAGGCGGCGATCATTCAGCGGTGCGCCAGGTAGTCCTCCGAGGGGACTGCCGAAAGAGGGACCGGCAGGCGCCACACGCGGTTTATTGAGCGGAAACCACAACACACAGCGACCAGAGGGAGAGGCCAAGCGCCTCTCCCTTCTGGCTTTTTTTTTGCCTTCTGGCCTTTTCTTGCGATCGCCCAAGGCCCGACGTGGACTTGCGGTGGACCGACCTCGAGCCACCCGGTGGCTTAGCCGGGGCTCATCCCCGAGGGGCTCCTGTCGACCGAGACTCCTGTGAGCGTCCGTCACGCCCTCCTAGCCCTGCTCAGCGACGGGCCGGAGTACGGGCTCCAGCTGCGCCAGGAGTTCGAGGCCGGAACGGGGGAGGTCTGGCCGCTCAGCGTCGGCCAGCCGCTGACGGCTGGCGCTTCGCCGGCCGGCAGCAGGAGTTCATCGCCCGGCAGCCGCTCGAGTGAGCGCCGGACCGGTGTGATGGCGGTACCGACAATGGGGTTTGCTGCATAAGCTCGTTCCGTGTGCGGACGGATCGCCCTCTACGAGGAGCCAGACCACCTGGCCCGGCTCCTCGATGCCGGGGTCGATCCCGACCTGCTCGTCGGCTGGCAACCCCATTGGAACCTCGGGCCGACCTCCGACATCCTCGGCGTGGCTGAACGGCACGGGAAGCGGATCCTCGACAGCTATCGATGGGGTCTGGTCCCGAGCTGGGCGAAGGACCCGACAGCGGTCAAATCGACCTTCAACGCCCGGGCCGAGTCCATCGCCACCAAGCCGACCTTCGAGACGGCGTTCCGACGTCGGCGGATCCTGGTACCGGTGGACCTCTTCTACGAGTGGGAAGCCATCGGGCCGAAGCTCAAGCAGCCCTTTGCCTTCAAGCGGGCCGACGGGGACCCGGTGGTGTTCGCCGGTCTCCGCGAGTGGTGGAAGGGAGAGGACGGGGCCGAGCTCAGGACCGCCACCATCATCACCACCAGGGCGGGACCGGACATGCCGATCCACGATCGGCAACCGGTGGTGCTCGAGCGCGAGACCTGGGACCACTGGCTCGACCCCGAGGTGACCGATCGCGACGAGCTGGAACCGCTATTGGCTCCCACAGTTGAGGGGACCCTCGTCCACTACCCCGTCAGCCGCGCTGTCGGCAGCGTCAGCAACGACGGACCGGAATTGATCGAGGAAGCCTCGCCGGTCGAGGACCAGGGACGACTCCCGCTGGACGGTTAGGAGTAGTGATGCTTCTCGGCGGTAGTCGGCCACGGGCGTAACGGCCTGGCTCCGGATTCGTTTGTACTCGTACGAATGCAAGCACTCCTGTGGAGGTGGTCGCCATGCGACGCAGAATGACACTTGCCCTGGTGACGGGCGGTATCGCCCTCGCGGCCCTGATCGGGGCCGTGGCCGCGGCTCCGACGGTCAGACGCGCAGTCGCTCGTCCCGATCGCGCCGCGGCAGGTCTTCGCCGGGCTGGTCAACGGCAAGCATCCGACCGCGACCATCAAGGTGTTCTGCCCGGGGCCGATTCGGGTAGGACAGACCGGCCACCCGGTGGGAGGCCAAACGGTGGGTGTGAGCCAGGCTCCGACGAGCACGTCGGTCGGAATCGGCTTCACCGGATCTCTGGGCAGGTCGATCGTCGTCTCCTTCGTCAGTCCCGTTGCCACCGGACCCGGACCGGTGATCCCGATCACGTTCACGACCTACGGCACCCAGCCCATACCGACGTCGCTGACGACCCCGTGCGGTGGACGGGCGCCCGTGGTCTTCTCGCCACGGCCGACGAGCAAGACCGCCCGCAGCGCTGTCGTGGAAGTGACCTACGAGAACATCGCGGTCGCCCTCGACCAAGGATGACCGCCGCGGGATCCGGCAGCCTCTCGAATAGGGCGCCGGATCCTCACCGAACTCTCACAGTTCACCCATCGATACCTCACGATCGGTCTCCAGAATGAGCGGTACAGGAAATCCCCCCACCGCTCAAAAAGGAGCCAGTCATGTTGAAGATGCTCGTCGCCCCGGTCGTGGTCACCGGAGCACTGCTTGCAGGCGTCGCCGGCGGCACAGCCGCCTACGCCTCCACGCCCTCCACTGCGCCCGCGGCTGCCACGGCTCACTCCGGCAAGCACACGTTGCAGACCTGGCTTCGTGATCACCGCGTGAAGCTCCGCCACGAGGGCGTCGTCATCAGTGCGGCGACCATCAAGGTGACGCCTGAGGCGCTCGTGGCAGAGCTGAAGACCGGCAAGTCGATCGCCGAGGTAGCCGGCGAGCACAACGTGAGCGCTCAGACCGTGCTCAATGCCCTGGACGGTGCGGCGACGGCCAAGATCAACAAAGCCGTGACGAATCACCGGCTGACCCAGACGGAGGCGAACAGGATCGAAGCCCTCCTTCCGAAGTACCTGACCAAGGCGATCAACAAAGTCCACTGACGCCCTCACAGCTGAACCGAGCGGGCAGGAGATCCTGCCCGCTCGGTTCGCGTCCAGGCGCAATCCTCGGGGCTCGTGGTCCGAACCCGGGCTTCCGGAGATTCACCCCACCCCGGTTGGCCCGGTCCCCGCTCCGAGGCCTTCCCACCCCCACCTCGGAATGGCGAGATTCTCCGGCACGGGTGAACCCAGAGGCGCGTAGGAGTGCACGTCGCGGGTCGCCCACTCCATGTACGAGCGCATCGAGTGACGGAAGTCGGGATCATCCGGTAGGCCGGCATCGTCGATCGCCCGGACGAAGCAGTCGACGAACCGAGCGGGCAGATCGGCCTCGGCTCCGCTCCCGGCATGGATCAGGAGCATTCCGGACTGTCCTTCCGACATCTCCGAGAAACGGGGTGGGCCGCCGAGCACCTCGGCCCAGTAGCTCGCCAATCGCTCGACGTGCTGAGGATGCCCGGGATGGGAGAACGGGTGCTCGAGGATCGGATCCTGCAGGCACCGCTCGTGATGAGCACGAGCCAGCCGCAGGAACGCCTCCTCCCCGCCTGCGTAGTCGTAGAGAGACGGTCGGGTCACGCTCCCACCACTGTCCCTCCTGGGTGGACGCGAGATGTCGATGGCTCGTCCTCCGTCGTCACACAACCGCCAGATGGCCGATGGGGTGCTCTTCGGGCGAACGGGCAGGTTACTTGTAGATGCCCGTGTCGAAGGTCGAGGTGACGGTCTTGGCCTCGCCCAAGCGAGCGAGCCCGAACAGATCCTCGATCGACGCCAGCGAGGAGTAGTGGTTGTACGCCGTCGTCGACACCTTACCCGGCGTGATGAACGGAGAGAGGAGGACCGCACCCACCAGACCGCCGCCTGGACCGCTTCTCCCGTTCCCACCGCTGTCCGCCGCCGGCCCCTTGGTCTCGCCGCAACAGGCGGAGGTATCCAGGGTGGGCGTCTCCGCTTCGTCGAAGGTGATCTCCAGCAGTCCGTTGCTGCGGTAGGCGGGTGAGGCCAGGATGATCGGCACCCACGTGCTGAGCCATTTGCTGACGTCGCCGACGGCAGAGCCGCCGCCTTGGCCTGCTCCGGTCGTATTGGTGCAGGGATAGTCGTGCCCGTCGTCACACAAGTTGGGAGTGATGAAGCTGAAGTTCGGTGTGGTCGCGGCCGACTTGAGATCGGTGACCAGACCGGTGACCCCTGCCGGCGTGCCGGTTGGCATGGTCCCGCCCGTGCTGCCCAACGGCACGACATCCCGCTTGCACACGGTCGTGTCGTCGATGACCGAGTGGAAGAACACGAAGGGATTGTGACGGGTGGCGTAGCCGTCGGCAGCCACGGCCGAGACAGCCGGGTCCTTGGCGCCAACTGCTGGATGAGCGCAGGTGACTCCACCGTCACGCACGGGTTTGTTGCCCATGTCCTCGTTGTACCCCTTCCAGGTGAATCCCTTGCTACTGAGCTGGTGAGCGAGAGTGGACACCTTGGCGGGGTAGACGCATCCGGCTCCCTGCTGGATTCCGTTGGTCTGGCCGTCCGCTGTCGGGAAATTCACGAAGCCGGAGGCCAGGCAGTCGAATTGGTTGTCCGAGTTGGGCGGCTGGCCGGAGACGAACGCGGCGTAGTTGTCGTTGGAGAAGTGTCCGATCCCGTGGTAGCTCTTGAGCAGCGCGCCCTTGCTGGGCAGGGTGGTGGCCAGGTAGGGGTCGGCGGCGGGCGATCCGAAGGTGGCGGCGTAGTCATTGTTCTCGAGCATGATCACGAACACGTGACGGATCGCCGGAAGCGTTGCAGGGATGGCACGCTGGGCGGTCTTCCTCGGCACGCCACCTGACTTGGCGGCCGAGGCCGGCGGAGCGTACTGGCTCAGCAGGACCCCCACTCCCACGAGTGCAAGTGCAGTCATTGCGATCCTGCGGACCGCCTTGGGGTTGTTCACTCCGGTTCTCCTCTGTCAGGAAGGATGCTGTCGAAAACTGACGCGTGCCTCACGGAACCCGCAGACACGCGGGCTGCCCACGATCGTGGCGACCTCATCAATGGGCGAGCCGTGTGTCGGACGGCCTCCCGGTTTACCACCAGGAAGCTCGCGTCGACGTGGACGGACGTTGAACCGTGGGTGAACCTTTGGAAACTCGGTGACAAGACGGTGACAACTCGCTCGGGCTACGGGTCCGCTCTTACCTTGTGTCGGTGTTGAGATCCGTCACAGGTGGTGCAGGTGCGCCCGGGCAACAATCACGATCGGGTTGGATCGCCAGCTACCCGCTGGTGCATTGGTACCCCAGGATCCAAATGAGATGGCACCCACGAGAGCCATCAATGCGCCGAACACCACGCATGCTGCTCCCAACCAAACGAATCGCTTGTCCCGGCCTCGCTCCAAGACAAACGCCGTCATCGGTATGGCGAAGGCGGGTAGCGCGGGCAGGATGAATCTGGGACCGAACGACAAGCCTCCATCCCATCCGTACCACGACGCGTAGAAGAGAAACCGCGCGGCGATGAGAACGATGGCCAGGACGGTCAGTACCGGCCATCGCCGGTAGGCACCCCGAAGTGACCAGAGAGACAGGATTGCCACTGGGGCGAACCAGATGAGGCCCTTTCCGGGGGATATCAGAAGACCGACGAGTCCGTCGGGGAATGAGTGGGTGAACCCTTGACCAGACGACGCGTACCCGAAGGAGAAGAGAGAGCCGAATCGAGCGACGTTGTACCACCCCCAGAGCGCCAGCGGGGGCGCTGACGCTGCCGCGGCAATACCAAGGTGGCCAAGGGGCGGACGAAGAGCCAGAAGTGCGCAACCGACGGGAACGGCGACCATCACAATCGAGTCGGTTCGAAAGAGTACCGAACATCCGACAGCCACACCGACCAGCGCCGACCAGCCAATCGATTGGCGGAGTCGGGCCAGACCCAATAGTGCGGCGGCGATGCACAGAGCGACAGCCGGCTCCGAGTAGTAGGTCGTTCCGTAGGTGAAGAGGAAGGTTCCGAAGGCGATAACCACCGTAACGACCGCTGCCTGGCGACGCGAGGCGCCAAGCGTGGTGGCCAGTGTGAACATCATCAACACCGTGGCCGCAAGGAGCAGCGGGCCGACGAGGGCGACCAGGGTCAGATGGGGAAGGCCGAACGCTTGCTCAAGGGCCAGGAACGGTACCCAGAGGAGCGACATGCCCAGTCCGTAATTCGAGAATTTGGCATGCTCGAGGTGGAACTCCTGGAGGACCGAGTGTGAAAAGGTGAGCTTCACCAACGGCGTCCCGTGGTGCAGAATGCCGTTGGCAACCTGTCCCATGGTGTCAGCATCGATGCTGTCGAAGGTCGGCCTCGCGAGTGCCGCAGCTACCAGGAACGTACTACCGGCGAGCACCCAGCCGAGGTGTGAACGGAGAAGGCGGCGCCACGGCGAGCTGCGCCGTTCAGCAGTCACGGGCTCCACATCCGCCAGATCAGTCATGCGGACAGCTCTCCTTTGATTGATCACATCCACGCGCCGATGACGAATGCGGTTGATCCAATCGTACCGTCACAACCTTGGAATTCGCTACGTCAAATGATGCAACGACAAGGCGACAGCTCCGACTCTTGCCGGGTGGATCACGTCTTGATACCAGTATTCGCGAGATAGACCGGGCCACAGGAGCCAGGCGAGTCCGGTACAGGTCACGAAGGACAGGGCAACCCGAGAGACAGACCGCCAGTCGCGGCGCACGGCGAGGATCACGACGAAGAACAGGGGTGTCAGCTTGATCGCAGCGGCAACCCCGATTGCAATTCCTCGGAAGAACGACGGCACCACCAGAATGTCGGCGACCACCAGGAACATCAGAACGAACTCGATCTGGCCGTAGTCGACTCCGCTTCTCGCTGGTTCGAGGACGATCATCGAGGCTCACGCCCAGGCAAGGGAGCCGCACCACAGCGGCGCTCCAGCTGCGACTCCCCCGGTCCTCGAGCACGAACGCGACGGCCGCAGTCGTCGCAGCGATGCTCACACCCACAGGAGCCACTGAGCAAGGGCGAACGACGCCCACGTCAGCGCTGACGGGACACCCAATGCGAACGGCGGGTAGGTGAACGCAAGGCGGCTACCCGTGAAGTTCAGGAGATACGGATCGCGGCCATCAAGCCACGCTGTGGCCGAATCCCGGTAGACCCGTAGGTCAAGTCCGTACCGGCGTGCCCAAACCGCGAAGTAGACACAGAGAATGATGCCAGCAACCGCTGCGGCCAGAATGAGCCTACGGGGCATGGCCTCATGGCGCGACGGGGCCGATTCTGATGGCATCAGTTTCCGGCCCGCACCCGCCAATCGTACGTCCAGCGTCGCGTAGCGAGAGGTGAGCTCCGCCGGCGGCAGGGTTCACTCAATCCTGAACCGCCCGCAGAGTGTGGTCACGCTACAGGAGATCGGGAGGAAGGCAGCAGACGCCGAAGTCAGACGCGGTCAGCGAACCAACTGCTTGTGGGCCTGCTCCTTGTCCTTCTTGGCCTGGCGCTTCTCTTTGAGCGACTTGCCAGATTTCTTGGATGCGGTTTTACGGGGAGACTTGTCGGACATGTCGGCCCCCTTTCCCTACTGCGACAGTACTCCTATTCTCACTGCCAGCGGGCGAAAGCCGCAGCCGGGATGAAGGCGTCCCACGCCGCCGGTTGGCAAGAGCACGCGCGCTCATTCACCGCGGGCCTTGCGAACCCGATCAACATGCGAGATTCTCGCCTGAGCAACAAGCCACTCACCCGACCGGGTCACTTGATGCTCGGTGGGACTGTGGTGACTCCCCACCGGGCCGTCCGTCCGTGACCCACATCTTCGACAGACAGCCATTCGCCCGTTCGTTTCTGGCGCATGGTGGTCGTCAAGCTGTTTGCCAGTGTCTGATTCACCGGTGGTGGACATAATTCTCCAATCGGTTCCCACTCGAGATTGGGCCTCACGGCACCGGAGAGAGATTCGATCGCCACTGAGGTGGGACCAAGTGGTTCCTAGTCCTAGCTTACGCCGTACGGATCACCCGTAGTGGCAAGCACCCATCGAGGTGTCGCTGAATACGCAACGGATCTGTGGGATAGGCAGACGTCTCAGGAGAGAGGCGCCGGTGGCTTCCGCCCTAGATCTCGGCCAACCCACCGTTTCGATGGGTCGCTGACCATCGCTGCTGGCTGTTGTCGTAGTCGGCGAGGTCCCACATCAGCGCCCGATCTGGTTGGAGCCGATAGAGCAGTCCACCCGAAGGTGGAGCGGCCCCGGACACGGAGATGTCTATGGAGATGACCCAGCTCAGGGTTGCCCATAGCCGTTGATGAGCCGCCTGCTCCCTGATCCCCTCTGCATGGCTCGCAGTGGATGCTCGAAAACGTCGGCAGAGCAGAGCGGGGAGCGTTCATCCATGCGATTTTCTCGCGTTGACTGGGCACGTAGAAGCTGTGGGCGGCGGAGTCATTGTCGGTGTCAATTGCATGAAACCAGGCCATCGCCGCTTGAGAGGCGACATGGCCGTGGCCGTTCTGAAACGTTGAAGGTCTCAGCTTCCCTTTCAGGCCGCAGCTTTGCGGTCACATTCCCGCTGGCTCCCTTCGACAATTGTGGCTCTCCTGACTGATCCGTGGGTCAATTCTGCGCTTCCACGTGCAGAGGTGAGGACGGCGGCTCGCCTTCGGCGAAGATGGTGCGGTGGAACCACACACCTGGGAGCCCGAGGACGAAGATGACTATGAAGCGGCCAAGGCCGAACTGAAGAGACGGTTCGCTGCATGGTCGGACGACAAGGGACTCGAGGTCGAACGTGACGGACCCGAAGGCCTGCTCCACTACAAGTGGGCCTATGTGGATCGCCACCTCACCCACTGGAGGCGCCGTGATCTCTATGAGATCTATCTGGAGCTCTATCCGGCCAAGGTGATGGCCGAAGCTGACGAACTCGACGAGGTCTTGACCGAGGCGAAGGCTTTCATCACGTTCCTCGCCGAGACCGAGCTGCTCGATGAGGAAAGCGAGTCCCCCGAGATGCTTTGCGACTTCCTGGACGAGATCGCTCCTGAGTTCCGGGAGCACATGGCTGACACGTCCCGATACAGCTTCGGCAAGCGGCTCTGGACCGAAGCGGCCAGCGAAGGCGTGTCGCTTGGCGACCGGGCAGCGGTAGAGGCGTTCATGGAGCGCTTCAACTCCCGGCCTCGAGCTGAGCGGGACGCCATCTTGGGCCCGGGCCTCATGCCCACCGGGCGCCGGGCCACGTCGGGTCGGTTCACCCCTCCCGGGACACCGTCCCGGCCGTCAGGCAAGCGCCGCAAGCGTAAGTAGTCAACGCCCCGGCAGCGGCGGGCAGTAGCCACCGCGGTCGAGCAGGGCGAGGGCGATCAGGTGCTCGGGTTTGGCGAACCCGAAGGCCATGCGGTGGAGCACGCGGATCTTGGTGTTGGTCGACTCGATCAGCGCGTTCGACAGATCGTTGAGCATGGCCGCCTCGATGCTGGCGATGTTCTTCCTGATCTTTTTGCCGAGCTCGACGAAGGCCGGGATTCGACAGCGCTGGGCCCAGTCCAGCCATCCGTCCAGCATGGCGAGGGCCAACACACCCTTCTTTCTGATGGCCAGCCGCAGCTGCTCTTTCATCAGGTAGGCCCGGTAGAGCTTGGTGTTCACTTTGGCGATCCAGGCGAGCTTGCCAGCTTGCCGGGGGGTCAAGTCCTCGGGGTTCCGCCACAGGGCATAGCGACAGCCCTTCAGCTGGTCGGCGTGACCGGACATTCCGCCCTTCCTCGCCTCGTTCCACACCTGGCGACGCACCTCGTCCAGCGCGTCGGTGGCCCAGGCGACCACGTGGAAGGCGTCGATGCAGAGGGTGGCGTTCGGCGCCCGCTCGGCCACCACCGTGGCGATCCATCCGGCCCCATCGGCACTGACCAGGGAGATCTGGTCGGACCGTTCCTCGCCCAGCAGGTCGAAGAAGCCGTTGAGCGTCTTCTTGTCCCGTCCGACCGCCGCCCACACCAGCCGTCCCGTGTCGTGGTCGACGACGATGGTCAGGTAGCGGTGGCCCTTCTTGTAGCTGATCTCGTCGATCCCGATGCGGGTGAGGCCATCGAACGGGTCATGTGCTGCCCGACCGTCGGCCACCACTCGGTCGATGATCGAACCGACGGTCCGCCAGGCGATGCGCATCAACTCACAGACCGTTGACTTGGCAGTGTGGGTAACCAGCCAGGCCACCTGGTCGTCGAAGAACCGGGTGTGCCCCGCTCCGTGGCGGGCCCAGGGCACCTGGGCGACGGTCGGGCCGTGCTCGGGACAGTTCACTCTTGGGGAGTCGGCCTGGAGGAAGCACTGCATGGTCCCGAGATCGAGCGTCCGCCAGTTGCGCCTGCCTTCGCCTTGGTCATAGCCCGGAGCCCGTCTCCCACACCGCCCACATCGGCGTTTGGTCGCACGCCGCGGCCGCACATGGACCACCACGGTTTCGGACTCCTCGTCGAGATCGATCTCCTCGATCACCGTCGCCCGGTCGACACCGAGCACGCGACGCCATACGTTGGCACCGAGCACGCCATCCTCCTTGCCTTGTCTTCGAACCTTCGAACAGTCCGAAAATGTAGGCGGGAGCTGGCGTTGCTCGCGTCAGGGGATAGTCAGGTCGCCCACGGATGTGTCAGTAGAGCCACAATTATCCTTCCCCTCAGCCTGAGCACCACCAGAGCGCACTGTAAGTGCCTAAAGACCCAGTTCCAAAGATCCACGACTACCTGAGGTCCTCGCCACGACATGCCTCTAGACACCAATGGGAGGGTGTCATACTCCGGCACGGAACTGGGCTGTGACCTTCGCCTCTGCCAGAGCCCGGTGCCCCGAGGGCATGCTGGAAACATGCCAACACGACGCCTCGTGGTCACCGCCATGTTGGGATTACTCTCGGTGGTGGCCGCGTGCAGCAGCAGTTCCTCACCTTCCTCGACCACTACGACTCCGTCAGCGACGGCCACCACGTCGCCAGGATCGGCCACGTCGACAGCCGTGTGGCCGACGGCAGCGAGCAGCACCCGCTACCAAATGCCGGAAGCCGCCGCCACCGGGTTCGCGACCGATTTCCTCAATATGGTCAATCCGGTGGTCGGCTCGTTCCAGCAGGGAGATTCTCGCTCGGGAGAGGTGCCCGTCCAGCCGAGTGCGACTGGACCCGTGACCACCGTCTTGGTGAGGGAATTCGGCTCCGACAACTCATGGTGGGTCCTCGGAGCGGGAACAGCCGCCATCAGTCTGACCGATCCGGCCTGGAACGCCTCGATCACGTCTCCGGTGACGTTGAAGGGGACCGCCATGGCGTACGAGGGCACCGTTCAGACGCAGGTGCGCGAGGACGACAACAGCAAACCCCTCGGTGAGGGTTATGTCACCGGTGGCAGCACGGTGATGGCTACGTTCAGCGGCTCGCTCGTGTTCTCAAAGGCGAGCACCCAGTATGGGGCGGTTGTGCTCTACACGACCTCCGCCGAGAATGGGGCGGTGATGGAGGCGTCGGTCATCCGAGTCCAGTTCGGCTGACTAGATTCGGCTCGCAGTTTGAGGAACTCCGCGTGATCGGCCAGGGACAATGGCCCAAGGGCGTACCCCGATCACCGGCCGTGGGTCGGTCGCGGCGGAGTGTCAGTGGTGGAGCGAAGACAGTTCCAACATGCCGCGGACAACTAGCGAGCGCGATCTGCTTTGATGGAGATGTCCCACAATCGGACGAGGAGTCCTCGTGTTCCGCTACGGCCATCACGCCCATCACCCTGTCTTCGGAATCCTTCTTCTGGTTCTGCTTGGCGCGCTCGTTGTTCTCGCAGTCTTGGCTGTAATCCGACTCTGGAAATCCCGACCCGCCCCCGTGGGATCGGTTGCTCCTAGGGCAGATCAGGGAAGCGCAGACGATCCCGCATTGACCGAGTTGCGAATGCGGTACGCACGTGGAGAGATCTCTCCGGACGAGTACCTGCAGCGGGTTGCCGGCCTTGGGTATCAGTGGCCGCCGGGCACAGGTTCGGGCGGTCCTCCAACGGCACCGCCGACACCACTGGTAGTCGCTGCACGAAGTGAGGCGGTATTTCAGCTCGCCGTCTGTTGATATCGAAGGGGGTGGACCTCCGCCGCCGGTGCGGATCCGGGTGGTGCTGTAATCGGCGGGGACCGCCCGAGCCGGTTATCAGGGTGCAAATAGTCCTGCGCCGCTCAGGCTGTGGCCCCGTAGCGTGTGGCATGGGCGGCGTCGTCAGCTAACTGGCACACGCCACAACGGATCGTGCGTGCAGGTGGCTCGACCCTCACGGTGCGATTGATCACCCCGGTGCGGCTGAGCCAGTGGGGTGAGACGTGAGCGTGGCCGTGACATATTGCGGCACCGCAATCGGCGCACACCGCCACCGCATCCAGGGAGTGACCAAGCGAAGCACAGTCGAAGCAGTTCATGAGGTGACCTCCTCGGTCCGGTAGAAACGGCGACGAGCCCACAAGGCGACGTAGACCAAGCCCACCAGCGCCGGAACTTCGATGAGCGGTCCGACGACACCGGCAAGGGCCTGACCGCTGGTCACGCCGAAGACACCGATCGCGACCGCAATCGCCAGCTCGAAGTTGTTGCTGGCAGCAGTGAAGGCCAATGTGGCTGTGGAGGGGTAGCCGAGGTGCATCCGATAGCCAAGCGCGAACGACCCGGTCCACATCAGTGCGAAGTAGGCAAGCAGCGGCAAAGCAATACGGGCCACGTCTCCCGGGTGCTGGCTGATCGCGTTGCCCTGCAAAGCGAAGAGAAGGACGACAGTGAACAGCAAGCCGTACAGGGCAACCGGGGCGATCCGGGGGATGAAGCGCTCTTCGTACCACTGTCGACCTCGGTAGCGCTCTCCGAGGCTTCGAGTTGCCCAGCCAGCGGCGAGCGGAATACCAAGGAAGATGAGGACGCTCTTTGCGACGGCCCATATCGAAACCTGCACGGCGGCACTGGACAGCCCCAGCCAACCCGGCAGAAGGTGCAGGTAGAAGTATGCGAGGGCGGCGAAGGCGACGATCTGGAATAGCGAGTTCAGAGCAACGAGCACGGCGGCGGCCTCTCTATTCCCCCCGGCCAGGTCGTTCCAGATGAGCACCATGGCGATGCAACGGGCGATCCCGACAATGATGAGGCCAGTGCGATACTCAGGCAGGTCGGGAAGCATTAGCCAGGCCAAGGCAAACATGACCGCTGGACCGATGACCCAGTTCAGAACGAGCGACGGCACCATGAGCCGACGGTTGGAGGTGACTCGGCCCAGTTCGCTGTAGCGGACCTTCGCGAGCACCGGGTACATCATCACGAGCAGACCTATGGCAATCGGCAGGCTCGTACCCGCCAGGGTTGCGGTCGAAAGCCAGGTGTCGAGGTGAGGGAACAGCCGGCCCAGCACGATGCCCAACGCCATTGCGGCCCCAATCCACACTGGCAAGAACCGGTCGAGCAGGGAGAGCCGACCGACCACCGGTCCGTGCGGTACGGGTCTCTCTGGCGCCTCGCGAAGCGAACTCACATTGACAAGTGTCTATCAGTCGCCGACAGATCGGCTAGGGCCGAACGGCCCATATGTGGAGGGGGCGGGAGCATCTGAGATCCGGAGATGAGCGAGAGAATCGTCTCAATGAGGGACACGGAGCCTAGGTGCAGTGTGCCGACATCCGATCGGCGATTGAGAACCGGCCCTGCACCGCCAGGTTTCCCATATCGCCGTTCGTGCGCCTATGACGGACACCCCACTTGGTGCCCCAGCAGTACGGTGTACGGAGTGACGCAAACTCCGTTGTACGCCTACTACGAAGGCATCGAGGCGTTGAGCGACCGGCTGGTAACGGCTGGGGCACTGGATTGGGCAGAGGCACTGACGGCAGCCATGAGGAGCGGGTCGACATCAGGAGAAATCCTCTCCAACACTGGTGTCGTTCTCCGAAACTTGGCAGAGTCGCCGGACCTCATGCGTTGCAGGATCGAAGAGGAAGTGGCTCGGTTGCAGATCGAATGCGAACACCTGTGGAACGGTGGCGGCCGGTAGCCCAGAACACCAATGACCATGGGCTGTCATCGACTGGCACCGGCGGCTCCTCCCTCTGGCGCGATCATGGCGCGATGGACACGCTAGAACGCGCTATTCCGGTGTACTGGGGCGCACTCGGGCGTACTCGTCAAACACCCGCTTTCGAGTTCTGACCTGCTTAGAGCGCGCGCCAATAGGTGAGTAGATCTAGCGGCACGATCGCCTGATGCTGGGCCTATGCCGTAGCGACGATGAGTCCTGCTGGTGTGCGTTGATCACCCGCGAGCACGGCGAGTGATTCCGCCACCGAGGAGCGAAACGTCATCGACTCTGGGCGGTCGAGCTCGAGGACGGCCATGGCAGCGAACTTCCGCTTGATCTGACCTTGGTCCCGGAGTCTGAGGACCGCCTTGGCGAGATCCAGGCGTCGGTCGGCCGAATCGATGGCGTCGACCACCCGGGCGAGTGCGTCGTCGAACGCTTCGTCGTCATCGTCGCGCAGTGCGTTGATGGCCCTCTCCATGTCGGGCGTGATGATGACCGGCAGGCGCACCTGCAAGGACGCGTCGAGTTCGGGCAGATCGAGCAACCGGTCGAAGTAGGCGCGCAGCTCGATCTCGTCGGTTCCATTGAGATCCTCGATGGCGGCATCTCCGACCTCTTTGGGCAGCATCCCGTCGTGCAGGGGCTCTTGGGTTCCATAGCAGCACCGTTTGGCCTTGGAGCCGCTCCCGCAGGGGCAGGGTTCGTTGCGTCTGATCTTGGCCATGGACACCTCCTCTTGGAGGCCATTGTCACGGCCGGACCGGTGTCGAGGGTGGACCACCGTTGACCAGGCAAAAAGGTCCACCGGTCGTTGTGTCGGACCGGACATGATCCGGCTGTGTCCCAACACCAACGAACCAGTGGAGGTCCCATGCTTGCACTCGAGCCGACCGTCGTCGACGCTATCTGGCAGTCCTTTGCCGCCTACCTGCCCAAACGGGTGGAAACCGACCATCCGCTGGGCTGTCACCGACCTCGGATCTCGGACCGTGACTGCTTCGAGGCCATCTTGTTCCGGCTGGTCACCGGGTGCTCCTGGGACGTGGCCGGCAGACTGGGCAAAGGGAGCGAGACGACCCTGCGCCGACGCCGAGACGAGTGGGTGCAAGCCGGTGCATTCCAACATCTGGTCGAAGAGGCCATCAAGGCGTTCGACAAGGTGATCGGGCTGGACCTCTCCGAGGTTTCGGTCGACGGGTCCCTGCACAAGGCACCGATGGGCGGGGAGGGAACCGGGCCCTCAACCCGACCGACCGGGGTGTCAACGGCCATCGCGTTCTCCCCACAGGCGGTCATCGGAATTCCCCACGGACGGACACCGAAAATTCCCCAGGGACGGCCACGAAATGTCCCCACGGACGGCCATGGGTTCTCCCCACGGACGGCCACGAGAACTCCCCGCGGGCGCCTGGCGGCTAATCGGCGAAGGGCACCACCCCCTTGCCGGAGAGGGCGTCGGCCAGGCGCACCGATTCGCCTTCTGTCACCATCACATGGGCGTGGTGCATGAGCCTGTCGACCAGAGCGAGGCGATGGTCTTGTCCATCAGCTGGTCGAAGCCCGAGGGGTGCAGGTTGCTCGACAGCGCCAGTGACCGCCTTTCGTAGGCGGCGTCGACCAAGCGATACAGACCTTCGGCGGCATCCTGGGAGATATTCAAGAGGCCTATGTCGTCGATCACCGTGAGGGTCACCGTCGCCGAGGGCGGCGAAAGCCTTCGAAACTGTGTCGTCGACTCGGTGGCGGCGGACGAGAGCTCCGAGGTCCTCGACGGAGAACCAGGCCACGGACAAGCCCTGTTCGTCGACCGCATGGCCGATGGCTTCGAGCAGATGGGACTTGCCCGTGCCCGCGGGCCGGCCACCACGACGTTCTCCGCCCGTTCACCCATTCGAGGCTCCGCAGCGCCCGCTGTGTAGCTGCAGGATCGACGAGCGGCTCTCGATCCAGCTCTCGAAGGTCTTGCCCGCGGGGAAGTGGGCCCTGCGTCGCTTGGTCTCGATGGTCGAGCGGTCCCGGCCTTCGATCTCGGCTACGAGCAACACCCGGAGCAGCTTCGGCGGGATCCCAGCGCTGGGCCCGGGCGGTGAGAGTGACGTCGGTGAGCTGTTCGCGCACGTATTTCAGCCGGAGCCTCCGACACAGCGTAATCACCTCGTCGATGACCGCCTCGGCCGGTGCGGTGCTGGCCGGGCGGCTCACCGGGGTCGCCTCCATCGAGGCGTCTGCGAACCCCATGGCGCAGGGCCAGCTCGTCGGCCATCCCGGCGGCGTCCATGCGCAGGCCCTCGGTGGCGTAGCCCAAGTTGGTGCCCAGGTAGAACCGGAGCATGTCGCCCATGAGCGCTCGGATAGCGGTCGCAGAGATCGATGAAGATGCAGAGCAGCTCGACTATCTCGATGCCGTTCTCGTCGGCCAGATGGTCATCGGGCGCCGTCATGTCGCCTCGTCGCTCGGTGGCACCCACACGCCGACCACATCGGCGGTGCCGGCTGGCCAGGGAGTGCTCGGCGTGGGGAACCGCGGCCGCACAGGTCTCGCCCGATGCGTGCACGATGATCGACTCGAGGTCGCCCTCGGCGAAGCGCCCGGCCATGGCCGCGATGCCGAGCGCCCGGTCGACGACGTCGGCGCCGTGCAGGGCGGCCAGAGTGACCGCTTCGGCCATCTTGCGTCTCGATGCGTCTGGCGCCCGACAGCCGCTGCTTCGACCAGGTAGCAGCTTGGCCCCCTCGCCTAAGGCCAGGAAGTGCCGCTTCGGACGACCTTGGTCGGCCCTTGGTGTTCGATCCAGCGGATCGGTTCGAGCGCTCCGGGTAGTGCTCGTCTTTGATCGAGGCCTGGCCCGGTGCCACCTGGGCGTGGCGGGCCACCTCGGTTGCCGCCGATCCCTCACCGGCCATGATCACCACCTCTCCTGCTGCGGCGCGGACCCACACCTGGGCACCAGCCAGGGTGTCGGGCACCGAGTAGCGGGCCCCTCGGAACGACACGACCGAGGACCACCCGACCGACCGGGACTCGCCGAAGGCTGCGCTGTAGGGCACATCGGGGATCGGGTGGAGCTTGGCCCGTTCCATTTCGAGCATCTCGGCCGGTGCCCGGCGGGTCACCGTGTGGGGTCGGCCGTTGAGTTCGGCCATCGAGCGCCGTCGCACGGCCGCCTCGAGTTCGGCGAAGCGTGCTGTAGTCGTCGAGCAGGTTGTACTCGGTCGGCACCAGGTCGGCCTTGGCCAGCTTGCACCGACGACTCCGAGCCACCCTTGGATTCGGGATCGAAGGGCACACACGTGACGATGCGTGATCCCGTAGTAACGCGACACGTCCACGGCCGTGCGCGTTGCGCACCGCGATCCCTGCATAGGTGGTAGTCGGTGACCGTCTTTTCGTTGTCGGTCAGTACGTAGGTGGGCACACCACCGATCAGGCGGAAAGTCTGCGTCCAGCGCGGCGATCACAGACGGCAGCGACCTATCGCCAAGCGGGATGATCACCCGGAAACGGCTCCACGCCAGCCAGGCGCAGAACAAGCATCACCGACACCCCTCTATCACCGGACCAGCCCCGAAGTCGTATTGCAGCCACATGCCCGGCTCTGTGATCCACGGCTTGTACATTCGGTGGTTCTCGACGCCGGTAGCCCTCCTTCAGTGCCGCCACCACCCGCCTGGTGGTGCGCTCGCGAGCCGGTGTAGCCCATCTCCGCGAGTTTCTCGTGCACCACGTCAGCGCGGACTCGGCCGTCCGAACGCTCGATCCACTCGCCGATCTTGTCGGCGAACGCCTCGGCCACCTTCGGCAGCGCAGGCTGCCCTGCGCTCGCTCTGTCCGAGCGCACCGAGCGGCCACCGCTCGAGCCACCGTGTGGTGATCGACTCCGACCAGTTGACCGGCGCGCGATAGGACTTGGTCAGGTCGAATACCTCGAGTACTTCCATCTCCTTCTCCTTTGGCAACATCAGGTGTTCCTCCTTGGCTCGATGGGCCTTCTTTGCTAGCTCCATCGATGCCAGGGAGGAACCTCCAACGTGGTGGATCCTCGCGGGGAGGGTCGATGACCGTCCGTGGGGAGATTCTGATGGCCGTCCGCGGGGACTTTGCGTGTCCGTCCGCGGGGAGATTCAGTGGCCGTCTATGGGGAGTTTCGCGTGGCCGCCGTCACCGGGGCAAAACCGGATGGAAGTGGTCGGTCGCCACCGATACCAGCGGAGTGCCAATTGGCTGGGTCACAGAAGGGGCCAACCGCAACGACTCCATCCTGCTCGCACCGACCTTGGACGATGTCGGGCAGCGTGGCCTGCTGTCCGACATCGAGACCCTGTGGCTCGATCGGGGCTATGACTCCGAACTCACCCGCACCCGCCTCGCAGAACGCGGCATCGGCGACGCCGTGATCGCCAAGAAGCGCAAACGGGGGTCAGCTACCGGCTCCAAGAGCCAGCCCATGGGCCTGCGCTGGCCGGTCGAACGCACCAACTCCTGGTTGAGCAACTTCGGTCAGCTACGACGAAATACCGACCGGTTCACCACTCACCGTCTGGCCCAATTCGCCCTGGCGGTCGCACTGATCATCACCGTCAAGCTGGTCAAGTGGTCGAAGCGATGGGACTCGATGGCAGTTGCCTAATGGCGCGCGCTCTTACTTCCTGGCAGTCCCAACGGGGTTCGAACCCGTGTCTCCACCTTGAGAGGGCGGGCCGGCTCTGCGCACGGCGTCCCAGCTCACACCGTGATGTCGCATTTCAACACCTCCGAATGGCCGTAGTCCCCGTGCGGTGCGACGGCTCGGGGCCGGGAGGGACTCGATGAGACGGAGTTGTTGGGTGGAATATTGGGTTTCCTGAAAATAACGTTTGCCGTTATTAACGTCTCTCGTTATTATAGGCGAGGTGATCCGGTCGTTCCGAGACAAGGAGACCGAGCGGATCTGGAAGAGGCAGCGGGCCCGCCAGCTCGACGACGGCTCCCAGAGGATCGTCCTCCGGAAGCTGCTGATCCTCGACGCCGCCGAGGTGCTCGGCGACCTGAGGGTGCCCCCAGGCAATCGACTCGAGAAATTGAAGGGCGACCGTGCCGGTTCGTACAGCATCCGAGTCAATCAACGGTGGCGGATCTGTTTCAAATGGAATGACACAGGCGCCGAAGACGTGGAGCTGGTCGACTATCACTGAGAGGAGAATCCCGTGAGCCTGCCTACAACCATGCCCCCAATCCATCCAGGCGAGGTGTTGATGGAGGAGTTCCTCGATCCCCTGGGTGTCACGCAGCATCACCTGGCGATCGCCATCGGAGTCCCGCCCCGACGCATCAACGAGATCGTCCACGGGAAGCGCAGGATCACCGCTGACACTGCTCTGCGCATGGCGCGGTACTTCGGTACATCTGAACGATTCTGGATGAATCTCCAGGGGCGCTACGACCTCGAAGTGGAGCGGGATCGTCTCGCTGACACGCTCGAGGAGATCACTCCGCTCAAGAGCGCCTGACTGTTCGAGCGCCGGCACAACACCTGGGCAGTCCCAACGGGGTTCGAACCCGTGTCTCCACCTTGAGAGGGTGGTGTCCTAGGCCTCTAGACGATGGGACCGTGATGGCCGCCCACGTGAGGGCGAACCGTTGCTGCGCTCCTTTCAGAGCCACCGAACCCGCAAGGGCCGATCTCCCGCAGCGCCCTCGTGAGGGGGCGCTGCGTGCGCTCGGGGGGGAGGGCTCGAACCTCCAACCTCATGAACCAGAATCATGCGCGCTGCCAGTTGCGCCACCCCCGATTGGGCGAAGCGTCAATTTAGCCGACCCCGGCCGCTCGGGAGGCTGCTGTGCCACAACGTGGCCGCAGCCAGCGGATGGGCCGGGGCACCACTCCCGATCCAGGACGGGCCGGCCACACGGGGCCTCTCCTCGCCCCTCCCCTCCCTCGGTACGATCGCCGAGTGAACGCTCGACGGATGGTCATATGGACTCGAGGGTGGCGCCGACGAGACCCACCATGACGATTCCGATCCTCGCGGAGGACGCCTGGGAGCAGCGGGCCCGGTGAGCCTCCCGATCCGGCTCGTCGCACTGGACATGGCCGGCACTACAGTCGCCGACCGGGGTGCGGTCGAGGAGGCCTTCCAGGTCGCCCTCGACACGGTCGGACTGACCGCCGGCGACCTGGTGGACGAACCCGCCGCCACCATCCGCCGCACCATGGGGCAATCCAAGATCACCGTGTTCACCGAGCTCCTCGGCGGGGACCGCCACCGCGCCGAGCAGGCCAACACCGCGTTCGAAGCGGCGTTCGACCAGTCCGTCGACCGTGGTGAGGTGTCCGCCATCCCCGGAGCCGAGAAGACCTTCGCCGCGCTCCGGGACGCCGGGGTGCGGATCTGCCTCACCACCGGGTTCTCCCCGGCGACCAGGCAGCGGATCGTCACTGCACTCGGCTGGGAGGACCTCGTCGACCTGGCCCTCTCCCCTGGCGATGCCGGCCGCGGTCGTCCCTGGCCGGACATGATCCTGACCGCGGTTCTCCGACTTCGAATCGACGACGTCGCCGAAGTGGCGGTGGCCGGCGACACGACCAGCGACCTCCTGGCCGGCACCCGGGCCGGCGCTTCACTCGTGGTCGGCGTGCTGACCGGCGCCCACTCCCGGAGAGAGCTCCAGAAAGCCCCGCACACCCATCTGGTCGACTCGGTGGCCGACCTACCCGCGCTCTTCCTCCGGTGAGGACCGACCCGTCCCCGCCGGTGGGCCCCGGTCCGGCAGAGCGCCGATCCGGCACCCTCGTCACCCCAGGGAGGCGTGGATGCCGCTCAGGTGCTCGAAGCCGACGATCCGGCCGAGGGCCACTCCCACCGTCTCCTTTGCGTAGTACGACACGCTCGAGAGTCCGCTGATCGGTGATGTCTGAGTGGGGGTTGGGTAGGGGCTGAGCCCGACCGACGAGGCGATCGCCAGGCTGCGGTCCTCGTGGAACCGGTCGGTCACCACGAGCACGGTGCGCTCCCTGCGGGCCAGCAGGGTCGGCGCGGCGTCGGCCAGGTTCTGCCACGAATCCCGGCCCCCGGCCTGCTCGATGTCCGCGTCGGGGATCCCGGCGCCAACCAGGTAGCGGGCCGAGGCCTCCGCCTCGGTGTAGCGGTCCCCGGTCTCCTTCGAGCCGGTCACCATCACCGTCGTGGCGTAGTGCTGCCGCCAGAGGAGGACCGCCTCGTCGAGCCGCGCGGCGAGGTCCGGCGAGGGCACCCCGTCGTATTGGGCCGCCCCCATCACCACGATGGCCCCGGCCCGGCGCGGTTCGTAGCGGCGGCCGGTCATCCAGACCTGTACGGCGGTCACCGCCAGGTAGACAACGATGGCGACGACCAGGAAGACGACCACCCGGAGCACCAGGCGGACGAGCCGCAGAGCGGTGAAACCCGCGAGCAGTCCCACAGTCCTCAGGGGTCCAACCGGCTGGGTGCGCCGGTGCCCCCGGTCACGACGCGGACCGGCCGGCCTCGGACGCCACCCGGTCGAGCGCCGCCCGGAGACGGGCGAGGGTCCGCTCCCGCCCGAGGACCACGAGCGACTCGAAGAGGGGCGGCCCGACCCGGCGGCCGGTCACCGCCACCCGGATCGGGGCCTGGGCCTTGCCCAGTTTCCTGCCCACCGACTCGGCCACCGTCAGTGTGGCGGCGTGCAGCGCATCGCGGGCCCACCCGCCGTCGCCGAGGGACTCGTAGGCGTCCATGGCGGCGGTGAGGATGGCAGGTGCCACCTCGTCCCCTGCAACCGCCTTCGCCCACGCGTCGGGATCGACCACCGGGGCTTCGAGGAAGAGGAAGTCGACCATGGCCGGGACCTCCTCGAGCACGGCCACCCGCTCCTGGACGACCTGAGCCATGGCCTGGAACGCAGACTCGTCGAAGGCACCGGGGGGCCACGGGGCCCGATCGCCCTCGAGCCACGGACGGCTCGCCTCGACGAACGCGGCGGTCGGCATCGCCCGGATGTACTCGCCGTTGATGTGAGTGAGCTTGACCACGTCGAAGAAGGCCGGCGCGTGGTTCACGTCCTCCAGACGGAACCACCCGCGCATCTGGTCGAGGCTGAAGATCTCGCCCGCGCCGTCGGGGGGGCTCCATCCCAACAGGCCGAGGTAGTTCACGAACGCCTCGGGCAGGTAGCCGCGGTCGCGGTAGGACTCGACCGCCACCGGGTCCCGCCGCTTGGAGAGCTTCTTGCGGGCCTCGTTCACCAGCATCGGTAAGTGGGCGAAGACAGGTAGAGCCGGGGTGGGCGCCCCGGCTGGAACCCCGGCGGTGCCGTCGGTCGTCCATCCGAGCGAGCCGAGGGCCTCCCACACCAGGATCCCCTTGGGTGTGGTCGGGAGCAGGTCCTCCCCGCGGATCACGTGGGTGATGGCGAGGTCGATGTCGTCGACGACGTTGGCCAGTACGAAGAGGGGCGCCCCGGTGGACTTGACGGCGACGAAGTCGTCGATTGCAGCGCAGGGGAATCCGACGTCGCCACGGATCACGTCGTGGACGACCGTCGACCCCTCGTCGGGCGTACGGAACCGCAGGGCCCGGCCGCCGCCCCGGACCAGCCCGAGGTCGCGGCAGAACCCGTCGTAGCCGGGGGTGAGGTTGCCGGCGGCGGCGTTCCGTGTCTCGATCTCCTGGTGGGTGCAGCCGCACGCGTAGAGGAAGCCCGCGTCCCAGAGAGCGTCGACCGCCTCGCCGTAGCGAGCGGTGCGCAGGGACTGGCGGTACGGGCCCTCGTCGGGATCCATGGACAACCAGTGCAGGGCCGTCAGGATCCCGTCGACCCACTCCTCACGGCCACGTTCGGCGTCGGTGTCCTCGATCCGCACGATGAAGGTGCCGCCGGACTGGCGGGCCACCAGCCAATTGAAGAGTGCGGTACGGGCGCTGCCGACATGGAAGTAGCCGGTCGGAGAGGGTGCGAAACGGACGCGCGGGGCGGTCCCGGTCACTCCGGGGTTACTCGTCCTCGACGATGGTGATCGCGCCGGTCGGGCAGCCGTTGGCCGCCTGGCGCACCTTCTCTCGGAGCTCCTCGCCGGGGTGTTCGTTGAGCACGTAGAGGAAGCCGTCGTCACGCACCTCGAAGACCTCGGGGGCGATGCCCATGCACACGGCGTTGCTGGCGCACTCGTCGTAGTCCACAACAATCTTCATGCGATGCCTCCGGCGGCTCGGCGAACGGGGCCCACTGTACCGGTCCCGTCGGGCAGCAGGGCTCCACGGCCGCATCCGGTGCCCGATCCCCGCGGCCAGGCCGGAGCGGCAAGAATCCCCGAGTGCACCCGGACCCGACACCGTCTCGAGGGGCGCCCGCGCGCCGGAGGCGGTGGGGAACGCCGTCAGTGATCGGATTCCTCGGCGCCCTCTCGCTGCTGGCCGCGGGGTGCTCCTCCGCCGGCCCCGGGACCTCGGCCACCGCCGCACGCGCCGCGCCGAACGACGCCGCGACGCGCACGACCACCACGGCGTCCGTCCCGGCCGACGGCCTTCCTCCCGTCCGGCACGTCTTCGTGATCGTCCTCGAGAACGAGGGGTACGCATCGACCTTCGGCACACCTTCAGCCGACCCCTACCTGGCCACCACCCTGCCCGCGGAAGGGGCCCTGCTCCACGACTACTACGCCGTTGGCCACTTCTCCCTCGACAACTACGTCGCGCTCGTCTCCGGACAGGCTCCCAACCCGAGCACCCAAGCGGACTGCCAGGTCTACGCCGACTTCCCCTCCGGGGCCACAGTGGCACCGAACGGCCAGATCACCGGTTCGGGATGCGTCTTCCCGTCGTCGGTCGAGACCGTCGCCGACCAGCTCGACCATGTGCGCTTGACCTGGAAGGGCTACATGGAGGACATGGGCAACCTGCCCTCCCGCGAGCCGGCGGTCTGCGGCCACCCTGCGGTCGGCGCCCCCGACCTGACCCAGACCGCCGTGCGCGGCGACGGCTACGCGACCCGCCACGACCCGTTCGTCTACTTCCACTCGATCATCGACGACCCGGCTCTCTGCAACAGCCACGTGGTGCCCCTCGGCACGACCGCCGGGGCGTACCCCGCAGGGGTCCCGGCCGGCACGACCGGGCTCGCCACCGATCTCCGCTCGGTCGCCACCACCCCCAACCTGAGCTTCATCACCCCCAACCTCTGCAACGACGGCCATGACGCCCCGTGCGTCAACCAGCAGGGCTCGGCCTCGGCGCTCACCAACGTGGACGCCTTCCTCCGGGCCTGGGTGCCGCTCATCACCCGGTCCCCTGCCTTCCTCCGGGACGGGCTGCTCGAGATCACCTTCGACGAGGCCGACAGCGGCGGTCCCGGCGCGGACGCGAGCGCCTGCTGCAACGAGCAGCCGGGGCCGGCTGCCGCCGCCCCCGGGGTGACCGGTCCCGGTGGGGGCCGCACCGGGACCGTCCTCCTCTCGCCGTTCATCAGGCCGGGAACGGTTTCCGACGTCCCCTACAACCACTACGCGACCCTGGCCACGATCGAGGAGCTGTTCGGCCTGCCCAAGCTCGGGCAGGCGGCCACGGTGACCTCCGCCTTCGGAAGCGACGTGTTCACCGCTCCGCGCCGGCCGCCCTCTCAGCCGAGCACGCCGTAGGCCGCGTCGACGAAGTCGGTGAAGAGCGGTGGCGGCACCGGAGAGGGCCACATCACCTGGGTCATCAGCACCGAGGTGAGGCCCGCCGCCGGGTCTGCGAACCACGCGGTCCCCATCCCCCCGTCCCAGCCGAAAGAGCCCGGCGACCGACCCGGACCGGCGGTCCCGGTGGCCACAGCGACCCCGAACCCCCAGCCTGCTTGTCGAAGAACCCGGGTCCGAGCCCCCCGTGGGCCTTCTGCCCCGCGGTCAGCTGGTCCCGGGACAGCTCCGCGACCGACGCAGCGGACAGCAGCCGGTCGTCACCGACGCGGCCCCCGGCGAGGAGCATCCGGCCGAACCGGGAGAAGTCGTCTGCCGTGGAGACGAGGCCGGCGCCCCCGGAACAGAACGGCGGCTGCCCCGCCCACTGGCCACCCCCCGCCGGGTCGTAGAGGACCACCTCGCCGGTTTCCGCATCGGTCCGCCAGGACGGGGTCAGTCGATCCAGGGCGTCGGCGGGCACCGCGAACCCGGAGTCGACCATGCCCAGCGGAGCGAAGATCCGCTGTTCCAGGAACGCCGGGAAGGGCCGCCCCGAGGCCCGCGCTACGAATACCCCGAGCACGTCGGCCCCCGTGTTGTAGAGCCAGCGCTCCCCGGGCTGGTACAGCAGCGGGAGCGAGCCGAGCTGGGCCATCCATTCGTCGGGCCCGGCCATCGACTGCGGGGAGGGCGGTCCCTGTCCGAGATCGAGTGCGCCGAGCGCTCGCAGGAAAGGAGTCGAGTCCGGCGCGGCCATCACCATCCCGAAGCCCATGGTGAAGGTGAGCAGGTCGCGGAGGGTGAGCGGGCGTGCCGCCGGCACGGTGTCTTCGAGCGGACCTGCCGGGTCGCGCAGCACCCGGCGTTCGGCGAGCTCGGGCAGGACCTCGTCGACCGGCTCGTCCAGCGCCACCCTGCCCTCTTCCACTAGGAGCAGGGTGGCCACCGCGGTCACCGGCTTGGTCATCGAGGAGATTCGGAAGATGGTGTCGCGGCGCACCGGCGCCGCGCCGCCGGGCTCCAAGGTCCCGAGGGTCTCGACGAGGACCTCGTCCCCGCGGGCAATGAGCGTCACCAGACCCGGCGCGTCACCTGCGGCAATGTGCCCGGTCAGCACCTCGTGCAGCCGCTCGCGGCCCTGGCCGGACCATCCACCCTGGGTCACGGCCCGGACGGTGCCAGTCGGCCCTGCCCGCCGGCGGCTCCGACGGTCAGGGCTTCTCGCTCCCGACCACCCACATGGCGAAGAACTGCGAGCCGCCGCCGTAAGCCTGGCCGAGGGCGACCCGGGCCCCGTCGATCTGGTGCTCGCCGGCCTGTCCCCGGACCTGCATGGCCACCTCGAGGAAGCGGAGCATTCCCGAGGCGCCGATCGGATTGGAGGAGAGCACCCCGCCCGACGTGTTCCAGGGGATGTCGCCCTCGAAGGCCGTCGCCCCGGACTCGGTGAGCCTCCACCCGTCGCCGAGCTCGCAGAAGCCGAGGTTCTCGAGCCACATCGGTTCGTACCAGCTGAAGGGCACGTAGACCTCGGCCACGTCGATCTGTGCCCGCGGGTCGGTGATCCCGGCCTGCGCGTAGACGTCGGCCGCGGCATCGTGCCCGGCCCGCGGGTTGACCTGATCCCGCCCGGCGAACATGGTCGGCTCGGAGCGCATGGCCGTTCCGTGCACCCAGGCCGGCGGGTAGCGGCCCGAGATCGCATCCTCCGAGGCCAGCACCATGGCCGCCGCCCCGTCCGAGGACGGGCAGGCCTCCAGGTAGTGGAGCGGGTCCCAGAGCATGATCGAGTCCTGGACCATCTTCAGGTCGATGTCGGGCAGGTGCAGATGTGCGTAGGGGTTGCGCAGCGCGTTCAGGCGGTCCTTGACCGCGACCATCGCACCGATGTGCTCCGGCGCCCCCGAGCGCCGCATGTAGGCCCTGATGTGGGGGGCGAAGTACCCGCCCGCGCCGGCGAGCAGGGGCGCGGCGAATGGCTGGGGCACCGAGAGGGCCCACATGGCGTCCGAGTCGGACTGCTTCTCGTATGCGACGGTGAGGACCCGCTTGTGGATCCCTGCGGCGATGAGGTGGGCGGCCACCAGCGTGGTCGACCCCCCGACCGAGCCGGCAGTGTGGACCCGGATCATGGGCTTCCCCACCGCGCCGAGCGCTGGGGCGAGGTAGAGCTCGGGCATCATGTTGCCCTCGAACATGTCGGGCGCCTTGCCGATGACCACGGCGTCGACATCCGACCAGGTCAGCTCCGCGTCCTCGAGCGCCATCTTGGCGGCCTCCCGGACGAGGCCGGCGATCGACACGTCCTCACGCTTGGCCTTGTGGTGGGTCTGGCCCACGCCGATCACCGCGGAGTGCTCTGCCATCAGCCACCCTCCAGGACGCAGACGAGGTTCTGTTGCAGGCACGGCCCCGAGGTCGCGTGGGCCACCGCCCGGTCGGCGCTCCCCGAGGCGATGCGGGCGGCCGCCTCACCGATGCGGATGAGTCCGGCCGACATGAGCGGGTTGGCGGCCAACGGGCCGCCGGACGGGTTGATCACCACCGAGTCGTCGAGACCCAGCGCCTCCTTGAGGATGATCTCCTGGTGGGCGAAGGGTGCGTGGATCTCCGCCAGGTCGACCCGCCCGCCGGCCACGCCGGCCCGCTCGGCCGCAGTCGCGGTCGACACGGAGGTGGTCAGATCCCGGGCGCCGAGCGAGTGGGTCTCCATCCGGTGGTCGATCCCGGTGATCCAGACAGGGCGCTCGGACCACCGTTCGGCCTTGTCCCCGGCGGCGAGCACGATCGCCGCGGCACCGTCGGTGATCGGGGGCAGGGCGTGACGGCGGAGCGGCGACACCACGTAGTCGTCCTCGAGCAGCTTCTCCACGGGGACGTCCCCGACGACCTGCGCCTTGGGGTTGGCGAGTGCGTCCCGCCGGCTCCGCGAAGCGATGGCCGCGAAGTCGGACTCGGTTGCCTTGCCCGCGTCGATGAGCGCTCTGGCCTGCAGGGCGTTGAGGCTCACCACGTCCGGCCAGAGCGGAGCGAGGTAGTAGGGGTCGAGCTGGAGGGTCAGGATCTCGTTGAGGTCGCCGAGGGAGGAGCGACCGAAGGAGTAGACCAGCGCCGCGTCGACCTTGCCCTCCTGCAGCAGCACCCACGCCTCGTAGAGGGCGAAGGCCCCGTCCATCTCGACGTGGCTCTCCGAGCGTGGCGGCCAGACACCGACCGCGTCGAGGGCCATCACGAAGCTGAACGGGCCGCCGATCAGGTAGTCGGTCGAGCCCGAGCAGATGAAATCGACGTCGTCCTTGGTGATGCCGATGTTGCCGAACACCTCTGCGATGACCGGCAGCAGGCCCTCCACCTCGTTGTGCTGGTCGTCGCGCCGGACGTTGGGCGCCTGGGCGAAGGAGGCGACGGAGACCGGGCGGACCGCCCGTCCGGCCGCGCTCACAGGTACTCCTTGTAGGTCTCGTAGTCGGCGTCCGGCTCGCCGTTGGGGCGGAAGTACCTGACCGAGGCGAGAGAGGGCGAGAGCTCGGACGGCTCCACCCACACCGCCTCCACCCGCATCCCCATCCGGATCTGGTCGGTTGGAATCTCCTGGAGCAACCCCATGAACGAGAGGTTGGCCCCGTCGAGCAGCACCTGCGCGCAGATGTAGGGAAGCTCGATGGCCTGGCCGGCGAAGGGGACGTTGACCACGCAGTAGGTGGTGACGGTCCCCGAGTTGGACGAGCTCCACGTCCTCGGTCGTGGCGACCCCGTCGGTCGGGCACGTGCCGCGGGACGGGACGTAGACCTTGTGGCACACCGGGCATCGCTGACCGAGGAACCTGCCTTGCTCGAGACCCCGGAGGAAGCGGGACTGGGCCACCCCCGGGGTGAACTCGAACTCGAGGCGGATCGGTGTGGCGAGAGTGGTCACCGGGCCGCGTGCACCGCTCGTCTCGTCGGCCATCAGGAGGCACCCCGCTCCGGGACGAAGGCCGCGACGTCGGCCACCGACCCGACCCGCTCGCTCTCGGGTCTGAAGCGTGCAGTCACCCGGTCCCCGGTGGCCAAGGCCTCCGGGCCCCCCGCGTCGACCACGTGGAGCATGGCGGTGTCGGCGCCGTCGAGCCGGATGAGCGCCCAGGCGAACGGTGTCGTCAGCGGGTGCTTGCGCAACGGGCGGGACACCCAGGCCCACGACTCGACCACCCCGCCGGGGCCGACCTCGACCAGCTCGCCGGTGTCCTCGCTGGTGATCGGGTCGTACTCGGTCGGGGGGACGACCACCCGCCCACCGGAGCCGATGGCGCCGAGGAACCTCCCCTCGCGTAGCCCGGTCAGGAAGGCCCCGATGACCGGACCGACCGATCGCGAGTACGGGTACTCCAGCGTGTGCCGCGCATGCAGGACATCGCCCTCTGCCATCCGGTCCTCCCCCTGGCTCGCCTCGATCGTAGCGAGGCAAAAGTAGAACACAGTTCAGTTTTGTGCGCCATAACCGCCTTGTCACCGGAGCCACTACCGTGAGCGACGATGGACGACACCGCCCGCAAGCGCCCCAACATCCTGCTCGTGGTCTCGGACCAGGAGCGCCAGCGCTCGTGGCTCCCCCCGGGGGTCGAGCTGCCCTGGCGGGACCGGCTGCGGGCCGAGGGACTCGAGTTCACCCGGTTCCACACCCACTCCTCGCCGTGCTCCCCGAGCCGGGCCAGCCTGTTCACCGGACGGTACCTGCCCGGACACGGCGTGGTCGACAACGTGATCATGCCCGAGCACACCGAGCTGCCGACCGCCACCCCCACCCTCGGGTCGCTGCTCGCGGGGGCGGGCTACCGCTCGTCGTACATCGGCAAGTGGCACCTCTCCCACGCCCCCCGTCCCGACATGGAGGCCTACGGCTTCGCCGACTGGGACGGCAACGACCGGCACTTCATGGGCTGGGCGGGAACCGGCGTCCACTTCGACCCGATCATCGCCTCCAACGCCGCCCACTGGCTGAGCGAGAACGCAGGGAGGGACGGGGACGGGCAGGCTCCCTGGTTCCTGACCGTGGCCCTGGTCAACCCGCACGACGTGATGTGGTTCCCGGTCGACCAGCCCGGCTACCGCGAGGGGCATCCCGAGGAGGTGGACGGGATCCGCGGGGTGCTCGAGTCGGCCGCCTGGAAGGACGACGACCCCCTGCCGGTCTACACCGAGGCCTACCCCGAGGTGGTCGACCGGCTGCCCCCCAACTTCGACGACGGGCTGCACACCAAGCCCGGGGCCCACCGCCAGTGGCGCTGGGACCAGCAGCACGGTCTCTGGGGCTACATCGACCCGGCGGACACCCGGTCGTGGCTCCGCCACCTCGACTACTACGTCCACCTCCACCAGCTGGCCGACCGGAGCCTCGGCACCGTGCTCGGCGCCCTCGAGACCGCCGGCGCCTGGGACGACACCGTCATCATCTTCACCTCCGACCACGGCGACATGTGCGGCTCGCACGGCCTGCGCTCGAAGGGGCCATTCGTCTACGACGAGATCATGCGGGTCCCCCTCTACGTGAAGGCACCCGGCATCACCGCGCCGGGCACGGTGACCGAAGCCCTCGGCTCCCACGTCGACCTGGCCGCGACCATCTGCGCGCTGGCCGGGGTCGACCGGTCGACGCTCGAGCACACGGTCCAGGGCCGGGACCTCGGCCCGGTGCTCGCCGACCCGGCGGCCTCGGTGCGCGACCACATCCTCTTCGCCCAGGACTCCGCCCAGACCACCGGGCTCAACCAGGTTCGCTACGCCCTGCGCGGCTACTACGACGGCACCACCAAGTACGCCCGCTACTACGGGGTCGGCGGGGGCAAACCGTCGACCGGTCTGTGGGGGCGGCCGCCGGGCAGCAAGCTCTTCGACGTCGACTGCGCGTTCGACGACAACGACCACGAGTGGTACGACCACGACACCGACCCGCACGAGCTGGTCAACCTGGCCAACGACCCGTCCCGGCGGACCGGCTTGCGCGACGCCTACGAGCGTCTGCTCGCCTACGAGCGCGAGTCGTTCGTGACCCTCCCCTGACCGCTCCCGACCGCGGCCACAGGTCCGGCCAGGGCGAATCCGACCAGCGGGAAGAGCAGCACCGACAGCATGGCCGCGCCGACCAGGGCGGTGGCGTTGGCCTGGAGCATGTGGTGGGTGTCCAGCCCGATCTGGGTGATGACCACAACCATCGGGAGCGCGGTCGACAGCAGGAAGACCATGGCCCACCGCTGTCGCACCGGGAGCAGGCCCCGGTAGAGGAGCAGTGCCGGGAGCCCGCGCACCGCCACGAACAGGCCGAGGAAGATGGGCACCCGGACGGTGATCGACGGGCTGTCGAACAGGGCCCGTACGTGGAACTCCATCCCGGTCACGATGAAGAACACCGGGATGAGGAAGCCGAACCCGATCGACTCGAGCTTGGGCTGCATGGCCTCGGCCTGCTCGGAGCGAAGGGCGAGCCGGGCGATGAGGCCGGCGGCGAAGGCCCCGAGGAGCAGGTCGAGGCCGAGAGACGTGGCCATCAGCACCATCCCGGTGATGAGCAGCATCACGATGCGCACCGGTAGCTGCGTGGACGTGGTCAGGTGCTTCTGCAGGATCGCCACCACCTGTGGAGGCTGGGGGCGCGACGCGATCACCGCGACCCCGACCGCAAGCACCACGAACAGGATGAGCAGGGTGGCCTGGATGACCGGACTGTCGGCGCCGAGCAGCACGGTGACCGCCACGATCGGACCGAATTCCCCGGCGGATCCCGCCGCGACCAGGTATCTGCCGAACCGCGTCTCGAGCAGGCCCTGGTCGCGCAGCATCGGGTGCAGGACGCCGATGGCGGTGGTGGTCAGGGCAAGCCCGATCAGCAGGCTCGAGAGCACGAAGCCCGAGACGAGGAGGACCGTTCCCACCGCCAGACCGAGGACCAGACTGATCACCCACCCGACCGTGCCGCGCACCAGCGGGGGTCCCGAGAGCTCGGCGAAGTCGATCTCGTAGCCCGCCACGAAGAAGAGGAAGGCGAGCCCGAGCGTGCTGAGCCCCTTCACGAAGTAGTCCAGCTGTGCCCAGCCGAAGACTTCCGGGCCCACGATGATGCCGAGCAGGAGCTCGAAGAGGACGCTCGGGATCCGGTCTCGTGGGACGAGCTCGGAGAGGATGGGCGCGAGTGCAGCCGCGAACGCGATGACCAGAAGCGATTCCGCTGTCGCCTGGTTCATGGCACCGGCGCGGAAATGGAGAGGTGGTCGACGAGTCCGCGGCACCCCGCCTCGATCAGGTCGAGGCAGCGTTCGAACTCTTCCTCGTCGCCGTAGTACGGATCGGGCACGTCCACGTCCCCGCCGCTCCCGCGTTCGAAGGTGCGCAGCAGCACCAGGCGCCCGTCGTAGCGGTCGTCACGGGCCCGCGCCCGGGCCAGGCCGGCGAGGGTCTGGCGGTGGCCGCGGTCCATGCACACCACGAGGTCGACACCGGGCAGCCATGCCGTCTCGAAGGCGCGTGCGCGATGTCCGTGGTCGGCGTAGCCCCGCTTCTCGAGCGCCCCGCGGGCACGCGGGTCCATCGGCTCGCCCGCGTGCCATCCCCCGGTGCCGGCGCTGGAGACGGCCAGGTGGTCAGCGAGGGACGAACCGTCTTCGAGCACCCGGGATGCCGCCAGATGGCGCAGGACCACTTCGGCCATCGGAGAGCGGCAGATGTTGCCGGTGCAGACGAAGACCAGCGCCACCGGACGCTCGCGCTCAGTCCGGTGGCGGGCGGTCACCAGGTCATTCTGCCCCGCCTTGGCACGGGCGCGGACCCATTGGTCCGCGCCCCGATACGCTGCCCGCCGAGAGCGGCGCGCCGTCAGGCGGGCCACCGACCGAGGGGAGGCCCCGATGGACGACGTGCAGGTGCCGGGGGAACGCCAGCCGATGGGGCACGGCGTCAAGCAACGCGACCAGGTAAAGATGTCCCCCGGAGAGATCGACGCCTTCCTCCACGAACGGCGCCCGATGACCATGTGCACGCTCAACCACGACGGATCGATCCACGCGGTGGCCATGTGGTACGGCTTCGTCGACGGAACCATCGCCATCGAGACCAAGGCCAAGGCGCAGAAGGCGGTCAACCTACGGCGGGACGGCCGCATCACCTGCATGGTCGAGGACGGCGACGTCTATGAGGAACTGCGGGGGGTGGAGCTGGTCGGCCGGGCCGAGATCATCGAGGACGCCGAGAAGATGTTCGAGCTGGGGGTCAACCTCTTCGAGCGCTACTACGGGCCCTACACCGAGGAGCTCCGACCCTTCATCGAGGCCATGCTCAACAAGCGGATCGTGGCCAAGGTCAACGTCGAGCGAACGGTCTCCTGGGATCACCGCAAGCTCGGCCTCCCTGCCACCCGCCCGGCCTGATCGGGAGCCGACGGGAGCATGATCCTCGACCGCTTCACACTGAGCGACAAGGTGGCGATCGTGACGGGCGCTGGTCGGGGCATCGGCGCCGCCACAGCGCTCGCCCTGGCCCAGGCCGGTGCGGACGTGGTCCTCGCCGCCCGCACCGCCCGACAGCTCGACACAGTGGCAGCCCAGGTCGCGGATACCGGACGGCGTGCCGTCGTGGTTGCCGCAGACTTGAGCGACCTCGACGCGGTCGCCGGACTGGTCGAGCGCGCCCGTGAGGAGTACGGCCGGCTCGACCTGGTGGTCAACAACGTCGGAGGAGCGATGCCCCGGCCGTTCCTGGACACCTCACCGCGCCGTCTCGAGGAGGCGTTCCACTTCAACGTCTCGACCGCCCACGCCCTCCTCCGGCCGGCGGTACCGCTGATGCTGCAGGGCGGTGGCGGCTCGGCCGTCAACATCTCCTCGGCCATGGGCCGGCTGGCCGGTCGCGGGTACGTCGCCTACGGCACCGCCAAGGCCGCGCTCGCCCACTACACCCGCCTCGCAGCGGCCGACCTCTCGCCGCGGATCCGGGTCAACGCCATAGCCGTCGGCTCGGTGGCGACCGCTGCCCTCGACATCGTGATGCAGACCGAGGAGCTGCGGACCGCAATGGAGACCGCCACACCGCTCGCCCGCATCGGCGACCCCGAGGACATCGCCGCCGCTGTCGTCTACCTGGCCTCGGAGGCCGGCTCGTACCTGACGGGCAAGGTGCTCGAGGTCGACGGGGGCATCGGGGCACCCCAGCTGGACATGCACCTACCCGACCTCACCGCGTGAGGCGCCGCCACCCCGACCGAGGGAGTACACCGTGAGCAGGACCTACCGCGTCGTCGCCTGGAGCACCGGGAACGTCGGCCGCCACGTCATCGCCGGCATCGACGCGCGGCCCGACCTCGAGCTGATCGGTGTGTGGGTGTCGACCCCGGAGAAGGTCGGGAGGGATGCAGGGGAACTGGCCGGTCTCGGCCGCTCCCTGGGGGTGGCCGCCACCGACGACGTCGACGCCCTGCTCGCCCTCGCGCCCGACGCGGTGGTCCACACCGCGATGGCCGACGACCGGCTGCTGGAGGCCATCGCGGACATCCAGCGGCTGCTCCGGGCCCGTGTCAACGTGCTCTCCTCCGGTCCGGTCTTTCTCCAGTACCCCTACGGGGTGGTCGACGACTCGCTGGTCGAGCCGATCGTTGAGGCCGCCACGGCCGGGGGGTCCTCGCTCTTCGTCAACGGGGTCGATCCCGGGTTCGCCAATGATGCGCTGCCCCTGGTGCTGTCCGGGATCTGCGAGCAGATCGAGGAGGTCCGGGTGGCCGAGATCCTCAACTACTCGACCTACAACCAGGCCATGGTCCTCTACGACATCATGGGGTTCGGCCGTCCGTTGGACCAGGTCCCGATGATCCTCCGCCCAGGGGTGCTGACCATGGCCTGGGGAAGCGTGGTCCGCCAGCTCGCCGCCGGCCTCGACGTCGAGCTCGAGGGCGAGCTGGTCGAGTGGTACGAGCGGGTCCCGGCCGAGGAGACGTTCGAGATCGACGCCGGGACCATCGAGGCAGGCACCGTCGCAGGGCTCCACTTCGAGCTGCGCGGCATGCGCGGCGGCAGGGCGGTGATCGTCGTCGAGCACGTGACCCGGCTGCGCGACGACCTCGCGCCGGACTGGCCCCAGCCGGCCGGTCACGGCTGCTACCGGGTGACCCTGACCGGCGAGCCCACCTACACCGTCGACCTGCAGCTGCTCGGCCGGGACGGCGACCACAACACCGGCGGCCTCAAGGCGACCGCCATGCGCCTGGTCAACGCCGTCCCCGCCGTGGTCGAGGCAGCACCGGGACTGCTCACCGCGCTCGACCTCCCCCCGGTCACCGGGCGCGGCCTGGTCGTGTGACCCGGGACCGGGGTCGCCCGGCGGGCCGGTAGGGTCCGGACGGTGAGCACAGCCGCTGAGGGATCCCCACCATGAGCATGCCCGGTCACGGCACGGGGATGGGCGGTGGTGGTGGTCAGTTCGGACCGGTCATGCGGTCGATGCGCCGCGACGAGTCGGTCACCCAGCAGCGGGTGACCAAGGGCACCGCGCGGCGGATGGTCAGCTTCGCCAGCCCCTACCGGCGCATCCTCGCCTGGTTCCTGGTGCTGGTCATCGTCGAGGCCTTCATCGGGATCGTCAATCCGCTCATCTTCCGGTCGATCATCAACAATCTCACCGGTAACCAGCCGGACAAGACCTTCATCGTGACCCTGGCTCTCGTCGCGGCCGGTGTGGCCCTCGTCGACAATGGACTCACCATCGGCATCCGTTACGTTTCGGCGAAGGTGGGCGAGGGCCTCATCTACGACATGCGCTCCCAGGTCTTCGAGCACATCCAGCGGATGCCGATCGCCTTCTTCACCCGCACCCAGACCGGGGCGCTCATCAGCCGGCTCAACAACGACGTGATCGGAGCACAACAGGCCTTCACCGACACCCTGTCGTCGGTCGTCTCCAACCTGATCAGCGTGACTCTGGTCCTCATCGTCATGTTCATCCTCTCCTGGCAGATCACCCTCATCAGCCTGGTCATCCTGCCGATCTTCGTGTTCCCTGCCAAACGGGTGGGCCGCAAGCTCTCGGCGATCACCCGTGAGTCCTACGGCCTCAACGCGCAGATGAACAACACCATGAACGAGCGCTTCAACGTCTCCGGGGCCCTGCTGGTCAAGCTCTTCGGGCGACCCGAGGAGGAGCGGGCCGCATTCGAGAAGAAGGCCGGACGGGTGCGCGACATCGGGGTGACCCAGGCCATGTACGCCGCGGGTCTTCATCGCCGCCCTCACCCTCACCGCGGCCCTCGCCACCGCGGTGGTCTACGGATGGGGCGGCGTCCAGGCCATCGATGGGGCCCTCACCGTGGGCACGGTCGTGGCCCTGGCCTCCTACCTGACCCGGCTCTACGGACCGCTGACCCAACTGTCCAATGTCCAGATCGACGTGATGACCGCCCTGGTCTCCTTCGACCGGGTCTTCGAGGTGCTCGACCTCCCACCGATGATCACCGATCGCCCCGACGCCCGGCCGGTACCCACCGGACCGGCGACCGTCGAGTTCGACCACGTCGACTTCCGCTACCCGAGCGCGGAGGAGGTCTCCCTGGCTTCCCTCGAGTCGGTCGCCGTGCTCGACCCTTCGGTCTCCCAGCAGGTGCTCTTCGACGTCACCTTCGTGATCGAGCCGGGCCAGATGGTTGCCCTGGTGGGACCTTCCGGAGCCGGCAAGACCACCATCAGCCAGCTTCTCCCCCGCCTCTACGACGTGCAGTCCGGCGCGATCCGGATCAACGGGCTGGATCATCCGCGACGCCACCCTCGAGTCGCTCACCGCGACGGTGGGTGTGGTAACCCAGGACGCCCACCTCTTCCACGAGACCATCCGGGAGAACCTCCTCTACGCCCGTCCCGACGTCACCGAGGCCGACCTCGCCTCGGCCCTCGAGGGCGCGCAGATCGCCTCGATGGTCGCGTCGCTGCCCGACGGGATCGACACGGTGGTGGGCGACCGCGGCTACCGCCTCTCCGGCGGCGAGAAGCAGCGCATCGCCATCGCCCGCCTCCTGCTCAAGGCCCCCGAGATCGTGGTGCTCGACGAGGCCACCGCCCACCTCGACAGCGAATCGGAGGCGGCAGTCCAGATGGCGCTCGCCACCGCGCTCAAGGGGCGCACCTCGGTCGTCATCGCCCACCGTCTCTCGACGGTGCGTGAGGCCGACCTCATCCTGGTGCTCGGCGGCGGGCGGATCGTCGAGCGGGGCCGGCACGAGGAGCTGCTGGCCGCCGGCGGGCTCTACGCCGAGCTCTACCGGATCCAGTTCGAGGGCCAGGATCCCGAGCCGGTGGTCTGAGGTGCCCGGGACCGATGGGAACGCAGGCGGGCCCTCCTTCGTGGTCCGGCCCATCGGCCGAGTGCACAGCACCCGCCGAGGCGGTGGTCGACGACGACTGGGACGGGGTGGTTGCCGCGCATCGAGCTCGATCCCGCGAGGTCGAGCCCTCGGCGACCCGGGGGCTCGACGGGTTCTCCCACGTCGAGGTCGTCTTCCTGTTCGACCGGGTCGACGAGGACGATGTCTGCCGTGGCGACCGTCACCCGCGGGGACGGGCCGACTGGCCGCGCGGTGGGCATCCTCGCCCAGCGGGCCAAGGACCGGCCGAACCGGATCGGCATCACCGTGTGCCGGCTGCTCTCCGCCGGTCCGTCATGGATCGAGGTGTCGGGCCTCGACGCGATCGACGGCACCCCGGTGCTCGACGTGAAGCCCTACCTCACCGAGTTCGGACCGCGGGGCCAGGTGCGCCAACCGTCGTGGGCAACCGAGCTCATGGCCGACTACTGGTAGCGGTCCACTCCGCGAGGTGCCCCGGGGTCAGCTCACGGCCGGGGCACGCGTCACGATGTGCGGGCTATGCGGCCTCGCCCACGCAGAGGGACTCGCCCTTCTCGTGCGAGTCACCGGGGTCGACACCGTGATCGGGCGTCCAGGAGGCGACCCGCTCGTGGTGGTCGCGGGCGTCCGGTGCACCGGGGGCCGGTCCACGCGTGGCGGACCCGGGACCGGAGGTGTGTTGTGGGGTGGTCATGTCGGGCTCTCTTCCAGTCGGCCGATGAGAATTGCCTGCGGCTCCAACGAGAAAGGGAGCCGCTTCGTGTGAAGCGACTCCCCGACGGTTGCGGACGATGTTCGTCCGGTCAATCCGTCGAGAGCGCCTCCCGAACCGCCTTGGCGCTGGAGGCCAGGGCGTCCTTGCTACAGGCCGTCGATACGCCGGCGATCGATACCGCCATCGGGGAGGACTCCGCCGGGTCGGCCGCCGCCGGGTCGGTGCCGGAGGCCTCGACCATTGCGAGGGGGTGGGCCCGGGATGCCGGTCGGGGGCTGCCCATGTCCTCCATGGGTCTAGAGCATAGCGCCCCCACCCGGCGCGCACGCGCCACCTCCGACGCCCGCGGCACCCCGGGGACCCCGGGAACGCCCGGTCCGGGCCGGTCAGACCTTGGTCAGGCGGCGGAGCTGGAAAGCGAGCACCAGCTCGACGAGGGCATAGACGATCAGCGAGATCCCCATGATCACCCCGAAAGCGGTCAGGGTCAGGTGGGGCCACACCAGGGTGACGATGCCTGCGGCGAATGCGAGCAGGCCCAGGCCGATCCGGAAGCCCCGGGTCTCCGATCCGTGGTCGCTGTAGGCGGTGAAGAACTCGATGATCCCGCCGATCACCCAGAACAGGCCGATGAGGAGGGCGAGGGTGGTCACCGTCTGCTCGGTGTGACGCAGGAACAGGATGCCGATGAACACCGAGAGCAGGCCCAGGATGGCGATCATCCACCGGGTCCCACCGGTGTCCTCGTCGTCGGCGATGGCGATCACGATGCGGAAGAGTCCCGCCACGAAGAGCCAGATCCCGACCACGATCGCCACGAAGGTGATGGTGTCCTTGGGTCGTGTAACCACCAGGACGCCGATGACCAGGGTCACCAGGCCGAAGAAGAGGACCCAGCCCCATGACCTGCCGAGGAGCCGGAGTGCGTCCCGATCGCCGCCGCTCAGATCCACACCCGCCGATCCGTCCGCCATGCCGACCTCCCTGTTTCGGGGCCCGGCCTGGTGGGCCGCAGCCGTCGTGGCCACCTTAGGGCCGGCCCGTGCCCGCGGCGCGGAGGGTCAGCGTGCGGCGGCCTCGGTCACCAGCTGCTCGCTGACCGACCACAGACGGGCGGCCGCCTCTGTGTCCCGTGCGTTCGCCGAGGGGGTCTTCTGCTTGCACTTGGCGAAGTAGCGGCCGCTCACGTCGGCGACCTCCGGTGAGGAGGCGAGGTAGACGACGGTGCGCGCGCCCTGCTCGGGGGTGAGGCTGAACGGCCGGATGAGCCGGACCCCGAAGGTCAGGAATCCGTGGGTGTCGCCGTCGCGTGCGTAGCCGGAGGCCACCGAGCCGGGGTGGAGGCAGTTGGCGGTCACCCCGGTCCCCGCCAGCCGCCGGGCCAGCTCGGTCGTGAAGAGGATGTTGGCCAGCTTGGAGCGGCCATAGACCTCCATCTGGCGGTAGGAGCGCTCGGCCATGAGGTCGTCGAAGCGCATCCCGTGCCGTGCGAAGTTGTGGGCCGTCGACGCCACGTTGACGATACGGGCCGGAGCAGAGGCGATCAGCCGCTCGCAGAGCAGCTCGGTGAGCAGAAAGGGGCCCAGGTGGTTGATCTGGAGAGTCGCCTCGTACCCGTCGGTGGTGACCGTCCGGTCGGAGAGGATGAGGCCGGCATTGTTGACCAGGACGTCGATCCTCGGACAGCGCTCGAGGATCTCGGCGGCGCCCGCCCGCACCGATGCCAGGTCGGCGAGGTCGAAGAGCGCGAGCTCGACCGCGTCCGAGCCGCTGGCAGCGGCGATGTCGGCAACCGCCGCCTTCCCCCGTGCCTCCGACCGGGCGGTGATGACGATGCGTGCACCGGCGCGGGCCAGTGCCTCCGCAGCCGACTTCCCTATTCCGGAGTTGCCGCCCGTGATGATGACGGTCTTGCCCTCCATCGACGGGACGGCCGGTGCTGCTGGACTCATTCGGGTTCCTGTCGGTCGGGCGCGCGCCCGGCCACCGGGCGCTGCTCGGACGCTATTGCAACGTGGCAGCGGCTGCCAGGTCCGTCTCCGGCGCGACGGTGAAGGCGAGCGGTAGCGACGCCGGTCCCCAGATCCCGAAGGTGGGTGGCTTCCACTCGACGGGACCGTCGAGCCACACGGTCTCGAGCCGGCGCGCGAGGACCATCAGGGCTTCCTGGAGCTCGGCCCTGGCCAGTGCGGCCGCGAGGCACCGGTGGATGCCCGACCCGAAGGTGAGCTGCTCGGCCGAGCGCTCGGCGCGCAGATCGAATTGGTCGGGAAAGGCGAACTCGGCGGGATCGCGGTTGGACGCGGCGAGGTCGGTGGTCACAACGGTTCCCGCCGGGAACAGCACGTCCCGGTAGACGACGTCGCAGCTCGCCACCCGCACCGTCGCACGCACGGCGCCGAGGTGGCGCATGGTCTCCTCGACCGCCCGCGGGGCCATCTCCTCGGGGGCGGCGGTGAGGAACGCCCACTGGTCGGGGTGCCGTGCGAAGAGGGCCATCGCGCAGCCGAGCTGGTTCCTCGTGGTGTCGGTCCCCGCCATGAGCACGGCCTCGACCAGCCTGCAGAGCTCGTCGGTCGAGAGTCGATCGCCCTCCTCCTCGACCGCGATGAGCTCGGAGATCAGGTCGATTCCCGGATCGGACCGTCGTTCCTCGACGAGCGCCGCCACGTAGGCATCGAGCTCGAGGGAGGCCGCCTCGATCGCGGGCCCGTCCTCCAACAGGTTGCGGTTGAAGATCTTGAAGATCTCGGATGCCCACCGGCTGAAGCGCCGCCAGTCCTGCTCGGGCGCCCCGAGGACCTCGCAGATGATCGGGATCGGGTACGGCTCGCAGATGTCTGCAGTGAAGTCGCACCGGCCCGCAGCGAGGAACGGCTCGAGCAGCTCGGTGGCCACGCGCCGCATCATCGGGCGGTGCCGGTTGGCCGCGGCAGGGGTGAACGCGGGCGAGACCAGGCGACGCAGCCGGGTGTGCTCGTCGCCCTCGGTGGCGAGGATCGTCTGCCTCCGGTTGGCCAGGTAGTCGCCGGGCTCGGCGCCGCTCAGTGCGGGGAGCAGCGCGAGCCGCGTTGTGGAACCTGCGGTCCCGCAGGATCGCGGTTGCGTCCTCGTAACGGAGGACCGCCACCCCCACCTCGGTGCGGACCACCCAGTGGTCGGCGGCCAGACGCGGCAGCCACCGACGTCGCCTCCTCGCGGGGCAGACCCTCGGTGTCGAGGAGCGGGAGGTCGAGATCCCCGATCTCGGGGATCACCGTCACCTCGCCACCGGAGCGGCGCCCGAGCGGGCAGCGGACGGCAGGGCACCGGTCGACCCGCCACGGCCGGGGCCGCGCCCGATCCGGGCGCGGTGGCCCATGACCAGGAAGAGGGTGGCCGCGGAGGCCACGAAGGCGACCCAGACGATCGCCTGCAGGGCCGTCGGCCGGTCGGCGTACCCGAGCAGGCTGTGGAAGACGTCGCCGAGCGAGCTGCTCTCGCTCAGGAATCCGGAGCTGTTCCACATCGGGTGGTCGAGGAAGGGGAGCCAGCCCAGCTGCTGCATGTTCTCGACCGCGTCGGCGAGGAGCCCGGCGGCGAAGACCATCAGGGCGACGCCGAGCACCCTGAAGAAGAGCCCGAGGTTGAGCCGGCGGCCGAGGCTGAAGATCGCGTACGCGATGCAGAGTGCCACTGCGAGGCCGAGCAGCGCGCCGATCAGGAGGCTCCGCCCCTGTGCGTGGGCGGCCGCCTGACTGGACGATGCGAAGACGATGGCCAGGGTGAAGACCATGGTCTCGAGGCCTTCACGGCCGACCGCCTGGAAGGAGAGGGCGGCCAGGCCGAAGCGGGCACGGCCGTTCAGTGCCGCCTCGGAGCGGCGCTCGAGGTCCGCGGAGAGGGTACGGCTGTGGGACTGCATCCAGAAGGTCATATAGGTCAGGACGCCAGCCGCCACCAGGTAGGTCACCGTCTCGAACACGGTCTGCACCGTCGAGCCCTCGTACTGTCTGATGACGAGGTAGGCCGCTACCCCCCCGCCGATGACCAGGACCATGGCCGCGGCCACTCCGAGGAACACGTCACGGAAATGGCGGCGCTGCCCGATCCGGTCGAGGTAGGCGAGGAGCACCGCGACGATCATGCTGGCCTCGATCCCCTCACGGAGGAAGATCACGAAGGTCGGAATCATCGGGCCACCTTGCAAGGTCAGACGTCGTTCAGACATTAGGTAAGCCTAATTCTGACCGCGTGTCAACCCTGCGGACGGAGACGGTTCCTCCCCCCGGGAAGGCGTACCCACCGCGGTCAGCCCACCTTTCGAAGGGTGTTGTGGTCGGTGTGGGGCAGGAGGTCGGGCAACTCGGTCATCTTGAGCATGGTGGACTCCGCGTAGGACCAGTTCCCGTCGCCGAGGGTGATGGTGACCTCGTAGCTCACCGAACTGGCGTTGGCCGTGAGGTACTTGCCCTCGGCGATCGGGTACTGCTTGTGACCCAGGGACGCAGTGAGGGTGAACTCGGTGGCGTCCGCCGCGGCGTTCCCGCCGGCCAGAACGGTGATCCCGCGGGGCACCGCGAAGGCGCGGAGGATCTCCCCTGTCGCACCGTCCCAGAGCCAGTAGCCGACCTCGGTGTGGAAGGGGTTCTCCTCGTCGCCGCGCCACATGGCGGTCCGGTAGTCGAGCCCGTAGAGATGCTGGTTCCCATTGTCGACCGGCCCGAAGGGCTTGAAGCTCAACTTCTCCAGATACGGCGTGCCCACGACCTTGCCCTGGGCGTGCGAGTAGGACGTGTCCAGGCCGCCCTCGCCCTCCCAGTCGCCTACCAGCGCCCCGAGGGGGCCCCATTCGTTCGCCATGCTCACTCCCATCGGTCCGGTCATCGGCTCGACCGAGCCTATCCATACGGAGGGCACCGGCCGACCGGAGCGGGCAGGTGCGGGGGGTCTCAAACGGCCTGGACGGCCACCGAGCCCACCAGCACCACCCGGTCTTCGGCCCCGACGTCGTGGATGTCCACCCGCACCGCGGTCCGGCCGGACCGCGAACCGAGCACCCGGCACCGCGCCTCGACCGGCCCCACCCGGGCCGGACGCAGGTAGTGGAGCACGGCGTCGGTCGCGGCCACCGTCCCGCCGGGTCCGGCTGCGCCGGGCGCCTCCGCCAGGGCGGCGCGGCAGGCGGCCTCGTCGGCCAGCATGGCGACGGCGCCGCCGTGCAGGATCCCCCAGGGATTGCGCAGCCGATCGTCGATCCGGAGCCGGGTGACCGCCCCGCCCGCCGGCTCGATGCCGAAGAACTCCGAGGGGGCGGGGGCCCCGGGCTGCAGTGGTGGCATCGGCGCAACGATCGGTCGCTCGAACGTGAGATCCATCTCCCCGGGGTCGAGCACCGCACAGGTCATGGTGGCCGCGGCCACCCGGCGGTCTTCCGCCCCCTCGTCGAGCACCTCGATCCCGGTCACCACCGAATTGCGGCCCCGCCGGAGCACCGAACCCTCCAGTCGGAGGGGCCCGGTCTGGGCCAGGTGGGCCACGGTGGCCATGATCGAGGTGGTCACGATCCACTTCGGCAGGACAGCCAGCCCGCTCATCTGGCCGCCGAGGGAGTCGACAGCCGTGAGCAGCCCGCCGGTGCGCAGCCCGCCCCCGGGCCCCCGCAGGTGCTCGTCGACCGGCGCCCGCGCCCCGAACGTGGAGGGGCGCTCCTCGCCGTCGGGTGGGGGGATCTCCCACCGCTCGAGGCGGAAGTAGTCGCCGACCGGATGGCGCGACCGGCCCGGGGCGGGGGACCCTTCGGAGGGTCCGGCGCTCACCGGCTTTCTCCGGTGAGATGCTCGACCGCCACGGCGACCAGATTGACCACCGTCGTGAGTCGGCCGCCCGCGCCGGCATCGCGCAACTCGACCACCGCGCTGGCCCGCCCCGGGACGTCCGCCCCGAGCACCCTCGCCTCGCTCACGATGGGGCCGGTCCGGCCGAGGGAGAGGTAGGCGACCTGGAGATCGGTGACCACGACCGAGGAGGCGTCGCCCCCGAGCGCCGCTCCGACCGCGGCGGCGCCGGCCGCCTCGGCGATCATGGCCATCACCCCGCCCTGGACGGCCTCGAACGAGTTGTGGAGGTAGCTGCGCACCGGGACCGAGAGCCGCCCACCCGCGGAGTCGACCACCGTGATCCCGAGGGCCTCGAGCACCGGCACGTCGAGCCCGCCACCGGAGAACTCCCACTGGCGCGGCAGCCCGGTGTCCATCGCCAGGGGTGTCGCCGGGCCCGAGGCCGGCAGCACGGCGAAGGTGGTGGTGGCCCAGGCCACCGGGTCCGGTGAGCGACCTGCCGGTCCGCCCTCGGGGTGCCCGTCGGTCGCGACCACCAGTGCGTCGACGACCATCGTGGTCCGCCCACGTCGCAGCACGGAGGCATGCGCCTCGACCCAGCGACCCGTCGCCGCGCCGACGACCTGGATGGAGAGATCTGCCGTGGCCAACCGCTCGGGTTGCAGCACCCGCGACGCGACGGCTCCGCAGGCGACGTCCACAATTGTCGCGAGCACCCCCGCGCGCACTCCCCCGTCAGCAGAGGCCACCTGCGGCGTGACCCGGGTCCGGACCACCGCTGTGGTCTCGGTCGGGATCTCGCCCACCAGCCCGAGGTCGCCGAGGATATGGCGGGGCGGCGGGTACTGCCGGATAGCCGCGGCGCCTGTGGGTTGATCCATCATCGTGCGCCTCGGTCTCCGGGAACGTGGTCCCGCAGTGTACCGAGACGCCGCCCGCTCCCCGGGCTGGACCCCTCCGCTGCGTACGGTCGGTCAGGCTGCCGACTCACGCCGGCTGGTGCGCCGCCTGCCGGAGCTGTTGCGCCGCCGACCACGAGGCCGGTTGGAGGCGTCGAAGGGCCGGCCGGTCGCCGTCGGGCTCTCGTGCAGCGCGCACCAGTCGGTGCTGTTGTAGCGGGAGAGCTTCACCCCGCACGACGGCTCGTTGCACACCCTGCCGGTGCCGTACACCGGCGGCGGTGTCTCCCCGCTGATCCCGTCGGCCAGCATCGAGCCGTCCTCGACCGTCCGTCGTTCCACCATCGCGCGTCCCCTTCGTTCCGTTGCGTCCTACCGTGCTGGTGGGTTCTTCGGCAGAACCGGCCCCGACCTGAACCCCGGGCCCCGAGAGACCCGGCTCGTAGGCGCCCGGCCTGGGCGGGCACGGTTGCTATCGTCGGCACGGTGGCCGGCGAAGCGGTGACCAGGGGGGACACGGGCCCAGCCACCCGCCGTACCCTGGTGGAAGGAGGCGGTCTTCTACCAGATCTATCCCCGGTCCTTCGCCGACAGCGACGGCGACGGGGTCGGCGACCTGCGCGGCATCCGCGCCCACCTCGACGACCTGGTCTGGCTCGGGGTCGACGCGCTGTGGATCTCCCCGTTCTTCCGCTCGCCCATGGCCGACTTCGGCTACGACGTGAGCGACTACTGCGACGTCGACCCGCTCTTCGGCGACCTCGCCGATTTCGACGCGCTGGTGGCCGACGCCCACGCACTCGGCCTGCGGGTGGTCATCGACTGGGTGCCCAACCACACCTCGGACCGACATCCCTGGTTCGCCGACGCCGCCTCCTCCAGGACGAGCGCCCACCGCGACTGGTACGTGTGGCGCGACCCGCGCCCCGACGGATCACCCCCGAACAACTGGGTGGCCGCGTTCGACCTCTCCGCCCCGGCATGGACGCTCCACGAGCCCACCGGCCAGTGGTACCTCCACCTGTTCGAGGCCGCCCAGCCCGACCTCGACTGGGACCAGCCGGCCGTGGTCGAGGCCATGCACGACATGCTGCGGTTCTGGCTGGACCGGGGAGTCGACGGGTTCCGGGCCGACGTGGTCCACTGCATCGGCAAGGACCCGGCCCTGCCCGACGACCCGCCCGAGGTGGCCGGCATCCCCCACTGCGCCCTCAACGACGTCCCGGTCACCCACGAGCGGCTGCGGGCCCTCCGCAGGCTGATCGACGCCTACCCCGGGGAGCGGATGATGGTCGGCGAGGTCTTCCTGCTCTCGACCGAGGCGGTCGCGACCTACTACGGCGACGGACGACGAGCTGCACCTCGCCTTCAACTTCCCTCCCCTGTTCGCGCCGTGGCGGGCCGACCGGTGGGCGGACTGCATCCGCGAGACCGAGCGCGCGCTCGGTCCCCGTGGGGCGTGGCCCACCTGGGTCCTCTCCAACCACGACAACCCTCGCCACCGGACCCGCTACGACCGGTCGGCGGCGCGGGCGGGCGAGGACGCGGCCACCACCGCCCGGCCGCAGCGAGGCCCGGGCCCGGGCCGCGGCCGTGCTCCTGCTCACCCTGCGGGGGACCCCGTTCCTCTACCAGGGAGACGAGCTCGGCCTCGCCGACGCCGATGGTGCCCGCCGAGCGCCGGGTCGACCCGGGGGGCCGCGACGGGTGCCGGGCCCCGCTGCCCTGGGACGGGTGGTGCCGACCACGGGTGGCCGACCCCGGCGGGCACGGAGCCCTGGCTCCCCTTCCCCCGGAGGCCGACATCCGGAACCGGTCCGACCAGCGGGCCGATCCCGGGTCCATCCTCCACCTCTACCGCCGGCTCCTCCGGCTGCGACATCTCGAGCGCGCCGCTCGCGGTCGGGCTCCCTCGAGCGTCCTCGAGCTGCCCGAGGGTGCGCTCGGCTACCGCCGGGCTGCTCGACGGCGACGGCGACGGGTGGGTCGTGCTGGTGAACTTCACCGACCGGACGGTGGACCTCGGGTCCCGGACCGGGCCTGGGACGGAGGCACCGTGGTCCTCTGCTCGACCGGCACCGCGGCACCGGAGCGCCCCTTCGGCGGGATGCTCGGTCCGCGACCAGGCCGTCGTCGTGCGCTGCTGAGCCCCGACAGGGGGCTGCTCAGATCCAAGTTCTCCTGCCAGAAGTCGTCGGCGCCGAGGTCGCCGAGCGACATCGAGTGCTCGTGCTCGTGGCCGCTCTGGCGGATGCAGCACACCAATGTCCCGATCCACGGCCCGCTGTCGATGCAGTGGACGGCGCCGCACCGCCGCCACTGTGGCTCGGTCGGCAGCGCAAGGTCGTCGAGATCGAAGTCGTCGTCGTGACCAGTCCGTGCAGGACTTCCGTTCGGGTACGGGTCGATCGTCACTGTTGTTCTGCCCCTTGTTGTTGCAGATACCTCAAACGAATTGTCGGTCCTCCGCCCGATCATCTGTTGCGCGAATTGCCCCTCCCGGTACGGGGCGGTCCGCGCCTCTGTCCCGAAGGCACGGACCAGGGCCCGGCATGCCGGTCCTCCGCCCGGCGGGTCGGTCCGGTGTTCACCCTCCGATCACACCGGCCGGCGACCCGCCCGCAGAGTGCCATGTCAGGCCCTCTAGGGAGTCCCGCCAGGGGTTTCGAGGATGTTCATTTTTCTTACACATCGGTCGATAGACTCGTGAGATGAACGGCGACCGGGTCACCGGCATCGAGGACATCGTCCGACGCAACGTGGCGACGCTGCGCTCGAAGGCCGGCCTCACCCAGCAGGCACTGGCCGACGAGATGCTCCTGCGGGGCATCGCGTGGACCCGCGAGACCGTGGCACAGGTCGAGACGACCAACCGCCGGATGGGCCTCACCGAGGCCGTCGCCGTCGCCGCCTGCCTGGACGTCCCGTTGGCCCGCCTCGCCGCGACCGGGGCCGACTCCGTCGCGGTCGGGGACGCCGAGTGGACCACCGCCTACCTCGCTGCCGCCATCGCCGGCACTGCCGGAGACGTCTTCCCCCCGGGAGCTACTCGATCTCCTCTCCCGGCATCGGCGCACCGCCGGAGCGCTACGAGGACGCGATGGCCGAGGCGCCGGCCCAGCCGATCCCACCGGACGCTGTCGCCGACCGAGGGCGCGGCCCGCCGCGACCGCAGGTTGGGCGACGTCCACGATCCGGTCGCCACCGGTCGGCGTTCGACCGATGCTCCCTCGCAGGCCCCGCAGAAGACGGCCGAGCGCATCGAGCGGCGGCTCCGCCTGCGGGTGACCGCCGGCGACGTCGACAGCACCGCCCAGCACCTCTGGTCGCGGAGCCTCGATGCCGAACGCGAGCGCCGGGTGAGCGACCGGCACGACGCAGATCAGGCGGCTCGCTGCACACCATCCGTGGCCACGTCTCCCGCGACCTAGACCGCGAGCTCGCCCACGAGATGGAGAGGCAGAACGGTGAGGAGGAGCCGTCCGGCGCCGAGCCGTCCGGCGCCCTCAGCGCCGACGAGGCCGCCTGGGAGGCCACCCGGCTCAACATCATCCTGGCCAACAAGGGCTACGACGACAGTGACGTGACCCGCTGGTGGAACTTCACCCAGCACCGGGAGCTCGGTGACCAGACCATCGCCGAGGCGTGGCGGGCCGGCGACTACTCCGCCGTGAGCCGGCTCGTGCAGTCCCTCCCGGACAAGCGGAGCTCGGGGAGGGACCTCCGCCTCGAGGGCTGAGCCCCTCCGAACAGGAGAACCCCGATCCGCGTCCGGATCGGGCAGACTGCAGGTGCGGGCCCCCGGTCGGGCGCGGGCGCGGGTGCCGACTCGGATCGGCGCCGGAGAGGATCGGGTGCACGACCGCAGGCAACGGGTGAGGAGAGCACTGGCAGTGCCCGCCGCTGCCGCTCTGGCCATCGTGCTCGCCGGGCCGCTCGGCACGCGAACGGCGGGCGCGGCAGGCCTCCAACCGGGAATCACTCCCGCCGCCGTCGCTGCAGTCGCCCACGGCACCCTCGACCGGGTGATGACCGGACGGCGCGGCTCCCCGCTCGGGCGGACCGACGCCCAGGTCAGTGCCAACTGGTCGGGCCTCCTCGACGAGGGTGGGACATTCACCGGCGTCCACGCCGGTTGGGTGGTCCCTGCCGTCCAGGCCCGACCGTACGGGACCGACTCGTCCACCTGGATCGGTATCGGCGGGGTCACCGACTCCTCCCTGATCCAGGCCGGCACCGACCAGGGCGCCCCGGGGGGCGGCACCGTGTACACGGCCTGGATCGAGGTGTCCCCCGCCCACTCGGTGACCGAGTTCACGGTCTCGCCCGGCGACCGGATCGACGCGTCGGTCGCCGAGGGGACCCCCGGCAGCTGGACGGTCTCCATCACCGATCTCACACTCGGCAGATCGCACTCCCAGACCTTCGCCGACGCCGCACCGGCGACCTCGGCGGAGTGGATCGAGGAGGCACCCACCTTCGGGACCGCTCTCGCCCCCCTGGCCGACTACGGGTCGGTGACCTTCACCGGGATGCACGCCGACGAGGGCACGGGCGCTCCGGTCACGGCGGTCCCGGTCGAGATGTCCAACCTCGGCTCCGACGCCATCACCTCCTATCCCGGGACGGTGGTGGGCTCGAGCCTCACCGTCACCTACGGCGCCCCGGCGCACGGCTACTGGCTGGTGGGCTCCGACGGCGGCGTCTTCACCTACGGTGCCGCCGGGTACTTCGGGTCGACGGCCGGCACGGCGCTCCAGCGTCCGGTGACCGGCATCTCGCCGACCCCCGACCGCCGGGGCTACTGGTTGGTGGCTGCCGACGGCGGGGTGTTCGCCTACGGCGACGCCGGGTACTTCGGGTCGATCCCAGGGCTGGGCATCGGCCCGGCCGGGTCGGCCGGTACGGTTCAGCACCTCGACCAGCCGATCGTGGCGGTGGCGGGCTCCGGCGACGGCGGCGGCTACCTCATGCTGGCGTCTGACGGCGGGGTGTTCGCCATCGGCGACGCCCACTACGCCGGATCCTGCCCGGAGATCGGCGGTTGCGCCGGGCAGGCGGTGGCGGTCCTGCCGGACGCCGGTGGGCTCGGGTACTGGCTGGTGACCACCACCGGCGCTGTCTACGCCTTCGGCGGCGCTCCCTACGACGGGGGGGCCTCGGGGACGTCGTCCCCGATCACCTCGGCCGTGCGCACCCCGGACGGCGGTGGCTACTACCTCCTCGCCGCCGACGGCACCGTGTACCCCTTCGGCGACGCGGTCGACTTCGGCACCCCGACCGTCGGCACCGAGATCATGAAAGCCCATGCGGCCATCCTCGCCACCGCCACCGGCGACGGGTACTGGGTTGCCGGGGTCGACGGTGGAGTCGACGGCTTCGGCTACGCGCCCTACGACGGCAGCATGGCCGCCAAGCCGCTCAACGCGCCGGTCGTCGCCGCGGCGGGATGGTAGAGAGGACCCCGCGGGACCCGGCACCTCCGGCGGCGTTCTTCGATGTCGTCCTCCGCCAGCGGGCGACCCGGCGGTTCGCCGATCGCCCGGTCGACGACGAGCTCATCGAACGGTGCCTCCGGGCGGCCACCCACGCCCCGAGTGCCGAGAACCTGCAGCCGTGGGTGTTCGTCGTGGTCCGTGACCCGGAGCTCCGGGCGGGCATCGCCGAGCTCACCCGCCGCGCCTGGCGGGAGGGCGGGCGGCGGCACTCAGAGGAGCGACTCGCCCCCGCGCTCCTCCGTGAGGTCGAGTCCGGCGCCGAAGGGGGGCTCGGGTCGGCACCGGTCATCGTCGTGGTGTGCGGCGACAGCGCGATCGGCATCGAGCGGACCCTTCCGACCTCGGTGTACCCGGCGACCCAGAACCTCCTGCTATCGGCCACCGCGCTGGGCCTCGGGTCGGCCATGACCACCCTGGCCACGCTCTTCGCCGGCGAGCTCGGGACCATGCTCGCCCTCCCGCCCTCGGTGCACCCGATGGCAGTCGTGCCCATCGGGTGGCCCCTGCGCCCACCCAGTCCTCCCCGGCGGCTGCCCGTCGGGGAGCGGGCGTTCCGCGACCGCTACGGCGACCCCTGGTAGCCGGGGCCAGGGGACCGCCTGGCGATCGGCCCGGCTGGATCAGGTGCCCGTCCCGGTGATGGTCACCGTGACCGGTCCGAGGCCGTCGTCGCTGTTGAAGATGTAGTGCCCCGACACCGTGCCGATCGCGGTCGGCCGGAAGGTCACCGACTGGTGGAGGAAGGTGCCCGGGTCGATGGTGGTGCCCTCGGGCATCGGGACCGCCGAGGAGAACGCACCGAGCGGGGCGATGGCCCGGGTGATGACCGAGCGCGACCGTCCCGCTGTTGCCGACGTCGAAGGTCACCGTGGCGCTCTGGCCGACCGGCACCGGTCCTGCGTCGACCGTGGCGGCCGAAACCGACAACCGTGAGAACCCGGTCACCGCGATGCCCGAGACGGGGAGCTCGACCGAGCCGTGGTCGGTCGAGATGGCCAGCCTGGACCGGTAGGTCCCGGCGGTGGCGGGGTCGAACCGGACCGAGACGGTCACCGACTGCTGGGGGGCGAGCACCGTGCCGACCGAGGGCGTGCCGCTCACCGCGTACGGGGCGCCGGGGAGCCCGATCCCGGTCAGCTTCTCGGGGTGGTTCCACGAGTTGCTCACGGTGAGGGCGAGGATCTTGCCGCCGCTCCCGGTCCGGACCCTGCCGAAGGCCAAAGGCTGGGCGGACACGAGGAGGCCGGGAGCGGTGCCGTAGCCCGAGACCGACACCGAGCGAGTCCCCGCACTGGTCGGGATCGAGAGGGTGGCGACCACCGGTCCGGGACGGGTCGGGGCGAAGGTGACCCGGAGGGGGATGGTCGACCCCGCCGGGAAGGTGCTCCCGAGGCGCGGCCGGCTCACCCTGAACGCAGTCCCGGCCGTGGAGGCGTTGCCCGAGGGGGGAACGACCGCGGGCCCGGCGGTCGCGCCGGCTGGTGTCGTGGTGGAGGGCGAGGGGGTGGTGGTCGGGGGTGCTGCGCCCCCGCCGCTGGAGGTCCCCACCCCCTCGTACCCGCTCACGGTCACCGGTCCGGTGACGGCGAGGCGTCGGGTGGTCGATGCACTCACCGTGAGGGTGCGGCTCGACCCGACCGGGACCGACCCGAAAGCAACCGCTGCCGCCTGTACGGGCGCGCCGGACGACGTCCCGAAGGCGAGCAGCCGCCCGCCCCGGGTGCCGACGAAGATCCGGCCGTTCCATGCGGTCGGCGTCACGAACTTGGGCGCGTACCCGATCGGGGCGGACCAGAGCAGTGGGAGGACCCCCTTGGTCGGGATGGCCCCGTAGGCCCGCAGCTGCGCACCGGCGCCCGAGGACCCGGAGCTGTAGACCACCCAGACCACCGCGCTCCCGGCGGTGGTCCCGCTGCTGGTCGCCAGTGGCGATCCGGACGTGTACCCGAACGACCCGGTGCTGGTGCCGGCCGAGCTCAGTCGCGGCAATCCCTGAGCGGTGCGGCCATAGGAGAGCGCGCGCAGATAGCCCCCGCCGGCACTCTCGAGCACGTAGACCCAGCCGCCCTGGCCGCCGTAGGCGGCGGGGTGGCCCCAGACCCCGTTGAACGGTCCGAGCTGCTCGAGGACCGCGTTGGAGCCGCTCGGTCCCTGCTCGAAGCCACCGAGGTCGTTGGCGTCGAGCAGGTAGATCACGCCCTCCTTGCCGACCGCCACGACCAGATCGGGATGGGCGGCGGTGCCGAAGTCGGCGGTGGGGAGCGCGATGGGGCCTCCCGAGCCGAAGTCCTCGTCGCCGGCGTCGAGGTTGGCGGCGTCGCTCGGGGCAAAGAAATCGGCCGGGGACAACGACCCGTTGCCGTTGACGGCCAGCCGGAGCACCGACTCGGAGAGAGTGGCCGGCGGATGTCCGGACGGCGCAGGCTGCGGGGAGACCCCGTTGCCGGTGGTCAGGATGATCCGGTTCGGGCCGTCGGAGACCAGTCCCCCGCCGCTCTGCCAGATGCCGGCCCGGGAGTTCTGGTCGGTGCCGATCCCGGATTCGTCGCTCCACATGGTCTCCGCCCTGGTCGTCGTGTTCACCCCCACCACCACCCCGCGGTATGGGTTGAAGTCACAGTCCGAGGCGAACCCGATGTAGACCGACCCGCCCAACAGCAGCAGGCCAGGACGCTGCTGCGAGTAGGCCTCGTTGAAAGGAATGCCGGGCGTGTCGGTGGGTGTCCCGGCGATCCGCACGGGGAAGCCGGGCACCTCCGCGCCGGTGGCCGCGGACAGCGCCTGCAGAAACCAGTGGGCGCCGGACAGACCGCCCGACCCCTTCTCCAACCGGGTGGTGACGTAGACGACCCCGGTCGTCGGGTCGACCACCGGGGTCGAGGTGGACCCGAGGTCCGGGGTCAGATCCGAGCACCCGATGGTGCTGGCCTCGAACGGGAAGCCGAACGACCGCTTCCACTCGATCGCGCCGGTGGTCGCATTGATCCCGTAGGCGTAGGCCTTCTCGGTGGTGACGATCACCGTGCCGTTGACCACCAGGGGCTGCGAGTAGATCGATCCGTCGAGCTGCGTCGCGAAGAGCTGGCCGAACTTGGACGACGTCACGTCGGAGGGGCCGAGGGCGGGCTCGTGCGGATCCCAGTTGTCCCGGAGGTTGCTGTAGCCGGCCGTGGTCACGTTGGGCGGGCCAGCGGCCAGCGCCACCGCGATCGGCGTCACCACACCGGCCACGACGACAACCGCTGCCAGCGCGGCGACCACCAGACGTCGACCCCCCATCGCCCCTCCCCGGATCACCGCGACCCCCCTGGTCACGCCATGCTACGGGCCGGGTGCGGCATCCGTCCAGGGTTCAGGCCCCGGGTGGACTGACCAGGGACCGACTGTCACCGGGCGCGCCGGGCGAGGGCGGCAGGATCCTCGACCACGATCCGACCCCGTGTGAGGGTGACCACACCGTCGTTCTGGGCCTGGCGGAGCACCCGGTTGACCGTCTGGCGGGTCGTGCCGGCCATGGCGGCGAGATCCTCCTGGGTGAGGGGGATCGCCCCTGAGGAACCGTCCGCGTAGATCTCGCCGAGGCGGACCAGGCGTCGCAGGACCCGGGTCTCCGCAGGGAGGTAGAGCGCTTCGAGCAGTGCCTGCGAGGTGGCCCGCAGGCGGGAATCGAGCATCTCCACCACCGCGCGTGCTGCCTCGGGGTGTCCTTCCCAGAGCGCCTCGAATTCGACCCGGGTGAAGCACATGGTCTCGGTGCGCTCGAGGGCCACCACCGTGGCCGACCGCGTCGATTCCCTGCCCAGCAAGGCCTGCTCCCCGAACGAATCACCGGGGCTCAGGACATCGAGGGTCACCACGTCGCCCACCGGGTTGGTCACCCGGACGGCCACCGTCCCGCTGTCGATGAGGTGCACGCTCTCGCCGGGGTCGCCCTCGTGGAAGACGAACCCTCCCTTCGGGAACCGCCGTCGCCTGCACTGTGCGAGAAGGGTCCGCCGGTCGGCCGGCGACAACGACTCGAGCAGTTGCCACTCCACCGCCACCCCTCCCCGCATCGAGCCGTCCGTTCCGAAGGCTCCTAAGCCGTGTACCGGATCTCCGCCCTCTTGAACCCGCGCTCGCTGATCAGTACTACACAGTACGCCCCAGGCGTTCGAGACGCTCGCGCCGCTCGAGGTCCCTCTGCCGCTCACGGTTGTTGGCCAGCACAACGCCGAATACCAGACCGCCGAGCAGGAGGGCACCCACCGCCAGCACCGCCATGAACAGCCGAGACTTCACGATTCCTCCTCCGCGCCGAGCTGGGCCGCCCGCCGACGGTAAAGAGCATTCCGCCTGGCGATCGATCCGCGCAAGGGGGACTGCTCGGAAGCCGGCCGGTTCCCTCTCCGGAGAGGAACGCTGCCCTGCCGCCCGACGAGGGGCGGCAGGGCAGCGCTTGAAGCGGAAGCGCCCAGGGTGTCCACCCACGGGGCCGTCGCTCCGTCAATGGCGCCCTCGCCGCGACCCGCTCAGGGGTAGGTCACGACGATCTTGGCCGCTGGTCGCAACGCGACCGTGTCCAGCCCGAACCTCTTCACCCCGATGTAGCAGCGAACCGCGGTCGGTCCGACCCGGACCCCGTCGGGGCAGACCTCGGCCTTGAACTTGGTCCGGAACCCGCCGAGGGGATTGGTCGTCACATTGACGGTGTTCCCGGTGTTGCAGGGATTCTGCGGCACGATCCAGTTGGTCTTTCCACATTCGGTGAGGGTGAGCTTCGTCGCCGGCGGGAAGTTCGTCCCGGTCAGGACCGTGTGGCTGTTGACCATCAGGTTGTTTGGATTGGCTGTGATCGACGGCGGCACCGGCGACACGGCCGAGGCCGGCGAAGCGAGTGCCCAGAGAGGCGTCACGAGCATCAGTGCAGCCGAACCGCCGAGCAGGCAGCTCCGGATGAATTTCGTTTGCATGGGTTCCTCCAATCGATGGTCGCCCCTCCACGGGCCGTCGGCAGACCGACCGTGATGCGGCCTTCGGTCCTCTGGGTTGAACGATCAGGCGGCCCGATCCGTTACCGGGACCGGCGACCGTGACGGGAAGGTGAACGGTCCATCAGTGCTCTCCGATTTCGGCTGACCCAGCTGCGCCGGGATCGGCCGTGCTCCTTCCCCGTGAGCGTTCGACGGCCTCCCGGTCGCGGAGGATCGCCTGAGAGGCCTCGAGCGTGAGACGTTCTGGACGCGGCCCATCCCGATCCAGGAACCAGTGTCGGCTCATACTGGCGAGCCAGTGGTCGCCGGTCGGGAAGAGGCCGAAGCGAGAAATCGTCCGTTGGCTACCGACCTGGTCGGAGTAGAGCAGCTCGACCGTGATCGGCTGCCCCATCTCGACCGCGTCGGCCACGCCGGAGCGCACCGGGTCCTCTGGGTTCCGGAGCGCCCCTTGCCACATGCCGATGTCTCCGGCCGGAACATAGAGGTCCCGCGCCTGAAGGTGGAAGTCGTTCATGGGGAGATGAGCGGCGCCTTCTTGACCGGTCCGGACTCCGGGACTGACGGCCCAGCCCTGACAGACTGCAATACCGCTGCCGACGTTCCTCAGGCTGATCGCGAGGTAGACGATGCCGTCGATGTGTTCGACCGCGGCACGGCCGCCCGCAGCGCTCACCCACTTGCCCTCCATGAACATGATCTTCTGAGTTGCATCCTCCATCCGGGATGGGGCGAGGACGGGTCGGCGCTGCTCCTGCAGAGCTACTTCGGCGATCCGTGCCGACCGGCTGCCAGACCGGACGGCGGCAAAGGTGGCAAATGCCAGCACGAGCGTGGCCCCTGCGGTCACGTAGGACGCGAGATCCGCGGAACTCACCGCGATCGGTGTCATCGACGCCAGTTTCCCACTTCCGGCAACAAGATGGGTCGAGACGGGGACTGACGCCTCGGCGGCCCGGGCGCCGAGAGCGGACGGGGCGCGCCGAGAGTTTCCTTCGGCAGGCGTCGGGTGGGATGTCCCCGTACGACGGCGTAGTGTCTTCTGGCATGCGCGCCGCGGTCAACCTCCATATCGATGCTCCGCCGGACAAGGTCTGGGGACTCGTCAGCGACATCACGAAGATGGGCGAGTACAGCCCGGAGGTGATCGAGGCCGAGTGGGTCGATGGTGCAACCGGCCCGGCGGTCGGCGCCCGGTATCGAGGCCATGTGAAGCGGAATGAGAACTGGCCCGTGCTGTACTGGACCACCTGCAAGATCACCGAGTGCGTGCCCGGGCAGGTCTTCGAGTTCGCGGTCATCATGGGCGACCGACCTGTGAACACCTGGCGCTACGAGTTCCGTTCCACGGCCGATGGAGGGACTGACGTCACCGAGTCGTTCGATCTCGGCGACAACCTCTTCACCAAGATCTGGCGCCCACTCGGCGGGTTCATGCGGGAGCGTCGCAACCGGCGGGACATGCTCCGCACTCTCGAGCGGGTCAAGGCAGTCGCTGAACCTTCTCGCCTGCAACCCGGAACCTGAGGGCCCCGACGCCTCAGCGCAGTTCGGCTCGCGGTCGCACCGCAATCGTCACCCGCGACGTCGCACAAAGCCGTTGCTCATCGTCGCGCATCTCGACGTCCCAGACCCAACTGGTCCGGCCCCTGTGAACAGCAACGGCGGAGGCGTGAACCGTTCCTTCGGTGATGGGTCGGAGGAAACTGGTGTTGTTGGCCATGCCGAGGGCGGCACCGCCCGTGGAGTACACCCCGCGGGCCGTTCCGGTCGACGCAAGCGTCTCGGCGATTGCCGCATACACGCCACCGTGGATCATGCCCAATGGCTGGCAGACCTGCGGCCGCACGGGCAGATGGCCGGAACACCGGTCGACCGCCATGTCTTCGTGAACGACGAATCCGATTGTCGCGTCGAATGCTGACTCCAAAGGGACGCGCAGCTTGTATGGATGAGAATCCGGCATGGTCTCGACCCTACAGCGTTGTGGCGGGCGCGGAACTAGGCCCAATGCGATCGTGCCCACCGGATCCCCTCGCTCCAATTCAGAGGCACTGAACCGGTCCCGGGGCAGTGAGCCCTTGGCTCTGGACGGGGCCGCGGGGCATGATGTGCCATGGCATCTGGCGCACGTGGGTCCAAGTGGTCGCTGTGGTCGGAGAACTCCTTCCTGTCGATCGGATCCAAGAACTCGATCCTGTCGGTCGGCTGCATAGGCTCAGCGCTCTCGATCGGGTCCATCGGATCTGTTCTCTCAGCGTGCTCCGTCGGTTCAGCCGGTTCGATCGGCTCCCTGCTCTCGGCCGGGTCCCGATGGTCGGTCATGTCCTGGAGGTCGAGGTCGGCCGTCATGAAAGGACGCGCGACCTGAGGATCCGGCCGCATCGGGCAGTACGCTGAAGCACGTTAACGAAGAGGTCGGGTGAGCGATGCCGACAACGCCGAAGCCACCCTGCAACGATTGCCGCCTGCTCCGCTCGACCGGGCGACGGTGATCGAGGAGATCGACCTCGACGAGGAGTCCGAAACCGTCGTGGGCCATGTGCGGCCGCGGCGTGCGACCAAACGCCGATGCGGGCGGTGTGGGAGACGGGCTCCGGGCTATGACCAAGGCGAAGGCAGGCGCAACTGGCGGACGCTCGATCTCGGGACCATGCAGTGCTTCCTCCAGGCCGACTCCCCAAGAGTGAACTGTCCCGAGCACGGCCCGACCGTCGCCCAGGTTCCCTGGGCCCGACACGGAGCGGGGCACACCCGGTTCTTCGACGACCCGGTGGCCTGGCTGGTTACCCACACCGCCAAGTCGACGGTCTGTCAGTTGATGCGGATCGCTTGCCGGACCGTCGGTTCGATCATCGACCGTGGTGGCCGACGGAAGGGCTGCCCATGACCCGTTCGACGGGCTCACCCGCAGCGGATCGACGAGATCAGCTACATGAAAGGCCACCGCTACCTGACCATCGTCGTCGACCACGACACGGGACGGCTGGTGTGGGCGGCGGTCGGGCGGGACAAGAAGACGCTCAACGGCTTCTTCGACCTGCGGGCGAGGAGCCGTCCGGACAGGTCTCCCTGGTCAGTGCCGACGGGGCCGGATGGATCGCCGCGGTGGTGGCCGAGCGGGCGCCGAACGCCACCCTCTGCATCGACGCCTTCCACGTGGTCGCCTGGGCCACCGACGCCCTGGACGAGGTCCGTCGCCAGGTGTGGAACGAGGCGAGGAAGGGCGGAATGTCCGGTCATGCCGACCAGCTGAAGGGCTGTCGCTATGCCCTGTGGCGGAACCCCGAGGACTTGACCCCCCGGCAAGCTGGCAAGCTCGCCTGGATCGCCAAAGTGAACACCTAGCTCTACCGGGCCTACCTGATGAAAGAGCAGCTGCGGCTGGCCATCAGAAAGAAGGGTGTGCGGGCCCTCACCATGCTGGACGGATGGCTGGACTGGGCCCAGCGCTGTCGAATCCAGGCCTTCGTCGAGCTCGGCCAAAGGTCGGAAGAACATCGCCAGCATCGAGGCGGCCATGCTCAACGATCTGTCGAACGCGCTGATCGAGTCGACCATCACCAAGATCCGCGTCCTGCACCGCATGGCCTTCGGGTTCGCCAAACCCGAGCACCTGATCGCCCTCGCCCTGCTCGACCGCGGTGGCTACTGCCCGCCGTTGCCGGGGCGTTGACTACTTACGCTTGCGGCGCTTGCCTGACGGCCGGGACGGTGTCCCGGGAGGCGTGAACCGTCCCGACGTGGCCCGGCGCCCGGTGGGCATGAGGCCCGGGCCCAAGATGGCGTCCCGCTCAGCTCGGGGCCGGGAGTTGAAGCGCTCCATGAACGCCTCGACCGCCGCCCGGTCGTCAGGCCACACGCCTTCGCTGGCCGCTTCGGTCCAGAGCCGCTTGCCGAAGCTGTATCGGGACGTTCGGCCATGTGCTCCCGGAACTCGTGCGATTTCGTCCAGGAACTCGCAAAGCATCTGGGGGACTCGCTTTCCTCATCGAGCAGCCCGGTCTCGGCGAGGACGTGATGAAAGCGATCGCCTCGGCGAAGACCTCGTCGAGTTCGTCAGCTTCGGCCATCACCTTGGCCGGATAGAGCTCCAGATAGATCTCATAGAGATCACGGCGCCTCCAGCGGGTGAGGTAGCGATCCACATAGGCCCACTTGTAGTGGAGCAGGCCTTCGGGTCCGTCACGTTCGACCTCGAGTCCCTTGTCGTCCGCCCATGCAGCGAACCGTCTCTTCAGTTCGGCCTTGGCCGCTTCATAGTCCTCTTCGTCCTGAGCTCCGAGCTCGGTGCGGTACCACCGCACCATCTTCCCGAAGTTCGAGCCGCCGTCCTCCCCTGCACTCGGAAGCGCGAACTCCCCTTGCGGCGTTTATTCGTGAACCCGCGTCTTAGGCGGGGATTCCGCGATCGATGCATCAGGTCAATGCCGCCACCACTCGACAGTTTTGCGTTGACCCGTTCGGCGCCACCAGGTTCGAGCCCTGTGACATCTGTGTGAAGCACTGGGGTACCGCCTTCGAGCCTCATCCAGGGTTGCTTCAAGATCCATCGACCGCACTCGACCTTCGGGCGCCTCAACCTGTGACTGCACGAATGCCCCGAGTCTCCGGTGTCCTACCCAGCACCGGAGCGTGCAATGATTGCGGCCATGGTCGAGCGGTTGGAGGTCCAACGGGCAATTGCGGCAGATCCGGCGGCGATCTTTGAGGTGCTGACCGATCCGCACGGGCACGTTGCCATCGACAGTTCGGGCATGCTGATGGATGCCTCCGGTGACCCGGTTACAGCTGTCGGCGACTCCTTCGTCGTACACATGGACCGCGATGCGCTCAACGACTACCCGCTCGGCCTGTACGACGTCACCGTGAGGATCGTGACACTAGAGCCGGATCGCGAGATCGCGTGGACGATCGAAGGTCAGCTCAACCTTGGCCATGTCTATGGCTACAAGCTCGAACCGATCGACGAGGGGACGCTTGTCACCTCGTACTACGACTGGTCGGCGATCGAGCAGAACTGGAGAGACGCCGCTATTTTCCCGGTCATTCCGGAGGGCGCCCTCCGCGCCACGCTCGGCATCCTCGCGCACCGTGGCACCGGGTCGCGCTCGACCGTCCGCGTGAACGGCCTGGCCGTCCGGTTCCGGCGAAATCGAGGCAGCTCTCGGTGATCCGACTTCGACCTTCAGGCCTGTGGGTCCGACCCACGGCGGTGGGTCCGCAGGTGCCCTGCACCGACCTCGGAGACCGAGACACAAGGTCCGAGTCCTGGCGCGTTGTGACGCTCGATATAGCCCCGGTCGTTCGCGTCTTCCCACACCGGTAGGCGTGGACACGATGTTCGCCATGCATCGAGTACCTCGGAGTAAGGGCGCGGGCCGGGGCCCAGCCACTCGAGGAGATCGAGGATCAGGCTGTCAACGTTCTCGGTCATCGTGTACCCGGTAAGCATTGTAGGTTGACCCACCCGGAACGGTCGGCTTGGTGGGATAGCCAGATCGCATCGTCCGAACTCGAACATCCGGGCCGAGATCAGCGTTCGAGGGCATGATGGGCGAAATGGACGGAACGGAACAGGGTGCCAATGCGCCTCCCGGGTGGTACTCCGACCCGAGCGGTCAGGTCGGATGGAGATGGTGGGCAGGAGACCATTGGACGGAGCATGTCGCGCCGATTGTCCCCCCGTACCCCGCCGTCGGCACGTCTGGGCAGCAGGGTGCGGCATTCCTCCAGGCGAGACAGGCTCGTCTGGATGGATTCATTGCCGCCGCAGTTTGGATCTGGGCGGTTGTCAGCGTCGTGGCGCTGCTCGTCAATTGGGCCAATATCGGTTACTACAGAGCCCTCTGGCACTGGTGGCACCTCGCGCTCCATGCGATCAGCAACCAGGAACAAGTACCGGTACAACCGACGCGGCCGTTGTGGACCTCCCTGTTTTCCCTGGTTTCTCTCGGCCTCCTCGTCATTGAAGTGCTCTACTTCATATGGCAATACCGCGCTGCGACGGTGTCGCGATCCCTCCGTTACCCCGGACGGCACTCGCCAGGGTGGGGAGTCGGCTGCTGGTTCGTCCCCGTTGTCAACTTGTGGATGCCCTACCAAGCCATTCGCGATTGCCTCCCGCCAGGGCACCCGGCTCGACGCCAAGTCCTCTCCGCGTGGCTGGTGCTCCTCCTCACTTTCGTCTTGTCCCCAGCGACGCTGGTGGCCCTGGTTTCCGCACCCACTGTCGGCGCGGTGCTCGCCATCCTCTCCGTTGCCGCATATATGTCAGTCGGTCTGAATGCGCACCGGGCGGTCACAGCCATCGCCACCAATCATCGCGAAGCCGTTGCCGCTCTCACTCCGAGCTGAAAGAGCGGACCTCGAAGCAGGACCTACCACAGGTGCCCTTGCTCACAGGTTCGCTGGGCCGAGTCGGTATTGTGGAATGGCCCACTGAAAGGCGGCCTCGGAACTCGAGGCCCCAGCCTGAGGTCGCCTGACCTGCCAGCGAAGGCGGTCGACGAGCAGGAGATCGGTCACTATGGTCGGGCATGGTCCATCGGATCATCCAGGAGGTAGCGATGAAATTCGTCCAATTGATCGAGTTCAAGACCGGCGACATCGACGCGTTCAACCGGACCCTCGACGAGTGGCTCGCCAAGACCAGTGGTGTCCGAACGCCGACCCGGGCGATCCAAGGCCGAGACCGGGACAACGACCGTACGTACGTTCACATCGTCGAGTTCCCGTCCTACGAGGCGGCGATGGAGAATTCGAACCGACCCGAGACGGCCGAGTTCGCCGCCCAGTTGGCCGAGCTCTGTGACGGTCCTCCGACGTTCCGCAATCTGGACGTCGCCCGGGAAGAGGCGATGTAACCCCGGCGAGACCCAGACCGCTCGGCATCCGACGACGGCGGGCCGGGTCCGGGTTCCGTCGGGTCTGTGCTCGAAACAAGATCGGAGCGTCTGGTGAACGTCGGCGCGGTCCTAAACGAGAGTATTCGGGGTGGAGCCTTCCCAACCGAGCTATTGGGATTACCCGGTATCGACCAATTGCGCCTCTTCCTCACCGGCCAGGCACCTCGTCCTCCGATCAGCTATTTGACGGGCATGCATCCCACCGAGGTCGGTGCGGGAAGCGCCACCTTCGTCATGCCGATCTCCCGATGGCTGTCGACTCCGCAGGGGCTGTGGACAGCCGGTGCGATCGCCATCCTGGCGGACGGTCCGCTCGGGTGCGCCATCCAGACGCTGCTTCCCCCTGCGACGGGCTATACGACCACCGAGCTCTCCATCAATCTCGTCCGCCCGGTTCCCGAGACGGGACATCTCATCGCCCGGGCCCGCGTGCTCCACGGTGGGAAACGGATGGCACTGTCAGAGGTCTCCGTCACCGACAGCGACGGGCGATTGATCGCACATGGCACATCGCGCTGTGTGGTGTTCCCCCCGATGCCGAACGTTCCGTCACCTCCGGAGGAGATACCGGTCCTGGCGGTGGCCGAGGACGACGATTGGATACCTCCATTCCGGCGACCCGTTCAGGGTGTTGCGCTGGATCAAGAGACATGGGCAAGCCGAAGTGGGCTCGAGGTGATGCAGGCACTGATCGCCGACGAACTCCCTTGGCCGCCGATTAGCCATCTCACAGGCATGGGTCCAACCGAGGCGAGCGAGGGGAGCTGCACATTCAGGATGCCAACCAGTCTCTGGATGACCTCGCCCAGCGGCCTCGTCCTTGGCGGTATGACTGCGTGCCTTGCAGACATTGCGCTCGGTGCAGCGGCCCAGACGACCGTCCCAGCAGGCACGGCCCTGGCTCCGACAGATCTCCGGGTTCAGTTCATTCGACCGGTGCCACCCGACGGCGGATCGATCACCGCACGCGCTGAGGTGGTGCATCGGGGCCGGGGAATGGTGGCGAGCCGTGCGGAGGTCATCAACGAGCAGGGCAAGCTCATCGCCCTCGCCAGTGCTTCGGCCGTCCTCCTACCCGGCCGCCGTGCTGATCTGCGCGACGCAGGCTCTTCCCTCGGCTGAGCCGTCTCCCAGTGGCTGCGATCGTCCCTAGGCAAGGTGTTCCCGACCGACTGCGGATCGGTGAGACTGGGGTTGTGCTTCTCATCGATGCGGCGAATGTGGTCGGGTCTCGGCCGACCGGGTGGTGGCGCGATCGACCAGGAGCAGCCCGAGCGTTTGTGGAACGAGTTCGTGCCGCGGCGAAAGCGGGTCGGCTCTCCGAACCAACTGTCGTGGTCCTTGAAGGCGCTGCTCGTAGCGGCATAGAGGCGGGCGTCCACGACGGGGTGACTGTTCTCCATGCGAGCGGTAGCGGCGACGACATGCTCATTGCCTTGACTGCTGATGCCACCGGTCGAGTGACACTGGTGTCGGCAGACCGCGTGCTCAGGCAGCGAGCCGAGGCTCTGGGAGCGGACGTAGCTGGTCCCGGATGGCTCATCGGCCTGCTCGACGGGTGATGCCGAACAATCGGGAACTCGAGTCACGGCTCGAGTTCCGAGCCACATGGGGGTTCACCAGTGTGCAGTGGTAGTCCATCGCACGTCGGGCAAAGCTAAAGACCGAGCTTTCGGATCAGGTTTCGGGTCATTCCATTCGTCGTCCGGTACACCTTCCGTCGTGCGACTCGTTTGGCATAGGAGGATGGACCCTTCTCGGCTGCTTGGACGTTACCGAGATCGCGAGCAGCGCGGTACAGCTGTGAGCGCAATGAAGAGCGACGAGCCATCTCTGAACTCTATCCCTCATCGAACGCCGGCCACGAATAGCGCTCTCTGGTTATCAGATCACACTCGCGGCAATGACTGCATTTGGTTGCGGCCGGAGCAAGATCTTCCGAGAGGCATTGCGGACATGTCTTTGTTTCTGCGGGAGGACCAAACGCAGTGTGCCCCCTCTTCTTCATATACGCGTGGTACGGAACAACCAGGACGAAGTAGATCACTGCCATGAAGATGATGAAGTAGACGATGGCGGAAATGAACGATCCGAGCTCGATACGTTGACCATTGAAAGACCATCCGAGACCCGGAGATCCCGCGCCTCCGCCCTCCACGGCGTTGACCAACGGCGTGATGATCGAATCGGTGAAGGACTTGATCAACGTGCTGAATGCGAGTGCCACGACAAGGCCTACCGCTATGACTATCAACTCTCCCTGCATGAGGAAGCTCCTGAAACCCTTCATCTTCGACAACCTTTCAATTGCTCTAGGGACACAACCCACGCTCAGGGTAGCCAGCACCGTGGTCATGCGTTCCCTATCGAGGGGAGTGGTGGCCTCGGACCAAGGGAAGGCGGCTAGGCAGTGGGTAGCACAGCATCGACGACGATCACCTCGCTGAAGGATGAACCGTCGACCTGGAAGCCGTAGCAACCTGGACCCTTCACATAGGTACCCGAGGGTTGTTCTCGCCAGCCAACAAAGGTGTTGTCGGTTGGTCCTGGTGGTATCACAACTGGACCGATGGTGGCTCCCGCGAGGGCAGCGATAGGACCGTCACCATTGAGCTGCTCGGCACGAACGATGACCCACCCCGAATAGCTCGGACCGATCTCCCAGTCCGTTTTGATTCCGTACCACCCCACGACGTTGGACCTGGCCAGATCGACGACCCCGTGAGCAAGGTCTCCGGCTTGCGATGCTATTGCCGTGACAAGCCCATTTCCCAGAGCAACTCCGCCGATCCATGGATGAACGACGGGGGTCCCGGTCGAGGCTGGACAACTTGCTCCACTGGCCACGGCGGGGAGTCGGAGCGGACGGTCTCTCAGCCGTGCGGGGACGTGAAGCAGACACCCTCCACCACCGGTCGAACAGTGAACCTGAATGGTCAACGGGACACGAAAGGCTGAGTTCGCCTGCGTCGTGGCAGTTGAGAGTCTGGTCGCATCTTGTGCGCCTGAACAAGCAGTCAGCCCTGCCGAAACGAGGAGGTAGACAACAACAAGGACTTTGTACCGTCGCGTCGGTTGAGTGGCTTTGATCCGCATAGCCTATTCAGGTGGGTGGATGAACTACGCGTGACACGCCTGAGCTCGGCCTGGTGCTCGTCCGTCAAGTGGCCGCCGGCTAGAGCCTGGTCGAGTCGTACGGCTGGCATGAAGCTCCTTCGTGCCAACGAAGCGCCGACCGCGCGACGCACCCGAACGGGAAGTGGCCGGCGAGCGGTAGGGCCTCAAAGGCGCAGTGGTTTGATCGGGCTCATGAGTAACTCCGGGTGGTGCTGCCAGTCGACACCGGGAACGTCTATATACAGCTCCACCTCGTTACCGTCGGGGTCCAGGACGTAGAGACTGTGGGTGACGGTATGGTCGCTGGCGCCAACGACGGTGGTGCCCGCTTTTTTCACCTGTTCGAACGCCTCGCTCAGCTCCTCGTCGGTGTCACCCACCTTGAGCCCGAAGTGGTACAGGCCCACCCTGCGACCCGGAGGCAGAGAGGCCGCGTCCTCGCCCACCTCGATGAGCAGCAGCTCGTGGTGAGTGCGGCCGGAAGGCGCGGCGAACCCTGCGGCGGGGACCCCGATCTCGTCAGCGTCCGGGCTGACCATGCGCCAGCCGAGCACGTCGCGGTAGAAGGCGACTGAGCGCTCGAGGTTGCGCACATACAGGACAAGATGGCCCAGCTCCTTGACTTGCACGTCCCCTCCTTTTGCGGGTCCCTGACTCCGGTCCGCAGCCTACCGGGAGCCCTCGGTCAATCCTCCCGGCGGACCCGTACGCACTTGCCGCTCTCATTTGAGCTGGCGGCCGCACACCAGGACCGTCCTCCTCGAATCCGGCCTGCCGCTCCGTCCCGAGTTGGATAGTGGTCAACCCCAATGAGCAGCGAGAGCGCCCAGATCCCTCCCGTGCCCTCTTTCGGTACGATCGACGCCTGGTCTTATCAGCTGTGCTCCCACTTGACGGTGAAACTCTGACCGCCAGAGATGGGTGACGCTAATGCCTTCACCGTGCCGTTCGTGTCGGCCATGGTGAGCTGCACTGGGTGGCTGGCGGCCAGAGAGGTCCCGTCGACCGTCGCGCCGGTGAAGGTGACCCTGCCGAAGTCAGCGAGCGGCAGGATCTGGATCTTCCCACCTGATTGCGTGGCCGGAGCCTCTGCGATGACCTCCGCAGTCGCGTCGTGGTCTGAGGAGGTCTTGACCGTCTTCCTCGTCCAGCCTCTCGTCGCATCGGAAATGGTCAGCGTGTAGGTCGATCCGCTCACGTTCACCGACGCGCTCATGCGATCGCCCGGGTCGACCGTGGTGGAATACAGCGACTGGGCCGCCGGATACATCTCGGACCACGCTGCGTAGACCGTGAGGAGGCCGAAGAAGCAGATCGCTTCGGTCCCCGTCTGCTCCACCGAGTCGTCTCCGCTCTTGCCTCCATCGAGGCCGACCCAGAACGCGGCGACAAACTCGTTGGTGCCGCTGCACTTGATCGCAGGTTGGACCCACGACGCCGAAACCCTGGTGTAGTGACCACTGGTCGCGTCATAGCCGGCCCAGTTGAGGGTGTCGGTGGCGTTGATGCCCTGCATCGGGTTGATGCTCTGAGTAGGACGGATGATCTGCACGGGCGGATGGGTGACGACGCCCGATGAGCCCGGAGCGCCGAACACCCCCACCGGCGACGCCAGCATCGCCACCGCCGGAGCCCCGGCGACCACGGCCAGCCTCCTGAGCAGCCGTCTGTACGACATGCCGATCACCTCCCGGCCCGGGGGCACCCGTCGAACGCTCGCGCCAGGTTAGCGCTCACGGGCACTGCGGGACGAGGCCTCCACGGACCGTCGAATGAGAGAGCGACCCCGGTCAAGAGCCGTTCGAATGGCCTCTTGCCAGCGAGGGCCGACGCCAGGGGGTTCGGCGCGTTTGCGGCGTCTCGGCCTATCCCTCGCCGCAGCGCCGCGGGCGAGAGGGGCCACGACACCGAGGCGGGCCAGACCGCCGCGCAGGCGGGGCCAGGGCCAGGCGACAGGCGGCGGGGCCCCACCCGAACGGGGAGGCAATGCCATCGGGGCAGAAGGCTGTCAATCGGTTGTGAGCGTTCGACCACGGAGTGCGGTGTTTGACTAGAGGATGCGCTCATTCGACCACGAAGGGCCTAGGGAGCTGCTCTTGACGAGAGAGTCAATCGACCAGTGATTGAGAACCGGTGTTCTTTGGGAGATGATCGCTGAGCAGGGCTTGGTAGTTTGTGATCAAAGACCGAGGTGCGAGACGTCGGGGATCACCTAGGGAGTGTCAGCGTGGCGGCAAGCCAGCCGAGGCGGAGCCGAGATGAACTGCGTGAGCTCCTCCTTGAGGCGGGCGGGCTGATCCTACGTGAGCGGGGAATCGATGCCCTCACATTCAAGAACGCCTTCGATCGCTTGGAACAGGCGACCGGCATCCGACTCACTAATGCTTCGGTGATCCGGAGGGTGTGGGAGAGCCAAGCCGAGTTTCGCGTCGACGTCCTGGTGGCCGTCGCTCTCGACGAGAATGAGATTGAGGTCGACCGTACAGTGGAAGTTGTGGGCCCGGTCTTGGCCGACATCGATCTCAGCACACCTGAGTCCCGTGAAAGCGCCATGCGCGAGCTCTGTCGGTTGGGAGGTGCTGCAAATCTGCATGCAATGCGCCAGTCAAGCAACTGGCCGTTGTGGATCAGCCTTTGGGGGCTGACCTCGGCCGACGGGCCGCCCGACTATCGCGAGAAGATCAGAGAGGCTTTGGTGTCGGGGTATAACGCCTTCAACGAACGAATCGAGGAGGCCTACGTGGCCATTACCTCATTCCTCGGTTATCGACTGCGCGAAGGACTTACACTCCGCCAGTTCACGATCGCCGCAAATACGTTGGGCCAAGGGTGTGGTCTGCGCGACCGGGTCGATAGTTCCAATATGGACGGCATCTTTCGATCGACCGGCCCAGGAGGTGAGAAGCAGGAGTGGACGCTCTTCGCGATCGCTTTTGAGGGCCTGGTCAAACAGTTCTTCGAGCTTGTCCCCGACTGGGCACCGAAACTCGACGACGCCTAAGGCGATGTTCCGCCGGAGTGAGATCGCACCGTGCACCGGGGAATCCAGGCCGAACGACCGCCGGCCTGGGCACTCGCCCGCAGACAGCGCCAGGCCGTCAGCTGGGCGAGGGAGGCTGACCGGTGATGCGGGGCATTCAGACGAGGGCTCTTGTGCACACCGAGACCCCGCCGCTTACGCTGACACCATGGCCTCCCCAAACGTCCTGCTCATCATGACTGACGAGGAGCGGTATCCACCGCCCTACGAGGCAGACAACGTGCGCACCTTCCGAAACTCACAACTCACCGCCCGGGAGTCGATCCGAAAGCGGGGTCTGGAATTCCACCGGCATTACGCTGGTTCGACGGCCTGTGTCCCCAGCCGGGCCACGCTGTTCACCGGTCAGTATCCCTCGCTCCACGGTGTGAGGGCCACGGACGGCGTCGCCAAACAGAACACTGATCCCGGGATGCAGTGGCTTGACCCGAACTCGGTGCCGACCCTCGGCGATTGGTTCCGAGCAGGCGGGTATCGGACGCACTACCGGGGAAAATGGCACGTCTCATTTGCCGATCTCACCATCCCCGGCTCGCACGAGGGGCTGAAGGCTTCGGATGACAACGGCAACCTGATTCCTGACGCGGTCGAGGCCTACCGGAAGGCCGACCGGCTCGACCCGTTCGGGTTCTCGGGATGGATCGGACGAGAGCCCCATGGAGCCGACAAGTCGGACTGCGGCACCATCCGCGACGGAGTCTTCGCGGAACAGGTTGTGGATCTCTTCGCCGACCTGGCTGCGTCTCGCTCGGAGGGAGCGTGGCTGACGGTGGCTTCGTTCGTGAACCCGCACGACATCGCCTTCTCGGGTTTCGGGTGGGAACAAATGCTCCATTTCGGGCCACCTGACGATTCCGTGCCCGACGTGGCCGAGCCCCCGTCGCAGGCGGACTCCTTCGCTGGTCGGCCGGCGTGCCAGGAGGCATTCAAGGCGATCTGGCCCCAGATGATCTTCGAGACGGCCACCGATCTCGGGTACCGCCGGCTCTACTACTACCTGCTCAAGCTGGTCGACAGGGCCATCGGCCGAATCCTCGAGGCTCTCGAGCAGAGCGGCATGGCCGACGACACGGTCGTTGTGTTCACCTCGGACCACGGCGACCTCCTGGGAGCGCACGGCGGTCTGATCCAGAAGTGGTGCAACGCCTTCGACGAGGCCACCCGGGTGCCACTGCTGGTCGCCGGTCCCGGTGTCGATCCGAAACCGGAAGGTGTCACCGTGCCGACCAGTCACGTCGACCTCATCCCGACGCTGCTCGGCCTGGCCGGGATCGACCGCGAGCGGGCGGCCGCCGGTGTCGCTGCCCACCACGACGAGGCCCAACCGCTGCCGGGCCGTGACCTCAGCCCAATCATCCGGGGGCAAGCGGATGCCCCGACGATGGCCTCACCGATCTATTTCATGACGGAGGACGACGTGACCAGAGGCGTGACCCAGGTGAACATCCTGACTGGCGCCGCGTTCGACCCCGTCGCGGCACCCACCAACATCGAGTCAGTTCTGGCCACTCTGCCCACCGGCGACGGGGGCACACCCGAGCTATGGAAGCTCAACCACTACTACGACCGCCTGGACGACTGGTACGCAGCCCAAGGCGTGGCGCCGAACCCGTTCCAAGGTCCCGCCGCCGATCCCGACTGGGAGCTGCACAACCTGACCACGGACCCCGAGGAGCGCCGGAACCGAGCCGTCGACGACCCGGCGGCCGCGTCGAGAATGAAGTCAGTGCTGGAAACAGAGCGGGATGCGAAGCGCCGGATCCCGCTACTGCGGAACGCCACCGCATAGATCGCCGCCGGGTGATTCCCCTGAACTGCCGATCGTGAGTAGGCATTCCTTTGGTCAGAGACACCTCGGCCCAAACTCAGCTCGTCCACGCGCTGGGGACCTATGGCCCTAGCCAATTCTCCGAGTTCTCCCTACACTGACTGAGGGGTACGCTGCAGCCACTGGGATAGCCATTTCCGGTGCGGGTGCCACCGCACTAGCAAAGGAGCACGTGTGACCTTCCTTCTCGGCGCAATTTACATTGTCCTTCTGATCACACTTGGCATCCTCTCGATTCGGAAGGGTCACTGGGTGATGTTCATCATCGGACTCTTCATTCCGCTGTTTTGGATCATCGGTGCATTGATGCCGCGTCGAGTGGACTGAGGCGGATGTCAAGGATTGGGGCCCGATCGTGCGCCTTTGGATCGCAACTCCCAGGGGTCTCCCGGGTTGAAAGGACCAGTAGATGGCGAATCAGCAGTTGACTCAGCCAAATCAGTCAGAGGCGACGAATCGTGTGCGGCACCTCTCGGTCGACGAGCGGGTCAAGATCGGGAAGGACGCTCGAACTCTGGCTCCGCGTCTTCTCAGGCGGAGTTCACTCCGGGGGTTGACCGCCCCGACCCGGTAGCTCTCCTTGAACGCCAGGCCACTACCCGGGTGCCGGAGCTGGTCCCGATCCGCTATGGGCGCATGCTTGTCTCGCCGTTCACGTTCTTCCGGGGAGCGGCCCTGATCATGGCCTCGGACCTGGCGACCACACCCAGCTCTGGTCTCAGGGTCCAGGTCTGCGGCGACGCTCATCTCTCCAACTTCGGCCTCTTTGCTTCGCCGGAACGGAAGCTGATGTTCGACGTCAACGACTTCGACGAGACCCTTCCCGGACCGTGGGAGTGGGACTTGAAGCGCCTGGCCGCCAGCGTCGTGATCGCCGCCCGGGACCAGGAGTTCACCGCCAAGGAGGCGCGCACCGCCGCTATCGAGGTGGGAGAGAGCTACCGCCGCGAGATGGCCCGCCTGGCCGGGCAGTCCACGTTGGACGTCTGGTACTCCTGCATCGACGTGGCCGGTCTGCTCGCCGAACTCGAGGCCACAGCCGGTAAGACCGGGTCCAAGGCCGACAGGCACATGGCGACGCGCACCGCCCAGATCATGACGAAGGCGCGTACCAGGGACAGCCTCCAAGCGCTGAGCAAGCTCGCCACCGTCGTCGACGGCCAGCTCCGCATTGCGAGTGACCCACCGCTGCTTGTGCCGACCGAGGAGTTGTTCTCCCAGGAAATGAGCGATGCACTTCGCAGCTCGTTCCATAAGCTCGTGCGCGGGTATCGGCACAGCCTCCAGACCGACCGGCGGCACCTGCTCGAGCAGTTCGAGTTCGTGCAGATCGCTCGGAAGGTCGTGGGCGTAGGAAGCGTGGGTACCCGGGCCTGGATTCTGCTCATGGTGGGTAGGGGCAATGATGACCCGCTCTTCCTCCAGGCCAAAGAAGCTGAGGCATCGGTCCTCGAGGAGTTCGTGGGCAAGAGCGGCTACACAAATCACGGGCAGCGGGTGGTGGCCGGCCAGCATCTGATGCAGGCGGCCAGTGACATCTTCCTCGGCTACCAGCAAGTCGAGGGCCCTGATGGGGTGACCCGGGACTTCTACATCCGCCAGCTACGGGACTGGAAGGGGAGCCTCGACCTCGAAGGATCGATCCCACCGGGGCTCACCAAGTATGTCGGGGTGTGTGCGCAGGCCCTGGCCCGGGCACATGCCCGCTCCGGCGATCGCGTCGCCATCGCCAGCTACCTCGGGAACGGACCTACGTTCGACCGAGCCCTGGCCGAGTTCGCTGAGACCTATGCCAACCAGAACGAGCTGGATTACCAAGCACTCAAGGAGGCCGAGACTGCAGGGCGGATCAGCGTCGAATCCGGTCTGTAGGCCGTCATCGTGGCGGACCCGCAAGGGTAGTGACGGGTTGTCCAGTCCAAGCGAAAGCTACCTGCCAGAGTCTCTAGGTGACAGTGAGCACCTTCGCCGAGGTTACCGAGCCGGAGTTGCCCGAAAGCGTGATCAACGACGTCCTGGCGTTTTGGGGAACGGTGACGACGACCTTTGTGGCGGTGACCGGTAACTTCATGGGAGCAGTGGCTCCACCTATCACCACCGAGGTGACCTGAGTGAGATTGGTCCCGGTAATGGTCACGGTGGCTTTGCGGGCGGCCGAGGTAGGCGAGAAGGACGTCACCGTCACGAGGGCACCCCCCACCCGCCATTTGGGGTCCTTTGCCGGCGACAGGAACTTGGCCGTCACTTTGTTGCCCGCCACCTTGGTCAACGACAGGAGGCAGGGGGCGATCTTCTTGGTACCACAGGCGGTAAGCGCCTTGGGCGAGGGTGAACCCTTCGCCTGGAAGCAGACCTTGACCCCGGCCGTGCTGAGCTGGTTGCTCAGAGTCTGGGTCACCGTCAGCGTGGACGTCGGGGCGAACCCGGTGGGGGTCAATGTTGAGATCGGGGCAACGTAGTTGTAGCCCTTCCCGCAGTTCAGGTTGGCGGTGTTGGTGAGCAGCGTGACCTTGGCGGTCGGGGACGTCGAACTACCGGTGACCGTGACCGCTGTGCCGTTCAATGGCGAAGAGGAGTGCACCGTGCACGAAGGACTGCAGCCAGAGGAGGCTGGCGTGCCCAGGACTGTGTACGTGAACTGGTCGGCCGGGGAAGTCGGCGAAACCCCCGACGGGCCGGTCACCGTGACGTCGGTCACACCAGCTGCGTCAGCAGGCGCGGTGGCAGTCATCGACGTGCTGCTGTGGACGGTAACGTTGGTCGCCGCCCTGCCACCGAAGTCGACCGCGGTGGCCCCGGTGAACCCTGTTCCGGTGATGGTCACTGGCGCCCCTCCTGCGGTGTAGCCGGTGGCCGGCGCCACGTTGCTAACGATCGGGCCGAAGAGGGCGGTGTCGGTGTCATAGGCGCCGATGTCGCACGGCGATGTTCTGGTAACACCCCGCTGGTCGGTAGCCGGACAATGCCCCGCCGCGAACGTGGTCGATGGCGGCGCTGGTCGCAAGGAGCTCGACCGTCTGAGTGGGTCCGCCGTTGTACCGGAGTCCCGTGGGGTCGAGGGTCGCCGGGGTGCTGGAGAGGTCACCGGTTCCGCTGAGTCCACAGGAACTGTCGTCGGCCAAGTTGTAGCCGAGGTCGGTCAGTGTGGTATTCCCACAGTCCTGGGAGGGCCCACTTGTCGACGTGTTGTCGGCCAGTATCGTCGATCCGATGGTGAGGTTGGCAGCGGTCCCTTCGTTGTCGAGACCGCTGCTGATCTTCGAGTGGTTGTTCCATACCGTGTCGTTGGTCAAGGTCGTCCCGACACCGCCCCCGAGACCGTTGTACAACCCACCCCCACGTCCGCTGGCCGGATCGGTAACGGTGTTGCCAGCGAGGGTCGAATTGGACATCGTGAGGTCGCCGCAGTTGAACACGCCACCTCCATCGGACATTGCGGTGTTCTCAGAGATCGTGCTGCCGGTGATCTGAGCGCCTCCACCGCAGTTGCTCACGGCGATGCCACCACCGTAAATGCCAGCGCTGTTACCCGAGATGGTGCTGTCGGTCACCGTCAAGGAGAGCCCGCCGGTATAGATGCCACCGCCCTCGGTGGAGGAGGAGTTGTCCGTGATGATGCTGTCGGTGACCGACAGGATGAAGCCGCCATTGGCGATCCCGCCGCCCAGGGTCCCTCCGCCACCTTCGATGGTGAGACCGGAGACGCTGGTGGAATTGACACTCGAGCTGATGCCGATGACCGGGGCGGTCCCATTGCCGACGATTGCCAGGTTCCCGGCCCCCGGTCCTACGATCGAGACATCCTTCGTGATGCCGATCGTGCCACCACCGAGCATGACCGTCGAACATGCCGGGGAGAGCGCGAAGTTGATGGTGTCACCCGAAGCGGCGTTGGCCACCTCGTAGGGAAGGGAGCCGACGGTGGCCGACGAGCTGCTGCAGTTGGTGACCGTATCGGTGGCCGCCTGAGCCACCTGAGCCGGAAGGGCAACAATGGAAGTGCCTGCCAGCCCGATGGCCACCACGGAGGCGATTGTCCATCCCGCCCTGCTGCCCGAGCGAATCGCAGTCAAGCGTTCTCGAATCATGTGCCCCCTTCCGCCTCGCCCGCTCGGGGCAACCTAACCGGACCTTCCTAGCTCTCCTGAGAATATAGCGCCCGGAACTTCATGCTGAGGTGGGATCCCCGTCAGAAGGACGTATCCGGGCCAATCGACGGGCACGACGCTGCCTACCGTGCCCCACTGGTTCGACTCGCTCCCAGTCGTCCTCCAGCGCATCGCCATGTTCCATGCACGGGGACACCCGACGGCTCCTTTCCGACGGACGATGAACAACGTTTTCAAGTCGAAGGCGATCGCTCGCAGGGTGTTGGTCTCGCCCGACCGGCAACGAACTCGAGATAGGAATCGACGAGCGGCTCGCCCGGGGCAAAGCGGGTCTCTCCGGCGGCTGACAGTGACCGGATCATGCACGGAAAGTTGTTCATCCGGGCATGCTCCCAGCGCTGGACGGAAAACATTGAGATGCCAGAAGGATCACATGTGTATTAGGCGATCGGGGCACCCGCACTCGTTTTGGGCGATGACGATGCACTGCTCGCCCTCTGCCCTTCCCAACAGCCGTCAGCTTCCGCAGTGTCGTAGGGGTGCCCGGTGTCCCGAACAACTATTCCGAGGCCGTCGCCGCTCTGCTGGATCGTTGTCCAGAACTGATCCCGGCACGGGAAGCGCAGTGCCGCATCTCCGGCGAGAGTACGGCTGAGGCCATCGGGATCTACGTCGTGTTCGCCCAGATGATCTTTCCGGTGCTTCTTCTAGGATCCCCGGCTCTGACGTTTGGGGAATAGAAAGGCACGTCCAGGCCGACGCCCACCGTCGTGTGCTGCGGGATCAGGCACGCACCGAGGAACCCGGTGCCGGCCCCAATCTGGGCGACTGTGCCGAAGGACGACGCTGGGATCGAAGGCTTATTGTCTCGCCTGTACCAGGTTATTGAACTGTGGACCGCTTCACCTTGGGAAGCCAAGTCTGGGAAGCGTCAACAATTCGGCCGCGAGCCGAGACAGCTCGTACTGCCCCGAGAGAGGAGCTGGATGCGGCAAAAGAACCTGCTAGAGCGATGTTTCGGGAGTCCGGCTTCGAACCGTCAGACCTGGTTGTAGCGAACACAGTCCCCTTTGCGCTCCCCTTCTTTCGGAAGTGGGAAGGGAATCACTGGTGGCGCAAGAGGTCAGCTGCCTCACCGACGTACTAGGACCGGAGCTTGTGACGAACCACCTACACCCCGAGCATGAGCCAGCGTGGGTTCGAGGCAGGGCGTCAGGAGTGGAGCAAGGTCATCCCGCTCGCCATCGCAGGCGGGACCATTGCTCTGATGTGCCGACGTAGCGTGCCAGTGATCATCAAGGTCGTCGTGTTCTACAGCCTCTTGTTTGCAGCATTTGTCGGCCTGGTGCCGTCTCCGCTGCTCCTCCTTTTGCTCATGATGCGACCACCTGCACGGTGGCGCATGGATCACCGTCCGGCAGTGCCCGCGCCTGTCGACCCGGATGGCTTCTGAAGCTCGACTAGGAGGCGAATGACGGAGGCCATATCCTCACGGACCGACGAGATACCCGTTGGCGAGACTCCAGCCCGAGGGCAGGCTTGCCGGGGTTCCGGTGATGCCGCCCGAGGTGACACCGGTGAGGGTGGCCCCGGTGAGGTCGGCGCCGGAGAGGTTGACACCGTTGAGGTTGAAGTCGGTGAGGTCGGCGCCCTGGAGGTCGGCCCCGGTGAGGTTGACGGTCGGTCCGACGATGTAGCCGTCGATGAGGGTCCACGCACTGGGGGGTGGCGATGACGGGGTTCCGGTGATGCTGCCCGAGGTGACACCGTCGAGGTCGGTGCTGGTGAGGTTGGTGCCGTCGAAGTCGGCACCGGTGAGTGTGGCCCCTACGAGGGAGGCCGAGGAGAGATCGGCGTCACTGAAGTTGACCCCGGTCAGGTTGGCGTCGTTGAAGTCCGCACCGCGGAGATTGGCACCCGGACCGACGAGATACCCGTTGGCGAGACTCCAGCCCGAGGGCAGGCTTGCCGGGGTTCCGGTGATGCCGCCCGAGGTGACACCGGTGAGGGTGGCCCCGGTGAGGTCGGCGCCGGAGAGGTTGACACCGTTGAGGTTGAAGTCGGTGAGGTCGGCGCCCTGGAGGTCGGCCCCGGTGAGGTTGACGGTCGGTCCGACGATGTAGCCGTCGATGAGACTCCACGCACTGGGGGGTGGCGATGACGGGGTTCCGGTGATGCTGCCCGAGGTGACACCGTCGAGGTCGGTGCTGGTGAGGTTGGTGCCGTCGAAGTCGGCACCGGTGAGTGTGGCCCCTACGAGGGAGGCCGAGGAGAGATCGGCGTCACTGAAGTTGACCCCGGTCAGGTTGGCGTCGTTGAAGTCCGCACCGCGGAGATTGGCACCCGGACCGACGAGATACCCGTTGGCGAGACTCCAGCCCGAGGGCAGGCTTGCCGGGGTTCCGGTGATGCCGCCCGAGGTGACACCGGTGAGGGTGGCCCCGGTGAGGTCGGCGCCGGAGAGGTTGACACCGTTGAGGTTGAAGTCGGTGAGGTCGGCGCCCTGGAGGTCGGCCCCGGTGAGGTTGACGGTCGGTCCGACGATGTAGCCGTCGATGAGGGTCCACGCACTGGGGGGTGGCGATGACGGGGTTCCGGTGATGCTGCCCGAGGTGACACCGTCGAGGTCGGTGCTGGTGAGGTTGGTGCCGTCGAAGTCGGCACCGGTGAGTGTGGCCCCTACGAGGGAGGCCGAGGAGAGATCGGCGTCACTGAAGTTGACCCCGGTCAGGTTGGCGTCGTTGAAGTTCGCACCGCGGGAGATTGGCACCGTTGAAGCGGACCCCAGGGCGGGTGTGGATCGAAACGGCATGGCTCGAGCTCCCCGAGTGAAGGATTGGGTTCCTGGGCCGGGCCGGCTCACGTTGGCTGAACGCGAAGAGATCAGTCTCGGCATGCCCGCGGCGAGACGCTGACCGCCATCTCGATACACCTGGGCAAGGCGGTCTCGACCGTGTCCCGAGAGGTGGCAGGCCAACGGCGGCCGCGAGAAGTACCGGGCGTGGCAGGCCCACGAGCGTGCCGCGGCTGCGTCAGGCGCCCGAAGCCCGCAAGCTCTCCTGTCCCCGGCTGGCCGCCCAGGTCACGACTGGCTGGAGGAGTGGTGGTCACCCGAGGAGATCTCCCTGCGCTTGCGCACGGAGTTCCCAGACGATCCGATGATGTGGGTGAGCCACGAGACGATCTATCAGACCCTCTTCGTCCAGGGCAGAGGCGAACTCCGCCGGGAGCTGACCCGTTGCCTGCGCTCGGGACGGGCCAGCGCCGACCACAAGGGCGCATCGAGACCCGGGGTCACATCCCCGGCATGGTGATGATCAGCGACCGCCCCGCCGAGGTCGCCGACCGGGCCGTCCCGGGCCACTGGGAGGGCGATCTGATCATCGGCAAGAGCCGGCGCCTCCGCGGTTGGCACACTGGTGGAGCGCACCACCCGCTACGTGATGTTGTTGCACCTTCCCGACGGCCGGTCGGCCGAGCAGGTCAACGCAGCCATGAAGGTGGCCATCATCCGAAACTGCCCGAGGAAATGTTTCGGACGATCACCTGGGACCAGGGCAAGGAGATGTCCGCCACGCCAACTTCACCATCGACACCGGCATCCAGATCTACTTCTGCGATCCTCACAGCCCCTGGCAGCGGGGCTCCAACGAGAACACCAACGGACTGCTCCGTCAGTACATGCCCAAAGGAACCGATCTCTCGCTGCTCTCCGTGGAGGACCTGGCCGATCGCACGTAGCCTCAACAACCGTCCCCGCAAGACCCTCGGATATCATGAAACCATCGGAGAAGCTCGCCGAACTTCTTGCGCTGACTGGTTGAACCCGCCCAGTGAGATTGGCACCCGCAAAATTGGAATGGGGGAGGTTGGCCCCACTGTACGTTGAAGGCACGGCGGCATTGGAGGCCGCCGATGCCACTCCAGTGCCGTTAGCGTTGGTGGCCGTTACCTTGAAGGTGTAGGCAGCGTTGTTAGTGAGTCGGGTCACTTTGCACAAGGCAATACTGGCCACACAGGTCTTGGATCCCGGGGTCGAGGTGACGGTGTAGTGGGTGATGGCACTCCCGTTGCTGGCTGGGACAATCCAGGTGACTGTTGCCTCAGTGTTGCCGGCGGTTGCTTTCACTCTGGTGGGTGCAAGCGGGACACCCGGCTTGAGGTAGACATGAGCCGTAGCTCCGAATCCTTTTACATTCTGGGTCATCCGGGATTCCCGTGGGTAGCAGGGTAAAGCTGTAGGCCACCGCAGTGGAAGAGGATGGCCGTCTTGAAGTGCTCCTTGTTCCGGTATCCGTAGGCCATCTTCTTGATCGTCTGGATCTTCGAGTTGAGCCCTTCTGCAGCGGCATTGGTGATGCGGGCGGCGGAGAAGTAGTTGAGCACCCCGTAGAGATGCCGCTTGATCATGTAGGCGACGTCGATGATGGGCTGGAGGCGCGAGTGAGTGGCCCAGAAGAACCACTGCTTGTAGAACTTGGTGGCCCAGCCGAGTCGCTGGTAGCGCCAGAGCACCGCCAATGACTCCTTGATGGCCCAGGCGCGTGCGGTCTTCAAGTTGAGCGCCTTGAGGGAAGCGAAGGTGGCCTTGTGCTTCTCGGGCAGGTTCTTCTCGGCGTAGAGCCAGAGATACTTCGATCCGGTGAGCGTGTCGATCCCCTCGGCGCGCAGGTCTCGGTGCTCGTGCTTGCGCACGGTGTCGACGGCCTCGCCCATGTGCTTCATGATGTGGAAGCGGTCGAACACGATCTTGTCGTGAGCGCTGTCAAGGTGCGCTTCGACCGAGTTGATATAGGCCGGCCACATGTCCATGACCACGGCGCTGATCCCTTCACGCTCGGTGGCGCTGAAGGACTCGAAGTAGGGGTCGAGGCTGGCTTGTTTGCGGTCGTCTGCGATGTACTCGACGGTGCCGCCGGCGATGTCATAGACCAAGGTGAGGTAGGAGTGGCCCTTGCGGGCCGCCTTCTCGTCGACCCCGATCAGGGCCGGCACCTTGTGCTGCTTGGCGGCTCGACCCCGGGCGACGGCCCGCTCCATGATCCCCCAGCACTCGTCCCAGCTCGTCTTCAAGATGTTGGCCGCGCCGGAGATGTCGGTCTCTTTCATGACGTCGATGGCGAAGCGCTCGAAGGCCGTGGTGAAGCGACTGCGGGGGTCAGCCCAGGGCAAGCGGACCTGGCGGACCCCGTCGGTCGGGCACTTGACCCGTGGGGGACGGGCGTGGAGCCAGGTGGGGAACCCTCCGGTGTCGAGGTGGCGCCACGCCCGCATCTCGGCGTGGTCGTAGAGAGGGAGCTCGACCTCGCAGTCCGGGCAGGCCCACAGACGGCCCTCGTGGTGCGAGACGGTGATGTCGACTCGCTTGTTCTCGACCGAGAGGTCGACGTCCTCGACGTACCAGGGGTCAGTAAGCCCGAGGACCTGGGCGTAGAACTCGATGTCACGCATCGCCGCCTCCTTGGCTTGCCAGCGTCCCCGGGCAGCAACTCCCGGGAGCGACACCTAGTGTCGCTCCCTGTCCAGCACTTCCGCCACAGACGAGCCCGGTGTCAGGGGACGGGCACAGCCCGAGCGAGAACCGCAGCGTCAGCGGAGGCTCGCAGCGACCCTTGACGCCGGCGCGAGGCCCGGTGGCCAACCGGTGTGGCGTGCCAACACCACATTCGATCGCGTCGGCGTCGCGTATCGGGCATGGAGTCCTCAGCCAGTCGACGTCACTCCGAACATGAGTTCGACGAAGTCACCCACGGAGAACCCGGAAGGACCTACATTCTTGGCTTTGACCAATACCAAGTAAGTGGTGCCGTTGATCATCCCTCGCAGAATGCAGCTTTTGGCGCCCGCGGTCTTGCAGGACCTATTGCCCGGAATCGTGTTTACCGCATAGCCAGTAATGGCACTTCCGCCGTCACTCGATGGAGCGTTCCAATTCACGACGGCAATGGCATTGCCAGGTGTCGCCGCCACTCCGGTGGGAACACGGGCACGGTAGTGGCAGCATAAGCAACCGGCATTCCCACAACAGCCGTGATACCCAGTATCGCGGACACAACAAGCCACGCAGCCCCGAGTTTCCGCACCATTGGATCCAACCCCGCCTTTCCCGACGGTCAAAATTCGACCGGCCGAAATGGGTCCGGACACGGAATCATATGCCTGGCAATCGCCGACTGAGGCCCAATCGCAGTGGTCCGCAAGGCGCGCCCCAACCCCTCCAGGGTCTTAGCAACCGCCTGGGGCCCTCACCGGCCTACCATCCCAGGACTCACCATCACCAACCTGAAACGCCACAAAACCCCTGGTCGCCTTCCACCCCATTCGCCACATTCGCCCGCAGAGGCCCCGGGTGGACCATCTTGCCCCGACCCCGGGTTCTGGCGACCTCATCACGGTCGCTCCGCATGGCTCTCGGCCGGCGCTCCCGACCGCGACTTCCCGGCTCTGATTTCAAGGCCTCCAAAAACCGCGACACTTGTCGGTCTAGCAGGGACTTTGACCCCCATTTTATGCACGTTCCGGGCCCAATTCTGACGCTCCGTCAGTGGCTCCCGAACCCCACTTTTCCCTTACGCCGCAACGACTTTTTGCGTTTCGATCAAATTTCTCAGCGCGCTCGACCCCTCCGAACGACCCCCGCCTGCGTCGTCTTTTCCCCACTTCCCCCGTGCCTGACCCCCGCCCTTGTCCCCCGTCTTTCCACTTCCGTCCTGCACACCTCCCTCTCTCCCCTCGCGACATCACAGAGTGCCCACGGCAGGAATTGAACCTGCGACACCTCATTTAGGAAACGAGTGCTCTATCCCCTGAGCTACGTGGGCGGGGTACGCCCCCGGTCAGAGCCCGATGACGAGTCGAGAACGACCAGGGCAACCACCTCCAGAGTACCCGGGGCGCAAACCGGGAGCGCGCAGCCCCCGCTCCGCTACTCGCGCCGACCCCAGAACCGAAGCCACCCGGAACACGAACCCCGATCGCGACGGCACCTCTTAGACCAGCCGCCGGTCGGCGGCCCAGCGGCTGAGCTCGTGCCTCGTCGAGAGCTGCAGCTTCCGCAGGACAGACGAGACGTGAGTCTCGACCGTCTTGGCCGAGATGACCAGCTCGCGTGCGACCTCTTTGTAGGTGTACCCCCGGGCGATGAGTCGGAGCACCTCGCGCTCCCTGGGCGAGAGCAGGTCGAGCTCCGGGTCGAGACCCTCGGTCGAGACGCCTTCGTAGGCACCGCCGGCGAACGCGTCGAGGACGAACCCGGCCAGCCGCGGCGAGAAGACCGCATCACCTGCCTCCACCCGGCCCACCGCGTGCAGGAGCTCCTCCCCCGAGATGGTCTTGGTGACGTACCCTCTCGCCCCCGCCCGGATCACCGCGATCACGTCCTCGGGCGCGTCCGACACCGACAGGGCAAGGAAGTGGACCTCCGGGTGGTGGGGCCTCACCCCGCGCAGGACTGCCTCCCCACCGCCGCCCGGCAGATGGACGTCGAGAAGGACCACCCCGGGAAGTCGCTCGCAGATGAGCTCGACCGCAGCGCTGACATTGTCCGCCTCCCCGACCACCTCGACCGAGTCGCCGAGCTCTGCCCGCACCCCGGCGCGGAACATGGCATGGTCGTCGACAAGGAAGACCCGTGGTCGGTCCGGGACGGTCACCTCACCCGACCTGCCCGGTACGCCCGACCTGCCCGGCACGCCGGCTCACCGTGCCGGCTGGCGCGGTACCGAGAGCTCGACCTCGGCCCCGTTCCCCGCAGAAGAGCGGATGACCACCGACCCGCCGACCCGCGCCACCCGGGCCCGGATCGAACGGGCGATGCCCTGCCGGTCGTCCGGCACCGCGTCAGGGTCGAACCCGCGACCCCGGTCGCGCACGTAGATGGTCACCGCGTCGGGCTCGACTTCGGCGTAGAGCGAGACCTGGGACTCGCCAGACCACTTGGCGGCGTTGACCGTGGCCTCCCGCGCGGCATCGAGCAGCGCCCGCAGGTCCTCTGTCAGCTCGGTCTCCCCCACCACCACAGCGTGCACGGCGACGCCGTGGTCCCCCTCGACCTGGCGCTGGATGGCATCGATCCCGTCGGTCAGGGTCCGGGCATCGCCGGGGACCGTTCCGGGCGGCCGGCCCTCGAACAGCCACGCCCGGAGCTCACGCTCTTGCGATCGCGCCAGCCGCACCACCTGACGGGAGTCGTCGGCTGAACGCTGGATGAGCGCCAGGGTCTGGAGCACAGAGTCGTGCACGTGCGCCGCCATCTGGGCCCGCTCCTCGGCCACCGCCCTCGCCTGCCGTTCGGAGATCAGGTCCCGGAACATCCCGATCCACCACGGTCCGAACACGAGGACCACCGCGGCCACGATGAGCGCGATGGCCCCGAGCAGACGGAGCGCCCCCGCAGTGGTGTGGCCCATGACCAGCCAGACGAGACCGCACAGACCGAGGACGACACCGATCGCGATCCGCACACCGGCCGAACGCCGCGTATGGGGCTCGTTGCCCACGCCGAACAGCGGCAGGACCTCCTCGTTGACCCACCTCCCCTCCGCCTCGGAGGCGTTGCGCCGGATGAAGACCGCGATCGCGACCGACAGCAGCACGGACCACGCGAAGGAAGCGGCGAAGCCGAGGCCCGCCGCGGAGGAGACGATCTGGGTCAGCACGAGGACGGGAAGCACGGCGATGACCAGCCGGATCCCGCCGCGGTCGGAGACCGCCCGGGAGAAGATGGAGTCCGGCTCGCCCGCCAGCGGGACGATGAGCCAGATCACGAAGTAGGCCAGCACCCCGACGCCGCTCCCGAGTGAGAGCAGGACGAAGGCGATCCGTACCAGGGTCACGTCGATCCCGGTGGCCTGGGAGATGCCGCCGCAGACTCCGCCGAGCACGCGTACGTCGCTGCTCCGTCGCAGGCGCCCCCGGAAACCCCGGTGGAACCCGCGGTGCCGTCCTGCCCCGTGACGCACACAGGGCGCCGGAAGCCCCGCACGTCGGGACCACGGGGAGTCGGCACCCCCCTCCGGCCGGGCCCTGCCATTCATCGACCCGGCAGACGGCGCCTCCCCCGACGGAAGGGGCGCCGCGTCCCCGGGGGAGCGCGAACCGGTGGGCTGCTCCATACCCGAATGATCGCGCACCCCTCGGCCCCGGGCCATCAGGGATGACCCCGAGCCAGGGGTCGGGGACTCAGGGTCCGACCAGGGAGCTACCGGATGGCGCAGCCGATCGCCACCGTTCAGGCTCGGAGCATGGACTCAGAAACCACCACCCCAGACACCCCGCCAGACCCGATCTCCGACCCGGGGTCCGCGCAGCAGAGCAGCGCGCCGGTGCCCCCCGGGCGCGGGCGGCTGCACCGCTGCAGGCAGAACGGCCTCGTGGCCGGTGTGGCCGCCGGCGTCGCCGACTACCTCGACCTCGACCCGACCGTGGTCCGGCTCGGGTTCGTCGGGCTCGCCCTGTTCGGAGGCCTGGCGGTGCCCCTCTACCTTGCCGGATGGCTGCTGATCCCCGACGAGGGGGCCACCTCCTCGGTCCTCGAGGACCTGCTGGGCGATCCGGGCCGCCACCGGATCTGCTGATCCCGCCACATCGACCCGAAAGGAACCCCATGCGGTGCCGATTCGATCCCCCCTACCCGTACAGGCACGAGGCGAGGAGTGACGCCGACCCCCGGATGCGTGCCTCGGACGAGGAACGCAACGAGGTCGCCGAGCGGCTCTCACGCCATTTCGCCGAGGGTCGACTGGACGAGACCGAGTTCCACGAGCGGCTCGGCCGGGCGATGGGAGCCACCACCCGCGGGGATCTCGCAGGGCTCTTCGACGACCTCCCGCGGTCGACGACCGACCCTGCCGTCCCCGTACCCCGACGGCGGCGCTTCCGTCCGCTGCTCGGTGTGGTCGCGGTGGTCCTCCTCGCGGTGTGGGTGGGCGGCATCACCGCCTCCGCGGTGCACGTCCCCTGGCTGTTGGTGATCGTGGCCGTCCTGCTCTTCTGGCGTCTCGCCGGTCGCCGGGCCCACGTCCGCCACGGGGATTCCGGGACGAGGTGGTGACGCATCGGTGCCAGGAGGCAGGTCGTACGGGACACCGATCCGGCCCTCCGTGGTCCCGACCCCTTTGGTAGCGTGCGCCTGAGTGGGTGACCGGCATATGCGGGCCTGGGCGGTGGGCGATCCCGGACCCATCGACGGCGGTCCCCTGGTCAGGACCGAACGGCCGCCCCCCACGCCCGGACCGGGCGAGGTGCGCGTCCGGGTGCGGGTGTGCGGGGTCTGCCGCACCGACCTCCACCTCGCCGAGGGCGATCTCACCCCGCGACACCCCCTGGTGATCCCCGGACACGAGGTGGTCGGCCTGGTGGACCGGCTCGGGCCGGGCTGCACCCGGTTCGCGCTCGGCGACCGGATCGGGATCGCCTGGCTGGCCCACACCTGCGGGCGATGCCGGTTCTGTCTGTCCGGACGCGAGAACCTGTGCATCGCGCCGCGCTTCACCGGATGGGACCTCGACGGTGGGTACGCCGAGTACGCGGTGGTCGAGGAGCAGTACGCCTATCCACTGCCCGATACCCTGTCGGACGTCGACGCGGCCCCGCTCCTCTGCTCGGGGATCATCGGCTACCGCTCGCTTCGCCGGACCGAGCTCCCCCCGGGGGGCCGGCTCGGCCTCTACGGGTTCGGCGGGTCGGCACACCTCATCGCCCAGATCGCCATCGCCGAAGGAGCCCGGGTGCACGTCCTCACCCGGTCGCGGGAGGCCCAGGAGCTCGCCCTCGCGCTCGGGGCGACCAGTGCCGGCGGCGCGGAGGACCCGCCACCCGAACCCCTGGACGGCGCGATCCTCTTCGCGCCGGTCGGCACGCTGGTACTGCCCGCACTGGAGGCGCTCGACCGCGGCGGGACACTGGCCATCGCCGGCATCCACCTCACCGACATCCCGGCACTCGACTACGAGCGCCACCTCTTCGAGGAACGCACCCTGCGCAGCGTGACCGCCAACACCAGGAGCGACGGCAACGAGTTCCTGGCCGCCGCTGCCGCTGCCGGTGTCCGGGCGATCATCACCCCCTACGACTTCGACCGCGCCGACCAGGCCCTCGCCGACCTGGCCCACGACCGGGTGACCGGCGCGGCGGTCCTGGTCGTCGACCCGTCGGTCGGCGGGGCCTGAGCCGGGCCCCGGCCCGGGGCCGTCGGCTCGGCGGTGATCCGTCACTCGACCAGGAAGCCCCCGGACTGGTGACGCCAGAGACGCTCGTAGAGGCCGGCCGGTCCGGCGGCGAGCAGCTCGCGGTGGGTGCCCTCCTCCACGATCCTGCCCTGGTCGAGCACGATGATCCGGTCCATGCGGGCGATCGTCGAGAGCCGGTGGGCGATGACCATGGCGGTGGTGTCCTTCATGAGGCGCCAGAGGGCGTCCTGGACCAGGTGCTCCGACTCGGAGTCGAGTGCCGAGGTTGCCTCGTCGAGCACCAGGATCGGTGCGCGCTTGGCCATGGCCTGGGCGATGGCCACCCGCTGGCGCTGGCCACCGGACAGCTTGAGGCCGCGCTCCCCGACCACCGTGTCGTAGCGTTCGGGCAGGTCATGGACGAACTCCTCCACATGGGCGGCCCGTCCCACCTCGCGGACCAGGTCGTAGTCCACCGCTCCGCTCCCCGCGTCGTCGCCCTCCCCGCCGAGGCCATAGCAGATGTTCTCGGCGATGGTCCGGTGGAGGAGCTGCGGGTCCTGGGGCACGAAGCCGACCAGGCGGCGCAGTGAGGCGACCGTCACCGCCCGGATGTCCTGACCGTCGACGAGGATCTGCCCGTCCCGCACGTCCATGAACCGCAGCAGCAGCTTGGAGAGGGTCGACTTGCCCGACCCGGACGGGCCGACCAGGGCCACGTGCTCCCCCGGGTCGATGGTGAGCGAGAGCCGGTCGAAGAGGACACTCGACGGCCGGTAGCCGAAGCGGACCTGGCGTACCTCGATCCTCCCCACGCTCAGCTGCAGCGGGCCGGCCCCCGGGGTGTCGGTGATCTCGGGCACCTCGGCGGCGATCGCGGTGAACTTGGCCGCCCGACCGAGCGAGCGGGAGAACGAGCGCAGGTGCTCGAAGGACTGCTGCAGGCCGAGGGCGACCTGGGCCGAGTAGTAGAGGATGAGGTAGAGCACCGCGGCAGAGGCCCAGTGGTGGACGGCCATGGTGGTCCCGGCCAGCAGGGCCAGCAGGGTGCCGAGCACGATGGAGGTCTCGAGCTGGAGCTGGGTGCGGCTGAAGATGCTCCGAGCCCGCAGGTCGGCGGCGACCGACCGGTCCATGAGGTCGTCGACCCGCCGCTGCTCGCTCGGCTCGGCCGCGGCGGTCCGCACCGCCATCAGGTTGCCCACGGTGTCGGCGACCACCCCGGTGGCCTGCGAGTGCCGGCGCTCGAACTCCTCGGCTGCGGCCCGGACCTTGCGGAGCCGGGATGCCATGACCACCACGAACAGGCCGACCATGAGCAGGAGTGCGACGGCCGCCGGCCAGGCCACGACCGAGAGCACCACCAGGGCGGAGAGCACCACCACCGCGACGGGGAGGAGGCCCCAGGAGAACCCGTCCACCATCTCGACGAAGGCCCAGGAGAAATTGCCGAGGGCGGAGATGACCTCGCCCGCCGGGTGGTCCATGTGCCAGCGGTACCCGAGGGTGAGCAGGTGCCGGTAGCCGCCGGTGGTCCCCTGGGCGAAGGCGCGCAGAGACGCTCCCCACTGGAGCCAGCCGCCGATGCGCCAGAGCACCACGGCGAACAGGCCGGTGGCTGCGTAGGCAGCGAGCAACGGGCCGAACGTGTGCCACTCGCCGGGGGATGACGACCGCGGGAGGGTGGCCACCCTCCCGAGCACGGCGGCGAAGATGAGCGGTGCGACCAGGTCGGCGACGACCACGGCCAGGCCGATCACCACCCAGGAGACGATCAGTGCGCGCTTCTGGCGGCCGACCTGCTCCCAGCAGTAGGCCACGGTCTCGCGTGCGGAGGCCGAGGGGAAGTCGTTGAGTTGCATGGCAGAATCCTTCGAGCTGTGGTTCCGGGGCTCGGATCGGGGAACGGGGCCACGGGATGCCGCGCCGCCGGCACGGCGGAACGGACGGGATGCGGACAGGGGTCCGGGCGAGGCCCACAGGAGCGGGCCGGCGAGGTCGGCGACGGCGTCAGCCGGTCGCGGGGGAGGTCGCAGAGACCGTCCCCGGGGTCACACGGTCGGAGCGGTCCCCCCGAGACGGGGGCGCCCACCGGCGCAGAGCTGGACCGGGACGCCCGCTGTCGTGTCCGTTGCGTGCACCGCCCACCTCCGATCCCGTCGTCGGCGCCGGGGTCCCGGCGCTCGTGCACAAATGGTAGCGAACGACGGCCGCCCGGGCCAGCGCGACCCGGCCTACGATCGGTCGGCTGCGCCGATCCACGGACGCGCCGGTCAGCTACCGCGCCGGCCAAGAAGCGGAGGAGACATGACCGGGAGCGACTGGTCGCCCGACGAACCGCAGGGCACCGAGACATTCGAGCAGGGCGACGACGCCATCGACGAGGCGTCCCAGCTCGATCCCGACTTCATCGAGGAGCTCCAGCAGGACCCCGCGCTCGATCCCAACCTCCAGGCCGACGAGCTCGAGCTCGAGGAGGCCGGCGCCGAGTTCGACGATCCCGAGGACCTGGTCACCCTCGACGGCGGGATCGACGATCCCGACGGGCTCGGGGGACCGACCGGCCGTGCGGCGGCCCGCGCCGCCGACAGCGGTGGGTGGGATCTCGATGCGCCGTTGCCCGGGCCGGGCGCGGGGGACGAGGTCGGCGAGGAGGGCGGGGATCTCTGATCCGCGACGGCCGCGGCGTCAGGAGCCGGGCGGACCCTCCACCAGCACGCAGCGGGTGCCCTCGTAGATGGTGGGCATGCACTTGTTGCAGTGGATGCACAAGCCGTCGTCGGGCTCCCCGCGCTCCCACCGGGCGACCAGATCGGGCTCGCGCAGCAGAGCGCGGGCCATCGCCACGAACGCGAACCCCTTGCCGAGCGCGTCCTCGACGGTGGCGAGGCGGTTGACCCCGCCGAGGAGGATCAGGGGCAGATCGAGGGCTTCCTCGAACTGTCGCGCGTAGGGAAGGAAGTAGGCCTCCTCGAACGGGTAGTCCTTGAGGAACCGGGCGCCGACCACCGTGAACCCGAGCCGCAGCGGCGTGGGCAGGGTGGCGGCGAACTCCGTCCGCGGTGCCTCGCCGCGGAAGAGGTACATCGGATTGGAGAGCGAGCTCCCTCCGGTCAGTTCGAGCGCGTCGAGCTGACCGTCCTCCTCGAGCATCCGGGCGAAGGCGAGGCTCTCGTCGAGCCAGAACCCGCCGGGAACTCCATCGGACATGTTGAGCTTGGCGGTCACCGCGACCCCACGCCCGGCGGCCTCGCGCACAGCGGCCACCACCTCGCGCGGGAAGCGCGACCGGTTCTCGAGGGTGCCTCCCCACCGGTCGGTGCGCCGGTTGAGCCGCGGGCTCAGAAAGGCGCTGAGCAGGTAGTCGTGCCCGAGGTGGATCTCGATGCAGTCGAAACCCGCCTCGACGGCGGTCGCGGCGGCGCTCCGGTAGTCGCGGGTGATCCGGGTGATGTCCTCCTCTGTGGCCGCCCGGGTGAGGGCGCCCGAGGCGCCGACGCGCCGGCTGGGCGAGAGCGACGGCACCCGGTTGGAACGGCTGTTGGCGACCGGTCCCGCGTGACCGATCTGGGCGGACACCGCGGCTCCGGCGGCGTGAACGGCGTCGGTCAGGCGGCGCAGGCCGGGCAGCGAGTCGGCGTCGAGCAGCACGCAGTGGCGATCGGTCCGGCCCTCGGGTGAGACGGCCAGGTAGGCCACCGTGCTCATCGCCGCTCCCCCGCGGGCGACCCGCTCGTGGAACGCAACGAGTGCGTCGGTGACCGCGCCCCGCGGGGCCATCCCCTCGAAGGTGGCCGCCTTGACGATCCGGTTCTTCAAGGTCAGCGGACCGAGCCGGGCCGCTGCGAAGACCGGCCGGTCGGGCGCGGCCACGGCCTAGCCCTCCCCGACCGCGTCGCGCACCGCCGACAGGACGTCTGCCGCGAGATCGGGGTGGCAGACGACCAGATCGGGAAGCCAGGGATCGGGCCGGCCGTAGCGGAGGGGCGAGCCGTCGAGACGGCTCGCGTGCAGGCCGGTGGCGAGGGCGACCGCGACCGGCGCGGCCGAGTCCCACTCGTACTGGCCGCCGGCGTGCACGTAGATCTCGGCCTCACCGCGGATCACCGCTGCGATCTTGGCACCGGCCGATCCCATCGGCACCGTCTCGGCGCCGAGGCGCGCCGCCACGAACGGGACCAGCTCCGGCGGCCGGGTCCGGCTCACCACCAGCCGCGGGACGTCCGCGCGGCGGGGCAGGGTGGGCGGGTTGCCGGTGTCGAGGACGAGGTCGAGCCCCGGCAGGGCGACGGCACCCACGACCGGCTCGCCGGAGACGGAGAGGGCCACGTGCACGGCCCAGTCGGCGCGTCCCTCGGAGTACTCGCGGGTCCCGTCCAGCGGGTCGATGATCCAGAGCCGGCCGGGTCCGCCGTCGAGGACCACCGCGCGCTCGGCCTCCTCGGACCGCACCGGGTCGGCCGGGAACCGCTCACCCAACAGGTCGGCGAGGAGACGGTGAGAGCGCTGGTCCCCTTCGGCCCCGAGCGCGGACCCCTCGAGCCCGCCGGCCCGAAGCTCGAGCAGCAGCGCGCCCGCCCGGGCCGCCAGCTCTGCCGCGGCCGCGTGCTCGGCTGTGCCGACCTCACCGCCGTTCGCCTCGTCCACAGCACTCCCTCTTGCTCGTCTCGTCGCCCGGTCGGTCCACGTCACCGGTCTCCTCCCACCCCGGAGGCCTGCGACCCCCGGGTTGAGGGGGACAGTCTGCACGACGTGGGCGACCAGGGCGTCTCCGGCCGGTCGGCCGCCGACGGGACCCCCTCCGTTGCGCCGGTGCAGGCGCCGTGCGAGGCTCGGGTGAGCGCCCACGGGGTGCCCGAAGGGAGACCTGGACCATGCACGACCTCGTGATCCGTGGGGGGACCGTCGTCGACGGCACCGGGGCCGCCCCCCGCACCGCCGACATCGCCGTCGACGGGGGGCGGATCACCGCGGTCGGTTCGTGCGCCGATGAGGGGGCGACCCGGACCGTCGACGCGGACGGCCTCCTGGTCACACCCGGTTTCGTGGACATCCACACCCACTACGACGGCCAGGCCACCTGGGACGAGGTGCTCGCCCCGAGCAGCTGGCACGGGGTGACCACCCTGGTCACCGGCAACTGCGGCGTCGGGTTCGCCCCGGCCCGTCCCGACCGCCACGAGTGGCTGATCGGCCTCATGGAGGGCGTCGAGGACATCCCGGGGACCGCCCTCTCCGAAGGCATGACCTGGGACTGGGAGACCTTCCCCGAGTACCTCGACGCGCTCGGGCGCCGCCGGTGGACGGTCGATGTCGGGACCCAGATCGCCCACGGGGCGGTCCGCTCCTATGTGATGGGCGAGCGCGGTGCGCGCAACGAGCCGGCCACCCCTTCGGACATCGCCAGCATGAAGCAGCTGGTCAAGGAGGCAGTCGCCGCCGGTGCGCTCGGGGTGTCCACCTCTCGGACCATCGCCCACCGGGCCATCGACGGGGAGCCGGTGCCGGGAACCTTCGCCGCCGAGGACGAGCTCTTCGGGATCGGGGCCGCACTCGGCGAGCTCGGGACCGGCGTCTTCGAGCTCGCGCCGGTGGGCGCGGCCGGCGAGGACGTCTCGGGACCCAAGGCGGAGGTGGACTGGATGCGCCGCCTCTCGGCCGCCATCCGCCGCCCGGTGACCTTCGCCCTGGTCCAGGTCGACGCTGCGCCCCAGCTCTGGCGCGAGCTCATGGACGAGTCGCTGCGGGCGGTGTCGGAGGGGGCGGACCTCTGGCCGCAGGTCGCCGGCCGCGGCTTCGGGCTGCTCTCCGGCCACTTCACCACCTACTGCCTCCTCGACCAGATCCCCGCCTACGTGGAGCTCAAGGCGCGGGACCTGTCGCCGGACCAACTGGTCGCCGCCCTGCGCACCCCGACCGTCCGGGCCGCGATCGAGTCCTGGGAGCCCGACCCCGACACCGCCGAGCGCATGGAGCAGGCCTTCCGGACGACCTTCGTCCTCGGCAGCCCGCCCGACTACGAGCCCGCGCCGGAGCGCTCGCTCGCCGGGATCGCCGCGGCGAGCGGTCGCTCGGCGGTGGCCATCGCCTACGACGCGATGCTCGAGGACGACGGCTACGGCCTCCTCTACGTCCCGATCCTCAACTACTCCGACGGCAACCTCGATGCCGCGCGCGAGATGCTGCTCCATCCCCGGGCCGCCTCCGGGCTCGGCGACGGCGGTGCGCACTGCGGGATCATCTGCGACGCATCGCAACCCACGTTCATGCTCACCCACTGGACCCGCGACCGGGTGCGCGGCGAGCGGCTCCCGCTCGAGTGGATCGTGAAGAAGCAGTCCCACGACACCGCCCGCCTCTACGGGCTCGGCGACCGGGGGACCCTCGAGGCCGGCGCGCTCGCCGACATCAACCTCATCGACTACGACCGCCTCGAGCTCGGTAACCCGCGGGTGGTCGACGACCTGCCGGCCGGCGGCAAGCGGCTGCTCCAGGGCGCCACCGGGTACGTGGAGACCATCAAGGCGGGGGTCACCACCTTCGCCGACGGCGAGGAGACCGGCGCCCGGCCGGGCGGGCTGCTGCGGGGCGCACGCTGAGGGCTGAGCGCTCGTGCGGCGACCGTGAACCGTCCGGTCTCCCTATGGTCCGAAGCTGATCGGAATCCTGACCGACGCGGTCGGCGCCGTCGAGCTGGCATTGTTGACCACGATCAAGCACCCCGGGTGAGCCGCATCGCAGGTACCGGTCCCCACCGCCCCCGTGACCATCTGAAGCTGGACCGACCCGTGCCCGGTGGGGTCAGGGGTAAGGATCTTGGCACCCGAGAAATCACACCCCGATGAGCTGTTCGACTGCACCACACTCGGGGCGCATTCCAGGATGTTGACGACTGCTCCGGGGGTGTACCCGCTCCACCGCACCGTCACCTTCTGTCCGTCCGCGAGGTTGGCAGTAGGAGTCACAGAGGCGTGCAGATGGAGTTTCGGAATGGGCGGCAGGGGGATCGTGGCAGCCGATCCGACCTGCTGAACGAACCGGACCGTTGTGACTCCAGCCTTGCCGTCAGCGGAAATACGGGCCATGGCCCGGTGATCGCCACGGAGATATGCGGCAAAGAAATCGGTGGTCGTGCGCAGCACGCCCGAAGACGACGATGCTGACAGAGCCGCAGCTGAGTCGTGACCGCCTCCGTGGATGGTGAGGAGACCCTTGGGTCCCCGGGCGTCGTTGAACATGCCGATTGCCAGAGGGTACGGGAGCAACTGGTCTGCCGTGCCGTGCACAAGGAGGAGGGGCGGAGCGTCGGCCATCTCAAAGGTTCCGCCCGAGAACGGGACCTCATCGCCTGCCATCACAACCGCCGCCTTGACTCGTGGATCCCTGCAGCACGTGTTGGCGATGAGACCGAGGGTGGTGATCGCTCCATTCGAGTGGCCTGCGGCTCCCACTTCATCGGGATTGACCAGATCGCCGAGAGTGCCACTCGGATGCGCTGAGGCATCGAGCACCGAGGTGAGAACAAAGCTCATATCCCCAGGCTGATCCACCACATCACCGGCGTCAGGGCCACCCGGGGTGTGGTCGTTCGTCAGGGGGAACCGCGGTGCCGCCACCACGAAGCCCGCCGCTGCCCAGTAACTCAGGAGCTTCTCGTACTGATTCGGATCGGATCCGAGCCCGTGGGCAAACACGATCAGCGGGTAGGGACCGTCGCTCCTGTCCGGGGCGGCCCCGATTCGGGGAGGGCGGGACGAGGGTGGTCCTGCTGCCGGGTAGAGGATCGTTGTCACCAGGGTCCGCGACGGCGCTTGCGGGCTAGGACCCCACGCCACAGTGGATCTCTGGGTGTCGACGAGGGTTTCGGTCAGGATGCCGACCCCATGTGTCGTCTGTGTCGTCGGTGTCGTCGGTGTCGTCGGTGTCGTAGCTGGTGACGAAACCGACGAGCACCCCGCCACCAAAAGGCCAATGGTGAGGAGGATCCCCACTTCGATCCGCCGCCTCTTCACGACGCAAGCTTCCAAGGAGCCCCCGACCCTGTCAAGTAACTGGGCGAGGACCGGACCCATGACCGCACGGGCTGCTCACACGGGTGCAAGCTCACCGACAACGGGCAACAACGGGCACGCGGTCATTCAGCCGGCCTGGCCGGTCCTGAACACGGGCTTTCCGGGAGCTCGTTGTCGAGCTTCGAGCGAGTGCCATCGAAGTACAGCTTGAAGCCCTCCGCGACGGATGTGAAACCGAGCCTCCGATACAGGCGGTGCGCATCCACCCGCTGTTTTCCGGAGTGGAGCTGGATCTTGTAGCAGCTACTGGCCCGAGCGAGGTCGAGGAGATGTTCGAGAAGTGCAGTGCCCGCTCCCCGGCCACGAAACTCCTCGCCAACGATCACATTCTCGACCACGGCCCACGGCATGGCCGCATGAGTCAGGCCTTCGATGACAATGAGCTCGGCGGAACCGACAACTTCGTTCCCGTGCTCTGCAACACACAAATGGCGCCGTCGGTCGCTGATGATCCTGGCCAGCACCACCCGAGAAGTCTCAAGGTCAGCCGGCATTCGGGCGAAGTCACCCTCGGACAGCTCTCCATAGAGACCGAGTAGCTGCTCCAGGTCGCGCTCCTCGACGTCGCGCACTTCGTATGGGCTCATTTCGCAATTCTCTCAGGGTGACGCCGCGCTAACCCGCCCGCTCCGGCCACTTCGGTGGCATCCCTACTGCCGTCCAAAGGAGTGCTGCGGTCATGTCGGGGTCCACCTGGTGGTGGGCGAGGCCAGCCAGCTGAGCACCTGGCGGCGGGTAGTCGGACCGTGAGGAAGCCAAGCAGATGGAAGCGCACCGACGTTGCGAAGCTGGGCCGCCTCTTGAATGTTCGAGGTAAGCGGATCTGCAGTCAGCCCGCACCTTGTGACCGTGGGGTCGATGTCGAAGAGCCTGGCGGCGTTGAGGCCGAACACGGCTGCCTTCACTTGATCCGTCAAGGCCGGGTACTTGTAGAGGTCCTGGAACTCCGTAGTGATCTCAAACGCTCGCATCGCCATGATTTGGGGTTGAGGACTGCCATACCAAATCGCATCGGTGCCCCACATGACCCTCTCCTGGCCCACCCGACCGAGGAGCTTGCCGAGGGCATGGGCTGCCTGGTCCGGTTGGGTGAGCAACTGACGCCATAGCGTTGCCAGGTCCACCCATACGTTGTCGTTGGGCGGCACGCTGTGACGATCGAGGGCGGCGAGCAAAGTGTCGATCCCGATCGTGGCATTGGGGTCATAAGGTCCTTCGACATGGTTGGGATCCCAGGCCGCGTGGTACACGACGAAGTCCATATCCGGGAACTGACGTGAGACGGCGACGATGTCCTCGGGATGATTGAAGGCAGGGTCGAAGTTGACCAGGGGCAGTCCTTTGTGAGCGACGAACACCTTCACTCCAAGGTCATGAGCATGTTGGACCGTGGGTAGCCCGATGGCCGGATCTTCCAGGGAGAATCCCTGACCTGATGGGCTCCAGGCCGTGTAGACCTTGAATGCGGCAGGATGACCGGATTGCACGGCGCTCGACATCTCATCGAGCGTGGCACCCAACGGCCCGACGTTTGGGGAGATGACGTTTTCCACAAGCAGACGGCCGGCGCCTCCATGAACGAGCCCATCGGTGATCTGCTGGGTACTGAGCGCTTCCGCGAAGGGGATCGGTGCATTTGATGGACCGGAGTTCGGGACATCGGTCAACATTGCTACCGTCGTGTCGCTCGCCAGAAAAAGGTCATGCAAGTAGGTTGCCCGATCGACGCAATCGAGTTGTGGTTGGTCGGTGCAATCCGGCGGGAGCATGCCGAGGACGAGGTTGACCGTCTCAGGTGAGTTTTGGACCCAAGGACCACTCGGGATGACATGGTGGGTGTGGACATCGAAAATGAACTCACCGTTGCCGGCCAACATCTGCTCACATGCCTCAGTGTTCTGTGGTGGGGGTGCGGCAAATTTTCCTCCGTGACCGCCCTTGTGGGGAGATGAACCTCCATGTGGAGTTGCGGTATTGCTACACGCCGCCAGTTCAAAGACCGCCAGTGACGCTGCAACGGCGCCTGCGCCCTGGAGGAATCGTCGTCGATCCATTCCCAGCCGAGCCGCCGACTCGTCGATTGATGATCTGACCAGTTGGTTCACCGCTCGGTCATGGGCGGTACTTGCTGCAGGGACGAACTCCCCGTTGGAAACGGGTCCCGCCCGGAGTGGCAGAGGCTCATGACTATCCTCTTGATCCCGTTGCCTGCGAGAGAACCGGCCGATCGCAGTCACGTCGATCAGGATACGCCTGCTGGCGAGAAAGTTCACCGGCTCGGGGCCGATCTCGAACGACGCTGAGCCACCTGCTCATTCCAGCAAGCAGTTCAGATCGCCGCCTGATAGGGCATCACTGCACGGGGACTTCACTTGGTCGAGGTCAGGGCAAGGTCGCGCAGCCGCACCCGGCCGCCGGTCCGGAGCACAGCCGTGCGGTAGACGCGGGCCGCCACCCGCGCCACCAACACGGTGCACACCACGCTCACCGCCACCGACAGTAGGAACTGCCACCAGGTTGCCTCCCCGAACCCCACCAACGTAGGCATGGCGAAAGGGGCGGTGGGAGGCAGGTAGGCCAGCACCTTGACAAGAGCCGAGGCACTGCCTGAGCTGACCCCCGTGAGACAGACGATGTAGCCAAGGATGAGCGGTGCGCTCAGCGGCAACACCAAGCTCTGCACCTGGTCCTGGCGCTCGGCCAGGGAGCCGGCGGCGGCATACAACCAGCTGTAGAAGGCGTAGCCGAGGACCAGCCAGACGAGTGTGGCCGCCACTACGAGCGGTGCTGCCCCGTGTCCGAGGTTCGAGCCGACCACCTTTGCCAGCACCAGCGCGAAGGCCACCAGGGACACGGCTTGCAAGAGGGCGACCGCCCCGATGCCCACGACCTTGCCCGCCAGCAGCTGGACCGGGCGCACCGTTGCAAGAAGGACCTCCACGACACGGCTCGCCTTTTCTTCCATGACGCCCATCAACGTCCAGGTGAGGTACTGGGTGAGGATGATGAAGGTGAGGACGATCCCGATCAGCGCCGTCGCCTCTTCTGTCGTGGTGGCTTTCTTGCCCGGATGGACGCTCTCGACCGGCCACGGCTTGGCCTCGGCCACCTCGGCCGCCTGCTCGGGGTTCAGGCCGGCCCGGGCAAAGGCCTGCTGTGCTCCGAGGGTTGTGGCCACGGCTCGCACATACCGGGCCCCGGCGGAGGTGTCGGTGTCCGAGATGGGATTCTCTAGGATGATGCTCCCGCCGCCGTCCACCACCATGTCGAGGTTGCCGGCGCTCAGCGCAGCGCGAGCGGCGCTCGAGTCGGGCTCGCGCACCAGCTCTACCCGTAGCCCCACGGCTGTGGCCAGCTTCTGCAGCTCGGCGTCAAGGGCAGGCGAACCGGCGACCACGCCCACCTTCTGGCGCGTGATGGTCCCAGTGTGGATGGTCGGGATGACCACGGCTGCCGTCACCACGGCGAAGAGGACGAGGGTCACCACTCGGAACAGGCGGCCCCGCAGCCGCTCCCGGATCTCGCGCCCAGCCACAAGTCCGGTGTCTCCGAGGAGCCTCCCGCCGTGAGGTCCGCGTGCGAGTACGCCGGGCCGTGACGATCGCCCCCGGCCTTTGCGGCGCAAGCCGAAGCGGACGAGCAGCACCACCGCGACGGCGGCGAGGATGAACGGGAGCGCCTTCACCGGCCTACTGCCTCCCTGAACACCTCGGAGAGGCGACGACGTTCGAAGACGAATTCCGTGACGCGCCCGGCGGAGCGCGCCGCATCCAGCACGACTTCACTGTCAGTCGAGTCGTCAAGGACGAGGCGCACCTCGCCCCCGTCAATCTCGGACACGGTCACGCCTGGCATCCCCTGCGCCCACGACCCCTGGCGGTCTTCCTCTACCCGGACAGCGAGGCGCCGCGCGCCGCTCGTTGCCAGCTCGTCGACAGTCCCCCTCGCCACCAGCCGACCACGGTCGATGATGGCTACCGACTCGCATAGGTCTTCGACCAGGTCGAGTTGGTGGCTCGAGAACAGCACGCATCGGCCGGCGCGTGCCTGCTCGACGAGCACCTCGCCGATGGCATCGATGCCGGTCGGATCGAGCCCGGAAAGCGGCTCGTCCAGCACCAGCATCTCGGGGTCGTGCACCAGGGCAGCGGCCAGCTGTATGCGCTGCTGGTTTCCATGCGACAGGGTCTCGACCTTGCTACCGGAACGGTCGGCCACGTCCAGGCGCTCGAGCCACTGCTTGGTGGCAATAGCAGCGCTGCGCGTGTCCATGCCGTGCAGCCGTCCAAGGTACTCGAGCTCGTCGGCCACGAGCATGTTCGGGTACAGGCCCCGCTCCTCTGGCATGTAACCGAAGCGGCGGCGCTGGGTGGCCCCGACCGGCACTCCGTTCCACCGCACCGACCCGGCGTCGAGGTCGGTGAGCCCGAAGACTGCCCGCATCGTCGTGGTCTTGCCGGCACCGTTCGGACCAAGGAACCCCACGACCTGTCCGGAGGGGACCGAAAAGCTCAGGTCGTCGAGGGCGGTCACCGTGCCGAACCGGCGGCTCAGGCCGTCGAACTCCAACAGGTCGGTCACGAGCGCCGCTTCCGGTTCTGCGTCTTGGTTCCCCGGATCATCGGGACCTGCTCGTGAGCAGGGGTGTGGAGCGCAGATGGCGCCCGCGTCACCCTGGGCGGCCGGCCCCGCTTGGGCATGGCACCAGCTCTCTTCGGCATCCGCCCGGCGTCGTCGAGCGCGCGGCGCAACAGCATCTCGATCTGGGCATTGAGACTGCGGAACTCATCAGCCGCCCACCGGGCCAACGCATCATGGACAGCGGGATCGATCCGAAGGAGTACCTGCTTGCGGTCACTCACGGTTCAGGAGTAGAGGGTGCCGGTGTTGACGACCGGCGAAGCCGGTTGGTCACTGCAGAGTACGACCATGAGGTTGCTCACCATCGCTGCCTTGCGCTCCTCATCGAGGTTGACGACGCCGCGCTCATCAAGCCGTTCGAGCGCCAGTTCAACCATCCCGACTGCGCCCTCGACGATGCGAGAGCGGGCGGCGACGACGGCGTTGGCCTGCTGCCGGCGGAGCATCGCCTGAGCGATCTCCGACGCGTAGGCAAGGTGGCTGATGCGCACCTCGATGATCTCGACCCCGGCGATCACGACGCGCTCGGCCATCTCTACGGCGAGCTCGCCCGCGACGATATCGGTCGAGCCGCGCAGGGACAGCCCGTCATCGGTGGGGTTGTCGTAGGGATGCGTGGTCGCGACATGCCGCAACGCGGACTCGGCCTGGACCCGCACGAAGTTGAGGTAGTCGTCGACGGCGTACAGAGCACGCGAGGTATCGGCGACCTGCCAGACGACGATGGCGGCGATCTCCACGGGATTACCGTCGGCGTCGTTGACCTTCAGGTGGTTCGTCTCGAAATTCCTGACCCGAATGCTGACCTTCCGCCGGTCGGCGAGCGGCAGGATCCACGACAGGCCGGTACGACGCACGGAGCCGACGTAGCTGCCGAAGAATCTCACGACCCGGGTCTCGCCGGGCTGCACGATGACGAGCGAGGACAGGACGATGACAGCCACCACGATCGGCAGGGCGATGAGGCCCTTGGGCGAGCTGTGGGCGAGCGGGAAGCACGCAGCGATGCAGGCCGCGACGACGAGGACGCCGAACCAGCCGCTTATGGACCACGCTTGCCGCTCGTAGATCTCGACGCGGGTTCCCGCATGGCCGACCGGAGTCGCGTCGGTGCTCGCGATCGGAGGGGCCGGTCTGGGTCATGGTGCCCCCTGGAGAGCGGCTTCGATGGAGTGAAACTGGGTAGTATCAAAATGATATCAGAATACGGTGCCTGCAGGCCCCATCACGGCACCAACGGCACGGCTGCAACGAGGGCGGACGACTACGAGCGTCTTCGATGACTCCGTTGACGATGACAGATCAGCCCATCGGGACGCCCGCCAAGGGCTGGCGCCCGATCGGCTGGTCAACGCAGATCAACGGTGGGGGCCCGGCGAGCAGACGAACCTTGCCGATGGCTGCACTAGGAGGCCGATCCGCCCGAGACCGCGGCCTGATCCGCGCCGGAGCCGGCCTCGGCGGCCCACTCGGCCTGCATCTGCTGGTAGACGCGGTGCTCGACGATGAACGCCAGGAAGGGGACGAAGCCCGCGCAGACCACCGCGAGGATGCGGCCGAGCCGCCAGCGGGCCCTGCGTGCGAGGTCGGCCGCTGCAGCCAGGTAGACCAGGTAGAGGTACCCGTGCCCGATCGCCACCACCTTGCCGAGGGTCCCGGGGTGGTAGCCGGCGGCCTGGAAGATCACGACCGTGGTGAGCGCGAGCAGGGCGGTGCCGACGATGAAGGCCATCACCCGGTATCGGGTCACCGCCCCGCGCATGGCCGCGGGAGACGTCGCAGCGCGGCTCACCCGCGGGCGCCCCGGGAGTCGGCGGCGTCGAGCCCGGCGAGGTAGCGGTTGTACTCGGCCAGCCTGGCGGCCTCCTCAGCGGACTGGGGTGCGAAGCGCTCGCCCCTCCCGCCGCTCTCGGGGTCGATCGGGGCGCTCGCTGCGATGGCCACGTTCCGCCTGCGACCCCCGGTCAGGGCCCAACCCGGCTGCCGCTGGTCGGCCGCCGCCTGCGACCCGGTGGCGGGCACGGCCGGCTCGGTCCGCCGAGGCCGGAGGGTCGGCTGGTCGTGGATGAGCTGCCACCACGTGTAGACCGCGTAGACGCCGAAGAGGGGCCACAGGAAGGTGTAGGCCCAGCTCAGGGTGTTCCCACCCTCTGCCCGGCCCAGCTGCCAGGCGGTCAGCCAGGCGAATGTCGGGAGCAGGACGAGCAGCACCAGGTTGAGGCCCATGGACCTGCGGGTCAGGTAGCGACGCACCGCCGTATCGTACCGCCGGCCTCTCCGGGCCCCCGTTCGGGCGGTCGGTCCGGGCCCCCCGGCGCGATCGCGCCAGCAGCTTCCTGCTGCCGGGGCATCCAAGGAGCGGAAGGGGCGGCTGCCTAGGATGCCCCGGGATGGACCTCGGACCGGACCGGCACCGCAGCGTGGCCGGTGCCGGACGAAAGGACCACCGGTGAGCGAGCGCATGAGAATAGGGATCGCCGAGGCGATCGGGACGATGATCCTCATCGTCGGCGGGTGTGGCACGGCAATCCTCGCCACCGGACACTTCTTCCCGACGGGCTCGGTCGGTGTCCTCGGGGTGGCCCTTGCCTTCGGGCTCAGCCTGCTCGTGGCAGCGTACGCGATCGGCTCGATCTCGGGGTGCCACATCAACCCGGCGGTGACCGTCGGCCTCTGGGTCATCGGCAAGACCAGGACCCGGGAGCTTCCCTTCTACCTCGTCGGCCAGGTCGTCGGCGGCATCTTCGGTGCCCTGATCATCTTCATCGTCGCCAAGGGCAACCTCGTCTCCTACAGCGCCCAGGCCACCGGTTTCGCCTCCAACGGCTACGGGGCCCACTCTCCGGGCGGTTTCAAGCTGCAGGCGGTGATGCTGGCCGAGGTGTTCTTCACCGCGGTCTTCGTCTTCGTCATCGCCTCGACCAGCCGCCTCTCGATGCCGGTGGGGCTGACCGGGATCACGATCGGCCTCACCCTCACCATCATCCACCTGGTCTCCATCCCGATCGACAACACCTCGGTGAACCCCGCCCGCAGCCTGGCCACCGCTGTGTTCCAGGGCAGCTGGTCGCTCGACCAGCTCTGGGTCTTCATCGTCTTCCCGATCGTCGGGGGCATCCTGGGCGGGGCCGCCTGGAGGGCGCTCCGGCCCGCGTCGGACGAGGAGACCGAGGAGGTCTCCGAGGCGGTGGCCCCCGCGCCCTACGGCCGCCGTCCGCAGCCCGAGTAGCAGCCCACCCTGCCGGTACGCGAACCTGCCCGTGGCCGTCACACCGCCGCCCTAGCCTCCCGGAGATGAGCACCGTGCCCACGACCCTTCCCCTCGTCCAGCCCGACGTCGAGGTCCGCGTCTCCACGCGACGCAAGAAGACGGCCGGTGCGCACTGGGAAGGAGACCGCATCGTGGTGGTGGTGCCGTCCCACCTACGCGGCCCCGAACGCGACCGGATGGTCGAGAGCCTGGCCCGCCGGCTCACCCGGCACCGGCCACACCTGCACGCCTCCGACGAACAGCTCGAGGAGCGTGCCCGAGTCCTCGGCCGTACCTACCTCGGCGGGGTGGTCCCCGCCTCGATCCGCTGGTCCGCCGCCCAGAGGACTCGCTGGGGCTCGTGCACCCTGGCCACCCGCGAGATCCGGATCTCGGAACGGCTGCGAACGGTACCCACCTGGGTGCTCGACGCGGTCATCGTCCACGAGCTCGCCCACCTGCTCGAGCCGAACCACTCCCCGCGCTTTTCCGCCCTCGAGTCCAGCTATCCGCGGCGTCACGACGCCGACCTCTTCCTCGAGGGGTACCACCTCGGCCTCCAGAGCGGCCACTGCCAGTCACAGGGATCGGAGGACACGGGGACAGCGCCCGATCCTCCCTGCCCCCCGCCCGCCTGAGGGCCGGTCGACGGTTGGTCCGCGCCGGGGCCGCGATCGCGGCTACAACGGAGGGGTGGCCATCGTCCTCGCAGCACTCGCGGCCTTCGTCAACGCCCTGACCTCGGTCCTCCAGCGGATCGGCGTCGAATCGGCCCCCGAGTCGACCACCCTGCGGCTCAGCCTCATCTCGCACGCGATCCACCGCGGCATCTGGCTCGCCGGGTTCGCCCTCATGCTCGTGGTATTCGCGCTGCAGGCCACCGCACTGCGCTACGGCCAGCTGAGCACGGTCCAGCCGGTGCTCACCACCGAGCTGCTCTTCCTGTTGCTCATCCTCGCGGTCTGGTTCCGCTACCGGCTCGGGACCCGGGAGTGGCTCGGCGCGTTGACCGTGGTCGCCGGCATCGCGGGATTCTTCCTGGCCGCACGGCCACACGGCGGCCAGACCCTCCCGACCACGAGCGGTTGGGTCATCGCGACAGCCGTCATGGGCGCGGCCATCGCCGGGTGCATCCTCTCCGCTCTTCGGGGGCCCCGGTGGTGGCGGGCGGCGGCGTTCGGAGCGGCCACCGCCCTCACCGCTGCCTACGGGGCCGGCCTCACCAAGGCGATCACCTCTTACGTCACCGAGGGATGGGGTCACGTGTTCACCCACTTCCAGCCCTACATGCTGGCTGTCTCGGGTCTCGGTACGGTCTTCCTCCTCCAGAACGCCCTCCACGCCGGGCCGATCACCGCGTCGCGGACCACCCTGGTGACCGTCAACCCCCTGGCGAGCATCGTGCTCGGGATCACCCTCTTCTCCGACCGGCTCCGCGGCGGGGTGCTCTGGGTCACCCTCGAGGTGCTGGCCCTCGGCGTGCTCATGCTGGGAGTGGTCGTGCTCGCCCGCTCGCCCCTCGTCGCAGGGACCGAGGGTGCCGACCCCTCCGACGAGATGCTCGCGGAGGCACGTCACAGGACGATGGTCGCGCCCCGATCGAAGCGATGCCCTAGACGGTTCGGGGCCGTCCGGTCAGGAACCTCGGCGCGATCCGGTCAGGCGGAGACCGAGGCCCCCGAGCCCACCAGCTGGCGTAGCTCCTCGGCCACGTCGGCCCCGTGCTTCGCCTCGTCCAGCCTGGCCTGCTTCGGGCTCCAGCGACCCTTGCCGAGCCAGATGGTCGGGATGAACAGGACCATGCCCCCGAGGCACACCCAGAACCAGTTCTGCCACTGCTTGGGGGACCTGGCAACGCCGGAGAGCAGGGCCTCGAGCTGGGTCTGGTGGGCGGAGAGGTAGGCGAGCTGGGTCTCGTACGGAACGACGAGCGCCTTGAGCTTGGTCGCGTTGGCAATTGTCTTCGTGAAGACGTCGGGTGGGACCACCTTCTGGAAGGCAGCCAGGTTCGCCGGGGTCAGGTTGGCGTTGAGGGCAGCGACGACGGGGGCGACGCTCGGCTTCTGCAGCACCTTGAGCCAGCTGGCGTTGGCCGTGGCGAACGCCACCGACTTGGGGTGCTCCAGTTGGAACTGCTGCACGTTGAACGGGGCGGTGCCGGTGTAGGGGGTCTGCGCGTAGGAGAGGTTGTCGACCACCGGGTTGACCGCGTTGATGACCAGCGGGAGGAAGAGGAAGGAGAGGCCCACCGTGAGGCGCAGGATCCAGCCCCAGAGCGCGAGACCGGTGCCCACCAGGGCGGGGTTCCTCGCCTCGACCATCTCGGTGTACCCGGCCATCCAGGGTGCGTAGGTGAGCGAGACGGAGGCGGCCAGCAGCACCTCCAGGATGATCAGGGTGGTGAAGCCGGTCGTCGGGTGGTTGGCCTGGTGCGAGAAGAGGAGGAGCATCACGATCGAGCCGACGGCCCCGACCAGCATGAGCGGCTTGCGGACCCGGAGCTTGTCGGAGAGCACGCCGAACACGATGAGGGCCACCGCGTCGGCTGCCCAGAACCAGGTGTTGAGGTAGTTGGCCTGCGAGGTGGACAGATTGAGGCCCGACGAGTTGGTGAAGACGGTTGCCCAGTAGATGGTGAAGAAGGCGGAGGCGGCGTAGTAGACGAGCAGGAAGAGCGAGATCCCGAGGGCCGAGCCGACCAGGTCCCACTTGAGGATCTGGCGCCAGGGGTGGCGGGTGGCGGCGATGACCTCCTCGGTCGAGATGCCCCGGGCCCGGGCTTCTACGAGGGCGCGGTCCTGCTCGGAGACCATGAGCTGGTCGCGGAGCCGGGACGAGAGGTCCTTCATGAAGAAGAGGGCGAGCACGAAGACGACCAGGGAGACCACGCCGGAGATGATGAACTGGCTCTTGAACCCCGAGTCGAAGTTCGCCCGGAGGAAGTGGTTGAGGGTGAGCGTGGCGACGACCGAGGTGATCAGGCTGCCGGCCACCGGCCCCACGGTCCAGAAGCCCATTGCCGAGGCCCGGCCGAGTTGCGGGCTGAAGTCGCGGACCAGCGCGGGGGTGGCCACCAGGATGGCGCCCTCGACCAGGCCGAGGATGCAGATCACGACCGCGAATTGCCACTCGGTCTTGGTGGCGGGCACGCCGACGGCCACCAGCAGACCGACGATGAGCAGGCCGTAGATGACCACGTTGGAGCGGCCCAGCTGGTCGGTCTTGGAGGCCGGGAGGGAGGCGAAGGCACCGATGAGGTTGGAGACGACCACGATGTACACGTAGAACGCGAAGGACATGTGGTAGTAGCGCAGGATCTGCGGGGTGACCCCGGTCTGGGTGAAGTACGTGTAGTAGAGGACGATGGTGGCCAGCACGGCGAGCGCCAGATAGGCGGTGCGCTTGCCGGTGGCCGGGTACTCGTCGATCTCGTGGACGAAGAGGAAGCGGTAGAGGCCCCCGTGGCCCGCCCCGGCCGTACTGGTCGTCGTCGCCGTGTCGGCTGCCATGCCAGCTCCCCCTGACTGTCCGGTTGCGGCCCTCCCCGGGCGCGTCTCAGACCGTAGCTCAGGGGAACCGCCTGTTCGGTGCTCTTTGTCCGAGGTCCCGGTGGACCTCGGGCCGGCCTCCCGGCTCGGCGTCAGTCGTCGAGGACCGAGGCGGCGACGAGCTCCTCCAGGTACCGGGTGTCCCACCACGAGAGCTGGAGCTGCTTGGCCCGGCGGAAGTAGAGCTGGATGTCGAACTCGAGAGTGAACCCGATGCCCCCGAAGATCTGCTGGGCGGTGGCGGTCACGTCCCGAAAGGCCTGGCAGGCGTAGAGTTTGGCCATCGGGGCCAGCTTGGCGACCGTCCGTCCGTCGGCACGGGCCCAGGCGGCCTCGTGGACGAGCACCTCGGCGCCGTCGACGGCGGTGACCGAGTCGGCCAGGTAGTGGGCCAGGGCCTGGAACGCACCGAGCGGCTTGTCGAACTGGTGGCGGTCCTTCGCGTACTGGACGGTGATCTCCAGCGCGTAGCGGGCACCCCCCACGGCCTGGGCCGCGGCCAGGACGATCCCGTCGTGCATGACCAGGTCCCAGGTGCGCCACCCGGTGGAGGCGGCCCCGATCCGATCGTCGGCGGTCACCCGCACCCGGTCGAGGTCGACCCGGTACTGCGCGTCCGAGGCGATGGTCCGCTGCTGGGTCAGGGTGACCCCCTCGGAGGCGGGGTCGACCAGGAAGAGGTCCACGTCCGCGGTGGCGTCCCCGGTCCGGGCCAGCACGAGGAGGCGGGTGGCCGACGAGGCGAAGGCGACGTGCCGCTTGGTACCGGTGATGGTCCAGCCGTCGCCGTCGGGCACCGCGCGCACCTGGACCCCCTTCGGGCCGAAGCCGTTCTCGGGTTCGAGCCAGGCCGGCGTGAGGACGACCTCGCCGCGCACGACGCCCGGCAACCAGGCCTGCTTCTGGTCCGCGCTGCCCGAGCGGCCGAGGGCGCTACCCGAGAGGACCGCGCTCACGAAGTGGGGCGAGGGGGCGAGCGAGCGGCCGAACTCCTCGTAGACCACGACGCCCTCGAGCGCGCCCATGCCCGAACCGCCGTACTCCTCGGGGAGCTGGAGCCCGATGAGGTCGAGGTGGGCGAGCTGCTTCCAGAGCTCGGCGGAGAACCCGGTGGGATCGTCCTCGAGCTCGCGCACCACGGCGAGCGGACTCGCGGTCGCGCACAACCCGCGCACCGTCTCTCTGAGCATCTCCTGTTCAGGACTGAATGTGAGATCCAGCATGTCTCCCTCTCCTCTGCAGATGGTCGTCTCGTGCCCGACGCGTCGCCGAATGCGCCGGGCGGGCGGTCAGGGCCGCCACCGGTCCCCCGACCGGTCCCAGGGGTTGTCGTCGGCGCCGGTCGGGAGCGCGACCCGCGCCGCGCAGGTCGTCTTCGGGTCGTCGTCGACCGAGACCGAGATGTCGACGGCCACCCACCCGCATCCGGTCTCGTCCACCCCGGTGTCGGTGACGGCGCCGCGGAACACCATGGTGTCGCCGGGGAAGATCGAGCCGAGCATGCGGAAGGTCACCCGCTGGAGTCGGCCGTGGGGGCCGGTCCAGTCGGTGACGAACCGCTCGAACCAGGCCGCCAGGTTGGGTGTGTTGAGGAAGATGTCCCGGGTCCCGTTGCGGTGGATCGCGAAGTCCTTGTCGTGGTGCATGGGCCGCCAGTCGCGCGAAGCCATCGCCCCGAGAACGACGGTGGTGGCGGTGACCGGATAGGCCAGCTCCGCCAGCCGGTCCCCGACCGAGACGTCGCCGTGGATGAGGGTCGGGACGACCCTCATCGGTCGGCTCCCGGCCCGTCGGTCCTGCGGTAGCCGAACCCGGTATAGCTCTCGACAGCCACCAGGTCGCCTCGCTGGTTGTGGTACTCCACGTCGATCACCCAGAACCGGCCGGTGCCGAGCCTGGTCGTCTTCTCCTCGCTCACCGACCGCAGCACCTGGTGGGTCCTGAGCCGGTCGCCGGGCCGGACCGGCTCGTGGAACACGATCGTGTTGTCGCTCATGACCGCCTCGGGCAGGCCCAGACCCTCCTTGAGGTCGAAGTGGACCTGCAGGGGCAGCGCCTCCCTGGACCGCCCCGGAGCCCAATGGTGCGGCCGGAACCAGACCGAGACCATGGTCGGTGGTGCGACCGGGCCCCCGGTCACCCCGAGGGCGACATCGTCGTCCCAGAAAAGCGGGTTGCCGTTCTCGACAGAGGAGCAGGTGGTCCAGATGTACCCGCGTTCGACGGGGAACTCCCCCTCCTCGTGGTACTGCTCGACCCCGATGAGCCCCTCGATGTCGCCGATCCCGATCGCGCTCACGCCACGACCCCGCGTGCGAACAGCCCGGCGATCCGATCCGACCCGACCCCGGCCGCGGCCAGCAGCTCTGCGGTGTCCGAGCGGCCGGCGTCGCCGGCCACGACCGGCCGCCCCCGCCCGTCCATCCCGGCGAGCACCGGAGCGACCTGCTCGAACCGGCTCCGACCATCCGCCGTCGCGCCGTCGGGCGGGCGGACCGCCTCGACGAAGGACCCGCGTGCGCGGTACTGCTCGTCGTCGACCAGCTCGGCCACGGTGAGCACCGGGCTCACGCAGGTGTCCGCCCCGGCCAGCGCCTCGACCCAGGCGTCGCGGGAGCGGGCGGCGAAGGCCTGCTCGAAGTCGGCCCGGATCGCATCCTGACTGTCGTCGTCCAGCTGGTGGTCGACCCACCGCTCGCACCCGAGCAGCCGGCAGAGGTTGGCGAAGAACTTGTGCTCGATGGCCCCCACCGCGAGCCACCCGCCGTCTGCCGCCCGGTAGGTGTCGTAGCAGGCGTAGCGGCCGGTGAGCATGCTCTCCCCCGGGCCGACCGGTTCGCCGGTGGCCAGGTAGTCGTCGACGGCGAGCGAGGTCAGCCAGAGCACCCCGTCGGCGATCGAGACGTCGAGATGGGTCCCGGGGCCGTCGGTCCCCCGCCCGATGAGCGCGGCCATCACCGCGAGGGCGGCCTGCATGCCCCCTCCCGCGGCATCGGCGATGGTGGCACCGGGCACCGGTGGGCCGCCGTCGGCCGCGGGCTCGGTGAGGGCCAGGTACCCGCCGACCGCCAGGTAGTTGAGATCGTGCCCCACCCAGGCCGCACGCGGCCCGGCCCGGCCGTAGCCGGTGGTCGAGCAGAGGACGATCCGCGGGTTGACCGCGGAGAGCGCCTCGAAGCCGATACCGAGCCCCTCGACCACCCCGGGGCGGAAGCTCTCGACAACCACGTCGGCCGTGCGGACGAGCTCGAGGAAGGCGGCCCGACCCTCGGGGTCCTTCAGGTCGACGGCCGTGTGGCGGAGGTGGCGGGCGGCGCTGTAGGCGTAGAACGGGGGCCGGATGGGCTGCGCCCCCCGCCCGGGGACCGCCCCGACCTTGACCACGGTCGCCCCGTAGTCGGCGAGTACCCGGGAGCAGCGGGCGGCCGGGCCCACGGTCGAGAGGTCGAGCACGACCACGCCCCGGAGGGGCCCGTGCGCGCCCTCGCCCTCGGCGGTGGCAGCCGGTGCGGGCGCGGCGGACGGCGTGGCGTGCGGAACGGTCACAGGAGGTGCGGGGGACTCAGAAGTTCTTGGGCAGGCCGAGCTTGCGGCGGGCGATGATGTTCTTCTGGATCTCCGAGGAGCCGCCGCCGATGGTGTCGATGACCGTGTACCGGTAGGTCGACTCCGACCGCCCGGCCATCGGTGCCTCCTCGGTGCGGACCCGCAGCTGGCCACCGGGACCGGCCAGCTCCATCGAGGCGTCGGCCAGCCGGCGAGAGAACTCGGTCGTGAACAGCTTGTACTCGGAGGCCTCGGCGGTCGGCGGGGCCCCGCCGGCCGAGGACGCGGCAACGAAGGCGAGCCCGAGCACCCGGGCCACCTCCGCCTGGGTGTGCAGCTGGGCGATCCGCGACCGGACCACCGGGTCGTCCCGCATCGGCTCGCCGTCCCGGGTCGCCGTGCGCACGTAGTCGGTCAGCAGGTCGAGCCGCTGGGCGATCGGGGAGAAGGTGAACAGGGTGAAGCGCTCGAGATCGAGGGCTTCGGAGATGTACTGGAAGCCCTTGTTGAGTTCCCCCACCACGTGGTCGTCGGGGACGAAGACGCCGTCCAGGTAGACCTCGTTGGTCCGCTCGTCGCCCATGGTCCAGATCGGCTTGACCGTGATCCCGGGGTGGTCCATCGGCACCAGGAAGAGGGTGATGCCGTGGTGCTTGGGGGCCTCCGGGTCGGTCCTCGCACCCACCCAGTACCAGTCGGCGAAATGGGCCGAGGTGGTCCAGGTCTTCTGGCCGTCGAGCTGCCACCCGCCGGGCACCCGGGTGGCCTTGAGCTGCATGGAGGCGGCATCGGATCCTGCGTTGGGCTCCGAGTAGCCGACCGCGAACTCGACCTCGTTGCGCAGGATCTTCGGGAGGAACTCGGCCTTCAGCGCCTCGCTGCCGTGGCTGATGATGGTCTTGCCGATGATGCCCACGCCCTTGCCGATCTGCGGGCCGCCGCGCGCCGCCAGGGCCTCGTTGAGCAGGTACTCGTAGATGCCTTCGCCGTCCTTGCCGCCGTACTCCTCGGGCCAGGTGATCCCGAGCCAGCCCTGCTCGCCGACCTTGGCCATGAACGCACGCCGGCGCGGGGTGTCGACGATCTGGGCCATGTTCTCGCGGGTGACGTCGAAGATCTCGGGGTCGTCGTGGTCGTCGAGGAACTGCTCGACGTCCTTGACGAACTCGAGCTGTTCGGGGGTGAACTCGAAGTCCATGGTCCGGCCTCCGTCTTCGGCGGGCGGCCGCCGTCGCAGGTGGTTTCCTGACTGACCGTCAGATACGGTGGACATCATAGAATGAGCAGGGCTCCCCGGCCAACGGCGTGGAGCCGACCGGCCGAGCCGAGCCCACGAGGACGTCCGCCACCACCATGAGCCACGCGCAACCCACAGGGACCCGGCGATGACCCGTGGCGTCGTGGGCATCGCCGGGTACGTGCCCTACCGGCGGCTCCAGCGGGCGGAGGTGGCCCGCGTCTTCGGCACCGGCGGCGGAAAGGGCGCGAGAGCGGTGGCCTCCTACGACGAGGACACCACCACCATGGGGGTCGAGGCGGCCCGCCTCGCGCTCGGCGCGGTCCCCTCGGCCGCACCGGACGCGGTCTGGCTGGCGACAGCCACCCCCGCCTACCTGGACAAGACCAACGCGACCGCCGTCCACGCTGCGCTCCGCCAGCCCCCCGAGGTGGCCGCCTTCGACTTCGGGGGCGCACTGCGCTCGGGGGTCGGCGCCCTCCGCACCGCCCTCCAGGCGCCGGGGTCGGGCACCACCCTGGTGGTCCTCTCCGATCGGCGCGACGGCCTGCCCACCTCTTCCGACGAGTCGGCCGGTGGCGACGGCGCGGCCGCGGTCCTGGTGGGCGACGACGGAGCGGGTGCCCCGGTCATCGCCGAGTACCTGGGTGGGGCCTCGGTCACAGACGAGTTCCTCGACCGGTGGCGGACGGCCGGGGACCGCCGCTCGAAGACCTGGGAGGAGCGGTTCGGCGAGACCCGCTACCTCGAGCTCGGGGCCGGGGCCTGGGAGGCCGGCCTGAAGGCCGCCGGCACCACCGCGGGCGCGATCGACGCGGTGGCGGTGAGCGGCATGCACGGCAGGGCGGTCCGGTCGCTCGGCCGCACGCTCGGGGTGCGCGAGGGGGCCCTCGCCGACGACCTCGGGACAACCGTGGGCCAGACCGGGACCGCTCATCCGGGCCTCCTGCTCGCAACGCTGCTCGAGGGGGCCGAGCCCGGCCGGCTGGTGGCGGTGGTCTCGTTGGCGGACGGGGCGGACGTGCTCGTCTTCCGCACCACCGGGGCGATTGCCGACTGGGTGCCCGCCGGCCCGGTCGCGGCGCAGATCGCGGCCGGCGCGGAACTCCCCTACGGCATGTTCCTCACCTGGCGCGGCATGGTCACCCCCGAGCCGCCCCGCCGTCCCGAGCCCCAACGGGTCTCCTCGACCGCCGCCTGGCGCAACGAGTGGTGGAAGTACGGCTTCGTCGGCACCCGGGACCGCACCTCGGGGGCGGTGCACCTGCCGCCCTCGCGGATATCGATGCGCGGCGGCGCCGTCGACGACATGGAGCCGATCGGGCGGGCCGACGCCGAGGCGACCATCGCGACCTACACCATCGACCGGCTGGCCTACTCGCCGAGCCCCCCGATCGTGTTCGCGGTCCTCGACTTCGACGGTGGCGGGCGCTTCCCGGTGGAGCTCACCGACGTCGACCCCGACGCGGTGCGGATCGGCGACCGGGTGGCCATGACCTTCCGCTCCCTCTACACGGCGGACGGCATCCACGACTACTTCTGGAAGGCCAAGCCGGTGCGCACGTCCGCCGCCGGGGCCGGCTGAGCCGCGGGACGCGAACGAGGGGAGGGAGACCACATGGCCTCACACGGGATCAAGGACCGGGTGGCGATCGTCGGCATGGGGTGCACCCGCTTCGCCGAGCACTGGGACAAGAGCCTCGACGACCTCATCGTGGAGGCGTCCCAGGCGACGTTCGCCTCGGCCGGGGTGACCAAGGACGACGTGGACGCCTACTGGTTCGGCACCGCGCAGTCCGGTATGAGCGGGATCACCCTCGCCCGACCCCTCCAGCTCGCGGGCAAGCCGGTGACCCGGGTCGAGAACTACTGCACGACCGGATCCGAGGCGCTGCGGGCCGCGGCCTACGGTGTCGCGTCGGGCGCCTACGACGTGGCCATGGCGGTCGGCGCAGAGAAGGTCAAGGACTCCGGGTACCAGGGCCTCAACGCCTTCCCGATCCCCGGCGACGGCACCACCCGGACCCTCACCGCGGCCGCCATGTTCTCGATGGTGGCCCCGGCCTACGCCGCGAAGTACGGGGTCGGCGAGGACGAGCTCTCCGAGGTCCTCGCCCGCATCTCGTGGAAGAACCACCAGAACGGCGCGCAGAACCCGCGTGCCCAGTTCCGCCGCGAGGTCTCCCTCGAGACCATCTGCGCGGCCCCGCGGGTGGCCGGCCGCCTCGGTGTGTTCGACTGCGCCGGCGTGGCCGACGGCGCGGCGGCGGCGATCGTGGTCCGGGCCGAGGACGCCCACCGCTACACCGACCGGCCGCTCTACATCAAGGCGCTCTCCTTCGTCGCGGGCAGCGGGTCGGGCCTCATCGACCCCGACTACGACTACACCTGGTTCCCCGAGTGCGCGCAGGCCGCCGAAGACGCCTACCGGCAGGCCGGGATCACCGACCCGAGGAGCGAGCTCGCCATGGCCGAGGTCCACGACTGCTTCACCCCAACCGAGCTGGTGCTCATGGAGGACCTGGGCTTCGCCGAACGGGGGACCGCCTGGAAGGAGGTGCTCGCCGGCACCTTCGACCGGACCGGGCCCTTCCCGATCAACCCCGACGGAGGCCTCAAGAGCTTCGGCCACCCGGTGGGCGCGTCGGGGCTCCGGATGTTCTTCGAGACCTGGCTGCAGCTGCGCGGGGAGGCCACGCCCGAACGGCAGATCACCACCGACCGCACCCTCGCCCTCACCCACAACCTGGGGGGCTACCCCGGCGAGATGGTCTCGTTCGTCTCGGTGGTCGGCACCGAGCCAGGCTGAGCGTCCGCGGCCCCAACCAATCGCCGGCCGTCAGGCCGCCGCGGCTTCCGCCTCCCGCTCGTCGAGCAGTGCCCACCACGCGTCCGCTGCACGCCTGGCCGCCCGGGCGACCTCCTCGGGGTCTGCCCCGAGCTCGACGAGTGCGTCGAGCGCCCACTCGCCGTGTTCGGCGTCGAGGTCGGCGTGCACGTCCCAGAAGGCGGTGCCGGCGCGGTCCATCCCGTAGCAGCGGCGCAGGCCCTCCGCCTTCGACGCGGCGATCCGCGCGGCCTGGGTCTCGTAGGCGAAGAGACCCGAGAGCGCGGCGACCGGTCCCCCATCGGCGAGGGCGAGGTAGGTGTCGGCGAGCGACGACGCCGCGGGGCCGGGAACGGTGGCCCGGGCCGTCGCGGGGAGTGCGGCGGCGAAGCGGTCGAAGAGGTCGAGGTGGGCCTCGGGACGGCCCAGCTCGTCGGCCAGGTTGCGCGCGACCAGCGAGGCCGCGGCGGGCTCGCCTTCGGCGGTGAGGCGCTCGACGACCGCGGACAGCACGACCGGGAGCACGGCCTCGAACCCGCGGTAGTGGACGGCGTACTCGGCGAGCTCTTGGCTGTCGAGGAGTCCGGCCTCCCAGCGGCGGTAGAAGGGGTGGGCGAGCAACTCCCTGCCGTCGAGGGCGGTGGTGAGCGCACCGGCGAGCTCCGGACGCGGATCGGCAGGGCGAAGCGGGGCGGGGGATTTCGGGTGAGGTGCCATTCGGCACCCTACCTTGCCGGACCGGCCCGGGTCAGTGGGCGACGGCGCGACCGGTCGAGGGGTGGGCGTAGCGTGCCGCGCCTGCGCGTGCCGGGCCCGCGGCGGCCAGCGCGGGTGCCCCGACCCGTCCGTCCCGGTCGGCCGGCGCATCCCAGTCGACCGGATCGAGCCAGTCGATCCGCGTACCCAGATACCGCAGCTTGCGCTCGCGCTCCTCGGCCTGCTGACGCAGCCGGACCAGCAGCGTGACGTAGACGGCCGTGGCCGCCGCCGAGATCGCCGTCACGATCCAGGCCGAGGAGGCTCCGGGGAGAAAGCCGACGGTGAGGCTCACCACCACGAGACTGGTGAGCACTGCCAGGGTGTCGCGCCGGCGGCGGCGTGCGACCCCGCGTGCGTAGCCGTCGGCGAGCCGTGGCGCGAACTCGGCCGGGAGGGGCGCGGGTGCGGGCTCGGGAGGGCGGACCGGCTCACCGAGGAAGGCCAGCGCCGGCCGGGGGAGCTCCTTGGCCCCGACCACCGAGAGCACCGGCGGGGTGTCGGCTCCCGGGACATGGACCCCGGAGGGACTCCCATCGGCGCCCCCGACCGTGTGCAGGCGGTAGGCGGGGGCAACGATCGGCTCGGGTGCCGAGTGCTCGAGGACCCGCAGCTGGTTGTGGAAGTGGCTGATCGAGTGGACCCCGTCCGAGAGCCGGGAGCGACGCTTCATGAGGCTCGGGCCGATGATGACCGCCCACGCCAACACGATGATGATCGCCACGACCATGGGCATCGGCTCCTCGACCTACCTCTGGTGCGGAGAACAGCCTATGCAGGGCGGATTCCGCAATGGTGGATGGTCAGGGACCGACAGCGCCACCGGGACCGCCCGGTCGGCGGCCCCGGCAACCCTCCCCGGTTGCGATACCCCCGTTTGTACACCCCCTGCCGGCCGTGCTCGACCGGGACGCGACACCCCTGGTGACGGCGGGCCGGACGGCCGTCGGTCACCGCGTCCGCGGCCACTCCCGGCCAGGGACCGCCCGAGCCGACCACCGGCCGTCGCGCTTCTCGACGGCCACCGCTACTCCGAACGCCGATGAGACCGGCTCGTCCCGGAGCACCTCGCCCACCGGGCCGGCCGCAACCATCCGTCCGGCGCGGAGAAGGGCGGCGTGGGTGACCCCGGCCGGGATCTCCTCCAGGTGGTGGGTCACCAGCACGAGCGGGGGAACCGACGGGTCGGCCGCAAGGCCGGCGAGCCGCTCGAGCAGGCGCTCGCGGCGCGCCGAGGTCCAACCCCGCGGCCGGCTCGTCCATGAGCACGAGCTCGGGACGTGCCATGAGGGCGCGGGCCAGCAGGACCTGCTGCCGCTCGCCCTCGGAGAGCAGACCGAAGAACCGCTCGGCGAAGGCGGCCCCACCGAGCCCGGCTTCGCCGAGCAGGGCCGAGGCCTCCCTCCGGTCGGCGGCCGTGTATTCGTGCCACCACGTCTCGAGTGCCGCGTACCGGCCGGTGAGCACCGCGTCGAGGGCCGGCAGCTCGGGCCGGAGGGTGCGGGCGATCGAGGCACTCACCACCGCGATCCGGCGGCGCAGCTCCCGCATGTCGACCCGGCCGAGCCGCTCGCCGAGGATCTCCACGACGCCGCTGGTCGGCCAGAGGGCGGCGCCTGCGACGCGCAGGAGGGTGGTCTTCCCCGAGCCGTTGGGCCCGAGCAGCGCCCACCGTTGACCGGGCGCGACCACCCACGAGATCCGGTCGACGATCGAGGTGCCGCCACGCACCACTGACACCTCGGACATGCGGACGGCCGGCCCGGTGCGGTCCGCCATCGCCTCTGTGACCACCGCCCGCTACACCTGGAACCGGAACTCGACCACGTCCCCGTCCTGCATGCGGTAGTCCTTGCCCTCGATCCGGGCGCGCCCGGCAGCCCGCGCCGCGGCGAGCGATCCGGCTGCGACCAGGTCCTCGTAGCCGACGATCTCCGCCTTGATGAAGCCGCGCTCGAAGTCGGTGTGGATGGTGCCGGCGGCCCGCGGGCGCGGTGTCCCCGGCGTGGATGGTCCAGGCCCGGGTCTCCTTCGGGCCGGCGGTGAGGAAGGTCTGGAGCCCGAGGATCCGGAACCCGACGTGGACCAGCTGCACCAGTCCCGACTCCTCCTGGCCGTAGCCCGCGAGCAGCTCGGCCGCGTCCGCCGGGTCGAGGGCGGCGACCTCGGACTCGATCTGGGCAGAGAGCACCACCGACTCGGCAGGAGCCACCAGCGCGCCGAGCCGGGCGTGGAGATCGGGGTCGCCGAGCGCCCCCTCGTCGACGTTGAACGCGTAGATGACCGGTTTGGCGCTGAGCAGGTGGAGGTCGGCGAGCAGCCCGGGGTCGACCTCGCCGGCTGCGGCGGCCGCGGCAATGGTGCGCCCGCCGTCCAGGATCTCGCGGGCCTGCTCGGTGGCGCGCAGTGCCGGCGCCAGATCCGGCTGCTTGCGCACGTCCTTGGCCAGTCTCGCCAGCCGGTGGTCGACGGTCTGCAGGTCGGCGAGGATGAGCTCGGTGTTGACGGTCTCGATGTCGTCCGTCGGGTCGATGCGGCCGTCGACGTGGATCACGTCGGGGTCCTCGAAGACGCGGACCACCTGGCAGATCGCGTCGCACTCCCGGATGGCCGCCAGGAACTGGTTCCCGAGCCCCTCCCCCTCCGAGGCGCCCTTCACGATCCCGGCGATGTCGACGAAGGTGACCGTGGCCGGCACGATCTCCTTCGACGCGAACAGCTCGGCCAACCGGTCGAGGCGGGGGTCGGGCACGGCCACCACACCCACGTTGGGATCGATGGTGGCGAAGGGGTAGTTGGCGGCGAGGACCTCGTTGCGGGTCAGGGCGTTGAACAGGGTGGACTTCCCCACGTTGGGGAGGCCGACGATGCCGATGGACAGTCCCACGGGTGGTTCCTCCGGAGTGGCCGCCGGCCGGGACCGACGGTGCGCAGGCCGCGAGCGTAGGTGATGCCCCCGGTGGCACGGGACCCGGCCCGCTCAGGCCATCGGTGCCGAGACCAGGTATTCGCTCATGGTCGAGCTGCGGAGGCGGGCCAGGTCGAGGCAGGCCTAGACGCTGGCGAGCATGCGCGCCACGTTCGCGTCGAGCTCCTCGGGGGTCGTGGCGTTGAAGAACAGCATCGGGTCGGCAACGTGCGCGGCGGAGGGCCACCCCTCCTCGACGATGCCCCCGATCTCGGGTGCCCCCTCGGAGAGCGCGCGCACCACCTGGTTGCGCACGTAGCGGGTCCGGGGCTGCAGCTCGGCCGAGACCGGGGACTGGGTCCCGTGCCACCGCCGGATCCACTCCGGGTCGTCGAGGCCGGCGGGCCGGTGGATGAGGGCGACGGTCAGCACCCCCGGGGAACGGCCGCCGTCGGGCCAGTCGCGGGGCCGGGCGTAGCGGGGTGGTGCCGTAGTCGTCGTAGAGCGATTCGACCACCAGATAGGAGGCCCGCCGGAGGTCGAGGTCGGCCAGGGCCGACTCGACCCCGTCGCGCCGCTCGTAGCAGTCGAGCCAGCACGAGACCTCGGCCACGTGGGGTTCCTCGCCCTCCGGCGGCGGCGCCGGCGAGGGCGCGGCGGCCGCGTCGGAGTCGTGCACGTTGACCCCGATGCCCCGTGCCCCGGCGGCCCGCAGCCGGGGGACCGTCTCCTCGAGGAGCCGGGCCCGCAGCGCGTCCCCGGCGGCAGGGTCGCCGGGACCCCAGAGCAGCGTGACGACCTTCTCCACCGCCGGTCGGTCAGCGGCCGGTCGGGGACGGCACCCGGCAGGCACCGTCGATGTCGAAGACCTGGTTGAAGCGGCCGAGAGCGAGCCACGAGCCGACGCACAGGGCCAGGTCGACCAGCTCGTCGTCGGTGAAGGCGGCGTGCAGCCGGCCCCAGAGCTCCTCGTCCATCCCCAGGTGGTCGCTGGCGTAGCGACTGGCGAACTCGGCGGCGAGGCGCTCGCGCTCGTCGAGCTCGTCGGTTGCCGCGGGGGTCCCGACCGCCGCGTAGAACGACTCGGGCACCGCATCCGGGTCGGCGGCCCGTGCGGGGACGTCGCGGGCGGTCCGCCAGTCGAGGCAGAGGGCGCATCCGTTGATCCGGGCGAGGGTGATCCGGGCGGCCTCGAACTCGCGCAGCGAAAGCGACGAGTGCTCGTAGACGGCGCTGCTGTAGCCCGCCGCGGCACCGGTCAGCGGCGTGGCCAGCTCGGTCCAGACGTAGACCAGCGGGTCCCGGTCAGCGGGGACGGACACACGGGGCATGCAGGCTCACCCGGCAGTGGAGAGCTGCATCCGGCGGACCACCCGTCCGGCGAGGCCGGTCACGAACGTGAGCCACTGCCGGTCGCCCGAGAGCCACAGCCAGAGCTCGCGCCGGTAGGCGACGACCGCGTCGACGAAGTCCTCCCGGGTGCACCCGGCGGGCTCGAGGGCCGGCTGCCACCTGCTCCAGAGCCAGATGCCGATGCAGATGTCGTCGCTGAACCCGTTCCGCCAGTCGGCTCCGTCGAGGAGTGCGTCACGAAGGCCGTTCTTGAGATCCACGGGCTCCTCGGGGAACTCCAGCCTCGGGCCTCCGTCCACCTCGAACACGCGTCACGCTCTCCACACTACCCAGAACCGCCCACCGCCAGATCGCACCCCGACCGTCGCGCCGACCCGCCGACCATCCTCCCTGCTCAGCGTCACTACCGTCGGGGCGGCTCACCGGTCGGGGACGACCGGGGCCCGGTCCGAGTCCTTGTAGGCGGACACGTGGTCGGCGTAGTCGATGAACAGGGGCGCCTCGGGGTCGAACGCGCGACGGAGGCTCTCGAACGCGACCCGCTTGTCGAAGCCGTCGAGCTTGGCCAGGGCCTCGGGGTTGTCCAGCTCGCGGAAGTCGAGCCGACCTCGAGCGTTGTCGAGGGCGAGCCGGCCCCGTTCGGTGCGGACCAGGACGCTGCTCCAGCCGTCCATCGCCCCGACGCTGCCCACGGAGAGGTCGGCGCTGCGGCCGAGGAAGTCGGCGCACTCGTCGCACCCCTTGAGCGCGGCGCCGTGGAAGTTCTTGATCGGCTCGTCGACGGCGACCTCGCCGTCGCGGTACTCGACGATCATCCTGCCCCGGATCACGTCGACCTTGCTCACCCGCTCGATGTCGATGGACCGGTCATCGCGCAGGAGCTGGAGCATGAGGCCGCGGTAGTCGAAGCTCTTGGTGCACAGCAGTGCGATGGTGAGGACCACCGAGTCGATGCGGTGGGCCCCGGTGGGCCAGCGGCGGGACTGCATGGCCCGGATGCCCTGGATCTCACAGGGTGTGCCCACCACCGCGATGCGCGGCTTGGCGGGAAGGTCGTAGCGGGAGAGGTCGAGCTCGGCGAGGGCCATGGTCTGGTTGTAGTAGCTGCCCGCCGACTCGGTGATCTCCTTGGCCGTGGTGGCGAGGTGGGCCACCCCCTTCCACGGCTCGTCGGGGTCGTCGCTCCGCCGGGTGACCAGGGCGCCGTCGATCTCGCCGCCGGCCAGCGCGGCGATGAGCAGGGCGGACACCACCCCCCCGTCCTGGGCCGAGTCGGGACGCGAGCCGGCCCGGACCGCGTACGCGTCGAGCACCGCGCCGAGGCCGTCCCCGGGCGGGCCGCCGGTGATCTTCCAGTAGGTGTCGCTCGCGTCCGACCGCTCGACGGTCGGCGGCCGCGCCGTCCTCCCCGGGGTCGAGGGCGGCCACAGCGCCTCGTAGCGCAGCCCGCCTCGCGGGCAGAAGTCCCAGCACAGCGAGCAGCCGGTGCACATCTTGACCAGCTCGGGCAGATCGGTGTCCTCGTCGATGCCGATCGAGTTGGAGGGGCAGGCAGCGACGCACGTGCCGCACTGGATGCAGCGTCCTGCGTCGATGACCCCGGCCTGCAGCTCCCAGAACCAGGTCTTGCCGGGCGGCTCCTCGACCCCGTTCATCTCCTCGCGGATCCGGTAGCCCTTCATGGCGTCGTCCCACCCGGCCGGCCCGACGGCGCCACCGGGGTACCGGCGTCCGCCCCGGCGAGCGTGGCGCGCAGGTCGTCGTTGGGGACCCGGCGGCGCCCAGTTGTAGAACGGCTCGCCCTCCCGGCGCTCGGACTGATAGCGGCGCACCACCCGGAGGAGCGCCTCGGGCACCTCGGCGACCGGGCGGGCGTGCTCGACCCAGTCGATGAAGCCGGCGTCTGCCCCGAGCGAACCGCCGAGCCCGATGTCGACCGCCTCGGACAGATGGTCGCCCACGTGGGCGATCTCGCCGCGGAAGCCGATGTCGGCGATCTGGGGCTGCGCGCAGCTGGCCGAACAGCCGGAGAAGTGCATCCGGATGGTCCCGGTGTCAGCCCCGGACCCCGCGGGTGCTCCTCCGACCGGGGGCGCCCCGACCGGCTCGCCGGCCAGCTCCGCGTCGAGGAAGCGGGCCCACTTGACCGCCCGCTCCTTGGTCTCCACGATCGCGTAGCGGCAGAACTCGGACCCGGTGCAGGCGACCACGCCACGGGTGAACGGCCCCGGGAACGGGGAGTACTTGGCGAGCAGGTCCTCGGCGAGCAGGGAGTCGAGCCGGTCCCCGTGCACCCCGGTGAGGACGAGGTTCTGATCGGTGGCGATCCGGAGCGTACCGTCCCCGTAGGTCTCGGCCAGGCGGGCGGCCTCGACCAGCTCGATACCGTTCATCCGGCCGACCGGCACCGAGCAACCGACGTAGAAGACGCCGTCCTCCTTCTGGGCGTGCACCCCGACGTGGTCACCCCGGTAACGGCGGGTGAGCTCCTCGCCGGCCGGGACGAGGTCGAAGCGGGCGCGGGCGGCCAGCTCGTCCCGGAACCCCTCGGGGCCCAGTTCCTGGACCAGGTAGCGCATGCGGGCCAGCCCGCGGTTCTCGCGGTTGCCGAGCTCGCCGAAGAGCTGGGCGATGGCCCGGGTGACCTCGACCGCCTGGCCCTGCTCCACGAAGACGTCGACGTCGGAGGCCATCCGCTCGCCGTCGGACAGCCCGCCGCCCACCAGCAGGTTGAAGCCGAGGGTTCCGTCCGCGGCCTCTGCCGGCCAGAGACCGATGTCGTTGATCTCCGCCTGGGCGCAGTCCTCGACGCACCCGGTCACCGACATCTTGAACTTGCGGGGCAGGTTGGCGTACTCGCGGTTGCCGGTGAAGAACGCGGACACCGCCCGGACGACCGGCAACGCGTCGAACACCTCGGCGGCGTCGACCCCGGACACCGGGCAGCAGAGGACGTTGCGTGCCGAGTCGCCGCAGGCCTGCACGGTGGTCAGCCCGACCGCGGCGAAACGCCGCCAGATCCGCGGGATGTCCTCGATGCGCAGCCAGTGGATCTGCACGGTCTGGCGGGTGGTGAGGTCCGCGTAGCGCGAGCCGAAGACCCGGCTCTCGGTGCCGTCGGGACCCTCGCCGAACGCGTCGGCCGCGACCCCGATCTCGCGGGCCTGCGGCGCGGTGAGGAAGCCCCCGGGCACCTTGACCCGCATCATGAATGCGTTGCCGCCCTGGATCTGGGGGTAGATGCCGGCCCACTTGAGCCGCTCGATCTCGCCCGGCACCTTGGCGATGCCGGCCGGCCCTTCCTTCGAGTAGGTGTCGATGATGGCATCGGCGATCTCGAGGGGGTGGCGCTCGAGCTTCCACTGCTCGATCTCGTTGAGCTCACCCTTGGTCCGGTAGGGACGGACGAAGGGCATCGGGCGGTCGGTGCCTCGGATGTGGAGCCCGTAGAGCTCGTCGCGGTCCTTGGTCATCCGAGGCGGGTCATCTCAGACGTGGAGCCCGCACTCGACCTTGTCCGAGTCGGCCCAGCGTCCGGCCCGCGGGTCCTCGCCCTCGCTCACCGGTCGGGTGGTCGGCGCGCAGCCGATCGAGAGGTATCCCTGCGAGAGCAACGGGTGTTCGGGGATGCCGTGGTCACGCGCGTACCCGATCACGTCCTGGTCGGTCCAGGTGGCGAGCGGGTTGATCTTGACCATGCCCCAGCTCTCGTCGTAGGCGATGATCGGGGCACGGCGCCGGGTCGGCGCGTCGACCCGCTTGAGACCGGTCACCCACGCCTCCTTGCCGTCGAGGGCCGCCCGCAGGGGGCGCACCTTGCGGTACTCGCAGCACTGGGCGGTCCCGCACGGGTGGTCTCCCGCGCCGGGAACCGGGGTGGTGACGGTCAGGTTGAGGTCGTAGCGGGCGCGCATGAGCTCGACGTAGTCGAGTGTCTCGGGGAAGTGGGACCCGGTGTCGAGGAAGATCACCTCGATGTCCGGGTCGACCGAGACGGCGATGTCCACGAGCACCGCCTCCTGGAACGAGCAGGAGAGCGCGAGCTTGGGGCCGAACCGCTCGACGGCCCAGGCCATGATCAGGCCGGCCGGTGCCGTCTCGAACGCGTCCGACTGCTCGGCCATCTCGGTCCGCAGCCGGGCCACCGCCGGGTCCTCCGCCATCTGTGCGAGCCTCGTCCGGTAGTCCATCACGCTGAGCTTCACGGCACTCTCCCTCTTCCGGAGGCGGATCGCGGACGGAGAACCGCCCACGTGCCGACCGTCCCGGTCGGTCCACTCCTGTACCTACAAAACCTGATCGGATCCCTCAACATTCCCGCCGACTATACATGACTAACTAGATCAAGTTTTAGCAGAATCAGCCCGGTCCCGGCCACCGGGCCTCCCGGCCACCATCGCCTGCCGCCGCGCCACGCGCCGACCGCGGCGAGACTGGACCCGTGTCCAGAGTGCCCCGAGTCCCGAGCCCCGACGACGGCCCTCCGCCATGAGCGACCCGAGCCGGTGACCGGTTCCGAGCCCCCAGGGTCCGGTCCGGTCCCGCTCTACCCGGTCGCCCTCGACATGCTCGGGGCCGCCTGCCTGGTCGTCGGGGGCGGTCCGGTGGCCGCACGGAGGGCCCGCGGGCTGCTCCTGGCGGGCGCGGTGATCACCCTGGTGGCCCCCGAGGTGGCTCCGGCGGTCCGTGTCCTCGAAGCCGGTGACCTCGGAGCGGAGGGCGGGAGGACCCCGACGGGCAGTGTGTCGGTCGAGACCCGTCCCTACCGGGCCGGCGAGGCAGGCGGCTACCGGCTGGTGGTTGCCGCCACCGGCGTCCCCGGCGTCGACTCCGCGGTGGTCGCCGACGCTCTCGGCAGCGGCACCCTGGTCACCCTCGCGTCCGGCCGCTCGCCGGGCACCGTCCAGCTCCCCGCGGTCCACCGCGCCGGGCCGGTCACCCTCACCGTCTCGACCGGTGGGGCGAGCCCGGCCCTCTCCCGCTGGTTGCGCGACCGGGCTGCCGCTGCGCTCGGGCCTGAGGTCGCGGTGCTCGCCGTGCTGGCGGACGAGGCCCGGGCCTCGTTGCGGGCGGCCGGCCGCTCGACCGGGCAGGTCGCATGGAGCGAGGCCTTCGACCGGGTGGCGCCGCTCGTCGACGACGGTCGGACCGCGGAGGCACGGGCGCTGCTCGCCCGGCTGGTCGGCGCCGACCCCGACTGAGCCGCCGTCCACCGGCTCGACCGGCCGGCCGCTCGGGGGCTCAGGGGCTCAGGGCTTCGCCACCATCACCACGGCGGTCGCGACGAGCACGAGGGAGAGCACCGCCGAGACGACGGCGACCCGGCTGCAGAGCGGCGCCGCCTCGTCGTCCTCCTCCCGCGCCGCGGGCTCGGGTGCCGCGGTGTGCCGCGAGACGATCTCCTGGAGCCGGCGCTCGGCCGGCCAGAGGACCGCCTCGGCGACCACCGCCACCCCGGCCCAGAGCACCAGCCCCGCCGAGATCCAGCCGTCGGCGAGCGTCCAGTCCCCGTGACTGAGGCCCATCAGCGCGAACCCGAGGACGGGCACGAGGAAGAGCGCCCTGCCCGCCCAGTTGACCCCGGGGCGGTAGTAGCGCACGAGACCCTCATCGGTCGGGCCACCCGCGACCGCCGACCGCCGCAGCGAGAGCGCGAAGCCCCCGGCGGTCACCACCGCCCCCAGGCTCACCAGCGCGGCGAGGACGTGGCCGAGCAGGAGGAGGTCGTAGCCGGCGTCCCGGGGCTGGAGCACCGTCAGCGCCACCGGCTCGCGCTCTGTGGCACGACGGTCACAGGCCGATTCTGTCACCGTGGCCGAGCCGGTCCCCGCCACGATGACCCATTCCGGTGCGCAGGAGTTGGTAGCTTGGAAGGGGGTGGCCATCTGATCCGGTCGTGGGAGTCCGGACCGGGTGTCGAGCATGGATGCGAGGTGGCAACGAGGTGCAAGAGCTCGACCGGCGACGGCAGAGGGGCGCCACGCCCAACTGATGAACCAGCTTCGACTCGATCCACTCACCGGGCGCTGGGTCGTGGTGAGTACCGACCGCGCCACGAGGCCCCGGGCCTTCGCCCCCCGGATGGCCTCGATCCAGGCCGACACGTCCCGCCCCTGCCCGTTCTGCCCGGGCAACGAGGAGAGCAGCACCCCCTCGCTCGAGACCGTCGGGACGGACGGCGCCTGGCGGGTCCGGGTGGTCCCCAACCTCTATCCCGCCTTCGAGGGCAACGCCCCCTTCATCGTCACCAACCGCGGACCCGTGTTCACCCAGGCGACCGCCGGCGGCATCCACGAGGTCCTCGTGCTCTCGCCCGACCACCAGGACTCGTGGTCGATGCTCAGCGACGACCAGGCCGGGGTGGTCATGCGAGCCATCGGCGACCGCATCGCCGAGCACGCCAGCATCCCGGGGCTCCGCTACAGCCAGGCGATCGTGAATGCCGGCCGCGAGGCGGGCGCCTCCATCGAGCACCCCCACGCCCAGCTGCTCGGGATGTCCTTCGTCCCGCGGGAGCTTGTCGAGGAGCAGGCCGGCTTCGCCCGCTTCGCCGGGCGCTGCCTGCTCTGCACCACCGTCGACGCAGAGGAGAACGTGGCCCACCGGGTCGTCTACGCCGACGAGCAGGTCCTGGTCGTCTGCCCCTTCTGGAGCGGCTCGCCCTACGAGATGCTGGTCATCCCCCGCGCCCACGGTCCCCACCTGCACCACAGCCCCCCAACCGAACTGGTGGCGGTCGGGCAAGGCGCTCAAGGTCGCCCTCGGACGCCAGCGCAACGTGCTCGGCGACATCGCCTACAACCTCGTCTTCCACTCGGCCCCCTACCGGGCGCCCGAGCCCTACCACTGGCACGTCCACGTGGTGCCGAAGCTGACCACCGTCGCCGGCTTCGAGATGGGCACCGGCGTGCTCATCAACATCGTGAACCCGGAGCAGGCAGCCGAGGAGCTCGCCGCACCGGTCGCGGTGGCCAACGCGGGCTGAGCCGTCCGCTGCCGGCCCGGCTTTCGAGCTCAGACCAATTCGAAGCTCAGGGAGCCGTAGGAGCCGAGGGTCACCGTGTAGGGCTCGATCCCGATGAGAGGGAAGGCGACCCTGCCGAGCAGCTCGATCGGCTGGCGTCCGACCCACTCCTCGGCGTCGATGGCGGCGGGCTGGGCCATGCGGCTCAGGTTGTGCACGCAGAGCACCGGGTTGCCGGCCCCCCGCTCGCCCCCCGGGGACCGCCGGTCGGAGCGGACGAAGGCGAGCACCGACGGATTGGCCGAGCTGACCATCTCGAGGGTGCCGGTCCCGAGGACGGGGAACTGACGGCGGACCGCGAGCATCCGCCGGATCCAGTGGAGGAAGGAGCTCGGGTTGCGCTGCTGCGCCTCGACGTTGACCGCGGCGAACCCGTAGACCGGGTCCATGAGGGGGGGCAGGTAGAGCTGGGCGAAGTCGGCCCGGCTGAAGCCACCGTTGCGGTCCGGGGTCCACTGCATCGGCGTTCGCACCGAGTCCCGGTCGCCGAGATAGAGATTGTCGCCCATCTGGATCTCGTCCCCGTAGTAGAGGACCGGGCTGCCCCGCAGGGTGAACAGGATCGAGAAGAGGAGCTCGGCGAGGCGGCGGTCGAGGTCGAGGAGCGGGGCGAGGCGCCGCCCGATCCCCATGTGACGCTTCATCCGCGGGTCCTTCGCGTACTCGGAGAAGAGGTAGTCGCGCTCCTCCTCGCTGACCATCTCGAGGGTGAGCTCGTCGTGGTTGCGGAGGAAGATGGCCCACTGCGCGCCGGGCGGGGCGTTCGGGGTCTGGGCCAGGATCTCGGTGATCGGGTAGCTCTGTTCGCGGCGGACCGCGGTGAACAGCCGCGGCATGAGGGGGAAGTTGAAGCAGAGGTGGCACTCGTCGTCGTCGCCGAAGTAGTCGGCCACGTCGGCCGGCCACCCGTTGGCCTCGGCCAGGAGGATCCGGCCCGGGTAGTCGGCGTCGAGCTCGGCCCGCACCCGCTTGATGAAGGCGTGGGTCTCGGGGAGGTTCTCGCCGGGGGTGCCGTCGCGCTGGAAGAGGAAGGGCACCGCGTCGAGCCGGAACCCGTCGAGCCCCAGGTCGAGCCAGAACCGCACCACCTCGAGCATGGCCTCGACCACCTCGGGGTTCTCGTAGTTGAGGTCGGGCTGGTGGGCGTAGAAGCGGTGCCAGTAGTACTGGTCGCGGGCCGGCTCGTAGGACCAGTTGGACCGCTCGACGTCGACGAAGACGACCCGGGCCTCGGGCCACCGCTGGTCGTCGTCGTTCCACACGTACCAGTCGGCCTTCGGGTTGTCGCGGCTGCTGCCGCGACTCGACGAACCAGGGGTGCTGGTCGCAGGTGTGGTTGATGACCAGGTCGGCGATGACCCGGATGCCGCGGGCGTGGGCCTCCTGGAGCAGGGTCCGCAGGTCGTCGACCGTCCCGCTCTCGGGGTGCACCGAGAAGTAGTCGCTGATGTCGTAGCCGCCGTCGCGCAGCGGCGAGGGGTAGAAGGGGAGCAGCCAGAGGCAGTCGACCCCCAGCCACTGGAGGTAGTCGAGCTTGGCGATGAGCCCGGGGATGTCACCCACCCCGTCGTTGTTCCCGTCGAAGAAGCCCCGGATGAAGACCTCGTAGAAGACGGCGCGCTGGAACCAGAGCGGATCGTCCTCGGGCGGGGGGAGCTGCCAGGCAGTCGGTGCGGACAGGTCGGTCACGAGGGCACGCTATCCGAGGCGCGCGCCGGGTCGGTGCTCTTCAGCCGCCCCCGGGCCCGCCGGTCGGGAACAGTTCCGACAGCAAGCGGTCGGCCGCCTCGTAGGGATCGGTCGCACCGGTCGAGAGCTCGATCAGCGTCCCGGCGAAGCGGTCGTCGGCGACCAGGTCGTCGATCTCCTGTTCGGCCCGGGCGAGCAGGATCTGGTGGAACTCGCGGGCCAGGCGCCGTCCGCGGCGCTCCTCCAGGGTGCCGTCGTCCGTGAGGGACGACCGGTGCGCGGCGATGGCGCTCCATACCTCCTCGACCCCGTCGCCGGTGGTGGCCGCCGTCTCGATGATCGGCGGGCGCCAGGTGCCGAGCTGGGTCAGGTCGAGCATGAGCTCGAGGTCACGGCGCGTCTCGCGGACCCCGGGCCGGTCGGCCTTGTTGATCACGAACAGATCGGCGATCTCGAGGAGGCCGGCCTTGTTGGCCTGGATGGCGTCGCCCCACCCGGGGTTGACCACGACGATGGTGGTGTCGGTCGCGGCGGCCACCGCGACCTCCTGCTGGCCGACCCCGACCGTCTCGACCAGCACCACCGGCACCCCGACCGCGGCGAGCACCCGGACCGCGTCGGGCACGGCCACGGTCAGTCCGCCGAGGTGGCCGCGGGTGGCCATCGAGCGGATGAAGACCTTCTCGTCGTCGGCGTGGTCCTGCATCCGCACCCGGTCGCCGAGGATCGCTCCGCCGGAGAACGGCGACGAAGGGTCGACGGCCAGCACCGCCACCCGGTCGCTCCCGTCGAGGCCGCGGGTACGGGCCTGGTCGATGAGCCGGTCGGTGAGGGTCGACTTGCCCGAACCCGGGGCGCCGGTGATCCCGATCGTGTAGGCCTCGCCGGGCGCGCGGTAGGCGAGCGCGGCCACCGCACGCGAGAGCTGCCCGCCCCGCTCGACGATCGAGAGGAGCCGGGGCAGGGCCACCCGGTCGCCGTCGCGGGCGGCGTCGAACAGGGCGGCGGGATCGGAGGTCAGGGGGCCGGGCATGGCCAGCCGAGGATACCCGGGCGGTCCCGGGCGGTCAGGCCCGGACGACGCTTGCGCCGAGGGAGTCCAGCTTGCCGTCGAAGTCCTCGTAGCCGCGGTCGACGTGGTGGGCGTCGGCGATCACCGTCTCGCCGTCGGCCACCAGCCCGGCCAGCACCAGCGCCGCCCCGGCCCGCACGTCGAAGGCCCGCACCGGAGCCCCCGACAGGCGTTCGACGCCGCGGACCACTGCGTGGTGGCCCTCGGTCCGGATGTCGGCCCCCATCCGGCGCAGCTCCTCGACGTAGCGGAACCGCCCGAAGAACAGGTTCTCGGTGACGATGCCCACCCCGTCGGCCACCGTGAGCAGCGTGACCATCAGCGGCTTGTAGTCGGTGGCGAACCCCGGGTAGGGCAGGGTCGCGACGTCCACCGAGTGGAGCGCCCCGCCCCCCTTCGCCTCGGCCCGGAGCCCGTCGGGCCCCATGGTGATCCCGACGCCCATGGCGGTGAGCTTCCGGATGAGCATGTCCATGTGCTCGGGGCGGCCGTCCTCGACGACGACCTCGCCGCCGGTCAGCGCGGCCGCGACCAGGAAGGTGGCCACCACCAACCGGTCGGGGATGACCCGGTGTGCAGCGGGCCGCAGACGCTCGACCCCTTCGACCTCGATGCGCGAGGTGCCGGCCCCGCTGATCCGCGCCCCCATCGCGTTGAGGTAGTCGGCGAGGTCGCTCACCTCGGGCTCGCGGGCGGCGTTCTCGATCACCGTGGTGCCCTTGGCCAGGACCGCTGCCATCAGCACGTTGTCCGTGCCGGTGTGGCTCGGGTACTCGAGGACCACCCGGTTGCCGATGAGCCGGGGCCGGCCGCCGACCGCTGCTGTCGACCCGTCCCTCCACGTTGCCGTGGGAGGAGCTGAACCCCGCCCCCATCGTCTCGAGCGCGTGCAGGTGCATGTCGATGGGCCGGGGCCCGAAGTCGTCGCCCCCGGGTGCCGACACGCTCGCCCGTCCGCACCGGGCGAGCAGCGGACCGAGCACGACGACCGACGCCCGCATCTGCTCGACCAGCTCGTAGGGGGCCTCGGGGACCAGTTCGGCCGGGGTGGTCACGACCAGTTCGTCGGGACGGGGGCCCCGGACCACCTCGACGCCCATCGCGCCGAGCACCTCGGCCATGATGTCGACGTCGGTGATCCTCGGCACGTTGGTCAGCACGTGCCTGCCCTCGGCGAGCAGGCAGGCGGCCATGAGCTTGAGCACCGAATTCTTGGCCCCTCCGGCCCGCACGGTCCCCGACAGCGGCCCGCCCGGGGTGACGATGAAGCGATCCACCCCACAAGTATGGCCCGGGGGTGCCGACCGACCTGTCGATGGTGCCGTCGTGCGATGCCTGCGCCGATCTGCCATCGCGGTGGTCGCCGGTTCTCACCGCCCGGGCCCGGGCGCTCCCCTCGGTGGCAGCCACTAACGTCTGTGCCCGTGAGCGCCTCCGCCCAGGCACCCGATCGCAACCTGGCCATGGAACTGGTCCGGGTCACCGAGGCCTCCGCCCTGGCGGCGTCCCGGTGGATGGGCCGCGGGGACAAGGAGGGTGCCGACGACGCCGCGGTCAACGCCATGCGGATCGTCCTCTCGAGCATCGCCATGGACGGGGTCGTGGTGATCGGCGAGGGGGAGAAGGACAACGCCCCGATGCTGTTCAACGGCGAGCGCATCGGTGACGGCACCCCGCCGAAGGCGGACATCGCGGTCGACCCCATCGACGGCACCACCTCGACCGCGCTCGGCCGCGGCGGAGCCCTCGCGGTCATCGCCGTCTCCGAGGAGGGCACCATGTTCGACCCGGGCCCGTGCGTCTACATGGAGAAGCTGGCGGTCGGCCCGCGGGCGGTGGGCGCCATCGACATCACCCAGCCCATCGTGGCGAACCTGGAAGCGGTGGCCAAGGCCAAGGGCGCCTCGGTGCGCGACCTGACCGTGGTCATCCTCGACCGTCCGCGCCACGAGCAACTGATCGCCGACGTGCGCGCCACCGGGGCACGGATCCGGCTCATCACCGACGGCGACGTGGCCGGCGCGATCGCCACCTCGTGGCCCGACACCGGGGTGGACCTCCTGGTCGGTATCGGGGGCACCCCCGAGGGCGTGATCGCGGCAGCCGCACTCAAGTCGATGGGCGGCGAGATCCAGGGCCGCCTCTACCCCCGCGACGGGGGCGAGCGGACCGCCGCGCTCGACCTCGGCTACGACCTCGACGCGGTCCTGACCACCGACGACCTGGTGCGCGGGGACAACTGCTTCTTCGCCGCCACCGGGATCACCGACGGGGAGCTGCTCCAGGGCGTCCGCTACGACGAATTCGGCGCCAGCACCCAGTCCCTGGTCATGCGGTCCAAGTCGGGGACGGTCCGGCTCATCGACGCCCGGCACCCGCTGCACAAGCTCTCCGAGTACAGCGCCATCGAATTCGGCTGAGCGCCGCGGTCCGTCGGGCGGCGTTTTCCCGACCGGCGCTCCGACCGGCGCTACGTCAGGCGGTGGCGGGCGTGGTGGCCTCGACCGCCTCGAGGCGGGTCCGGGCCCGCAGGAGTGCGGCCTCGGCGGCTGCGAGCTCGGCATCGGGCTCCTCGCCCTCGACCGGGCTGCGGCCGGACGGTCCGGCCAGCTCTGCGATCCTGGCGGTGGCCACCTGCTCGGCTGCACGGGCCCGGTCCACGTCGATCTCCTCGGCCAGCTCGGCCACGCCGACGAGCAGGGTCACCCGCGTGCCGGTGGTCAGCTCGTCTCCCTCTGCGCCGTCTCCCGCTGCGGCGAGGGGGACGCCGTGCTCGACCTGGGTGAAGCCGCCGTGCACCGCGGCCCGCCGCTCCTCGCCGTCGGCGGTGACGACGCGGACCACGCCGGGCTGCACCGTGCCGACCAGGCGGGTGTGGCCGGCGAGGAAGGTGAGATCCCCCTCCCCGGTGCGCAGGACGACCTCGGACGACATGCCGCTGAGCAGTACCCGCTCGGGGGTGACCAGATCGATCTGGAAGAGGGTGTCGGCCATCGTCGGTCCGCGGTCAGCCGTTCTCGAGGGCGTGCGCCTTGGCCAGCACCGACTCGGCCCCACCCACGTTGAGGAAAGCCTGCTCGGGAACCTCGTCGAGCTCGCCGTCGACAAGCGCCTCGAACGACTCGACGGTCTCGGCGACCGGGACGGTCACCCCCTTCAAGCCGGTGAAGACCTCGCCTACGTTGAACGGCTGCGAGAGGAAGCGCTGGACCTTCCGGGCCCGGGACACGGTGACCCGGTCCTCTTCGGAGAGCTCGTCGAGTCCGAGGATGGCGATGATGTCCTGGAGTTCCTTGTACCGCTGGAGGACGCCCTGCACCCGACGGGCCACCGTGTAGTGGCGGTCGCCCACGATCTCGGGGGCGAGGATGTTCGAGGTCGACGAGAGCGGGTCCACCGCCGGATAGATACCGAGGGAGGCGATGTCCCTCGAGAGCTCGGTGGTCGCGTCGAGATGGGTGAAGGTGGTGAACGGCGCCGGGTCGGTGTAGTCGTCGGCGGGGACGTAGACGGCCTGCAGCGAGGTGATCGAGCGACCGCGGGTCGAGGTGATCCGCTCCTGCAGCTGGCCCATCTCGTCGGCCAGGGTCGGCTGGTAGCCGACGGCCGAGGGCATCCGTCCGAGCAGGGTCGAGACCTCCGAGCCCGCCTGGACGAAGCGGAAGATGTTGTCCACGAAGAGGAGCACATCCTGGTTCTTCACGTCGCGGAAGTACTCGGCGATGGTCGAGCGCGGCGAGGGCCACCCGCAGCCGGACCCCGGGGGGCTCGTCCATCTGGCCGTAGACGAGGGCCGCCTTCTCGATGACCCCCGATTCCTGCATCTCGATCCAGAGGTCGGTGCCCTCGCGGGTGCGCTCCCCCACCCCGGCGAAGACCGACACCCCGCCGTGGTTGGTGGCCACCCGGTTGATCATCTCCTGGATGAGCACCGTCTTGCCGACGCCGGCACCGCCGAACAGCCCGATCTTCCCGCCCTGCACGTACGGCTCGAGGAGGTCGATGACCTTGATGCCGGTCTCGAACATGACCGCCCGCGGCTCGAGGGTGTCGAAGGCGGGGGCCGGTCGGTGGATCTCCCAGTAGTCCTCGACCTCGCCGATCGAGTCGGTGTCGAGCGGCTCGCCGAGGACGTTGAAGACGTGGCCGAGCACCGCGTCGCCCACCGGCATCCGGAGCCCCCGTCCGAGATTGCGCACCTCGGCGCCGCGGGTGAGGCCGTCGGTCGGCCGCAGGCAGATACAGCGCACCCGGCCGTCGCCGATCTGCTGGGCGGCCTCGGCGGTGATGACCTCGCGCTTGCCTTCGAGCACGACGTCGACTTCGACCGCGCCGTTGATCTCGGGCAGGGAGTGGGGCGGGAACTCCACGTCGATGACCGGCCCGGCGATGGCCACCACCCTGCCGGTGGCCAGCGTGGCGGTCTCGCCGGGTGAGGTGGCGGTGGTGGTCATGGGCGTCGGGCTCCTGTGCTCTCGGGTGTGCAGTCGTACCGCACCGGGCGGGTGCGGTCGGTGGTCGGGTGGGCGGTGGGCACGGTCAGACCCTCGTCTCGATGACCGGGCCGGCCTCGTCACCCGGCGCGGCGGCCCGCAGCGCCTCGGCGCCGCCGACGATCTCCATGATCTCGGTGGTGATGGCGTCCTGGCGGGCCCGGTTCATGATCCGCGAGTACTTGGTGATGAGGTCGCCGGCGTTCTCGGTGGCGGCGGCCATCGCCCGCTGGCGGGCGGTCACCTCGGAGGCCGAGGCCGTCGAGCAGGGCCGCGAAGATCTCGGTCTCGGCTGCCCGGGGGGCGAGGTCGGTGAGCAGGATCGAGGCGTCGGGCTCGAACTCGGTGTACCCCTCCTTCGGGCCCTCGGGGGGGTCGGTCGCCGGGCCGCCCGGGTGTCGGGCGTGCTCGCGCTGGGCGGGGTCGCGGGGATCGGTGAGGGGGAGCAGCTGGCGGGTCTCGACCTGCTGCCTGCTCGCGGAGAGGAAGCGGGTCGAGACGATCTCCACCGCGTCGACCTCGCCCTGGACGAAGGGGGCGATGACCGCGGCCGCCACCTCCCGGGCGTCGGCGAAGGTGGGGCGCTCGCTGATGCCGATGAAGGAGCGTTCGACGGCCTGGCCCCGGAAGCGGAAATACCCCTGGGCCTTCTTCCCCGCCGTGAACAGCCGCACCTCGACGCCGTCCGCCGCGTACCCTTCGAGCAGGCGCTCGGTGGCCCGGAAGACCGAGGTGTTGTACCCGCCGCAGAGGCCACGGTCGGCGACGACGGCGAGCACGGCCACCGCGCTCGGATGCTCGGGGGTGCCGAGCAGGCGGCCGGCCGCGTTCGGGTCGCCGAGCGCGGTCTCGAGGACCAGGCGGGCCATGCCCTGCCGGTAGGGCCGGGACGCGGCGATACGGCCCTGGGCGCGCACGATCTGCGAGGCGGCGATGAGCTCCATCGCCTTGGTGATCTTCTGCGTCGACTTGATGCTCTTGATCCGTCGACGGAGGATGCGCTCCTGGCCTCCGGCCATCGATCAGTCGACCTTCCCGGTGTCGAAGGTATCGGTGAAGGACCGCAGCGCATCGGCCAGTGCGTCGCCTTCGGGCAGCTTCCCCGTGGTCCGGATCCCGTCCAGCAGGTCGGCGTGGTTGGCCCGGAAGTAGGCGCGCACTTCGAGCTCGTAGCGCTGGACCTCGGACACCGGGATGGAGTCCACGAATCCCTCGGAACCCGCGTAGACGACCAGCACCTGCTCCTCGACCGGCACCGGGGCGTTGAGTCCCTGCTTGAGCAGCTCGGTGAGCCGGTAGCCGCGGTCGAGCTGGGCCTGGGAGACCTTGTCGAGCTCGGAGCCGAAGGTGGCGAAGGCCTCGAGCTCGCGGAACTGCGCGAGGTCGATCTTCAGAGTGCCCGACACCGACTTCATGGCCTTGATCTGGGCGGCGCCCCCGACCCGGCTGACCGAGATGCCGACGTTGATGGCCGGCCGCACCCCCGCGTAGAACAGCTCGCTCTCGAGGAAGACCTGCCCGTCGGTGATCGAGATCACGTTGGTGGGGATGTAGGCCGACACGTCTCCCGCCTTGGTCTCGATGATCGGGAGAGCGGTCAGCGACCCGCCGCCGGCCTCGTCGGAGAGCTTGGCCGCGCGCTCGAGGAGGCGGCTGTGGAGGTAGAACACATCACCCGGGTAGGCCTCGCGTCCCGGTGGGCGACGGAGCAGGAGCGAGAGCTGGCGATAGGCCTCCGCCTGCTTGGAGAGGTCGTCGTAGACGATGAGGGCGTGCTCGCCGGCGTCCATCCAGTGCGTGCCCATGGCACAGCCGGCGTAGGGAGCCAGGTACTTGAAGGGGGCCGGGTCGGAGGCGCCCGCCAGGACGACCACCGTGTACTCGAGGGCGCCGTACCGCTCGAAGGTCGCCACCGTCTGGGCCACCGACGACTCCTTCTGCCCGATGGCCACGTAGATGCACTTCACGCCGAGCCCGCGCTGGTTGAGGATGGTGTCGACCGCCACGGTGGTCTTGCCGGTCTTTCGGTCGCCGATGATCAGCTCGCGCTGGCCGCGGCCGATCGGGGTCATCGCGTCGATGGCCTTGATCCCGGTCTGGAGCGGCTCGAACACCGGTTGCCGGCGCACGATGCCGGGGGCCTGCACCTCGAGGCGGCGGGTCTCGCTGGTGGCGACGGGACCCTTGCCGTCGAGCGGCTCGCCGAGAGCATTGACCACCCGGCCGAGCAGGGCGTCGCCGACCCGCACCGAGAGGATGCGCCCGGTGGCCTTCACCAGCTGCTCCTCCTCGAGACCGGTGTCGTCGCCCAGGATGACCGCTCCGATGGTCTCCTCGTCGAGGTTGAGGGCAAGGCCCTCGGTCCCGTCGGCGAACTCGAGGATCTCGTTGACGGCGGCGCCGGGCAGTCCGGTGATCCGGGCGATGCCGTCGCCCACCTCGGTGACCCGACCGACCTGCTCGGTGCCCACCTCGGGCGTGTAGTCGTCGACGTACCGCTTGAGGGCGCCGGCGATCTCGTCCGCGTTGATGGTCAACTCAGCCATCGGCTGTGTCCCTTCGTGTTGGGCTTCCGTGGATCCGGTAGGCCTCCTCGGAGGCGAGGAGGTGCTCCCTCAGCTCGTCGAGCCGGTGCCGGGTCGTGCTGTCCACCAGGAGGTCGCCGACCTGGACGACCACGCCGCCGATCAGTCCTGGGTCGACGGTCACCTGCAGGTCGACCGGGTTGCCGGCCAGACGGGTCAGCGCGTCGGCGAGGGTCTGTCGATGGGCGTCGTCGACCACGTCGGCGGCCTGCACCCGGGCGACCCGCCACCCGCGTGCCCGGGCGGCGTCCTCCACCAGCCAGTCGAGGGTGGCCACGATGTCCCGGGCCCGACCACCCCGTGCCGCGTAGACGGCCAGGCGCAGGGTGGCGGGCAGGACCTTGCCGCCGAGCAGGTCGGTGATGACCTCCTCGCGGACCAACACCGGAAGGTCACGGTCACCGAGCGCGCCGCGCAGCCGGCGGCTGGACTCGACAGTACGGGCGAAGCGGAAGAGCTCGTCCTCGATCTCCTCGAGATCGGCGACGGTCACCGACTCGAAGACGGCCGCGGCGTAGCCGGAGACCCGGTGGCGCGAACCCAGGCGGCCGAGGATCTCCTCGTCGGCCGGTGCAGCCGCCTCGCCACCGGGGCGGGCGGCCGCATGGTCGAGGCGGGTGGCCAGCCAGTGGAAGGAGACGGTCACCTCGGCGGACCGCACCACGGTCACCGCCTGGTGCACGAGCCTGGCGACCTCGGGGAGGACCCGGCCCTCGAGCAGGTCGTCGAGCACGGCCCGGCGGGCCGCCGCCGGGACGGCCCCGTCGTCGATGGCCAGCTGGAGCGCGTTGTTGGCGTCGACCAGGTCGGCCACCGCGTGCAGCTGCACGCCGGCCTCGGCCAGCCTGCCGTCGGCGCGGAGCGACTCCTCCATCGCGGCGAGGTAGCCCTGGAGGGCAGCGTTCACCGGCTGCTCCCGACCGCACCGGCGTCCGAGGTCTCGGCCCGGACGGCGGCGATCGCCTCATCGATGAGGTCCTGGTGGTCGGCGATCCGGATCTCGCGGCCGATGACCCGCTCTGCTGCGGCCAGCACGATCTCCCCCACCCGTGCCGAGACCTCCTCGACCGCCGCCTGTCGGGCGACGGTCAGCTCCGCGTCGGCGGCCTGGACGAGCCGGTCGTGGACCGCCTGGCCCTCGGCCTGTGCGCTGGCGACGATCTGGTCGGCGGTGGTCTGGGCCTGGGAGACGATCTCCCGTGCCTGGGCCCGGGCGGCCTCGAGCACCGCCCGCCGCTCGGCGTCGGCCTCCTCGGCGTCGGCCTTGGCCCGGTCGGCCGCTTCCAGCTCGCCCCGGATCTGCTCCTGGCGTTCGGTGAGGGCGTTGTTGACCCAGGGGAAGACGTACTTGCCGATGAAAGCGAGCACCAGGAGGAACGCGATGAGCACGACAAAGAACGTGCCGTTGGGGATGAGGAAGTTGCTCGTGGCGGGAAGCATGGCCGTGGGCTACTTCTTGTAGAGGGAGAAGATGAACAGCGCGGTGAACGCCAGGTTGATGAAGTAGGCGGCTTCGCAGAGGCCGACCGTGAGGAACATGATGGTCGTCAGACGACCCTGGGCTTCCGGTTGACGGGCGACCCCGGCGATGGTCTGGCTCCCGGCGAGGCCGTCACCGATGGCGGCACCCACGGCGCCACCGCCCAGCGCCAATCCACCGCCGACCATGGCGCCGGCGATCCGTACTGCGTCCGCCATCGAGGCGTCTGCCATGTGTGCTTCTCCTTTGTGAGGGTATTGGTGAACTGTGTCGAGCTGCGGTCCGCGCGGGCGGTCCGGTTCAGTGGGCGTGGTCCGGGGCCATGGCGGTCTGGAAATAGACGACGGTGAGCAGGGCGAAGATGAACGCCTGGATGGCGCCGATGAGGAGGTCGAAGAGCTTCCATACGACGGTGAACGGCACCGAGAGCAGGCCACCGAGGGGGACCGGGCCGAGCTTCCAGATGACCAGCGCGGCAAGCAACGAGAGCATGAGCCCGCCGGCGAACAGGTTGCCGAAGAGCCGGAGGGTCAGGGTCACCGGCTTGATGATCTCCTCGATGAGGTTGAGGAAGAGGTTGAAGGGGGCGAGCTTCGGCGAGAGGGGCTGTTTGAGGTAGTGGGTGACGTAGCCACCGAGACCACGGTTGCGGACCGCCGCCACGTTGGTGAGCACGAAGACCACGAGCGCCATGGCGAGGGGGAGGTTGATGTCGCTGGTTGGCGCCGGGAGGAACTCGTAGGTCGCCCCGATCCCGAGGACCTCGAACAGGTTGCAGACGAAGATGAAGACGAAGATGGTCAGGGCGAGCGGCACGATCCGGGCCCCCTCCGGGCCGATCGACTCCTCGACCTGGGCCTTGGCGGCCGATACCGCCATCTCCCAGACCAGCTGGAACTTTCCCGGTACCCCGCTGGTGGCCTTGGCCCGCAGGACGAGGCCCATGGCCACCACCACCAGAGCGGCGATGATGGTCGCCCACACGATGTCCACGTTGACCGTGAGACCGAAGATCTTGGCCTGGGGATGGGCGGCCACGGTGATGTCGGTCGCCGTGATCGGCGCGGTGAGGAGGGGGATCGGGAGTGCCATCCTCAGCCGTCCCTCCGACCGTCGTCGGCGACGCCGAGCGCCGGGTCGGTCCGGGGATGGGCGGGGTCGTCGTCGACCACGTTGGCGTCGATCAGATCGTCCACCGAGCCCATCGGCCCGGCCTTGGCCATGGACCGGGCCACGTTGGCGAGGAGGATGACCTGGAACACCGCGAGTCCTCCGAGCACGCCGAAGCCGAGGCTGGCCGAGACCAGGAGCAGCCCCAGGGTGACCACGCTGATGATGCCCATCCTGCCGAGGGTGTTGAGGGCGAGGGGCCGGCGCCGGTTCCCCTCCTCGCGCTCGGAGACCCGGGCGACCGAATTGCCGATCATCCGCATGTTGAGGGTCCCGAGGGCGAGCCCGATGCAGGCGCCGAGCCCGAGCAGCGGCTGGCCGAAGACGATGCAGCCCACGAGGGCGGCCACACCGACCACGAGCGCGGTGGAGACGGTGCGCCGGGCGACGTCGGGCACGTTGGGCAGGGTGAAGTGGACGAACACGGTGGCTCCCTATCCCCACTGCCGGGGGACGACGGGACCGGGGGTGCCGCCCGCGCGGGGCGGCGGTCCGGTCACAGGTACTTGCGCACCCTCGAGACGACCATGACCACCGAGACCGCGATGCCGAGCGCAACGCCCACCAGGGTGAACGCCGGGCTGGTGGCCAGCCAGCGGTCGAGCAGGTACCCCAGTGCACCGCAGACCACCACGGTCACCGCGATGGTCAGCCCGAGGGTGAGGAACTCGACGGCCCCGGGTCCGAGCACCGGACCCGGTTCGGCGGGTGGGTGGCCGTCCGGGGGGTCCGGAGGTGGGGTCGGGGCTGCCAAGGTCGGGCCGTGCCGCGTCAGGCTGTCTGGGGAGTCGGGCAGTCACGAGTGGTTCCTGAATTCACGCAGTGGGACGGCTGCGGGAGCCGGTCGCACCGCCGCCCGGACGGATCCCCACCGGAGAGGCGGGAGGCCTGCAATTCACGGGCAGCATCATCGCACCATTGCGGTCGTGGCGGCAAAACGCCCGAAACACGCCGTTCACCGTTTGGAAACGGTCCTCCTCGCGGCGGCGGCCACACCGGCGGGGTCCGGTGCCCCGATCGGTATTCCCTCCGGTCCGGGCGCGGGGCGGGGCACGGTGGCCGTCACGGCACGGTCGTCCTCGGCCGTGGCCCCTGCCAGCTCCTCGGCCACGGCGTCGGCCTGGTCCTCGACCCCGGCGTCGGCTTGGCGGCGCAGCGAAGGGTGGAAGAGCGTGTAGAGGACTACCCCGAGCGCGAGGGCTCCGAAGGGGATGAACGCATTGACGCTGGAGACGTAGAGCGGGAAGAGGATGAACCCGGAGAGAAGGGCGGTCCAGGTCCACAGGATGAGCACGCTCCGCCGATGACCGTGGCCGAGACGGAGCAGGCGGTGGTGCAGGTGGTTCTTGTCGGGGGTGGAGAAGCCGGTCCGGTTGGCCGTCCGTCGCACGAAGGCGAAGGCCATGTCCACGATGGGCACCCCGAGGATGAAGAAGGGGATGAACAGCGGCGCGAAGAAGAAGTAGGTCTCGCCGCTGCGGGCGGCCACCCCGCCCACGGTGCCCGCCGAGCGGCCTCCGATGAGCATGGTCGAGGCGGCCATCAGCAGCCCGAGGAGGAGGGCCCCCGCGTCGCCCATGAAAATGCGGGCCGGGTGGAAGTTGTGGGGCAGGAAGCCGAGACAGATCCCGCAGGTGACCACGGCGATGAGCGGGCCGATGTTGTCGGCCGGCAGATTGCCGAGGTACTGGAGGTGGAGGCCGTACACGGCGAGGGCGCCCGACGCGATGGCGACCACGCCCGCTGCCAGGCCGTCGAGGCCGTCGATGAGGTTGACCGCGTTGGTGATGGCGATCACCCAGAGGGCGGTCAGCAGCGGGGTCCACTCAGGGGAGAGCTGCACGAGGCCGGCCAGGGGGACCTTGAACTGGAACCAGGTCACCCCCATGAAGTAGAGGATCGTGGCGGCGAGCACCTGCCCGGCGACCTTGGCCGGGGCAGACATGTCCCGGAAGTCGTCGATGAGCCCGACGACGAAGATGGCCGCTGCACCGAGCAGCAGCCCCATCGGCTCCTGCGACGGACCGCGGAAGAGGACGTCGAGCGCTGGGACCGAGGCGGCGACGGCCCAGGTGACCAGCATGGCCACGAACATCGCCACGCCCCCCGACTCGGGGGTCACCCGCTGGTGGACCTTGCGGTCGTCCGGCTGGGCCACGTAGCCGATCTGCATGGCGATGCGGCGGGCCGGGAAGGTGAGCGCCCACGAAGAGACCGCGGCCACCACCAGCAGGACGCCGTACCAGTTGAGCGGTATCCCCGGGGTCAAGGGGTCACCGTGGACGCCGGCCCCGGGGCTCGGGGGTCACGCCCCGGAGAGCGCCGGGTAGGGCGGGAACCGGCCGCAGAGCGCGCGCACCTCGGCCCGCACGGCCTCGAGCGCCCCGTCGTCCCCGCGCGAACGCAGGGTCCTCCCGATGAGGGCGCCGACCTCGGCCATCTCGGCCTCCCCCATGCCGGCGGTTGTCTCCGCCGCTGATCCGAGCCGGAGGCCGGAGGCCACATAGGGCGGGCGCGGATCGTCGGGTATGGCGTTGCGATTGCAGGTGATGCCTGCCCGGTCGAGGACCTCCTGGGCCTCCTTGCCGGTGAGGTCGGGGTCGAAGGAGCGCAGGTCGACGAGGACCTGGTGGTTCTCGGTGCCGCCCGACACGAGCCTGAAGCCGGCGTCGGACAGCGACTCGCCGAGGGCCCGGGCGTTGGCCAGCACCTGGGTTGTATACACGCGGAACTCGGGACGGGCCGCCTCGCCGAACGCCACCGCCTTTGCCGCGATCACGTGCTCGAGCGGGCCGCCCTGCAATCCGGGGAAGACCGCGCTGTCGATCGACTTGGCCAGCTCCTCGGAGCAGAGGATCGCGCCGCCTCGCGGCCCGCGCAGCGTCTTGTGGGTGGTGAGGGTCACCACGTCGGCCACCCCGACCGGTGAGGGGTGGACCCCACCGGCGATGAGCCCTGCCGGGTGGGCGGCGTCGAACAGGAACCGGGCCCCCACCGAGTCGGCGATCTCGCGGAAGGGAAGCGGGTCGATGATCCGGGCATAGGCGGTCGCCCCGGCCACGATGAGCGTGGTCGTTCGCGGCGGGCCACATCTGCGACCTGGTCGAAGTCGATGATCTCCCCCGGCTTGTCCGGGTCGTCCGATGCCGCCGAGACGCCGTAGGAGACGAACCGCCAGATCTTGGAGGTGAGCGAGGTCGGCGATCCGTGGGTGAGGTGGCCGCCCTGGTCGAGGCGCATGGCGAGGATCGTCTCCCCCGGCTCGACGAGGGCCCGGTAGGCGGCCAGGTTGGCACTCGCCCCCGCGTGCGGCTGCACGTTGACGTGCTCGGCACCGAACAGCGCTGCCAGCCGCACTCGGGCCAGTTCCTCGACCCGGTCGATGACCTGGTTGCCGCCGTAGTAGCGGCGGCCGGGATAGCCCTCGGAGTACTTGTTGGTCAGGATCGAGCCGGTGGCGGCCAACACGGCCGGCGAGGCGAAGTTCTCCGATGCGATGAGCTGGAGGGTGGTCGACTCGCGCTCGGCCTCCTCCCCGAGGAGGCCGAGCACCTCGGGATCGGCGGCCAGCCAGGCACCGAATGGGGAGGACGCGTGTGAACTGTCCGATCCGGGCGCGGTGCGCATGGCCCGAGTGTACTGACGGCGGATGGGGCCCGACAGCCCTCCGGTAGGCTCGTCCGCTTGATGAGGATCGACCCCAGGACCCCGGTCGTCGTCGGGGTAGGACAGGTGACCAACCGGCCCGGGACCGAGGGGGACGGCTCACTGGCCGACCGCCCGGAGCCGGTCCGCCTGATGCTCGAGGCGGTCGGAGCGGCCGTGGAGGACTGCGACGGCGCCGGACCGGGCGCCCAGGCCCCGGCAGGACGAACCCTGCTCGCCCGGGCCCAGTCGATGCGGGTGGCCGACCCGCTGAGCTGGCACTACGCGAATCCGGGGCGCTCCTCGCCGGGATGCTCGGGATCGATCCGGCAGAGATCCTGGTCACCAGCACCGGGGGGAACGGCCCCCAGGCCCTGGTCAACGCCACCTCGCTGGCCATCGGGCGCGGTGACCTCGACGTGGCGGTGCTGGTCGGCGCCGACTGCGGGTACAGCCGGGCGGCCGCGCGCCGGCACCCGGACCGGCCGGTCCTGCCCTGGACGGTCGCACCGGCCGACGTCGACCCGGCGGGCCGCTTCGGCAGCGACCGCCGCGGGACCACCCGGGCCGAGGAGGAGCGCGGCCTGGACCTGCCCGTCCATGTCTTCCCCCTCTTCGAGAACGCCCTGCGTGCCGAGGGCGGCCGGACCCCCGAGGAGCACGTCGAGCAGATCGGGTCGCTCTGGTCGCGTTTTTCGGAAGTCGCCGCGGACAACCCGCACGCCTGGCTGCGCGATCCCCGGACACCCGAGGAGCTGACCACCGCATCCGAGGGAAACCGGATGATCGCCCACCCCTACACCAAGCTGCTCACCGCCAACATGCAGGTCGACCAGGGGGCGGCGGCCATCCTCTGTTCGGCCGGGGCCGCAGAGGCAGCCGGCGTCCCCCGCGACCGATGGGTGTTCCCCCTGGCCGGGGCCGACGCCGAGGACCACTGGTTCCTCTCCCACCGGGAGAACTTCCACTCCTCGCCTGCCATCCGGCTGGCCGGCCGGGCTGCCCTCGCCCTGGCGGGTACCACGATCGACGAGGTCGACCACCTCGACCTCTACGCCTGCTTCCCCTCCGCTGTCGCCATCGCCGCTGCCGAGCTCGGGTTGCCCCACGACGCCGCCGACCGGCCCCTCACCATCACCGGGGGGCTCACCTTCGGCGGGGGGCCCGGCCACAACTACGGCACCCATGCGCTCGCCTCGATGGTCGGCCGGCTGCGCGACGACCCCGGCTCATTGGGTTTCGCGACCGGCCTCGGCTGGTACCTCTCGATGCACAGCATCGGCGTCTACGGCACCGAGCCGGCGTCGGCCCACCGGGGGCCGGGAGACGCCGTGGCGGGACTCCCTCGGGAGACCAAGGTCGAGGCTGCCGGCGGGTTCTCCTGGGCCGACCCCCAGGTCGGGATCGGTGCGCTCCCCCAGTGCGCCCCCGACGCCGACGCCGAGGGCGAGGTGAGCGTCGAGACCTACTCGGTGGCCTTCGGGCGGGACGGCGCGCCGGAGCGGGCGGTGGTCGCGTGCCGCACGCCGGAGGGACGGCGGGCCTGGGCCCGGACGACCGACCCCGACGACCTCGCCCTGCTGGTCACCCAGGAGGGTTGCGGTCGGCTCGGCACCCTCCGGTCCGGCGGTGAGGTCGACCTCGGCTGACGAGGCCACAGGGCGCTGTTCAATTCGTTGTAACGAGGTTGGAGCCCGAGCCACAGGGCGGTGTTCGATTCCCGGATCCGGTCTATGGCATATACATATGAGATGGCTATGTATATGCCGTATACGGACTCTCGGACTCGTATGGCAGGTCATCCGAGTCCCCCATGCATAAGCCCGTAAGGACATCGATCAGGTCGGGGATGCCTCTATCGACATGGGCGGCGGTGCCTCCGGTTCGTGGTAACGGTGGCGAAATGCCGCGTAGGCGAACGGGCCGGCCATCATCGGCAGCCAGTAAGAGGCGAGCCGGTAGGCGAGCGTGGCGAGCACGGCCTCTGCCCCGGTGAGACCGGCGGCGAAGAGCAGCCCCGAGAGGCTGGCTTCGACGATCCCGAGTCCACCCGGGGTGATCGGCACCAGCCCGATCACCCCGGCGACGGCATAGGCAAGCAGGATGAGCGACGGACGTGGGTGGGCACCGACCGCCCGCACGCAGAAGAGCAGGCAGAGGTAGTCGAAGAGCAGGCGGCCCGCCGAGAGCAGGGTGGCCTGCCACCACTGCTGACCGAGCACGGTCCGGATCGTGTTGCGCTGTTCGACGAGCCGCTCGGGCACCCCGCTGAGCGGGGTGCGTCGGCGCAGGACACCGATCTTGCGCACGAGCCAGTTGTAGACCGCCTCGACCGCGCGACCTATGGTCCGCAGCGGGCCGTCGGTCGCCAGTACCAGCACCCCGAGAGCGACGAAGAGGACGAACGCGACGGCACCGATGATCGCGGCATGGGCCAGGCCCGAGCTGACCGGGGCCCCCAACAGGACCACCGGGAGCACGAAGAACGGCAGGGCCAGGAGGCCACCGATGCCGAGGAAGGAGAAGGCGGTCAGACCGCTGACCGCCTCGGTCGGGTCCATTCCGCTCGCCCCGAGCATGCGGAACTGCACCGCCGCCCCCGGCGCGGCGCCACCCGGGACGATCAGCGAGATCGCGTTGCCGGCCACCTGGGCGGTGATCACCGAGAACCAGGCCTTCGTGCGCAGCGCGATCCGCTGGAGAGAGAAGGTGCAGGCGAAGTGGGCGCCTTCCGCCAGCAACGCGGGGACGAACCAGAGGAGGTTGAGGGTGACCAGCTTGGGCCAGGAGTCGAGGACGGCGAGCACGCTGGGCGCCACCAGATAGAGGGCCACGCCGGCGACGCCGACCGCGATCGCTCGTTTGACGACCGTCTTCCACCGGATCGGCCGGCCCTGTTCCTCCTCGAACTGGGCCTCGAACGTGCGCGGGTTCGGTCCCGTCCCGTAGCCGGGCGTGCTGCTCATCCGGTCACACTCCACCATGTCGGCAACCCACGATCGCGGACGGCCGCTCAGCCTCCGGCCAGCCCGCCGACCGCGTGACGCGGGTCCCAGGTGCCCTGCAGCTCGGCCATACCCATCTCCCTCCAGAACGCGGTGGCGTCCCCCGATCATCCCACGGGATGTCGACGGTCGGCACTCCCGGGGTCGCCCCGGCCGGACCGACCGGGGCGTGTTCGCGGACGGCGCGACGGTCCCGAGCCGTTAGCCTGGTGGACCGTGAGCGAGACCACCGACGCCCAGCTGACCCGCGACACCTACGAGCGCCTGCAGGCCGAGCTCGAGGACCTCACCACCCGCGGCCGGGTGGAGATCGCGGCCGCGATCGAGGCGGCCCGGGCCCTCGGCGACCTCAGTGAGAACGGCGACTATCACGCGGCAAAGGACTCCCAGGGAAAGATGGAGTCCCGGATCCGCCAGCTCCAGCGCCTGCTGAAGACCGCCAGCGTGGTCGAGCACGGCGGGTCCCCCGACGGCACGGTCGGGCCCGGCTCGGTGGTGACCCTGCGCTACGAGGGTGACGACGAGGACGAAACCTCGGAGTACTTCGTCGGCTCGATCGAGGAGCGCCAGGGCGACCTGATCGTTGTCTCCCCCGGGTCGCCGCTCGGACAGGCCCTGGCCGGCCACGGCGTCGGGGAGACGGTCGAGTACGCGGCCCCCGGAGGCAGCCTCCGGGTCGAGATCGTCACCGTCCGGAGCGGGTCCGAGTGAGCGGGCCGCGCACGCTCTCCGAGAAGGTCTGGGACCGCCACCTCGTCCGAGCCGGCGACGCCGACGAGCCGGACATCCTCTTCATCGATCTGCACCTGGTGCACGAGGTGACTTCCCCGCAGGCCTTCGACGGCCTGCGCCTGGCCGGTCGCGGTGTCCACCGCCCGGACCTGACCGTCGCGACCGCCGACCACAACGTGCCGACCACCGACGTCGACCGCCCGATCGCCGATCCGATCTCGGCCAAACAGCTCGCCGTCCTCACCGCCAACTGCGCCGAGTTCGGGATCACCTGCTACCCGATGGGCAATGCCAACCAGGGGATCGTGCACATCATCGGACCCGAGCTGGGCTTGACCCAGCCGGGCATGACCATCGTCTGCGGGGACAGCCACACCTCGACCCACGGCGCCTTCGGCGCGCTCGCCTTCGGCATCGGCACCAGCGAGGTCGAGCACGTGCTCGCCACCCAGACCCTGCCCCAACAGCGGCCCGCCTCGATGGCCGTCGACATCGACGGAGAGCTGCCACCGGGCGTCACCGCCAAGGACCTGGTGCTCGCCGTCATCGGCCGGATCGGGACCGGGGGTGGCAACGGCCACATCATCGAGTACCGCGGTGCTGCGATCCGTGCTCTCTCCATGGAGGGCCGGATGACCGTCTGCAACATGTCGATCGAAGCGGGGGCACGGGCCGGCATGATCGCACCCGACGACACCACCTTCCGCTATCTCGAGGGTCGCGACCACGCCCCCAGCGGAGCGGCGTGGGAGGCCGCGCTCGACGTCTGGTGTTCCCTGCCGACCGACGAAGGGGCCACCTTCGAGCGCGAGGTCCGGCTCGACGCGGGCATGCTCGCCCCTTTCGTGTCCTGGGGCACCAACCCGGCTCAGGTCGTCCCCATCGACGGAGCCGTTCCCGATCCCGGCGCGTACGACGACAACCACGAAGCGGAGGCGGTCGGCCGAGCTCTCGCCTACATGGGGTTGACCGCCGGCACCGCGATGCGCGACATCGCGGTGGACACCGTGTTCATCGGCTCGTGCACCAACGGTCGCATCGAAGACCTCCGCGCCGCCGCGGCGGTGTTGCGCGGGCGGAAGGTCTCCGCTGGGATGCGTGCGCTGGTCGTTCCGGGCTCGCACCGGGTCAAGGTCCAGGCGGAGGGCGAGGGCCTCGACGCGGTGTTCACCGCGGCCGGGTTCGACTGGCGCTCCCCCGGGTGCTCGATGTGCCTGGCCATGAACCCCGACAAGCTCGCGCCGGGCGAACGGGCCGCGTCCACCTCGAACCGCAACTTCGAAGGGCGGCAGGGCCGCGGCGGGCGCACCCATCTGGTCTCACCGGCGGTGGCGGCGGCGACCGCGGTTGCCGGCCACTTCGCCGCTCCCACGGACCTCGACTGATGCGCGCGGTGCGACTGGTGACCGGTCGGGCGGTGCCCCTCGACCGCTCGGACGTGGACACCGACCAGATCATCCCGTCCGACTGGCTCAAGCGGGTCGAGCGGACCGGGTTCGGCGCCGGCCTCTTCGCCGAGTGGCGGGACGATCGGGACTTCGTCCTCAACCACGAGGAGTTCGCCGGGGCCACCATCCTCGTGGCCGGGCCGGACTTCGGCACCGGCTCGTCGCGCGAGCACGCGGTCTGGGCGCTCCAGGACTACGGGTTCGAGGCGGTGGTCTCCCCGCGCTTCGGCGACATCTTCCGCAACAACTGCACCAAGGCAGGTCTGGTGCCGGTGCAGGTGGACGAGCACACCGGTCGCCTGCTGCTCGACGCGGTCCTCGCCGACCCGACCACCGAGGTCACCATTGATATCGAGCGCGGGACGATCGAAGCGCCTTCCGTCGGGATCGAGTCGACCTTCCCGCTCGACGAGTTCACCCGCGCGGCTGATCAACGGCTGGGACGACATCGGCCTCACCCTGCGATACGAAGCGGAGATCGAAGCCTACGAGACCCGGCGCCCGACCTGGATGCCGACGACCAGCTGAGCGCGGACCGGGGCGACCGGGTCAGGCTGCGAATCGAGAGCCCGCCGGGTCCCCGGCGCCGACTACCACGAGGGGCAGGGGGGCAGCCAGCGTCGGGGGACCCGGTGGATGATGAGCTGCGGTGGTGCGATTCCCGCTCCCCGCAACTTCGAACGTACGCCGCCCGGACCGTGACGGCGATGAGCAGCCGGTGGGATCCACTGCCATTGCGGACCACGGTACACGACCCACCCAAGTCGGGCGCGGACTGAAAGCACCACCGATGAGGGGTCGGCGCCACGCCCTTTGCGCCACGACCGCTCCCCCCATTCTGCCCGTCGACAACGTAGATCTTCCCGGTGGCCCGCCATGTCCCACGAAGCCCCCCGGTCTATGCCGTGCTCGGTGCTTTGGGGTCATGGTAGGGCCGACCGGGCAGCGGGTCAATCGATTCTGTAGGGAATCGCGGATGCGCGCCAGCGTGGTCGACCCCCGACCACGCTGCGTGAACGATGGCCGGCCCGCCGGGTCAACAGGTGTCATCCGCGCGTCATGTTGCCTGTGCACAGTGGGACGATGCCGGAGACGTCACGGGCGAGTGGGCAACGCGTCCCCCACGACCGCACCGGCGGTCGGCCGATCCCCCTCCGGCCCGGAGCCACCCCAGCGGACGGCCCCGAGGGGAACGCCCGGCTGACCGGGATGGCCGCGGCGGTGCTCCTCGTGCTGCTCGCAGCGGAGGGGGCGACGCTGCTCTCCATCCACCGACTGCTCACCGCCCATGTGGTCATCGGCATGTTGATCGTGCCGCCGGTCCTGGTCAAGATCGGCTCGACCGGGTGGCGTATCGTGCGCTACTACCTCGGGTCCGCCCCCTACCGGGCCCGTGGGGCGCCGCCACTCCCGCTCCGGCTGCTCGGCCCCGTCGTCGTGCTGCTCACCGTGATCGTGCTGGCCTCGGGGATCGTCCTCATGCTCGTCCCCCACGCCGATCGCCAGGAGGTCTTGTTCGTCCACAAGGTGAGCTTCATCCTCTGGTTCGGAGCCATGACCGTCCACGTGCTCGCGCACCTGGTCGACACCGCTCGCCTCGCGCCGGCCGATCTCCTCGAACGAACCCGGACCCAGGTCCGCGGGGTGGGGGCCCGGATCTGGATCCTGGCCGCCAGTCTCGTGCTCGGCGCCGTCCTGGCCGTCGTGATGGCCGGGACCATCGGCCCGTGGCTGGCCACCGGGGGGCGTGGCGGCGGCTGAGATCGTGCAGCGAGCGGCGGCCTGCGATGAGGGAGGATGTCCGGGCATGAGAGTCCTCGTGGCCGAAGACGACCCCGGCCTCCGGTCGGTCCTCGAGCGGGGCCTGCGCGAGCAGGGCTACGTCGTCGACGCCGTGGCCGACGGGAGCGACGCGCTCGCCCACCTCCGCGCCTACCTCTACGAGGTCGCGGTGCTCGACTGGCGCATGCCCGGGCGCGACGGGCTCGGGGTCATCCGTGAGATGCGGGCGAGGGGCGACCGCACGCCGGTGCTCATGCTGACCGCCCGCGACGCGACCGAGGACCGGGTCGAAGGACTCAACGAGGGGGCCGACGACTACCTGGTCAAGCCCTTCTCCTTCGCCGAGCTCACGGCGCGGATCGGCGCGCTCCAACGCCGGCCGGCCCTCGCGGTCGACCCCGTGCTCCGCTGCGCGGACCTCACCTTCGACCCGGCGAGCCGGATCACCTCGGCCGACGGCGACCGCATCTCCCTCACCGCCATCGAGACGGGCATCCTCGAGCTGCTCCTGCGCCGGGCGCCGGCCGCGGTGAGCCGCCGCACGATCGCCGTGCAGGTGTGGGACGACGAGGCCGACCCGGTCGGCTCGAACACGATCGACGTCCACGTGGGCCGGCTGCGGAGCAAGCTCTCGGCCAGCGCTGCCCGCATCGAGACGGTCCGGGGGTTCGGCTACCGGATCGACTGCGGATGAGACGACACGGGGCCCGGTGGGCCCATGCTGCCAGGGTGGCGACCGGAGCCACGGTCGTGGTCGCCGCGGTGGCCCTCGTGGTGGCACTCGTGGTCAACGCGTCTGTCGCCAACCATCTGGTGCGTAACGTGGACGCGAGGCTGACCGAGCGCCTGGCCACAGCGGCGGCGTCCCCGGCGACGGCGACCACCGGTACCACGACGCCCCCGACCCCCGGTGCCGGTGGGGGCGACGTCGACGACGTACCCGCCTTCGTCTGGCGGGTCGGACCCGACCGGGACGGTCCTCGCGCTCGACACGAACGCCCCCTCGCTCCCCAGCCACCACTGGTCCGGGGGGACGGTCGACCTGGCCACGGTCGGGAGCACCTTCCGGTACGCGTCCGCCCCATCGGACGGGGGGTGGCTGGTCGCCGGCGAGAGCGTGATCCGGGTGGGACAGGTACGCGGCGACCTCATCCTGGCAGAGGTCCTCCTCGGTGCGTTGCTCCTCCTGGTGACCTTCACCGGCTCGTTCGTGGTCGGCCTGCGGGCCTCGGCGCCCATCGAGCAGATCCGCCGCCGCCAGGCCGAGTTCACCGCCGACGCGAGCCACGAGCTGCGCACGCCGCTCAGCGTGATCGAGGCCGAGGTCGACCTGGCCCTCAGCAGGGATCGCAACCGCGCCTCCTACCAGGCGACCCTCCGGCGCATCGCCTCGGAGAGCGGCCGGCTCCGTGCCATCGTCGAGGACCTCCTCTGGCTGGCCCGGACAGACGCGCCGGCAACCGAGCCGGTCATGAGCAGCCAAGTCGACGTGGCAGCGGTCACCTCCGCCTGCGCCTCCCGGTTCGCCGCCGTGGCCGACGGCGCGGCGATCGAGTTCTCCGTCCACGCCCGCCCGAACGCCGGCGCGGTGATCCGGGCCGACGAGCGAGAGCATCGACCGCCTGGTGTCGGTGCTCGTGGACAACGCCTGCCGGTACGCCGGACACGGAGGCGGTGTGGATGTCGCGGTGACCCGGTCGGGTGGTCGGGTCGTGCTCACCGTCGACGACTCGGGGCCCGGCATCCCAGAGGACCAGCGGGAGCTCGTCTTCGACCGGTTCCACCGGGTCGACCCGACCCCCGGGGGCACCGGACTCGGCCTCGCGATCGCCGACGCCGTCGTCCGGGCCAGCTCCGGCCGCTGGTCTCTCGGGTCCTCTCCTCTCGGCGGTGCCCGCTTCGAGGTCTCCTGGAGGCACGCCGCAGCTCCCGCACCGGTCGGGGACGCGCAAGCGGGCTGACCCCGCGTTCCAGGCGGTTCTTCGGATCTTCTTATGGTTCCGGGCGCCGCGCGTCATGACTCTGTCAGAAAGCCTCCCTAGCCTGGGAGGCATGACCAATCGCCTCCGAACCGCCGGTCGCCCCGTCCGCTCGGATCCCGGCCGCGAGGCCCGCCTCCGGCGCGACGCCGGCATCGAGCGGGTGCGCTCGATCACCCGCGGTGTGGCCGTGGCGTCGGTGGCCGGGGTCGCCGCAATCGCCATCTACCTCGGACAGGCCATCCCCGGCCACGCCTCGACCCCGGCGGGGACCTCGACCGGTACGTCCGGATCCACCGGCACCTCCGGCACCACGACCGGGAGTGCGGGACAGGGCGGGTACGCCGGCCAGAGTGGCCAGAGCATCGCCCCACCGAACAACGCGCCGGCCCCCTCGTACCAGCAGGCGCCGGTGGTCAGCGGATCGAGTTGAGCCAGTCGGCGAAACCGGGCGTCGCCCCGGCGCCCACCGCCGTGCACCGCACCACCCGCTGGTCGACCCGCATCGAGCTGGTCGTGACCGACCCCGGCGAGATCGTCGCCGCCGCCTCGCTCCTCGAGCGTGAGCTCGACCGTGTCGAGCAGGTGGCGAGCCGCTTCCGGGCCGACTCGGAGCTCAACGCCCTCGCACCGCGCCGCCGATGCCGGGCGCCCGGTCCCGGTGTCCGCCGACCTCTGCGAGGCGATCGGCATCGCCCTGCGCGCCGCCGAGCTGACCGGTGGAGCGGTCGACCCGACCGTCGGCGGCCGCCCTCTGCCGCCTCGGCTACGACCGCGACTTCGCACCGATCGCCGCCGGGGTGGACGGCAGGCTGCCAGCGCCGGCGCCGGTCCCCGGATGGCGCTCGGTGCTGATCGACCCGGCACGGTCGACCGTCCTCCTCGAAGACGGCGTCGTGCTCGATCTCGGAGCGACCGCCAAGGCCTGGGCGGCCGACCGGGCAGCCACCCAGATCACCGCCCGCCTCGGCTGCGGGACGATGGTCTCCCTCGGCGGCGACCTCTCGGTCCAGGCGGCTCCCGCCGGCGGCTTCGCGGTCGGCATCGCCGACGTCTGCGGGGATGCCGACGCACCGACCACGGTCTCGGTCGAGTCGGGCGGGCTCGCCACCTCCGGCGTCGGCCGCCGCCACTGGACCCTCGGCGGCACCCGCGTGCACCACCTGGTCGACCCGGCCACCGGACTGCCGGTCGGCCCGTGCTGGCGCACGGTCTCGGTGGCCGCCGGGTCCTGCGTCGACGCCAACATCGCCTCGACCGCGGCCATGGTGCTCGGCGATGCAGCACCCGGCGTGGCTGGCCGCGCCGGCACCTCCCGGCGCGCCTGGTCCGCGAGGACGGCTCGGTCGTCGCGGTGGCCGGGTGGCCCGAGGATTCACCAGCGGGGGGATCCCGGTGCCGGTGATCCCGTTGGGCGTCCAGACGGCGCTGCTCGCCTCCGCCTCGAGCAGCAAGGCGCTCTGGTACCTGACCCGTTCGAGCGGCCTGGTCGCGCTGGTGCTGTTGACCGCCACCCTCGTGGTCGGCGTGGTGGCCTCGGTCGGATGGACAACCGAGCGGTGGCCGCGGTTCCTCTCCCAGGACGTCCACCGCAACCTGTCGCTGCTGTGCCTCGTCTTCGTCGGGATCCACGTGGCCACCACGGTGGCTCGACGGGTACGTGCCGATCGGCCTGCTCGACGTGTTCGATCCCCTTCCGCTCCCCCTACCGCCCCGTCTACGTGGGGCTCGGGGCCCTCAGCCTCGACCTCCTGCTCGCCGTCCTGGTCACCAGCGCCCTCCGCCGGCGCATCCGCTACGCGTCCTGGCGCTTCGTCCACTGGCTGGCCTATCTGTGCTGGCCGATCGCGCTCGATCCACGGCCTCGGCAGCGGGACCGACACCTCGCTGCCCGGTGACGCTCGCCATCGACGCGCTGTGCGCGGCGGCCGTCCTGGGCGTCGGTCGCCTGGCGCATGGTCACCGGTCGCACCTTCCCGACCGCGACACGGAGCGCCGCCGCGGTCGGTGCGGTCGTGGTCACCCTGGCCATCGTCGGTCTTCGCCGCGCTGGGCCCCCTCCGTCCCGGCTGGTCGCACCGGTCGGGGACCTCGACCGCCCTCCTCGCCCAGCTGGCGCGACGCAACGCAGCGGCTGCCGCCGGACCCGGGGTGAGCACCGCGCCCACCACCGACGACGCCTGCGACCGCCACCGGCGCCGGCGGGGTCCCCTCGGCGCCGTTCAGCGTCGGGATCAGCGGCTCCCAGACCGCGACAGCCCGGACGCGCAGGGGAACGTCCAGGTCACGCTCTCGCCATGCATCTCCAGGATGCGGCGGCCACCCCGCTCACCGTGGTGCTGGTCGGCACCCGGCCCAGGGAGGCGGGGTCGCCATGTCCTCCGGCACGGTCACCTTCGGCCCCTACCAGGGCGCGGTCACCGCCCTCAACGGCGGCACCGTCCAGGCCGACGTGTCCGCACCTCGGCCCGAGGTCCTCACGCTCTCCCTCCAGGTGGACCAGGAGACCGGGGCCCTGACCGGGACGGTCAGCGGCCAAGCGGGCACCTCCGGCGGTGGGAGCCGGTGAAGGGCCCTGCCGGGACGGTCCGGCTTCTGTCGGGGATCGACGGGAGCGGCCCGGTCGGCCTCGACGAGCACGTCGCCCGCTGGGGGCCGCTGCCTGCGACCCGCCCCGAAGCTCTGATGGTCGCCGTCGAGCAGAGCGGGCTGCGCGGCCACGGCGGTGCCTGGTTCCCGGTCGGGCACCAAGTGGCGCTCGGTCCGGCGCTCGGGGCTGCGCAGCCCGGTGGTGGTGGCCAACGGGGCGGAGGGGGAACCGGCCAGCGGCAAGGACCGCCTGCCTGCTCCAGAGCGTTCCCCACCTGGTCCTCGACGGGGCGGCCATCGCCGCCCGTGCCGTCGGGGCGAACCGGCGTGCTGGTCCACGTGCCGGCCGAGACGGTGCCGGACGTGCGGGCCGCGCTCGCACGAGCGACGTGGGCCGCGGCGTCGACCGCGTGCCCCGTCGAGGTCGTGGTCGCCCCCGACCGGTTCCTCGCCGGCCAGGAGTCGGCGGCGGTCAACACGGTCAAGGGTCGCAGGGTGGCGATCCCGTCCTTCCAGGGGCTCCGGACGGTGCGCGACCAGGGGGTCGGCCGGCCGTCCGACCCTGGTCCAGAATGTCGAGACATTGGCCCACGCCGCCCTCGTCGCCCGCTTCGGCGCAGACTGGTTCCGGAGCTCGGGCACCGCCGAGTCGCCGGGCACCGTCCTGCCACCGTGACCGGCCTGTGGGACGGCCCCGCGCATCGTCGAGGCGTCCCTCGGGTCCCCCTCGGCCAAGTCCTCTCGGCTCTCCCCGGACGACGTCCGCCGGATCCAGGCCGTCCTGCTCGGCGGGTACGGGGGTGGATGGCTCCCGACCGGCCCGGCGCTCGCCATGCCCTACACCGAGGAGGCGGCACGCCGCGTCCGGCTCCTCGATCGGCGCCGGTGTGGTCGCCCTCCTGCCGGCAGGGGTCTGCCCGCTCGCCGAGGTGGCCCGGGTGGTCCGCTACATGGAGGGCGAAGGGGCGGGGCAGTGCGGCCCCTGCGTCAACGGGCTCGACCTGCTGGCCACCACCCTCGAGCACCTCGCCCACCGGCCCCGCTCGCTGCGGGGCGGGGTGACCGCCCTCCCGACGCTGTGCGGTCTGGTCGAGGGCCGCGGGGCCTGCCGCCATCCCGACGGCGTGGCCCGCTTCGTGCGCACCGCCCTCGAGGTCTTCGACGACCATGCCGCCCTCCACCTCACCCGGGGACCGTGCCATGCCACAGCCGCGCCCTTCCTCCCGCTGCCCCGGACCACCGGCAGGCGCACGGTGAAGCGCCCCCGCTACCAGCTGGTGGTCGACCCGGTCGCCTGCGACGGGCACGGGGTCTGCGCCGAGCTGTTCCCCGAGATGATCCGCCCCGACCCGTGGGGCTTCCCGATCATCGAGCCGGGCGAGATCCCCCCGGGGCTGCTCGACCACGCCGCCGAGGCCGCCGCCGCTGCCCCCGGCTCGCCCTCCACCTCGTCCGCATCGACCGCTGAGCGGCCGAGCGACGACCCCGCCTCCGCGGCAACCGACGAACCGCCCGGCGGGATCGCCGCTTCCGGCGATCAGCGCTCGTCCACCGCTCGACCAACCAATGGACACGGAAAGGGGGCCCGGCTGAGCCGGACCCCCTTCCGTCGACTCGTGTGGCTACGTACTGCATTACTGAGTTACTGCATGTCTACCGAGTGTGTCAGCCGTTCGTAGCGAGGCAGTAGCCCGGCTGGTTGTTGTGGGCGAAGCTCGGGTCCACGAACGTGTAGTTCGGGTCCACGCCGAGCGAGCCCGGCGTGGCCAACAGGCCCTCGGAGAAGGGACCCGTCCCTGGCGTCGTGTGGATTGGCGCCTTGTCGATCGGGAAGAACCCGTTCGCAGTGATGGCGGCTTCGATCTCAGTCCGGTAGTTCACGCCGGTGAGTGGATCGATGTCGGTCGCCGTCTGCGGCTTGCAGAGGAAGCCCTCCTCGCCGATGAAGTTCAGGGCAGCCGCGCTCACGATCCCGTTGGTGCCAACGGAGGTGTTGTTGTACACGTTCGCCAGGTACCGGATGATCGGGAAGTTGCCCGGATTCCCCCCACCGTTGCCCTGGATGGTTGCCTTGCTCGCGACAATGTTATTGACCTTGAGCAACGCCGTCTTGTACTTGTTGGCGCCGACGGTGGTGCCTGGGCAGAAGGCGGTGTAGTTCGCCGCAACGGTCTGAGGAGCAACAGCAGTAGAGGACGTGCACTGCGACTCGTACTTCCCGAAGGAGTAGAAGTACAGGGTCTGAGGGATGTCCGCGTTGTACCAGGCACCCGGGTTCACGATCGAGGAGACCTCGTTCTCGAACAGCCCGATGTGGGACAGATTGGCTGCAGTCTGCTGCGTCGGGGTCCCACAGCTGAGTGGGGCCGTCGCGTTCCCTGCGCATCTCGATCCGGGCGCGCCAGCGGGACCGCGGTACTCGTTGTTCAGACAGGCCGGCGTGTCGCTGCCGAGCGTGACGAACTGCTTCCACGTCCCCTCGGTACCGGATCCGGTCTGTGCCATGTAGCAGTCGATGGGGAGGGTCTTGAGGGCGGTCGCATTCGTGGCCGTCGGATCAAGGCAGTACCACACCATCTTGTAGGTGGTACCCGGCCCGCCACCGTTGGCACACGAAACCCCACCGCTGTAGACATTCTGCAGCTGGGTGAGCGTCAGGCCTGTGACCGAGTTCGTAGGCATCTGCACGGCAGTGGCACCGAGACCAGTACCACCAGCGACGAAGTGGACCCCCGTGACCCCGTCGATGCCCCAGGAGATGACGTTCTGCGCGGAAGTCGCATGGATTGCCGAAGCCAAGTTGCTCGAGGCCCGTGCGTAGGCTTCGGGCGTCGACAGTGCCGTATAGAGCTCCTTCACGCCCTGACCGGAACCGACAGCGGGGAGCTGAACCGAGGTGTCGTTGTAGGGGTTCTCCTTCGCGGCCTGCGAGCCGTCCTCGCCGGGCTGGTTGGGTGCCGTCCCTGCGGTGTCCAGGTAGGGAATGGCACACGAACCGTCGAACGGGTGGGTATTACCGGCAAGGTCGCACCCGGGGGACTGGTTGAACAGGGTGGTCAAGTCCGTCATCGCATAGTACGTGGTATTGGAGCCAGTAGCAGGGAGCGGGGCGGGGGGCCAGCGCCTGCAGTACCGCTCCTACGAAAGCCAATGACATCCCTGACAGGCCGAGGGCGACAGTGGCTATCGCCACTCCCCTCCGGCGCGTGTGACAGCTTCTGAAACATGGGGGTTTCTCCTCTGTAGTGGCTTGGGAAGGAGGGATTGCCATGGCCACTTGCCCGACAACCTGCCTCCACGGACACCATAGGAAACCGAAGTAATCGCAGCGTCACGGATGGGTGCTGCCGAAATGAACTCTTGGTGACGCTCGGGCCCGCACGGACGCGATGCGCAGTGCGCTCGGCACCAAGCGTGACGCTTGCTGACCCGTTGATCGGCGGCTATCGATACGTCGTCAATAGGTCGCCGGGAGGGCCCGGGCGAGACTTTCGCAGGCGAACAGCACACATGCGATGACCACCGGGGCGGCCAGCAGGTACACCACCGCCGGCCGCCGCCAGCGCCAGGCGACAAGTCCCGCACCGACCAACACGATCAGGGTCAGCAGCGACCAGAGGATCGTGAGCCCGCCCGCCGACGGGTCTCCGGCCAGACCGAGCTCGTACCCGGGGAGGACCGCGGTGGCACCGGGGACAACGAACGGAGACCCCACGAGCTTCCCGACCACCGCGAGCCGTCCGCTGGTCACCAGGCTCGAATCCGAGGAGATCAGGGTGATCCGGTCGTCGGTGGTCGGGGTGACCACGTCGCGTTGGCCTGAGGTGACCGTGTAGGACCCGGGTGACCTTGTAGGTGAACGATCCCACCCCGTCCACCACGCGGATCCGGTCCCCGTGGCGCAGCTGCGTGAGCGGTCCGAAGGGGGCGCCGAACGTGACCCTGCGGGCGGCGATCACCGCGTTGCCCACGGTACCGGGGATGGCCGTCCCGGGCATATGGCCCGGGCCGTTCATGAGATCGGCCGCGCTGGTCCCCTCGACCACCACCTGATGCAGGTGGATCACCGGGATCTCCAGGACCGCGACCGCCGACCCTTCTGTCGGTGTCCGGCCCTCACCAGGCTGTAGACGGTCAACGGCTGGCCGACGAGGGTCTGGGTGAGTCGCTGCTGGTCGCGGGCCGCGGTCAGAGGCGTGAAGGCGAAGAGGTAGACGAGGAAGACCACGATGAGCGCGCCGATCCCGGTGATCGCCAGTCCGGCAAGGCGACGGTAGGGAAGGTCGGGGAGACGGTTGGCCGGGCGGCTCGGCGTCCTCGGCATCCGCCTGCTCCTGCCGGTCCGGAACGTCCCCCTGCGCTCGGGGCGCGGTCCCGGCAGCCTCCGGGCCATCGGCGGGCATGCCGGTCCCCGATCCGGTCTGCCTCCCCGACGTCGCGGGGAACGGTCGGAGCACTGGGTCCCGGTCACGGCGCCGCCCCAGGCGGCTCTCCGGCTTCCGCTCGCGGCGTCTCAACCTCGGGGCGAACAGGAGCAGTGGCCCGAAGACGAGACAGGCGATCGCGAGGATGACCAGGGCCGGCAGGAGATACCGGGCGGCCGCGTCGAGGGCCGACCAGGATGAAGCCGGTCGCCGTCCCGACACCCCCGCGGGCCACCGGTCCCCGCGTCATGGGGATGGCTCCCGATCCCGCTGTCGGGGATGTCGTCGACAGAGGGAGCGAGCCCGGACCCGGCCGCTGTTCCGGCAGTCGACGCAAACGGATTCGTCGAGCCGCTCGACGAGCCACCGTGGTCCCCCCCGAGTCCACCGGATCCCTTCGTGGACGACCCGACCTCCGGTCGGGTCGTCGACGAGCCGGAGCCCGGCTCGGACACGACGTCCTTTGCGATGTCGGCGAGCGCTGCCTGGTACAGCGTGGACGGCAGTGGCGCGTACCCGTTTGGCAGAGGGATCGAACCGCCGCTGTGTGAGTAGTTCACCAGGTTGGTCAGCAGGTTCTTCAACGTGGTGGCCGTGGACGGCGGAAGCGGCGTCGTCGGGACCATCGCGTAGGTGACGTCAGGCATCGGATACGCGTCGGCGTTGGGTGTCGTGTAGGCCACCTTGTAGGTGCCCACCGGGCACGACAGCGTTCCGGCGGGGCACGGGGTGAGATTTGCCAGCGCCGCCTCCACGTTGGGAACGGTGGGGCCGACGAAGTTGCCCGCAGCGTTCTGCAGGCTGGCCGTATAGAGCCCGTAGAAGGAGGCTTCGGAGGAGTCCATCACGCCGAAGGCTGCGGCGGGATTGGTACTGAACGGGGGGACCGTGGCTCCCCCGAAGGCGAAGGTCCGCATCGATTTGGCCTGGAGTGACGGTAGTTGGGCCTCACCGTAGGTCTCGATCCCCGAAGCGAGAGGCGGGAACGTCGAGTAGGGCTGGCAGCTGGGAAAGATCCAGGTCGCCGACTTGTCATCCGAGGGCGGCCAGATGTTGCTGCCCTGCGGGGGTGTGGTCAAGGTCGTCCCGGCGGTGGTCGTGTCGTGGACCACCGCCGAGACCGGGCTGCTCTTGCCGACCAGTTTGAAGCTGGCCGTAGGGCACGGTCGGGCGTGGCAGAGCCAGTCGGTGGCCTGGTAGCTCGCCCCGTTGGCAACGTCGGAGTTGAACGATGCCGAACTGTTGCGGCATGTACACGCCGGTGCCGGACACGGTCGGTGGATTCAACAGATCGAAGGCGCTGAAGTAGAGTCGGTTCTGCAACTCGGTCTGGGGGTCCGAGTCCCGTGCACAGCGCCAATTCCTTGCAGGGGAACGGCAGGCGCGGGTAGTCCTCACCGTAGAGGGTGAGCGGGTCGAGGATTCCCGAGCCCTGGCGGTCCGAGTAGTCGGTGCTGATGAGCCCGGCCACCATGTTCGGGGTCAGGTTGTAGGTGGCCAGCGGGGATGCCGTATTGCCTACCGTCTCACCCGCCAGCACGCTTACTACCGTGGCTGACACCGCGATCGGGATATAGGCGAAGGGCCTCCCACCGAAGAGCGTTCCGGCTTGGTTGAGATCGCCGGGATTGTCGATGAACGCCAGGTCCGTGTTACCGGAGTTGAAATCCGAGACCACCGACCCGTTGTCGTTCGTGGTGTTGAGAGCCACCACTCCGTCCGCACCGCTGCAGGTCGAGTCCACGGCGGCAGGAAGGAAGTGCTCGAGGCTGGTGGAGCTCTCGGTCTGGATCTGGGGGGCCGCGGAGGGACAACCGGCCTCCTGGGCGGCGAAGGTCAACGGGATGATCGCGGTGTTGGAGGGGGTGACGGGAGGACCGTTGCCCACGCTGTTGCCCGTGCCTGCCTCCTCTGGTGATCTCGATCGCGCAGGGGTCGGCGGTGTTGTCACAGAAGAAGCCGGGGCCGGCGCCCTGGCGTTTGGTGATGTCGTGCGAAGGCAACGGCGAGTTTCCCTCCCCGCCTGGTCGAAGAACACCGGGTAGGCGACCTCGGTCAGGTTCGGCATGGAGCCGCGTCGCGGTCACCGGGTTCTGTACCGGCGCCCACTGCTGCGACTCCCAGTTCCCGGTGAGGCACGAAGGGTCGGAGGGAGAGGAGTTGGTCGAACAGAGGGCGATCCGGATACTGCCGCCTGCACGGAAGTTGGTGGCCCGCACGAAGACGAATTCACCGTCGCTCAGGCCGGAGTGTCGGAGCGACGTCGACCGTGGGGCACGGTCCGCTCGGCAGGGGAGCACGGCAATGCAGCCGCCCGCACCGTCGCTCGCACAGAGCGGTGCCGCACCGGCGGCCGACGGGCCGTGCACGGTCGGCGCGGTGGCCGAGCTGACAGCGGTCAGCGTGGCCACCGACCAGGACCATGCAGACGGCGATCGTGAGGATCCGCCGGCCGGGACGGATGCTGGCGGCGGTTCACGGTGCTTCCCTCTGGAGCCACCGTCGACGGATCGGCGTCCTCCGCCTCACCTGCCGCATGCGCCGCCGGCTTGGGATGCGATCACCGGTGGCGCGAGGACGATGGCCAGGACGAGGAGCACCCACCGACAACCACCAGGTTCCTCGGGGCCGTACACCGACCCGGTGGCCGCCAGCAGCTCGTCGGCGCACTGGTACTTGCTCGGCCCGGTCGCCGGGTCTTGACGACCTTCCCGTTGACCACGTGTACCCCTGGGCCGCCTGGCCGCGGTGAGGCCGGCAGCCGAGCGCGGCCGCACTCGCCGTCCGCCGCCCGACCGCTCCCCGAGCCCGCCGTCACTCCCCCGCCCGCACCCGACCCGCCGCGCCCGACCCACCGGCAGCCGACGCCCCCGGCGGCTGCCGCGCGGCGGTGGCGGTCAGCTGGCCCACCGACCGGCCTGTCCGGCGATGGCAGGCTCGCCCGGGAGTGGCATCTCGCCGTCGACGTAGGGGTTCTTGCAGTTGGCCGCCGTGGGCGGGGGGGGTTGCTGACGCCGCCGTTCATCCGGCCGATCGCCGTTGAAGTCCTCCTGGACCAGCACCGGCGGCAGGGGCGAGTACCCGAGGTGGCCATCTTCTCCTGCCCGGCACAGGCCAGGAACGCAACGAACTGGCCGAGCGCCTGGCCCTTGGCGTCGGGAACGGCGACGATCGCTCGGGCCGCCGGCACACTGCCGCCCCTTGGCCGCGGCAAGCTGCGGTGAGCAGGGCGGCGACCAGGTAGCTGTAGGCCGACAGCGGATAGGCGTTGGGAGGGGGTTGGTGTAGACGCGGTCAGGTCCTGGGTGAGGTCGGCGTGGAGGATGGCCGCCTCGAGGGCGGTGGCGACGTTCAGCGACGTCGGCTGCACGGCAGCTGCCGCTGGCGTTCACCAGCGAGGCCACCGGGAAGTGGTGCTCCTTGGCGTAGGCCGTCTCCACGTAGGTGATCGAGCCGACGCTGGACAGGGCCGACACGTAGTTGGCGGCGTTGTCCGAGCCGCTCTACCGGCCGGCATGGCCGGTTCCCAGCCCGTGTACCTGGTGCGTTCGGATTTGTCGACGGCCGACGGTCGGGGTCGGCCAGGTGGCCGTGGGCTGGCCGGGGTTGAACCGGCTGGAAGTGCGTTCTGGGCGGCGGTGATGTCGGCACCGTCCTGGTGCAGCAGGTAGTCGGACAGCAGGTAGTTCTCCCCCGAGGCGTCCGAGCGGTACACCGGGATGATCTGCTGGTTGGGCAGGTCGCGGGCCGAGCTGCGGGTTGAGCGCCGGCGATGGCGGGGTTGTTCCACTTGGTGATCTTCCCGAGGAAGATCTTGCCGATCAGCTGCGGCGTCGAGGTTGAGGTTGGTGATCTGCTGGCCGTTCTGCCCGTTCAGGTTGTACATGAAGGCCAGACCGCCGGCCACGTCGGGCATGTACTGGTAGGGCTGGTTCGGGCGTAGCTGGGCTGCTGGGAGCTGTAGGGGATGTCCGAGGCGGCGAAGTCGACCTGGTTCGGTGGCGAAGTTGTTGAGGCCGATGACCGACGAGGTGACCTGCCAGTTGATGTTGAGGCCGAACAGCGTCGCTGGACTGGCCCACCCACTGCTGGATGGCCACGCCGGCGAAGCTCGAGCCGGTCGACTGCATGCGCGGGCTGGCCCCGGCCGGCAGCGCGCCCCCAGAGCTGGACAGCGCCGCCAGCAGCGGCCACGAAGCGCCCGCGGCCACGGCAGCGGCCACGCACGCACCCGGTGCGTGCGGCCGCTCAGCCGAACTGGCCGTTGACATAGTCGAACGTCCTCTGGTCGGTGGGCTCGCCGAAGATCATCTCGGTGCGGCCGGACTCGATGACCCGGCCGGGCTGGTTCTCCTCGGCGAGGAAGAAGGCGCAGTAGTCCGAGACCCGCTGGGCCTGCTGCATGTTGTGGGTCACGATCACGACCGTCACCTCGTCGGCGATCTCCTTGATGGTCTGCTCGATCCGCAGGGTGGAGGTCGGGTCGAGGGCCGAGCACGGCTCGTCCATCAGCAGCACCCGGGGCTTGACCGCCAGCGACCGGGCGATGCACAGCCGCTGCTGCTGGCCGCCGGACAGGGCGCCGCCGAGCTCGCCGAGGCGGTCCTTGACCTCGTTCCACAGGCCGGCCTTGGCCAGCGACTCCTCGACCAGGTCGTCCTTGTTGCCGGCGAGACGCGCGCGAGAACTTGAGGCCGGCGAGCACGTTCTCGGCGATGGTCATGGCCGGGAACGGGATTCGGCTTCTGGAAGACCATGCCGATGTGGCGCCGGGTCTCCATGGCCCGCTGCCCGGGCCCGTAGATGTCGATGCCGTCGAGCTCGCACCGAGCCGGCCAGCTGTGCGCCGGGCACGACCTCGTGCATGCGGTTGAGGATGCGCAGGAACGTGGACTTGCCACAGCCCGACGGGCCGATCAGCGCCGTCACCTTGGACTTCTCCATGGTCAGGTCACCGTCTCGAGCACCAGCCGGCCGCTGAACCAGGCGCACACGCCGTCGGCGTCGATCTGACCGGCCTCGCCGAGAGGTAGGTGCCGCGGGAACGGCCGTGACGTCGATGCCCGGGGACCGGAGGCGGTGGCGTGGTCAGGGTCGGTCGTCATTGGGTGCTCTCCTCGATGGGGATCGGGCAGGAAGAACCGCGCCATGAAGTCGTCCTCGTCGGGCGGGCCCGGTTGCTTCGGCCCTTCTTGCCCTTCGTGCGGCTGAAGATCCGGGCCAGCACGAAGAGGATGAGGACGACCGAGATCAGGACGAAGGCGGCCTGGAAGGCGATGTCGATGAGGACCTGCTTGGGCCTGCATGGACGTTCGGACCAGATGACCAGCGGCAGGGCGCCCTGGGCGCTGGAGAACGGGTTCGCGTTGATCACCTGGGAGCCGAAGGCGGTGAAGAGCAGCGGAGCCGTCTCCCCGACGATGCGGGCGATCGCCGAGGAGGACGGCGGTCACCACGCCGGACCGGGCCGTCGGCAGGACGACCGACCACACCGTGCGCCACTCGGGGGCCCCGAGGGCCAGGGATGCCTCGCGCAGGCCGCTGGGCACGACCCGGAGCACCTCCTCGACCACCCGGGTGACCGAGGGGAGGAGGATCACGACGAGGGCCAGCGAGGCGGCGAAGCCCGAGTAGTGCATCACGCCGGTGAGGATCAAGATCGAGTAGATGAAGACGCCGGCCACGACCGACGGCGTCCCGCTCATGGCCGTCACCACCGTCCGGACCAGCCGCGACGCCCCGCCCTCCGACCTCGTTGAGGAAGACGGCGGTGGCGATGGCGAACGGCACGCCGATGAGCGTCGGCCATGCCGCACCTGCTCGAGCGTCCCGACGATGGCGTGGAGGATGCCGACGTGGTCGAGGAGCGTTCGGGTCGGCCGGCTGGAAGTTCCTCTGGTCCTTGGTGAACAGCGAGCCCCAGTGGATGGTGCGGGACGGCCTTGTAGGCCACCCAGGCCACGATGAAGACGACCAGTGCCACGATCAGCAGGGCGGCGCTCACCACCACGACGGCGACCACCCGGTCGGTCGCCACCTGGCGCTCGATCACCTGGGCCGTGCCGAACCAGGTGAGGGCCAGGAAGCCGAGTACCAGCAGACGAGGAAGCCGAAGGCCCCGGTGAGCGAGGTCAGCTGGTAGAAGACGACCCACACCAGGCACGAGCGAGGAGACGGCGCGGCCACCAGGAGCAGCGACGTCCTCGGACCCGAAGGCACCGGGCCGGATGGGCGTGGGCAGCCGCCGGGTCGGGGGCGCCGGCGGGCGGAGTCCCGCCGGGACCGGGGGCGGCGGCCGGGCGGCACCGCCTCGTGGACCGGCTGGCCGGCGTGCCGGTCGAGGCCGACGAGTTGGTGACCAGGACGCCCGGGGGGCGGTCTGGATGTCGGCGTCGGGGCTCACAGGTCGACCCCCGCTCCGCTTCGGGACCGGTTGACGATCGGCGAGGCGGCCAGGTTGATGACCAGGGTGAGCACGAAGAGGACGAAGCCGCACGAGCAGCAGGTCCTGCGTGCCGAGCTTGCCGCCGGAGCCGAAGTTGACGGCGATGAGCTGCGAGATGGTCGTCCCGCCGTGCTGGAGGATGTGGGGGGCGACGACGAAGGAGCCGCCCAGGATGATGGTGACGGCGATGGTCTCCTCGAGGGCCCGGCCGAGCCCGAGCATGACGGCGCCGATCATGCCGCCCCGGCCGAAGGGGAGCACCACCGTCCGGATCATCTGCCACCGGCTGGCGCCGAGGGCGAGGGCCGCCTCGCGCTCGCCCGGCGGGGCCAGGGAGAAGACCTCCCGGCAGATCGAGGCGACGATGGGCACGATCATGATCCCGACGACCAGTCCGGCGATGAAGATCGAGGCGTTGAGCGGCGGGCTCGTCACCTTGAAGAACGGGATGAACGCCAGGTGGCGGGAGAGCCAGGTGCTGAAGCCCGACCACGTTGCGGCTGGAGCTCGAAGACGGCCCACAGACCGAAGATGATGCTGCGGGATGGCGGCGGCCAGGTCGACCAGGGCGATGAGCGAGCGCCGGCTCCTCGGCGGGGCGTACTCGCTCAGGAAGAGGGCGGTGGCGATGGCGACCGGCGTACCGACGATCATGGCCACCATGGCCACTTCGACGGTGCCGACCAGGGAGGCGAGCACACCGAAGGCCGGATGGTGCGCCGAGGGTCTGGAACCCCGAACGGGTGAAGAAGTGCCAGCCCGCCTTCTGGAACGCAGGGAAGCCCTTGTTGATCAGGAAGAAGCCGATGGCGGCCAGACAGCACCAGCACACCGAGCCGGCGATCCGCACCCCGCGCCGGTAGATCCGGTCGGGCGTGCGAGTAGTCCCGGTTGACGGCGATCGGCGTCGGGACGCGGTGACGCGAACGCGGCCGTCGGCATATCGATTTCGATGGCCATCTTGCTGGGGTTTCTGCAGCCCATTCGGCTGCGGTGGTCTGTCAGGGTGGCGACGTGGCAGCCGGGCGCGATCGCGGGCGCCCGAGTCCACAAGTTAGTCGATCGAAGGTGAACGTTGGGCAAATGTTTCGCGATGTCTGGGTGATCGTTCCGTGTATGGACTGCACGATCGGGACCACGCGGCCGGCAATCGCAGCCGTCTCGCCCGAGCGAACCCGAGAACTGCGCCCCGCCCGACGGCGAACGTCACCGCCGGATTGTCCCAGACGATCTGGCGCTCGGCCTTGATCTTGACCGGGAGGGTCGAGGCCGAGCCCGGTCCGCGGTGTAGGGCGCCGCCGCTTCGAGCATGGCGATCGAGCGGTCGCCGCCCGTCGCCGCATCGGTCCTTGCCGCCGATCTGGTCGACGCCGACCAGTAGAGGTCCTGGCCGCCGCAGGCCACGAAGATGGCGAGCCAGTGCGCACCTGATCCGGTGGTCCACAGCACCGGGTCGGCGACGAGCATCGACCGGTCGACCGGGATCGTCGCCACCGGTCGAGACCGGAGTCCGGGCCCGCATAGAGCTTGACGCCACTGGGAGGGTGAAGCCATCGACCAGGCCGGTGCCGCCGTGGGCCGCGATGTGGGCGAGCGGCCTGGTCGGCGGTCGGGTCCGGCGAAGGAGCGAAGCCGGGGCTGGACCCCCGGTGGCTCACCGGCCGGGACCTGGCCGTTGAGGACGTAGGCGCAGCCCTGAAGGGCGAAGTGCGGGCGGCGACCACGACGGCGGCGGTGCGGCGGTGGTGGTCGCCGAAGATGTGCCTCCGCACCCCGCCGCACGAGCAGCGAGCCAGCGGCCGCGACGACCGGCCAGTGCCGTACGCCGAGCCGACCGGCGTGGCGCGTCGGCGGGTGGGCCGGCTGAGCGCCTGTCGATCCTGGGGACATCGTGACTCAGTTCGTTGGCCTCGCGATCAGTGGGTGGACGATGCGGCGGTCGCGCTGGAGGCGACCTCGGATCGGGCCTCCGGCCGATCGGCCCCAGTTGTCGCACACCGACCCTGTCAACGGTCGGCGGACCCCCGGGATCTGCCGATCACGTCCCGGACCGTCGCGTGGTCACTGGCGCATCGGGAGTGCAGGAACGCACGGTCGCCGGTCATGCGTCGAGCCGTCATCGTCATCCTGGCGACGGTGGCCGTCGCCCGGATCCTCGGGATCCGGTCTCCGACCCGGACGCGGTCTGTCCCGCCATCGGGGACCTGGCCACCGGTCCGTCAAGACACCGGTACGACGACCGGTGCACGCCACCCGGACGGTCACCCGCCGGGCGCTCCGGCGTGGCACCGTGCACGTCGCACCTGCACCGAGTACCACTCGTAGAGCTCGTCACGCCCGTGCGTTGGGCGGCCCGGTGCCGGGTCGTCCCGCCACGCGCATGGGCTCCGGCTGGCGAACGTGACCAACGACACACGGGCACCGTCATCGCCGTGAAGGTGGCGAAGTCGACGAACCCCGGACCGCCCGTGCCGCGCGAGCATCGACTCGGCCAGCGGGCCGTAGGCCTCGTCGGACCCGGCCCGGCGGTCGACCTGAACACGGTGACCACCTGGCCCTCGGCGAATGCGGCACGGTCCGTCGGACACGTCGGCATCGCCTCCCGATCAGGTCCGGACGGTGTGGACGTCGCTGATGCCCGGCGACTCGCGCAGGCGGGCCAGCGCCCCGTCGGGAACCTGCCCGTCGGTGGACAGCACCATCAGTGCGGTGTTGCCGGTGGCCGAAGGACCGACGGCCATCGAGGAGATCGAGACTCCGGCGTCGCCCAGGATGGTCCCGACCACGCCGATCATCCCGGCACGGTCGTCGTTGCGGACGACCACCATGTGGGGGGCCGGCGGCACCTCGACGGTGTGGTCGTCCACCATCACCAGCCGGGGCTCGCGACCGGGGCCCGGCCAGCGTGCCGGCCACCGAGTGGCCGCCGCCCCGCAGGGTGATCAGGTTGACGAAGTCGTGGGCCGTGACCGTCGAGGTCTCCCGGACCTCGAGGCCCCGCTCGGCGGCCAGCTGGGGGGCGTTGACGTAGGAGACCGGCTCGGCGGTGCCCTCGGCGAAGAGTCCCTTCAGGATCGACAGCGTCAGGATCCCGGTGCCCGACCCGGCCAGTCCCCCCTGGTACTCGATCTCGAGGGCGTCGGGCAGGCCGTCCTCGAGGCAGGCCAGGATGCGTCCGAGCTGCTCGGCCAGGCCCATGAAGGGGCGGACCGTCTCGGACACGTCGGTCGCATCGACGTTGACGGCGAACGGCACGAAATCGCCGGCGAGGGCCAGGATGACCTGCTCGGCGATGGTCACGCCGGCCTTGTCCTGGGCCTCCGCGGTCGAGGCGCCGAGGTGGGGGGCGACGACCACGGACGGGAGCTCGAAGAGCGGCGACTCGGTCGTCGGCTCCTTGGCGAACACGTCGAGCCCGGCACCCTGGACCTGGCCGTCGCGGATGGCCTCGGCCAGCGCCTCCTCGTCGACGATGCCGCCGCGGGCGGTGTTGATGATCCGCAGGCCGGGCTTGGCCTTGGCCAGCATGTCCTTGCCGATCAGGCCGAGGGTCTCCTTGTTCTTCGGCAGATGCACGGTGACGAAGTCCGACTCGCCCATCAGCTGCTCCAGGTCCATCAGCTCGACCCCCATGTGCTTGGCCCGGTCGGCCGACACGAAGGGGTCGTAGGCGACCAGGCGCATGCCGAAGGCCAGCGCCCGCTGGGCCACCAGAGCGCCGACCCGCCCGAGGCCGACGACACCGAGGGTCTTGCCGTGGAGTTCGACGCCCTCCCACTTCGACCGCTCCCACTTGCCGGCCACCAGCGCGGCATGGGCCTGGGGGATGTTGCGGGCCTGGGCCAGCAGCAGGGCCATGGCCTGCTCGGCCGCCGACAGGATGTTCGACTGGGGGGCGTTGACCACCATCACGCCGCGCTCGGTCGCCGCGGCGACGTCCACGTTGTCGAGGCCGATGCCGGCCCGACCGACGACGATCAGATCGGTGCCGGCGGCCAGGACCTCGGCGGTCACGGTGGTGGCCGAGCGGATGACCAGGGCGTGGGCGCCGTCGATCGCCGCGACCAGCTCCTCGGGGGACAGCCCCAGCTGCACGTCGACCTCGTGGCCGGCCGCGGCCATGAGATCGAGGCCCGGCTGGGCCAGCTTTTCGGTGACGAGGACCCTACCCATGGTGTTCCTTTCGTCGGCGGCGTCGGACTACGTGCGACAGCCGTACCGGCACCCGTCCAGGCGGTCAGCATGACTGGCAGCCCGGCAGAAGAGACTCGGCCCAGAGCCGGGAGACGCCTTCGACCAGGTCGTCGTCGCCGAGGGCGTAGGACATGCGGAAGTAGCCGGGCGCGCCGAACGCCTCGCCGGGCACCACCGCCACCTTGGCCTCGTCGATGGCCAGCTCGGCCAGCTCGGCGCTCGAGGCGCAGGCCGGCGGCCCCCAGCTCGCGGCCGAAGAGGCCCGAGACCGACGGGAAGGCGTAGAACGCCCCCTCGGGCAGCAGGCACTCGATCCCGTCGATCTCGTTGAGCATCCGGTGGATGGTCAGGCGGCGGCGGTCGAACGCCGCGCGCATCATCGGCCACCGCCGAGAGGTCACCGGACACGGCGGCCAGGGCGGCCCGCTGGGACACGTTGGCCACGTTCGAGGTCTCGTGGGACTGGAGGTTGGTGGCGGCCGCGATCACGTCGGCCGGCCCGAGCATCCACCCCACCCGCCACCCGGTCATGGCGTAGGTCTTGGCCACCCCGTTGACCACGACGCAGCGGTCGGCGAGCTCGGGGACCACCACCGGCATGGAGTGGTGCTCGGCGCCGCCGTAGACCAGGTGCTCGTAGATCTCGTCGGTGACCACCCAGATCCCGTGCTCGGCGGCCCACCGACCGATGCGCCTCGATCTCCGCGCTTCGGATAGACGGCGCCGGTCGGGTTGGACGGGGACACGAAGAGCAGCACCTTGGTGCGCGGCGTGCGGGCCGCCTCGAGCTGGCCGACGGTCACCCGGAATCCGCTGGACGCGTCGGTGGGCACGACCACCGGCACCCCGCCGGCCAGGGCGATCGACTCGGGGTAGGTCGTCCAGTACGGCGCGGGCACCAGCACCTCGTCGCCCGGGTCGCACAGCACGGCGAAGGCGTTGGCGACCGCCTGCTTGCCGCCGTTGGTCACCAGCACCTGGCCGCGGCCACCTCGTAGCCGGAGTCGCGCCGCGGTCTTGGCCGCGATGGCCTCGCGCAGCTCGGGAAGGCCGGCGGTCGGCGTGTAGCGGTGGTTCCTCGGGTCGCGGCAGGCCGCCTCGGCTGCGGCCACGATGGCCGCCGGGCGTCGGGAAGTCGGGCTCGCCGGCCCCGAACCCGATCACGCTCTCGCCCTGCGCCTGGAGGGCCTTGGCCTTGGCGTCGACGGCCAGGGTGGCCGACGGGGAGACCGCGGCGATCCGGGCCGAGACCCGGCTGCCCGGTCGGCTCGGGCGTACCGACCCCGATCGGGTCCGGACGGGTTTCTGTCTGCGGGGCCATGGGTGCCATGATTCCATACGTGACCGACACCCCTGACATCCGCATCCCCGCCAATCTCCTGCCGGCCGACGGGCGGTTCGGCTCCGGGCCCTCCAAGGTCCGACCCGAGGCCGTCGACGCGCCCTGCCGGGATGCCTCGGCACCTACCTCGGGACGAGCCACCGGCAGAAGACGGTCAAGTCGGTGGTCGGCAGCCTGCGCGACGGGCTGGCCTCGCTCTTCTCGCTGCCCGACGGCTACGAGGTGGTGCTCGGCAACGGGGGGACCACCTGCTTCTGGGACGCGGCCACCTTCGGCCTCATCGAGGCCAAGAGCCAGCACCTGAGCTTCGGCGAGTTCTCCTCCAAGTTCGCCACCGCGGCCGCCGATGCCCCCCATCTGGGCGAGCCCGAGATCATCTCGGCGCCGGTCGGCACCCACCCGCTGCCGGTGGCCCGCGACGACGTCGACCTCTACGCCCTCACCCACAACGAGACCTCGACCGGCGTCATGATGCCCATCTGCCGGCCCGACGGCGCACGCCCTCCCGCCGAAGGCGGCGGCCTGGTGGCGGTCGACGCCACCTCGGGCGCCGGTGGCCTGCGGGTCGACCCCTACCAGTTCGACGCCTACTACTTCGCCCCGCAGAAGTGCTTCGGTTCGGACGGCGGACTGTGGGTGGCCCTGCTCTCCCCCGCCGCCCAGGAACGCATCGCGTCGATCGCGGCCGCCGGCCGCTGGGTGCCGGCTTCGATGGACCTGACCATCGCGCTCGAGAACTCGAAGCTCGACCAGACCTACAACACACCGGCGCTGGCAACGCTGTTCCTCTTCGACCACCAGGTCCGGTGGTTCAACGAGAACGGCGGGCTCGAGTTCTCGGCGGGGCGGTGCGACCGCTCCGCGGAGATCCTCTACAGCTGGGCCGACAACGCCGACTTCGCCACGCCGTTCGTCACCCGCGAACAGGACCGGAGCCACGTGGTCGGCACCATCGACTTCGACGACTCGATCGACGCGGCAACAGTGGCGGCCGTGCTGCGGGCCAACGGGGTGGTCGACACCGAGCCCTACCGCAAGCTCGGCCGCAACCAGCTCCGGATCGCCATGTTCCCCGCGATCGACCCCGAGGACGTCGCCGCCGTCTGTGGCTGCATCAACTACGTGGTCGGAGCGCTCGCCCAGTAACCCGATCCACCTGCTGGGCGATCCGAACCTCGGCGGACTGCCGTGTATGGTGCGCCCATGCGTACGGCCTCCCGTTCCCGGCACGCGCCCTGGATTGTCCTCGCGCTCATGGTCCTCCCGCTCAGCATCGCGGCCTGCTCGAGCGCCTCGTCGACGCCTTCCAAAGCGACCGTCCAAACGAGCACGACGACTTCCCCCGCCAACCAGACCGCCTGCGCGTTGATCACCCCCTTCGAGGTCAAAGCAACCATGGGCACGACCGTCGGTGCGCCCCATGCCGTGGTCCGTGGATCGGTCACCACCTGCACCTACAAGGCAGCCGTACCCTCCAATTCGGTGATCATCGAGTACAACACGGCAGCGACCCCGGCGACGTTCGCGGCAGACAAGTCCCAGATAGAGCAGCGCGAAGGCGTCACCGCAACGTCGATCGGCAGCCAGGCGTACGCTTTCACCCTTCGATCGTCCGGGGAAGCGATCAACACCGTGGTCACCCTCCAGGGCACACTGCAGACCATCGTGACCGGTACCAGTCCGCCAGGCACGGTCGAGAACATGGCCGAGGAGATCATCTACCTGATCAACCGGGCCAACGCGACCACCACCACGACCTCGAAGCCGCCGGGATGATTCGTCCAGAGTCCGCCCGCGGGCTGATGGGCAGATGGGACGCTTCCCCGAATTCGACCCCGAGGACGTAGCAACCCTCTGCGTCTGCACCACGTCGACGCGGCGCTGGCCCGTAGCCGATCGGTGCGCCCGGCGATGCCGACCCCCGCAGCGTGACGTGTATGGTGCGCCGGTGCGCATTCCCCACGGTGCTCGCCTGCTGTCCCGGGCCTTTCTCGGGCTCCTCGTCCTGCCAGTGGCGGCCGCCGCCTGCTCGAGCGCATCCCCGGCGTCCTCGGCATCGACGAGTACCTCGAGCACCTCGAGTCCCGTCGAGCACCTCGAGCACCGTCGAGTCCCTCGAGTTCGAGCACGGTTTCCGGTCCGACCTCGACCACACTCAAACCGACCTCGACCACACTCAAACCGACAAGCGGACCCGATGCCACCGTCCACACCAAGGCGCCGACCGTGAGTCAGACGGCCTGCGCCTTGATCTCCCCCTCGGAGATCAAGTCGACCATGGGGACCACCGTCGGTCAACCGAGCGCAGTGGTCAGAGGATCGATCACCACCTGCACCTACAAGTCGTCGACACTCACCAAGTCGGTCATCATCGAGTACGACACGGCTGCGAGCGCGAAAACGTTCGCCACCAGCCGGACCGACATCGAGCAGCACGGAGGGTCCACCACCACGATCACCGGTCTCGCGAGCCAGGCCTACTCGTTCACCCTCAATTCGACCGGGCCCCCGGTCAACACCGTGGTCACGCTCCAGGGCACCAACCAGACCATCGTGAGCAGCACCAGTTCGATGCAGGCCGTACAGAACATGGCGGAGGAGATCCTCCGCCAGATGGCTGCCTCGCATTGAACAACGACCACGGTCGCTGACGGATGCCAGGCCGACGTCCCCTCCTCAGGGCCGCGGGCGGACCGATCTTCAGCGCCTACCCTGCGAGCCCGCCGAAGCCGCCAGGCGGCTCCTCCCCCTCCACCAGCCAGCGGGACCGCAGGTCCTCGAGCCAGGCCGGCAGATCGATCGTCGGGTCGGGGAGCGCCTCGGCCCCTACCCGGGCCAACGCGGCGGCGAAGGCATCCGGATCGTCGCCCCACGACCGGGGATCCCCCATCATGACCTCGAGGAGCACCGTCCCCTCGGAGCCGGCCACGAAGGGGCCGAACGCCGCGCCGAGGGGCAGTTCCACGTGTGTGCCGGCGGGACAGTGGCGCTCCCCGCACCACATCTCGCCCTCGACGACGAAGAGCACATGGGGGCTCAGGTGGCCATGACGGCGGACCACCATGCCCGGGTCCCACCGGGCATACAGCGAGAGGTACTGCGGCTCCGGTGAGAAGGCGAGCCACTTCTCCCAGACCGACGAGGTCGTGCCGTCCGCGTTGCGGATGGACTTGACCCGCTGCCACGGCAGATCCGGGTCGTCGAGATGGCGGTAGGTGGGAGCGAGGCCCGGCACCCGCACGTCGGCCATGTTCCTCAGCCCCCGGAGACGTCCTGGACCTTCTGCTTCCCGGCGCTCACGAAGGGCATCATGGCCCGAAGCTCGGCGCCGACCGTCTCGATCGGATGACGGAGGCCGGCCTCGCGCAGAGCGGTGAAGGTGGGACGACCCTCCGCGTTCTCCCCGACCCACTCCTTGGCGAAGCTGCCGTCCTGGATCTCCGAGAGGATGCGGCCCATCTCCTCGCGGACCGCCTGGTTGATGACCCGGGGTCCACGGGTGAGGTCGCCGTACTCGGCGGTGTCCGAGATGGAGAAGCGCATCCCGGCGATGCCCTGCTCGTACATGAGGTCGACGATCAGCTTGAGCTCGTGGAGGCACTCGAAGTAGGCCGACTCCGGTTGGTACCCCGCCCCGACCAGTGTCTCGAAGCCGGCCTGCACGAGGGCGGTGAGGCCACCGCAGAGGACGACCTGTTCGCCGAAGAGATCGGTCTCGGTCTCCTCGGCGAAGGTGGTGTCGAGGACCCCGGCCCGTGTCGCACCGATCGCGTGGGCGTAGGAGAGGGCCAGATCGTGGGCCTTGCCGGTGGCGTCGGCTGCCACCGCGATCAGCGAGGGGACACCGCCGCCCTCGGTGTAGGTGCGCCGCACCAGGTGTCCGGGACCCTTCGGAGCGACCATTGCCACGTCGACGTCTCCCGGAGGCGTGATCAGGTCGAAACGGATGTTGAACCCGTGGGCGAAGAAGAGCGCGTCGCCTGCCCGGAGGTGGGGTGCGATCTCCGACTCGTAGACCGAGGCCTGCTCGGTGTCGGGCAGCAGGATCATGATGACGTCGGCCTCGGCCGCGGCGTCGGCCACCGAGAGGACCCGCAGGCCGGCCTCCTCGGCCTTGGTCCGGGACGACGAGCCCTCGCGAAGGCCGACCCGCACGTCGACCCCGGACTCGGAGAGGTTGAGCGCGTGGGCGTGGCCCTGGGACCCGTAGCCGATGACCGCCACCTTCCGGTTGCCGATGAGGCTCGCGTCCGCATCCTTCTCGTAGTAGAGCTTGGCCATCGTGCTCACCCTGCCTTTTCTGTCGCGCGGGCCTTCGGCGGCGCGGGCTCCGTCGGTGGATCGCTCCAGCATAGGCAAGGCCACCCGACCGGTCCGCTGCATCTCCACGATCCCGTAGGCACTGACGAGGTCCTCGAAGTCGTCGAGCTTGGTCGGGGCGCCGGCGAGCATCACCGTGAGCTGTGCCGGGCCGACGTCGACGATCTTTCCCTCGAACACCCCGACCAGCTGGATGACCTGGCCCCTCGACTCGGGTCCTGCCTCGACCGTGGCCAGCAGGAGCTCCCGCTCGCGGGAGCGGGCCGGGTCCAGCTCGGTGATCGAGACCACCGGGATGAGCTTGTCGAGCTGCTTGATGATCTGCTCGAGCGGAGCCGACTCCACGTCGACAACGATGGTGATGCGGCTGAAGCGCTCGTCGTCCGACGGGGCGACCGCCAGGCTGAAGATGTTGTACCCGCGCCGCGAGAAGAGGCTCGCCACCCGGGCCAGCACGCCGGACTTGTTCTCCACCAGCACGGTGAGGATGTGGTGGCGCTGGTCGGCGCCGTAGACGCTCATGAGCGCTCACCCTCGGTCAGCGACGGGTCGACGATGATGTCGTCGTTGGAGGCGCCGGCCGCCACCATCGGGAAGACCTTCTCGAAGGCGTCGGTACGGAAGTCGATCACGACCGGGTCGGTCGTCGATCTCGTTGGCCTTGTCGATGGCCGGGGCCACCTCCTCGGTCGACTCGACCCGGATCCCGACACAGCCCATGGCCTCCGCCCACCCGACGTAGTCGGGCAGGTCGGGCGAGAGGTAGACCTCCGAGTACCGCTCCTCGTAGAACATCTCCTGCCACTGGCGGACCATGCCGAGGTAGGCGTTGTTGAGGATGGCGATCTTGACCGGGATCCGCTCCGAGCTGGCCGTGACCAGCTCCTGGGCGGTCATCTGGAAGCAGCCGTCGCCGTCGACCGCCCAGACCATCCTGTCGGGCCGGCCGACCTTGGCGCCGATGGCCGAGGGAACGGCGAAGCCCATGGTGCCCAGCCCGCCGGAGTTGACCCAGGTGTGAGGGTGGTCGAACTGCCACCACTGGGAGGCGAACATCTGGTGCTGCCCGACGCCCGAGGCCACGATGGTGTCCTCGGGGGTCGCGTCCCGCAGGGTCTCGAGGACGAACTGCGGCTTGAGCGGCGCCGGACCCGGGCTGCTGGTCGTAGACCAGCGGGTACCGCGCCTGCCACGCACTGAGCTGCGCCCGCCAGGGGACCAGCCGTTCCCTGGGACAGGCTGCCGCCCGCGACCCGGGCACCGCCGGGGCGCCGGCCACGGCGTCGGAGGGCGTGCCGCCCCGCCCGCCCCGGGTGGCGTCGGAGTGGCGGAGGCCGAGGCCGTCGAGGGCCAGGAGCAGCTCGTCGATGACCAGCCGGCAGTCGCCGGCGATGGCCACGTCGGCGCGGCGCACCTTGTTGTGCTCGGCCGGGTCGATGTCGACGTGGATCACCTTCGCCTCGGGGGCGAAGGCGGCGACCTTGCCGGTCACCCGGTCGTCGAACCGGCTGCCCAGGGCGATGAGCAGGTCGGAGCGCTGCATGGCGGTGACCGCGGTGTAGTTGCCGTGCATGCCGGGCATGCCCGAGGCAGAGCGGGTGCGAGTCGGGGAAGCAGCCCCGGGCCATCAGGGTGGTCACCACCGGGATCCCGGTGCGCTCGGCCAGCTCGCGCAGGCCGTCGGCTGGCCCGCGCCTTCAGGATGCCGCCGCCGGCGTAGATGACCGGCCGCTCGGCGGCCAGCAGCAGCTCGGCGGCCTCACGCACGAGTTCGGGGTCGCCCTCGGTCACCGGGCGGTAGCCGGGCAGGTCGAGGTCGGCCGGGCTCGGGCCAGTACCACTCCATGGACTGCTGGGCGATGTCCTTCGGGATGTCGATGAGGACCGGGCCGGGCCGGCCGGTGGTGGCCACGTGGAAGGCCTCGGCGACGACCCGCGGGATGTCGGTCGACGTCGGTGATCAGCCAGTTGTGCTTGGTGATCCCCATGGTGATGCCGGTGATGTCGCTCTCCTGGAAGGCGTCGGTCCCGATCGCCGTGGTGGCCACCTGGCCGGTCACCACCACCAGGGGGGTCGAGTCCATGTAGGCGTCGGCCAGCGGGGTGACCACGTTGGTGGCCCCGGGGCCGCTGGTCGCCATGGCCACGCCGGGACGCCCGGTGACCTGGGCGTAGCCCTGGGCCATGTGGCCGGCACCCTGCTCGTGGCGGACCAGGATGTGGCGGATCGACGAGTCGAGGATCGGGTCGTAGACCGGCAGGATGGCGCCGCCGGGGAGGCCGAACATGACCTCCACGTGCTGCATCTCGAGGCTCTTGATCAGTGCCTGTGCTCCGGTGAGTTCCATCGGGTGCTCCCTTGTCGGTGCTGGTCGCTGTGACGGTTCGTGTCGGTGGTCGGAACGGTGCGTGGGATCCGAGGTGCGGACATGAAAACGACCTCCCGTCTGGGAGGTCGGAAAGCGCACACGGCGAAGAGACGTCGTGCGCGCTACGAAATGAGTACCAGGGTGATGCCGGGGTGGACGAAGGTCGGTACGCATGGTCCCGTCATTGTGGCACGCCGGAGGGCGGTCCGACAAGTGGCCGCCGATCGGGCAGACCGGATCATGGCCGCCAGGTCCGGACGTCGTGGCCGCCGTCCGGCCACCCGCGAAGTAGCCGACCTCGGTCATGTCGAGTGCGAACAGGTGGAAGTCGCCCTCCGGCCGCCAGCCGATGGCCGCCTCGAGGGCGGCGCCGTACCGGTCGCGCTCGGCCGGGTCGATGACATCACGGGCCCGGCCGTAGACCTTCACGTCGCCCTGGGTGCCGGCCGGTCGTGGACAGTCGTGTGGACCACGCAGCGGGGGTCGGCCAGGAGGTCGAGCTGCCTTCCGGGACCGCCACATCATCCCGAGGTAGAGCTCGCCGTCGACCACCAGCGGCTCCACCGGGCTGATCCGCGGCCACCCGTTGGCCCGCAGGGTCCCCACCAGCACCAGGCCGTCCTCGGCCATCCGGGCCTCTGCCGATGGCGCGAGCTCGGGAGCACCCTCACGGAACGCCGCCCAGGTGGTGATCACCGCAGCGGACGGCGCCGCCCGCTGCGCTCAGGCCTCGGTGACCGCGCCGCGCTCGGCCCCGGTGACCAGACGGGCGAACTTGGCCAGCACGCCCGAGGTGTAGCGGGGGGCCGGGTGCTTGACCCCGGTCCGCCGGCGGTCGAGCTCCTCGTCGTCGACCAGCAGGTCGATGGTGTGGGCGACCACGTCGACCACGATCCGGTCGCCGTCGGCCACCAGGGCGATCGGTCCACCGTCGACCGCCTCGGGCGCGACGTGCCCGATGCAGAACCCGTGGGTCCCACCCGAGAAGCGCCCGTCGGTGACCAGGGCGCAGTCCCCTCCGCGCCCGACCCCCTTCATCGCACCGGTGACGGCCAGCATCTCCCGCATCCCGGGACCGCCCTTCGGGCCCTCGTACCGGATGACCACCACGGTGTTCGGGCTCGATGGAGCCGGCCAGGATCGCCTCCATGGCCTCGTCCTCGCCGTCGAAGACCCGGGCCGGGCCGTCGAAGGTCAGGCTGGTCGATGCCGGCCACCTTGACCACCGCACCCGTTGGGAGCGAGCGAGCCGGTCAGGACGGCGATCCCGCCCTGGGCGTGGATGGGGTCGGTGAGCGGATGGACCACGTCGCCGTCGGGCGCCGGCGGGTCGAGCGCGGCCAGGTTGTCGGCCATCGTCCGGCCGGTCACCGTCATGCAGTCGCCGTGCAGCAGGCCGGCATCCAGCAGCTCGGCCAGCACCACCGGCACGCCGCCGATCCGGTCGAGGTCGGACATGTGGTACTTGCCGTGGGGCTTGGTGTCGGCCAGGTGGGGCACCCGGGCGGCCACCAGGTTGAAGTCGTCGAGGGTCAGGTCGACCCGGGCCTCGTTGGCGATGGCCAGCAGGTGCAGGACGGCGTTGGTCGAGCCGCACCGAGGGCCATGACCACCGCTGATGGCGTTCTCGAACGCCTCCTTGGTCAGGATCTGGCGGGGACGGATCCCGAGCCGCAGCAGCTCGACCACCGCCTGGCCCGAGGCGAACGGCCAGGTCGTCGCGCCGGCGGTCCACCGCCGGGCGCCGACGAGCTGCCGGGCAGCGACATGCCCGAGCGCCTCGGCCACCGAGGCCATGGTGTTGGCGGTGAACATCCCGGCGCAGGAGCCCTCGGTGGGACAGGCGTTGTGCTCGATGAGCGTGAGCTCCTCGTCGGTGAGGGCGTCGACGGCGTGGGCCCCCACCGCCTCGAAGACCGAGGTGATGTCGATGGCCCGGTCGCGGACCCGGCCGGGAAGGATCGAGCCGCCGTAGAGGAACACGCTCGGGCAGGTTGAGCCGGGCGGCGGCCATCAGCATGCCGGGCAGCGACTTGTCGCACCCGGCCAGGGTGACCATCCCGTCGAACCGCTCGGCGTGCATGACCGTCTCCACCGAGTCGGCGATGACCTCGCGGCTGACCAGCGACGCCCGCATCCCCTCGTGGCCCATCGAGATCCCGTCGGAGACGGCGATGGTCACGAACTCGAGGGGGAAGCCCCCGCCTGGCACGCACCCCGTCCTTGGCCTGCTCGGCCAGGCGGGCGAGGGGCAGGTTGCACGGGGTGACCTCGTTCCAGGACGAGGCCACGCCGATCTGGGGCTTGTCCCAGTCGTCGTCGCCCATCCCGACCGCCCGGAGCATGGCCCGGGCCGGCGCCCGGGTCGGCCCGTCGGTCACCTCGTAGCTGCGGGGCTTGATCCCGACCAGCGGCAGCTCGGACGGGTCCCGGCTCCCGGGCGGTTCGCTCATTGCTGCATGGTACGGCCTCAAGGGCCGGGTCAGGACACCGCCGCCGTCCCGACGATCGGCTTGTTGAGGGCGATGCCGCTCAAGCGATCCGTAGAAGGGGGCGCTGCCCAAGTTGAAGATGCCGCCGTCCCCTGTGGCCAGCCAGTAGCCCCCGCCCGAGGGATACGCGGAGATCCCCACGACGGTCGAGACGAGAGCCGCCCCTGCGAGCGAGCCCTCTGGAGTGGCGTCCCCGTAGCTCACGATTGCACCGTTCGAGCCCACGGTCCAGTAGCCGCCCCCGTCGGGCGTGGGGGCGAGGGACACGACCGGCGCTGCGGCCGGCGAGGCGCCGGCCGAGCCGTGGAAGTGGGCGTCACCGAAGGCGAACACCCCGCCGTCGGAGGCGACCATCCGGTAGCCATTCCCGTCCGGTGTGGAGACGATCCCGACGATCGGCTTGTTGAGCGGCGTCCCCCCCATTGATCCGAAGAACTGGGCGTCGCCGAAGGCGAACACCCCGCCGTCGGAGGCCACGAGCCAGTAGCCGTAGCCGTCCGGCGTCGGTGCCATGCCCACGATCGGCTTGTTGAGGGTGATGTTCCCGGTCGAGCCGAAGAACGGGGCGTCGCCGTAGGCGAAGATGCCGCCGTCGGAGGCAACGAGCCAGTACCCACCACCGTCGGGCGTCGATGCCATGCCCACGATCGGCTTGTTGAGATGGATCGCGCCGGCGGAGCCGAGGAACGGGGAGGCCCCGTAGTCGAATACCCCGCCGTCGGAGGCCACCAGCCAGTAGCCCTGCCGGTAGCTGAAGCGGTCCTGCCCACCGGTGATCGAGGTGCCGTGGGGCCCGGTCACGGTCACGTCGACGACCCCGCTACCCCCCGGGGAGACGGCGGTGATCGAGGTATCCGAGTTGACCTTGAACGAGGCGGCCGGGCTCGAGCCGAACGCGACCGCGCTTGCGCCGGTGAACTGCACGCCGGTCAGCTTGACCGACGTGCCCCCGGCCGGCGGGCCGGTGCTCGGCTGCAGACCGGTCACCACGGGCGCGTTGGTGTACGTGAAGTTGCCGGTGTTCGACTTGCCCCCAGTGGTGGTCACCTGCACCAAGACCGGGATAGAGCTGGCGGTGCCAGGAGGGGTCACCGCCGAGATCGAGTCGGCTGTGAGCCCGTGGACGTGGGTGGCCGGCACCCCGCCGAAGGTGACCGAGGTCGGGTCGAGGAGGTTGGTTCCGATGATCTTGACGGTGCTACCGCCGGCGGCGGGGCCGGAGTTCGGGAGGACCGTCTTGATGAGCGCCCCCGGGACCTTGACCGGGGCCGACCCGATCAACTCGGACGGCTGGGTGCAGGGGCCGGGAGGGATCGCAGTGCCGCTGACCACGACAGCCACGCTGCCGGTGGTGCCGGTGGACAGGCTGACCGACTTGGCCGATGAGCTCGCCGTGAACGAGGGCACAGAACCCGTCGCGGTCAGCGGCAGCGACGCCGGGGCCGGCGTCGGGACGGAGGTCAGAGGGATGGTGAAGGTCGCCATCTGGCTAGCCGGCGAGCCGCCGATCGAGTCGATCCCCATGGTGAAGGTCCCGCTGAGCGTTTTGCCCGCGAGGGCGGTGAGCGTGGTTCCGCTGAAGGAGGTCTTGAGGGCGAAGTTGGAGAGGTTGAAGGATCCACCCGGCGCGACGGTGCTCGGCGAGATGACCCCGGTGACCGTCACAGGGAAGCTCGCCGCTGTTCCCGCCACAGTGCAGCTCGCGTTGTAGGACGGGGTGTCGGCGCCGGCCGGCTGCGCCGGAGCCACCAGGCCGAACGCACCGACCAGTCCTGCGGTGGCCAACGCCATGGCGCCGCCCAGCGATGCCAGGCGAACCGTCAACGGTCGAGTTGCTCTCATCTGCGTCTCTCCTCAGGCTTCATGCGGCGCAGGCCCGTCGGGCCGCCCCTCCCATTCCGGCATGGCGATCGGCTGATGCAGCTCCCCCGAGCGTCCCATGGCAGCTCCCCCGACCAGGGCGCAACCTAGGGGATGCCCTGGGCGATTGCAACAGGAATGCCCAATCGATCGGACTCCGCGGCACCTGACAACTGCGGACCCCACGTTGAGTGGTCCCCGGGCCACGTCCGTGCGTGGTGAGGCGCCGGCCTTGCAGGGCGACGGACCGCGCCCGCCTACGATCGAATTCGTGGACGTGGGTCGGCCGCCGAGGGGGCACATCGTGCTGGATAGGGACAGGCCCGGCATCTTCTCCGTCGACACGACCGCTGACCTGGATCCCTTCTTCGAGGCCAACGGCTACGCGACGCTGCGTGGGGTCTTCGACGAGGCGGTCCTCGCCGCGGCGGAGCGCGAGCTGGTCGAGGCCCAGCAGCTCCTGGCCGAAGGCGCTCTCGACGAACGTCACGGCACGGCAGTCCTCGACGATCCCGGGGCCACCATCGACGGGCGCCCCTTCGCCCACTACGTCTGCTTCGCGACGGAGGTCTCGCATCGTGCCCGCCAGATGGTGCGCCACCCGGCCCTGGTCGGTGTGGTCCGTACCCTCATCGGTCCTGGCGCCTGGCTTCTCGACTACGAGCAATTCGGAATCGTGTACCAGGACGCCCGGCCCGATCCGGGATCGGCGTACTCGCGCATCGGCTGGCACACGGACCACCAGTCCGGCCCCCAGCTCGACATCTGGCCCGGGATCGCATTCACCGTCCACTTCGATCCGACCTCGCCCGCCAACGGCTTCCTACGCGTGCTCCCGGGCAGCCACCTCCGCGGCACCGACGGCATCCCCCCGGGGTTCGAGCGGGTGCCCGGAGAGATCGCCCTCTACCAGGAGCGCGGCGACGTCCTCTTCCACCACGCCGACCTCTGGCACGGGGCAGCCCGCGCCACCGGCGACGGAGAGGCCGCCATCCGCCGGCACCTGCGTGGGAGCTGGCACGCCGGCGCGCCGCTCGCGGTCGGGCACGGGACGGACGACTTCGTGAAGAACGCCCGGCGCTGACCCGGGGACGGCCCGACCGGACCCGGTAGCCTCGCCCAGGTGCACCTCTATGCGGCGTACCTTGGCGGCCCGTTGGACGACGGCAGGATGGGCGAGGACCATGAGGTCGTCCTGGTGGTGGCGGCCGACCCGGTCGATGCCAAGGCGAGAGCCATGGCCAAGTGGCGGGGCGCGGGCGGGCCACCTGGACGCCCTGGAGCGGATCGACCGGGTAGACGGCCACCGGATCCGCATCACCCCGGTCGCCGACAGAGACGACGGTGCGGACCCGGTCGTCGAGAGCTTCAACTGATCAGGGCCACACCCCGACGGACCGGCGGCGGGTCCGCCCAGTGGCGCGCGCCGTCATCGGCGATACTGGCCGGGTGAGCGAGCGCAACGTCCTCGGCGGCGAGCTCGAGCCCTGCGGCACCGACCCGCTGACCGGCTTCTACCGTGATGGCTGCTGCTCGACCGGGCCCGAGGACGTCGGCAGCCACACCATCTGCGCCGTGGTCACCGCGCCCTTCCTCGAGCACCAGGTCTCGATCGGCAACGACCTGAGCACCCCGTGCCCGCCGTACCGGTTCCCCGGGCTCGTTCCCGGCGACCGCTGGTGTGTGACCGCGGTCAACTGGCTGCGGGCCCACCACGACGGCGCGGCCGCCTACGTGGTGCTCGCCTCCACCCACGAGCGGGCGCTCGACGTCGTCCCCATCGAGGTGCTCCGCGAGCACGCGGTGGACATACCGGCCGGCCCGGACGACCTGCTCGCCTGATCGGGCCTGATCGGGTCCTCCCGCTCACGACCGCTTCCGGAGTGCCTTCTTGAGCACGGCGTCATATGCCTCGAGCCCCTCCCGGTAGAGCCTGGCCTCGGGGCCGGCGGCGATCCCCACCCGCTCGGGGATGACGCCCCAGATGGGGACACCGGACTCGGTCCACCATGCCACCGCCTCGTCGAGGTCGTTGGTGCCCAGCCGGGCCGCGCAGATGACCACACCGTAGGGGGTCCTGCGGTCGATCATCTCGACAGTGGCGGCCACCCGGGAGTACTCGACCCCTCCGGCACGGGTCGGGACGACCACGGCGTCTGCCAGCTGGAGCGCCGCCCGCACGATCCGCTCGTCGCCGGGAGGGGTGTCGACGACCGCCAGCCCGCCGTGGGAGGCCAAGGCCCGGTTCACGGTGCGCTCTGAGGGAGCTTCGACGAGGTCGACGCCCTCCACCGGGCTCACCTCGAGCCATTCGGCCGTCGAGGCCTGCCGATCGGCGTCCACCAGGGTGACCGGGGTCCACCCACGCCCGACCGCCGCGGCGGCGAGGTAGACCGACGTGGTCGTCTTGCCCACCCCGCCCTTCACGTTGCTGACCACGATGTTCATCGTCCACTCCCTCGTGCTCGACGGTGGGCGGCACCGGTGGCGGGCCGACCGAGAGGACGATAGACGGTGGGATCGAACAGCCCCACCCGTCGATGCCCCACCAACAGGCCCGGCCCACACCTTGCGGTGTGGGCCGGGTTCCTGTAGATGGTCCCGGTAGCTCGGTGGCCTCCGGGTTTACCGGGCTGCTCAGGTACCGCTCATGTGGAACACCTGGGTGGCGTTCGGAGAGGTGCCGTTGCTGGCCATGAAGGTGAAGGACTGCATCCCTGCCAGGTAGTTGCCCGACAGCGTGGCGGTTCCGTTCCCGTGGTCGGTCAGAGTGACCAAGAGGGGCAGCGGGGTCGAGGTGATCGCAGCCGCCGGGAAACCGCTGGTGGTGACGGTGAAGTTGAAGTGGTTCCCCACCGGGCCCGAGATGTGGCTGACACTGGTGATCAGCGGAGCCTGGTCCACAGTCAGAGTGAACGACTGCGTATAGGTTCCCGAGCTGCTGGTGGCCTTGAGGGTCACCGGGAAGACCCGTCCGGTGCCTGCCCCGGGAGTCCCGGCCAACGTCGCCGTTCCGTGCCCGGTTTGGGTCAGAGGATGCCGGCCGGCAGGCGGCTCGACGTGGTGATGGTCGCCGGCGGGTACCCGCTCGTCGTGATCTGGAAGCTGCCGGCCTGGCCAACGGTGGCAGTGTAGGAGTTGGCCGAGGTGAACCTCGGGGCGGCGGGAAGCACGTTCAGCGTGAATGCCTGCGTCGTCGCCGCACAGGGTGCAGCGGCGTCGGTCGGCGTCGCAGTCACTGCGATATGGAACGTCCCGTAGCTGACCGGCGTCCCGTAGAGCAGGCCGGTGGAGGACAGATGCATCCCGGTCGGCAGACTCGCGGCACTGAAGTTGTACGACGGCTCAGGTGACGCACTCATCTGGAAACTGCTCGACCTCGTCTGTGTGAACGTGGTGCTGTTGGCCGAGGTGATCGTCGATGGGGCCACCGTCAGATTGAAGGCTTGGCTCGCCGAACCGGTGACCGACGAGTCGGCCGTGATGGTGACCGGGAACTGCCCCGTCGAACAGGTGGCTCCGCTGATCAGCCCGTCGGTCGCCGTTGCCGGCGCCACCGGGGTGAGGCTCACGCCGGTGGGCAAGCTGCCGTTGGTGATGGCGAACGTGGGGTCAGGGTAACCGGAGACCAGCACCGGGAAGCTGTAGTTCACACCCTGGGTGAAGGTCGTGCTCGGATCGGACACGATCGCTGTCGCTTCGTCGGTGTTGAACTGGACCGCGGGCACATAGAACGGGGCCCCGCCCATGACGTTGGAGGAGTTCTGCGGATCCGCCGTGGTCCCGTTGACCGACCAGCACGACTCCTGTGTACCAGCATTCGCCGGCGGGTAGTCGAGCGGCAGGTCGGCCCGCAGTGTTCCCGTCCCACCCGTACCGCCGTCGCAGTAGTTGCCGGCAGTTTGCGTGTTCCAGTAGAGCGCGCCGGGGATCACGTCCGAACCGACATAGGTGTCGGTCGGATCCTGGCTCAGACCGATGTTGAGGCTGTCGTAGGGGCACCCCTGCTCGGTGGCCTGGCAGGCGGCGTCGCCGGAAGGGTTGGACACGTTGTAGGGATCGGCACCGTAGTTGCTCGTGTTCATGGCGACCCCGTAGATGAGGTGGCTCGGCACCTGCACGTCGGGAACATTGAACTGGATGTTGACAGCCTTGCCGAAGTGGCAGGCCACTCCGTCGTACCACTGTCCGGTACCACCGTTCACACCGGTGCCGGGGCAGTTGACATTGTCCGCCGGCGGCCGGTACGGGATGTTGAAGGTCTGGGTGATCGAGGTGATCAGAGTCCCGACCGAGACGCCGTCCCCGCCGACGTTGTAGAGGTTGAGGGTGATCGGCTGGGCGAACGTGCCACTGCCGGCGCAGTCATCGTTCTGCCAGTTGCCGCTCTTGCACGCCCAGTCCTCCATCGTGACCCCCACGCTGTGGACGAGTCCGGTGCTCGACGGATCGAGTGCGATCTGATTGCCGACCTCAGCGGCCTGCGTGGCTTGGTAGCCGATGCTGGGAAGCGACGTCACATTGACGGTGCTGTCGTAGACCGTATCGGTGGTCGGAGCGGAACTGGCGCTTGCCACTCCCGAAGGAACGGCGACCGCCCCCACAGTGAGCAGTCCCACCAGGACCGCACAACTTACAAAAACACGCCTCATGGAATCTGCCTTTCAACCTTCATACGGGTGGCATGCGTGACTGATCCGCAACCGCGTCACCAAGCCCCGAGCGGAACGGTTCCGCAGTCGTATATATAACCCGGCTCGGTCGAGCCGCAAAGCCCGGTAACGGGTAATTCACCCCTTTATCCCGGAGGTACCGAAGAGTTCATTTCCATGACGCGGGAAGTTAACGTTCTGGACCACTCAGGGCGTTGAGCGGCCACTCTCAGCGCCCGGGACCACCGGGTCGAATTTGGGGTGTTCGACCCTCGATTTCCCGCCGTCCTCCTGCCCATCGCCCGACATCTTGGTGGCAGTCTTGATCCCGACCAGCAGGCCCATCGTCGTCGGTGGATAGAGACCACGGTCCGTACTGGCACGGCACCCGCGGTTCAGATCGGCGGCCGGTTGCACCTCAGTGAGCACGTGGAGTAGGAACGAAGCGAGGAGGCGCGCCGTGAGCGAAACTGGCCCGACCAAAGCAGCGACGCGGGATCTCGCTGATCTCCTGTTCAGGGCCGGCGTTGCCGACGATCCCGCAGCGGTCTACCGGCAACTGCGTCAGGAGTGCCCGGTGGCGCGCTCCACGTCCCCCGAGATGTCCAGCGTGTACCTGTTCGACTACGAGAGTGTCAGCTGGGCGCTGCGCCATCCTGAAGTGTTCTCCTCCTCGGCCGAAGCGCTGTCCATCGGTCAGGAACAGCCCCTGATCCCGGTCCAGGTGGATCCCCCGATGCACACCCGGTACCGCCGGTTGCTCAACCGCTCGTTCATGCCGAGGCGCATCGCCGAGCTCGAGCCCGAGGTGCGGTCGCTGGTCAACGGCTTGATCGACGGGTTTGCCGATGCAGGCGGCTGTGACTTCCACGAGCAGTTCGCGACACCGCTGCCCTCGACCATCTTCCTGCGTCTCATGGGCATGCCGCAGGAGGACCTGCAGACCTTCCTGCAATGGCGGGACGACACGGTCCGCCCCGCCGTCGAGCCCGGCGACCTCGAGGGGGCGGCGGCGATCCGGGCCTCGGCCGGCAGGGCCATCAGCGTGTACTTCCAGACGGCCATCGACACCGCCCGCTCCGAGTCGGGCGAGGGCCTCATCAGTGAGCTGGTCCACGCCGACTTCGACGGCCGCCCCCTCACCGACGACGAGCTCCTCGGGATCTGCCACCTGATGCTCCTCGGCGGTCTCGACACGGTCACCGCCACCCTGGATTGCATGGTGGTGTACCTGGCCCGGCACCCTGACCGTCGGCACCAGCTCGCCGAGGAGCCTTCGTTGATCCCCGCAGCGGTCGAGGAGCTCCTCCGACACGAGACACCTGTGATGGTGGTCCCCCGAGTCGTCAAAGAGGGGATCACCATGTCAGGGATCGAACTGCACACCGGCGATCCGGTGATGCTGGTGATCGGCGCCGCCAACGACGACGAGACGGTGTTCGAACACCCCGACGAGGTCGACTACAGCCGGGACCTCAACCGTCACCTCGCGTTCGGCGGTGCCAACCACAAGTGCCTCGGGGCGCATCTGGCCCGGCTGGAGCTCCGGGTCGCGCTCGAGGAGCTGCACAGCCGGGTCCCCGACTACCGGATCCCCGACGGAGCGGAGATCCACTTCTCCCCGGGCATCCGCCAGCCGGACCACCTGCCGCTCGTGTGGGACTGACCCCGACCACAGTGAGTCAGGGAGCCTACGGGTCGCGAACTGTTCCCAGGACCTCACTCATTCTCGGTTGGCTGTCCCCTCCGAGGGCCTCCAGCAGTCCGTACAGTCCGTCGAAGGCCTCCGACCCGATCTCGGAGCGCAACCGGCGCTCGATCGTGCGCGCCGCAACTCGCTGCGCCGCCAGGAGTTCGTTTCCGCGGCGGGTGAGCGTAACGATCTTCTCCCTGCCATCGGTCCGCGAGTCGCTGAGTACCACATAACTGCGCTCCACAAGAGTTGCGACGAGCTTGCTCGCACCCTGCCGAGTGATGCCCAGATCGCGGCCCAAGCGAGAGATCGTGACGTCGGCCGAAGCCGAGCAGATCCGCAGCGCACGCCCGTCCGGGAACCGACGGTTGCCGAATCCGGCGGCCTCTATCTCGGCGTCAAGCAATCGGCGATAGCCGATCCACGCCCTCCGCAGCGCACCCCCGAGGCCGACCTGCCCCGCGTCCTGTTCCACACAGACCCCTTCGTCCCGCCCGGACCACTCCGTCGAACGGCGACGGCCGGGCCATTTGTCTACTAGGTTGACAGTATCGGCGGTTCCAGTCAATACTGAGCGAATGGGTCGATCGGCACCGCGACGGGGCGCCCGCCGCGGGCTCTTGATGGGCCTGTTGGTCACAACCGCACTTGTCGCGGCCTCCTGTGGAGGCGGGACTTCGCCCTCTTCGTCCACTGCGTCCACGTCGTCCTCTTCCCCGCCCGCCCGGACCGAGCGGGTCGTCGGTGGTCCGACCGGCAGCTATGTCGTCCCCGCGGGCATCCACAAGATCAAGCACGTGATCGTGATCCAACAGGAGAACCGCTCGTTCGACTCCTACTTCGCCACCTATCCCGGTGCCGACGGCATCCCGATGAGCAACGGGATGCCCACCGTCTGCGTCCCGAACCCAGCGACCGGAACATGCGTGAAGCCGTACGTCGACCACGCCGACGTGAACGGCGGCGGACCCCATTCCGCCCCCAACGCGACCGCGGACGTCGACGGCGGGAAGATGGACGGGTTCATCGGCCAGGCCGAGTCCGGTCGCAAGGGGTGCCTGGATCCGACCGACCCCGCGTGCACCAATTCGGCCACCCCCGACGTGATGGGCTACCACACCGAGAGCGACATCCCGAACTACTGGACCTACGCGAAGGACTTCGTCCTCCAGGACCACATGTTCGAACCGAACGCGTCCTGGAGCCTCCCCTCGCATCTCTTCCTGGTCTCTGAATGGTCCGCCTACTGCACGCAGGAGGACAATCCGTCGAGCTGCGTGAACGCCCTCCAGACCAGGCCGGCGGAACGACCCGCGAACGCGCCTGCGATCTACGGTGGCGAGAGCGGACCGAAGAACGGAGCCAGGGCGAAGCGAAGGGCAGCATCCGATCAGCCGATCTATGCGTGGACCGACCTCACCTACCTGCTCTACAGGTCGGACGTGAGCTGGGCGTACTACGTGGTCAGCGGCACCGAGCCGGACTGCGAGAACGACGCTGCCGAGACCTGCGCGCCGATCGTGCAGAACGCCGGCACTCCCGGGATCTGGAACCCGCTGCCGTGGTTCAACACGGTCCAGAACGACCACCAGCTCGGGAACATCCAGGACGTCACCAACTTCTACGCGGCCGCCAAGGCCGGCACCCTCCCGTCCGTCTCCTGGGTCGTCCCCTCGGGCGAGGTGAGCGAGCATCCGCCGGCGCCGGTCAGCTTCGGCCAGTCGTACGTGACCAGCCTCGTCAACGCGGTGATGAAGGGGCCGGACTGGGACTCGACCGCGATCTTCCTCGCCTGGGACGACTGGGGAGGGTTCTACGATCACGTGGTGCCGCCCCGGGTCGACGAGAACGGCTACGGGCTCCGGGTCCCCGGCGTGGTGATAAGCCCGTATGCCAAGAAGGGGTACGTCGACCACCAGACCCTCAGCTTTGACGCCTACGACAAATTCATCGAGGACGACTTCCTCGACGGCCAGCGCCTGGACCCGGCCACCGACGGCCGGCCCGACCCGAGACCCGAGCGTGCGCGAGACCGAGAAGATCCTCGGCAACCTGGTCGCCGACTTCGACTTCAACCAGTCCCCGCGCCCGCCGGTGGTGCTTCCGGTCCACCCGAGGACCACCCTCACCGGAACGCCCACACCGTCCGAGGTCACGACAGCGGCGAAGGCACCCGACGCCGACGGCTGACCCGAGACCGGAGCGACTTCCGTTGCCGTCCCGATCAGGTGCACCGACCAACCTCCGCTGTCGTCGACCTGCTCGTAGCCGGTGTTGACCAGCTCGGCAGCATTCGCGCACCGTTCCCCGTCCAATTGGTTGGGTCAACCAGTGACCCAGAGAGCCGGCTGCCTACAGCAGGGCGGCTGCCTACAGCAGGGCGGCTGCCTACAGCAGGGCGGCTGCCTACAGCAGGGCGGCTGCCTACAGCAGGGCGGCGGATCCGACCATCACCACTGGGCAGATCTTGAACCAGATCACCGGAGTGCGTGCTCCGGTGAGACCGGTGAGCACAGCGAAAGCCACCAGTACCCCTGCGGTGATTCGGTAGACCCACTGGGTCGATTGCGCTCCTGCGCCGCCCACCACCGTCACCGTGATCACCAGCGCGCCGAATCCCCACATGGCCAGCGCTTCGGCCAGCCACTCCTGAAGGGCGACACGCCGATTGTCCGTGGTGATCGGCTCGGATCCGGCAAGGACCTGACGCGTCGGGATCGCGTGAGCGAGGCCCAAAAGGCCCACGATCGCAGAAGCGGTATACGCCAGTGTGCTCGCCATTGACTACATCGTCTTCCCTGGGGACTACCTGGGTCTGGGGCCGTTCGTCATAAGGCTGAGCGGATCAGCTCATGGCGCGAGACCGTGACGGGCGGTCGCCGAGTCAGACCAGTGTGATGTTGGGCGCTAGAGCAGCGATGCGATCAGTGAGCACATCCGCTGCCTGCTCGAACGTGATGGCAGCGTTCGTCCCGGCCGGGTCGGGCACAGACCAGTGCAGCTCACGAATGCCTCCCCGCTCATCAAGAACATCGTGGGCTCGATCGCAGACGCTGATCACGAGGTCATCCTGAGTGATTTCCGGCAACGGCTTGGGATGTGCGCCGGCCAGATCGATCCCTCGGCGAGCGGCGACCTCCAGCGCTCCCGGTTGCAGGTCAGCTGCCGGGGCGATCCCGGCGCTGGTCGCCGGCACCGAGTGCCGTTGGTTCCAGATGGCCTCGGCCAGCTGGGAGCGAGCCGAGTTCTCGGTGCATACGAAGACGATCCTCTGCGCCTGGACTCCCGCTCCCAGTCCCAGCCCGGCCAAAGCAGACGGCACGAGCTGCACGTACCGCTTTCTGCGATCGCCCTCCGATGCCACGCGCAAGATGAGGCCGAGGTCCTCCAGCACTCCCAGGTGATGTGCCATGAGGTTGCTCCCCAAGCAGAGCATGTCCGCCAGCTCGGACGGTGTTCGGTCGGACAACTGGAGGACCTCGACGACTGCCAGGCGGTGCGGATCGCCCAGAGCGGCGTGCAGGCGGGCACGAGCCGCCAGATCAATAACCATTGACTCAATGGTAGTTGAGTCATACACTCGATGGCAAACAAGGGGAGGTCGAGACGTGCGAGATCCGACCGTGGTGACCGAATCCGAACGAGCGGGTCTTCACCGGGCTGCCGTCAACCTGCATGACGAGTACGCCGGCGTCTTCGGCATCGAGACGATCGAGCAGCTGCTGGTGGCGACCGCCGAGGACATGGCTGCTCGCTCGACCGTCTACAACCAGTTCCGCATGGTGCTCTTCAAGCGGATGGCCGGGGAGCGTCTGCAGGCGCTCGCGAAGTCGCAAGGAAGGATCGGTCAGGGTTTGCCCGGTGTGCTGTTCCTCTGCGTCCACAACGCGGGGCGTTCCCAGATGGCCTTGGGCTGGTGCGCCAAGCTCGCCGGCTCGCGTGCCTTTGCGTGGTCGGGTGGCTCGGAGCCGACCGACTCGCTCAATCAGGCGGCCGTCGCCTCCATGGCGGAGATCGGTATCGACATCTCCGCCGGGTACTCGAAGCCCTGGACCGAGGAGGTGCTCGACGCCGCAGACGTGGTGATCACCATGGGATGTGGAGACGCCTGCCCGCTCTATCCGGGGAAGAAGTACGAGGACTGGGACGTGGAAGACCCGACGGGCAGGACGCTCGACGAGGTGCGGACAATCCGTGACCAGATTGGTCTGCGAGTCCTCGACCTATTGGCGGAGCTCGAAATCGCCCCCGATCTGAGTGGTCTGGAGAACTGGGCGCCCCGCCGAACGGTGCCGTCCTGATCAGGCGACCCGTCGCAGAACACTCACGGTCGACGATCGCTACGGCATCTCATCAGGAACTGAGGTGAGCTCATGCCGCTCACGAATCGATGGCGGCACGGAGTTCAGACAGGCGCTCCCGGTTGAGCGAGTACCAGACCCATTTGCCGCGGCGATCACCATGCACCAGTCCTGCCTCGCTCAAGATCTTCAGATGGTGGGAGACGGTGGGCTGGCTCTTGCCTACGGGCCCGACGAAGTCGCAGACACATACTTCGCCTTCGGGGGAGGAGGCCAGGATGCTGAGAACCCTGAGTCGCACTGGGTCGGCGAGCGTGTGGAACCCCCTGGCCAGCTCACCGGCATCGTCACTGTCGAGCGGTGCGGCAAGCACCGAGGCACAGCACTGGTCGGCTGTAGCAGGTTCGATCGTGGAGGTCTGCTTCGCCATGATCCGATTCTCCTATTGACGAGCGTGAATGTATCTATCATAATCGATCAATCGACATTCGTAAATGACTACGGAGGCTGCTCATGTCCCGGGTGCAACTCGCTCTCAATGTGTCCGACCTCGATGAGGCCATCACCTTCTATTCGAAGCTCTTCGGTACCGAGCCGGCCAAGCTCCGTCCCGGCTACGCCAACTTCGCCATCGCCGACCCGCCGCTCAAGCTCGTCCTGATGGAGGTCGCCACCGAGCGTGGCCACGGGGTCGGAGGCGCGCTCAATCACCTCGGCGTCGAGGTCGAGACCACCGACGAGGTGGCTACCGCAACAGGACGCCTGAGCGAGGAGGGCCTGACGACCGAAGTAGAAGAGCAGACGACGTGCTGCTTCGCCCTCCAGGACAAGGTCTGGGTGAACGATCCCGACGGTGCGCCGTGGGAGTTCTACACGGTGCTCGCCGATGCGCCTTCCGAGAGCGGCATCGCGGGGGACGGGACGTGCTGCATCCCCGAGGCGATCCAGGGTGTCCCGGTCACCGTGGGTGGAGGCCGACCCGAATCCACGTCCTGCTGCTGAGCAACACAGCGGATCCGGGGATCGTCGTGCGGGACACCGTGCTGTGGAGACGCCTGCTGGCCGAGTTCCTGGGGAGCGCCCTGCTCGCCGCCATCGTCATCGGCTCCGGGATTGCCGCCCAGACCCTGTCGCCGGGCAACATCGGACTTCAACTCTTCGAGAACGCGGCAGCGACAGCCACTGGCCTGTTCGCCATCATCTTGATGTTCGGCCCGATCTCGGGTGCCCACTTCAACCCGGTGGTGTCCTTCGTGGACGCTGCATTCGGAGGGCTGAAGTGGCGGGATGCCGCCGCCTACCTGCCCGTTCCAGACGCTCGGGTGCATTGGCGGGGCCATCTTGGCCAACGTGATGTTCTCCGAGGCGGCGATCTCGATCTCGACCAAGCACCGGGCATCGGGCCCGCACTGGGTGTCCGAAGTGGTCGCCACCATCGGCCTGATCCTGGTGATCTTCGCGCTCGCCCGCTCCGGGCGATCCCACCTGGCCCCTGCAGCCGTGGGCGCCTACATCGGGTCTGCGTACTTCTTCACCAGCTCGACCAGCTTCGCCAACCCGGCGATCACCGTCGGACGCATGTTCTCCAACACCTTCGCCGGCATCGCCCCTTCATCAGTGCCGAGCTTCATCTCCGCCCAGATCGTCGGGGGACTTCTGGCTTTCGGGTTGATCAGGGGTCTGTACCCGGGCATCACCAAGGCCGAAGCGGCCGACATCATCGAACCGCACCTGCGGGCCGAAAGCCGACCTCGAGACCCGCTGATCCGGTTCGTCACCTCTCAGATCTGCTGTCCTCACACCGTTCGAAAGGAACCCCTACGTGCACCTCATCGCCATCGGAGGTAGCGACGCCGGCATCAGCGCAGCGCTGCGCGCCCGGGAGCTCGACCCGTGCGTCGAGGTGACGGTCGTCGTCGCCGACGCCTACCCGAACTTCTCCATCTGCGGGATCCCGTACTACGTCTCCGGCGAAGTCAGCCACTGGCACAACCTGGCGCATCGCACATACGCCGACCTCGAGGCCACCGGCATGCAGCTCAAGGTCGACACCATGGCGAAGCAGATCAACGTCGAGGACAGGACCCTGCTCGTCACCGACGCCTCGGGCACCGACGAGCTCCTCTCCTACGACGAGCTCGTGGTAGGTACCGGGGCCGTCTCACAGGTCCCGCCGATCGAAGGGGTCTCGGGCGAAGGTGCGCTCGGCTGGGACGACGGCGTGCACCTGCTCCACTCGATGGGCGACACCTTCGCCATCATGCGCACACTCGAAGAGTCCAGGCCGTCGGGTGCGCTCATCGTGGGGGCGGGCTACATCGGGCTCGAGATGGCAGAAGGCCTCACCGCCCGTGGCCTCAAGGTCACCCAGATGGAGCGCCTCGACGAGGTGCTCCCGACGGTGGACCCGGAGCTCGGCGCCCTCGTCCACCGCCAGCTGTCCGACCACGGCGTGGAGGTCCTGACGGGCACGACCGTCCACAAGGTCAGCCGCAACCCACGAGGGGTCAGCCGCCTGGTCGTCGATGCGTCGGGCGTCGACGGGCCCGTGCGACGGGAAGTGGACATGGTTCTTGTGGCGGTCGGGGTCCGACCGGACACCGAGCTTGCTTCCAACGCCGGTGCCAAGCTCGGTATCGCCGGTGCCATCGAGGTGGACCGCCACATGCGAACGAACCTGCCGCATGTCTTCGCGGCGGGTGACTGCGTGGTCACCCACCACCGTCTCCTCGGCAGCACCTACCTCCCACTCGGCACGACGGCCCACAAACAGGGACGCGTCGCGGGGGAGAACGCCGTCGGCGGGAACCCGGAGTTCGCGGGGACCCTCGGGACCCAGGTCGTGAAGCTCTTCGAGCACGCTGTCTCCCGCACGGGCCTGCGAGACCACGAGGCGGTGGCTGCGGGCTTCGACCCGGTGACCATCGGCTTCGAAGCCGACGACCACAAGGCGTACTACCCGGGCAGTCACAGGATCTCCATGCGCTACACCGGTGACCGCACTACCGGCCGGCTCCTCGGCGTCCAGCTCTTCGGACACCGACACGCCGAGGTGGCCAAGCGGATCGACATCGCGGCAACGACCATCTTCAACGAGATGACGGTGGACGCCATGAGCGATCTCGATCTCTCGTACACCCCACCTCTCGGAAGTCCATGGGACGCGGTCCAGGCTGGCGCCCAGGCGTGGGTCCGAGAGACCGCTTCCTGAACAATACGGCGATCCGAACGACTGCCGACGGTGTGGCGGCCCGGGAACCAGAAGATCTGCTTCACGCTGCCGGGCGATGGCGTCTACTCCGCGGTGGACGGCAAGCCCACATCGGGGCGAACGGAGTGTTCGCCCTGCTCGTCGATCAGTACGACGGCCGTCCCGTTCAGGCGCCCGGTGGGCCGTCCAGGACGGTCACGTCGTTCCTCGTCGGGAGGACGACCGTCGTGCATGCCTGGCTGCACTTCCGGCGCCGGTCAGGTGTGCCGACCAGCCTCCGCGCTCGTTGACGTAGTCGTAGACGGTGTTGACCAGCTCCTCGAGCTCGTCAGCGATGTGGGTGTCACCGTTCTCTCTGTGACGGGCCACCTCGGCCCGGGCGTATCGCAGGGATGCTTCATGCTCGGTGGTGTTGGTCATGGCTGCCTCTCTATGGGAATGATGTGCTGGTCAATAGGAATGATGTGCTGGCCGGCGCATGCGCTCCCGAGGTCGCGCTGCGTCGCTACGGGTATCGGCAGGTCGGGTACCGACCTGAAGCCGGTCGTGCTGCACAGTCCCCACCAGGGAACTCGTCCCCGGGCGCTCCTCGTCATCCCGGCCCGGCATTCCGGCTGGAGGGAGGTCTCCCCGGTCATGTCCGGTTTCGCACGGTAGTGTCGCCCGGGTGGAGCTGGACACCGCGCGGCGGCGGTTCGGCGAGGCTGGCGTCGGGCGGCTGGCGACGGTGACGGCGCTAGGGCGTCCGCACGTGGTCCCCTGCTGTTTCACGCTGCAGGGTGACGTCGTCTACTCCGCGGTGGATGGCAAGCCCAAGTCGGGGCGCCCACTGCGCCGGCTCGCCAACCTCGAGGCGAACGGGGTGTTCGCTCTGCTCGTCGACCACTACGCGGACGACTGGTCGACCCTATGGTGGGTGCGAGTCGACGGACGCGGTCGCGTTGTCGGCGACAAGGCCGAACACAAGGAGGCCGTCCGTCTGCTCACCGGCAAGTACCCCCAGTACCACGACGTCCCGATCCCCGGGCCGGTGTTCGCGCTCGACATCGACTCCTGGACGTCCTGGCCCTGACGGTCACCGCCGCGCTCCGGGCTCGTCGGGAGCAGCTCTCCGCTCAGCGAACGCCATGAGCCGCTCGGTGATCGTCGCGCTCAGAGACTCCATCGTGTTGAGCTGATCCGCGACGGCCGAGGCGAACCGGTCCTCGTCGACACCGGCGTCTGCCAGAGCCACCCGATAGGTCGGGACCGAGGCCCATTCGGCCACGGTGGCCTCCCCGACCTCCAAATGGAACTGCAGCCCCCATGCCCGGTCTGCCACCCGGAAAGCCTGGATTGCACTCGACTGGTTGATGGCAAGTGTCACCGCGTCCTCGGGCAACCGGGTGACCTCGGAACCGTGCCATTGCAGCCCGAGGATCGGCGAGGGCACGCCGGCGAACAGCGGGTCGTCCGCTCCCGCCGCGGTGACACGGACGGGGACCAGCCCGACCTCCGGCGCGCGGCATCGGACCTACCGTGCCGCCGAGGGCGTCGGCCAGCAGTTGGTGCCCGAGGCAGATCCCGAGGAACGGGCGCCCGAGCTCCCGAACCCACCACCGGATGGCCTCCTTCTCCGGCCGTAGCCACGGATGGCGGTCCTCCTCCCAGACGTCCATCGGACCACCCATGACCAACATCAGGTCGAACGCCTCGAGGTCGTCGATCGGCTCGCCGTGATCGAGCTCGACGGTCACCAGCTCGCAACCGCCCTCGCGGAGACGGGTGCCCACGCTCCCGGGATGCTCGACGGGTAGGTGCTGGAGCACGAGAACGCGGAGGGACGGTGGGGTCACGGACAATGTCGAGGTATCGGCGACGTCGAACGCGTCAACCAGGAGTGGACTCGATGAACTCGACGACGATCCGGGCCAGCTCTGGTCCGCGGTCCTCCTGGATGAAATGGCCGCCGCCGGCCACGATCCGGTGCGGTTGGCCCGCTGCGCCGGGGATCCTCGACTGGAGCGCCTTCTCGGCCCCTTTCGTGATCGGATCGCCGTCGCCGAACGCGGTGAGGAAGGGATGTTCGAACGTCTCGAGTACCCGCCATGCCGAACGGTTGGCCTCCGAGGCCGGGTCGTCGGGCCGGTTCGGGACGAGGAGCGGGAACTGGCGCGCCCCCTGCAGGTACGGCTCGTCGGGGAACGGGGCATCGTAGCCGGCGACCACCGCGTCGCTCAGCTCCGTCGTGCATCCGGCCTTCACGATCTGGCCGGCAGGGAAGGGATCGACCTCCTGCGAGAAGCGCTGCCACGCGGAGAATGCCTCCCCCATCGGCCGGTCACCGGTGGGAAGGGAGGTGTTCGCCGCGACCACCCGGGCGAACCGCTCCGGGTGCTCCCCGACCAGGCGCAGCCCGATGATGCCGCCCCAGTCCTGCCCGACCAGGGTCACCGCCGAAAGACCGAGCGCGTCGAAGAGGAGGGCCCGCATCCACTCGACGTGCCGGGCGAAGGTGTAGTCGGTACGTGCCGCCGGCTTGTCCGAGCGCCCGAATCCCACGAGGTCGGGGGCGACCACCCGGTGGCCGGCGCCGGTGATGACCGGGATCATGTGGCGGTAGAGATAGGACCAGCTGGGTTCACCGTGCATGAGGAGGACGACCTGTCCCCCGGCCGGACCCTCGTCCAGGTAGTGGACGCGGAGCCTTCCCCCTTCGGTGTCGTCGACCTCGGCGTAACAGGGGTCGAACGGGTATCCGTCCAGGCCCGCAAACCGCTCGTCTGGGGTGCGCACTGCGTCCATCGCCCGATTATGCCAGCGATCCCGGTGTCGTCCCCCCTGGGAGGGTGCGGGTGCCAGACTGTGGGGGATCGGACCGAGCGCGTCGCGGACCGGCGTGCGGACACCATGAGATGAACGACTACCCGGCGATGATCACCCCAGTCGGGCACGTGGAACCCGTGCCACGCCGTATCCGCGCGGTGCTGGCCGGAGCGACAGTGCTCGACACGGACCGGGCGCTCTACGTCTGGGAGGGGCCCTTCTATCCCCAGTACTACGTCCCGGAGGCGGACGTGCGTCGCGAGTTGCTCGTCGCCGAAGGTCAGCGTCAACACAGCCCGCGTGGTCTGATGGATCTTTTCGTGCTGCAGGTGGGCGAGGTGCGCCGGCCGATCGCGGCGAAATTCCTTGCCGACTCGACCGTCGCCCGGCTCAGCGGCACCTTCCGCTTCGAATGGGGCCTCCTCGATGCCTGGTTCGAAGAGGACGAACGTGTCTTCGTCCATCCGCGAAACCCCTACGTCCGGGTCGACGCACTGCGCTCGACACGCCCGATCCGGGTCGAGCTCGACGGGGTGCTGCTGGCCGAGTCGTCCTCGCCGGTCCTGGTCTTCGAGACCGGTCTGCCCACCCGCTACTACCTCGATCGCACCAGCCTGAATTTCGACCACCTGACTCCCACCGACACCGTCACCGAGTGCCCGTACAAGGGTACGACCAGCGGGTACTGGTCAGTGCGGGTGGGCAACGAGATCCACCCCGACCTGGCCTGGTCCTACGACTTCCCGACCCGCCAACTCGCCCCGATCGCCGGGCTCGTCGCGTTCTACAACGAGCGGGTCGACATCACCCTGGGCGGGCGGCGACTCGAGCGGCCGAAGACCCACTTCTCCAGGTCGGAAGACTGACACGCTGCCGACGGGTTCTCGGCGGGAATCCCCTGCGGACCTGCGCGGTTCTCCACACCGTGGAGGATTCTCCTGCCCGGAGCTCTGCCGTCGGTCTCGTACGGGGATGGAACGAGGAGACGGTGTCTGCCGTCTTGCAGGAAGGACCGGGCGCCGTGCTCGCGTTCCTCGGGCAAGAGGCTCCTCTCGAGTTCGAACGTCTCCGGTCTGTCGGCCGTCTCCCGTCGGGGTGGTCGTTGGAGCGGTGACCGGCGTTACCCGTGCTCGGCCTCGACCCCGTGCGGCACCGGTGTCCTCACCACGTGCGGTGCCGGCACGGCACAGGCGACCTTCGTCGACCTGGGGACCGGGACGACGCTCGGCTGCGAGGACCGATCCTCCCCGTGCCCGCGGAAGAGCAGTGCCTCGACGCCGATCGGCGCGACAGGGTGGGAGAAGATGTAACCCTGCCCGTATTCACACCCGATCGCCCGCAACACGTCGAGTTGCTCCTGCTCCTCGATGCCCTCGGCCAGCGTCACCATGCCGAGCGTGCGGCCGAGCTCGACGAGCGTGTGGATCAACGCGGTGGCATCCGGAGATCCCATATCTGAGACGAACGACCGGTCGATCTTGAGCACGTCGACCGGGAACTGCCTCAGGTACGCCAGCGAGGAGTACCCGGTTCCGAAGTCGTCGATGGCGATGCTGACGCCCAGATCCTTGAGCCGGTTGAGACGGGTCACGGTCGCGTTCGCATCCCGCATCAGGGTCGACTCGGTCACCTCGATGGTGAGCCACCTCGGAGGCAGGTCGTGGGCGGTCAGCGCGGCACGAACGTCTTCGATCAGCTGGTCGGACTCCAGCTGACGCATCGAGACGTTGACCGACATCCCCGTCCGATACCCCTCCGCCCGCCAGGCGGCCGCCTGACGGCAGGCCTCGTCGAAGACCCAGCGTCCGACATCGACGATCCTCCCGCTTTCCTCGAGGACCGGGATGAACGTGTCGGGAGTGACGATCCCCTTGATCGGATGCCTCCAGCGGAGGAGCGCCTCCACACCCCTCACCTTGAAATCCTCCAGGTCGAGGATCGGCTGGTAGAGGAGGAAGAACTCGTGGTTGTGCAGTGCCGCATCCAGGTCGGTCCTGAGCTCGAGTCGGTCCTGGGCATCGGACTGCATGGCGGGCTCGAACACGACGGCCCGATCACGACCGGCCGCCTTCGACCGGTAGAGCGCAATGTCCGCGTCGCGCAACAGCTCCTGAGCCGTGGTTCGATCGCCCATCGCGATGCCCATGCTGGCGGTGATCGAGATCGTGATCCCCTCGAACCCCTCGATGCGGAACGGCTCCCGCAGGGCTTCCCGGATCCGCTCGGCCACCAGCCCCGGACCGTTTGACAAGGACGCGCCGTCGATCAGGATCACGAATTCGTCACCCCCGAGACGGCCCACGGTGTCGCCGGCCCTGACCAGGGCGAGCAGCCGTTCGGATACCGCTTTGAGCAGCCGGTCCCCGGCCTCATGACCCAGCGAGTCGTTGGCGTCCTTGAAGTTGTCGAGGTCGATGAAGTAGGCGGCGACCGGATCGCCCGTCCGGCGGGTGCGGGCCAGCATCTGGTCGGCACGGTCGAGGATGAGCTGCCGGTTGGCCAGACCGGTCAGCGGATCGTGTAGCGCACGGTGTGCGAGCAACGCCTCGAACCGCTTGCGCTCGGTAATGTCGCGTACGTTTGCGACGTACCCCGCGATCGACGGGCGGTCCAGCTGGTTGGAGACGACCGCCTCGACGTCGCACCAACTTCCGTCCTTCCGCGGCATCCGGAACTGGATCACCTCGCTCTCGGCTCCCGCCTGCAACTGGGCACCGAGCCGCTCGCGGATGCGCTCCTGGTCGTCGGGGTGGACGAGATCGGTGGCAGGTCGGCCGATGAGCTCCTCGGACTGGAACCCGAGCAGATCGGTCACCCCCGGCGAAACGTAGCTCCAGGTGCCCGAGGCGTCGATGACCACGGTTACATCGGAAGACTTCTGGATGAGTGAACGGAAGCGCTCCTCGCTCAGGCGGAGCGAGTCCTGCGCCGCCTCCTTCTCCGCCAGAGCGAACTCCATGTCATTGATGGCGGTCTCCTTCTGCTCCATCACCGCGCCGGCCATGCGAACCACGAAGATCATGACGAAGGCACCCATGAGCGCCAGACCAGTCCCCTGGGCCAGCGAGAGCACGGACGGCATCAACCCCTGCCAGATACAGAGCTGCCCGACCAGGATCCAGGTGAGGCTCCAAAAGGCCGTGGTTCGCCAGACCCGGGAGCCCTGTTGGGTGACGTTCTCCAGGGCGAGGAAGGCGAAGGCACCCCAAAGGACCGGTCCCCATCCGGTGAGGTAGATCACCACGGTGAGGACCAGTGCCTGCACACCGATGCGTACGTTGAGCGACCATCGTTGCGGGTGCCAGGCGTAGAGCCGGTCGACGGTCAGGTTTGCCACCGGCACGGCGGCGAAGACGAGCAGCCAGAGCCAGGCGGGCTCGTGAACGGCGTATCCGAAGTGCATCAGGAGCAGGATCACCACGAACGCCGCAGGGCCGAACAGGTAGGCGAAGTAGATCGGGTTGGTGGCGGCCTTGGCGAGCCTCCGGGCGCGGCCGGGAGGGTCCTCCGTCCGCGCAGCGGGCGTAGCTGGGACTCCCACTTCGAGGGTGTTGGCCATGGGTCGCCATTTCAATTCGACTGCCCAGGTCATCGGCACATTCGTCACCCACCTTGACACTTCGCAGCCGTACGACGGGTCCGTGTCGTGTTTGCCTGGTCCGTTGGACCCCGTCGTCCCGTGTTGCCCCCGCCAGCGCACCGGGCAGCGCGACCTGGTGGGCAAGCCGCATCCGCTCAGGCTCGGCCCGGTTTTCCACGTCCCCCATGCTTTCGGCGACCAATTGCCGGGCCCCGAAACCCCTCAGAATCGACGACGGAGTTCGCGTCCGAGGAGGCTGCGACCACGATCGGTTGCGGAAAGCGGCTCCGAAGCGCTGACCAGGTCGAGCCGTGTCAACTCGTCGAGGGCAGGCTCGATCATCGAGGACGCGTCGACCTCCATGCCGTACTCGCGAAGCAGGGGGTTGGACTCCCTGCTCACTGCACGACCAACCCGACGGAGGAGGTCATCTCGCCCGGTCACTTGTTCACTGTCTACAAGGAACAGCAACCACGTCTCGAGGCGTGAGTTGATGACTCGCTTCAGCCGATCAGAGACCCAGGGAGAGTAGCGAGAGACGTCAGGTTCTTCTCCGTTACGGATCGAGCGAATCAGATCGCGTGCCAAGACGATGCCGCTCTTGAGAATGGCGGTGGCCAATCCCAGACCGATCAGCGTGTCGACGATTCCCGCTCCCAGAGCGCTACTGATCAATCCGATGACCACCCCGACCCCGACGAGAGCATGGTTGCGGGAATCGACCGACTGGGAAATCAGCGCTGCACTGCCACCCCGGACGCCGGAGTCTCTCTCGTATGCCGACCGAAGGCCGTAGAACGGGATCGAGACTGCGGCAACGGTCAGTGGGTACCAGTTCACGTCGGTGGTGGTGGGAACGAACAGTCGGCCCAGGGCGAGGGCGAGGGCGAAACACCCGGTGAAGATCACCAATGCCACTACCACGTAGTTGGCGACACGCTCCCGGTTGAAGCGAAGTCCGAAGAAGAGTGTGATGCTGGCGACGACATCGAGGACCTCCTCGATCGCATCGTTGAGCTGGGCGATGCTGCCAGAGATCAGTGCGGCTGGCACCTTGACGGCCGTGATCGCTACTTGAGCGGCCATCGTGTTGGTCGCAGCGCTCGCTGGCCGGAGGAGCCGGTGCATCCGCTCCCGGTGGACACGCAGGTGGTTCAGGACTCGGTCGGCCGCAACTCGACCAGCGTCGGTCAGACTGATGCTGTCGTCGCCGTCGAGTGGCGTGGACCAGCCGGCGGCGAACGACTGTTCCAGCGCCGCGTCGATGCTCCGTCCGAGCCTGGTGCCCTCCCCACGACTCCCAGCCAATCGCCGCGGATCACCGGGCAGCCGCCTGCCGTAAGCCCGAAAGGCATCTTGGATCTCTGCCCGGGTCTTTGGGCCATCGCTCAGCACGACCAACACCGGATCGTGTCGCCCTCGCCCCCGATGCCCGCTTTCCGAACTTGTCACCGTCACCTCTGCAACCCTTCACCACTCCGACCTGTGACCCGGGCGCCTTCCATCTTGTCCCCTGCAAGAGGGACGTCTTGCTCGGGCCTCCTGAGCGATCACGATGCTGGTCGATCGCCTCGAGCGGGGAGGCTGGGTGCGGCGTGGCCCCCACCCGACCGATCGGCGCCACATCTTGGTCGAGCTGTCGTCACGACTGCTCGAGAGCCTCCCGAGCGGGTTGATCGACTATCACGCTCGCATCACGACGATCGCCAAGGAGGTTCCCGCCGAGCACCGCGATGCCATCCGGAGCTTCCTCAAGGCTTCGGGGGACGCGGCGTCACTGGCGGCAATCGATCTGCGAAACACAGACCCGACTGAGTAGCGCCTGCATCAAGGTGTACAGACCTTCATGTCAACTCGAAAGAGCAAGGCTGCTGACTGGGGTACATCCCCGATTTGCCGGGCGCATGCAACTTTTGCGAGCCCGACACGATGGATGAAGCACCCATCCGAGCGATATGGGACGGTGACGGGCCATGACCATCCTCCGCTGCCATCCTCACCACCGGAAGGGTTCTCAGGTAACTCTGTCGGCACCCGGAGGGCCAGCAGAGGTCGGTGGCCCGACCAACTCGCAGAACCGGGCCGCCGCAGGCGACAGCTCACCTGGCCGATGCACAAGGGCCAGACGTCGGACTGCCGGCGGTTGCGGTTTGGATACGACGGCTCCGAACTGCTCGGCGAACCGAGCGAGCGCCTCGGGTACCAGGGCCGCACCGGCGCCGGCCAGCACGAGCGGAATGATGGCCTCCCGTTGTGCCGAGACCACCGCCAGCATCGGAGTGATCCCGAGCGCGCCCAGCTGCTCGTCGAGCAACCGACGGGTGGAGGTGCCCTCCGGTGCCGCCACGAGCGGGGTGTCGTCACGGACGCCGGCGCTGACTCCGTACTGGCCGCCCGAAGAGGACGTGCTCGGAGGGTGGATGAACACAAGCGACTGGGAACCGAAGTCGGTGGACTCGAACGACTCCGGGACGTGGAGCGCGTCAGTCAGACCGAGCTCGCAGGTCCCGGTTTCCACCAGATCGAAGAGATCCCGACTGTCCTCTGGAGCGGCCAGGTCGACCCGGACACGGGGATGGTGGCGACGGAAGCGCCCCACGAGGCCGGCCATCGGGTCGGCTGCCAGGGTGGGCAGGCTGCAAAGGCTGAGCGAGCCCGCCATGAGTCCCGTCACCGCCTCCACCGCTGCCCGGCCCGTCTCGACGTCCCGCAACGCCTGACGGGCCGGTCCGAGGAGCGCGGTGCCTGCCGCGGTCAGCTGCACTCGCCTCCCGACCCGGGAGAACAGCGGAGTGCCGAGCTCCGTCTCGAGCTCCTTGACGGCGAGCGAGAGGGCCGGCTGGGAGACGAATACGGACTTCGACGCTGCCGTGAACCCACCGTGGTCGACGACGGCGACGAAATGGCGCAGGCGGTTCGTATCCATTTATCTAGCTTATCGAACTGAGCAGGAATCTCTATTCGACTTCTGAGTCATGGTGCGTCAGGTTGGAGCGGTGGAAGACGTTGCAATGAGAACGTCGCACCCGGCCGTATGGCAGCGACTGCTAACCGAGCCGAGGCGCCCGGACCTCATCAGGAATCGGCCGAGCGCCTTCTGGCTCACCGTCGCTGCCGTGTGCGTCGGTGCCTTCATGGGTCAGCTCGATGCCAGCATCGTGACCGTCGCGCTCCCGACACTCCAGCGGACCTTCCACGCCAGTGTCGGCGCGGTCACCTGGGTGGGTCTCAGCTATCTCCTCGTCCTGGTCGCCACCGTGGTGGCCGTCGGGCGCTTCGCCGACATGTGGGGGCGCAAGCTCCTGTACGTCTACGGGTTCGGCATCTTCGTCATCGGGTCTGCGCTGTGCGGGCTTGCCCCCGGCCTCGGGTGGCTCATCGGCTTCCGGGCACTCCAAGCGGTGGGAGCTGCACTGCTCCAGGCCAACAGCGTGGCGATCATCGTCCTCGCCGTACCCAAGCCCTCGCTCGGCAAAGCGATCGGGATGCAGGGCGCGGCCCAGGCCGTGGGCCTGGCGCTCGGTCCCACCGTGGGTGGGCTCCTCCTCGCTGCCGGTGGGTGGCGGCTCATCTTCTTCGTGAACGTGCCGTTCGGCCTCCTCGGCATGATCGCCGGGGTCCTGCTGATCCCGCGGAGCCGAAACCTCCAGGACCGTACGCCCTTCGACTGGTCGGGCTTCACCTTGTTCTTCCCAGCCGTGTTGGCACTGTTCGCCGCCATCTCATTCGGGAATGCCCGCGGATGGACCTCGCCGTCGATTATCGGGCTCCTCGTGGGTGGATCGGGCCTCGCCGTTGGGTTCCTCTTTCGCGAGCGGCGGTGCGAGCACCCGATGCTCGACCTCCGGCTGTTCCGCCAGTCGCGCTTCAGCGCCGGGATCACGAGCGGGCTGTTGTCCTACCTGGTGATGTTCGGTGTCCTGTTCCTCGTGCCCTTCTACCTCGAGCGCGGTGTCGGGCTCGGTTCGGGGCGCGCCGGCCTCGAGCTGATGGTCATGCCGGTGGCGCTCGGTGTCACGGCTCCGTTCGCCGGACGACTTGCCGATCGCGTCGGCGCCCGTCCCCTCACCGTGGGCGGAATGGCGAGCGTTGCTGGTGGCCTCGTGGCCCTGGCGGCTCTCCGTCCGGACACCGGGCTGCTTCTGGTGCTCCTGGCCGTTGTCGGAATAGGCATGGGCGCGTTCACCCCACCGAACAATGCGGCGATCATGGGGTCCGTGCCTGCCGACCAGGCCGGTGTGGCGTCTGGAGTGCTGAACATGACTCGCGGCATGGGGACGTCGCTCGGGCTGGCCGTCACCGGGCTCATCTTCGACCAAGCCGGCGGCGGTTCCAGCCACCCCGGGGACGGTCGACCACGCCTTCTCGGTGACCTCCCTTGTGCTGGCAGGCGTCGCTGTGGTCGCCGGGCTCGTTGCGGGCGCACGGGAAGGTGGGCCGCTCTCCCCGCCGGTCGGAGTGGTGGTCGAGTGAGGTCAGGTCGGACGCGCACGATGCCCAGCGCGACTCGTGGCTCTCGGAGCGTTCACCTTCCTCATTCTCGCCGTAGCCGTCGTGAGTGTGGCAACGGGAAGCTGGCACTGGGCGTTGGCGGCAGAGGCACTCGTCCTGGTCTGGTTCGGCCTCGAGATCGCGCTACGGCGAATGGTCCCCAAGTCTGACAGGGCGTCCGAGTCGTGATGAGGTGTCCTCCAAGTCAGCTGAGGAGGTCAGCCTGAGACCAAACAGCTGAGGAACAGATCGCTACGCGATTGACGCCTTCGGAGCCTTCACCTGAGCCCTGGTCCAAGCCAACCACGTCTGGTAACCACCGTCGAGATTTCGAGCCACTATTCCATGCTCTTGCATCAGGGCCGTGGCCGTATGTCCTCGCTGACCCACCTGGCAGTAGACCACGACCGGCCCATGACCAAGCGATGCCAGGTTGTCGCGGAGCGAATCGATCGGAAGGTTGATGGATCCTTCGATTGCACCAGCTGCGTGCTCCTCGGCGGTTCGCACATCGATGACCGGCCATCCCTTCTCCACCAGTTGGCCCAACTCCTCGGGCTCAGCAATGTCGCAGTCTCCACTCAGCACGTTCTCCGCCATGTAGCCGAGGAGATTGACCGGATCCTTTGCCGACGAGAATGGCGGCGCATAGGCAAGTTCGAGATCGGCGAGTTGATCAGCGGTGATGCCGCCGGCCATTGCCGCGGCGATCACATCGATTCTCTTGTCGATCCCGTTTCGGCCGACGATCTGAGCCCCGAGGATCGTGCCGTCGTTCGGATCGAAGATCAGCTTCGCCGCCATGCGAGTCGCCCCCGGGTAGTAGGACGCATGGTCGAAGGGGTGCGAATGGATCGCCCGGAAGGGACGGCCGGCGGCCTGCAGTCGTCGTTCGCTCCACCCGACAGTGGCAGCCACGATGTCGAAGACCTTCACGATGGCAGTACCGAGGGACGGCACAGTCCGCGAGGGTCGCCCGGCGATGTGGTCCGCCACTCTCCGACCCTGGCGGTTGGCCACATTGGCCAACGCGATGAGAGAGGTGGCATGTGAGATCGCATCCGGCTTCTCGACGGCATCTCCCACCGCATAGATGTGCGGGTCGTTGGTCTGATTGTCACCATTCACCGCGATGCCGCCGCTCGGTCCGAGGTCGAGCCCGGCCAGTTCGGCCAGGTGGATGTCCGGCCTGACTCCGATCGCCCCGACAACAACTTCGCCGGCCAGGACGCGCCCGTCACAAAGGGTGACCGAGCGCTCCTCCACGGACGCTACGGATGCTCCTGTTTCGACCGCTACTCCATGGGCTACCAGTTCATCACGCACGAGGATGGCCAGCTCTGGGTCGAGTGGAGGCAGGACTTGGGGGGTGGCCTCGACGATGGTGACCTCGAGACCCTGTCCGAAGAGGTTCTCCGCCATCTCCAGACCGATGAAGCCGGCACCGATCACGACGGCCGTGTTCGGCGCCACATCGACCTCGGTTGCCAGGCGTGCGGCGTCCTCGACGGTCCTCAGTGTCCGCACCCTGTCATAACCAGGGATCGGCAGTCTGACGGGAGCAGCTCCCATGCTCAGAACCAGCTTGTCGTAGGCCACGACGGACTCCTCACCGCTGACAGTGGACCGGGTCCTGACTGTGCCTGCCGCTCTATCGATCGCTACCACTTCCTGGTTGACCCGTACATCTAGTCGAAAGCGGTCGAAGAGTTGTTCGGGGGTCTGGAGCGTGAGGTCCTCCTCCTCTTCGATGAGGCCACCGACGAAGTAGGGCAGGCCACAGTTGGCGAACGACACATGCCCTGATCGCTCGAGGACGGTGATCATGACGTCAGCGTCGAGACGGCGAAGACGAGTGGCGGTGGACATCCCTCCAGCCACCCCGCCGACGATCACCACTCTGTTGTTCTCATCGACCGGGCCTCTGGTCATCGAGAGAACCACGACTTTCTCGTGGTGGATGACGCCTGACTGGCCCGACAGTGACAGCGCTCGTCTCTCGACACATCGCCCAGTACCTGTTCGACGTGGGCCCCACAGCCCTTCCAAGTCGGCCGACCGCACTTCTTGCACGTGACAGCTCTACACATACCCCATAGGGTATCAGCAAAGAGCGCCGCCCGCAACGCCGGATCAGGCTCCCCACGGTGTGGATTGATACCCACTGGGGTATGACGTATAGTGGCGTTATACCCCAGTGGGTATATGTCCGCCAGCCTGACCCAAAGGACTGCTCCCCATGACAGCTTCCCCAAGTACCGGCCTCGAATCACCGCCCTCGGCCCTGGAAGTCGAGAGCCACGACCTGTCCTCGAACGGAGAGCCGGGAGACGAGCGTTCGGCTCAGGCGGGGCGTCCCAGCCCGTTCGCCCGGCTCGGCGCCTGGGCTGCCACCCACTTCCGCCGGGTTCTCATCGCATGGCTCCTGGTGGTTCTCGTCTTCGGATTCTTTGCCGTGCACGTCGAGAGCGCGCTCGCCGGCGCCGGGTGGCAGGCCTCCAATAGCCAGTCCGTGGCGGCACGGACCATCATCCAGAAGGACTTCTCGGGGTTGGGTGCGACCGGTCTGCAGGTCGTCGTCGTCGACCGCCACGGTCCGATCGAGTCGGACCCACACGCCGAGGCCATCGTCGCCAAGGCGACCAACGTGCTCCGGAGCGATCCCCGGGTGACCACCGTGGTTCCTCCGCAGGCCGGGGTCTCGATCTCCCGTGACGGCCGGACAGCCATCATCACCGCAGGATCGGCGGCCGATTCCAACAAGATGGTGCAGGCCGCCGATGCCGTGGAGCCGAAGCTGGCGGCATTGTCCGCTTCCGGCGTCACCGTGACCCTCACCGGCGACAGTGCCCTGTGGGCCGACTTCAACACGGCGAACCGGTCGGCCATGCTGCGGTCGGAGATGCTGTCCTGGCCGGTGACGATCATCATCCTCGTGATCGCTTTCGGGAGCCTGGTGGCGGCCGGCCTCCCACTGCTGCTCACCATGGCCGGTCTGCTGGTCGCCGCCGGTGCCCTCGTGATCACGACCAAGTTCACCCCGGTGTCCATCTGGGCCCTCAACTTCGCTCTCATGTTCGCTCTCGCCCTGGGCATCGACTATGCCCTCTTCCTCGTCATGCGGTTCCGTTCCGCCCTCAAGCGGCGAGGAGCCGAGCCGGGCGACCGTGAGGCCATCGTTGCCTCCGTCGCGGAAACGGTAGACACGGCCGGTAAGGCCGTGGCGTTCAGCGCACTGACGGTGCTGGCCTCGCTCGCTGCCATCCTGATCGTTCCGAGTCCGGCCTTCCGTTCCATGGCCTTCGGGATCATGTTGTCGGTCATGGCGGTGCTGGCCGCCACCCTCACCCTCTTGCCGGCGGTCCTCGGCAAGCTCGGGACGAACGTCAACAAGGGCAAGATCCGGCTGCGCCGAGGGCCTCGGCCCGAGGGTGAAGGTCCGCTCGATCGGATGCTCCACTCCTGGGGAAGGGTCATCTGGCGACACCCCTTCCCGATCGGCGCTGCCGCACTTGTCCTTCTGCTGCTTGCCGCCGCGCCGGTCATCGGCATGCGGACCAACATGCCCTCGATCACCATCGTGCCGCCCGGCGCCAACGCCAGGGTGGGCTACTACCAGGTCACCAGCGCCTTCGGTCCAGGTGCGCCGGGGACACTGCAGGTGGTCGTGCCCGAAGGTGAGCAGGCACAGGCGGTGGCCACCCTCGCCCACACATCCGGGGTGGCCGGTGTCGTCCCCGGCCCGACCAGCGCCGGATGGACCCTCGATCAGGTGGTCCCGACCACCGGGCCCTCGACGACTGCCACGGGTGCGACCATCGATCACTTGCGCCAGGTCCTCCCCCCGGGGACCCTGATCGGAGGTGCCGCCGCCGAGAACCACGATCTCCAGCAGACCCTGGCGTCACACACCCCTCTGGTCCTCGGCATTCTCGGCGTACTCGGGTTCCTCCTGCTCCTGATCGCCCTGGGTGCCCCGTTGATCGCCGCAATGGGCGTCCTGATCACGGCTCTTTCGGTGGCTGGCGCCTTCGGCATTGGACGACTCATCTTCCAGAACGGCTTCTTGGCCGGTCCGCTCGGCTTCCAGCCCCAGGGCTTCATCGACGCCTGGGCACCGCTCTTCTTCGGGGCCATGGTCTTCGGCGTGGCGATGGACTACACGCTCTTCATGCTGTCGGCAGCCAAGGAGCGCTACGAGACGCACCCCGACCCCGAGCACGCCATGATCGGCTCGATGCGCACCTCGGGACGGGTCGTCCTGTCGGCCGCAGCCGTGATGATCGCCGTCTTCTTGACCTTCGCCCTGTCCGGACCCCTGGCACCGAAGGAGATGGGGGTGATCCTGGCCATCGCTGTGGCCCTCGACGCCCTGGTCGTTCGACTGGTCGTGCTCCCGGTGGTGCTGCGGCTCGGAGGGCACAGCGCATGGCACCAGCCGAAGTGGCTCGGCCGCATCCTGCCCAAGGTGAAGTTTTCGCACTGACCAGATCTCGAGTCGACGAGACCGCAACGAGGATGAGGGAGGAGGGGGTGACCATGGAACTACCCGATGAGGTGGTCAGGGACCTCCGGAAGCGCCTGAAGCGGGCCGGAGGCCAGGTCCAGGCCGTGGAGACCATGCTTGCCGAAGGACGCGAGTGTCGCGACATCGTCATGCAGCTGAGTGCCGCCACCAACGCCCTCGAACAAGTCGGTTTCCGGCTGATCGCCAGCGGACTGACCTACTGCGTCCAGCATCCTGAGGAAGCCGAGAAGTCCGGCTATCCCCTCGACGAGGTCCAACGGTTGTTCACCAAGTTGGCGTGAGCAGCGAGGCCCACTACGGATGAAGCACCAGTGAAAGAAGGAGCAGGACCATGGGGTCTCCAAGCTCAGGCATCAACGGCATGCCGGGCCGTGCGCACCGCGCTCCGATTGATACCCTAGGGGGTATATGGTAGACTGGCTGCAGAGAACACAGGGAGATCCGACATGGCACGAGTCGTAGTCCTGGGCGGGGGTGTCGCCGGTCACACGGCGGCCCTCCATCTCACCCGGATGCTCAAGCGTTCCGACCAGGTCGTGGTAGTCACACCGAACTCCAACTGGAATTGGATTCCGTCGAACATCTGGGTTGGAGTCGGCAAGATGAAGGCCGACCAGGTGACCTTCAAGCTCGGACCGATCTACCAGCGCAAAGGGATCGAGTTCCACCAGGCGCTGGCTACCGCGATCCACCCGGAGGGCGACGATACACATAGGAAGCCGTTCGTCGATCTCACCTACACCGATCCGGCCAGGGTCGAAGAGCACGGCGCACTCGAGTACGACTTCCTGATCAATGCGACCGGCCCGAGGCTCAACTTCGGCGCCACCCCGGGGCTCGGGCCGGACGGCTTCTCCTACTCGGTGTGCACCTCGGGCCACGCGGTCGAGGCGTCAGCGGCGCTCCAGGGCTCGATCGCCAGAATGAAGAAGGGCGAACGTCAGGTCCTCGTCATCGGGATGGGGCACGGGACCTGCACCTGCGAGGGTGCGGCCTTCGAGTACGCGTTCAACGTGGAGCACGAGGTGCGCCAGGCAGGCGTGCGGGACTTGGCCGACATCATCTATCTCACCAATGAGTACGACCTGGGCGACTTCGGCGTCGGTGGGCTGACCTTCACCCAGCAGGGGTTCCAGACGACCTCGAAACTGTGGACCGAGTCGCTCTTCCGGGAGCGTGGGATCCGGGCGATTACCGGGGCCCACGTCACGGGCGTCGAGGAAGGCGTCGTCCACTACGAGCAGCTCGACGGGTCGATCAGTTCGCTGTTCTTCGACTTCGCCATGCTGCTGCCGCCGTTCCGCGGGGTGGACCTGAAGGCTTTCGACGCCGAGGGATCGGACATCAGCGACAGCTGTTTGCCCCCAACGGTTTCATGAAGGTGGACGCCGACTACACGGCCAAGCCATTCGAGGAGTGGCGCGCCGAGGACTGGCCCAACACCTACCAGGTGCCGCGGTTCCCCAACATCTTCGCCGTGGGGATCGCATTCGCACCGCCCCACCAGATCTCCCGGCCGAGGAGAACGCCCAACGGCACCGTCATCGTCCCGTCACCCCCGCGGACCGGGATGCCGTCGGGGATCATGGGAAAGCTGGCAGCATCCAACATTGCCGAGATGATCGAGCACGGCGGCTCGGCGCACGTCGGCACGGCTTCGATGGCGGACATGGGTGCGGCGTGCGTCGCATCGGCCGGTTCCGGCCTGCGGCAAGGGAGCGCGGCATCAATGACCATGTATCCGGTCGTGCCGGACTTGGTGAAGTACCCGAACACCGGACGGAGCATGAAGGACACGTTCGGCGAGATCGGCCTCGCCGGGCACTGGATCAAGCTGCTCCTCCACTACATGTTCATCTACAAGGCCAAGGCCCGCCCGGGCTGGTACCTGATCCCCGAGTAGTAGAGGAGAGATCGATGCACGATACCGACGCCGACATCGCCAATGCCCCGCTCCCGACGGCCGAGACCTTGAGAGCCCGCAAGAACCTATTCATCCAGTTCGGACGGTTCGTGGCCATCAACACGAAGATGCTCAAGATCATCCGGAAAGAACATCGCTGAGGGGGTGCCGCCCAGACGAAAGGGCAGGATAAGTGTGCCGAAGTGGCATGCAGGCAGTACGACCGACCGGTCCCGGAAAGGATGCGGCCAGCACGTCGAGCAGGTCCTGGGACATCGCCCGGGTGGACCGGTGTTCGGACCGTGGAGGGTCTTCTCGCATGGCGCCCTGAAGGTCGGATTCAAGGACCTCCCCAGCTGACGCAGGGGCTCCTATTGTCTGGATGGGACTCGAGTTCCGCCTCGCAGGATCGAGTGCGCCCGGACCGCCACCTCACGCCAGCTTCATGAACATCCGCTGGACGTCGTCGATGGCGTACCCGTCGGCCGCAGCCTCCTCGGGATTCTCCAGACAATAGACAAGGCCGGAGGAGATCAGCTTGAAACCGGCCTGCTCCAATGCCTTCGTGGCTGCAGACAGCTGCGTCACCACGTCCCGGCACTCGCGGCCCTCAGCCAACATGCGCTCAACACCCTGCACCTGTCCGGCGACACGTCGGAGCCGCTTCTTCAGGTCCTCCACCACTTCATCGGGCAATTGCATGAGTCCAACCTCTCTCCTGGGGTCCGACGTGCCAGCCGCTAAATACTGGTGGCACCCGGGTCATGACTGACTTAGTTCGGACTTCTGCTGCCCCGCCAGACGGCGCACTTCGTCCATGTCTAGCTCCGCGATCTGGGTAATCAGACTCCTCGAGCGCCTCGGCCGGAACCGCACCGGGCTGCGAGAAGACGATGATCCGGTCGCGGAAGACCATCAGCGTGGGAATCGACCGAATCCCGAACGAGCCCGCCAATTCGAACTCAGCCTCCGTGTCCACCTTCCCGAACACAATCTCCGGGTGCTGCTCGGATGCGGCTTCGAAGATCGGGGCGAAGGCCCGACACGGCCCACACCACGATGCCCAGAAGTCGACGAGGACGATGTCCCCCTCGTTCACGATTCCCGTGAAGTTCTGTTTCGTCAGTTCGACTGTAGCCATCACCCACTCCTCTCCCAGATACTCACAGCATAACCACCTATACCCTCGGGGGTATTCCCGCAATTTTTTCGCGTCCCCTCATGCGATGCCCCCGACGGCTCATCACACTCGCCCTGCTCGCCCGGTCACCCGAATGGCGATCATGCGGCCGGTCGACTACCGACGACCGAGTGCCCTGGATCCAGCCACCGGAGAACCTCCCCATCGCCCTGAAGTTCCAGTCGGCGCCAGAGCACGGGGTTCCCGCTCGACTGACTGGCATGACAACGGATCGCTCGGTACTGACGGGACCTGTCCACCTCGATCGACAGGTCGATTTCCTCAAGATGCCTTCCCACGAATGTCGCCGGAAACTCATCGTTGAGCTGTGCCGCTATCGCTTCGGGAAGGGCCCAACCAAGCACCGGCATGCCAATGTCGCCGGCGACTGCCCTGGCTATCTCGGTGGCCCGCACATGATCGGAGTGCCCGGTGATCCCCCCCTCGTCGAATACCAGCAGGAGACTCGCATCGACAAAATCCGCGGCGTTGCGGACGTCCGCCGATAGCTTGTCGGCCGGCACTTCGGTGAGTCGACCATCCGGGTACTCGAGAAGGCGGACTGTTTCGACTCCGAGCTCGTCCGCGGCCGTGGCCAGCTCATTCCCTCGGAGCCGGTGCAGATTCCCGCGGTCGGCGCCCAGAGTGGACGCCTCCCCGTGTGTGAAGCTCAGAACGGAGACCCGACTGCCCTGGTCTGCCCATGAACTCAGCGCTGCTCCCAGTCCGAAACTCTCATCGTCGGGATGGGCACAGACTGCGAGAACCGACGCCGTGGCCGGTAAGTGCTCCTGAATGTCGTTGTGCATTCCCACGGCCACTCCTCCTCGACTAACGCCTGGTTGAACGAGATTCATCGGATCTCTGGTCTCGCTTCCGGACCGACTGGCTCTGGCATCGCTTCACCCCGGCCGTTTGGCCCTCACCAAGGTGTCGATTGCGTCCTTCGGACCAGTATCTGTATCCACGACCCGGACCACCTGTTCGGCGCGCTCGACGGCCAGACCGGCCCCGACAGCCACCTCGGTGACTTCGGCAATGTTGTAGAGGACCGCAGCGTTCGGTGGACCACCGGATCCCCTGGTCAAGTTCTCCTGGTCGTGAGCCACAACCAGAAGGGTGCCCCCCGGGGCCACTGCGGACGCCGCCACCTCGAGAGCGATCGAACGCTCAGGTTGCGGCAACTGAAGATACAGCACGGCAACCAGATCGAATCCCTCCGGCGGAGGACTCCACTCCAGTATTGAAGACTCAACCCAGGTGGCCTCCACGTTCCACAGCTCAGCGAAACGCTGTGCCTTTGCGAGACCCACCGGCGAGAAGTCCACCCCCGTCACCTCCCAGCCCTGCTCAGCAAGCCACACGGCATTGCGTCCCTCGCCGCATGCAAGATCGACCGCTCGACCCGGCCGGAGGTCGACTACCTCGGAGACCAGAAATTGGTTCGGCGTGCTTGTCCAGACCAAGTCATCTCCGCTGTAGCACTCGTTCCACTGGTGGCGATCCACCGGTCAAGCTCCCGGCGAGCCGGTTGCACGCAACGGCTGGTGGACGAGCGGCGCGACCAGGCAGAAGCCGAACGCCCCAGCTGCCAGCGGCACGAGGCCAACGATCGACAATGCCAACCATCCCCCACCAAGGGCCAGCCCCACGCCAACCATCACCAGTCCGGCGGCAATGCGGGCCCCTCGACCTACGCCACTGCTCATGAAGTTCACCAAGCTCATCTTCGTCTCCTTTGTCGATCCATTATACCCCGGGGGGTACTTCGCACAACAGCGCGGCAGCGCACCTATTCCCGCGTTCGGAGCGATTTCGCAGAGAGGCGCCGGCCGGGTGACCGCCGGAACACCCGCAAGGGGGCAACGACCGGTCGGCACACGATGGTTCGGCCCCTTTGGTCCAGCTTTGTGTACCGGAACTTCGGGGGTTTTTCGGATCGGTACTCTGGTGAGATGGGCGTGTACCGCGAGCACATCCTCCCGGTCCTGGTCGACCGCGCGTGTGGGACCGCAGGACTAAAGAAATGGCGCTGCCGAGTTGTCCGGCGGGCTGGCTGGACGAGTCCTCGAGATCGGGTTTGGCTCGGGCCTCAATGTCGACCACTACCCTTCGACCGTCGACAAAGTCCTTGCGGTCGAACCGTCAGCCAAGGCCTTCCGCATTGCACAGCGGCGGATCGACAGCTCACCGGCGCCGGTCGAACTCGTCGGGCTCGACGGTCAGTTGATCCCGCTCCCCGATGACTCCTGCGACGCTGCCCTCTGCACCTTCGCCCTGTGCACGATTCCCGATATCGACGCCGCCCTGGCAGAGGTCCGCCGAGTGCTCCGTCCTGGAGGTCGGTTTCACTTCCTCGAGCATGGCCTTGCTCCTGATCCGGGCGTGGCTGCATGGCAACGCCGATTGGAACCTCTCCAGCGTCGGGTGGCCGATGGCTGTCATCTCACTCGTGACCCCGTCGCCCTGGTTCGGGGCGCCGGCTTCGCCCTCGACGATGTCGAGCAGCGCTACGGCATTGGGCCAAAGCCCTGGAGCTGGCTCACCCGGGGGGTGGCGGTCAATCCCGCGTAGTGCCAGGTGTTCGTCTGCTGCCGGACCGGCGACACCGATGACCGCTGCGCCGGAGACCTGACGGGGGAAGCCGCTCGGACTTCGAGAACTCCTGCCAGTTCTCGATCTCTGGGCCGGTGTCCGAGCCATCCTTGCCGACTACTCCTTGAAGATGATGGGCTCAAAGTGGGACGAATTGCCCTAGTCGGATGGGGATGGGTGACCGACGATGGAATCATGACCAAACGGATCGCGATCCTGGGCGGGGGAACCGGAGGGACGCTCAGCGCCAACCGTCTGCGGCGGCTCTTTCCCGCAGAAGACGTCGAGATCGTCGTCGTGGACCAGAACGACGACCACGTCTACCAGCCAGGCCTGCTCTTCGTTCCGTTCGGGTTGACCCACACCGATGAGATCGTCCGCCCTCGACATCGTCAGCTGCATCGGGGCATCGACTTCCGCCCGATTCCAATCGAGCGCGTCGATATCGAAGGGGACACGGTGCATCTTGGAGACGGTACGGAACTGAGCTATGACGTACTCGTCGTCGCTTCCGGCTCCATCTTGGTCGAGGAGGAGACCGAAGGACTCACCGGGCCGGGGTGGATGGAGAAGGTCTTCACCTTCTACGACGTCGCGGGAGCCGCCGCGCTGCATGATGCACTCGAGAGATTCGATGGAGGCCGCCTGGTGGTCAACGTGGTCGACATGCCCATCAAGTGCCCGGTAGCACCCCTCGAATTCTGCTTCCTGGCCGACTGGTTCTTCCAGCAGGTCGGCATTCGCGATCGGGTCGAGTTGACGTATGCGACTCCCCTCGACGGCGCCTTCACCAAGCCGGTGGCATCAAAGACGCTCGGCGGATTGCTCGAGGAGAAGGGCGTGGCCCTGGTGACCGAGTTCAACACCGGTGAGGTGGACGGATCGGGCGGACGACTCATCTCCTACGATGGACGTGAGGTCGCCTTCGACCTGGCCGTAGTGGTTCCCTTGCATGGTGGCGCCGGCTACGTGACGAGATCCCCGGGGCTGGGGGACGAGTTGGGCTTCGTGCCGGTGGACGGGCACACGCTGCAGTCGACGGCCAAACCAAATGTCTTCGCCATCGGCGACGCCGCTGGAGTTCCCGCATCGAAGGCTGGGTCGGTCACCCATTTCGAGGGGGAGGTCCTGGTCGAGAACGTCCGGCGGTTCCTGGCCGACGAGCCCTTGGACGGCAGTTTCGACGGGCACACCAACTGCTTCATCGAGACCGGGTTCGGCAAGGCACTGCTCATCGACTTCAACTATGACACCGAGCCCCTGCCCGGGCACTTCCCGGCCTCGGTTGGGCTACCGCTGTTGAAGGAATCGCGGCTCAACCACCTCGGGAAGCTGATGTTCCAGCCGCTCTACTGGCACAGTCTGCTGCCCGGCCGTGACCTTCCCGGTGTCGGCACGGCCATGCCGACACGGGGCAAAGACTTCCAGAGCGTCCCATGACCGCCCGAGCCGCTCGTCAGATCAAAGGATAGGAGCCGACCATGCCCACCGCGACCTATGCCGGTACCACCGTTGCCGTCAACGATGAAGGGTTCTTCGAGGACCCGAGCCAGTGGACCGAAGCCATGGCGCCGGAGATCGCCAGGGAACAAGGCATCGACGAACTCAGCGAGCCTCATTGGCAGGTGATCAAGTTCATGCGGGCCGAGTATGCCGAGAAGGGAACCGGACCCACCGTCCGAGTCCTCGGCAAGACGTCCGGCGTCTCGATCAAGGAGCTCTACCAGCTGTTCCCGACAGGTCCGGCCAAGACGGCCGCCAAGATCGCTGGTATCCCCAAGCCGCGCGGCTGCATCTGACCGCTCGGCCGGTCTCCGATCGCACAGAAAGGTGCACCATGAGTGACCCGATCCAAAAGGTGTCGATCATCGTCTCGAAGGGTTCCTTGGAAGGTGTCTATCCGGCGCTGATCATGGCCAATGGCGCCCGTGCCGAGGGGATCGAGGCCAATCTCTTCTTCACGTTCTTCGGCCTCGATGTGGTCCATCGGTCGACGATCGACCACATCAAGGTGGCTACCGTCGGAAACCCAGGCCTGCACCTGGCCACCATCGCCGGCGGCCTGCCGGGCGTGTCGTCGGTCATGACCCACTACCTCGAGAGGAAGATGGAGAAACTCGACATTCCCCCCATCCCCGAGTTCGTGGAGATGATTGCCGACACAGGTGCGGGGATCTACGCATGCAAGGCGTCGACGGATCTGTTCGAGCTGACCAAGGACGATCTGATCGAACAGGTCATGGACATCATCACTGTCGGTGAGTTCTACGCCATGGCCGCCGGTGGTGAGATCATCTTCACATAGGGCTCGGTGGCGCGCTCTGACGAAGCACACGCACGAGGAAGGATGACCACCCTGACCATCGGGCTACGCATATCGGAGGACGATAATGGCACTCTCTGACGGAGCAGCCTTAGGGGCGACCCTGCGGGTTGGGGAGGCCCGCGTGCCGATCATCGGTTCGGCACGGGTGTACGTCTGCGGTATCACCCCGTACGACACGACCCACCTGGGTCATGCCGCCACGTTCGTGTGGACCGATCTGGCGGCCCGGGTCTTGCACCTTACCGGCGCACACGTAGACGTGTGCCGCAACGTCACCGATGTCGACGACCATCTGCTGGCCGAAGCCAGGTCCCAAGGTGTCCCATGGCGCTCTTTGGCGACCCAACAGACCTATCGGTTCGAGCGCGATGCGTCGGACCTCGGCATCGTTCGCCCGGCCTTCGAGCCGAGAAGCTACGACTACGTCGACGACGTCATTGCGCTTGCCCTCGGGCTCTTGGCGCAGGGATCCGCCTACGAACGTGACGGTTCAGTTTTTTTCCACGGGGAACAAGTGTGCGCGACCTCGGGTCTCGACCCCAGCGAAGCAGTAATTCTGCTCAACGAAGACTCAGCCCGCCATGACACTCGGACGGACGAGGCCGCGGAGAATCCGCTGGACGTGGTCATCTGGCAACGCTCCTCCGGAGACGAGCCGGCGTGGACGAGTCCTTGGGGAGAGGGGCGGCCTGGATGGCACGCCGAGTGCGCCGCCATGGCGCTCTCCACGTTCGGTCCGACCGTCGACCTGCACGGCGGTGGAGCCGACCTCCGGTTCCCGCATCACGCTTACGAAGCGGCGATGGCCGAAGCCTTCACCGGGGTGGCCCCCTTTGCCCGCTCCTGGATGCATGTGGGCACGGTAATGGTCCGGGGTCAGAAAATGGCCAAGTCCACCGGCAACCTGGTCCTCGTTCACGACCTGCTCCAGCGATGGCCGGCGGCTGCCATCCGGTACCTGATCCTTTCGAGGCCCTGGCGAGCCGCATGGGAATTCGAGGAGAACTCTCTCGAGGAGGCGACCGCCCACCTCGACGACGTGTGGAGAAGCGCCACGGCTCCCGTCGAGAGCAATGGTGCCCGACAGAAGGTGGTCACAGCCCTACTCGACGACCTCGACGTACCGGCCTCCCTCGCCATCGCCAGGGAGGCTGGCGGCCAAGTGCTCGCCGAGGTGCTCGACTTCCTGGGTCTTCGTGACAACACCACCTGGTACTGATCGGGAGGGCTGGCGCTGGCGGTACCGACGACTTTCTTGTGTCGAGCGATGCTGATGAGGGTCTTTACTCGGCATGGGCGTAGTTCCGGAGTGTCATGGAGGCGTCCCAATGCCCGAGCCGTTGCTGGGCTTGGAAGAGGTGACGCGTATCCGCACCCCCGACCTTCCGGTCCGTATTAGGTCCGGCCCGATCTCTCGATCTCGCTCATCCCTCACCGGCCAGTGCCCGACGATCCTCGTCGTTCAGGTCCTCGTCCTTGACGGGGTGGACCATCGACCAGTGTCGGCCCACCGGGCAACGCTGGTACCGGGTGAGCGGTCCGAGGCGCACCGCCTTGAGAGACCCTCCTTCGACCCAGGTGGTCCTGAACAGGTGGCCCCGGCTGCAGCGCACGACCGTCTGGCCGGGGACCGAATAACCCTTGCGGCGAAGGACCAGGTTGATCACGCCGTACACGACCGCTACCAGGACGATTGCGGCGATCCCGAGGAGCAATCCTGCCACGCCGGCTCAGCTCCACCGGACCGTCGCGCTCGCACGCCAGGCCTCGAGCATCGAGCGCTCCCCGCTCACCTCGAGCGCTCCGAGATCGCCGCGGTTCCAGAGTGCCAGGTAGAGGTCGCTCACCGGTCCGCTCACCAGGCAGTCCGCCCCCACGATCTCCCGGACCACGACCCGCCCGTCGTCGGTATCCCGGATGGTCCAGCACTCCGGGCGGTCGTTCGGTCGGATCGCCACAGAGAGCGGGGGGCCGGCCGGGTGCATCGGCCCGGTCCGCGCCTGGAACCCGGTGAGCAGCTCGTCGACGCCGTCGGCCGCGAAGTCGGCGGGGAAAGCAGACGCCCGACCGACCGATGCATCCGCGTCGGCTCCGTGGATCGCCGTCTCGTGAACCTGTCGGCGGGTCCAGAACCCGAGCGGCGACGGCGCGGGGAGGAACGTCCAGCAGCTGAGCGACTCGTCTGCGGTCACGAGCGCATCGACCAGAGAGGCGAGGCCCTCCCGGTACCACCCCACCAATCGGTCGTCGGGAACTCTCACGAAGTACGACCGGTCCTCCTGGTCGGTTGTCGGACCGGAGCGCCCGGTGAGCACATAGGAGGTGGCCCATCGGTGGACGCCCCCGATGTGGAGGAGCAGGTCGCGAAGATCCCACCCGGGGCAGGTCGGCACCGGATCGCCGGGGCTCCCGGCCGACGCGGCGTCCGCAAGCCGATCGCCGAACTGCCGGAGCAACTCGAGGTGGCGTCCCCTCTCCATCATGTGCACTGGACCGTACCGGGCCCGGCACAGGACCCGCAATGAGCAAGGGGCACCTATTCCGTCCTTGGCGTCAGGCGATTTCTCTCGGGAAGCCACATCGAGTGGCAAGGTCGGGATCTCGATACGAGACGATGGCGGTGACAAGAGGTTGCCCGTCGCGCTCTCGGACGTCGATGATCTGGAGGCCGCTCACGACCATGTGCCCGTCGGGGTCCGGAGCGTAGATGGCGAATGCGGGCTGACCGTTGCACGAACCGGAACGAAGGGGAACTCCGTACGGCCTTGCCGCGGCAAAAATAGCGTTCTCAGTGAACGCAGCTACAGCGGGGCGGCCATCGAACCATTCCCTCAGGGGCGGCATAGAGAACCGGACATCGTCGGCCACGACCTCGACAAAGGCGCTGATGTCGGCGAGCCGCCAGGCACGGACATACCGATCGAGCAGCTCTCGCATCCGAGGATCCGAGATCTCCACCTTCTGCCCGTCCAGGCGCGGATGGGCGCCTTCCCGGGCCCGGAACAACAAGCTGTTGACGCTGGACCCGGTCATGTCGAGGACTTCGGCCACTTCGGTCTGCGTGAAACCGAGGACGTCATGGAGCAGCAGGCACGCTCGCTGACGCGGTGTCAGCTGCTGCAATGCGGAAACGAACGCCAGGCTGATGTCTTCGCGCCCCACGATCTCGTCCTGAGGGTCCAGCGACGAGCAGGCGCGGGAGCTGGCGATCGGCTCCACCCACGGAAGTTCCGCGTCGGGCGCTCCAGGCATTTGCCGAGGATCACTCGGTGGTCCCAGGCTCACCGGATCGAGACGGCTATTGCGAGATCGCAAGATGTCCAGGCAGATGTTTGTGGCGATCCGATACAGCCATCCGCCGAACGTGCCGGCGGCGTCGTAGGTGTCGAGTCGCCGCCACGCTCGGATGAGAGTGTCCTGCAACACGTCCTCGGCGTCGGGTCCCGACCCGAGCATTCGGTAGCAGTGACGAAACAACGACCGCTCGTGCGGGGCAACGAGGACAGCGAATGCGGATTCGTCACCCCGCACGGCCCGAGCGATCGAGACGGCGAATTCAGGTTCGCTTGTCACTTCGCCATCGTCACATGGCAGCAATGGCCGATCAACCGGTGGGGGTGGCGACGCCGACGACTTGACCATGTGGGTCGGCGAATAGCCCGAATCGGACTCCTGGAGCATCGGTGGCCGGTTGCACGATCTTGCCGCCGTTCGCTTGTGCCGTCTTCAGCGCGGTCGCGACATCGGCCACACCCACGAAGAAGGTGACGAGGGCCTCGCCTCCTTGGAGGGGACTGATGCCACCGGGGATGGCCCCCTCGACCCCGGTCTCGACGTAGGTGTAGCCGGGGAACCCTCCCTCGGGGAAGGTCCAGCCGAACACCTCGCCGTAAAAGGCACGCGAGGCGTCCGGATCGGTCGTGCGGATCTCGAAGTGGACGACGGGACTGGGCATGAGAATCTCCTTTGGGAGCGGGGGCGGGTCTACCCAGATTGACGATGCCAACATCGTGGATCTCGCGTTCCCGAGAGAATTCGTCTGTGAGCTGGTTGTATGGGGTTCGGCCCGGGGACCTGTGCGTCAGATCCAGTCTCCGAATTTCGTCGACAGCTGGTCGGGAGCAGCCTCACCGCGTCAACCGGGCCCCGGCCAGTGGGTGAGCGGGACCATGAGGAGAAGAGCCTCTATGAGGTGCCTGCGTCGCTCTAAGCGGAATCCCTGGGTCCAAACCACCGCGCGACTCGGGTGGCCCCCCACTCCCGCTTCTCTTCGGCGAGCGCAGCCGTGGGTGCGCTGAACTTGGCGACCGGTGTGTCGTAGGAGAGGAAATCGACGTCGATACGCCCCACGAGGTCATCACCCAACTCGATGTAGCACCCCGAGGCGCCGTCGTACGGGAGAGGGACGCTTCCATCGGTGAGTTGGGAGATAAGCACTTTGGCGACAGTGGCCGCCTCGCCTTCAGCGATCCCGCCGGCACGAGGGACGGGTGCGCTCGTTACATCGCCGACGGCGAAGACACCGGGAAACTTTGTAGCGAAGGTCGCAGGATCGACGGGGATCCAGCCGTCCTCGGCCAGATCGGAACTGGCGACGACCTCGGGGGCGCAATGGACCGGGATCCCCAGGAAGAGGTCATACGGCAACTGCCGCCCATCCTCGAGGTGGGCGACATGGTGCTCAGAGTCAAGCTCGGTCACGCGTGACGAGGGCCAGTACTCGATACCGTGTTCCTCGAGGATGGCCACGATCGCCGCCGAGGTCCTCTTCGAGATGGGAATCGGCATCGGCATCGGGCTGACAAGATGGATGGTCGACGATGCGCGCAGTCCGCGCTGCGAGAGGTAGTCGTCGACGAGCAGTGCGGTCTCGTTTGGCGCGCCGGGGCACTTGAAAAACGGACCGAGGACGCCGATGACGACGCGACCTCCCTCAAAGGTGGCCAATGCATCACGGGCCCGCTCGGCTCCGGCTGGCGAGTAGAACTCGTACCCGTCTTCCGCCAGTCCCGGCGTAGTCGGGATGTCGTAGTCGGCGCCGAGCGCGACCACGAGGATATCGGCGTCGTAGGTCGCTGCATCGGTAACGACCCGGCGACGCCCGGGATCGATTGAGGTCACCGTCTCTTGTCGGAACTCGACGCCCGGCTTGGCGATGAGTCGATACGGGTTCCACACCTCGGAGGCGCGGCGTCGACCGAACATGACATCGAGCTTCGAGAACCCGAACATGAACGCATCGTTCTTGTCGATGAGCGTGATGTGAGCCTTGTCGGGCACCGACTCGGACAACCCCGTCACGAGTTCGAGGCCGCCGAAACCAGCTCCGAGGACGACGATGTGTTGTGGCATGTGCGAAATGTAACAGAGCCGGTTGCGTTGCCGGCGGGGCGATCAGCCGCTCTCCCAACCGGGAATCTCGCAGGTGGGAGGGCAGGTCGGGCATGATGAACCCATGGGCGAGCCCAATACCCCGCTGCGAGTCGTGAACTCACTTGCCCCGATCCGGATCTGCGACAACGGTGGATGGACCGACACGTGGTTCGCCGGCCACGGCAAGGTGTTCAACATTGCCGTGTACCCATGCGTCGAGGTGCAAATCAAGGTCCACCCGATCGATGCGCTATCCGGTCGCGTCCTGCTCTTCGCAGAGAACTACGCCGAGCGCTACACATTCGAGCCAGGCGCGCTGCCCGATCGTCATCCATTGCTCGAGGCGGTTGTTGACGACATCGGCCTACCCGAAGACGTCTCGGTCGAGATCAGTATCTATTCGGAGGCTCCGGCCGGCTGCTCGACGGGCACATCGGCAGCGGTGACGGTCGCGCTCCTCGGGGCAATGGACGCCCTGACGCCTGGCCGCATGAACCCCCATGAGATCGCGTATACCGCTCACCGGATCGAGGTCGACCGGCTCGGGATCCAGTCAGGCATCCAGGATCAGCTATGTGCGGCCTATGGGGGGATCAACTACATCGACGTCTTCGATTATCCATATGCATCGGTGTCGCAGCTCGCCGTACCGAACGCGGTTTGGTGGGAGCTGGAACGCCGCCTCGTCCTGGTGTTCCTTGGGCGCACCCACGCCTCCTCGGAAGTTCACGACCGGGTGATCGCCAGGCTGGAGCGAGAGGGCGAAGGATCGCGCCAGCTGGCGGCTCTGCGTCATGCGGCCGAGCGGGCGAGGGACGCGGTGTGCGCAGCCGACTTCGTTGCGTTGGGTCACTCGATGATCGAGAACACCGACGCCCAGTGCCGCTTGCAAGCCGGCGTGGTGAGCGAGCAGGCGCAAGAGGTGATCGAGGTCGCGGCGGCCAACGGAGCCTTGGGATGGAAGGTGAACGGAGCGGGCGGCGAGGGCGGGAGCATTACCCTCCTCTGCGGGCCGGACATGGCCGTCAAACGACTGCTGATCAGCGCCCTGCGGGAGATCGATCCGCTGTTTCAGATCATCCCCACGCACCTCAGCCGGTATGGCTTGCGAGTCTGGCAGCTGTGAGACGCTCGAAGACGAAGGCCGCCTTGGCGACTGCCGAGTCGACCAAAGTCGGCTTCCGCTCAAAGTTCGGCGGCCCCGTATTCGTCGTGCCACCTCCACCATGCATACGGTGGGGTTTGGGGGTAGCCCTCCGGCGAGTTCTCCCAGTCCTCCTGGCGTCCGAGCGCGGTCAGATCGAGGTAGCTCCAGGTGCTCCCCATTGTTTCGTCGCCGCGGTTGTTGACGAAATAGGTGCGGAACAGGCGGTCGCCGTTGCGGATGAACGCGTTCGTCCCGTGCCACTCGTCCACACCGAAGTCGGCGTCGAAGCCGTCGATCATGGTGTACCAGGGCATGCTCCACCCCATCCGCGCCTTTACACGGTCGATATCTGGCTGCGGCGCGCGCGAGGCGAAGGCGAGAGTGGTGTCACGAGCATTCAGATGTGCGACATCGGCGACCTGGTCTGCGACCAGGGAGCAGCCGGGGCACGCATGGTCGGGCCAGCCGGACACGCCGGGTTCGAAGAAGGCGCGATAGACGATCAGCTGACGGCGGCCCTCGAACAGGTCGAGCAGGCTCGCCTTGCCGTTGGGTCCGTCGAACGTGTACTCCTTCTCGACGGCCAGCCAAGGCATCCGCCGACGCTCGGCGGCCAACGCGTCACGGGCGCGGGTCACCTCCTTCTCTTTCACGAGCAGTTGCTGGCGCGCAGCCTCCCACTCCTGCAGTGGCACGATGGGGGGTGTCTTCATTGCGAGACCTCCAAACTGTGGCTCGGGTTGAGGCGCACATCGTCCCTGGACGACGATTCATTCAACATGTTGGCCATGTCCGGTTCCTCCCCTTGGCGTCGGCTTCTGCGCGTCGAGTGCGCGAGTCGACTCATCCCGCGGCAGGCGCAGTCTCGGTCGACGTGTCCGGTCCAGCATTGTCACCGGCGGATGCAACGGCCAGTCGGTCGAGGTAGTGCTCCCAGCCGTGCGCGTGGTCGCTGACTGCGTCATCCGGCAGACCCCGGTGCACGAGGCGGACCCTGGTCTTGCCGCCGTCGGGGATCAGCGTGATCTCCACCTCGGTCGAGCCTGCTGGGATGGGGTGGTCGGGTTCGTCCCATCCGAAGGTGAACACCACCTTGCGGTCCTGCACCACCTCCACGAATTCGCCCACGCCCGGGTGCTTCCCCTGCACCAGTACCCGGTAGGTGCCACCCACCCGCGGATCGAGCTCGGCCTCCGTGCCCATCCACAGCACATGCCGGGCCGGATCGGTGAGGAAGGGAAAGATCGTGGTCGGACTCGCGTCCATCACGACCTCACGAGTGACTTCAGCCATCGGTGGTTCCTTTCTGTTGTTCGGCCGATTCGGCCAGGCGCTGGAGACGCTTGAGACTGCCGGTCCAGTAGTCGTCGAGGAACTGGCGGAGTCGGTCCATCTGGTCGTGATTGGCCCGGTACAGGCGCCGGGTTCCGTCCCGACGTTCGATGACCAGCTCAGCCTCCCGTAGGACGCCGAGGTGTTGGGAAACGGCCGACCTCGTGACATCAGCGAATTGGGCGGCGATCTGGGCGGCCGGGAGCTCCCTGGTCCATACCAGTTTGAGAATCTCCCGGCGGCGGGGTTCAGCCAGGGCCCTGAACGCGGTGTCCACGTTTGTTATTTTAGTAATTGCTTACGCAAGTGTCAACTAACGCACCTGCATTCCTCCTCGAGTCGCCGACCGGGCGGCAAGAGTCACCGTGAGGACGATGGACGGCAGGGTCGGAGAAACTGGCAGCCAGGTTGCACCCCGATCGCGGCCGTAGTCTGAGCTCGTGCGAGTCAGGGAACTCCACGACGTTGTCGTGATCGGAGCCGGTGCGGCTGGCGTGAGTGCAGCGATCGAGTGCTTCGACATCCAGCTCGACGTCGTAGTGCTCGAGACCGCGAGCGAGGTCGGGGGTCAGATCGACGAGATTCCCCACACTGTGCGCAACGTGGCACCGGCAATGGACGGCAACGACGCACTCATCGACGCACTGTCACGCCATGCCTCAACTCTCGGTGACCGCCTGCAGCTCGACAAAATGGTGACGCGGCTGGATCTTGCGGCCGGGCTCGTCGAGGCCGGCACCGACGAATACAGAACTCGGAGTGTGCTGGTGGCCACGGGATCGCGCCGACGCGAGCTCGAGAGTGCGCCCGATGGGTCATTCGGAGGAGACGTGACCTACCTGCTCGAACCCCATCTGGCTCGGTTCGCCGGCCGGCCGACGGCGGTGATCGGCGGCGGGGACAGCGCCGTGCTCGACGCGCTGGAACTCGCCGGGGCCGAATCGCCGGTGACGCTTGTCCGCCGATCGCCCCACCTCACGGCGAGAACCAATCTCGTCGAACGCGTCCGGGCAGAGGGCCGCATCACCGAGATGGCTGGATGGACGCTCGACAAGCTTGTTGGTTCTGACCGCCTCCAGGGGGTCGATCTGTGCAACTGTGACACCGGCGAGCATCGGCGGCTCGACGTTGGTGGCGTCGTCCTCAAACTCGGGCGCCAGCCGCGGGCCGACCTGGTGCGCGACCAATTGGACCTCGGCATCGGGGGCGGGATCGCAGTCAACGCAGATCTCCGCACTTCGAATCCGCGAACATTTGCCGCTGGGGACGTGGTCGACGGCGCGTATGAACGCATCGCAACGGCAATCGGCCAAGGCTCGCTCGCTGCCCGTTCCATCCTTACCTATCTCGAGTCCTCGCCATGAGGGTCTCTCGCCTCCCTACGGCAGCGTCGATCCTCAGCACTCTGCTCGACCGACCGGCACACGACGGCAGGCAGCAACCGGACGAAGAACTGACCGCGATCATGGATCCGATCCTCGCCGTCCATCGCAGCAACGCCATGCAGTGGGATCGCGAGGATGACGCTCGCGTGGACCACGCTGACGATGCCGCGGTTGCGGCCGCGAAGCGAGATATTGACCAGATGAACAGCGCCCGACACGGCTTCATCGAAGCGATCGACCGCGCAATCCTGAGCGCGATCAATCCACCCGAAAGTGCGCCGTTGGTAACCGAGAGCCCGGGAATGGCGATCGACCGATTGTCGGTGCTCGTGATCCGACTCGCCTCGACCGAGGCCAGAACGGCTTCAGGAACAGCCGATGCCGGCCACTACGCCGATCGGCTTCCTCGACTGCGGAGCCAACTCTCGGCGCTCGAAGAGGCGATCGCCACCTTGTTCGACGATCTGGCTAAGGGTAGTCGGCGGTTCTTGGCGTACGAGAGCCTGAAACTCTATGGTCCGGACGACTCCGGACCAGTTTGCTGACGGTCCGCAGCGGTATCTTGTGGAGCTCGTAACCACCGCGATTGAAACCGACGACCAGTTGGCCGCCCACCACCGCCGCATGAGCGATCCCGAAGGCGTGGCCCCCGAGTTCACCGGTGATCTGGGTGGTCACCGGTGCACCGGGAGGCAGCGCATGCAACTCCCCCCGGCGGCCCACCCCACAGGGCACGCCGTCCGCCACGACCAATGCCACGCCTCCACTTCCCCAGGCGAGGTCGTCGCCGAACCGGGCGGATGCCACAACGGCTCCACTGGCCAGGTCGAGTTGGGCAAGCCCCCCGCCGCCCAGTTGCTCCCAGTCGTAGTCGTCCAGGCCGGCACCGCCGAGGTCGCTGCCCGCGGCCCAGAGAGAGGACCCGCCTGCCACCAGGACGGCGCAGAGAAAATCGACAGAGACCTCCCACCGGGTCACACCGAGACGTCCGCGATCCACTTCGACCAGTCGCACCCGCCCCTCACCGCCGAGGGCTACCCAGCCAGTGCCATCCGATGTCGAACTCGCCGCGAGAGCAGTGACGAAGCCGAAGGACTCTTGTGCGGTGTTCATGTCGAGGCACTCCCGCGAAGAGCCGATGGGCTGGGTCACCAGCACACCCTCGAGGCGCTCTCCGCGGGGACGTGAACCCACCAGTCGGTCTCCCAGCCCGACGATCCGCTCGATGTCTTCGATGAAGTCGAGCCGTCGGCTCTCGTTGACGTAGGGTGCCACGTCGGGTCCGGGTTTGTGGACTCGTGGCGGCGCGAAGATCCGTACCGAGCCGAGGTGGTTGACGACGGCAACCTGTCCGGTGTCGCCAAGTTCGACGATGGCGTGGATGTCGAGATCGAACTGGGATGCCTCGTCGTCTTCGGGGAACAAGGTGTCCCCGAATATGGCCAACGGGCGCAGCGAGGCATCGGCAAACACGACGTTGCGACCCAGGTTGTTCCAGGCGCATCTGCTGCCGAGAGAAGAGACCCGACCGATGCCCGCGGGTTGAGAATTCATCACTCGACTTTGAGGGAACGAATCCATCACCAGAGTTCGCTGAGCGCTTTCAATACCGAATCCGGTTCAATCGTCTCCAGGCAGGACGACTCTGCGAGACACACACGTGGCATCGGTTGCATCGCGCTTAGGTTGACGTGCTGGTTGTATGCGTACTTCCTCTCTGCCACTTGGCACACCGGATCGCATACAGATCCGATGACCAGACGGGTGTGGTCCCAGTCCCGGAAGTAGACGGCCGGATCCCGGCAGAGGGTGACCGTGGGTGTCCCCTGTTGGGCTGCGATGTGCGTCAGACCTGTGTCGATGCCGACAACTGCGAGGCACGCGCTCAGCACATCGACAGCGTCACCGGGAGTCGGCGCCACGAATCCGGCGAGTCCTTGATCCACCAAAGCGTTGCCCCCTTCGTCACGCGTGACGACGGCGACGCCGAGGCCTCTGCGTCCGAGCCCAGCAGCAAGCTCGACCCAGCACTCAGGAGCCCAGCTCTTCGCTGTCCCATCGGCGTCGGCCACGAACAGGACCAGACCTTCGGCGTCAGGTCGGTCCCGGTACTCGAGCTGGACCGGTGCCGAGAAATCGCCGACCACCCCGAGATCGACCCCGATGCGGGCGATGATCTCGTTGATCGAGAGGGTGCCGTAAGCGGCCGCAAATTCCGGCGACCCCCACCAGTAGTCACGCTGGAGGGGGTGGTCGCGCAGGTCCACAAGTGCATCTGACGGTCGGAGTGCGAGATCATCCTCGGCGACCGTCCCGGCGAGACCGCTGATACGTGGGGCGAGAGCCGCTTGACTCTGGGACCTGGTCACCAGCCAGATCTCGGTGCCCGAGCACTTGCCGGCGTCCACCGCCGCCTGCACCACCGGGAGGGAAACGACGAGATCCCCGAGGCCGAACGACACCGGAGCGATGAATCGCCGCACGGCGGCGGTCATGACGTGGCGTACTCGGTGGTGTCGGCAATGCCCGAGTCGCTGAAAGCGAGTTGACGCTCGGCGCACTTGTTGCAACGACCGCAATGACGTTCCGAGCGTGGCGCGATGCAGGAGAAGGTGAGGTCAAGTGCGAGCTGCCGACCGAGTTCAAGGACTTCCTGCTTCGAACGGCCGGCGAACGGGGTCACCACCTCGAGTGGGCTGCTTAGTGCTCGCCCGGCCAATGCCGAGAAACCAGCAAAGAACTCGCTGTCGGCGTCAGGAAAGGGATTTGCAGCCAACGTGCCGAGCGCGATGGTCGGAATTCCGTTGAGCGCGCACCATACACTCGACTTCACCAGCAATAGAAGGTTGCGCCCGGGAAGGTACACGGCCTCGTCGGGTGAGTCATCGTCGGGAACATCTTGTCCGGTCATGCTCCAGTGCGCACTGTAGATGTCGGCGACCGGCTGGTCGAGCACGATCAGGGACTTGACGTTCGAGTTCGACAACGATGCGAGGAACCGCTCGAGATGGCGGGCCTCCACATCCTCCCACGCGAGTCCGAAGCGAACGTAGATGGGCGTCACCTCGCGCCCTTCGCTCGCCAGATGACCGACCAGAATTGCGCTGTCGACGCCGCCGCTCGCCAGGACGGCGACGGCATCTGCCACGACCACAATACCTACAGCTCGCCCCGGTAGACGCAGCCAGAGGTGCACGTCTCGCGGACAACCACCTGCGAGAGCTCTGGCAGCGCAACGGTCAAGCGGTCCCAGATCCAGCGGGCGAGCACCTCACTGGTCGGATTTTCGAGACCGTCGATCTCGTTCAGGTAGTAGTGATCGAGCACCTCGAGGAGGGGCACCATCGCACAGCTGATGTCATGGAAATCGCGAACCCAGCCACCTGCCGCGTCGACCGGTCCCACGAGGTGCACCGACACCTGAAACGAGTGCCCGTGCAAACGGGCGCATTTGTGTCCGGGTGCAACGTTGGGCAACCGATGAGCCGCCTCGAACGTGAACTCCTTGAAGATCTCCACGATGAGACCCTAATGCCCGGCCCCGCCGAGGGTCGACCGACCACAGAGGACGGCGAAGCACTCGGGTGAGCTTCTCAGTGGCGAGGTCTCCCGTGGCTTCGGAGGAGAGCTCGGAGGCCCCTGGGATGCTCGCCTTCCCGAAGTCGCTGCAGGTGGTCGTCCGCTTCCTCGCGGCTCATGTCTCCCTCGCCGACCGCGGCGTCGAGTCGCTCCGAAGCGTGACGAACGCGAATGTCGAGAACGGCCCGGTCGAACCCGAGCGTCCCCGCTGTTGCTCGGATCCGCTGTGCCTCCTCAGCTGTCATTTGGCATGAGCCGACCATCTTGTCGAGCTGCTGAATGATGCGGTCCTGTCTCATGACTCCGAAGGTTCTCCGCTCCACTCTTGGGTATCTTTATACCCTGGAGGGGTATAGTAGAGGCATGACACCGGCAATGCAACCCCGTCCCGGCTACGCCTCCGAGAAGGAAGCCGTCCAGAAGCGACTTCGCCGCATCGAAGGGCAGGTCCGCGGCCTGCAGCGGATGGTCGAGGAGGACCGCTACTGCATCAACGTCCTCGAGCAGGTGTCTGCGGTCACCAGGGCGCTCCAGTCGGTTTCCCTGGAGCTGTTGAACGACCACCTGGCCCACTGCGTGGTCGACGCCGCCAAAGCAGGTGGAGAGGAGGCCAACCGAAAGGTTGCCGAGGCCTCGGAAGCCATCGGGAGGTTGGTCCGCTCATGACCGCGGTGGCCACCGCGCCCTGGCTGCTCGACATCGGCCGGAGCCTGCGGGAGGCCTTCTTCATGTTCTGGGAGACCCTGTGGCCGCTGGTGCTCGGCTTCGGGCTCTCTGGTGCGGTCCAGGCTTTTGTCAGCCATGAGACCATGGAACGGTCGCTCGGGAACCACCGACCAAAGGCGGTCGCCAAGGCCTCGTTCTTCGGTATGGTCAGTTCCTCGTGCTCTTACGCCGCCTCGGCTATGGCCAAGTCCATCTTCGTCAAAGGCGCCGACTTCGTCGCAGCCAACGTCTTCATGTTCGCCTCGACCAACCTCGTCGTCGAACTCGGCATCATTCTGGTGGTGCTCATCGGCTGGCAGTTTGCTCTGAGCGAATTCGTCGGCGGGATCATCATGATCGTGCTCTTCACCCTGCTCGCCAGCTTGTGGCTCAGGGGTCGTCGGGTCGTCGAGGCAAGAGAGCGCTTGGCCGGCGGCATGAGCGGCCATGACCACCAACACGGGCCACCGGAGAACATCGCCCTGCAGCACGAGCCGTGGTCGGTCAGGTTGCGATCCAGGACGGGCTGGGCCGACTCGGCCACATACACCATGGCCGACCTCACCATGATCAGGAAGGAGCTGGTGATCGGGTATGTGATCGCCGGCTTCCTGGCGACCTTGGTACCAGTCCACGTCTGGAACACGCTGTTCCTGCAAGGCCATGGCTTCTGGACGACGCTCGAAAACGTCATCGTCGGGCCGTTCATCGCAATCATCAGCTTCGTCTGCTCAGTGGGGAACGTGCCGTTGGCAGCAGCGCTCTGGAAAGGCGGAATCTCCTTTGGCGGTGTGATCTCCTTCATCTTCGCCGACCTGATTGCCGTGCCGCTGTTGCTGATCTACCGCCGTTACTACGGCTGGCGGCTGATGTTGCGAATGCTGGCGATCTTCTGGTTTGTGATGTCTTTGGCCGGTCTGATCACTGAGGGGATCTTCCGGGTAGTCGGTCTTGTGCCGACCACCCGGCCAACCCAAATCGTGACCGACCATTTCCAGTGGAACTACACCACGTTCCTCAACATCATCTTCCTCGGCATTTTCGGCATTCTCTACTGGATGTATCGGAACCGTGAGCGACTCGGCGGTGGCCGGGGCTACGCCATTGACCCGGTCTGCGGCATGCAGGTCGAGGCCGCCCGAGCTCCAGCCTCAACGAGCCACCTAGCCGAGCAGGTCATGTTCTGCTCGGACAGGTGCCTTCACAAGTTCCAAGTCCGCTCAGGTTGGCAGACAAGTGGAGGGAGTGGATACTCTCGAACCGGTCTGGACTCTCGGCCAAGCTGATCCACCTGGTCCAATGCTCGCATGCAAGGGAAGCCGGTCACATTCCGATGGCGGCGTACGTCAAGAGAATATGACCCGCGACGACGCGACGGAATTCGACGCCGAGCGACCCCGGCTGACCGGGATCGCCACCCGGATACTCGGGTCGAATGCCGATGCTGACGACGTCGTGCAGGAGGCCTGGCTGCGGCTCTCCCGCACCGACGACGTCGACGACCTGCCCGCCTGGCTGACCACCGTCGTGACGCGGTTGTGTTTGGACCACCTGCGCAAGCGACGGACCAGGTCGGAGGCCGCCGGCGAGGCTCCTGCCGATCCCCCACCGATCGACCCGGAGGCCGACGCACTCCTCGCCGACCGGACGGCCGGGGCGATGCAGGTCGTCCTCGACACCCTTGCGCCGGCCGAGAGAGTGGCGTTCGTGCTGCACGACGTCTTCGGCTATCCCTTCGACGAGATCAGTGCCGTGATGGGTCGGTCGGGTACCGCCGTTCGCCAGCTTGCAAGCCGGGCACGCCGCAAGGTGCAGGGTCTACCGGAGCCGGTCGCGGTTCAGGTCGAGCGCGCTCGAGAGCCGCCGCGTCGTCGACGCGTTCCTCACCGCGGCGCGCGGAGGGGATCTCGCGGTCCTGTTGTCGCTGCTCGCGCCCGACGCTGTCATGCGTGCCGACTTGGTCGGACAGAACATGGGCACGCCTGCCGCTTACGAGGGTGCCGCCGCCGTGGCCGCCCGCTTCAACGGCGCCCGGGGGGCGGCACCCGTCACCATCGACGGTGAGCTGGGCGCCGCCTGGATCCACGCCGGAACGGTCAAGGTGGCGTTCGTATTTCATGTCGCGGCCACCCAGGTGAGCGAGATCGAGCTCATCGCAGACCCAGATGTGCTTGCGACCATGGACGTGGTCCGTGCTCGCGGAAAATCATGATGCGGATGCGCATACTGCGACGTCTTCTGTCTGCAGATCGGGACCGGATGAGCGTCGGCGTCGACGGCGAAGACCGAGGCGCCTGCTGGTGACCTTGACGAAACCCCAACGCGATGAAAGGAAGCGAGCCCATGAAGACGATGACCTGTCAACAATTGGGTGGTCCGTGCGATTTTCCCCACCATGGCACGACCGCCGACAAAGTGATAAAGGCGCAAGATCAACATCTCAAGGAAATGGTCGCCGAGGGCGACACAACGCACGAGAGTGCCTTGAAGGAGATGAAGGGTCGATGGAGGAATCCCATCGCAGGAATGGGATGGTACAGAAGGGCCAAGCGTGATTTTGCTGGCCTGCCCGAGGACTGATCGCCGCAGGAGGCTTGCCTGTTACACCCGATGCGTGGCCCTAAGCAGCGCTCGGATCGCGGTACCGACACGATCTGCGACCTCTGAGTGAAGTAGCGGACCTCACCTGGGTATTGTGAACGCTGGCAAGTTCATATCCATGTAAGTCGGTGCTTCTGCAGGTCGGCGGAGCTTTCTCTCCGACCCACCAGCCGCGGTGCAACCAGGAGAGCGATGCAGATGAAAGCGGCAGTGATCTACGAGAACGGTGGACCCGAGGTACTCCGCTACGAGGAGGTGCCCGATCCCGAGTGTCCGGACGGCTGGGTGATTGTCGATGCCGAGGCGATCAGTATCGAGGGAGGCGATCTGCTCGCCCGAGCAGCGGGGCCGTTACCGGCCGTGCCACATATCGTCGGCTATCTGAGCGCCGGCACCGTGAGCGAGGTTGCGAACGGTGTCGAGGGACTCACGGTCGGAGATCGGGTGGCGGCCCTGAACGCAGCCGGATCGCACGCCGCCAGAAGAGCGGTTCCCGAGGCCGTGACCTGGCCGATACCCAACGGGCTCGATGCGGCCCGAGCGGCATGCGTGCCGGTCGCCTTCGGAACTGCGTACGAGTGCCTCTTCACCGCCGGCAACCTCGCTGCAGGACAGACCGTCCTGGTCCACGCTGGCGGAGGTGGCGTCGGAATGGCCGCCATCCAGCTCGCCAAGCACGCTGGCGCGACTGTGATTTCGACCGCCTCCAGCGACGAGAAGCTCGACCGGCTGGAGGCGCTGGGGCTGGACCACGGGATCAACTACGCGAAGGAGAGCTTCGTTGCCCGCTCCAACGAACTGACCGGCTCGCGGGGCGTGGATCTCGTCATCGACTCCATCGGCGGCCAGAACCTGGTCGACAGCGTCGCCGTACTCACCTACCGGGGGACACTTGTGAGTGTCGGGGTAGCCTCCCGTGCTGGATCCTCGATCGAGGCACAGTTGCTGTGGACGCGCAACAACACGCTCCGGGGCGTCTCGCTCAGCAGCGCAATCCTGCCCGAGTACATCCGCGTTCATTCGATGATCGGCGACATGCTGGAACGCGTAGCGAGCGGTGAACTGCACGTAGAGATCGATCGGTCGTTCCCGCTGGAAGACGCCGCCGCTGCGCACCGATACCTCGAGAGCCGCAAGGCGTTCGGCCGGGTCGTCCTCACGCCCTGATGTGGTTCGTTCCGTCGCATGCCGACAATTCCGCCGCGGGAGTCCACTGATGGGCGGGCACACAAGATCGTCAATGCCCCCTGGTTGGTTGGCGTGTCGTGTACAGATGCCTGGCCCAGAGGTACGAGGCGACGGCAATGGCAAGACTCCAAGCGATAGCGCGCAGTCGGGATCGCATGAGATCCTGTGCGAGTTTCTAGCGAGGTCCAGTTCTTACAAGGTCCGCAGACTGGTGCCTGAATGCTTGTCGATACGCCTGCGGACTTGTCTGGACCACTCGGGAAAAATGCTTTCTAAGGTTTCCTGCCGTCGAGAAGCCACTCTGAGCAGCCACAACCTCGATGGGCGAATCGGTGGCTTCGAGAAGACGCTGGGCCAGTTTGACGCGTTGCGCTTGCAGCCAGCGATACGGAGTAGTCCCTGTCGCAGCCTGAAATCGCCGGGCAAACGTTCGGGCGCTCATCGCAGCTCGAGTAGAAAGATCCTCGACGGACAGCGCCTCATCGAGGTGACCCTGCATCCATGTGACCGTGTCGGCAAGAAGATCTGAATCGTCCAGATGAGGCAGTGGTTTGTCGATGTACTGCGCCTGACCGCCATCGCGCTGGGGAGGGACGACCAATTGACGAGCCAGTTGCGTCGCCACTTCGCTCCCATAGTCCTGACGGACGATATGGAGGCAGAGATCGATACCGGCCGCACTACCAGCCCCGGTGAGGATGTCACCCTCATCGACGAACAGGACTCCGGCATCCACAGAAAGGTCGGGATAGCGACGAGCCAGTTCGTCGCACTCTGTCCAGTGCGTTGCAGCTCGTCGTCCATCGAGCAGGCCTGCTTCGGCCAACACGAAGGCGCCGCCGCAGAGCGAAAGCATCCGACACCCTCTGCCGTGTGCCCGTCTGAGCTCTTGGAACACACGTTCGGGAATCTCGGAGGGTCGGTAGGTTGGGGTCACAATCACCGTTTCGACTCGTTCCAGAACCTCGAGTCCATACGGGACGAGTATCTGGAAGCCGCTGTCAGATGTCAGCGGGGTCGAGTTCTCTCCACAGACGAAGAGCCGGTACCAGGGATCGCCTGGGGCCACCCACCGATCGTCGCCGAAGATCTCACAGGCCACCCCGAGCTCGAAGGCGGTAAATCCGTCGTAGAGGACGATGGCGATGTTGTGGGCCTCGCGCTCGGGTAGTTGACGCCGTTTCGGTGAGGCCTCAGATTTGGCAGGTTCGTCGCGCACCGTGTCAATCTTGCCACTTTCGGAGACCGCCCGTCTGGCTCACCATCAAGGGGTGACGACTTCCAGAATCCTCCAAACGATTGCCAGGGGCCCGAGCAGTCATGTGCGTCCAACGGAGCGCCGAAAGCGCCGGGAGACGATCAGATCTCTGCGGATGCAGTCAGATGGCTCCGCATCCCGAGCAACGCTTCTCCTCTACGGACCGGCCTATCCGCACCGACTGACGCCTGGATTGAACAGTCGGCGGTTACAAGTGATCTCACAGCTACGGGCACCTTCCCTCGATCGCAAACTTGCCGAAGGTCGCTCACCCGAGACGAATTTGTCGCTGGCCGCCCGCGCCCAAGTTCTTGTATCTCCAGTCAAGCGTCATACGCTTGCCCACCATTGGGCCGATCTCCTGGGACAGGCTCGAAGGCCACCAGAGGTGCGTGACCCACGGACACCGATCAATCGGGACAGCATCCTGGCCAGTGAGCCGGAGATTCGGGCGCTGCTGGATGCTCTGGTGGCACAGACTCCTGGCCGGGTCCGCGGCATCGCCATGCTGAGCTGGCTCCTCTCCGACGGGACTGGACCCCTGTATAACCGTCGGTGTTCCAATCAGCTTCGCGGGGCACTGCTGGAGGCAACTGCTCTTCTCGGTTCTTCAGCGCTTTGATCCATATTGCCCCGCCCGAGCTGTGTGATTGGTTTCCAATCCCGATCTGCCCGCCACGACATGGGCCGAGCCGGGGACGTGGCCGGCCTCACTCACGAAGTGAGCCGCTGTTCGACGCCTGCAAGCTTGTCGACCAGGGTGGTGAGCACGGCGTCCTGTGCCTGAAGGTGCTCTTGGATCTTGACTGCCTCGTGCAACACGGCATCCGCATCGTTGTAGGTGGCTTCGGACCGCTTGTCGGCCGCGGCAGCCAATACGTTCTGACCGACGATGATCACAGACAGCAGGACCAACTGGAGGAAGGTCTGGGACACCCAGGACACGAGGGTGACGGCGCTGTGCGAACTTATCGCCTGGGGCAGGCTGATGAGGGCCAGGGCGGCGAACGCATAGGCGCACCACATGGTGCCCACACCGTTGGTTACCTTCACGGCGAACCATGCGTTGAACCGGGCCGCGACGCTCCCCGTCGGGAGTTGCTCTGCGACCTTGACAGGATGGTCGAGAGTCCCGTCCAGCTTGGCCCTTGTCCAGCGGTGGGGAATGTAGTTGTAGATGGCGTGGTCGGTCATCGAGGTGCTCCTTCGGCCAGTGGTCGGGACTACATCATGTTCTCCATTGGCCAGCGAAACCAAGAGCGGGCCATGGTCGTCTCGAACACCGCTGTTTGCTACAAGAGTCCGGTCGCGATGGCCAGGCCAACCAGAATGAGGACCACACCGCCGACTAGCTCGGCTCGCTCTCCCAAGCGATCGCCCAATCGTCTGCCGACCTCTAGGCCAAGCAACGAAAGTGCGACGCTGATGACGGCGATGATGACCGCCGCGACAACGATATTCACGTGATAGGCGCCAAGAGCGAAACCGATCACCAAGTTGTCGATGCTCAAGGCGATGCCAATGAGGACCAGTCGCTTCATGCTCAGCTCGGTGTCTTCGGCGGGCTCTTTATCGCCGCCCAAGAGTTCAGTGCCAATCGCATAGGTGCCGGCCAGAACCAGCAGGCCACCCCCGAGAGGCTTAGCAACCGATCCGAGGTACTGGACCAACGAACGACCCAGCAGTAGGCCAATGACAGGCATCGCGGCCTCAAACACTCCAAATACCACCGCAACTCGAAGACGGAGCTTCCGGTCAACACCAGAGACCCCGATTGCGGCCGAGGCACCAAAGTTGTCCAGACCTACAGACACTGCAACCAAGAGCAGCGCGAGCACCTTCGTGACGTTACTGGCGTGACCCGTTGCCACCCGGGCAAAGGTGGACGGATCGCTGGCGCGACGCCGGATCATCTGACTGCGCGCCGAATCTGCGCGCATCATTCTGTACTCGATTGCGCCAGCCGGGGTGGTGCCGTCAGTTGTCCTGAGCTATCCTCTTGCCAGGAACGCACGAGTCGACACGAAGGGAGGTGGGGCACATGAAGGCAGAACCGCCTAGTCCCCAACCTCCACAGCCGTGCCCCGGCGTCCTGAACGCGTATCTCTGACCAGCGGATGTCTCTCCTGACGGAGCGTCGCCCCACCCATTGACGTCGGGGTACCTGTTCTCTCCAGCTTCCGGGTCCGGGCTTTAGAGCGCGCCGGGAGCGACTGGCCATCACCACGCAGTCGGTGGAGCTCTCCCTCTTTGGCGTCCTGAATGGCGCTTCCATATCGCGTCCAGAGGGACGGTCGGACGGGTCAGTTCCACATAGAACGAAAGTGACACAAGTCATGAAGATGCACCTTGCACCACCAGGCACGAACGAGGCGGCGATGACCGAGACCGCCGTCCTCGATGATGCCCACGTCGGCAACATCAATGGCGCCCTCGGCACCATTGCCCACGGGGACACGGACGCCAGGCCAGGCCTTTCGCTCAAGATGAAGGCCCTGCTGGCCATCATTGGTCCGGGGCTCATCGTGATGGCAGGGGACAACGATGCCGGCGCGTTTGGCACATACTCACAGGCTGGACAGAACTACGGGACCCACCTGTTGTGGACCCTGCTCCTTCTCGCCCCCGTGCTCTACGTCAACCAGGAGATGGTGCTTCGCCTCGGGGCTGTCTCGGGTGTCGGGCACGCCAGACTCATCCTGGAGCGCTTCGGCAAGTTCTGGGGGGCGTTCAGCGTCATCGACCTCTTCATACTCAACGCCCTCACCATCGTGACCGAGTTCATCGGGATCTCTCTGGCGGTCAGTTATCTAGGCCTGCCAAAGGTCCCAACCGTGATCGTGGCGGCCATAGCAATGATCGGGGCCGTGAGCACCGGGAGTTTCCGCCGTTTCGAGCGGCTCTGCCTCGCACTCGTCGCTTTCTCATTGCTAGTGATCCCGATCTTCCTGATCGTGCACCCCCCGATCGGCCAAGTGGCCCGCGATACGGTTGTGCCCGGTCTACCCCACGGGGCACCACTTTCAACAGTGATGCTGCTCATCATCGCCATCGTGGGGACCACCGTCGCACCCTGGCAGCTCTTCTTCCAGCAGTCATACGTCATCGACAAGCGAATCACGCCGCGCTGGATCAACTATGAGCGAGTCGACCTGGTTATCGGCATCGTGATCGTCATGGTCGGCGGGATCGCCATCATGGCCATGTCTGCTGCGGCGTTCGGCGGTCATGCCGGTTTCGGCCAGTTCACCGACGCTGGCGGCACTGCGGTCGGGTTGGCCCGCGACGCATCGCACACCGTGGGCGACCTGTTCGCCATCGCCCTGATCGACGCCGCAATTATCGGTGCAGCGGCTGTCGGCCTGGCCACCGCCTATGCGACCAGCGACGTGCTCAACCTGAAGCACTCGCTCCACCGTCCGGTGCGTCAGGCCAAGGGCTTCTACTTCTGCTATGCAGCACTGATCGGGCTGGCCGCGACACTGGTGCTCATGCCACACGTGCCCCTCGGCTTGCTCACCGAAGGTGTCCAGGTCCTCGCTGGCGTCCTGCTACCGAGTGCGAGCGTCTTCTTGCTCCTGCTGTGTAACGACAAGGCGGTGCTCGGACCATGGGTGAACGGCAAGAAACTCAATGCGCTCACCGGGGCGATCGTCGGGGTCCTCGTGCTCCTGTCTGTCATCCTCACCGCCAGCGTTCTCTTCCCCGACATCACGACCAGCCAGATCGAGGGTGTCCTCCTGGGGGGGATGGGGGTTGGTGTCTTTGTTGCTGTGCTCCTGGCCGTGCAGGCCCGCCGGAACCGGAATCAGGTCACCGTAGACGACGTCCTGGCCCAGACCACCAACCGTGACACCTGGCGGATGCCAGCGCTGTCGCGCCTTGAGCGTCCGGTCATGAGCCGCCAGCGCAAGGTGGGCCTCATCACGCTGCGCGGGTACCTGCTGATCGCCTTCATGTTGGTGATCGTGAAGATCGTCGAGGTGGCGGTGGGATGAGGACAGGTCCGGGACACCCTCTCGCAGTGTGTCCCAAGGTGCTTGGGCAGGCGAGACGTTGAAGCTGGCGGACCCAACCCGGCTGCGGATCGTCTGCGCGCTGCTGCACGGCGAGCACTCGGTCAACAGCCTCGCCGAGCACATCGGCGCACCGACCCTCTGCCGTGTCCCAGCATCTAGAGAAACTCCACCTCGCCCCGGATCGTCAAGTAGCGCCGGGAGGGGACGTTTCTCCCCTACTCGATCGAGAATGAAACACATCGGCCGATTGACCGAGGAAGCCCTGTTCAGCGCTGACCACGCCGTCTCCGATCTGCCGGTCAAGCATGCGCACCGAATGCATTGATGTCGTCAGCCATCGCCTCGTAGCCACCGCGCAGGTTCGCGTGTCCGGGATGTCGCACTAGCGGGCGCCTAAATTCGTCGGGCGCTTCCGGGTTCTCCGTGGGTAGCCGCGTGCCTCACGAGACGGTTGGCGGCATGATGCGGCCATGCGAGATACCGAGCTGTACCGCCAATTGCCGGGGCTCGAGTCGCCGTGGGATGTGAGCCGTGTCGAGCTGTCCGTCAAGGAGGGTCGGGTCGATGTGTGGACCGGCCATCCGAGGGGTGCTCGCTGGAGCTGTCCGGAGTGCGACCGGGAGTTGCCGACCTATGACTGCTCATTCCGGTGATTCCGTACACCCAGTCCGGAGTTTTCGGACACTGTGCTCGGAGGCCGCGTAGCGGCCGACGCTCAGAGAGACGTTCCCCTGAGGTCACCTCCTTCGTTGGTGATCGATGCCGACAGGATTCTGGAGTCGGAGCGAGGGCTGTCGGCAGAGTGTGACGGGTTCCCATTGTGGCTGACGCCGTCGGTGCGGTCCACGATGTAGCCGATGATCATGGCTTCTTCTTGTCGTCGCCGGTCGGCGTCTGCTTCTTGCGCATGGACTCGCCACTGAGTTCGATGCGGTGGGGCTTCTCCAGCAGGCGGTCCAAGATGGCGTCGGCGACGGTCGGATCCCCCAAGGCTTCGTGCCAGAGGGAGACCGGCAGCTGGGAAGTCACGATGGTGGAGCGCAGATGGGCCCGGTCCTCGATGATCTCCAGCAGGTCACCGGCCTGTTCAGGGGTGAGGGGACGGAGCAGCAGGTCGTCGATGACCAGGACCCCCACCCGGGACCAGGCGGCCATGACCCGGGAGATCCGTCCGTCGGCCCGGGCGATGGCCAGGTCGTCGAACATCCGTGGTGCGCGCAGGTAGAGGGCGGTGTGGCCCCGGCGGATGGCCGAGTGGGCGAGGGCGCAGGCCAGGTAGGTCTTGCCGAGTCCGGTCGGGCCCACGATGACCAGGGCGTGGTGGGCCTCCACCCAGTGGGACTCGGCCAGGCTCATGACCTGGGACCGGTCGAGCCCCCGCCGCCGGCGGAAGTCGATGTCCTCGACCACCGCGGGCACGCGCAGCTTGGCCGCCTTCAAGGTGCGCTGCAGACGCCGGTTCTGGCGCTCGGTCAGCTCCTTGTCGACCAGCAGTCCCAGCCGGTCCTCGAAGCTGAGCCCCTCGTAGTCGGGGTGTTCCCGCTGTTCCTGCAGGCCGGTGACCATGGCCGGGAGTCGGAGGGCCCGGAGTCCCTCGATGGTGGAGTTGGTGAGCATGGGGAGGTCCTCTTTCTCAGTGGTAGTAGTCGGGGCCCCGCACGTTGTGGTGCGAGGGATGGGCACGGGGTGGTGTCTCTCCGGGTAGGGGCTGGCGGTCGAGGTCGTGCTTCAGGATCGACTCCACGCTCCGGTAGGAGAAGGAGCGGACAGCCAGGGCCCGTTGGCAGGCCGCCTCCACCCGGGACTGCCCGAAGCGGTCGCCCAGGCGGATGATCCCGAGGGCGGAGCGGAAGCCCTGTTCGGGATGGGGCCGGGCGGCCATGATCTCGGTGACCAGCTCGGCGGTCGACGGCCCGGTCTTCTCGGCCCAGGTAATGATCCGTGACGGGTTCCAGGCGGCGTGGCGCCGGTGGGACTCGGGCATGTGGGCGGGATCGGTCGTGTGGTGCCACCGCCGGTAACTGCGCAGGTGGGAGGCCACCCGCTTGCCCGAGCAGAACACCTCGACGGTCCTGGCCGTCATGCGGGCATCGACCTTCTTCCCCGCCAGTTGGTAGGGGACGGAGTAGTAGTGGCAGTCGAGCTCGACGTGGTAGTCGATGTTGACGGTCGGCACGCTCCAGGTGGCGAACTCGTAGCGCTCGGCGGGCAGGGGGCCCATGGCCGGACGGTCGATCTCTTCGAACAGGCTGGCTCTCGAGCCGTCCATCTTCTTGAAGGGACGGGCGTTGATCTCGGCCACGCAGGCGGAAATCGCTGCATTGGCTTCAGCCACAGTGGAGAACCGCTGGTGGCGGAGGCGGGCCAGGATCCACCGCTCGGCCACGAGCACGCCCGCTTCCACCTTCGCCTTGTCCCGGGGCTTGTAGGGACGGGTGGGCAGGATGGCGACGCTGTAGTGGGTGGCCATCTCCTGGTAGGTGGCGTTGACCTCGGGCTCGTAGCGGTGGGCTTTGGTCACCCCCGAGCGCAGGTTGTCCGGGACCACCAGCTTCGGCACGGCCCCGAAGAACTCGAAGGCGTGCACGTGGGCGGCGATCCAGTGGGGTAGCTCCTGGGACGGGAGGCCCTCGGCGTAGAGGTAGTTGGAGGCCCCAAGGACGGCCACGAACAGCTCGGCGTGGTCGATGACCGCCTGCTTCGCCCGGTCGTAGAGGGGGATGGTCTGGCCGGCGAAGTCGACGAAGCACTTCTCCCCGGCCCGGTGCTCTTGGCGCATGACCACGTCCAGGTGGCGCTGGAACTGGCGGTAGTGGAAGCAGAACTGGCTGTAGGCGTAGCCGTCGGGGTGGCGTTCCCTGTACTCGAGCCACAACAGCATGAGGGTCACCCCGGGACCCCGGAGCTCCCGGTGGACGGCGTGGTAGTCGGGCTGGGGCCGGACCTTCGCCGGGGCCGGTCCCTTCGGGAAGAGCAGGGCCTCGAGAGCGGCGTCGTCCAGATCGTCGGGCAGGGGCCAGGCGAGCCCGGCTTCGGCGGCCCGGCGCAGGTGGTCGGCCACGGTGGTGTGGGGAATGCCAAGTGAGGCCCCGACCTGGCGGCGGCTCAGGCCCTCACCGAGGGCCAATCGGAGGATGTCTCGGACCTTGCGCATGGCGAGACGGGGTCTGGGCACGAGTACCTCCTCGGAACGATGTCCGAGGGAGCCTGCTCATGCCTGCTGAGCTGCCGCCAGCCCTACGCGGCCTCCCACACGGGGTGTACGAAAACTCCGGAATCGCTGTACGGATTCCGCCGGAACGGGTGTACGAAATCAGCCGGAAT
>CAVYNC010000006.1:0-378521 GCA_963769775.1 uncultured Acidimicrobiaceae bacterium | reverse complement strand
AACTTCCATCGTTGTGGTACAGGGCATCGCGGTAGCGGCCCACCAGCTGCGAGCCGGAGGTGGAGCCCCGATCGTCTCGACAACATGTCCAACGCGACGCCCGCCGAAGCCTCATCGAACTCCCTATCCTCGACCACTGGACTTTCCCGCCTTGTCCACCCCGGTTGGCAGTCGGCGCACCGGATGACGCTACTTCGATCGCCGGGAGCGGGTGATCTCCAAACGTCGCAGGCTACGCCTCACTGTCCTGCGCCTTGCCTTCCGGGCCTCCGCCGCCCAGCCCTCAGTAACGAGGCATAGTCGCTGGCTCCCCTGACTTCGAGGAACGAGGCCACGTCGCCGATGTAGGGGAGGCCCGGCGGGCGGAACGTGTACTGCTGGCAGTCGACGCCGGGACTGGCGAGAACGAGGGCCAGTGAATCGGCGATCAACGGGCCGAGCTCGTCGGCGTGCATGTTCTTCGCCCACATCCTGCCGAGACCGACATGTTTGGGGAGCACTTCGGTGCTGATCACGGGGTCGATGTCGCGGGCGAAGTCAGTGCCGTCCGTCGGCCCGACAGCGATGTTGCTGAAGCGAAAGCCTGGCTGCTCGATCCGCCAGCCACGGACGAGATCCTCCATCCCCGCCTTGCTCACAGTGTATGGAACGAACCCCTCCATCGGTCGGCCCACTGACCCCGATGACAAGAAGGCAATCAGCGCGCCCGGGCTCAGGTGCGGCAATGCCTCCCGCACGACCAGCGACGGGCCGACGATGTTGGTATATAGGATGCGACGCCAGTCCGCTTCGGCGGTGTCAGCAAGCCGAGCCATCCCCGACCCAGAGGCGGCCAACACCACCATATCGAGCCCTCCGACGGACTCGACAGCAGCTGCCACCAGGGCATGGCACTGAGGTGGGTCGCTAATGTCGGCGACGACCGAGTGGCCAGATCCGGCCAGCTCGATCGCCTCGCGCAGTCGATCCTCACGACGGCCACAGAACACGACGTCACCGCCGATGGCGGCGGCGCGCAGCGCGATGGCCCGCCCGATCCCTGCCGACGCGCCCACCACCAGGACTCTCTTGCCAGCCAACTCCGCGCCCATCCGCGACATTCTGCCGCCAGCTTCAGGCCAGCACAAAACCGGACAACGCGTTCGACTCCCTCGATCAGGAGCAACCACCTGGATCAGCCACTCGGTTTCGTCGCCCGGCGATGGATGCTGGCCCCCCTGTTCGACCGCTCAACACTTGCCGTTACCGCGCCGTCCCAAGGTCTAGTCCAGTTGTGCTGGTCGGAGACACCTGCGTACCCCTGACCGGTGCGAGTTCAGGGGCACCTGCGACGGAATCTCGTCTCGGGAGTGGATGAGAGTTTCAAAGCGCGCAGGCTACAACACTGACCGTCGATCGGCGCCCGGTTGTCGTTCGCTTCACACGGACGTCGCAAAAGCCGTGCTCGCGACATCGGTCCATGAAGTCGGTGGCTTGTTGCTCACTCCAGCCATGGCTTGCATGACCTCGAGCCCCAGGTTTCGTTTCCCGCTCGATGGCGACCAGACGACCCCCGGGGAGGAGCACTCGGTGGGCTTCTCGAAGTCCGGCGTCGATGTCCGCCCAGTGGTGCACGGTGGCGATCGACCAGACGATCGAAGCGGAGTGCTCCGGAAGGGGGATCGCCTCGGCGACGCCTTCGATATACCGCACCCTCGCCGGATGACGGGTCCGGAGCCTCGCTACACGCAGCATGACCTGCGCCGGATCGATGCCGATGACAGTCGCGCCTTGTCGTGCCGCGTAGCGGACGGCGACTCCAGGACCGCACCCGATGTCCACGACCGTATCTCCGGAACGCATGTCGCTCAGGCGCACGGCCAGTCGAGCGTCGCCCTTCCGGCCGAAGGCCATGCTGAGTGCAGCGAAGAGTCCTGTGACCCCGGTAAATCCGGGGTGGTCGGCGTGGTGATTGGGCGGTGCATGCGGTTCGGTCATCCCCTCACCTTGACAGTTGAACCCGACTTCAAGTCAAGTGGGTGCATGTCTGAACCGCTTCTGACCATCGGCGAAGTCGCCGAACGTTCGCACGTCGCTACGTCGACGATCAGGTACTACGAACGCCTCGGCCTGATCGTGGCCGATGCTCGATCGTCTGGGCAGCGCCGATATCGAATCGGGACCCTCCGGAGGCTGGTCTTCGTGGGCATGCTCCAAGACGCGGGGCTCTCCTTGGCTGACGTCAACGCAATCTTGAATGCTGCTGACATCAGCGAGTGGAAGACCATCGCTAAGCGCAGGCTCGAAGCCCTCGACACAGAGATAGCTACATTGCAGGAGGCCCGTTCATACCTCGCCGGTGCGCTGTTCTGCCGATTCGACCACCCGGCAACAGACTGCCGAGTGATGGGGGCCGAGATCGATAGGCGACTTGCGGTCAGTCACCAGATTTGAGGCACCCAGTCCCGGTTGGGGGACACCGGTTGGCGACACTCCGATCGGCTAGGCGTCCCTCTGAGGGTCGGGCTCGGTCATTGATGCGGCGAGGTAATGGGCGGGTTGCCGGAGGTCCTCCGAGATCGGAGGTTCGGCCTCAACTGGGAGCCCGTCGGAGGTCACGACCACCAGGTTATCCAGCCGCACCTATGCCGTCGTCGCCGTCTGACGAGCGCTTGAGCCGGAACGCCTTGTAATCGCTCCGGATGACCTTTGCGATCTCCTTGAACAGCTTCGGCCGGCCGCCCGAATTCAGGAGGTACTTGCGCGGCTTCCCCGGGATGTTCGCCCCGAAGAAGTAGCTGCTCTCCCCGAACGGTGAGTTCACCACGCCTTGGTCGACCATGGCTGTCCACTCCCCTTCGGCGGCCGGGTCCACTTCGATCGAGTCGTAGCCGTGTTCGCGGACGTAGACAAGCGCGTTGGTGATGAAATCCACCTGGTCGCCGTTGTACCGCGGGTTGTTGCCCGCCGCCGCATGGGGGCCGCCGGGGAAGAAGAAATTGGGGAATCCTGTGGTCTGGACTCCGAGGAATGTCTTCGGACCGTCCGCCCAGTGGTCCTCGAGCGCGAGGCCGTCCCGGCCACGGATCCGCATACGGTTGAGCGCTCCGGTGCCGAAATCGAAGCCGGTCGCCCAGACGACGATGTCGAATCGGCGCTCGCCGTCGGCGGTTTTGATCCCACCTTCGGTCATTCGCAGGATCGGCGTCTCCTTGAGATCGACGAGCGAGACGTCCGGTCGGTTGAACACTTCGTAGTAGCCGTTCACGAACGGGGGCCGCTTCTCGCCGAAGCGGTGGTCCTTCGGAATGAGCTTCTCCGCTGTCTCCGGGTCCTCGACGCTGTCGCGGATCTTCTCGGCGATGAATTCGCACCACTCGGCGTTGGCAACCTGGTCGAAGAGCATGTCGGTGTAGTTGCTGGTCAGCTTCGAGAAGCCGGGACTCTTCCACATCGTCTCGAAGAATTCCCGCCGTTCTTCCTTGGAATCGTCGAAGGTGGCGCGATCGTGCTCCTTGTGGAGGAACCCGGTCGGAGACGTGTCCAGCACCGCACGCATCGACTCGAACCCGGCCCTCAGCTCCGCTTGCTCCTCGGGCGTGATCTCTGCGTTGTTGAGCGGGGTGCACCAGTTGGCGCTGCGCTGGTACACCGTCAGCGAGGCGACGTCGGGGGCGATGGCGGGGACGATCTGCACCCCGCTCGATCCGGTGCCGATCACCGCGACGCGCTTGCCGGCGAAGTCGACTGGGATCGCTGGCCAGCGCCCGGTGTGGTACGACTCACCCCGAAAGTCGTCGCGACCCGGTACGTCGGGGAAGTAGGGCACCGAGAGGACGCCCGTCGCGGCGACGAGGAACCGTGCTCGGATCTCCGAGCCATCGTCGGTTACCACGGTCCACGTCACCGCCGCCTCGTCGAAGGTCGCCGAGATCACCCGGGTGTCGAGGCGAATGTGGCGACGCAGGTCGAAGCGGTCGACCACGTGGTTGAGATAGCGCTCGGTCTCCGGCTGCTCGGCGAAGTGCTCCTGCCACTCCCATTCGTCGAACAGCTCCTCGGAGAAGAGATAGCCGTAGGTGTAGCTCTCCGAGTCGAATCGGGCGCCCGGATAGCGGTTCCAGTACCAGGTCCCGCCCACACCGCTGCCCGCCTCGAGCAGTTGCACGGAGAAGCCGGCCCGGAGGGCGCTGTAGAGCTGCCAGATGCCGGTCATACCGGCGCCGACGATCAACACGTCGACGTCGGCCCCGAGCGGCTTCGAGCTCTGGTTGGGTGTGGGTTCGGGAGGATTCGCCATGGGGCCGCGCACTGTCTGGACACCGTGTCATCGCGGCGTCGATCCCGCCAGCTCCATCGGGATGAGCACTGTACCGACCGGTTAGTATACTCGCTGGGAGGCACTCGAAGGGGAAGCGGCCACATGGTGATCGCAGGTCAGAGGTGGTCGGCACGCACGATGCCCTATGCGGTGGGGGTCGCGGACCGGGTTCGCAAGGAGCGTTACTTCGATCCGGACTTCTACCAGATGGAGGCGGAGCTGCCCTGGTCCCGACCGATCGTCGACCTCGGCTTCTGAGAGCGATCGACGATGCCGGGAATGGGTGAGAAGAAGAGCTATGCAGAGGTGGTCGAGGGTGTACGCGCCACCATGGCCGCGTACACCCAGGCCCTGGACGACGGTCGGACAGAAGCCGTGGTTGCCACCTTCTGCTCCGATGGCACGTGCGAGATCCCGGGGCTCGGCACCCACCAGGGACACCACGCCCTCCGCGACGCGTACTCCAAGTGGGAGCCGGTGCGACCGCAACGACACCTGGTCATCAACACGCTGGTCACCGACTGGGATGACGACGAGGCTCGGGCGAGCAGCGACGTGATCTTCCTGTTGAAAGGCGAGGAGGGTTGGGCGATCCAGCTGGTGGGTCGGTACCACGACGTCCTCCACCACACCGACGGCACGTGGCTCTTCCACAGTCGTTTGGCTGAGTTCGTGACCTGACGAGATCGGTCGCGGGCCACTTTTGGGGAGCTGTAGCGTCGTTCCGGGTTTCACCAGAGTCATTCACCGAGGAGGAGGTCACCCGATGGCAGTGATCACGACGGAGAAGCTGACGCCCACCGTGGGTGCCATGGTCAAGGGCGTCGACCGTGAACGGCTCCTGGACGACGACGCTCTTCCCGAGTGGACGCTCGAAGCGCTGGAGGCCAACGGTGCGCTCGTCTTCCGCGGTCTCGATCTCGACGACGAGCTCCAGGTGACGTTCAGCCGCAGGCTCGGCACCGTGGAGAGGCTCGGGCGGGGCGAGTATCCCGAGATCTTCCTCGTGACGCTCGACCGGAAGAAGAACCCGGCCGCCGCGTACCTGAGAGGCACTTTCGATTGGCACATCGACGGCTGCACCGATGACGTCCCGATCATGGCCACGATGCTCAGCGCCCACGCCGTGGCCGACTCCGGCGGCGAGACGGAGTTCGCCAGCTCGTACCAGGCCTACGAGGATCTGTCCGACCAGGAGAAGGCCCGGCTCGAGTCGGTCCGGGTGGTGCACACCATCGAGGCCTCCCAACGCCTGCACAACGCCGACCCGACCGCAGAGGAGGTCGAGCTCTGGCGGCAACGACCGGCGAAGGAGCACCCGCTGGTGTGGACCCACCGTTCCGGCCGCAAGTCGCTCGTGCTCGGTGCCACCACCGACCACGTCGTCGGTATGTCCCGCGACGACGGTCGGGCCCTCCTCGACGACCTCCTCGCCCGGGCCACGAACCCCGGGCGGGTCTATCGCCACGAGTGGCAGGTGGGCGACGTGGTGATCTGGGACAACCGTGGCGTGCTGCACCGTGCCAGTCCGTACGATCCGAGCTCACCGCGCGACATGCACCGCACCACCTTCTCCGGCGACGAGCCGATCCAGTGATCGAGCACCCCAGAGACGACTGACTCGTCAGCGTCCCCTAGTCCGATATGGACGGATCCGTTGCCATCGGTTTCCCCTCGAACTGCTCCAGATATCGTTCGACCAGGGCGCGCATCTCCGCGTGGCCGGCTGACATCCCGAGAGCCTCCTCCATCACCAGGATCTGCGAGACACCCGTGATGAGAACCATCACCGCGATCGGGAGCGAGTTCTTCGGTGTCGATCCCGCGTTCCCCGAGGACCTCACTCAGCGCCTCCGTCTGTTGGCGGCGGAACAGCTCGCCGTAGCGGGCGATCTCGGTGCGGATGGATTTGCGGTGGTTGGCAAGGGCGGCATACTCCATGGTCAGCGCGGTGCTGGCGGGATCGTCGCTGAAGGACCACAGTGCTCGTAGCGGCTGACCCGAACCGAGAGCCCTTGCCTGGCGGACGAGACCGATCTCGGCGCGCCGGCGGAACGCCGCGAGGAACAGCTCGTCCATCGTCCGGAAGTAGTAGTGGACGAGTTGCGGCTTGAGCCCGGCCTTCTGGGCGATACGTCTGGAGCTCACTGCTGCATAGCCCTCTTCGAGCATGAGCTGCTCGGCCGCGTCGAGGAGCTCGCTGCGTTTCTCCGAGCTCTCAGAGCCGATCCTTCGGTTCGAGGCCATATCCGTTCCTACCAGGAGCCGCTGCATGGTCGCCTCTGTGGGATCCGAGCGCCCCCGCCCAGCATCTCGGTCACCCGAACGGACCGCCCGTTTTCGACCCGTGGGCTGGGCCGCTGGCTGGTTGACCTGGCCGTTCGCGGATGCTAAGCAATCGCTCAGTACCCGCGACCGACGATAGGAGCCTGATGACCAACTACGAGTCGGTCGATTTCTTCACCGACGAGTCGCTCCTCGAGGACCCCTACCCCTATTTCGACCACCTGCGCTCGAAGAGCCCGGTGGTGGCGACACCGCACTACGGCGTGGTGGCCGTTTCGGGCTACGACGAAGCGACCGAGGTCTACCGCAGTCTCGACACGTTCTCCTCGTGCAATTCGGTCGTGGGCCCGTTCGCCTCGTTTCCCGTGCCGCTCGAGGGGGACGACGTCAGCGAGATCATCGACCGCCACCGCGATCAGCTTCCGATGAACGAGCACATGGTCACGATGGATCCGCCAATGCACACGCGGGAACGGGCGCTGACCATGCGGCTGCTGACCCCGAAGCGACTCAAGGAGAACGAGGCGTTCATGTGGCGCGCCGTCGATCGGCAGCTCGACGAATTCATAGCTGACGGCCGCTGTGAGTTCATCAGTGCCTTCGCTCAGCCGTTCGCCATGCTCGTGGTCGCCGACGTCCTGGGAGTGCCCGAAGAGGATCATCGGACATTCCGCAAATTCTTCGGCCTCTCCCACACGCCCGGTGGCATCTCGGCGGCGTCTGAGCCGGACGGCGCCGACGCGGATGCCTCCTCGCTGAACTTCCTCTCGTCGCTCGACGACTGGTTCGCCAGGTACGTGGAGGACCGCCGGAGCGAGCCACGGCACGACGTGCTGACCGACCTGGCACTGGCGACCTACCCCGACGGCTCCACCCCTGAGGTGGACGCTGTCGTGAGGACGGCGACGTTCCTGTTCGCTGCCGGCCAGGAGACAACCGCCCGCCTGCTCGCAACCGGGCTCAAGTACCTCGCGGAGTACCCGGAGCTCCAAGACGAGCTCCGGGCGAACCGCGAGCGTATACCCGGCTTCATCGAGGAGGCGCTGCGGATCGAGAGCCCGGTGAAGGCCGATTTCCGGCTCGCCCGTCGACAGACCAGCATCGGCGGTTGCGAGATCGCCGCGGGAACACCGGTCATGCTGCTGAACGGGGCGGCCAATCGGGATCCGCGTCGGTTCGAGTGCCCGGCGGAGTTCAGGGTCGACCGGCCGAATGCCAAAGAGCACCTCGCATTCGGACGCGGCGCCCACTCCTGTCCCGGAGGCCCGTTGGCTCGGGCCGAGGGTCGTATCAGCATCGAACGAATCCTCGACCGCATGCGAGACATCCGCCTCTCCGAGGAGCACCATGGCCCGCCGGGGGCCCGTCGGTTCGAGTACGAGCCGACCTGGATCCTCCGTGGTCTCCACGACCTGCACATCGAGTTCACTCCGATGGAGGCGCCGAGATGAGTCCTCGAGTAGCGGTCGTCACCGGAGCTGCCTCGGGGATCGGCCTGGGTGTCGCCCGTCGGCTCACCGCTGACGGCCACGCCGTCGCCCTGCTCGACCGCGACGGAGCCGCCACTCGGGCGGCGGCCCAGGAGCTTGCCGATCAAGGTCGAAACGCCGCGGCGTACGAGGTCGACGTCGCGGATCGCGGAGGGCTGGAACGGGTGTTCTCCTCGGTGCGTAGCGAGCTCGGTCCGGTCACGATTCTCGTCACCAGCGCAGGCATCGAGTCCTTCGACGCCGTGCTCGACATCACACCCGAGAAGTGGGAGCACATCCTGGCGGTCAACCTGACCGGCACGTTCACCTGTATGCAGATGGCGGTGCCGGACATGATCGCCGAGGGCTGGGGACGCATGGTGACGATCTCCTCGTCGAGCGCCCAGTCCGGAGCGCCCCACATGGCGCACTATGTCGCGTCGAAGGCCGGCGTGATCGGGCTCACCAAGGCATTCGCCCGCGAGTTCGCGGCGAAGGGCATCACTGTCAATACCATTCCCCCGACGATCGTCGATACGCCGATGGCGAGGAAGGCAGGGGCGGTCGGCAATGTCCCCAGCATCGAAGATCTCGGGAAGATGGTTCCACTCGGGCGGGCCGGGACACCGGACGACATCGCCGGCGCCTGTGCATTCCTGTGCTCCGAGGAAAGCGGCTACATCACCGGGCAGGTCATCGGTGTGAACGGCGGCATGTACATCTGAACGCCACCCGGGGTGCCGGATTGTGCCACCGTTGCTCAGGTTCGGGCCCGCGCCCGGCGGAAGGCCTCCCGGAGCCAGGTGCCGATGTGCTCGTATGCGTGGGCGGCGGCGGGGAACCCGAAGTTGAGGAAGCCGTGGGGCTGGCCGGCCACACAGACCTCGTCCACCTCGACGCCCTCGTCCCGGAGCCTCGCCGCGTAGGCGTGGCCCTCGTCCCGGAGCATGTCGCAGCCGCCCAGGACGACCAGCGCCGGAGGGAGGCCCTCGAGGGACCCGGCGTGCAACGGGGCCGCGTACGGGTCCGAGGTCCAAATCACGGCCACCGCTGTAGGCGGACCAGTAGTGCCTGGCGGCCAGCCGGCTGATGATGAGCCCGTCGAACTCGACCGACGACGGGTGCTCCTCCGACCCGGCAAGCGCTGGATAGAGGAGGGCCTGTCCGGTCAGTGCAGTGTCACCGGCGTCACGCAACCGCAGTGCGACCGCGGCCGCAAGGTTCCCGCCGGCGCTCTCCCCGGCCACGGCCACGGTGGACACGTTCCGGCCGAAGGTGCCGACGTTGGCCAGCGCCCACCGGGTCACCGATTCGCAGTCGTCCAGTCCGGCAGGATAGGGATCCTCCGGCGCGAGGCGGTAGCCGACCGACACCACGACGGCGCCCGACGCGTACGCGAGCTCACGCGCGACACCGTCCATGATCCCGATGCTGCCGATGACGAAGCCCCCACCGTGGAAGTACGCGACCACCCCGGTCGGCTCGCCCTCACCCTCGTAGACCCGGACCGGGACGTCACCGATCTGCTCGTCATGGACGTGTGCCACCTCCCGGGTCGGCGGCGGTTCCCAGGGCCCGCGGGCCAGCTCCAAGAGCTCAGGAGAGAAGTCCTCGATCGGTGTCGCAAACTCGGGGTTGGCGGCGATCCACTCGGCCACCCAGGGGTCGAGGACGCCCTCTTCGCTCATGCTCTGCTCATGTCTGCATCACCCTCGGCAGGCTATTTCCAATTGGGTCCGCACCAAACTCAGGCAGCGCCCACCTGACCCCCCAGGTCGGCCACGACCTGGGGGAGATCGATGGTGGTCCTGATGCCCGGTGGGGCCTCGCAGACCACAGGGACCGAGTTCACGGCGCGATTGGCCGTGTAGCCGGGGGTCGTCTCAGCCATCCGCTCGAGGGGGATCGCCAGTCGGATGTCGATGTCGAGTGGGCAGTCCCCCTCGACGGTCACCCTCCACCCTCCCTCCCGCAGGTCCCACGCCGCGTCGAGCTCGGTCGAGCAGTACCAGGTGGCACTGAAGCCGATCAGCTCTCTGCCGTTCCGGCGCCCGGTCACCGTCATCCGCTGACCCGCCACCGTCCCGGCAGGTGATCGTTCCGGCGGCGATCTCGGTGTCCTGGGCCGCCACGGCCACTTCCCCGCCCGATTCGATCGAGTCCAGCGGCAGCCCCAGTGCATCACCTACCAACCGCAGCGAGGGTCCGAAGGCGATGGCGCCGTGCGCCCAACGTCCGACGTCGAAGGTCGAGGGGCTCCGGCCGAAGCCCATGAGGTCGAAGAGCAGGTTCGGCGAATTACGGCTCGAGAGGTCGGCGAACTCGGCGATCCGCAGCCTGTCGAGCCTGCGCTGGATCGAGGTGAGCACGATCGGCACCGCCTCGGAGATGAACCCGGGACTGCTCCCCGTGCTGTGGATCGAGCTGCCGCCACGCTCGCAGGCGGATTCGACCCGCCGCCTGACTGTGGGGTCCATGCTTCCCGGGTGGTGGAAGCCGCCGGCGGTGGTCACCACGTTGGCCCCGGACTCCAGGAGCGCACACAGCACGTCGATGTCAGACCCCTGCTGCATGTACAGGACGCAGTCCGGCCTGAGGGCCAGGATCTCGTCGAGGTCCCCGGTGGCGGTGATCCCGGTCGTGCCGAGCCCGCAGAGGGAGCCGGCATCGCGTCCTGCCTTCTCCGGATTGCTCACCCACAGGCCCACCAGGCTGAGCCGGGGATGCTCGATGACCGCCCGCAGCGAGCGGGACCCGATGTTCCCCGTCGCCCACTGGACGACCCGGTAGGCGGGCTCGCCTGTCACGGGCTCGACCGGCCGGTCACGTGGGGGACCTCTCGGACTCGACGAGGGCGGCCCTGTGAAGGATGTTGGCGGCCAACCGCATGTGCGCGGCGTCGACGAGTCGTGCCGTCCCGTCCGATGGCCCCGACACCCTCGGCCTCCGATGCCCGGTAGATCTCGATCGACTCCTCGGCGTCACGGATCTCCTGTTCGGTGGGAGCGAAGACGGCATTGGCGATGGGGACCTGGCTCGGATGGATGGCCCATTTCCCGTCATATCCGAGGAGGCTGGCCTGACTGGCAGACCGTCGGAAGCCTTCTGGATCCTTGTACGCCGGATAGGGAGCATCGATGGCGTCGATGCCGGCACCCCGGGCGGCCGCCAGGATCTGGACCCGTGCAAAGTGCCAGAAGTCACCGGGGTACTCCCCCACCGGATCGAAGTTGCCGTCCACCCGCGAACGGCAGGAGGCGGAGAGGTCCCCGGCTCCGAAGATGATGGCTTCCAGGCGGTCGCTCGACCGTGCGATCTCGGCGGCGTTGCACAGTCCTTCTGCCTCCTCGATCAGGACTTCGAGTGCGATGCGCTTCCTCAGCCCGAGCTTGGATCTCGAGCTGGGTCAACAGGACGTCGAACCACCACACGTCCTGAGCCCTCCGTGCCTTGGGGACGATGATGACGTCCACCGCGTCCCGGGCACCCGTGACCACCTCGACCACATCGCCGTAGCACCAGGGCGTCTCGAGACCGTTGACCCGGACCGCCCGCACGACCCGGCCCCAGTCCTGACCGACGAGGGCGCTGACTGCGATGGCGCGGGCCGACTCCTTGACGATCGGCGCGCAGGCGTCCTCCAGGTCGAGGAACACGAGATCGGCGCCCGAAGCCGGAGCCTTCTCGCACATCCGCTCACTGCTCGCCGGAGTGGCGAGTTCCGATCGTCGGGCTCGGGGTGCGTGCACTGTCTGCCTCCATCAGTGGATGCGATCAGATGATGCCGGCCGAGCGCAGCGCGGCGATCCGATCGGGTCCGATGCCGAGGATGTCACCGTAGACGGCGTCGTTCTCGGCACCCAACGCCTGCCCGAGGTGGTCGATCCGCCCGGGCGTCTCGGAGAGTTGGGCCACCGGTGCCTGAACGGATACCGGTCCGAGGTCGGCGTCGACGAGACGCGGGAAGGTCCCCCGGGACCGCAGGTGCTCGTCGGCGAGAAGCTGCTCGGCGTCGTAGACGGGGGCTGCCGCCACGTCGGCGCTCGAGGAACACCGTCATCGCCTCGTCGAGCGTCCGCCGTGCGACCCACTCGGCGACCAGCGCATCGATCTCGATCCCCCGCTCCTGGCGGCGGACCGGATCGACGTAGTCGGGATCGTCGGCCAGATCGGGCCGACCGATGGACCGGAAGACCCGCACGACGATGTTGGACGAGGCACTGGAGATGACCAACCATTTGCCGTCGGCGGTCCGATAGGCGTTGCGCGGCGCACTGGCCGGAAGTCGGTTCCCCTCCCGGCCGGCGACGATCCCCAGCTGGTCGAAGGCGAGGGTCGACGACTCGATGAGACGGGCCAGCGGCTCGACCAGGTTGACGTCGACCAGCTGACCTGCACCTCCGTGCACGTCGCGGTGGTAGAGCGCCATCATCACCGCCCAGGTCGCCGCCTGGGCTGCGACCCCGTCCGCCAGCATGAACGGGGGCAGGGTCGGGAGGCCCGTCGGGTTGGCCGGTCACCTGGGCGAAACCGCTCATGGCTTCGGCCAGCGTGCCGAATCCCGGTCGGTCGCTCGACGGGCCTCCCCTGCCGTAGCCGCTGACGTGGAGCATCACCAGCCGTGGGTGGCGTTGCGTGGACCGACTCGTAGTCGAGGCCCCAACGGAGCAGTGCGCTTGGACGGTTGCCCATGACGACCACGTCGCTGACCGTCGAGCAGCTGATGGAACACCTCCTGGCCGTCGCGCTCGCGGAGGTCGAGCGTGACACAGCGCTTGTTTCGGCTGACGCTCTTCCACACCAGGCCGATGTCGTCCTTGCGGTCCCCCCAGGTCCGCAGGGGGTCGCCGCTGCCGGGCTGTTCCACCTTGATGACCTCTGCCCCGAACTCGCCGAGCATGGTGGCCACCATCGGACCGGCCACCAGGGTCGCGGCGTCCACGACCCGCAGCCCGATGCAGCGGGCCCGATGCGATCAGCCATGGGCCTTGCACTCGGGTCTGGGCAGCCCGAGGTTCTCCCGCAGGGTGGCACCCGCGTACCGGTCGCGGAAGACGCCGCGCCGCTGGAGTTCGGGCACGACCAGGCGGACGACGTCCTCGTAGGCACCGGGCGAGTGGGTGGCGGCGATCACGAACCCGTCACAGGCGCCGCCGTGGAACCACTCCTCCATCTGGTCGGCGACCTCGACGCCGGTGCCGACGAAGCGGGGGCCCTGGAGCAGGGTGGCCCGGTGCCCGGCCAGGTCGGCCAGGGTCACCGTCGTCCCGCCGATATGGGTCCGCAGGTTCTGGACCAGTCCGCGGATGCCCGAGACCGACTCGATGAGCTCGTCGGTGATGGGCGCATCGAGCGCCAGACCGGAGAAGTCGTAGTTCATCAGCTCGGACAGCAGGGTCAGCGAGGCCATGGGGTCGACGAAGTCGTTGAGGAACATCTGCTCCCGCTCCTGGGCCTGGGCCGTCGACTCCCCCACCACCGTGTACGCCATCGGCAGCATCTTCACCGAGTCGGGATCGCGTCCGTCCTCGCCGATGCGCTCCTTCTGGTCCTTGAAGTGGTTCCGCGCCACCTCGATGCTCGGGATCGCCGGTGAAGATGACCTCGGCCCACCGGGCGGCGAAGTCCCGTCCCCGCCCCGACGAGCCGGCCTGGAGCAGTACCGGCCGTGCCCTGCGGCGAGCGCGGCACGGTCAACGGCCCGCGCACCTTGAACCACTCCCCGTCGTAGTTGAGCTCGTGGACCTTGTCGGGATCGGCGAACACGCCGCCGGCCCGGTCGAGGACCAGGGCGTCGTCCTCCCAGGTGTCCCAGAGCCCGGTCGTGGCCTCGAGGAACTCGTCGGCCCGGTCGTAGCGGGCATCGTGGGCCAGCACCTGGTCGACGCCGAAGTTCTGGGCCTCGCTGTCGTTGACCGAGGTCACCACGTTCCAGGCCGCCCGGCCGCCGGTCAGGTGGTCGAGGGTGGCGAAGGTGCGGGCCACGTGGAACGGCGAGTAGTAGGTGGTCGAGTAGGTGGCACCCAGGCCGATCGACCGGGTGGCCCCGGCGATGACGCCGAGCACGATGCTGAGGTCGAGCTTCACCGGTCGGGCACCGTGGCGGACCGCCTCGGCCACCGAGCCTCCGTAGATGCCGGGCATGGCCAGCCGGTCGTCGAAGAACATCATGTCGAAGCAGCCCTCTTCGAGGGTGCGACCGAGCTTCTGGTAGTAGCTCGCGGTCAGGAATCCGTGCTCGGTGGCCGGATGGCGCCACGATCCTGCGTAGACGGTGGCGTTCCCTGCCTGCATGAACCCCACCAACGACATCTGCTCTCACCGGAGCTCACTCTGACTCTCGTCGAACTCTGGGACGCTGATTGACTCTGGAGGCTGATTGAAATATAGAATGTGATATGCCAGATTTCAAGTCGATCGGCGGGACCGTCCGTTCCGCGGGCAGCGCACGAGCTGCGCGACCGGATCCTCACCGGGCAGTTGCGGCCGGGTGACCGGATCGACCTGGACGAGATCACCCGGGAGTTCGGCATCAGCCGGACACCCGTCCGGGAGGCCCTGCTCGAGCTGTCCTACGAGGGCCTGGTGGCCGTCACGCCCAGAAGTGGCATCACCGTGACCGGGTTCACACCCGATGACGCCGTCGACAACTTCGCCGTCCTGGCCGCCCTTGCCGGCAAGGCCGCCGAATGGGCCACCGCCCGGATCACCGTGGAGCAGTTGGAGGAGCTCTACGAGCTGGCGGCGGCCGTCGGCACAGGCCCGGACGTGGTCGCGGCGAACCGGCAGTTCCACCGCGCCGTCAACCGGGCCTCCGGATCGCCCCGACTGATGACCTACCTCCGCCAGGCTGTGCGCGTGGTCCCCAAGAGCTACTTCGACCTCTTTCCGGAGCAGGCGAGCCGGAGCCGCGCCGACCATGCCGCACTCCTCGACGCCATCGGCCGGGGTGACGGAGCGGCGGCCCGGAGCATCGCCGAGGCCCATGTCCTCGACGCCGGCACCGCATTGGGAGACTGGTTGCGGGTCAACTCGGCCCCGGACGGAGCCAGGTCCGCCTCCTAGGACCAGGGCGCCCGCCTCATCGGGCTCACCGTGCGGTCAGCGCTCGGCCGCGACGGCCCGGCGCGCCCGCTTGCGGAATCCCTCGAGCTTCTCGTCGGGTGTCCGCACCCGGGTGCTGCGGGACATGACCGACACGTCGTGGCCCTCGGCCCGCCGCCGCAGCGCGCCCACCGTCGACTCCTCCTCTGGGGAGTGGGCGAACGGGTCGAACGAGTACCACCGCATGGCGTTCTCGTGGGTCATCTTCCGGATGTCGTCGATCGGAGACCGCGTATGGCGACGAAGACAGCCGTGCAACTCCTCGGGTGCGGTCGGCCACATGGAGTCGCTGTGGGGGTAGTCCGCCTCCCACGCCATGTTGTCGACGCCGATCCGGTCACGGAGCTCCACCCCCACCGGATCACTGATGAAGCAGGTGAGGAAGTGCTCGCGGAACACCTCCGACGGCAGCCGACCGCCGAAGTCCTGCAACGTCCATGCACGGTGCATCTCGAAGGTCCGGTCGACACGGTCGAGGAAGTAGGGGATCCATCCGGTCCCCCCCTCGGACAGCGCCACCCGGAGGTCGGGGAACTTCTTCAGCACCCGGGACCAGAGCAGGTCGGCCGCAGCCGACTGGATGTTCATCGGCTGCAGGGTGATCATCACGTCGGGAGGCGAGTCGACCGCCGGGATGGAGAGGCGGCCCGAGGAACCCAGATGGATCGAGAGCACGGTGGCGGTATCACAGCACGCCCGCCACACCGGGTCCCAGTACTCGTCGTGGAAGCTGGGGTAGCCGAGCGCGGCAGGGTTCTCGGTGAAGCTCAGCGAGTGGCAGCCCTTGGCGGCCGTCCGCCGGATCTCGTCGGCGGTCTGCTCGGGGTCCCAGATCGACCGGCACGGCCATCGGGATGAACCGCCCGGGATGGGCGCCGCACCACTCGTCGATGTGCCAGTCGTTGTACGCCCGCACCAGTGCCAGCGACAGATCAGGGTCGTCCGACGCGAACACCCGGGCCGTGAAGGTCGGAAACGACGGGAAGTTCATCGACGCCAGCACTCCGCCGGCATCCATGTCCCGGACCCGCTCGTCCGACCTCGTAGCAGCCGGGCCGGACCTCGTCGAGGCTCTGCGGCTCGAGGCCGTACTCCTCCTTGGGCCGGCCGGCCACCGCGTTGAGGGCCGCCGTCTCCATGACGACCTCCCCGAACGTCCACACGTCCGAGCCCTCCTCGTTGCGGACCAGTCTTGGGCGCCCGGTCCAGGTACTTGGGCGTCGAGGTGGTGCACGAAGAGGTCGGGGGGCTCGATGATGTGGTCGTCGACGCTGATCAGATATGAGGTCGTTGATGTCGAGCATGTTCCCTCCGAGAACGCGATTATCGCTGAGGTAGAAGCTAGCTGACTCCTGTGCCCCGACCGCCCGCACCAGATCACTGCCTCAGGTGTTGCGGCCGCCGTTCACCCCGATCACCTGGCCGGTGACGTAGCCGGCCCCTTCGGAGACGAGGAAGGAGCAGGCGTGGGCGATGTCCTCCGGCGTGCCCGGCGCGCCGGACCGGGGTGCGCTCGGCGGTCTTCGTCCACCGTCCCACCGAGGAGGCCCCGCTCCTCCGACCCTCGGAGCATCGGGGTGTCGATGAAGCCGGGGGGATCGTGTTGACGGTGATTCCCGTCGGTCCGAGCTCGAGGGCCAGCGCCTTGGTGAACCCGATCAGGCCCGCCTTGGAGGTGACATAGTGGACCATGTACGGCTGACCGGACTGGGCACTGGAAGAGGAGATGTTCACGATCCGGCCCCAGCCGGCGGCGATCATGTCGGGCACCACCGCCTGGCAGAAGTAGAAGGGCCCGTTGAGGTTCACCGCCATGATCCGGTCCCACTTCTCGTCCGTGATCTCCATGAAGTCCTTGAAGCCCGGGATCCCCGCGTTGTTGACCAGGACCAGCGGCGGGCCGACCTCGGTGCGGACCCGCTCGACGGCCGCATCGACCTGGGCCGCGGTCCGACACGTCGACGCCGCCGAGGGCATCCGCCTCGAACCCGCGATCGGAGAGCTCTCGGGCGACGGCGGCCGCCGCCTGTGATCCAGGTCCAACACGACGACCCGGAAGCCGTCCTCGGCCAACCGGACGGCGATCGCACGGCCGATACCAGACCCGGCTCCGGTCACGATGGCCACCCGTCGATCGCTCATTGGAGGCTCATCCTATGAAGAGCCCCTTCTCTGGTCAAGAGAACCGAATTACCGTCCACGCCCAGGGGGAGCCGTCCACGGTGCCGATCTCTCAGAGCTGCTCGTACTCGACGCTGAGCGACGTTCCGGTGGGCAGTGACTGGCAGGTGAGGATCCACCCTTCGTCCACCTCGTCCTCGGTGAGGGCGTTGTTCACCCGCATCTTGACCGAACCCTCACGGAGGAGGGCCATGCAGGTGGCGCAGTTGCCGGCCTCGCAGGAGAACGGCACCGGCAGGTTCGCCCGCCGCGCGGTCTCGAGCACCGTGTCGCCGGCGTGGTAGGCGACCTCGTGGCGCCGGCCCCGACCTGCAGGACAACGGTCGTCGGCAGCGGGTCCTCCGGGGATCCGGCGAGAGTGGGTGGCCCGGGCACCACGGTCTCGAAGCGCTCGATGAGGATGGCACCCGGCCCCACTCCCAGCTCGAGGAGGGTCCTCTCGGCCAGCTCCATGAACGGGCCCGGACCGCACACGTAGAAGTCGGCGCCGAGATCGCCGTCGACCACGTCGACGATGGTCGCAGGCTCGGGGAAGCCGCTGACCGAGTCGAAGTGCCGGTGCACCTCGAATTGCTCCGGGTACCGACGCTCGAGGTTCCGGAGCGTGCCGTCGAAGATGACCGAGTCGGGCTCGCGGTTGGCATAGAGGAGCCTGACCCGGCGCCCGGACGAGGCCAGTGCGCACTTGGCGATGCGAGATGACCGGCGTGATGCCGCTGCCACCGCAGAGGCCGATGACCGGGCGGTCGCCGCTCCGGAGGCAGAACGTGCCCGACGGCCTCGCCACCTCCAACCGGTGGCCGGGAGCCACGTGGTCGTTGAACCAGTTGGAGACCGTGCCACCGTCGACACGTTTGACGGTGACCGCCAGGTCGCCGTCGGTCTCGGGGGCACTCGACATGGAGTAGCACCGGAAGTGCTCGGCGCCCCCGAGCTGCACCCGGAAGGTACAGAACTGCCCGGGCTCGTACCGGAAGGCGTCCTCGAGGTGGTCCGGAACGTCGAGCACGAACGACCGGGTGTCATCGGTCTCCTGCACCACCTGCTTGACCAGGAGGGAGTGGTACCCGTGTCGACGCAGCACGTCGCAGGACGTCGGTCACGATGTCCGGTCGGGCCTCGGAGCACCCGGGGAGATGGGCTCAACCCTCACCGACGCCAGCCTAGCAGCCTGGTGAGAACGTAGTTCTCACCAGGCTGGAGGGGCGACCGGGCAGAATTCCAGTACTGGGCAGGGCCGTCTCCGACGTCTCCGACTCCTCGTCGATCGCGACCGTTTGCTACGATAACCACGGTCCCGCCTGCCGAAAACTACGTAGCGCCTGGTCGACAACGTTGCTTCCGTATCTGAAGGAGCCACCATGGCACGTCCCCGTACGCCAGAGCCTCCCGTCCATCTGACCGCAGCCCGGATGCTCGACCGCGACGGGCGACAAGCTGGTCGAGCCCGGCAGCCTCATCGTCGAGGGCGACCGGATCGCGGCGGTCTCGCCGTCGTCGGTCCCTCCGGACATCCGGACGATCGACCTCGGTGACGCCACCCTGCTCCCCGGGCTCATGGACATGGAGGTCAACCTGCACATGGGCGGGCCCGACCACGCCAGCCCGCTCGTCCCCGTCCAGGAGGACCCGGCCATGCGGACTCTCCGCGGTGCCGCCAACGCCCGCAGGACGCTGCGCGCCGGCTTCACCACGGTGCGCAACCTCGGCCTGTTCCTGCAGACGGGCGGGATCCTGCTCGACGTCGCCCTGATGAAGGCCATCGACAGGGGATGGCTCGACGGCCCGCGCATCGTCCCGGCCGGACACGCCATCAGTCCCACCGGAGGCCACCTCGACCCGACGATGTTCCAGGCCCTCGCACCGCATGTGCTGCCGCTGACCGTGGAGGAGGGGATCGCCAACGGCGTGTCCGAGGTCCGCAAGGCCGTGCGCTACCAGATCAAGTACGGCGCCCAGGTCATCAAGGTGAGCGCGTCGGGTGGGGTGATGTCGCATACCGGCCCCGCCGGGGCCCGCCAGTACTCGACCGAGGAGCTCGAGGCGATCGTCGACGAGGCCCATCGTGCCGGCCTGAGGGTGGCGGCGCACTGCCACGGAGACGAGGCGATCCGGGTCGCCATCGAATGCGGCATCGACTGCATCGAGCATGGCTCGCTGATGAGCGACGAGACGTTGGCTCTGATGATCGGGCGGGGCACCTTCCTGGTGGCGACCACCTATCTCGCCGATGGCATGGACGTGTCCCAGGCGGCACCCGAGCTCCAGGCCAAGGCGGCCGAGGTCTTCCCCCGTGCGAGGCAGACCATCAGCAAGGCGATCGAGCGCGGCGCACGGATCGCCTGTGGAAGCGATGCCCCCGCCATCCCGCACGGGCGCAACGCGAAGGAGTTGGTCGCCCTCGTCGACCGCGGCATGACGCCCGCACAGGCCATCGGCGCCGCCACCACGGTCGCCGCGGACCTGATCGGCGTCGACGACAGGGGGAGGATCGAGGAGGGCCTGTTGGCCGATGTCATCGCTGTGCCCGGCGACCCGCTGAGTGACATCACCATGACCGAGTCGATCCGCTTCGTGATGAAGGGCGGCCAGGTCTACCGGCACGAGGAACCGGCAGAGTAACGGTAAGCCGGAGAACCAGGAGTCGCTCAGATCGACCCGGCCAGCGACGCGACGTACTCCCGTGTCCGCAGTGACGAGGCCAGTTTCTCCTCGCGGGTGTCCCCGATCGGAACGATCCGGAGGGAGACATCGGTGGCCCCCGCATCGGCGAACGCGTGCAACCGCTTGGCGATCGAGACCTCGCTCCCCGCAGCGAGGATGTCCCCGACGCTCCGGGCGTCCCCGCGATCGAGCAGCTTCTGATAGTTCGGCGACACATCGGACTCGGAGAGCACCCGGTTGGCCCGGTTCACCGCGACGTCAACTTCGTCCTCCCGGCACAGGCAGACCGGCACGCCCGCCACGATCCGCGGGGCAGGGCGGCCGGCTGCCTCCGCCGCCGAGTTGATCGCGGGGGCGATGTGCGAGCTGATGGCACGCTCGTCGGCCAGCCACAGGATGGTGCCGTCCGTTCGCTCCCCGGCGATGCGCAGCATCGCCGGTCCGAGGGCCGCGAGCATCACCGGGGTTGATCCGAGGTCGGTGATGTCGATCGGAGCGTGGACCCGGAACACGATCGTTCTCGACGTCGACCATCCCCGGCCCGGCCAACGCGGCGTCCAGCACATCGAGGTAGGCACGCATGGTGGCGGCGGGGTGCTCGTACGGAATCCCCAGCATCTCGTCGATGATCCAGTGGTGCGACACGCCGAGCCCGAGGGTCAGCCTGCCCCTGCACACGGCCTGGGTGGAGAGCGCCTGATGGGCGAGCGCAATGGGGTGGCGGGGCTGGATCGGGACCACCGCCGTGCCGATCTCGATCCTCGAGGTCGCCGAACCGATGATCGCGGCGGCCGTCAGTGCATCGAAGTCGTCGGGTATCTGGGGTATCCAGATGTGGGCCAGCCCTCCGTCCTCCGCCCACCGGGCGTCCGACAGGAGGCGTTCGACCTTGGTCGCGTAGCGGCCCCGTTCCGGGCCCACCATCACACCGATCCGCACGGGAGTACCGGGTCGGCTCAGACAGCCGGCTCGACGACGGCGTCCAGGCTCGCCGCACCACTGTCCGGGACGCGGGCCTGGCGCCACACCTCGACCGGGAAACGAGACGTTCACCAGGGAGTAGGCCAGGTGCAGGAGTCGCAGGGCGTCGTCCGGGAGCGAGTCGAGGTCGACGGGCGTCGAGATAGGCCGTCATCTGGTCGAGGCGGGGGAAGGCGGCGTCGTAGAACGCCTGCATCTCCTCCATCGAGCTCGCCAGCCGCTTCGCGTAGCGCTCGGCCTCGGTCGGGAGGCACCAGTCTGCGAACGGCTCGAGGTCGGCGAATTCGGGCGGCAGCACGAGAGTCATCGGTCACTCCTCGCTCAGGACGCAGCCGGGGCGTCGGCCGACGACCCGATCTTCTGGTGGTCGGCCACGTACCGCCGGGCCGTCTTGTGCAGGTGGCGGAGGAGGATCTCCTGGTCGTCGAGCGGGAACTCGGAGACCGCCCGCGACTCGATCATGGTCTGGGTCGCCTCGAGGGTGTTCCCGTCCTGCAGCGCGTACTCCTTGAAGGTCACCGCCGCCAGCTCCTGCCGGAGACGCTCGGTGGCGTTCTTCGGGGGGACGAAGTACAGCGGTTCCCTCGAAGACGTGCGAGTTGTAGGAGGTCGGCCAGTAGTGGTACGTGAGGTACCACCCCGGGGCCCAGATCAGCAGCATGAAGTTGGGGAAGAAGACGAAGGAGTCCACGCCCCAGGCCGGGTTGACGTGCCGGATTGAGCCCTTCGGGCAGCTGGGCCAAGCCCGTCGATGTCGGCCGGTCCCACGGCCCGAAGAGCCCGCTGCGCAGCGCGCGCTCGATCGGCTTCACCATGGCCGGATCCTTCGGCGGGGCCATGCCGCCCCACGACGAGACCATGCCGTGCGGCCCGTCGATCGCGTAGGAGAGCGCCTCGAACCCGTAGCCCTGGAGCTTGCGCGACTCATCGTCGGTCGCTTGCTTCGCGTGCAGAACCGGTGCGTGGTAGAACTCCGCGAACGCGTCGATGAAGAGCTTCCAGTTGCTGCCGACGTTGGCCCGGTACTTGTACACCTGGGTCATCTCTCCGAACGGGTAGCCCTCGATCCCGGCGGCGAGGCCGCCCAGGTACTCCCTGACCGAGGTCGTGTTGTCGGGATCGAGGTTCACGAAGATGAACCCCTCCCAGACCTCGGTCTGCACCGGGGCCAGCCCGAAGGACGACTTGTCGAGGTCGAAGAACTCCGACTCCTGCTGGACGAAGGTCAAGGAGCCGTCGAGGCCGTAGCGCCAGCCGTGGTACTTGCAGGTGAACTGCCGGCAGGCCCCGCTCGTCTCCTCGCCCGGGAAGTCGTTCCAGACCAGCTTGTTGCCACGGTGCCGGCAGATGTTGTGGAATCCGCGCACCCCTCCGTCGTTGTCCCGGACGATGATCACCGAGGTGCCCGGCACACCGGAGCTCCTTGGTGAAGTACCGGCCCGGCACGCGGGATCTGCTCGACCCGGCCGACGTTGAGCCAGGTCCTGGCGAAGATGGCCTTGCGCTCGAGCTCGTAGAACTCGGGGGAGATGGAGTCCTCGTAGTCGACCGGGCCCGTACCCAGGTCGGGGTAGTGCTCTGTCCAGCTTCCCTCGGCTGGCTTCGGGAAGTGCGCCATGTCGTCGTCTCCTCCCATCGAGGCCGATGGACCGACGATATCATTGATCTCTGAGAAAGAGAAGCTCGTTCTCACTATGCAGGTCGTCGTCGAGCGGGACGCCGAACGATCGGAGGGCCATGGCCAGTGTGTCGTAGGCGCCGACGGTGAAGACCAGATCCAACAGCTGTTCGACCTCGAGCGCTCCGGCCAACACGTCCCAGGTCTCGTCGGCCACCATGGCGTCGGCGAGCAGTTCGTCGACCGCCCGGATCATCGCCCGATCGACCGGCGACCACCCTGGCGCATCCGGCCCCTCGGCGATCCGGGCGACCTCCTCGTGCGGTGATGCCCGCGTCGGTGGCCAGGACGACGTGCTGCCTCCATTCGTAGGCGGCATCGCGGACCGCAGCCACCCGCAGGACCAGGAGCTCGCGCTGGCGCGGCGAGAGGGTCGATGGCAAACAGGACGTGGCCGTTGAAGGTGTGGAAGGCCCGGGTGAGGTCCGGATGGTAGGCCAGCGTGCCGAGGGCATTGAGGCCCTTCGGCCGACCGGGATCGTTCGACGGGAGCGGATGGCGGGGACTCGGCGGTCGCAGCGCGGCCAGGGCCTCCCGCATCTCCTGGGGCCAGGCCGTAGGCGAAAGCGGCGCGACCCGGGGTTCTCCGCCCTCCCCTGATGACGCCGTCACGCGATGACCTCGTCACCGGCGAGCGTGCACCGGTGCATGTCCCGGGCCGATCCGGAGTCGTAGGGCAGCGCCCGGTGCAGGACGCCACGGTTGTCCCAGATCACCAGGTCGCCGACCTCCCATTCGTGGCGGTAGACCAGCTCGGGGGTCGTGGCCTGCTCGAGCAGGTCGTCCAGGAGGGCCCGGCCTCCCTTCGGGTCCATGCCGACGACGTGCGTCGGCGGTGGCGCCGAGGACCAGCGAGCGGCGGCCGGAGCGGTGCTTCCAGACCAGGGGGTGCTCCTTCGGCAGGACGCTGGCGCCAGATGGCCAGCTCCTCGGGCGTCGGATCGTCGTTCACGCAGCCGCTGCGGATGCCTCGATGGTGTGGACCACCCGGAGTCGACTCGGACCTGCTCCTGCTCCTTGGAGGGGAGGCTTGTCGTACGCCGGTGTAGGTGCTGGCGAACTCGGTCTCCCCGCCCGTGCCCGCCACCGCGTGGGCGCCGAGGACGGTGGCCATGATCGGGACGTCATCGGTGCACCCGTCGATGTGCCAGTCGAAGGTGCCCCGCAGGTAGGCGGCGGCAGGATTCTTGGACGGATCGAGGGTCACCCGGAAGATCTCCGGTGGATCGTTGTGGGGGAACACGCTCGACCCTGCCGAGCAACCTGGCTGAACTGCCACCTGGGTGGCATCGTCGATATGGAGGTCCTTGAAGACCAGGACGCCGTTGGCCTCCAGTGCCTCCAGGCACCACCCTGGCAGGTCGTCGTCGGCCAGCAGCCGGTCGCCGTCGACCCCGACGACGGCGGCGCCCACGGTGTCCCCCAGCCTGCTCGGTGGTCAGTGCCGACATCAGCCCTCCTCCTGTTGTCCACTCCGACCGCGGCGATCGGGCCGACCGGCGGATCCCGGGATCCGTCAGCCAGCGAGTCTCCCGCTCCGGAGCCACGACGTAGTTCTCGCAATGAGTAGAACAGCAATTACTCCCTGCTCAACCGGGGCGAGCGGGCCAGCGCGTCCCTCCCGGAGCTGCTGGCGGAGCACGAACTTCTGGACCTTGCCCGACGGCGTCCGCGGGAGCTCGTCGACCTGGTAGACGGCCTCGGGCCACTTCTGCCGGGCCAGTCCGGCCGCACCGAGCGCGGTGCCCGAGGTCCTCCATGGTCGGGGCGGCCGCTGCCCTCCCGCACCCGGAGATCGGCCGCCGCGTGCTCGCCCAGGCGCTCGTCGGGTTCGGCCACGACGCAGACCTCGGCCACCTGCGTCCAGGCCCATCAGCAGCTCCTCGATCTCGGCGGCGCTGATGTTCTCCCCGCCCCGGATGATGACGTCGGAGATGCGGTCGGTGATGGTGAGGTAGCCCTCGTCGTCGAGCACCCCCACGTCGCCGGTGCGGTACCAGCCGTCCTCGTCGAACACGGCAGCGGTCAGCTCGGGGTCGATGTAGCCGACGAAGCAGTCGGGCCCGCGGCTGAGGATCTGACCCTCCTCGTCGAGGCTGCATCTCGACCCCGGGCAAGGGCCCGGCCGTCGGTGGTGAGCCGCTTGACCTCCGGATCGTCGAGCAGGCACCCGGTGATCGACGGGTGCTCGGTGCTCCCGTAGGAGCGGAACACCTTGATCCCGAGGTCGGTGGCCCGCCGGGTCACGGCCTCGGGCACGGCCGAGCCGCCGAGGCCGGCGAACGGCATGAGGGCCAGGTGCTCGGGGGTGAAGTCCGGGTGGTCGAGCAGGCTGGTGAGGAAGTACGTGGCGCCGCCGCCGACGCCGAGGCCCTCCTCGCGCATCATCCGGAGCACCGCGGCCGGATCCCAGACGTCGATCAGGTTCACCGATCGCTCCCGCAGCAGCGGGACCAGGAAGGCGTTGAGCATCCCGATGAAGTGGCCGACCGGGGCCCCGGTGATCTGGGGTGGCCCACCGGTGGGGAACATGTAGTCGAGCTGGCGGGTCTCGCACCCGATGGTCCGGTGGGAGTGGACGACCCCCTTCGGGTCCCGGGTGGTGCCCGAGGTGAAGCCGATGATGGCCGGCGTGTCCGGGTCGACCGGGGCGGGGCCGAGGACGGGATCGGCCGTCGAGCAGTGCGAGCCGAAGGGCCGCGCCCCGGCAGGGAGCCCCCGTCGGGCCGACTCCGCCGACCACCAGCCACCGGGCCGCCGGCTGCCCGGCCAGCAGCTCCCGTAGGTCGCCAGGTAGTCGTTGTGCCCGAAGCGGTCGGCGGTGACCACCACGTCGGGCGACACGGTGCGCAGGATGTAGTCGACCTCCTTGGCCCCGTAGAAGTGCACGATCGGGACGACCACCGCACCCAGGTAGGCGGCGGCCCAGAAGGTGATGCCGGCCTCCACCCAGTTGGGGAGCTGGAAGACGACGACGTCCCCCGGTCCGACCCCCTCCGCGCGCAGCGCGCCGGCCAGCGCCCGGGCCGACCGATCGACGTCGGCGAAGGTGCCCTGCCAGGGGCGCACCGACGATCGGACCCGGAACGGCGTCGCCCGATCCGGCCCAGGCCGCCGTGCGACCATCTCACCGAGGGTCTCGTCGTTCCACCAGCCCTCGTCCCGGTACCGGCGGGCCAGGTCCTCCGGACCGTCCGCAGCTGCCAGCGGTCCCCGCCTCGCTGCCCGGCTCCCCCACGTCGACCTCCTCGACCGACCGTCGTCCGGTCACTCTCGCATGGCCGCCACAATGCACGCCAGCATGATTGCCGATTTGGGAGAACTTCGTTATCGTCGTCCGCCATGATGATGCCGGGATCGACACGACGGTGCCGGAGGAGTCGACCGGGGTCAGCGGTCCCCGGGACGTCACGACAGGAGGGCCCATGGTGACCTCCCATCGCCGACGTCATCGAGCTCGAGCAGCTGCTGGCCCGCTACGCCGTCGGCATGACCAAGGACGACGTCGACGCGGTCATCGAGGTGTTCACCCCGGACGGCACCTACAGCGCCTTCGGGGACACCTACCGGCTCGCCGACTTCCCGTCGCTGGTGGCCGCGGCACCCAAGGGCCTGTTCCTGGTCGGGCCACCCGCAGCTCGACCTCGACGGGGACACCGGCACCGGCCAGCAGCCGCTCTGCTTCGTCGACCAGACCACCCACGACATGCGCATCGGGTACTACACCGACACCTACCGCCGGACGTCCGACGGGTGGCGCCTCCACACCCGGGCCATGACCTTCCTCCGCAAGAGCGGGGCCCGCGATTCCGGCCGGGCCCACGACCCAACCCGCCCGCAGCCGACCTCCCCGTGACCGGCGCCGGACGGCGGCGGCCGACGGAGCTCGACGACTTCCGCCGGCGCCTCGACGCCTGGCTCGACGACAACCGGGGTGCACTCGCCGCCGACTACGAGGGGACCGGCACGCTCGACCAGCAGATGGCCCAGCTGGCCAAGGTCAAGCGGCTGACCTTCGACGCCGGCTGGATGCGCTTCGGGTGGCCCGAGCGGGTCGGCGGCCTCGGCGGGTCGACGCTGCCTGCGCGCCTACCTGGGCGAGGCGCTGACCGCCCGGGACCTGGTCGAGCCCGGGCTCTACTCGATGACCGAGGTGCTGGCGCCCACCATGATCGACTACGCCGCGCCCGAGCTGGCCGCCGCCATGGTCCCCGCCCTCCTCCGCGGGGACGAGACGTGGTGCCAGGGGTTCTCCGAGCCCGGCACCGGGAGCAACCTCGCCTCGCTGGCCTGCCGGGCCGAGCGCACCGACGGGGGTTGGCGGGTCACCGGGCAGAAGGTCTGGACGAGCCTGGCCCAGTACGCACAGCGCTGCGTCCTCCTCACCCGGACCGGGACGCCCGAGTCGGCCCACCGGGGGATCACCGCCCTCTTCGTGGACATGGACTCCCCCGGCATCACGGTGCGGCCGATCGGGACCATGCACGGCGAGCGACGAGTTCTCGCGAGGTCTTCTTCGACGACGTGGTCGTCCCCTTCGCCCGCACCCTCGGCGAGGAGGGGGCGGCTGGGCCGTGGCCATGGACCTGCTGCCCTACGAGCGCAGCACCTCGCTCTGGCACCGCGCCGCGTTCCTCCACCGCCGGCTCCAGGAGCTCCTCGAGACCGCCCCGCCCGGTGCCCTCGACCCGGCCCGGCTCGGCGAGGTCACCCAGCTGCTCTACGCCTTCCGGGCCCGCTCGCGGGCCACCCAGCACCGCATGGCCGCCGGCGAGCGCCTCGGTCCGGAGACCTCCATCGACAAGGTCCTGCTGGCCACCGTCGGAGCAGGCGGTCTTCGACCTGGTCGCCGACGCCCTGGCCGCCGACGTCACGGTCGGGGACGACCCGGCCAGCGGGCGGTGGCGCACCGAGTACCTCTACTCGCGGGCCGCCTCCATCTACGGCGGCAGCGCCGAGATCCAGCGGAACATCATCGCCCGTCGTCTCCTCGACCTCGGGGACGACCGCTGATGGACGACGAGGACCTCGCGCTGTTCGAGCGGAGCCTCCGGGACGCCACCGACCGGACCACCGGGGCCGCGCTCGACGCCGCGCTCGACGAGCTCGGGTGGCCGCGACGCGCTCGTCGACGATCCGCGCTCGGCCATCTCCCTGCTGTTCGCGCTCCAGGGGGCGGCCAACGCCACGTCGTCGGCCCTCGGCCGCGTGATCGCCCACGCCCTGGGCGTGGAGGCGGACCCGGGGTCGGCATGGTGCTGCCCGCGGCCGGCGTGTGCGATCCACCCGGGGCACGTCGCCGACGGTCGGCTCGTGCGTCCACGGCCTGGCCCCCGCCAGGCTCCCCGACCAGCCCTCCGCCCTGATCGTCGCCTCGAGCGGCGACGGGGTGGTCGTGCTCACCGTCGCCGACCGCATCGCTTGCGCTGCGTCCGGTCGCGGGTGTCGACCCGGACCTGGGCCTGCTCGAGGTGACGGGCGACCTCGCGCTCAGCCGGGAGCGAGATGTCCGCGCCTGCCGGCGACTGGGCCGCCGCCGTGGCGCTCGGACGCCTGGCCCTCGCCCACGAGCTGGTCGGAGCCTCCCGGACCATGCTCGAGCTGGCCTGCGAGCACGCCCGCGACACGCATCCAGTTCGGACGTCCGATCGCCTCGTTCCAGGCCGTCCGCCACCGGCTGGCCGAGACGCTGGTGGCCATCGCCATGGCCGAGGCGATGCTGGAGTGCGGCCTGGCTCGACCCGACGCCGGAGACGGCGGCCATGGCCAAGGCGGTGGCCGGGCGCCAGGCGAGGACCACGGCCCGCCACTGCCAGCAGGTACTGGCCGGCATCGGCTTCACCATCGAGCACCCCCTCCACCGCTACGTCCGCCGGACCCTGGTGCTCGACGCGCTCCTCGGCTCGGCGGCGTCGCTCACCACGTCGCTCGGCACCGAGCTGATCGACGACCGTCAGCTGCCTCCGCTCCTCCCCCTCTGACCGGAGCCACCTCGAGGACGACCTTCCCCACCACCTGGCCGTCGGCCACCAGCGCCAGGGCGGCGGCCGCCTCGTCGAGGGCGAAGGTGGCCCCGACGTGCGGGCGCACCTCGCCGTCGGCCAGGAGCGCCCACAGCTCGTCGTCGTTGCGACGGAGCTCGTCCGGGACAGTGCTCGGCGAAGTCCCGGAACTGGAAGCCGAGCACCTGGCAGCCCTTCAGCAGCACCAGGTTGAGCGGGATGCGGGGGATCTCCCCCGAGGCGTAGCCGACGGTCACGAACCGGCCGCCCCAGCGCAGCGACCGCAGGGCCGGCTCGGCCAGGTCGCCTCCGACCGGGTCGACGACGACGTCGGCACCCTCGGGCAGCACCTCCCTCAGCGCGGCCCGCAGGTCGACGGCGGTGTGGTCGGACGAGGTGGGTCGCGCCGGCGGCCCGGGCCGCCTCGAGCTTGGCCGGCGGACGACGCCACCGCCGTCACCGATGGCCCCGAGATGGCGGCCGAGGCTGACCGCGGCCAGCCCGACGCCGCCGCCGGCACCGAGGACGACCAGCTCGTCGCCGGGCTGCGAGCCGGGCCACCGAGCGCAGGACGTGGTACGCCGTCCGCCAGGCCACCCCGAAGGCGGCGGCGTGGCGGTCGTCGACCCCGGGCGGCACGACCCGGACCGCCGCCGGCGGCCACGGTCACCTCCTCGGCGAAGGCGCCGACCAGCACCGTGCCCGCCACCCGGTCGCCCACCGCCACGCCCGTCGACCCCGTCGGCCACCTCGGTCACCTCGCCGGCGAACTCGCTCCCGGGCACGAACGGGGTCGGCACGGTGACCTGGTACCGGTCGGCGACGAGCAGCACGTCGGGGAAGTTGACGGCGGCGGCCCGCACCCGGACCCGCACCTGGCCGGCGCCCGAGCTCCGGCGGCGGGATGCTCCTCGACCGCGACCACCTCCGGCGGCCCGTAGGCGCGGCAGACGGCGGCCCGCACGTCAGCGGCCCCTCCACACCGGGTCGCGCTTCTCCATGAAGGCCCGGGCGCCCTCCATGGCGTCCTCGCTGGCGAAGACCACGGCTCGACCACTCCGCCTGGCGCTCCCGCGCCGCGACCGGGTCCGACGACGCTCAGGCGGACGAGCTCCTTGGTGGCGGCGAGCCCGAGCGGACCGTTGGCGGCGATCCGCTCGGCCATGGCGACGGCGGTCGGCCAGGACGTCGCCGGGCGCGCACCACCGCATTGACCAGTCCGACCTCGTAGGCCCGGGCGGCGTCGACCAGATCGCCGGTGAGGGTCAGCTCGAGGGCGACCGCCAGCGGGATCCGGTTGCCGAGCAGGGTGCCCCCGCCGGCGGCGAAGAGCCCGCGCTTGACCTCGGGCAGACCGAAGCGGGCCTCGCTCGAGGCGATGACCACGTCGCAGCCGAGGAGCAGCTCCAGGCCCCCGGCCACCGCCGAGCCGTTGGCCGCGCCGACCACGGGAACGCTGACCTCGCCCCGCAGCAGTCGGAAGAAGGCCTCGGTCGCCTCGCCCGGCGTCGGCCCCGGGCACGTCCCCCTCGGCGAACGACCGCAGGTCCATGCCCGAGCAGAAGGCCCGGTCGCCGGTGCCGGTGAGGACGACGGCCCGGACATCGGGGTCGGACTCGGCCTCGAGGATGGCGCGTGCCGAGGGCGTCGACCAGGCTCGATCGTCAGGGCGTTGCGGGCCTCCGGGCCGGTTCAGCCGGAGCAGCGAGAGACGCGCCCCGCCGCTCGCGCACCAGCTCGTCGCTCGGCCGCTCACCGGCCGTAGTCCGTCGTCTCGGCCAGGTCGGCGGCCCCCTGCATCAGGTCGAGGATGACCGGCCCGTAGGTCTGGAGCACGGCGTTGTCGCCGGCCCGCTGGAACCCCTGCTCGAGCACGACGGCCAGCTTCCACTTGGCCAGCACGCAGTAGTAGTCGATGTCGTCGACCTGCCGGCCGGACACCTCGGCGTACCGGTCCAGGACTGGCCGTCCGCGACGGCATCCCGGTCATGTCGACGTAGGAGATGCCCGGCCGCCTGTCGTCAGGGTCCTCCGGCCACCCGTTGACGACCCAGGCCAGGTCGAGCTTGGGGTCGCCCACCGTGCCCATCTCCCAGTCCACGATGGCGGCCATCCGGGCCGGCGCCCCGTGCCGGAACATGACGTTGGCGAACTGGTAGTCGCCGTGCATGAGGCCCGGGGACGAAGTCGATCGGCCGGTGGCTGCGAAGCCAGGCCGACGCCTCGTCGAACCCGGGCAGCTCGCGCCCCTTGATGCGCTCGAGGAACGCCGTCCACCGGTCGACCTGGCGCTCGTGGAACCCGTCGGGCCGGCCCAGGTCCTGGAGGCCCTTCGCCTGCCAGTCGACCCTCGACAGCAGGGAGATGCCGTCGACCAGCTCGAAGGCCAGGCCCTTCCTGGCCTCGAGGTCGGTGTCGAAGGGCGCCGGCCACCCGTCGGTGTTCATCGGCGACCAGCCGTCGACGAAGCCCATCAGGTAGAAGGTGCGTCCCGAGGACGGAGCGGTCCTCGCAGGCGGCGATGGCCGCCGTGTGCGGGACGTCGGTTCCGTCGAGCGCCTCGATGATCCGCCACTCGCGCAGGATCCCCTCATCGCGGGTCTCGGGGGCCGACGGCGGAGGGATCCGCAGGGCGCCGTGCACGTCCCCCCGGCGGATCTCGTAGATCTCGTTCTGGGACCCGCCGGAGACGAAGGCGTGCTCGATGGGCGCGCCGACCCCGAGACCCGCGGTCGTCCATCCACGCGCCAGGCGGTCGATGTCGATCATCAGAAGTTCCCCACTTCGTGCTCGAGGTAGTTCGGCGAACTTCTCGCGTGCCGCGGCGCGGCGCTTCGGGCAGGTGCTGGGTCGGCCACAGGTCGTCGCTCGGCCCGGTGGTCGCGCAGCACCTGGCGGGCGACGGTCACCTTGTGCACCTCGGTCGGGCCGTCGGCCAGGCCCATGACGCTGGCCGCCGATCATCATCGAGTGGAAGGGCATCTCGTTGCTGATGCCGAGCGCACCGTGGACCTGGATGGCCCGCCAGGCGATGTCGTGGAGCACGCCGGGCATCAGGACCTTGATGGCGGCGATGTCCTTGCGCACCTTCTGGTAGTTGTTGTGCTTGTCGATCAACCACGCCGTGTAGAGCACGTAGAGGCGGAACTGCATCAGCTGGGCGTAGGAGTCGGCGATGTAGCCCTGGACGAACTGCTTGTCCGCCAGACGGCCGCCCTGCACCTGCCGGCTGAGCGCCCGCTCGCACATGGCATCCGATCCCCCGGCGGGCCATCCCGATCGTGCGCATGGCGTGGTGGATGCGGCCGCCGCCGAGGCGAGTCTGGGCGATGGCGAAGGCCTGACCCTCGCCGCCGAGCACTGCATCGGCTGGCAGGCGCACGTCGTCGTAGTGGATCAGGGCATGGGATCCGTCGCCCTCGGCCTCCCCGGCCAGTCCGACGTTGCGGACGATCTCGACGCCCGGGGTGTCGGCCGGGACGAGGAACATGGACATGCCCTCGTAGACGGACACCTCGGGGTTGGTGACGGCCATGACGATGAGGAACGCCGCGGTCCGGGCGTTGGACGAGAAGAACTTCCAGCCGCTGAGGACCCACTCGTCGCCGTCCCTCATCGCGCGGGTCTCGAACAGAGCCGGGTCCGAGCCCCCCTGTGGCTCGGTCATCGAGTAGCACGAGAAGATCTCCCCCTCCAGGAGCGGGCGCAGATAGCGCTCCTTCTGGTCCTCGGTGCCGTAGTGAGCGATGATCTCGGCGTTGCCCGGTGTCCGGTGCCTGGCACCCGAAGATGACCGGCGCCCAGGACGACCCGCCGAGGATCTCGTTGAGGAGCGAGAGTTTGAGCTGCCCATGGCCCTGACCGCCGAGCTCGGGACCGAGGTGGGTCGCCCAGAGGCCCTGGGCCCGCACCTGGTCCTTGAGGGGATCGACGATTCTGCGCAACGACTTGTCGGGCGGCGTGAACTCCAGCCCCTGGAACAGCATGTCGAGCGGCTCGACCTCTGATCGTACGAATGCCTCTGCCCAGTCCAGCTTCGCCTGGAACTCGGGGTCGGTCTCGAAGTCCCACGCCATAGCGGTCTCCCTCCTGGTCGGGTGGCAGAATAACATTCCAGGTATGGAGAATCTACCTCCGGGTTCGCAGAACGATGTTGCTTCCCGGATCGCCGGGCAGACACTCGCCAAGCGTGGACCGGACTACGTGGGCGAGGTGCGCCGCTTGATCGATGCCGGGCGGGAGGTCATGCGGCGCTGCGGCACCGGCTCACGGCCCCGCGTCGCCGACATCGTCGCCGCGGCAGGACTGTCGAACGATGGTTTCTATCGGCATTTCGCTTCGAAGGACGCCCTCGTCGCCGCCATCCTCGACGACGGAACCGACCGGTTGGTGAGCTACCTCGCCCACCAGATGGCCAAGGAGGCGACGCCGCAGGGAAAGGTCCGCCGGTGGGTCGAGGGAGTCCTGGCCCAGGCGTCCGACGAGGACAGCGCTGCGACCACCCTGGCCGTCCTGTGGAACGCGGGGAGCCTTGGCCGGGCCATGGCCGAGCCCAACACCTCGACCGCCGCCAGGCTGGCGACGCTGCTCCGGGAGCCCTTCGACGAGCTCCACAGCAGCGATCCGCTGCTCGACAGCGAGCTCGTCGCCCACGCTGTCGTCGGCCGCCTGAACGACCTCCTGTGGCGCCACGCCCGACCGACCAGGAGCGAGGTCGGACATCTGGTGGGGTTCTGCCTTGCGACCGCATGCAGCGGCGCGGGTCCGCCGGCCCAGGATCCCTAGTCGGGCATGGAACCGACGTTTGGAGCTCGCTCCAATGGCTAGCGCTGTGAAGATCTTGACCCGTATGTGCACCATTCTGGACGGCTGGGTGACGACAGCGGATGGCCTGCCCATCCAGCTGGCATTTCCGGCCTGGGATGCGGGAGCACTGGACCTCTATGAACTCCAAGAGCGTGTACCTGTAGGGTCCGACAACCGGTACGAGGAAGGGAGTTGCCGTGACGCAACGCATGGTTGAGATCGAGACCGCGGACGGGACCTGCCCGGCCGCGCTCAGCATTCCCGTTGGGGAGGGGCCGTGGCCGGCGGTGATCATGTTTCCCGATGCGGGGGGAATGCGCGACCCCATGCGACAGATGGGCGAGCGGCTCTCGGGCCTGGGCTATGTGGTCCTGGTGCCCGACTTCTACTACCGCAACGGGCCCTACGAGCCCGTCGACATGCGCACCGCGTTCGCCGAACAAGGCGACCGCGGAGAAGATCATGGGCATGATGCGCGGCTATTCCGCAGACCTGGTGGTTCGCGGACGCCGGCACCTTCGTCGACTTCCTCGACTCCTTGCCCGAGAAGAAGCCGGGTGGCGTCGGCACCACTGGCTACTGCATGGGTGGCCGGCTCTCGCTCATCACCGCTGCGAACCTGGGCGCGCGCATCGCCGCTGCAGCCTCCTTCCACGGTGGGAACCTCGCCAAGGCCGACGACCCGGACAGTCCCCACCACAAGGCCAACGCCATCAAGGCCGCCGTGTACGTAGCGGGGGCGATCGAGGACCAGTCGTTCACCGACGAGCAGAAGGACCTGCTGGAGAAGTCGCTCACCGAGGCCGGGGTCGTGCACACCATCGAGACCTATCAGGCCCACCACGGCTTCGCCGTCCCCGACAACCCGAGCTACGACGCAGCCGCAGCCGATCGTCACTGGAAGGCCACCGAGCAGTTCTTCGGATCCGTTCTCGGCCGGTGACGCCCGAAGGGTTCGCTTCGGCTTGAGCGACACCACCGAAGTGGTCAACAACCTTCACACACCAATGCGCCGTGCAGGTCGACGACTACTCAGCGCCCACGACCTTGAACGCCTGATTGACGAAGATGTGATGCGGCCAGTTGACGCCGATGTAGTGGACGTTGTACTCACCGTCGTTCAGCATCACGACTCGGTCGACGACGCCCCCCGGATATGCGGCCAGCGCAGCTTCTGTCGCCTCATTCGCAGCTGTTCCACTGATGATCGTCCCCGACCCCTGGCTCCAGTTCGCCGGGATCTGACCGACCTGCTTTGAAATGGTCGGAGCGCCCGTTGGAAAGGAACAACTGCTCCCGATGGGGTCCCCGATCCGACGGTCGGTTGGACAACGACCTGCGCTGCCGTGATCGTCGTTCCGTCGGTCGTTCCAAGCACGAGGACGGGCTCACCTGCGGTGACGGCGCTCGACGAGGTCGAGGTCGTCCCCTTCAGGAATGCCGTCGAGGACGCGTCGTCGACAGTCACCTTCTGACCTGCCGACGTTGTCAGGGTGAAGCCCGAGGTGGACACGTTGTCGACCGTGCCGGATGCTCCACCCGAGGCGGGTCCGGACCGAGCGTTGGATCCCCCGCCTCCGGATCCGATTCCACCAGCGGCGCTCCCCGGCACGGACTGCCCCGCTGTTGACGTGGGGGGTGTGGCCGTTGCCGAGGAGGACGTGATGAGACCGACCGAAAGTCCGGTCACCGAACAGATGAGGGCAGCAGAAACCATCCAAACCCATCTTCTGTTCGATAGCAGCCGCCGTACTGTTGGCCAACGGGCTTGCCCGACGGTGGACGCCGCGGCTGACCAGTCCGGCGGAGGTGCCGGCGGTGAGATCGGCGGTGAAGTGTCGCCGCTACCTGAGCGTCCAGTGACCGGCTGCTCTGACATTGCGCTCGATACGGGGGGACTTGGAACGGTCTCGTCCGGGTTTGTTGATTCGTAGTCGCTCATGGTGGCACTCCTCTCTGGAGGTATCTGACAAGAGGGTGCCAGCCGTAGTTGCGAAGACCCCGTGGGCCACTTGTGATGAGCCTGTGGGAACGCGTCGCGTGCGGTTGTGCCCTGCGGGACAACGGCGATGGGATCGGTGACCGACTACGGCATCTTCGGAGTCCCGTGCGATCCGTGGAGCACGGTGTAGGTGCCCGGTGTTCAAGTGTGTGATGCCATCGGTCGATGAACTAGAGAGAGGGGCGTTTAGCGCACAGGGAGACGCCATGGATCACGACCGCAAAACCTGCACCATCTGCTTGCGGAACGACCGATTGAGGTTCGATCCAAAGGGCGGGTTTCACTTCATGCCCCATGACTCTGAGGCCGGCTTCCCTTTGTTCAGGCTCTACCCGATCGTCGCCAAGCGCTAGAAGCTTTCCGCGATCCGTGTCGATCCTCGACCATGGCCGGATTGCACCGGTGGGGCACCCAGGTTCGGCCAATCCCGACGTCATCGCGTTCACCCGTAGTGAGGCAGACCACTCCAGAACGACGACCACGTCCCCCGAGGTCCGGTGCAGGTCCAGGTGCTCACTACCAGTTCGAGCGCCATCGGGGCGCCGGCTACCCACCAGACCCCTCCGTAGAAGGAGAGTTGCTCTCGTCCGTCTGATTGCCGACCGCCCCCTGCCACCTCGAGGGTTGTCCCGGTCGGCGAATCGAGGCCGGTCGGCCTGGATGGTAGCGACGTGACTTCCGATCGGCTCGGCCACGCGCGCGACACACAGTCGGATTGCGATCGCCGGAGGCGTCCACGATCACCGGATCATGTCGATGGTCAACCGGAACGGTCCGCCCTTCCACGGCCCCACACGAAGAGGGCTGAGACAGGAGCCAGGATGACAGCCAGCTGCCGCAGCCTTCGTCGTCCGGCAGACCCGTGCCATTGGTCGGCGCTTTGTGGCCGGCAGGACCGAAGGCTTCTACTATCGTCGGATCCGGGCAACAGGGAGCTGGGCGATGCCGACCACAATCAAGGAGCGAGTTGACGCCGAGCGCTACTGGTTCCTGAAGATGGACCTCGGTGACGGGGTAGTGACGCCAGGGTGGTCGGACCCCAGAGTCGACAAATTGCCGTTTTACGGCCTGCCCGCAGACATGGCAGGACTCCGGGTGCTCGACATCGGCTGTGCGGAGGGGTTCTTCTCCTTCGAGGCGGAGCGCAGGGGGGCGAAGGAAGTTGTGGCGATGGACGCCTCCCGTGCCTATGTTCGCCGCTTCGAGATCTGTAGGGATGCGCTCGGGTCAAGCATCGAGCCACAGGTGGGAAGTGTCTACGACCTCGATCGGGAGTCGCTGGGAACGTTCGACCTCGTCATGTTCTTCGGTGTCCTGTACCACCTTCAAGACCCACTCCTCGGGATCCAGAAGGTCGCAGCGGTGACTTCGGGAACACTCCTTATTCAGTCTCGGACGGTGGAGACGTTCAGCACGCAGCCACTCGCCCACTTCCAAGAGCACGGCGTGCTGAGCGGACCGATGAACAACCGCATTCAAGATTCCAGCGTCATCTGGCTCCCCAATGCAGCGTGCATTCGGGCCATGCTGGCTCAGGTCGGGATGGTCAACATCGAGCAGATAGGTGGGGCAAGGAAGCCAACGATGCGGGAGACCGTCGCTCGGCGGTTGTTTCCCAAGAAGTACCCGACCTGGTGGTCAGGCGCGCAGTTCCGGGCAGAGGCTCCAAAGGCCAACTCGGACTCGCCCCGCTAGGCACGCTTCGCTTCACCAGAGGCCACCCTTGCTCCGGGTCGCACACGGAGCCGTGGCACAATAATTGTTCGTGCGCCCCAATCCCCTCCACGCCACCGAGGATCCCGAGGTCGTCCGTCGGCTGATCCGCGAGAACCCGTGGGGAACCTTGGTCAGCAGCAACAACAGCGAGCTGGTGGCCTCGCACTACCCGATCCTGCTCGACGACGAGGCCGAGGAAATGTCAGTCCTCACTCATGTCGGTCGGCCCGACGATGTGATCCATGGATTCGGGGATCGAGAGGTCCTGCTGATCATCCAGGGACGCCACGGATACATTTCGCCCAGTTGGTACGCTCCGGGAGCAACACGGGCTCCGACCTGGAACTTCAGCGCGGCCCACTGCTATGGCGTGCCGCAGCTTCTCGAACCGGAGGAGAACCTCTCGGTGCTGGCCAGACTGGTGGCGCACTTCGAGAATCAAGTTGCGGAACCGATGCTGCTGGACCCCGATTGGGGTCGTCCGGTCTCGCAAGGCACGGTGGGCATCCGGCTGCCGATCACACGCTTCGTCTGCAAGATCAAGATGAGCCAGGACAAGGATCCGATCACACAAGGCCAGGTGATGGCGGCCTTGCGGACGCCCGGGCCCTTCCACAACCCGGGACTCGCCGACGACATGGCGCAGGCTCTTTCCATGGAGATCTCGGGCTACTAGCTGAGTAGCTGGTGCGACTGGGGTTCGCCAATGCCCGAGGATCCGAGAGAGCCTGGGCCACCGGCCCTCCCGCTCCAGATGCTCAGGCCCGGAGCGGCCTCCGGCACCTCGGTCTCTGCGGGTCCCTACTCCGGAGCCACCGTCCCGACCCCGTGGAGGATGAACTCCCAGAGCTCCTCGGCCGGATCTCGTTCGGACGCCCTGGTGGACGTCCCACTGATCGTCGCCGAGAACGCGTTGAACATGATCGCCTCGAGCACCATCCCTGCGATCGGACTGTGGCGGAGACCGGGGCGGATGCGCCCGGCGGATGCGGCCTCGTCGAGCACGTCGCCGAACAGTGAGACGATCGGGGCGAACGCAAGTGCGGCCTCGCTTGGATGGCTGGTGAGCAGCTGTTGGGCGAAGTCCACCATCACCGGTGCCGTGGACAGGCGTTCGACACCATCCCCCGCTTGGGAAGGACGGCAGATCCGGTAGTACTCCACCACGAACCGGTGGATGCGCTCGAGCGGGTCGGCCTCGCCTGCGATGCGCTGGGCCAGGAGGTCCGCCGTCGACCGGACCGACTCCTCGAAGAGGGCGAGGAGCAGCTCGTGCTTGCCGCCGAAGTACTGGTAGAAGAGACGGAGCGACTGGCCTGAGCGCTCGACCACCTCGTGCACCGTGAAGTCCCTGCCCGGTTCCCCGTCGTTCATCAGCTCGAGGGCGGCGTCGAGGAAGCGCTGCAGGCGACTCTCCGCACGGGCCCTGGCCGTGAACAACGACCGTGCCACGGCCAGCTCCCGCCGGCTCATGCCGGGGTCCCCCTCAGCGGGATCGGCGTCGGCCGCCAGCTCGCTCTCGGTCATCGGCAAAAGTCTACTTGAGGAAGCGGAAATGGCCGTATCTCAGCGGGTGACGTGTGCATGTCCATTTCGTAGAGATCCTTGATACTCAGCGAGAACCGCGTTCTATACCTGCCCGCGACCCTCGCCGGGATCGAGGAGGCGATCGAGGTTGGCCCTCAGCTCGGACGACGTGAACGACCGGTCCTCGGCTGCGAGTGCGAAGTCGAGCGTTGCGACGACGGCGCGCTCGAGATGCAGATTGAGGATCCGCTTGGTGTCCTCGACCGCCTGCCGGGGAAGTCCCGCGATCCGATGGGCGCAGGCCAGGGCCTGCTCGAGGACCACCCCGTCCTCGCACACATGGTTGGCCAGTCCCATCTGAGCTGCCCGCGCGGCTGGGATGCGCTCACCGGTCAGCGCGTACTCCTTGGCCAGTTGGAGGCTGGTCAGCAGCGGCCAGGTCACCGGACCCCCGTCCGCGGCCACCAGGCCGATCATGACGTGGGGGTCGGCCAGATGGGCGCTCTCGGCCATGAAGACGATGTCGGACAGGGCGACCAGGCTGCAGCCGAGCCCGACCGCCGGTCCGTTGACCGCGGCGACGATCGGTACGCGGCACCCCACCATGCCGGTCACGATCTGCCTGCCGTGGGCCAGCGTCTCCCGCCGGAGCGCCGGGTCCCGGGCCAGCTCGTCGAGGTACGAGAAGTCACCCCCGGCGGAGAACGCCCGCCCGTTCCCGGTGAGGACGACCACCCGGGCGTCGGAGTCGCCATCGACCTGCGGGAACAGCTCGGCCAGTCCCTGGTGCAACCCGTGATTGGTCGCGTTCAACTGCTCGGGCCGGTTCATCCGCACGATGCGGACCGGCCCGTCCTCTTCGACCTGGAGCTCGGGGGTCAGGCGGTAGGCGATCATGACGCCGGGAGGTGCAGGATCCTGGTGGCCACCAGGTTCCGCTGGATCTGGGAGGTCCCGCCCATGACGCTCTGGGCCCGGCTGTAGAGGTACTCCTTCATCGTGGTGCTGTCCGGCCCGCTTGCGCCGACACCGCCGATCGAGAGCGCCGCGTGACCGACCGCCTGCTCGGTCGAGGTCATCAGCAGCTTGTCGACCGAGCCCTCCGGTCCGTGCGAGAGTCCGTCCAGACGGTCGGAGAGCCTGCGACAGACGTGCAGGCGGAGCACCTCCGATTCGACGATGGCCCAGGCGAGATCGCGGAGCTTCTCTGAAGCCTGCGCCCCTCGTGTCGGGATCCACCTCGGCAACCAGCTCCTGCACCTGTTTGAGGTACCGTCCGGCGAAACCGAGCTCGTGCGGTTCGCGCTCGTGGCTCACGATGGTCATGGCCAGTGGCCACCCCTCGCCCGGCTGGCCGATCATGTTGGCGGCCGGGACCCGCGCGCCGTCGAACAGCACCTCGCCGAACTCCTTGGTGATCCCGTTGATCATCCGCAGGGGCCGCTGCTCCACCCCCGCCTGCCGCATGGGTAGCGCGAACGCCGAGATGCCCTTGTGCCGGACCACATCGTCATCGGTGCGGGCGAGGAGGAGGCACCAGTCCGCGTCGTCGGAGTAACTGGTCCAGACCTTGTGCCCGGTGATGACGAAGTCGTCGCCCTCCCGGACGGCCCGGGTCCGGAGGGACGCCAGGTCGGATCCCGCACCGGGTTCGCTGAAGCCCTGGCACCACCGGTCGCTGCCGCTGATGATTCCCGGGAGGAACCTGGCCCTGACCTGCGGGCTCCCGTGCTCGACGATCCCCTCGACCAGGTAGCCCAGGCTCGGCCGCGGTGGCGCACCGGCCGCGGCCAGCTCCTCGTCGACGATGACGTCGTAGACGCTCGGCAGGCCAAGCCCCCCGATCTCCCTCGGCCAGGTCGCGCCGAAGAAGCCGCCGTCGTAGAGCGACCGGTGCCACGCAGCCTGCCCGACCCAGTACGCGTCGTCGGTCGACGAGGGCGGCAGTCCGGGATTGTGCTCCCCGAGCCAGGCACGCAGGCGTCGGCGGAACCCGGCCTCGTCGGGCGAGTCACCGTAGTCCATTGGCACCTCCGAATTGGTGGGCGAGCACACGGTCGAGGTTCGGTCCCACCCCTCCGAGCACTTCGGTCGAAAGGAGCGCGCGGCGGAGGTACACGTGGGCGAGGCACTCCCAGGTGTTCCCGATACCACCGTGCACCTGGATCGCGGTCTCGCAGACCGTCCGAGCCGACCGGGCGCAGTAGGCCTTGGCCACGGCCGCGGCGGCCAACGCCGCCGGGGGCGCCAGTGCGTCGACCGCCCAGGCGGCATGGCGGGCCACGCTGCGCGATCCCTCCATGGCCACGTAGGCGTCGGCCAGGAGGTGCTGCACCGCCTGGAACGAACCGATGGCCCTCCCGAACTGCTGGCGGACCGACGCGTAGTCGACGGTGAGGTCGATCGCGCCACGCATGGTCCCCACGAGATCGGCGCAGGTCAGGGCCAGCCCGAGCGCACACCACGCCGACAGGTCGTCGCCGGTGAGGAGTCGAACCCCCCGGCCCCCGATCGACGTCACGTCGGAGAGCGGATCGATGACGGAGCCGGGCCGGGTCAGATCGCTGCCGCCGTCGACCGGGTGCACGGGAACCGATCCGAGCGCGTACCCCCCGTCCACGGGAACCAGCAACAGCGCCGCGGACGCGGAGCGGGCGTCGGGGGCCACCGTTCCGGCGGGGATCCTTCCATGGGCGACCACGGCCGGCCCGGAGAGGGACGCGGTCGAAGGCCACGACTTCGTCGGTACCGGCCGGAGCGGCCCAGGTCAGTCGTCGGAGCTCGGCGGCGAGCGTCGGGCCGAGGAACGGCACGTCGGCGAGGCCGCGGCCGAGCTCCTCGGCGACGACAGCCACCTCGACCCCGGAGCCGAGCGGCGACCGGTCGTCCAGCGGGACCCGTAGCTCACGCCAACCCGAGCCTGCGACGGCGGCGTCCAGCTTGCCGATCCGCTCGGGATCGTCGAGTTCGCGCACCGTGCCCGGTCCGAGCCGTTCGACGATCTGTGCCGCCGAGTCGCGGAGTGCCTGCTGCTCCGTGGAGAGTCGGACATCCATCAGCCGCACCCTCCCCCGGCAAGCAGGACAGGGGCCCACTCGTCACGGAGCGTCCGGCGCAGCACCTTCCCCGAGGGGAGCCTCGGTATGGAGTCGACGAAGACCACGTGACGCAGCTGTTTGTAGGTGGCGAGGGATCCGGCCACGAGCGACTGCAGCTCGTCGGCGGTGGTGGTCCCTGCCGGATCCACCAGCACCGCGGCGACCGGAACCTCGCCGGCCCGTTCGTCCACCAGCCCGAACACTGCGCAGTCGAGCACCGACGGATGGCCGATCAGGACCCCCTCGAGCTCGGCCGGCGCGACCTGGAACCCGTTGACCTTGATCATCTCCTTCGATCGGTCGGTGAGGTGCACCCAGCCTTCGGGCTCGAGCCACCCGACGTCTCCCGTCCGGTACCAGCCGTCGGAGAACGCGCCCTCGGTCTCGTCTTCGGGCAGGTAGCCGGCCATCACGGAGGGACTCCGTACCTGGATCTCCCCGGTTTCGCCCGGAAGTAGCGGCGCGCCGCTGTCGAGGCCCACCACGCGCAGTTCGACGCCGGTGGGCGGCAGCCCGGCGGAGTCGAGCCGCCAGGACTCGGGATCGTCCACGGGGTTGCCGGCGATGACCGGCAGCTCGCTCGCCCCGTAGGCCGGGAGCCATCGAACTCCGGTGCGCTCGGTGACAACCCGGGCCACGCTCTCGCTGACCGGCGTGGCCCCCCACATGATGTAGCGCAGCGACGACAGGTCGAAGAGCTCGAGGTCGGGATGGTTGGCCATGGCAAGCGCGATCGGTGCCACCGCCATCTCGAGGGTCATCCGTTCGTCTTCGATGCGGCGCAGCACCTCGTCCAGATCGAACCGGCGGTGCAGGCGGACCGTGGACCCCGCCGATGCCGCCGCCAGGAGATTGAGCAGCCCGAGGATGTGAGAGGGGGGCGTGGCGACCTGGAACCGGTCGTCCGGACCGAGGCCGAGCATCCGGCGCCAGTGGGTCGTGGCGACGCCGATCGACCGGTGCGTATGCCGCACCGCCTTCGGGAGACCTGTCGTGCCCGAGCTGAACACCAGCACCGCCTCGTCCTGCTCCCCGACGCCGGTCGGCAGGCCCACGGCCTGCCCGTGGCCGCCGCCGATACCCTCCGTGGACAGCTTGTCGAGGTCGGTGACCGAATCCCCGCCGATGCGCTCCACGAGCAGGTCGACCGCCGACCCGTCGGCAACGGCATGGACGGGGCCGGTGAGGTCGAGTGCATGGCTGGTCTCGACCGCCTTCCAGGCCGGGCTGAGGAGCACCGCCGCGGCGCCGATCTTGCTGATGCCGTTGAGTGCCACCACGAACTCCGGCCGGTTGGACAGCATCATGGCGACACGGTCTCGGGGACGCACACCCCGTTCGGCGAGGTAGCGCCCGAAATCGGTGCTGTGCTCGTCGAGGGCGCGGAAGGACCACCGTCGGTCCCCCGCGAGCACGGCGTCGCGGTCTCCGAAGCGTGCCGCGGCCCCCTCCAGCAACTCATGCATCAGGGCCGCGACCATTGGAAATATTCTTCTCGCTCATGAGATCGACGTCAACATGAGAGGGATGTAGAGTTCTCGCCCATGGCAGCCGAGGCGAACGGCCAGTCCAGCACCGTCCGCACCGACCCGGACGTGCGGGACGAGATCCTCGCGACGGTCCGCCGATTCGTGGCAAACGAGGTCATCCCGGTCGCCTCCGCAATGGAGCGTGAGGACCGCTTCCCCACCGAGATCGTGGCCCGGATGCGCGCACTGGGGCTCTTCGGTGTGACGATCCCCGAGTCGTACGGCGGGTTGGGCCTGGACCTGTTGACCTACATCGGAATCATCGAGGAGCTGGCCTACGGTTGGATGAGCCTCACCGGTGTCGTCAACACCCACACGATGGCGGCCACCCTGCTCATGGCGCACGGGAGCGACGAGCAGAAGCAACGGTGGCTGCCCCGGATGGCCAGCGGCGAGCGGCGGGGGGCGCTCTCACTGTCCGAACCGGATGCCGGCAGCGACACCCGCAACATCTCGTGTCGCGCCGTGCGCGACGGTGACGAATACGTCATCAACGGAACCAAGGCCTGGGTGACCAATGGAGAGCGGGCAGGGATCCTCGCCCTCGCCGCCCGCACCGAGGAGGGCATCTCCGCCTTCGTGGTGGAGAAGGAGCCGGGACCGAAGTTCGGGGGCATCTCGGTCAGCAAGAACATCGGAAAGCTCGGCTACCGCGGCGTGGAGACGGTCGAGATGACCTACTCGGACCACCGGATCCCGGCGGGCAACCTCGTCGGCGAGGCGGGACGCGGCCTACCCCAGATCCTCAGCGTGCTCGAGGTCGGTCGGATCAACATCGCGGCCCGCGCGGTCGGCGTGGCCCGGGCAGCCTTCGACGCCGCCATCGCCTACGCCGGTCAAAGGGTCACGTTCCAGAAGCCGATCGGCGAGCACCAGGCGATCCAGCTCAAGCTCGCCGACATGGCCACCCGTCTCGAGGCGGCTCGCCTCCTCACCAGGAGCGCCGCCCAACGGAAGGACGACGGTCTGCGCTGCGACGTCGAAGCCGGCATGGCCAAGCTCTTCGCCAGTGAGACGGCCCTCGAGCTGGCCACCGAGTCCATGCGGATCCACGGAGGCATCGGCTACACGACCGACCTGCCCGTCGAGCGCTACTACCGGGACGCTCCGCTCATGGTGATCGGCGAGGGGACGAACGAGATCCAGCGTCTGGTCATCGCCCGGGGTCTCCTGGCCCGGGCCAGGGAGTGACGGATCCCGCGGGCATTCATCGGTGCCCGCCGGCCGGAGGTCGCCGGCCGCCGGGACGGCGCTGACGTCCGGCCAGCTCCGCGATGACCGCTTCCGAGTCCCCACCGAGCTCGGGCACACCGACGGCGGGTCTGGGGGTCACGCCGGAGAAGGTCACCGGACCGTTGACCGACCGCAGCGCTCCGTCGTCGACCTCGACGAACCCGTCATTGGCCAGCAGCTGTGGATCCTCGACGACCTCCGCCGGCGTCTGGGCGGGGGCCCACCAGACGCCTTCACGGTCGAATCGCTCGGCCCATTCGGCCAGGGGCCGGTCGGAGATGAGCTCGTCGAGGAGGGCGATGAACTCGGTCCGGTTCTTGCGGATCGCAGCGGCACTGCAGAACCGCTCGTCCTCGAGCAGGTCGGGTCGGCCGAGCGCCCGGGAGACCGCTGCGATGTGGCGGTCGGCCTCGAGGCCGGTGAAGAAGAACCACCGCCCGTCGGCGGCGCGGTAGGGGTTCATCAGCGGCGACTGGTTGGTCCGGCGCGACTCGGCGGGTGCGACCTTGCCGAGCATCATCTGGAGGCCCAGGTCCCAACCGAGCACGTAGGCACCGGTGCGGAGGAGCGAGACCTCGACGACCCGACCGGTGCCCGTGAGGCGCTGTTCGAGCACCGCGGCCAGGATGCCCGAGAGCGCGGCGAGGCCGGTGATGTGGTCACCGACGCCTCCGCGGGCGATCAACGGGCTCCCGGCCTCGTCGGCCATCTGGCCCGCCAGCCCCGACCGGGCCCAGAACGCGCCGAGATCGTAGGACGGACGGTTCCGGTCATCGCCTTCGAGGCCGTAGCCGCTGATGCTGCAGTAGACGAGGCGGGGGTGCCGGGCGACGGTCGCCCCGGGGCCGAGGTCGAGCTTGTCGAGGGCGTCGGGTCGCAAGTTGCTGAGGAAGACATCGGCGGTCGCCAGTAGCTCCTCGAGCCGGTCCCGGTCGGCCGGATCACGCAGGTCGAGAACGATGCTGCGCTTTCCCCGGTTGTCGAGTGCGAAGGCGGGATTGGGGAGGTCGCCGGCGATGCCGATCGATGCGAACACCTTGCGCATCGGATCGCCACCCGGGGCCTCGACCTTGATCACGTCCGCACCCCAGTCCGCGAGGAGAGCAGCAGCCGACGGTGCGGCGACCCACACGCCGAGCTCGATGACGCGGAGGCCGGCGAAGGAGGAGAGCCCGTGGGGACCCGGAGCGCTCACCCGGACGACCCGGAACGATCCGGGACCGCGCGCTCGCGGAGGGACTCCTTGAGAACCTTGCCGGTCGCCGTGCGGGGCAGGTCGTCGACGAGCTCGACCACCCGGGGAACCTTGTAGTTGGCCATCTGCCCTCGGCACCACCCGATGATCCCGGCACCGTCGACGGTCGACCCCGGTTGCACCACCACGAACGCCATGCCCACCTCGCCGAGACGCTGATCGGGGACACCGATCACGGCTGCCTCGCTGATCTCGGGGTGCCGCAGCAGTCCCTGCTCGATCTCGGCCGGGTAGGCGTTGAAGCCGCCGACGATGAACATGTCCTTCGAGCGGCCGACGATTCGGAGGCATCCCTGCGGGTCGATCAGCCCGAGATCGCCGGTCCGCAACCAGCCGTCGTCGGAGAGGGTCGCGGCGGTTGCCTCCGGATCGTCGAGGTAGTGGGACATGATGCTCCTCCCCCGCAGGAGGATCTCCCCGGGCAGCCCCGGATCGACATCGTGTCCCTCTCCGTCGACCACGCGCAGTTCGAACCCGGGACGGGGACGCCCGACCGTCGTGGCGATCGTCTCGACGTCGTCCCCGGGTGCGGTCGCCGTCGCCGTACCACCTTCGGTCAACCCGTAACCGGTGATGATCGTGGTGAAGGTCATCTCGCGGTCGAGGCGGCGGATCAGGTCGACCGGGATGTCCGCGGCGCCGGTCACGGCCACCCTGAGGGTCGACAGGTCGTAGCGGTCGCGCTCGGGGTGGTCCAGGATGCCCTGATAGAGGGTGGGGGGTCCCGGGAGCACCGTCACCCGCTCGTCCGCCACGGTCGAGAGCACCCGGCGGACGTCGAACACCGCCTCGGGGATCATCACGGCCCCCGCAACGACCGAGGCCAGGATGCCGGCCTTCAGGCCGAACATGTGGAAGAACGGATTGACCATGAGGTAGCGATCCTCCTCGGTGAGGCCGGTCATCGCCACCCAGTCGGTGGCCACCCGGGCAGTGCGACCGTGGCTTTGGACCACACCCTTGGGTGCACCGGTCGTGCCCGAGGTGAACAGGATGTCGCAGGGGTCGTCGACGTCGACGGCGGCCGACCGCCGGTCGACCTCCGAACCGTCGGCGTCGGCGGCACGGGCCGTGAAGTCGTCCCATGGGACGGTTCCGTCCGGTGAAGCGCCACGGGCGACCACGATCGTGCCCAGATCCGGCAGGTCGATGCCGGACTCCCCCAGCATGGCCACGTAGTCGGTACCGAGGAAGTCGGTGACCGTCACCAGCACCCGGGCCCGGCTCCGCACCAGGATGTCCGCCGCCTCTACCCCCTTGAATCTGGTGTTGACGGGGACGAGGACGGCACCGGCCTGGAACACGCCGAGTGCTGCGACGATCCACTCGGTGCTGTTGAATGCCCAGATGGCGATCCTGTCCCCCTGTCCGATGCCGGAGGAGACCAGGGCGGTGCCGAATCGGCGGGACCGGTCGACGAGCTCGGCGTAGGACAGGCGGTCGCCGTTGTCGATGACCGCCGGCCGGGCACCGAAGCGTTCTGCGGTTTCGGCGATCAACCTCGGAACAGTGGCCCGCTGGTTGGCGCCATCACCGCCCATCACCGCATGAGGATGTCGTCGACGTTCATCAGCTCGGCGAGGTTGCCTCCCATGATCTTCTTCACGGCCTCTTCGGGGATCCCCTTCAGTTCATCGACATAGCTCGCCGGTTCGGCCAGGCCTTCGGGATGCGGGTAGTCGGACCCGAACAGGACGTGTTCCGGGCCGATGAGCTCGGCCAGCTCCCCGAGGTCCTCCTCCCAGAACGGGCTGATGTAGATGTTTCGCTTGATCACGTCGACCGGGTTCTCGAAGAAGTCCTGTGGCATCTTCTTGTAGGTATCGGCCATGTTCTTGAGGAGCGGCTCGACCCAGATGCTCCCGTTCTCCACGACGGCGACCTTGAGCGTCGGAAAGCGTGACAACGCACCGTGGCAGACGAGAGCCGACACGGCGTCCTCCACCGGGCGCCATGCCGAGAGCATCCGGAACGCCTCAGGCTCGAACGGGAGCATCTCGCTGCTGCTCCCCAGCCAGTCGTTCGTGTACCGCTCGTAGCCACTGTCCGAGGAATGCATGGCCACCAGGACGTCGTTGTCGACGATCTTCTGCCAGAACGGATCGAACTCGGGGAGTCCGAACGAGCGGGACCCCCGGTAGCCGGGTACCGGGGCGGGCCTGATCAGCACGACCTTGGCACCGCGCTCGAGCACCCACTCGAGCTCCTCGATGGCCCGCTCGACGAGGGGGAGGCTGATCACCGGGGTGGTGAAGATCCGGCCCTCGTAGTCGAACTGCCAGGTCTCGTAGAGCCACTCGTTGAGCGTGTGGACGACCACGTGGATGAGGTCGGGATCGTCCCGCAACCGCTCCTCGACCAGGCTCGCCAGCGTGGGGAACATGAGGGTCCGGTCGATGCCCTGCTCGTCCATCAGCTCCAGCCGGGGGGCGGGCTCACGGAACGCGGGGATGGAGCGCATCGGCTCGCCGAAGATCTCGCGACGGCTCTTGCCCTCGGGATTGCCCCGGCGGAAGTAGTCCTCCTGGGCACCGGGCCGAGCGACCACCTCGAACGTGGGGTTGGGGATGTACTCGCTGATGTGTCCCCGCACGACGATCTTGGTCCGGCCCCGGACATCCACGTAGTCGATCACTCCCCGGTGCCGGTCGGGAAGGAATTTCGTCAACGAATCGCGGGTCTCGTAGAGGTGGTTGTCGGCATCGAAGACGGGGATGTCGAGGGTCCGTGTCTCCATGGTGACCTCACTTTCAGGTGTGAGAACGACCTTACTCTTAAATGAGAGTATCGTTGCTCACCAGGTGCCGCCAGCAGCCGCTTCGCCGGGCCCCCGGGTCGGCCCCCTCGCCTGACTGAATGGAGCGTCGACCAGGGAGTGGCGGTCGGCCCCATCTTGTGAGAACCTTCTTCTTGGTCTAGAGCAACGTCCGTCACGGCCAGGGCTGTCGACCGGTCCGGGAAGCTGGGGGCTACGTGACAGAGCTGGGGGCTACGTGACAGATCGGCGACAGTTGTTCGTCGGGTGCGAATGGACGGCACCGAGCACCGAGAACGTCATCGAAGTGATCTCCCCGCACACCGAGGAGGTCGTCGCCACGGTCGCGGCTGCCGGTCCTGAGGATGTGGACCGCGCGGTGGCGGCTGCACGGGCCGCCTACGACGAGGGGCCATGGCCGAGGCTCGACCCGAAGGAGCGCATCGACGCCGTCCGCCGGCTCGCCGACCTCTACGGTGCACGCCGCCGCGAGATGGCCGAGCTCATCACGGCCGAGATGGGCGCGCCGATCTCGTTCTCGAAGTTCGCCCAGGCCACGCTGCCGATCATGCTGATGAGCGTGTTCGCCGAACTCGGGGCCGACGTGGCCTGGGAGGAGCGGCGACGCGGGCAGTTCGGGGAGGACGTCATCGTCCGCAAGGAACCGGCCGGTGTGGCGGCGGCCATCGTGCCATGGAACATGCCGCAATTCCTCATTGCCGGGAAGCTCGCCCCCGCACTGGTGGCCGGCTGCCCGATCATCATCAAGCCGGCTCCCGAGACGCCCCTCGACGCGCTCCTCCTGGCGGAGGTGATCGACGAGCTCGACCTGCCGCCGGGGGTCATCAGCATCCTGCCCGGGGGTGAGGACGTCGGCGAGCTACTGGTCGGCCACCCCGGCGTCGACAAGGTCTCCTTCACCGGGTCCACCGCCGTCGGGCGCCGGGTGGCCTCCGCCTGCGGAGCATCGCTCAAGAGGGTCAGCCTCGAGCTCGGGGGGAAGTCCGCCGCCATCGTGCTCGACGACGCCGATCCGGAGGCCGTCGCCGCGGGTATACGCGTGGCCGGTCTCATGAACAGCGGGCAGGCATGCGTGGCCCAGACCCGGGTCCTCGTCCCCTCCTCACGCCACGACGAATTCGTCGAGGCACTGGCCGCGATGGTCGAAACCGTGCCGGTCGGCGACCCGACCGACCGCGTCACGGAGATCGGCCCGCTCGTGGCCCGGCGGCAGCAGGAGCGGGTCCGCGGCTACATCGAGTCGGGGCAGAAGGAGGGCGCCCGCCTCGCCGTCGGTGGCACCGATCTGCCGAGCGGCGTCGATCGGGGCTGGTACGTGCGACCCACGCTCTTCGTCGGAGTCGACAACCGGATGCGCATCGCCCAAGAGGAGATCTTCGGGCCCGTCCTGTCCGTCATCCCCTACTCCGGCGACGACGATGCGGTCCGCATCGCGGACGACTCCGATTTCGGGCTCTCGGGATCGGTGTGGACCGCGGACACCGACCGCGGCATCGACGTGGCCCGGAGAGTGCGTGCCGGGACCTTCGGCGTCAACCAGCCCTACAGCATGGATCCGGCGGCACCGTTCGGCGGGATGAAGGCGAGCGGCATCGGCCGGGAGCTCGGTCGGGAGGGCCTCGACGCCTTCCTCGAGCTCAAGTCCATCTCGGTGGCTCCAGACCCGTGAACCGGCCGCAACGTCGACCGATCGACAACCGCCATCGCCGGACAGCGGATGACCGCTCCGGCGTCGAACCAGGGGGAACACACTGACCACGACCGACTCGACCCACTCCGACCTCTACTACGACCCCTACGACTTCGAGATCGACACGGATCCGTATCCGATCTGGCGACGCCTTCGAGAAGAGCGCCCGCTCTACTACAACGAGCGCTACGACTTCTACGCCCTCAGCCGCTTCGACGACGTCGAGCGCGGGCTGATCGAGTGGAAGACGTACAGCTCGGCCAAGGGCACCCTGCTCGAGTTGATCAAGAGCGGCATGGAGATCCCCCCCGGCTCGATCATCTTCGAGGACCCCCCGGAACACAACCTCCACCGGAGCCTGCTCTCCCGGGTGTTCACCCCCCGCAAGATGAACGCCATCGAACCCAAGATCCGTGAGTTCTGTGCGCGGAGCCTGGACCCGTTGGTGGGGACCGACGGATTCGACTTCATCACCGACCTCGGTGCCCAGATGCCGATGCGGACCATCGGGATGCTCCTGGGCATCCCGGAACAGGACCAGGAAGCCATCCGGGACCGCATCGACGACGGCCTCCGCCTCGAAGAGGGCACCATGCCCGATGCGTCGGGCTTCGGGGCGGACGCCCAGGCCAGCAGCTTCGACGAGTACATCGATTGGCGGGCGCAGCACCCCTCGGACGACCTGATGACCGAGCTGCTCCTGGCCGAGTTCGAGGACGAGACCGGCACGACCCGTCGCCTGAGCCGCACCGAGGTCATCAACGTGGTCAACCTCCTCGCTGCGGCGGGCAACGAGACGACGACCCGGCTCATCGGGTGGACCGGCAAGGTGCTCGCCGACAACCCCGACCAGCGCCGCAAGCTCGTAGAGGACAGGAGCCTCGTGCCCAACGCGATCGAGGAGCTCCTGCGCTACGAGCCACCCTCACCCATCCAGGCCAGGTACGTCACGATGGAGGTCGAGCACAACGGAGAGGTCGTACCGGAGGGAAGCGTGATGCTCCTGCTCAACGGTTCCGGGAACCGTGACGACCGGAGGTTCCCCGACGGTGACCGGTTCGATGTCACCCGGAAGATCGACCATCATCTGGCGTTCGGGTACGGTCTGCACTTCTGCCTCGGTGCCGCGCTGGCCAGACTGGAAGGTCGGGTGGCGCTCGACGAGGTGCTGCAGCGCTTCCCGTCATGGGAGGTCGACACGGAGCGGGCAATCCAGGCCCGCACCTCGACGGTGAGGGGCTGGGAGCGACTCCCGGTCACCTTCAGCTGAATCGGCTCCGTGGGAACGGTGAGAAAGGGAGGTCGGGGTCGATGAAAGTGGTCGTCGTCGGTGCGTCGAGCGGACTGGGTCGCTGCATCGCGCTCGGCCTCGCAGAGCGAGGAGCCAGGGTCGCGCTCATGGCTCGGCGCAAGGAGCGGCTGGACGCCGCCGCGAGCGAGGCCGGTCCGGACGCTCTCGCGATCACCTGTGACGTCACCGTCGAGTCTTCGTGCCGGGATGCGATCGAGGAGGCCGCCCGGGCGCTCGGAGGCATCGACGCAATCGTCTATGCCACGGGCATCGGACCCCTAGGTCGCCTCGCCGACGTCGACGCCGGGACATGGCGACACATGTTCGACACGAACGTCATCGGCGCGGCGCTCATCACCTCGGCGGCCCTCCCCCACCTGACCGCGTCGGGTGGCACCGCCGCCTACCTGTCGTCGATCAGCGCATCGTCCACGCCGCCCTGGCCGGGCCTCGGTGCGTACGCGGTGAGCAAGGCGGCACTCGACAAGTTGGTGGAGGCGTGGCGGGCCGAGCACCCGCAGGTCGGGTTCACCCGGGTCGTGGTCGGCGACTGCGCCGGTGGCGACGGGCACTCGATGACGGAATTCGCCAGCACCTGGGACCCTGAACTGGCGACCGAAGTGGCCTCGGTCTGGGTGGCACGCGAGTATCTCGCAGGGGCGCTGCTGGACGCGGACGAGCTGGTCGGTGTCATCGACAACGTGCTGCGATGCGGGCCGACCGCGAGCATTCCCTCCGTCGCCGTCGTCCCGCGACCTCCCTCATGACATCCCGGCGCCGCTGAGCCCGGGTCGGTCCCGGGGCTGCCGAAGTTCATAGGCCGGCGAATTGCAGGTCATCGCCAGAACGGTATTCTTTCAAACCACCAACGCCACTATCAACAGACGGTCAGGGCGCAGCCCCGGCCGGGGGGACGCCATGGGGAACACCACCACAGTCGATCCGGAGCGCAACATGCTGATCGACGGCAAGCTCGTCGAGGCGGCCTCGGGCGAGACGTTCGACAACATCAATCCGGCCACCGAGGAGGTGATCGGTCAGGTGTCGGACGCCTCGGCCGCCGACATGCGGCGGGCCATCTCGGCGGCCCGGCGGGCCTTCGACGAGACCGACTGGTCGACCAACCGCGCCTTGCGCACACGCTGCCTCGAGCAGCTCCAGGAGGCCCTCGAGTCCGAACGGGATCAGCTGCGTGAGCAGCTGATCCTCGAGGTCGGCTGCCCTCGGATGCTGACCTTCGGGCCTCAACTCGACGCGCCGTTGGGCGACTCCCTCCGTTACCCGACCCGACTCATCGACCAATTCGAGTGGGAGCTGCGCCTACCCGACGCGACGGACTTCCGGGGAGGGACCAACTCCCGACTGATCGTCAAGGAGCCGGTCGGGGTCGTCGGGGCCATCACGCCCTGGAACTTCCCGTTCGAGGTGTCGCTGGCCAAGGTGGCCCAGGCTCTCGCCACCGGGAACACCGTCGTGCTCAAGCCTGCTCCGGACACACCGTGGCACGCCACGCTGATCGGCCGCCTGGTCGCCGAGCGCACCGACATCCCCGCCGGCGTGCTGAACGTCGTCACCTCCTCGGACCACATGGTCGGCGAGGAGCTGACACTGGCGCCGGAGGTCGATCTCATCTCGTTCACCGGGTCGACCGCTGTCGGGAAGCGGATCATGGAGAAGGGCGCCGCCACCTTGAAAAGGCTCTTCCTCGAGCTGGGAGGCAAATCCGCGACCATCGTGCTCGACGACGCCGACTTCGATACCGCCCTGATGGCCGGGCTGGCGGTGTGCTCGCATGCAGGTCAGGGATGCGCCATCCCGACGAGGATGCTGCTCCCCCGATCGCGCTACGCAGAGGGCGTCGAGCGGTTGACGAGCTATCTGGCCATGGTGCCCTACGGCGACCCGCAGCGTGAGGACGTGATCATGGGACCGCTGATCAGCGCCAAGCAGCGGGACCGGGTGATGGGCTACATCGCCCTCGGGGTCGAGGAAGGTGCCACGCTCGCGGTGGGAGGCGGGCGTCCAAAGGCCCATCCCAAGGGATTCTTCGTGGAGCCGACCATGTTCACCGACGTGGACAATTCGATGAGGATCGCCCGGGAGGAGATCTTCGGTCCAGTCCTCGTGGTCATTCCTTTCGAGGACGACGACGACGCCGTGCGGATCGCCAACGACAGCAACTATGGGCTCAGTGGCGGCGTGTACTCGGCTTCACTGGACCGCTCCATGGCCGTGGCGCGACGGATACGCGCCGGCACCATGGGCGTCAACGGGGGCATGTGGTACGGCGCGGATGTACCCTTCGGAGGCTTCAAGGAGAGCGGCATCGGGAGACAGAACGGATTGGCCGGATTCGACCAGTACCTGGAGATCAAGTCGCTGGCGTTTCCGTGTGCCTGACCTCGTGAACACGAGCTCGGCCCGTGCGTGCACCCGGTCAGCCAACCTGGGGGGCAACTTCGGATGCCGGTATGCACGGTTCCCGAACCGGAGCCAACGGTGCTGTTGAGCCTGAGTTCCGACCAGGAGTTCTTCCGTGACACCACCGCGAAGTTCCTGACCGAACTCGCGTCGCCGACCGAGATCCGCGGCCTCCGGGACGACCCTTCGGGGTTCACCGGTCCCTACTGGAAGGCCGGCGCGGAGCTCGGGTGGACCTCCCTCCTCGTCGACGGCGAGCACGGAGGCGGATCGATCAGCGGTGACGGGCTCATCGACCTGACGTTGGTGGCCCATGAGTTCGGTCGGCACGCCGCACCCGGTCCGCTCGTGCCGACCAACCTGGTCGCCCATGCCATCAGCGAATCATCGCCCGGTCGCCACACCGACCTCCTCGCGGGGCTGCTGGACGGCACGTCGATCGCCTCCTGGTGCCACCGGGAGCCCCTACCGCACGACGGCCTCCGGGACATCGCACTGGAGGTCCGAGTCGAGGGGCCGGACATCATCCTGAACGGCACCAAACGTCCGGTCGAATCTGCCGAGCTGGCGACCCACCTGCTGGTGAGCGGACGATCGCCGAACGGGCTCACCCAGGTCCTCGTACCGAGGGGCACCACCGGGGTGTCGATCCGACCGATGCGCGGGATCGATCTCACCCGGCGATTCTCCGAGGTCGTCTTCACGGACGTGCGACTGCCGGCCGACTCCGTCCTCGGAGCCGTCGGGGAGGCGGAGGAGCAGGTCGAGCGACAACTCGAGCTCGCCATGGTCATCGCCAACGCCGAATCGGTCGGCGCCATGGAGTACGGGTTCGAGCTCACCGTCGAGTGGGCGTTCGACCGCTACTCCTTCGGAAGACCCCTCGCCTCGTACCAGGAGCTCAAGCACCGGTTCGCCGACATGAAGACCTGGCTCGAGACCGGGCACGCCATCAGCGATCTGGCAGCCCAGGCCGTGAGCTCCCGATCGGCGCAGGCAGACGAGCTGGTCAGCGCGGCCAAGGCTTTCATCGGCGACTACGGGTCGGAGCTCCTCCAGGACTGCATCCAGATGCACGGGGGTATCGGCCTCACCTTCGAGCACGACATCCACCTCTTCCTCAGGCGGGTCACGACCAACAGGGTTCTGTACGGCACGCCGGGCGAGCACCGGCAGCGGATCGCATCGATCATGGAGAATCTCGGGGGTGTGGCATGAGCGAGGAGGAGATGGAGGACCTTGCGAGCTTCAGGGCGCGGGCCAGGACGTGGATCCGGGCCAATCTCGGGCCGGGCAAGGTGGGAGGAGCAGACGGGGTCCTTCGCAACGACCGCACGGACGAGGAGGAACTGGCCGAGGTCGCCCACGACCGGGAGCTCCAGCGCAGACTGTTCGACGCGGGCCTCGCCGGGATCTGCTTCCCTACGGCCTACGGCGGCCGTGGCCTGACCCCGGCACACCAGCAGGCCCTGAACGAGGAGCTCGTCGGGTTCGAGCACCCGATGAGGATGCAGGCTCCGACCATCTCACCATGCGCTGCGGTCCTCCTCGAATTCGGGACCGAGGAGCAGAAAGTCCGGCACCTCCCTGCGATCCTGAGAGGCGAGGAACTGTGGATGCAGTTCCTCTCGGAGCCGGGGGGTGGATCGGACGTAGCCGGTGCCCAGACGACGGCGGAGCGCGACGGTGACGAATGGGTCCTCAACGGATCGAAGGTATGGACGACCGGTGCCTGGTGGTCGGACTGGGGACTCTGCCTCGCCCGGACCAATTGGGACGTGCCGAAGCACCGGGGCCTCACCGTCTTCATGCTTCCGATCCGACAGGCGGGCCTCGACGTCCACCGGATCGAGATGCTGAACGGCACCAAGGAGTTCTGCCAGGAGTTCCTGTCCGACGTCCGGGTGCCGGACCACGACCGGATCGGCGAGGTGGACGACGGCTGGACCGTCGGCATCCGCTGGATGTTCCACGAGCGCATGCTCCACAACTCGCCCTATGTGACCTATCCCGCGGGCGAGGCCCACGGCGGCGTCGGCGGGTCAGCCGTGCTCCGGGTCGCCCGCGCCAGCGGGAAGTTCGACGATCCCCGGATCCGGGACCTCGTCGGCGAGGCCCGGACCCTCCAGCTGGCGAGCGAGGCGCTGCAACAGCGCCTCGCCGAGGGATTGCGTAGCGGTGCGCTGTCGGACCAAGTGGCGGCCATCGGTCGCCTCTTCTCGGGAGTGGTCACCAACCGGACCAAGACGATCACGTTCGAGATCGCCGGTGGCGACGGTGCGGCGTGGACGGACGAAGACGGTGCGATCGGCGACTGCGGATGGGACTTCCTGATGCGGCAGGTGTCCACCATCGGAGGGGGTACGACCGAGATGGCCCGCAACGTGATCAGCGAGCGGGTTCTCGGAATGCCGAGGGAGCGCACCCTCGACCGGGACGTCCCGTTCCGCGACGTCCCGCGCAGCCGCCCGACATGATCCAGACCACCCAGCGCACACGGGTGCGTCGATGAGCGCGGTCATGCAGGGCGTACGCGTCCTGGAGGTGGCCGAACACACCTTCGTCCCTGCGGCTTCGGCGCTGCTCTCGGATTGGGGTGCCGAGGTCATCAAGATCGAGCACGTCGAGCGCGGTGACGCGATGCGGGGGCTGGCGTCGACCGGCACCCTCGCCCTGTCGGGCGACGTCCACGTCCTCCTGGAGCACTCGAACCGAGGCAAGAAGAGCCTCGCCCTGGACCTGAAGGCGCCCGAGGGTCTGGAGATCCTCTACAAGCTCGCCGCGACCTCGGACGTCTTCCTCACCAACAAGCTCCCGGGCATCCGCAAGAAGCTGCACATCGACGTCGAGGACATCCGGGCACACCGGCCCGACATCATCTATGTACGAGGGACCGGCCAGGGCGAACGGGGGCCCGATGCCGACAAAGGCTCCTACGACTCACTGGCGTTCTGGGCCCGGGCCGGCGTCGCGGCGGGTGCCAGACGGCCCGAATACGATCTCGTTCCCCTGCCACCCGCCCCCGGCTTCGGTGACTCCATCGGGGCCATGACGATCGCCGGTGGAATCATGGGGGCGTTGTTCCACCGCGAGCGCACCGGAGAGGCGGCGACAGTGGACGTCTCGCTGTTCGGCACCGGTCTGTGGGCGATGGGTCAGGCGCTGGCGCTCTCTCTCCTCCTCGACACCCCGTGGGCACCCCCGCCGGACGGATCGATGTCTAATCCACTGTCGCGCGCCTACCAGACGGCAGACGGTCGGACCCTGTGGTTCACCTGCCTGCAGGCCGCAAAGTACTGGCCGACTCTCTGCCGCGCCGTCGGTCGGCCTGAGTTGGCCACGGATCCGCGGTTCGCCGACCACGCCTCACTGATGGCCAACAGCAGCGAGGCGGTCCATGAGCTCGACACCGTGTTCGGCGGTGCCAGCCTCGTAGAATGGCGCCGCCGGCTGGCCGACTTCGACGGACAGTGGGCGGTCATGCAGGACACCATCGAGGCTGGCGGGGACGTCCAGGCGACCGCCAACGGTTATGTCCAGGACTGCGAGACGGCCGAGGGCACACGGTTCCGGCTGGCGGCTGCACCTGTACAGTTCGACGGCCAGCCCGCCACGCCGCGCCGCGCCCCGAACCACAACGAGCACGGTGACGACATTCTCGAGGAGCTCGGGTTCGACTGGGATGCAATCGTGGATCTCAAAGTCCGTGGCATCGTCGCCTGACACCCAACCACACCCAACCACCCCGGAGGAGATCGATATGACCCTGTTTGATGCGTTCCGATACGACGGCAAGAGGACCCTGGTCGTCGGAGGTGCCACCGGCATGGGGGCCGCGACCGCAGAACTGCTGCTGTCGGCAGGGGCGGATGTGGTCGTGATGGACTTCGCCGAGATCACGCTGCCCGGGGTCACGGCAATCCAGGTCAACCTCGCCGAGCGCCCCTCCATCGACGCGGCCGTCGAGCAGTGCGGTGGCCCGATCGACGCCCTCTTCTCCTGCGCAGGTGTGGCCGACGGCACACCGGGTATCGAGAGGATCAACTTCATCGGGCACCGGCACCTGATCGATCTGTTGCTCGCCCGGAACCACATCCCCCGCGGCTCCGCCATCGGCTTCATCTCGTCGGCTGCCGGACTCGGCTGGGAGGCCAACCTTCCCCGGATCAGGGAATATCTGGCCACTCCCGACTTCGACAGCGCGGTGGATTGGGTGGCGACCAACGGCGGTGCCGATTACCTCTCGACCAAGCAGGCGATCTGCGCCTATGTCGCCATTCAGGCATTCCCCATGGCGAAGCGCGGCATCCGGATCAATGCGATCTGCCCCGGCCCGACCGACACCCCGCTCGCGCAGGCGAACAAGGAGCTCTGGCTCGGCTTCGGCGCCGACTTCCGCGCCGAGACCGGCGTCGAGACATCGACCCCTCTCGAACAGGCCTATCCGCTCGTGTTCCTGTGCAGCCAGGCAGCCGCTGCGATCAGCGGCATCACGATGGTCACCGATTCGGGGTACTTCGCGGCCGGGGTCACCGAGGAGTTCCCGCCCGCCACGCCTGTCGCCCAATTCCTCCTCGGGCGCCTGGGGTAGCAGCCTCGGGAGGCCCGCTGCGCCTCGCTCCGGGCACATTTACTCGGACGTCGTAGTAATCTGGTGCGGTGACGGCCATCCCCGCCCGGCCCCGCCCGGGCCCTTCGTGACCGATCTGTACCGACCGCTCCATCCGGTCAGGTTCGTGACCGCGGCCAGCCTGTTCGACGGGCACGACGCCGCCATCAACATCATGCGGCGCCTCCTCCAGGCCCAGGGGGCCGAGGTCATCCACCTCGGGCACAACCGCTCGGTGGACGAGGTGGTCCGGGCAGCCCTCGAGGAGGACGTGCACGGGATCGCCGTGAGCTCCTACCAGGGCGGCCACACCGAGTACTTCCGGTATCTGGTGGATCGGCTGCGTGCCGAGAATCGCCCGGACGTGAAGATCTACGGCGGGGGCGGCGGGGTCATCGTCCCCGAGGAGATAGAGGAGCTCGAGGCGTACGGCGTGAGGCGGATCTTCTCGCCGGCGGACGGCCAGCGCCTCGGTCTCGACCGCATGATCAATCTCCTCATCGAGGAGTGCGACCGCGATCTGTCCGATGACGGACCGCCATCGTTCGACGCACTTCGCAGCGGCGATCACCGGTCCCTGGCCAGATGGATCACCTGCCTCGAGGCAGGATCCGTCGACGGCACCACCGTCGACTCGCTCGTGAGCGAATCGAGCCGGGCGGTCGCGCCCGTGCTTGGAGTCACCGGAACGGGAGGCTCCGGCAAGTCCTCGCTGACCGACGAGCTGATCCGCCGGTTCCGCCTCGACCAGGAGGACAAGCTTTCCATCGCCGTCCTGGCCATCGATCCCACTCGCCGCCGGGGAGGAGGCGCGTTGCTCGGTGACCGAATCCGGATGAACGCCATCGACTCCGGCAACGTCTTCTTCCGATCATTGGCCACACGCAACTCGGGATCCGAGCTCCCACGCAATTTGCCACTCGTCCTGGCCGCCTGTGCCGTGGCCGGCTTCGACCTGATCATCGCCGAGACACCTGGAATCGGTCAGGGCGATGCAGCCGTGACCGAGGTCGCCGACGTCTCGCTCTATGTGATGACGCCCGAGTACGGAGCTGCCTCACAGCTCGAGAAGATCGACATGCTTGAACTCGCTGATGTCGTCGCGATCAACAAATTCGACCGGCGCGGTGCCGACGACGCCTTCCGGCAGGTCTGCCGTCAGTGGTCACGCGATCACCGGGGCGGTCGCGGAGGCGCCCCCGAACCGGTGTTCGGCACGATCGCCTCGCGTTTCAACGACGACGGGACCACCGCGCTCTTCCATCGGCTCAAGACCGAACTGGCGAGCAAGGGCCTCCACGGATCAGGCAGCGGCCTGCTCCCTGTCATCTCGGTGCGGACATCGACTCGCACGTCCTCCATCGTCCCCCCCGAACGGAACCGCTACCTTGCGGACGTCACCGCCTCGGTCCGCGGGTATCACGAGACCACCGAGCGCCTGGCCGCCGAGGCCCGGCGTGCACAGCAGCTCGACGCGGTGGTCGCACTCGGCGCGGACCGGCAGATGGACCTCACCGACCTCAGGAACCTGTCCGACGAGCTCGAGACGGGGCGGGACCCCGCGGGGAGCCGCCTGCTCGAGGACTGGGAAACCCTCCGTGCATCCCTCACCTTCGACGACGGTTCCCCTGACAGCGCGGACCAGGGACCGTCGTTGTGGCGGACCTCCCTGTCGGGACAGCGCATCCCCCGCGTCGCACTCCCCCGTTTCACCGAGCAGGGAGAGCTGGTGCGCTGGCTCCGGGCCGAGCACCTGCCCGGCCGGTTCCCCTTCACCGCCGGCGTCTTCCCGTTCAAGCGGAGGGAGGAGGCACCCGCCCGCATGTTCGCCGGGGAGGGTGACCCCCTCAGGACCAACCGCCGCCTGCACCTCCTTGCCGAAGGCCAGTCGGCCACCCGGCTGTCCATCGCGTTCGATTCGGTGACCCTCTACGGTTTCGATCCGGACGAACGCCCGGACATCCGGGGCAAGATCGGCACCTCCGGGGTGTCGATCGCCACGCTCGACGACATGAAGGCGCTCTTCGAAGGGTTCGATCTCTGCGATCCGACCACCTCGGTGTCGATGACCATCAACGGGCCGGCGCCGACCATCCTCGCCATGTTCCTGAACACCGCCATCGACCAGCGGCTGGAGCGTTTCGAGGCCGAGCACCGTCGGCCGGCCACAGAGGACGAAGCCGCGGCAACCCGGACCGACGTGCTCACGACGGTTCGGGGGACCGTGCAGGCGGACATCCTGAAGGAGGACCAGGGCCAGAACACCTGCATCTTCTCCACCGAATTCTCCCTCGGCGTGATGGCCGACATGCAGGAATGGTTCATCGAGCACCGGCTGAGCAACTTCTACTCCGTCTCGATCTCCGGCTACCACATCGCCGAGGCAGGGGCGAACCCGGTCACCCAGTTGGCCTTCACCCTGGCAAACGCCTTCACCTACGTGGAGTCCTACCTGGCCCGCGGGATGGACGTCGACGACTTCGCCACCAACTTCTCGTTCTTCTTCTCCAACGGGATGGACCCCGAGTACACCGTCATCGGCCGGGTTGCCCGGCGGATCTGGGCGATCGCCATGAAGGAGCGATACGGAGCCAATGATCGGTCGCAGAAGCTCAAGTACCACATCCAGACATCCGGTCGCTCGCTCCACGCCCAGGAGATGGCCTTCAACGACGTCCGTACGACGCTCCAGGCGCTGTGCGCCATCTACGACAATGCCAACAGCCTCCACACCAATGCCTTCGACGAGGCGGTCACCACGCCGACCGGCGAATCGGTGCGGCGTGCTCTGGCCATCCAGATGATCATCACCGAGGAGTGGGGGCTGGCCCTCAATGAGAATCCGCTCCAGGGGAGCTTCATCGTGGAGGAGCTCACCGACCTTGTCGAGGACGCCGTACTCGCCGAATTGGACCGGATCAGCGAGCGGGGCGGGGTGCTCGGCGCCATGGAGAGCGGCTACCAGCGCGGCCGCATCCAGGACGACTCCCTGCACTACGAGCAGATGAAGCACGACGGGTCGCTCCCGATCGTCGGAGTCAACACCTTCGTCGCACCGGGCGGCGGGCTGCCCCCGGACACCGTCGAGCTTGCCCGTTCGACCGAACAGGAGAAGCAGGCGCAGCTCGACAGGCTGTCGGACTTCAAGCGCCGCCACGCCCTCGACGGGGTCGTCGCCATGGACGCGTTGCGCGAGGTGGCCCTCGGGGGGGGCAACGTCTTCGCTGAACTGATGACCACCGTGCGTCACGCAACGCTCGGCGAGATCACCGGCGCGCTGTTCGAGGTGGGCGGCTCCTACCGCCGGAACGTGTAGTTCCCGGCGTCGCCGGGATCAGGATCCTTCGATCACCTCGGAGATCCGGTCGACCAGGATCCGACGAGCCGTGACCAGCGAGGGTCCGTACCAGGTGAGCGCCCGACCCTCGACCAGCGCGGTGGCGGTCCCTGCGAAGGCGTCGGGTCCATCCGTCGCAGAGAATGGATACGGCTCGTCCGGCAACAGGACCAGTTCGGGCCCGAGCTCCCTCAGTTCGGTGAGCCGGAGCTTCGGATACCGGTCCGCTCCGGCGGCCAGGAGGTTGACGAGTCCGAGCCGCCCGATGAGATCCCCCGAGAACGTCCGTGCGCCGATCGCCATCCAGGGATCGCGCCAGACGGGGGCCAGGGTCTGCAGCGGAGGGAGTTCGGGCGGCGCGGCCCACTCCCTCTCGGCCCTGGTCAACCACGCTGGCGGCTCTCCGCCCAGGACGGCACCGAACAGGCGCCGGAGCGAAGCGAACGCCTGGTCCAGCGAGTCGATGTCGGTCACCCACACACGGATACCGGACTCCTCGAGGCGTTCGACATCGATGCGTCGGTTCTCCTCGCGGTTGGCGATGACCAGGTCCGGTCTGAGGTCCCTGATCGCGGCAAGGTCCGGATTCTTCGTGCCACGGACCCGGGGCGGATCGAGGCCTTCGGTGTGGGTGCACCAGTCGGTGGCTCCCACCAGCAGCTCAGGAACGGTCGTGGCCAGCGCTTCGGTGAGCGACGGAACCAGCGACACCAGCCGCTCCGGGCGGCCTTGCAGGCCTACCGGCCTTCCGAGGTCGTCTTCGATGACGGACATGTGCGGATTATTGCTCCTCTGCTCTCCCCGAACGCTGCGCGCCGAGAGCTTCAGGAAGCGCCCGGACCTCGGATAGCCTCCCGAGCGTGGCCGGTCGTCCCCTTCCGTTCGATCCCATCGAGGAGGCGAAGGTCAGGTGGTCCGAGCGATGGGATCCCGACGTCGGCGACGCCATGGCCGCCGCGACCTCGATCATGAGAGCCCAACAGGTGGTCCTGGCGGCGGTCGACGGGGCGCTCCGCCCTTTCGGTCTCACCTTTGCGCGCTACGAGGGTCTGGTCCTGCTGCTGTTCAGTCGCCGCGGTGCGTTGCCACTCAGCACCATGGGCCGGCGACTCATGATCCACCCGGCCAGCGTCACCAACATCGTCGACCGGCTCGAGGGCCAGGGACTGGTCCGCAGGCTCCCCCATCCGACCGACGGCAGGACGACACTGGCGGAGATCAACGAGGAGGGTCGGCGTCTGGTCCTCGAGGCGACGAAGGCCGTGAACGGTGCCCTCTTCGGACTTGGGGCCCTGGACACCCGGGATCTCCGTGCCCTCCAGCGGGTCATCGGGAAGCTCCGGCGGGGTGTGGGGGACTTCGAGACCTGAGCCGTCGGACCGCTCCCCTGCTGTGTGAGGTCTCTCTCTCAGTCCTCTTCGATCGAGATGGCCTGTTTCGGGCACTGGCGGACGGCCTCGAGGACCTTCGCTCGCGCTGATTCGTCGGGCGTCCCGTCGAGGACCACCAGCCGATCGTCGTCATCGAGCTCGAAGATCTCGGGGGCGGCGCCCATGCACAGCCCGTTGCTCTCACACTGGCTCATGTTCACGACGATCCGCATCGAACCCCTTCCGTGCCGTGTGCGCCCCTCCGCCCTCGGGGCCAGCTCTGTTGCAGTCGCTGTTGCATCGTTCCTGGACCGAGAGCAAGATACCAGCAATCTCTCCCGGCGAGAACACCATTTCCGACCACCCTCTCGACCAGTCTTTGCGTGGGTCACGCTCCCGATCCGTTCAGGTGACCGGCGACCGAACCAGAACGGGATTCCACATGGACGAGACGGTCTACCCCGATGACGACTGAACCGGGCGGTCACCCGGACTCGGGCCACATCGGGGGCTTCGACCATATCGCCCTTCCAATGCAGGACACCGCAGCGATGATCGACTTCTACCGCTCGCTCGGACTCGACGTGGCGGAGAACGAGTACCTGGTCCAGGTCTACCTCGGCACACAGATGGTCAACTTCCATCGCCCCGGCCTGTGGCGCACGCGCCTCGACCTGCGGGCATCGGCGGCCGTTCCCCCGTGCGGCGACCTCTGCCTCGTGTGGGAGGGATCGGCTGCAGCGCTCGAGGCACTCCTCGACCGTGCCGGAGCGAAGGTCATCGAAGGTCCCGCCGACCGCCAAGGCGGCCGTCGGACCACGGGGTCGAGCGTGTACGTGCGGGACCCGGACGGCAATCTGCTGGAGTTCATCCGTTATCCAATCGATGGCCTCGGCGGGTAGCTGAACCGACCCGATTCAGTCGATGGGCGTGAACTCGAGATGGAGCCGGTCGTGCCCCCGCAGCATCCACGTGGGCGTGTAGTCCCAGTGACGGGCTCCGGCCGGGCCGTGGTGCGACCCCGAGATGCGGATGTCCGCCATCCGGTCGAGGATGCGCTGCAGCGAGACATTGGACTCGGCTCGGGCCAGTGGGGCCCCGGCACAGGTATGGATACCGTGGCCGAAAGCGATGTGCTGGCGGGCGTTCTCGCGGTCGAGGCGCAGTTCGTCGGGATCCTCGAACTCACGCGGGTCACGGTTGGCTCCGCCGGGCAGGACCATGACTGTGCTGCCCGCTGGGATCTCGGTGTCCCGGACCGTCGTCGGCGTCCGCGAAAGGCGGAAGGTGCCGTTGATGGGAGGCTCCAGGCGCAATGTCTCCTCGATGAAGGGGGAGACGAGGCTGCGGTCGTCGCGGAGGCGCTGCTGGAGATCGGGGCGCTCACCCAAGGTCTGGAGGGCGGTGCCGAGGAGCCGGGCCGTGGTCTCCTGACCGGCGGCGAACAGGTTGGAGGCGATCTTCATCACGTCTTCCACCGGGGGCAGCGTGCCGTCTGGGAAGGTGGCCGTGGCCAGGCCGGTCATCACGTCGTCACGAGGCTCGCGCCGCCGGTCCTCGATGTAGCGGGTGAACTGGGCGTAGAGGTACTCGAGTGGACTGTGGGTCATCTCCAGGGCGTCGTGGTGCATGAGTTTCACCAGGAACTCCGGATGGTCCTCCTCCGGGACACCCAGCAGGTCGGCGACGACCAGCATGGTGTAGGGCTGGGCGTACTCGCCGATGAACTCACACTCGCCCCGGGCGTGGAAGCGGTCGATCTGGTCATCGGCCAGCCGCTGCAGTGACGCTTCGTTCTCCTTCAGGCGCTTCGGGGTGATCAGCCGCATGAGGAGCCCGCGCTGGGCGGTGTGCTTGGGGGGATCGAAAGTGGGGAGCTGGTCACCGAAGGGGAGATCGTCGCGGTAGGTCTCGATGATCTCGGTGATGTCGTCACCCTCCAGGGGCACAGGGAACTTGGCGAACGGCCCGATGGCCGAGTTGCACGCCGAGAAGGTCGCCGTGTCGTGGTAGACCTCAATGGCCTCCTCGTACCCCGTTACCATGTAGACGTCGTGGTGCGGCTCCTTGACCACCGGGCACTTCCCGCGCAGGTGCTCGAGGTAGGGATAGGGGTTGTCGATGAGATCCTTGGTGCGGAAGAAGTCGATGGAATCGAACTGGTCGTCGCTCAACGGTGCTCCTCGGCGGTCACGGGCGGTAGCCCTCAGTCATGTCGGGCCCCGACCGTCCCGGACGGCATCCGCGACCAGTCCGATGACCCAAGAAATCCCCTCGATCGCCCGCTTGTGATCGATCTGCCAGTCGACGACCAGGCGCTCGTACGAGGCCACGCTCCACAGGACGTCGAAGACGGCGGCCGCGACCGTCCGATCCTCTTCGGTCCACCGCTCGGCCGTAGCGGCGATGGCGCCGAGGAGTGCCTCCCGTTGACGTTGATTGGCGTCGACCAGGGTTGGGTCGAGTGGTGGGCGCGGCTCCCTCGGATATTGCGAGACGTGCTCGAAGACCTGCGCTGCCACCGTGTCGATGTCCTCGAGCCGCATGCCGGCCAGCTCGATGCCGGCCTCCTGCTCGTTCCAGCGCATCACCGCATCTCGCAGACCTCGCTCACTCCCGAAGTAGCGGTAGACGGTCCGCTCATTTACGCCGGCCCGCTCGGCCACGCCCCGGACGGTCAACTTCTTCCAGTCTCGGACCGACGTGCGGTGGAGGAGCTCGGATCCGGCGACGATGATCCGCTCCCGCGTCTCCGCCGCCCGCTCACGGCGTAGGGTGCCGTCGTAGGGTCGACCGGTTCGCGCAGGGGGCTCCTGCGGCGGCATCTTGGCGGTGGTCACGGCGTCCATTCTTCTACGCCAGCTTCGCCGACCAACCTCCGTCGACCGGGATGACCGCGCCGGTGATGAACGAGGCGCGATCGGAGGCCAGAAAGGCTCCGACCTCGGCCACTTCGTGGGGTTGCCCGGCGCGACTGAGGGCGGCCTTGGCGGCGATGTCGGGGATGAAGTCCTCGGCACCTTGGGCCATGATCTCGGTGAGGATGAATCCGTGGCAGATGGGGTCGTAGAACTCCATGGTCAGGTCTGCGAGGGCGCAGCCATCGGCGATGCCGGCCACGTTGAGCACGGCGTCCACCCTCCCGAACACCTCGACGGCGGCACCCATCGCGGCCTCCACGTCGGTCTCCCTCGACACGTCGCCGTGCACGGGGAGGACTCCCCCACCCACCTCGCTCCCGCGAGTCATGAGGTGAAGACCGGGAGCGTCTCCCACCCCCGGACCGTCGAGGTGGGGGCGAGGGTGGCCCGGTCCATGTCGACCTCCCAGGTCGGGAAGCGGTTGAGGACTTCGTCGAGGGCCACCCGGCCCTCGAGACGGGCCAGCGCTGCTCCCAGGCAGAGATGGATCCCGTATCCGAAGGTCAGGGGCTTCCCCTCACTCCGATGGATGTCGAAGGCGTCACCGTCCCGGAAGCGACGGTCATCATGGTTCGCCGACGCCGGGAGGAGCATCATGATGCTGCCCTCGGGTACCGTCTTGCCGTAGAGCTCGACTTCCTGGGCGACATACCTGGCCGCATGCGGCGCGGGCGTCTCGAAGCGCAGGAGCTCTTCGATCGCGCCGGGCAGGAGCGATCGGTCCTCGACCAGCTCCCGTCGTTGGTCCGGATGGTCGGCCAGGACCTTTCCGGTCCATCCGATGAGCCGGCCGGTCGTCTCGTTGCCGGCGCCGGTGATGACACCGATGTAGGTCAGGAGCTCAGCACGGGTCAGGTGCCGGACCGTCCCCGTCTCGTCCTCGAACTCGGCCTGGAGGAGCTCGGTCATGATGTCGTCCGATGGGTGGTCGGCCCGCCAGTCGATGTACTCGGCGAACATGTCGGTGGGAACGAAGTTCTCGGAGACCTTCATGGGCTGACCGGCCTCGGTGCGGAGGTTGGCGTCGACCTTGTCCCGCACGAACTCCTGGTCCTGCTCGGGGATGCCGAGCAGCTGCCCGATGACCCGCATGGGCATCTGGGCCCCGAGGTCGGCGATGAAGTCGAACTCCTCGGCACCGACCAGAGGATCGAGGCTGCGGGCGCAGAACTCCCGGATCGTCGGTTCGAGCGCGGCCACCCGGTTCGGCGAGAACACCCGGGACATCAGCCGCCGGTGGATCGTGTGCACGGGTGGGTCCTCGAATATGAGCACACCCGAGGGCATCTCGATGTTGGCCCTGATGAGCTCGATGATGCCGCCCCGTCCGGAGATGAAGGTCTTCGGGTCGAGATATCCCCGCTCGACGTCGGCGAACCGGCTGAGGGCGTAGAAGTCGTGGGGCTCGTTGTAATAGAGCGGTGCCTCCTCCCGAAGCCGGCGGAAGACCGGGTACGGGTCGGCGTCGATGTCCACGTCGTACGGGTCGTAGTACACGTGGCTGGTGCTGTGGGTCGTCACGCCCTACCTCCCCTTGCTTCCATGTCGCAGTGTGACACTAAGCTTCTGGGTGGTCAAGTGCCGCGCCATGCCGTGAGTCGGGGAATGCCCGAATTCGGTCGGCACGGGTGGGCCGCCTGCGACAGTCCTCGATCAGCGGACTCGACGAGGAAGGAAGGGTCACCATGGACGAGAGAAGCATCTACTCCTGCGACGACCACCTGGACCTGCGGTCGGTTCCACGGGAGCTGTGGCAGTCCCGGCTACCCAAGGACCTGCTCGAGCGGGGCCCACGAGTCGTGACCGGTGAGGGTGATCCCATGTGGGTCTGCAACGACCGCGTCCTCGGACGCAGCGGACTGCCCCGGGGGGACAAGCTGCAAGTCCTCAGTGCCCTCAGTCGGGCCGGTATCGAGGACGATGGTTTCCGGGTCAGCGATCCGAAGCTGCGGTTGGAGGACATGGACCTCGACGGGGTGTGGGCATCCGTTATCTACGGCCCCATCCCCCTGACCCTCTCGATCCCCGAACCGGATCTGCAGTCCGCGTCCTACGCGGCGTGGAACGACTGGGCCATCGAGGAGTTCAACGCCTTCGCTCCGGATCGACTGTGTGCCCTCCCGTTCCTGCCCAGTCATTCGCCGGAGGCGGCGGTGGCTGAGCTCGAGAGGGTCGCCGGTCTCGGCCACCGGGGCGCGATCATCGATGTCTTCGACTTCGATGCCGGCGATCCGGCCTGGGATCGGCTATGGGCGGCCGCCGAGCAGACCGGACTACCGCTCAGCTTCCATATCAAAGAGGGTGCTTCCCCCAAGCTGAGCTACCAGGTGGGCAAGTGGCAGTCGGCGGCGTTCGCCACCCTCCTTCCCCTGCAGCTCGACGAGGCGCTGGCCATCATGGTCTTCTCCGGCGCCCTCGAGCGTCACCCCGGGCTCACCCTGGTGCTGGCCGAGGCCGGGGTCGGCTGGCTGCCCTACTTCCTCTCCCGGATGGACATGGAGTGGGAGAACCTCCGGGACAAGATCGACTACGCCCCGAGCGTCGCACCGAGCGAGCTGTTCAAAAGGCAGGTCATCGCCACCTTCGAGGAGGAGGTGCTGGCCTACCAGTACATCCCGCATCTGGGAGCCGACTCGTGTATGTGGGCGGCCGACTTCCCCCATACCGACAGCACGTTCCCCGAGTCACAACGTTCCATCCGAGAGACATTGGGCATGCTCTCGGATCAGGACCGTCGCAAGATCACGGCCGTCAACTGCGCCAAGCTGTACGGCTTCGAGTATGTCTCCTGACCAGACGACCTCGACGCCGCCCACATGGTGCTCTACCCCAATCGCATCGCTCGGCCGATGAACCGCCTCGAGCCCCTGGCCGAGCCACGGTGAGATGAGCGTGGGAGAAGTGCCCACCAAAGGAGCGGTGGACCGCGACGCCTGCATGGGTTCGGGGAACTGCCTGTTCTGGGCGCCAGGCGTCTTCGACCTCGACGACGACGGGATCGCCGTCGTCGTCGGCGATCCGGCGGGGCAAGAGGAGGCTGTCCGCGAAGGCAGCCGCCAACTGTCCGACGGCCGCCATCCGGATCGACCGGCTCCTTCCATACTGAACGACGTCGGTCGGTTGATCCGAGCGGTGATCAGAAAAGGTCTTTCGTTACACTGACCCCGCCGGTACCGTTCGTCCCGCCGGCACGACCGGAGGCACAACTTTGGGCTCGTACAACCACACAGGACATGTCGTTACCGATTTGGAACGGTCGAAGCAGTTCTACCAGGAGGTCTTCGGCTTCAGGTTCTGGTACGAGATCACCCCACCCGACGTGCCGACGGCCCAACTCACTGGGCTGACACCTCCACTCGGGGTCACCGCGTCGTACCTGACCCTCGACGGTTTCGTCCTCGAGCTGATGCACTACTCGGCTGACGGAGCCACCGCTCCCTTCAGGCCGCGGACGATGAACGAGCCCGGACTCACCCACCTGTCGATCTCGGTCGAGGACGTGCACGTGGTTGCGGACAAGGCCGTCGAGTACGGAGGACGGCTCATCGAGGACACTGACGTCGGAGCCGCCCTGTTCATCCGCGATCCCGACGGCCAGCTGATCGAGCTCCTGCCCGTGAGCTACCGGGACCGTCTGCCGCCCAAGCCCTGACACAGCGACATGTCAGACGCCGATGAGATCAGGGCGCTGGTGAACTCGTACGCCGCCTACTCGACAGTGGCGATGTGGACGCCGTTGCCGGCCTCTTCGAGCACTCGACATGGCGACATTTCCAACGGCTCCACGTTGCGTGGCAGCACAGAAGTGAGACCGGTCTACGATGATCTGCCGGCTCAGGGAGGCGGCTACCGCACGAGACACCTCATTACCAACCTGAGCGTAGACGTGGAGCCCGGCGCTGCCACCGCCTCCTCCCACTGGCCGCCGAACCGCTCGACGTGACGCGCAGTTCGACACTCCATCGGTAGTCGTCCGGAGGCGGTGTCCGGCGTTCGACCGTTCGTTGACAGTGCTCTGCGATTAGTGTCAGAGTCCGATACCAAAGGGCGGTCCGGTCGATCAATCGGGGTCTTCAGAACGAGAAGCACCGAGTGAGCGACGACAGACACAACCACGCCTCGATGCTCGATGAAGGAGATCCACGTGCGCTTCGTGTTGATTCACGGTGGATTTCATGGCGCCTGGTGCTGGAGCCGGACAATCCCGGAGCTCGAAAACCTGGGCCACGAAGCGGTCGCCATCGACATTCCGGGCCACGGTGGGCGCGCTCACGAAGAAGCCACCATGGCCGGGCGCCTCGACGCAGTGCTCGCCGTGCTCCAATCCGGCGACGTGCTGGTCGGACACTCCGGCGGCGGGTTGGAGATCACCCGCGCGTCGGATGCCGCACCGGAGCTTGTCAGTCATCTGGTCTTCCTCGCGGCGGCCCTACCGCTGGAGGGCCGCCTCATGCAGGAAGCACTCGTCTATCGCGACGACGGCTCGACCGAGGCCGACTACGACGTCACCGGAATGCTGAAACATCTGCGTATCAACGATGACGGATCGATGGCCTTTGCCGACGTCGAGGGTGCGCGGGAGCTCTTCTACCATGACTGCGACGAGGCGACGGCGCGCTGGGCATTCGAGCAGCTGACTCCGGAGCACGCGGGCGACACGGCGACAACGCCGATTGGTGTCCGCCGGTTCTGGGAGGCCGAGCTGCCACGCAGCTTCATCGTATGCCTGCAGGACCGAGCGCAACCAAGGTGGCTCGCTGACGTCACTGCACGTCGCCTCGGTGTCGAACCGCTGGCGATCGACACATCGCATTCGCCGTTCCTGAGCCGTCCAGCAGAACTGGCGCAACTTCTCATCCACGCAACGACGACCAAGCCGGTTGGCCCTCTGAAGCCCAACGGCTGATCGCGCTCTGTTTACAAATCCAATCTGGGAGGAACTGACGATGACGAAGACCGGGTCGTTCGCGAAGATCAAGGGCACGACCATCGACGGGATCGCCGTGATGACGCTCGCCAGTGACAAGGTGAACGCGCTCGATGTGGAGACGCTCGACGAGATCGCCGCCTATGTCGGGGGCTGCAGCGCTGACCCCGAGGTCCGGGCCCTGGTGGTGACCGGAGAGGGCTCGATCTTCTCGGCCGGGCTCAACGTGAGCGAGGTCCTGGACAACGAGCCGAACCGTACCGGGGTGCTCCTCGAGGCATTGAACACCGCCCTGGTCCGACTGTTTCGCTTCGCGAAGCCGACGGTCGCGGCAATCAATGGGCCGGCGATCGCTGGTGGGTGCATCCTGGCGTGCGCCTGTGACAAGCGGGTGATGGCAGAGGGCGCACGGATCGGCGCCACCGAGCTCCGGGTGGGAGTCTCGTTCCCCGTCTTCGCGATCGAGCTGCTCCGGCACGCCTGCGGCGAGCGGGCGGAACAGTTGATCTTCGATGCCAACCTGCTCGACGCGGACGAGGCGCGCCACCTCGGGCTCGCGCACCAGAGTCCTCCCCCCGGCCGAACTGCAATCCGGCGCCACCGCGCTCGCCCAGCAGCTGGCGGGGCACGACGCCCGGGCCTACGCACTGGCCAAGGCGACGACGAGACGATCGGCACTCACGGTCCTCGAGGACGACGAATGCCTCCGTCTCGAGGGAGAGGTACTCGAGCACTGGCAGGACGACCGGACCCGGGCCAGCCTCGAACTGCTCCGCAAGCCGAAGCGCTGACCCCGGGTGGCGGGGCTGGACCGCCCCTGCAGCCGCTCAGCGCACGGTGCGGAAGAACTTCTGCAGGTCGCCGGCGAACAGTTCAGGCTGCTCCATCGCGGCGAAGTGGCCGCCTCGGGGCATGGCGGCCCAGTGGGTGACGTTGTACTGCTGCTCCACCCAGGAGCGCGGCCAGCGCAACACCTCCTTCGGGTACCGAGCCACCCCCGTCGGCACATCGATGAAGGGCAGTTTCTCGGTCAGCACACCGCTCCGATTGGTCTCCCAGTAGAGCTGAGCCGACGAGGTGCCGGTCTGGGTCAGCCAGTACAGCATCACATTGGTCAGGAGCTGGTCCCGGGTGAAGCAGTTCTCCGGGATGACCGTCGCAGTCGCTCCAGGTCCGGAACTTCTCCACGATCCACGCCAGCAGGCCGGCCGGTGAGTCGTTGAGGCCGACCCCCAGCGTCTGGGGCTTGGTCCCCTGCTCGTTGGCGTACGCGGCCTCCTCACGGGTGAACCGCCCCATGTCGGCCAGGTCCGCCTGCTCCTCGCCGGTGAGCGCACCCGGGTCCTCCGGACGGACACCGATGGGCATGTTGAGGTGGATGGCCGCACAGTGCGCCGGATCGAGGGCGGCGATCCGTGTGGTCACCTGTGCACCCCAGTCGCCCCCCTGGGCTCCGTACCGCGCCGTAGTCCGAGCCGATCCATGAGGGCGATGAACGCCAGCGCTATCCGTCGCACGTCCCAGCCCGGTGTCCGGGGGGGCTCCGAGAATCCGTATCCGGGAAGCGACGGCGCGACCACGTGGAACGCATCGGTCAGCCGACCGCCGAACGCCGGCAGGATCGGTGAGCCGCGGGATCACGTCGAGGAATTCGACCACCGAGCCGGGCCAGCCGTGGACGAGGAGCAGCGGCAGCGCGTCGCTGTGGGGAGATCGGGCATGGATGAAGTGGATCGACTGCCCGTCGATCCGGGTCCGGAATTGCTCGAACCCGTTCAGGTCGGTCTTCCTCCCGACGCCAGTCGTACGCACCCAGCCAGTGATCGACGAGTTCACGGAGGTAGGCGATCGGGATCCCGGCGTCCCACTCGGTTCCCGCTATCTGTTCCGGAAAACGGGTTCGGGTGAGGCGGCTCCGGAGATCCTCCAGGTCCGCGTCATCGATCCGGACCTGGAACGGCTCGATCGCCGCTCACTCATCGCTCCTGACCGGCTCCGTTCCTCACCGTGCGTCCACCGCATCAGGTACTCTCGACGTACCGACCGAGGCGTCGGACTGACCTCCGAACATGGACCTGAACCTTACAGACGAACAGCACGAACTGGTCTCGGCCGTCCGTTCCTTCCTCACCGACCGTTGCCCGCCTGATGTCGTGCGGGCCAGCGAGCCGACCGGCTTCGATTCGAATCTCTGGTCCGCCTTCTGTCAGTTGGCCGGACCGACGGTCGGAGTCTCCGAGAAGCTGGGCGGAGGTGGGGCATCACTGCTCGACCTCGAGCTGATCTGCGAACAGATCGGCGCCTTCCTGGCCCCCGTTCCCTTCGTCGACGGGGTCGTGGCAGCCAGGACCCTCGCGTCGTCAGGCGAGCCGGGGAGCCAATGCCTCGACGCGCTGATCGCCGAGCCGACGACGGTGAGCACGGTTGCCCTCCATCCGGCAGTCGACGGGACGGCAACGCTGGTCCCCTCCGGTGCGATCGCCGACATCGTCGTCGCATTGGATGCCGATGAGCTCGTCGCGGTCACCGCTGATCCTGCCGGGACGGCACCGGGGACGCTCGGTTCGTCGCCGGTCCTCGACCGCTCGGTCAGGGGCCGAAGTCGGACGGTGCTCGCCGGCGGTGACATCGCCCAGGCGGTCTTCGCGCAGGCGCTCGACGAATGGCGGGTGCTGGTCGGGGGTGCGCTGGTCGGTGTCGGTGAGGCTGCGCTCGGCCTTGGGGTCGAGTACGCGAAGAATCGCCACCAGTTCGGCGCACCCATCGGATCGTTCCAGTCGATCGCCCGCGACCTGGCGGACGCGGCCACCCTGGTGGACGGCGCACGCCTCCTTGCCCGCGAGGCGGCCTGGTCCCAGGTGGACGACGAGGAGCACTTCGGTTCGCTCGCCTCGATGGCGTTCCTGTTCGCCACCCGGGCGGCACGCCGTGCGAGCAATGTGGCGCTGCACGTGCACGGAGGCTACGGCTTCACCCTCGAGTACGACATCCAGCTCTACTACCGCCGAGCTCAGGCCTGGCCCCTCGCGATCGGCGATCCGAAGCGGGGGATCGCCCACCTCGCCGACACGCTCTTCGGTCCCATGGAGATCTCGTGATGGACTTCCGCCTCGGACCGAAGAGCGACGCCTTCCGGGCAGAGGTGCGTGCCTTCCTCGACGAGCATCTCGACGACGCGACGATCGAGCGCGCCCACCGGACCGGGACCAACCACGACAAGGAATTCCACCGGGCCATCGGTCAGCAGGGTTGGATCGCCGCCTCGTGGCCGGCCGAGTACGGCGGCCAGGGGCGAGACCCGTTCGAGATGACCGCACTTCGAGACGAGCTCCGGCTGGCCGGGGCGCCCACCGACGGCATGGGCCTCACCGTCATCGTGTGCCAGACCATCCGGCGTGTCGCGACCGACGAGCAGAAGCGGGATTTCCTCCCCCCCGCTCTGGCAGGCGAGATCATCATGTCACTCGGCTACAGCGAGCCCGACTCGGGATCGGACGTGGCCTCGATCAAGACCGCCGCCGTGCGCGACGGCGACGAATGGGTGATCAACGGGCAGAAGATGTTCACCACGCTCGCCCACGTGGCGAACTATGTCTTCCTGCTGGCCCGTACCAACCACGACGTACCGAAGCACAAGGGGCTGACCATGTTCCTCGTCCCCCTGGATTCACCAGGGATCGAGATCCACCCGGTGCACACGGTCGGCGGTGAGCGGACCAACGCGACCTTCTACACGGACGTCCGGGTCACCGACCACTACCGGATCGGCGAAGTCGACCGGGGTTGGGACGTCATGACCGTCGCCCTCACCTTCGAGCGGGGCGGCTTCGGCCTCAGTGAGGCCGACCGGGTCTGGGAACAGGCGGTGGAGTGGGCAACGGCCACCCGGCGCCCCGACGGGGGCCGGGTCATCGACGACCCCGACGTCCGTGAGCGGCTTGCCACGATGCGCATGAACAACGAGGTGGCCCGGCTGCTCGCCTACCGAACGTCCTTCGTGGCGGCCTCCGGCGGGCTCCCCGGGGTCGAGGGTTCCATGCACAAGCTGTTCTATGCCGAGTCCATGACCGCGGACGCCGCCGAATTGGTCGACATGCTCGGCCAAGAAGGGATCCTCCAGCGCGGTGATGACGACGCACCCGCGGGCGGATGGATCGAGCACCTCTTCCGGCACGCCGCAGTGACCACCATCTACGGCGGCACGAGCGAGATGCAGCGCTCGATCATCGCCGAGCGGGGTCTCGGGCTCCCGAGGTCCGGCCGATGATCACCCGGACCAGGGGAACGTAGGCTGTCAGAGGCGTCGAAAAACCGGCATCGAAGATCACGAGTATCCGAAGTGTCACCACCTCTCGACCTGCGGTCATTCATATGCCGGTTAGTGGACCCTGGGTGCCTCCCTTGAACGGGTGATGAGGGGCGCGCTCTCCTAGTGTTGACGGTCAGCCGAGACGACTGGGAGCCGGTCAGCTCTTCAGAGGAGATGAGATGGAAGAAGAAGGCTGGTATGTGGATCCGTACGGGGTCCACGAGGCTCGTTGGATCTCCGCTGGGACGCCCACGGCGCTCGTTCGGGACGGCAATGTCGAGGCACAGGACCCCGCACCGAATACTCCGTACGTGGGGCAGTTCGAAGAGCTGCCGGAGACGGTCCCGAGAGATGCCGATGACTTGCTACGCGCCGACAGCGCCGACGGCAAGACATTCGATCCCAATCGCGAGGAAGAGGGTGCCTGGGATGTTTTCGGCGAGAGCAGCGGTGGAGATTGATGTGGGCGTCACTCTCCTAGTGATAGATCCACGTAAATGCGGATGCCGGACGAGCCGGCCGTTCCATACTGAGAGGCTAGAGCTTGGCATGCGGCTCAGCATATTCTCCTGACCAGGTGGGAGGCAGTCCCAGTCAAGTGATTAACTGAAACGGTGACCGAGACCAAGCACATCGGAATACTGCTGTTTAGCGACGTGGAGGAGTTGGACGCCGTGGGGCCGTGGGAGGTGCTGTCCGCCTGGACACAGTTCTTTCCAGACGATGGATTCGACGTCACTTGTCTGTCTCATTCCGGCGGCCTTGTCCGGTGCGCCAAAGGATTAGTTGTGCAAGCGGAACATTCCTATGCCGATGCCCCGGAACTAGAGGTGCTCATCTATCCAGGTGGCCAGGGCACACGACCGCACCTGACAGATGAATCGCAACTCGACTGGGTTCGCCGTCAGCGGCAAGATGTGCCGCTCCTGGCCAGCGTCTGCACAGGCTCATTGGTGTTCGCCGCAGCGGGTATTCTCCACGGCCGTCCCGCAACCACCCATTGGGCATCACTCGATCATCTCGGAAGGCTGGACCGTTCGATTGATGTGAGACGAGATGATCGCTTCGTCGACGACGGGGATATTGTCACTTCTGCCGGTATTTCGGCTGGCATCGACATGGCCCTTCACCTCGTCAAGCGCCTAGCTGGAGCAGAACGGGCGGAACAGATCTGCCACGCGATTCAGTACGAGGCCGGCCCACTCAGATGAGAGGTTCCTCACCACGTCGTGAATGCCCGAGTATCCCCGTGCGGCTTCACGGTTGATAGCTGACCCGCCTCCCGGTGGACGGCGGCACGCTCAGATGTCGGCATCTGCCTCTGTCAGCTCCGATCACAGCCGATATATCCGCGGCGTAGGGTGCTTGCATGCGTAGCTCCTACTGGCGTAGCGCCGCAGAGGACGAGGCCATGCAGGACGAGCACGGTTTCATATGGAAAGCCATGCTCGACACCATCGGGACCGACCTGACCGGGCGCCGGGTCCTCGACGCCGGCTGCAACCGCGGGGGCTTCCTGCGCCTGCTCGTCGACGCCGAGGGCATCGCCGAGGGCTACGGATACGACCCGGCGCCGGGCACCATCACAGACGCTCGACGTCTCGCAGGCGACAAGCCGCTCACCTTCGAGGTCGCCAATACGGTGCCGGAGGGATGGAGCGACTTCGAGGTGGCCTTCAGCCACGAGGTTCTTTACCTGCTGGAGGACCTCCCTGCTCATGCGACTTGCCCTGTTTGGCGCCTTGAAACCCAGCGGGTCCTACTTCGCAGTCATGGGCGTTCACGCCGGAAGCCCGATGATGTCGGCGTGGCACTCGGAATGTTCAGTCGAGCTGAACCTTCCACAGCTCTACGAACTCGACGACGTCGCGAAAGTCTTCGAAGACGCCGGCTTCTCAGCATCGGTGGCCAACCTGAAGTTGGGATTTGTCCCGGTTTCAGCGCATCGGCACGGACACGACCATCGGAGGGATCTCCTCGCTCGCAGATCCCATGGCTCCTCGTCAGTCGCGCTCCGAACGACGCGCGGCGGGGCGGCGGCCGGTCGGCGCCAAGGCAAGCAGCCCGGAGCGCCGGGAGCGCATCTGGCTCGACACGTCCCCGACGAGGTTGTCGTGCACCCACCGGTGTGCTGCGGTCGATGCGGGGCCGACCTGGCCGGGGCCGACGTGGTCGGCGAGGTGCGCCGGCAGGTGCTCGAGATCCCCCGGATCGAGGTAGGCGTCACCGACCACGTCGCCGAGCGCCGCCGCTGCTCCTGCGGACACGAGACGGTCGGCGTCTTCCCACCCGAGGCCCGGGCCTCGGTGTGCTGGGGGCCCGAGGTGCGGGCCTTCGCCATCTATCTGATGGACCGCCAGCACCTGCCCCTCGAGCGCACCGCCGAGCTGTTGGCCGAGCTGCTCGGGGCCAACGTCTCGACGGGGTGGTTGAGCTCGGTCCAGGCCGAGGCGGCTGGTCGCTTGGGGCCCTTCATCACGGCGGTGAAGAAGGGCCTCCATGAGGCCCCGGTCGTCCACGCCGACGAGACAGGCACCAGGGTCGGGACCACCAAGCGCTGGGTGCATACGCTGGCCACGAACCTGCTGACCCTCCTCGTCGTGCACCCCAAACGAGGCGTCGAGGCCATGGAGGCATCGAGGATGTCGCCGAGTACGCCGGCACCATCGTCCACGACGGGTGGGCGCCCTACGACGTCTTCACCGGTGCCGGACACGCCCATGCGGGGCGCACCTGGTCCGCCACCTGCGAGCCGTGGGCGAGAACGCGGGAGTTCTCGACATGGACCGCCCAGATGATCGAGGTCCTCCTGGCGGCGAAGGCCGCCAACGAACAGGCTGCCGACGCCGATCTCCCCCGGGTCCGCCACCGGCGGGCGAACGCCATCACCCAGCGCTACCACGACACGTTGGACGGCGCCTTCGCCTCTCTGCCCGAGGGACCGCCCCCGAGGCGCCGGCACACCGGCGGGTGGACCACGCCGCAGCGAGACGCCTGGAACCTGGCCACACGCCTGCGCTCGGGGGCACCCGATGTGCTGCACCTGCTGCGAGACAGCGCCGTGCCGTTCGACAACAACACCGGAGAGCGAGCGCTTCGCATCAGTGAAGCTCCACGACAAGATCAGTGGCTCGTTCCGAAGCGATGACGGGGCCCAGGCCTTCGCCACCATCCGCTCCTACCTCCAGACCGCTGCCTTGCAGGGGCACAACCGATTGGCCGTGCTCCGGCAGCTGTTCGTCGACGGGCCCTGGCTGCCCCAGGCCGGCGTTGGGTAGACGTCAGGCGCCACGGGTCCCACACGACAGAGACTCAGGCACCGTGGCCACCCAGAAGAAGCGAACCCGGTCCACTCGACCTGCTGCCCCCCGGGCCGATCTGTCCCAGACGAGTCCCGAGGAGGTCGCCGGCATCCTGGCAAGCTCGAGCGGACTTGATGTCGAGCCTCTCCTCCTCGCCATCGCGTCGGACTCCTCGACGAGCACCTCGACCACATCGGCTTGGCTCGACTACTACAGCCGTGAGAAGGTCCTGTGGCGTTTCACTCGCCCGCCCTCCTCAGCCGCGTGGTCGAGCGGACGGCCTCGCTGCAGCGGAGGTACCCGCTCTGCCGGTCGACACACGGATATTGGTGTTGGTGGATACGCCCATGCCGGTTCAGTCAGGCGGGAAGTGGGGTCGGCGATGGAGTGTCGCTCCCAGCCGAACGACACGAGTGACTACTGGGATGCCTGGTTCCCCTGATCTCGACGCGCTCTGACGCCGGGACGCCCAGACGCGCAAGTATGGGTATGCAACATCATCGTCGGCGGAGGTAGCAACTCCACAGCGATTCTGTTACCTTGCGGACAGGGACAAGAAGTTGAAGAACGTCTCGTCGGACTTACCGCGTGATTGCCCTGGTCAGATCCAGAAACCCATGGAGGATGCCACCATGCACCGGTCTGCTTTCGTCCGCTACGTCCGCCCGCTTCTTGCCGCTTTCGTGGGCATGGGCTTTCTTCTCGGGGCCGCCACAGCAGCTTCGGCCGCATCTCCGTTGAGCCTGGCCGTGAACTCGAAGGCCGACACCCACGCGGTGAACCCCGCCAGCGGCAAGTGTCGCGACGCCCAGGGTCACTGCACCTTGCGGGCCGCCACCGAGGTGGCCAACGCTCAGGCGGCAGGCAGACCGGTCAACATCACCGTGCCGATCGGCACGTTCAAGTTGACCCTCGGTACGCTCAGCCTCAAGCACAATGCTGTCATCGTGACCGGGGCCGGTGCCACCAAGACCCTCGTCACCGCCCAGCAGGCGAGCCGGGTTCTCACCGTGGCTGCTACCGCCAAGGTGACCCTCAGCCATCTCGAACTGACCGGTGGCACAGCCCCGAGCGGCACCTCCAGTCCAAACGGCGGCAACGGCGGGGGCATCATGAACGCCGGCTCCTTGGCCCTCACAAACAGCACGATCACTGGGAACGCGGCCGGGTCAGGCGCTTTCGGGAGCACTGACCCGGGCGGGCAAGGCGGTAGCGGCGGAGGCATCGCGAACACCGGCACGGTCACGATCGCGTCCAGCACCATCAGCGGTAACTCCGCCGGCACGGGCGGGATCGGCCTGTCGGGCAACGAACCATCCGGCCCGGGTGGGAACGGAGGCGGCATCTATTCCGCGGGCGGATCCGTGACGATTTCCGGAAGCGTCGTGACAGGCAATACCGCTGGCTACCCCGGCCCGCTCGGAGAGGCCCCGTTCCCCAGCGCCGGCAACGGTGGGGGAATCTGGAGCTCGACTGTCCTCTACGTGACCACAACCAAGTTCTCGTCGAATACCGGGGAACCGGGGGCGGGCGGTGATGGGGACGGAGGAGCGATCTTCAACAGTGGAACGGCAACGGTCGGGTCGAGCACCTTCGCGGGCAACGGCGCGGGGACGGTTGGCAGCGCTGGCAACGGCGGCGTCGGGGGAAGTGGCGGTGCGATCGCCAGCACCGGGAAGCTGACCCTCACCCGGTCGACCGTCTCCGGCAACACCGCCGGCACTGGCGGGGGAAGTTCCGATGGTGGCGCCGGCGGAGGGTTGTACGCACCCTCAGGGTCGGTGACGCTCATTTGGGACGCGCTCGAGCTCCAATGCCAGCGGTTCGGGCGGGAACGCGATCCCGGTCGACCCGGGCTGCTCGGCCCCGGGAGTGGGCGGCGACGGCGGGGCCATCTACTCGGGAGCGACGGTCAACGTCAGCGACACGACCATCTCGGGTAACTCGACGGGCAAGGGCGGCTTCCGCTCCAACCCGTGCGTCGGAGAGGCCCCCGGCGGAGTGGGGGGCGGGCTGGCCATCGTCGGAGGCTCGTTGAGCCTGTCGTACTCGACCGTCTCGGACAATTCCGACGGCATCACCAACCTGGGAGGCACCGTCAGCTTGCAGGGGACGATCGTGGCGGATAGCACCGCCGGCGCGAACTGCACCGGAGGGATCCATGAGGGATCCGGATACAACCTCGACAGCGGTACGACGTGCGGGTTCTCCGACCTGACCGACATCACCGGGACCGAACCCGGACTGGGTGCACTGGGCAGCAACGGGGGGCCGACACAGACGCAGGCTCTACAGGCCGGAAGCCCGGCAATCGACCACGGTGGCACGGCGGCAGACGGCTGCCCGGCGGTCGACCAGCGAGGGCAGGCCCGACCCGACGAGGTCGGCGATCAGGGTGCGTGCGACATCGGCGCGTATGAGTCGCAGGGTGTGGGTTGACCGGATACCGGTGATCGCGGTCTGACGGAACGAGAAGTGATGTGACGAGGAGTTGAAGTGTCTCCGCCGAAAACGCACTGCTCGTGGCTGAGCCGACTCTCATCCCGGCGCATGACCCGACCAGCCGCCATGGGGCTACATCCCCAGTGTCCCTCGTTGAATGACACGCTGGGTGCCGCCCTGAGCAGGGTGTTATGGGGCAGGCCAACCCGTCATTGGCAAGCCACACCGCTGCGGGAATGTCGTTTACGTTGCGGGTCGCATCTGAGAGAGACCGCAGAGCCTCACCGCACGTAGTTCGACTCAGTGATCACGACGTGGGCGATGCCCAAGATGACGCAATCCTCGACCCCGATCCCTCGCTGTCGACGTCAATCGCCATCAGCCAAGCCTGATCTGATCTTTGACAGCCCGCTAGGGTGGAACAGCCCTTTCAACCACGCTGGCGTCGGGCGGATGCCGATTTGGTCGCTCGGCTCCTGGACACAACGGGAGCTCAGGACACCTCGAAACTTGGGACTTGTGTCTCTATTCGCGCCCGGACCCGAATGAGATACTGCCCTAGGAGGTGGCCAAACGTGGACGGGCCCCATACGAACGAGGATGAGTGACGGCTCCGTGGAGGCGGGTATGCGTGAAAAGCCTCTCGTCGATGGGTCGAACTATTGGCTTGCGGGCAATGCTCCTGAAGACAGGAAGGCGCTATGTCCCCGCCAGAGGGTGCTCGTCGGCTTGGAGGGCTTTGTATCGCTATACGGAATGGGCGGGAGCATCTACATGGCGACGCGTCCACTCAGCACGATGTCTCTGCGTTATCTGCAAGGCACCTGGTTCACACATGGCGCTGGCCGGGACTGGGCGTTGATCCACTTCGTCCGCGTCTGTCCCGCGCTCTTCATCATTTCGGTACTCCCGGAGCGACGAGAGGCAGTTATCGGCCACCTGTGCCTCGGCATTGGTCTGGTCGCCTGGATGGCTCTTGAAGCGGCGCGGATCGTTTCTTCGCCTGGACTCCAGATCGCGTTCGGACCCATTGGCGGACTCATTACCGTTTCAGCCCTGACGGACTTGGTTCACTCCGATCACGCTCCCGAGCCAGCAAGTAGGGGGTGAACATGGAACCCTGTGGGACCGTCGACCTCTATTGGATTCCCCTGGGAGCCGGAGATCACGTGGTGAAGGCCACAGGTAAAACATTCGAAATGCTGAGCGCGGTGGTTCGTCGACGAGCACCATGTGAGCTCTACCACTCAGCTCTGATTGTCTCGTTGCCCGAGGGGCAGTACGTCATCGAACAAGCACCCGCTCCTGATTACAACGGTCGGGAGGAGCGGGGTGTTGTTGCCCAGGGCCCGGTGGGTTTGCGAATGGCCGGGCACTTCCGGCTGTTCCGCTATGAGATCAGATGCTGGCGAAACGGATCCATTCCGGACCTCAAGAAGGCAGTTGACAGCCCGGTTCGCCTGGTCAACGACACCGAACAGGCCCAGCGAATACTCGAGCTGCTTCCCTTGGTGCCGACACCAACTTGGGGCCGCGACGAACTGGGAACAGGAGAAATGTGGAACTCGAACTCGGTGACTGCTTGGGTCTTGGCTCGAAGCGGTATCGACATGAGTGGCCTAGTGCCGCCAGCCGGTGGTCGAGCGCCCGGTTGGAGTGCTGGGATCCGCGTGGCTGCTCGAAGCAACAAAGCGGCTGCTGTTGTATAAGTGCCGTTCAGCCACACCTGATAATCGCCGACCTGGTGGTCGGGACACCCGGACAAACACTTCCCACTGAGCCTGGTTCGTCAAGGTTATCTTGACAACGTTCGATTGGTCAAGCTAGCCTTGACAGATGACTGACGCGCAGGATGAACCAAATCCGCCCCGCAAGGTGCCCTCGTTGATGGCTGCAACCTGGGAGGCGGCGACAACTGACCCCGATCCGCTTGCGGCGCTCGGCGCCTCGCGTGCCGTTGTCAGTCTGCTCTCGACCTGGGAGGTCCAGCTTGTCGGCGAGGCCGTTGCCGCTGGCGCAACGTGGGAGGTGATCGGTGGAACTGTCGGCGTGAGCCGTCAGGCCGCATGGGAACGCTTCCACACTGATGTTCACGAGTTTCGGCGTCGCATGAAGAGCGACCTTCATCAGATTCGCGACCGGCACCGCCAAGAGATGCACGAATTCCGGGAAACCATGAAGAAACAGGCAAGAGGTCGGCGCGGGCACTCCCGCTGAGCACTGTGCGGCCCAATTGGACCGCCTCCGGGCCGACGATTGGGAACGCGGCAAAGGGCGGGTTGTTCATGTTCTGACACGCGATGCTGTCGAGTACAAGGTCCACACAGTTCGACGACTCTCATCGGTATTCGCACAAATCAGGCGGGGGCGCCGGTTACTTCTTGGGCGTGAGTTGCACCGGCGCCGGGATGTGCACAGCAGTGGGCGACGATGGCAACTCAGCACCGATCGCCGCGAGGGAGGGCTACGGTGTCTGGGGCGCGGTCAGCGAGGGGTTGTCGTTCGGCCGGCTCTACGCCGTAAGTTGCGCCAGGACTGGGGACTGCACCGCCGTGGGCAACGATCGCATCGACCAGCCGGCGTATTCGTCGTCGAGGTTCGCTCCCCCGACGATCGTCAGCTTCAGTCCAGCCTCCGGACCGGCAGGAACGGTGGTTACCATCAAGGGCACCAACCTCGATGGTGCCAGTAAGGTGTCGTTCCACGGCGCCACTGAAACTGTCACCAAAGACACGACGACCACGATCAAGGTCACGGTGCCCGCTGGGGCGACCACCGGCAGAATAATCGTGGTCACGCACGGCGGGTGGGCCAGGACGGCCACGGTCTTCAGATTCACATAGGACCGCTTCCGGCTGGTGTGGGAGTGACCCCCAAGTGCTGTTACACGGGTGGGTGCCGGTCTCGGTCAGTTGGCGCGAAGCAAGCGTATGGCCCTGATCGGCGCTTACACCATCTGGCGGAACCGCAACGCCCACGCACGGGCACTACGTGAGCTGGCCTAGCGCCGCAAACGTTGCCCAACGCGGCACTAGACGACTGGGATTGGCAGCGGGAAGACGTCCTCGGTTCCGCGGAACGTCGGATCCGCAGTCGGCGAGACCGTGAGCGTTCCGGTCACCTTCACGGGTCGAAGGATCGGGGTTGCGCCAGAGCTCTCCGTGCCCTTGCCGACCATCTGATACACCGTGGAAATCACGCTGGTCCGGTGGAGCGTGAACTTCCAGTTGATTGTGCTCAAGACACTCGTCACCGTCGCCGTCCCCGATCCCCCGCTGGCCGTGAACTTGATGGTGCCGGTCTCCTTACACAGGACCATGATCGGATGAGTGGCAGGACCGATACCACAGCTGGTGGAATGGAACTCGAGCCCGCCCGCGGAGGGCGGCAGGACAATTGCGCTGAACTGCACGACGTACTGAGGCACCGGGGCCGGTATCGGCGCCGCACCGGCCGCGGCCGGCAGGCCAACCATCACCGATCCTGCAGTGAGCGCGAGAGCAGCGGAAACGAAATGTCGCATGGCCATCATGTGCTTCCTTTCCTAAAAGGAGATGTACACCAGGACAAACGCATGGAACCTCTGTTTCGTTACGTTCAGAGGTGCCCCGGTCTTGCTGTGTCCTCAACCGGTCAACGCAACACCCGCCTGATTGGCGAACATTGAGTTCGTCGACCGGAGGTGTGGGGATGGAACGGTTCTCAGCAGATGACACAGAGAGACGATCTCGGACATGCGGGAAGCGGGCGTGCCCGTCAAGCGCATCGCCAGGCATCTCGACAGGCAGAACTCGTCTCTTCGGAGGTTCATCGCCGACAACGGAGGAGAGAGACCGAGCGGTCGGGAACGCTCTGAGCTCCGACTCTCCCTGGAGGAGCGAGAGGAGATCTCGCGCGGCCTCGCTGCAGGTCTCTTGATCCGGGCCATTGATACCGGCGTGCAGATCTACTTTTGCGATCCGAAGAGCCCCTGGCAGCGCGGGAGCTGAGAACACCAACGGTCTGCTGCGCCAGTACTTGCCAAGGACGACTGATCTCTCACAGTGCGCGCAGCGGGAGCTCGATGCCCATAGCCCGGTCGCTCAACACTCGGCCTCGACAGACGTTCGGCTGGATGACACCATCAAAGGCGTTCGCCAACGCCGTTGAGTTGACCGGTTGAGGACACAGGTGTTGCGGGGCAAGGGGGTGAACGACACGGATCCCGGTTAGGACCAAGGTCACATGGCGCAGACAAGCAAAACGAAGCTAAACGGCAGCTCCAACCGTCGGCTCCACTCGCAATGCAACTGGAACTCAGGTGCTCGCGATGCCGCCGCTCCTTCGGCCGCGTACCCGCAGCCCAGCCCCTGAAGGCCGAAAACGGTGTTCTTCCCCTCCAGCTCGCCGCGGGCACCCGTCGATCCGGTGCTATGGTCGGGCATGGTCCAGTGGGCTGAGAACGGCGTTTCCGGCGGCCCGACCATCGACCGAGAGGCCTGCATGGGGTCGGGGAATTGCCTCTACTGGGCACCCGGCGTGTTCGACCTGGACGAGACCGGGGTGGCCATGGTCACCGGTGGCTTTGCCGGGAACGAGGAACAGGTGCGTCTGGCTGTCCAGAACTGCCCCACACGCGCAATCGGCGCCGATGAATCCCCGGGATGACGGATCGCCTCTGCCGACCGGGTGACTCGCCGCCACGCGACACAGGGAATCGAGGATCCATGCCCACGTACGACGGTCCGATATTCGACGCCGACAACCACCTCTACGAGACGGGGGATGCTCTGACCCGTTACCTCCCGAAGGAGTACGAGGGGTTCGTCAAGTACGTGCAGGTGGACGGCCGCACCAAGATCGCGATCAATAACTGCATCAGCGAGTCCATTCCCAACCCCACCTTCGAGGTGGTGGCGCCGCCGGGCTCGTTCGCCGACTACTTCTCGGGCAAGAACACGGAGGGCAGGACGTTGCGTGAGATGGCCGGCACGCCGATGCGCGCCGTCGATGCGTTCCGGTCCGCCGCACCGCGGCTTCAGTTGCTCGACGAGACAGGGATCAACGCTGCCCTGATGTTCCCCACACTGGCCAGCCTGATCGAGGTCAAGCTCCTCGACGATCCCGACATGACCTGCACGGTCATTCACGCCTACAACCAGTGGCTGTTCGATGAGTGGACGTTCGACTACCAGCAGCGGATCTTCGCCACCCCAGTGGTCAATCCGTGCATTCCAGAGCGTGGGGTGGCAGAGCTCGACTGGGTGTTGGAGCACGGTGCCAAGGTGGTGCTGCTCCGACCGGGCCCGGTCGCCGGGACGAGGGGCACACGGTCTCCGTTCCTCCCCGAGTTCGATGTGTTCTGGAGCCGGGTCGCCGAGTCGGGCGTCCTGGTCGCCATGCACGCATCCGACTCCGGCTACCAGCGACACGCCAATGAATGGGAAGGCGACGGGCGCGACATGCAGCCCTTCGCCCCACGGCCCTTCACCGATGCCGTCAACACCGGCCGGCCGATCAACGACGCCGTGACCTCGGCGATCTGCCATGGGATGCTGAGCCGCTTCCCCACCGTCCGCCTGCTGAGTGTGGAGAACGGCGGGAGCTGGGCGCTGCCCTGCCTCAAGTCGTTGGAGAAGACCTACGGAAAGATGCCCAAGGCTTTCGTCGAGCACCCTGTCGACGTCTTCCTCCGGAACATCTACATCAACCCGTTCTGGGAGGACTCGCTCGAGGCGCTCATCGACGCTATGACGCCCGAGCACATCCTCTTCGGTTCGGACTACCCGCACCCCGAAGGTCTGGCCGAACCGTTCGAGTGGATCGAGGAGGTGTCGGCCATCTACCCCGAATCGGACGTGCGGAAGATCATGGGCGGCAACATGTACGACCTCCTCGGGATGGCGGTTCCGGCCTGACGGCTTATCCGTCGCCCCGTCGTCACCCAGGGTGGGAGGACGGGCGTTCCTCCAGAATGACCGTCTTGGCCTCGAGGAATGGGAGCAGGCCCTCGGTTCCGCCCTCGCGTCCGATGCCCGACTGCTTGAATCCCCCGAAGGCGATGCCGAAGTCGGTGCGGAACGCGTTGTGCCCGACCGTCCCCGAGCGCAGCTGACCTGCCACGTCGCGGGCGCGGTCGACGTCGGTGGTGAAGACAGATGCGTTCAGTCCGTAGATCGTGTCGTTTGCGATGGCCACCGCGTCGCGCTCGTCCTTGGCCGGAATGATGCTCAGGACGGGCCCGAAGATCTCCTCCCGCGCGATCGTCGAGGAATTCTCCACGTTGGAGAAGACGGTCGGCTCCACGAACCAGCCCTTGTCGAGATGGGCGGGGCGCCCACCACCGGTAGCCAGCGTCGCCCCCTCGGCCACTCCCTTCTCGATGTACCCGAGCACCCGGTCGCGCTGGCGGCTGACCGCCAGGGGGCCCATCTGCGACTCGGGATCGAATTGGTTTCCGACGTTGACCTGGGAGAACGAGTCGACCAGGGCTTCCGTCAGCTCGTCGTGACGGGACTGCGACACGACGATCCGGGTCAGCGATGAGCACACCTGGCCGGTCATCATGCACTCGGCCTGCGCGAGCCGCTTGGCCGCAAGACCGAGATCCGCGTCGTCCAGGACGACGGCCGCCGACTTCCCGCCGAGCTCGAGGGTGCAGCGGGCGATCCGCTCGCCGCACAACGATGCGATCCGCCGGCCTGCCAGGGTCGAGCCGGTGAACGTGATCTTGTCGACCCGCGGATCGCGCACCAGGAGCTCCGAGACCGCACGGTCGGCGGTGAGCACGTTGAGGACGCCCGGCGGCATGCCGATCTCCTCGGCGACCTCTGCCACCAGATACCCTTCGCCGGGCGCCTCGGGCGATGACTTGAGGATCACCGTGCAGCCGGCGATGAGAGCAGGAGCGATCTTGTAGCTGATGAGACTCAAGGGTCCGTTCCAGGGGATGATCGCGCCCACCACGCCGACCGGTTCCCGCACCAGTAGACCGAACCCGGAGCTGCTGGGCTGCGCCTCCCGCTCCCACTCGAACGTGTCGGCGAGCCCCGCGTAGTAGTCGAAGGTGCCCGCGGCACCCTGCGCCGCGGCTTGGGCGATCCGGTGGAGCACCCCCGACTCGCGCTGGCCAGATCTGCCCGATCTCGTCCGCACGCACCGCCAGCCCCGCTCCGAGCGCCCGCAGGTACTCGGCCCGCTGGGCGTGGGTCATCCGTGGCCAGGGCCCTTCGTCGAAGGCCTGGCGGGCGGCGGACACCGCCCAGGCCATGTCATCCGCTTGGGCCTCGGCGATGCTGAAAAAGTGCTCCTCGGTTCCCGAGTCGATCACCTCGATCGTGGCGTCCGAGCTCGGCGCGACCCAGGCGCCCCCGATGAAGAAGCGGTCAGGGTGCCGGAGTGGTGTGGTCGTGGCGTTCTTGAGCGACATGGGGACCTTCTCTCGTGCAGCTCACCGGAGCCGCGTCTCGGACTGATTGCGTCGTGCATGCTCAATCTACAGCTGGGCGATCACCCGCTCACCGTAGTGGCGCAATGCGCTGCACACGTCTCCCCGGAACAGGGCGGCGGGGACGACGACCCGGGTGACGCCCAGGTCGCCGAGCGCCCGCACGTCGGCGATGGCCTCTGCGGCGTCGGTGCAGTAGCTACTCGCGGTGACCTCCACCGAGGACGGATCGCGGCCTGCGGCCTCTGCAGACCTGCGCGTCACCTCGACGAGGTGCCGGAGCTCGCGGCGGTCGACGCCGAAGGGGAAGAAGCCGTCCCCGATCCGTCCCGCCCGGCGGGCGGCGACCTCACTGTGGCCACCGATGTGGACGGGGATCGTCCCCGACCGTGGCTGCGGTCGCAGGTAGACGTCTGTGAACCGCACGGTTGCACCCTCGAATCTCGCCCGCTCCTGGCCCCAGAGTGCCCGCATGGCGGCGATGCTCTCCTCCGCCCGCCGCCCACGGCCCTCGAATGGGATGCCGAGCGCCACGAACTCCTCCTCCATCCAGCCGAGGCCCACCCCAAGGATGACCCTGCCGGACGAGAGGTAGTCGAGGGTGGCGAGCTCCTTGGCCAGGACCACCGGGTTTCGCTCCGGAAGGATCAGGATGCCGGTGGCGAGGCGGATCGTCGACGTCTCCCTGGCCACGTAGGCGAGCCAGATGAGGGGATCGGGGAACGGAGCGTCCTCCCCGGACGGAAGCCGTCCGGACGGGTCGTAGGGGTACGTCGAGCGGTAGCCTGCCGGCACCACGACATGGTCGACCGTCCAGATCGACTCGAATCCGGCTTCTTCGGCCGTCCGGGCGAGCGCACACGCCGGGTCCGGCTCGATGTTGGGACCGATATTGGCGAAGGCGATCCCGACCTTTATCTTCTGCATGGCTCGTCCTTCCCCTCCCGGCTTCAGGAGAGGCGACAGCGCAGAGACAGGTGCTTGATGCCGCCGTTGACCGCCGAATTGAGGCGTTCCGGCGGCGCGGTCAGCTCGAACCACTCCAGGCGGGTCAGCAGGTGCCGGTACAGCGTCTCCAGCTCGACGCGGGCGAGGTTCGCACCCATGCAGAAATGGGCACCGGACCCGAATGCGAGGTGGTGGTTCGGCTGGCGATCCACCCGGAACTCGAACGGGTCCTCGAACACTTCCTCGTCACGGTTCGCCGACGCGTAGAAGAGGGCGACCTTGTCACCTGCGGAGATGGGGACGCCCCGGATCTCGCAGTCCTCGGTGGCCGTGCGGGTGAAATGGATGATCGGACTGACCCACCGGAGGATCTCCTCCACCGCGCACGGAAGCAGCTCGGGTTCGCGGCGCAGGCGCTCCCACTGGTCGGGGTGCTCGGAGAACGCGAGCAGACCCCCGCTGATCGCGTTGCGCGTGGTCTCGTTGCCCGCCTCGACGATCAGTTCGCAGTAGTTGAGGAGCTGCTCCTCGGTGAGCGGTTGGCCGTCGATCTCCGATGCGAGGAGCTGGCTGACGATGTCGTCACCGGGCTCACGCCGGCGCCGTTCGATGAGACCGTCCAGATAAGCGTGGAGCTCGCCCCGAGCCCGGCGGATGGTCTGACCCGGGGTCTCGCCCGGCCGGCGGAATTCGGGATCGTCCTTGCCGATCACCTCATTGGTCCAGCGGAACAGCAGCTCCCAGTCCTCACTGGGCACGCCGAGGATCCAGGAGATCACCCCGATCGGCAGCGGCGCGGCGACCCGCTCCACGAAATCGAACTCTCTGGCGTCGTTCGAGGCTGCCAGGTCGTCGAGCACCTCGACGGCGATTCGGTCGATCTCGTCATGGCGTGAGCGGATGGCCCGGGGAGTGAACCGTGGCATCGCCGCACGGCGCAGGGGACCGTGTCGCGGCGGATCGAGCATGACCACCATCTCCGACGGCTGGGCCGGTGCCCCCGGTCGGCCGAGGATGAGGCCCTGGGCGCTCGAGAATCGCTCGGGCCGGGAGGCGATCTCCACGATGTCCGCGTGCTTGGTGATGGCCCAGAACGGCATGTACCCCGGAGGCTCCAGGTACACCACCGGCATCTCGGCCCGCAACGTCGCCCAGAGTGCGTGCGGGTAGCCGTTCTCGGCGAATCGGCTGGGCTCGACAAGGTCGAGTGGATCGACCGAGCTCCGACTGTCTACCGGGACGTTCATGAGATACCGGTCCTGTGTCGTCGGGCGGGAGCGTGCGGTCGGCACTGCCCGTGGCGAAGGGTGATGACCTGGTTCGCATGGTAGGAGAGTGTCGTATCCGGCGCAATCGTCCCACGGCCGGGCCGGAGAACCGTGTCGAAGCGTCGCGAGCGGAGCTACCCGGGTCTTTGGCCTGCTGGCCTGGGATTTCACGGTGGCCTGGATCGAGCTGCGCCGGCCGGTCAGAGAGAATAGTGTTTGCAGACACGCCAATGGGGGGCCGGACGGCCGGTTCTGTCGGAGCATCGCGGGCCATGCTCCGCGACCGGCGGGCCGCCGGCGGTCCGGTGGGTGGGCCTACAGGAGGCACGAGTCGATGGACCAGGAGTTCGCCGGGAAGGTGGCGGTGGTCACCGGAGGATCAGGTGGGATCGGCAGTGCCACGGCGCAGCTCTTCGTCGATCAGGGTGCCAAGGTCGTCATCGCCGACATCGCATCCGAGCACGGGGAGGAGCTGGCGACCAAGCTCGGTGCATCGGCGGCCTTCCGGCGGACCGACGTGACCGACCCCGATGACGTCCAGGCACTGGTCGAGTTCGCCGTCGGCCGCTTCGGCGGCCTCCACGTCATGTTCAACAATGCCGGCGTGTCGAGCTCCTTCCGGCGCCTCCTGCAGAACGACCTCCGGGACGCACAACGGGTCATGGGGGTGAATCTCTTCGGGGTCATGTACGGCAGTCGCTTCGCGGCGCTGCACATGGCGGAGCACGGTGGCGGCTCGATCATCAACACCACGTCGATGGGTGCCCTGACCGGCGGGTCCTCCCCCATCGTCTACCGCACCTCCAAGGCGGCCGTCATCCAGTTCAGCCGGTCCGCTGCCACCGATCTGGCTGAGCACGGCATCCGGGTCAACGCAGTGGCCCCCGGGCACATCCACACCGGGATCACCAATTACGATCTCGGCCCGGTCATCCGGTTCAGCCAGCCGCTGCAGCGCCAGGGCACGCCACTCGACGTGGCCAACGTGGTGCTCTTCCTGGCCGGCGAGCGGTCGGCCCAGATCACCGGAATCGTTGTCCCGGTGGACGGTGGGACCACTGCCGGACCGCCGTTCGCCCAGACGCAACTTCTCCTTGCCCAAGCTGGAGAAAACGGAGGTGGAGATGCCGGCTGAACTGGCCATCCGAGGTGGAACTGTGATCGACGGATCCGGTGCCCCCGGCCGGAGAGCCGACGTCTCCGTCTCCGCCGGGGTGATCGAGGCGATCGGACCGGATCTGCACGGCGCGCGCGAGATCGACGCGTCCGGCTGCATCGTCGCTCCGGGCTTCATCGACATCCATACCCACTACGACGCCCAGGTGTTCTGGGACCCGGCCCTTCGGCCCTCCTCGTACCACGGGGTGACCACCGTGGTCGCCGGCAACTGCGGGTTCGCCATCGCGCCCACGCGGCCGGAGCACCACGAGGTCATCGTGCGCACCCTGGAGAACGTCGAGGACATGAACCCAGCCTCGCTCACCGAGGGCATCGTGTGGGAGTTCCAGACCCATCCCGAGTACATGGAGCTCGTCCGCTCCCGCGGCACCCTGCTCAATTTCACCTGCTACATCGGGCACAGCTCGGTCCGCCTGTACGTGATGGGGGACGCCGCCTACGAGCGGGCGGCGACTCCCGGGGAGATCGAACGGATGTGCCAGCTGGTGGTGGAGGCGATCGATCGCGGGGCGGCGGGGTTCTCGACGAGCTTCGCCTACACCCACCGGGGAATGAACGGCCTACCGGTCCCGAGCCGCTTCGCCGAGCGAGATGAGGTCGAGGCGCTCTTCATGGCGGCAGGCAGCACGGGCAAGGGTGTGGTACTCGCCACGGCGGGCGAGCAGTGCACCTACGCGGACATGTACGAGCTGCAGCCGCGTATCGGGCGGCCCTTCACCTACCCGATGTTCGCCCTGGCCGACGGACGCAACCAGCCCCAACTCGACCTGCACGAGCAGGCGGTGGCGCGTGGTTGCCAGGTCTGGCCGCAGGTGACGCCCAGGCCGCTCACCATGCAATTCACGATGGACAGCCCCTTCAGCCTCAACGTGAGCCCGGTGGTTGCCGAGCTGATGGACCGGGACCGAGTGGCCCGGCTCGCCGCCTACCGCGATCCCGAGTGGCGGGCCAGGGCGGCGGCGGATCTCGCACACCAGCCGATGCGGCCCCGGTGGGACACCTGCGAGGTCTCCGAGTCGGAGCACCATCCGGAGCTGGAGGGCCGGCGGGTCGACGCCATCGCCCGTGAGCGCGGCTGTGATCCCTTCGACATCATCTGCGAGCTCGCGGTCGAGGAGGATCTCGCCGCCCGGTTCCGCATCTACATCGCCAACGACGATCCGGTCGCCGTGGGCAAGCTCCTCACCCACGAGCAGATGGTGCTCGGGCTCTCCGATGCGGGTGCCCACGTCGGTCAGCTGTGCGATGCGCCGCTTCCCACCGACCTGCTGGGGACCTGGGTCCGCGACCGCGACATCATGACGGTCGAGCACGCCGTCCGGAAGCTGACCGGCGAGCCGTCCGACATCTTCGGATTCGTCCGCCGGGGCTATCTCCGAGAGGGCTACTGGGCCGATGTGAGTGTCTTCGACCCGTTCACCGTGTCACCGGGTCCGATGAGGCGGGTGCGGGACTTCCCGGCCGACGGTGAGCGGCTGACCGCCGAGGAGCCCACCGGGCTGCGCCACGTGCTTGTCAACGGGGCTCCGATCCGTCTCGACGAGGTGCAGCTCGACGTTCTCGACCAGCTTCCGGGAACGCAACCCGAACTCGGTCGATGACCCCCTCCGTCGTGGGTCTTCGGCCCGGCCATGGCGTTTTGCGGGCGAGGACCGCTCTCGTAGTCGAGCGTTCCCGGCAGGAGGACCCCTGATGCCGTGTCCTCGGGGGGCGGTATCGTCGACGAGAGGCGTCCCACCACTCACGAAGCCGAAAGCAGGATCTGCGCGATGACGACGAACGACTCGGTCACCGAGACCGACTCGACGAGCGGTGATACCAACGTCAGCCAGCGGGAGCTGGCAGTGGCCCGTTCGCTCCATTCGGCAAGGAGGCGGGCAGAGAATCGATTCCAGAGATTCCTGGACGCCGCGATCGAGTTGATGACAGAGGCGGAGCCGGGCAAGGACTTCACGGTCCAGGACATCGTGGACCGGTCTGGTCAGTCGCTGCGCCTCTTCTACCAGTATTTCGGCGGCAAGCACATGTTGTTGCTGGCACTCTTCGAAGATTCTGTGCAATCCACCACGGAGTACCTCCGCGACCGGATCCGCGACGAGACGGACCCCCTAGAGCGGCTCCACCGGTTCGTCCTGGATTACTTCCGCCTCTGCCGTCCTGCCCCGGATGGTCCGACGGAGACACCGATCCCGAGCGCCTGGATGATGGTCGACTTCGCCCAGCAACTGCTGACCAGCTATCCGGCCGAAGCAGCAGTTGCCTTCGCCCCACTCGTCTCGCTGTTCGGCGAAGCACTCGACGACGCTGCCGAGGCCGGGGCCATCCGCTCGGGGTTGCGCCACACGGCGGTCGTCGGCGTGATGCTCGAGGCGATCATGTTCAACACGTTCTCGGCCACCATCAGCGGGACGTCGATCCGGCTCGAGGACTGCGACCCGGCCGAGGAGCTCTGGGACCTCCTGTTTCACGGAGTAGGGAGGACACCTCCAGCCTGACTTGAAGCTGGCGTGGGGGGATAGGATCGGAATCTCCCTTTACGAGCCGCGTGCCAGCCATCACGTGCCCCTGGATAGCGGCGACCACGGGCCAGTATTCGGGGCAGGTGTACGCGCTCGATGTCAGGGCAGCACCGAACAGTCAGCTAGCGAGAGGTGGTATTCGCCCTGCCACCGCAGTGCTGATCGGGAGCAGCGGTGGCCGCCGCTGAACCGGCGGCCAGGGACTGGCGGAGTCGTTCCAACAAAGACCGGCATCGTCCTGCAGTTGGAGGCACTCTGCCTACGACCTGCCGATCAAGGCCACCCAAACAACAGGCCCCGACCTCAAGGCCGGTTACGAGCGCCTCGCTGAAGAAGAGGAAGAAGTGATTCGACCCTGATACGCCGTCTCACTGTGGTCGGGACACAGGTAACCGAAGGAACGGGACCACGTCCACCGGTCCTCGGCACTCACAACAGAGAAGGCATCTTCGCCCGCAGCCAGAGGCAGGGCGTTTCGGCATCCGTCTGCATCGCAGCGAACGACCGGCCCAAATTCGACTCCCATCGTCATATCTCCTTGAAATTACAACGATTTTCGTACCTCACTCTGCTTCCCAAGAGTAAGAACCGCACTTCACAAGCAGTAAGAAATGGGTAAGGACCACCCGCTCTGCGATGCCTTCGGCGAGCAGGAGCCATCGATGGGTCGGGCAAACGCACGGACCGCTTGTTCGCCGACAAGCAAACGGGTTTGCCCACGAAAGGGCGGGGACAGGGATAACCGCCTCTGTCCCGGGGTTCTGGGACGGGCGGTGCCGCTGGGCTCAAACGACCTTGTCGAATGCAGCCGGAGATCGATGCTGGGATCCCTCGGGACGCGTCCGTTAGAGGGACTGACGCTGTAACGCAGTCGGATGGCTCGACGTTTAGGTGTTCGAAGCAGCAACTCGGTCTCCAGCTCCGGCTCATCGGGATTGGCTATTCCCGCCGATGGCTCCTGGCCCCGAAGTGCCGTACCCGCTCGCTGCATCGGAGGACGAGATGCGACATCGAATGGCCCTTTCGGCAGCAATCTTCTTGGGCGTCGGGACGATCGCTACGCTGTCTGCCTCGGGCGTAGCTCACAGCCCGCAGGCAGCGGGCGCATCAGCCGGCACATTCCCCACCCCGATCCAGCACGTCGTTGTGTTTATGCAGGAGAATCACAGCTTCAACAATGTCCTCGGCGCCTGGTGTGTCCAGCAGAAGCGGTGCACGGGGACGACCACAGGCACGCTGTCGACCGGCCAATCGATCGCCCTTTCCGCCGCACCCGACGTGGTCCCCGGAGTCGACCACTCCATCAAGGGCCAGACGACCGCCATCGACGGCGGAAAGATGGACGGGTTCGACAAGGTCAGTGGGTGCAGCGGCCCGCAGTATGCGTGCTATTCGGTCTACGAGCCGACTCTGAGGGGCGGCGGACCAAATCCCTCAGTCCAGAACGTCATCTCCCTAGCCAACACATTCGCGGTCAGCGACATGACATTCGAGCCGGGCCCCGTTCCAAGCTGGGGCGAACATCTGGCGTTGGCCACCGCCAACAACCTCGACGGATTCTCCGGCGACAACCCCAAGGGGCCCGGGCCGGGGTGGGGGTGCGACTCCCGAGACACCGCTCCGTGGTCGGTGACCGGGCTTGCGCCGTTCATGATGGAACCGTCGTGCGTCCCTGCGCCGAAGGGCAGCCCCGAGGTCCTGAAGGAGCCACCGGCCGTCCGCAACAGCCCAGCCCACTGGGTGCCGACGATCATGGACAGCCTGAAGAAGGCCGGCGATGCCTTCAAGATCTACGGTGCCTCGAAATCGGACGGGAACTACATCTGGGACACGTGCCCGACGTTTGCCGACTGCCTCTACACGAATGAGTCAAAAAGCATGGTTCCCACGGCCAACGTCGTTTCCGACGCGCAGAACGGGACGCTGCCGAACTTTTCGCTACTCATGCCTGCTACCGGTCCGAGCGGATCCACGTCTCAACACAACGGGGACTCCATGGCCACTGGGGACAACTGGATCGGCAAGGTCGTCTCGGCCATCGAGAACGGTCCCCAGTGGCAGTCGACCGCCATCTTCCTCACGTGGGACGACTGCGGTTGCTTCTACGACAGCGTCCCGCCGGCCACCGGTCTCGGCATCCGTGTCCCGATGATCCTGATCTCGCCGTGGGTGATCAAGGGGCACACCGATCACAATGTGGCCACCTGGGCCAGCATCCTCGCATTCACCGAGCACGTGCTGGGCATCCCGCCACTCAATGCGACCGACAAGAACGCCTACAACTACCTCAAGTCGTTCAACTTTTCCCAGACACCGAGCCAGATCGCTCACCACAATGCGCCACTCGCTCAACATCTCGTTCCACGGTCATCCACCGACTGGATCGCAACCCACCCGCCAGACCTCAGTGATCCGACCTAAGGACGCAGACGCGCGACTGACGGGCAGGCAAGCCATGGCAAAGGTGTCAACTTGGATGGACCCCCTGCCACCTGGCGAGGTACTGAACGAGCTTCGCCAACGACGACTCCAGACCTGCACCATGTTCCTCTTCTGAAACTGAGTTCGGCTGCACTCCAGCCAAGAACAATGACTTCTGGAAGCGACCACTGGGCAGAAGGAAGGTCCCAATCGAGCGCACTGTCTAACATTCCTCTATGTCTCGACTCGTCGGCGGGCGCTCACACCCCGTGGATAGTGCGGCCTTGGATTCCTCGCCGGCCGCGACAACGATTCCCCGAATCCTCGGCTGCCCGTTGGTGGTTGGCCTCCTGTGGGTGACCGTCCTGGCAGTGGCGACCCTCCTCGCTTATCACAGGTACAGGGAAGCCAGGGTGTTTCCAGGAGACTTTGGGATTTTCTTCCGTGCCGGACAGGCAGTGGCTGTCGGACGCAGTCCCTACCGGGTCAGCGGCTTCGTGTATCCCCCGTTGCTGGCGGTGGTGCTTGCTCCATTCAGTCATCTGGGCGTGCTAGAGGTGTTCCGAGGGTGGCTGGTGCTGTCCCTTACCTGCATCGGCCTGGCCATCGGGTGCGTTCTTTGGGTCGAGATGCGGCGCTGTCCACGATGGCTTACGCCGTTACTGTTCGGATTCTTCGCTGTGACGGCCTTCCACTTCTGGCCATTGGTGATCGAATTGCCGGACGGCCAGTCAGACGCCCTTATCTTGGCCGTGCTGTCGCTCGCCTACGTGGCGATCAGTCGTGGCCGTTCGGTGACCTCGGCTGTCCTGGTCGCCCTAACCGGGCTCGTCAAGGGCTGGCCGGTCTTAATCGGAGTTGTGTTCCTGCAGTCTCGTCTGCCCCGACGGGTGCGGAGCTTGGCTGCCTTCGCTGTCGTGCTGCTGGTTGCGCCGATTCTGGCTGTGCTCGTAGACGGGTCGTCGGGGCCTCGGGCGATGTTTTCGGCGATCTCCCAAGCCCGCTCGCAGCCGCAGATCGCGAGCTACTCGGTCTGGGGAATCCCTCGACTCACGTTCGCCACGACGCAGATCGGGCATCCGCTGGTGCTCTCGCCGGTACTCACCGTCATCTCGACGGCCGTCCTGCTGGGCTGGGTCGTAGGGATACTCGTCCTGGGACTTCGCCACGGCGAGCTCGATCGAGGTCTTACATTTTGGAACGTGGTGTTCTGCGTGATCTTGTTGCTCCCGATCTCGCATCTCACGTACACGATGCTGGCGCTTCCGGTGCTGTGGATTTGGTCGATACGGGCAACACGGTCCCGACGGTTGGTCACCGTTGAGACGGTGGTGTTCGCAGGGCTGCTTGCCTGGTGGGTAGTGGTGTCGCAATCGGCACTGGGCGAGGACACGGACCAGACATCGGCCACAATCGTGTTCTTCGCCAATCTGGTGGCCTGTACGGCTTCGATCGTGGGGCTAGCGCTGGTCGAGGCACGTTCGGGGGTCGTCGACGTACTCGGGTCGTGGGCATGGTCGGATGCGGAGCCACAGTCGCCTGAGGCCATTGGGACAGTCGAGTAGGCAATCCACCTGTAAGTGCCAGTCGGAGACACAATAGGTGCCCCCCGACCCGGCGTCGTGGGCACCGCCGACGACAGAGCTATCGCAGCGTCCAATACCGTCGAACCTCATCGGCGACTTTGTCGGCCTGATCCGATCCGGCGTCCAATGCAGGCCCCCGGCTGGCAGGATCGAGGAGGTTCGACCCGAATGCCGCTTGGGCTTCGGCATCGGCCACGATCGTCAACGATGAGTGGCTTGAAGTTGAGGTTTCATCGTTGGTGGGACCCATGACCACCGGACAGAGAACAATGGTCCGGGCGTACTCCTTCGCCAGGTCGGCGTTGGATGTCGAGTACACGCCACCGTCCATGTACCGCTGACCTCCAATCGTCACGGGAGGCCAGATGCCCGGCACGGCACAGCTTGCGGCTACGGCGTCCACCATGGACACCCCCGATGAAGCGTCGAACAGGACGCGCTCGCCCGTTTCAGCATTGACTGCTGTGATGATCAGCCTACGATCGGGCCACTCCTCCGTCGGCACTCGCCAGGCGATGATCTTGCGGCGATCATCCTCGGAGACAGTCGCTGTGGCCAGGGCGAGTGCTCCGATCTTACGGCGAGCCTCGGCAGGATCGCGTTGCTTCGAGGTCATGAGACCGAAGATCTCGACGAGAAGGTTCAGATCGAACTCCGGCATCCGTTCCTGGGTCTGGCTGACCGGGAGCCGCTGCGTCGCGATGAGCGCGTCGTATCCGGTACCCCCGGCAACCAGGGCACCGACGCAGGCTCCAGCAGACGTACCCACCGCCAGGTCAGCTTCGGCCGCAAGGTCGCTCCCTAGTTCCGCAAGGCGGGCAAGGATGCCAATCTCCCAAGCGATGCCAGCAACCCCACCTCCGCCGAGCACCAATGCTCGGCGTTCATCGGTCGATGCGTCAGGCACGAGCACACTTTCTCACATGCCCAGGAGGCGCACTCCTGGTCACGGCGCATCTCGCGTTGCACACCCAGAGGTACCTGCCCGCATGCGTTTGGCTATGGCCAATAAGGTCCCACTCATTTGGCGGTCAGGGGCACCCGTGTCGATCCGAGGAGAGCCTAGGATTAGAGCGTGGCAACGCAAATCGGAACACCCGATGGGACACTGTCAACTAGATCGAAAGCTCGTGTCTGAGTCCACTGAGCCGATGCAGTCACCGAGTGTGCTGACTCCGGATGCTGCAGTTCCCCAGCTGCCGACGCAGCGAGTCGCGGCAGGAACGCAGGGGTCTACGTTGAATGCGGGTTTGCGGATCGTCGACCTAATCGCAGGGACTGCCAAGGTGGGGGTCGGCGCGGCGACCCTCGTAGCTGCCGAGATCACTAGCAGATCCGTAAGGATCGCGAGAGTCGTCGTACCCGCGTCGATTGCTGAGGGCCCTCTAGACGCAGTTGAACGACACCTCGGACTGCGTCAGGACGAGGCCCGCAAGAGCGAAAGGGAGAATCGAGACAACGTGGCCGAAGCTGCGAAGTCCGTGCTCAATTGGGTCGTCGTCGGGGTTGTCGACCAGCTGGACATGGAGCAGTTGATCGATCATGTGCCGATCAACAAGGTTGTGGCCAGAGTCGATCTCCCAGGTGTAGTCGATGAGATCGACCTGGCGGGGGTCATCCGTGAGTCCACAACCGGACTGGGTGCAGAGACACTCAACGCTGGCCGTGCCGGACTCATGGCCATGGATCTGTGGAGTGCTCGAATGGTCGACAGGATCCTCCGACGCAAGGCACCGCGTGACTTGGCAGCCCAGTGGAATGGCGTTGCTCGACCGGAGAGGGCCACACGGGAGGTTATCTCGTGAGTCGGCATCGCGAGATACGCAGTGAGCGGGGGCAGCAGCTCCAGGGCCTTCGGGCAGGCTTCATCTCTCGGGCAGTGGCGAGTGGGACTGATGTTGTTCTGGTCCTCTGCATCTATGTCGTTGGAGTGATCTTGGTGAGCATTGCATGGGATGGCGGCGGCCACCACCGAGCGAACGTTCTTATGGGCGGCCAGTTGCCGGAACCGCTTGGATAGGCGGACCTGGGCTGCCCAGGAGCGGGCCACCGTCTCGGGCGGCACGCCTTGTTGGCGCTCTCTGATGCCGACACCGATGTTGGGGCTGTGCTGATAGGCCCAGGCTGCCTCACAGAGCTGGCCCCGCAGGTGGGCATTGCCGGCCCGGGTGATGGAACCCCGCCGCTGGGTGAGTCCGGTCGAGCTCTCCCCGGGCACGAGGCCGGTGAAGCTCATGAAGGGCCTGGCCTTGGGAAACCGTCTCCAGTCGAAAACCTCGGCGGCCAGACACAGCGCACCGATTCTTGTGACACCGCGGTAGGCGGTCAAGCGTGAGACTTGATCACCGAAGGGATCTTTCGTGCACCACGGCAGGAGGTCGGCCTCGATCGACTCGAGTTCGGTGTCCCGCAGCTTCACCGTGGCCAGGTAGTGAGAGTAGGTGGAAGCGATGGCTGGGTCGTCGAAGGACAGTGTGGCCAGCCACCGCTGGTGACGTTCGGTCCAATTCGAACCTCCTCGCGACACCACGCTGTGGCGCAGCAGGAACCCGCTCAGCCGGTTGCGGGCCCGGGTGAGGTCCTGGACCATGTCGCCGCGAGTGCGACACAGATCGCGCACGCCCTCTTGAGCCGGTGTGGGGATGCCGATCGGGGTGAGCTCACCGGCCCGGTGCAGTCCGGCCAATCGCCGGGCATCCCGACGGTCGGTCTTCACCCGATCACCCGAGCCCTTGGGGATGAGGGAGGGCGCCACTACGTCGCAACGCACCCCCATGGAAGTCAGTAGGCGCTGGAGGTCGTAGCCGGTGGGGCCCGCCTCGTAACAGGCCCAGATCCCTTTCGGCTTTCCCAGCCGCTTGATCAGACGTTGGACTGAATCGGCATCGTGAAAGATCTTGTCGACCTGAGCGATGTCACGATCGGGTGCCAAGACCGCCACGGCGATCGAGTCCTTCGACACGTCCATCCCCAGATGGACGAACCTTCGATGGGCAATACTGGACACGGCTGGCTCCTTCCTTCCGTATGTCGGCTCCGTTCACCGCATATGTGAATGATCCACGTAAATGCGGATGCCGGAGGAGCCGGCCGTTCCATACTGAATGTGGGGACAGGACGTGGGGCTCAACCCCTGGCATGATCGAGGTTCAGGAGTTGGGCAACTTCGCGTACTCGGCCACAATCTCCCGGCCTATGAAGTTGTAGCCCTGTGTGTTGGCGTGGATGCTGCCCACGGCGCAGTACCAGGTGAGCGTGCAGACGTGGGCCACGGCGACGGGGATCACTCCGAAGGGGCTCAAGGTGGTCGTCTCGGTGAGCGGTGTGTAGGCGCCGGTGGCGGCGGTGATGTCGACGAACTTGGCGCCGGCACCGGTATAGGCGGCCTTCAGGGCGGGGTTGAGGTCGTCTTGGAACGCCGTGACCGACAGCGAAGCGAGGCTCTTGTTCGGGCTGGTGGCAGGGTGGACCCACAGCCCGAGGAGGACGTCGGGGTAGGTGAGCCCGATGATGGGGACACCGGTTCCCGCCGTCGAGCGCAACCCCTTGGCCAGGGTCGAGATGTTGGCCGCAGCTGTGCTCACGGACGAGAAGAAGCAGATAATGGGGCTGGCGACTGCTGCACACTTCGTCACGTCGTTCCCGCCGATCGACACCGTGATCAGCGCGATCGACCCCTTGTGCGCCCTGATGAAGGCTTCGGCAGCAGTGGCCTGGGGTGTGGTGGGATAGGTCACCGCATCGGTCGCGGCCACGTGGCCGGCGCAACCGTTGGTGGCGAGGATCGAGACTGAGGTTGCCCCGGCGCAGCCGAAGCTCTCCAGCTGAAGATGTTCCGCGGCGGCCACGTAGGCGGTGTACCCGGGGGACGCGTGCGGGGTGGGCAGGGGCTGGTATCCCACTGCGTAGGAGTCGCCGAGCGAGACGTAGTATTTGACCGCAGGAACGGACGAAGACGACGAAGAGCCGCATCCCGCCACCACGAATGCGAAGGCGCCAACGACGAGAATCAGCCGTCGCTTCACTCGGTCACTGCTCCCGTCAGTCATCGATCACCACCGGACCACGCCGCCACAGATAACCTCATATATCGGAAAGTTTCAAGCTTTGACGGCGTTACCACGATTCCGATCCGAACCCGGTGCAAGCCAAAGCCACCGCTAGAGCCGGGCTGGTACAAGCTGCCCTCGCCCAAAAGTACCGGTCGAGGGCAGCTTGCCCTCAGTAAGGGAGGGCCGCTTGATAACCGCCGCCGATCCGGTGGTCAGGGGCACGCTCTGGGAACCCGACGTATCGTTGGGATGGTGAAGCAGAAGTTCGAGATCATCTGCGAAGTGGAGCCTGCCACCCGCCCGGACCTGACACATGTCCGCCATCAGATCGGCGTACTGAGTGAGGTCGCCAACGCCTTCCTGATCCCCGACAACCACATTGGTCGGGCAACGGTATCCAGCATCGCAGTAGCGCACGAGGTAAGGCTCATGGGTGGCCGCTCGATCGCATGCATCAATGCTCGTGACCGGAATGTACTGGGCTTCCAGAGGGACCTACTCACCGCAGCCGCCTATGGAGTGAATGAGTTCCTGTTTGTATACGGCGACCGACCAGAGACAGGTGCTCGTTCTGACGACCTCACGGTCAAAACGATGATCTCCGAAGCCCGGAAGTTCGCCGAGCGAGCAGAAATGATCGATTCACTCCGGCTCGGCGCAGCGACGGGCCTCCGACCTGTTCCGGCATGGAAGCAGGGTGCTGACTTTCTCCTCACTCAGGTGACCTACTCAATCGATGACTTGCTTCGGTGGCGCACGTCGGTTGAGTTCGACGGTCCGATCTACGCAGGAGTGATGGTGCTCCCCAGTTCTTCGATGGCTCGCAAACTGTCGGCCGACGTACCTCAGTTGGCCGTCCCGGAGGCGATTGTCGGTGAACTCGATCGGGATCGTGGATCGGGCGTGGACATCGCCTGCGATCACATCAAGGCGATTTACGAGTCCGGGGCGTTCGATGGCGTACATCTGATCCCTGTGAACCGCTACCGAGAGATAGCAGCCAGGCTGGAATCGATGCTGTAACCGCCGCCAATCCGGCGTTCTGAGACAGGGGGTCAGGTCCGATCCCATGGCGTTGGCCCATACCGGACCCTCTCGACTCGCAGGTTGGCCGCTTGGAGCTGAGCGATCCGACGGATCCACGCAGTGGCGGTCTTCAGCTCGCCATCCCAATCCGGCAGGTAATACGCGGAGCTGGTGTACCTGGACGTGAGCCGGAGTCGTTTCGTTCCAGAGGTGCCCGAGTCTTCCCACTCGCCCGCAACGACGAGCGCGACCGTGTCGCCCACCTCCGGCAAGTGATCCTGCGACGGCCCAGCCTCCCTGAGCCACACTCTCCCGTACTGTTCGATGAGGTGGTGTGCTGTGGCTGGGTCGACCTCACCCAGGTTTTGAAACGCCATTCGTTCGCCCCATCAGGGTCGGAGGCCGTGGCCGGTCGCCAAGAAGACGCGTTTCCATTTTGTCAGGCGATAACCGCCGCAGAGCCGGCGGTATACAGGTGATCCGTACGTCCTGGGCTGACTCCTATCGAAACACACTCACTGGGCGCCGGCGACTCCCTCGATGAGACCATCGAAGAGACCGCGGCGGTCGCTCTGACCGCGCTTGTCGGCGTGCTTTCGCTGGCGCTTCAAGATGGTGACGAACTGCGGACCGGTCTCGAAGAACCCACACCGTTCGCAGACGCTCTCGAAGACGCAGTCGAGGAGGGCAGGCCTCGTGCAGTGACCGTTGGCCAGCAGCCGATGATGGTCGGGGCCACGCTTCTGGGTGCCCGAGACCCCAGTCGGGGCAACGGTGGCGCTCGAGAGTCCGTAGTACTCGGCCTCGACCGCCTCTGTCACCTTGAAGTACTGCTCGGCGACGGTGCGATCTGAGATGCGCGGATAGGCGAGAGTCATGTCCATGGAACGGTGACCGAGCAACGCGGCAATCGCGTCGAGGCTCATGCCCCGGTTGATGGACTGGGTGGCGAGTGTGTGGCGCAGCTGGTGGGGATGGACGTGGCCGACGCCGGCCCGCTTAGCCACGGTGGCCACGTAGCGATGGATGGTGCGTCGGTCGAAGGGCCCGCCGTCGTCGCGTTCGAGCAGATGCCCCGAGCGTGACGGGCCGCGGAGAACCTTGTAGTCGATGATGAGGTCGACCAGCATCGGCAGGAGCGGCACATGGCGGTCGTTGTGGAGCTTGCCGACCGGGACCCGGAGCCGATCGACCCCGTCATAGCGCACCATGGCGTCATCTTCGAGACCGCCGAGCTCACCGACACGGATCCCGGTGCGGGCCAGCAGTTCGCCCATGAGGCGGCGGCGCAGGTTGGGGTCGACCGCCAGGGCGGCCATGAACTGCGATGCAGTGGGGTCGTCCAGGAATTTCGGCAGTGGCCCATCGAGGGCGGGGAAGTCGCTCGAATAGATGGGCAAGCGGGCCGGGGCGTCGTCGTACTCCCATTCCATAATGTGCTCGAAGAAGGTCCGCATGGTGCTCAGCCGATGCCGGATCGTCATGGTGGACAACCCCTTGGCGTTCTTGCCCGGACGGGCTGCCAGCCAGCGCTTGAAGTCCTCGATGTGGCCCGCCCGATGCCGGCGACGGCGACACATTCGGGATCGGTTGCGCTGACCCGATGAGCGAAGAGCCGTAATGTCAGCTCGGCGTCGGCCACCGTGCTCGCACGGGCCGAAACCTCCAGTTGGTCCAGGTAGGAGGCCATTGTGGCCACCATGAGCGGGGCTCTGGCGGCGATCTCGGCCCGCGTCACCTCGGGCGTCCCGCCGCCATGTCGGCGCGGCGCGACCCGTCGTGCGGCCAGGGCGCTCACTGGGCCACCCCGACCAGTGCCTGGGCCTCGATGGCTTCTATGGCCCGTCGGTACTCATCGGCCAGCCAGTGCATGTCGAGGTGCAAGTAGACCCGCGTCGAAGTGATCGAGCGGTGGCCGGCCTGGGCCTGGATGGCTTCGATGGCCATCCCCGCTTCCCGGAGCCGGGTGAAGCAGGTGTGTCGTAGTTCATGGCAGGTGCCGTGGTCGAGACCGGCCCGCTCCCGGGCGGCGCTGACGATTTGGTCCAGACCCGGCACCGAGAGCGGCTGGCCCCGACGCGCTCCTTTGAGAGAGACGAACAACGAGTCAGTCGTCGCTTCCACCGGTCGCTCATGGTCCATGTAGCGGGCGACCGTGGCGAAGAAGGTCGGCGAGAGCGGCACCAGCCGTTCGTGTCCGCCTTTGCCCTCTCTGATGAGCACCCGCCACTCGCCCAGATACAGATCGGAGAGCCGCAGCCCGAGCACCTCACAGCGCCGGAGACCGCCGAGCACCATGGCCTGGGTCATGGCCCGGTCCCGCTCGGTGCGCAGCGCGCCCATGAGCGACTCGACCTCGTCGGCGTCGAGGATCCGGGGCAGGCGGCGCACCCCTCGCACCAGCGGCAAGCCCCGTCCGCCCCGGGAGCGGCTCTGGCGGGTGGCGATGCCACGGGGGACCGGGTTGGCGCTGACGTCGACGTCGTCGCGGGTGATCAGGTAGCCATAGAAGCTCGACACCGCAGCCAACCGGCGCTTGATCGTCGCCGCCGAGAGACCGGTGGAGCCATCGGCGATGCGCACCACATTCTCGGCACCGGGCTTGGGACGCCGCTGCGCGGTGACGAAGGACATGACGTCTTTTGGCCTCACCTCGATGGGGTCCTTCTTGATGTAGGGCCCGCCCGACCCGGATGGACCTGACACCAGCCGAAGGACTTCCGACCGATGTGACAGCGGGCGGGGACCAGACGAGCGTCGCCGCCATTCGGAACCCCACCCGCTGTCGAGTAGTTCAGTCCACCTTCGCCGGTCAGGGGAGGGTGATGTACGACCCCGGTTTGATCGTGAACGGTGTGTAGGCCCAAGCGCCACTGCACGTCTTGAGGATGTTGGTGTCCAAGACCACGACAGGGGCCACCGCAGGAGCAAATGAACCGGTGGTGACCTTGAGGCCGAACGGGCCTGGCAGCTTGATCTTGTCGAACAAGCTGAGAGGGACGATGGGACTGACGAATGAAGCTGTCCCAGCACTGAATTTGACCACGGTAGGTGCGATCGCGGGAACGGAAACCCAGTTGTACGTCACCGTGATGGCCCCGACCTTGTCACTCGCCTGGAAGTTGGAGCACTTGTTGGCAAATCCAAGACCAGCCTTCACGAAGTAGCCCGAACCTGCGATGTTGACGCTGGTGACGGTGACCGGACCAATGAGTCCGGCTGAGTTGGGGGCTGTCACATTCCCACCACAGTTACCTGCGGCCTTGAAGTTGATCTTCACAGCGGTCGAACTTCCCACATTGGTCAATCCCGGAGAGAACCTGCCGCCTCCCGAGATCTTGCATCCGATCGTCCCAGACGCCGGCGGGCCTACCGCTCCGGCAACGTCCACATGCGCCACCGTGATAACGGTGGCTGACATGACAGCGATCGCGGTCAACGCGACCCACTTGCGTTTCATGGTTCTCCCCCTATCGACCGCAAAGATCGACCCACCTGAGGGAGTCGTCCGTCCGGCCGGAACTTCAGCGCTGGCCGCTCGCCGAGGGAACGGATGTCGTTCCGCCAGGGACCCTAATACTCGGCGGACACGAGTGCACTGACGTTGCCTGTAGGTGAAGTTGGCGTCGAGCTTCACTGAACTGAAAGCCTCTGCGGGCTGGTACGTGCTTGTCGACGGTCAACCCCTGGATAACGCGCCCGCACCCGGTGTTCTGGGGCACCCTCGGGCTCCAATGCGCCAACTGAATGGTCAGCTTCCCCCGAGCACCTGGGACGTGAACTGACTGAGGTCGAAGTAGTCCCGCCAAGCGGCAATGAGTCCATCGTGGACCTCGATGATCCCCATCATCGGCAACGAAGCGGTTGTTCCGTCGGCTCTCGTGAGGTGGTCGACGCGCTCTGTCATGACGATCGGGCCTTCGGCCACCATGTGGATCATCTCGACATCGACCTGACCACCTATTCTCATGAACTCAGCGAAGGTCGCTTCGATGGCAGCGCGTCCTCTGACTGGGTCCAACGGAACGTTGTGATAGATGGCGTCTTCGTTGAAGAATGACCCCAGTGTGGTGGTGTCAGCAGTAGGCCAGGCCTTCACAAAGGCGGCCATGAAATCCTGAACCGTCTCTACGGCAGTGGGCATCTGGCACCCTCCAAGGAACTCACTCAGGGATGGTCACAGCCTGACACTCTGCTCGCTTCGGAGCCACTGACGGCCCGGCCAGCAGCGCCCCGCTCCCGGTGTTGTGGGGCTGGCCGTCCGGCCTCGGGTGTAACGTTCCGCGCCATCACGTCGTTGTTTACAGACGGCGGAGTTAGCGGAAGGCCCCCGGCGCACGTCTGGGGGCCTTCTCGCGTTCCGGCGTAAGTTGCCCCAGTCGTGCCGGAGTGTGACCACCTCTCGGTGATCAGGGACAGGGCCTCCCAGCCCTCGGTACTCCATGCTGGTGCTAGAAGGTGCACGTGGTGGATTTGGAGCGTGCCCGTGAGCTGGGTGCCCGGGAGAGTGGCCTGGCAGTCGTTATCGCCCATAGGCGGGACGGATCGCCTTACGCGTCCGTAGTGAACTCGGGCGTCGTGGGCCACCCGGTTTCCGGCGGGTCTGTCGTTGGGTTCGTCGCTCGGGGCGGAACCAGGAAGCTGCCCAACCTGCGTCTGCACCCGAGAGTCACGGTTGTATTCCGATCAGGTTGGGATTGGGTTGCCGTGGAAGGCGAAGCGGAGTTAGCCGGTCCGGACGATCCGCTCGACGGCTTCGCAATGACCGACCTTCCCCGGCTGCTCCGAGAGGTCTACGCCGCTGCCGCCGGAGGGAGTCCTGACGACTGGCAGGAGTTGGACGGCATCATGGCTGACGAGGGTCACACAGCCGTTCTAGTTCGGCCACTGCGCTGCTATTCCAGCTCCGCCTAGGGTCCGCACTGAACCAAGTTAGGTCTGTAACCAGTCACGCCATGTGGGAGCCCTCGGTATCCGGTGGTCCGCCCATCACCTTGAGCATCTGCATTCCGCCCGTTCTGACGAATCGGTAGCTGAGCGCGGCGGCGACCAAGATCGCCACAATGTTGAGCACAGTCGTGTAGTTCCACTGGATAGCGGTCTCTCCGACCTTCGCATTTCGCTCGGTGGGCACGAGTCCCAACAGCGAGAACAGAATCTCGACGATGTACCCGGCGGTGACCATCGTCGCGTAGAAGCTGGCCAGAATGAAAAGCATCATTTTGGTGCCGTAGTACTTCTTGTAAATGAGGAGGATCGGCACGATGATGAGGTCGGCGAAGAGGAAGCTGATGACGCCACCAAAGCTGATCCCAGCATTCCAGAGCACTCCGGCTAGCGGGACGTTGCCAATGGAACAGACAAAGCTCAGCAGGCTGACGATTGGCCCGATGAGGGGTCCCCAGACCTTCGAGAGGAGCGGATGGTCAACCACAAAGAAGCGGTGCCAAAAGCTGTCCGGCACCCAAGCGGCGACCGCACCGGCGATCAACAGTCCGAGGACGACATCGCGGATGACGGCTGCCCACTCCATGATGAAGACATACGACACCGAGGTGAAGGCCTTCTTCGACCACAGGCGGTGAAACAGGGTTCCCTGCCCGCCGATGGTCATGTCCATCGCGGCGTGGCCCTCCATCGAGCCCGAGAGGCCCTTGTCGCTCTGAACCCTGGCATCCTTGATCAGTCGCTGTTGTAGAAAGAGTCGGAACACGACAGCGATGAGCACGATCATGATGGGTCCACCGACGAACTCGGCCAGCGTGAACTGCCATCCGATCAGGACGGCGAGGATTACGCCCAGCTCGACGACCAAGTTCGTCGACGCGATCTCGAAGACCATGGCCGCGGTGAAGCTTGCCCCCTTCCTGAAGAGGGCACGGGCGAGTGCCACTGCCGCATACGAGCAAGACGAGGAGGCGATTCCGAATCCCGTGGCCATCAATAGGGAGCGTGGGCTGTCACCCCCCAGCCGCTTCACGATTGTGCTCCTGCGAATGACCGCCTGGACCACTGCCGACAGGACAAATCCGAAGATCAAGGCCCACAGAATCTGCCAAGTCATCGAGGCAGAGATAGCGAGAGCATGTCCAATGGCGTGAATCGCTCTCATTGGGACTGCCTACCCGGTCGGAACGCAGCCCACGACTGGCAGCAACTGTCCGGTGGCCGCTGACGCCTCGTCAGCGTTCAGCCTGGGCTTGGATCGCGACAGGGAGGTCGGCGTGCCGATCCCTGAACTTCTGAATGACCGCTTCGACCGCACTGACGCCTTTCACGTGGATGTCGATGAGCGACAAATCGACCTCTACCGGTCCTTGTGTCCGGAGGTCCGGCGGGTCGTATGTCACCTCATAGTCCTCGTCCTCCAGCATCGACACGAGACCAAAGACAGGGTGAGGAGGCCCTTCGTAGACGACCCGGATCATCCTGAGACTGTAGCCACCCCCAAGGTCCGGTTGTCCAGCAATCGCGGGGGGACTCGGCTGAAAGGATGCCAAGCGACAGGATGGCCATTTGCCCTGCTAGCGGAGGACCTATGGCCCTAGTGCGACCAAGCCATAGCGTTCGATAATGGGGCTGTGACAGAGGAGTCGGAGCACGTGCGCGAAGCCTCAGCGGTCAAGCGCCATGCCATCTGGTTGATTCCGATTGCCCTGGCTGTTGCAGTGCTGGCAATCGTGGGACTTATTGTCTTCAGTAGCGATAGCTCGGGCGTGAGCGATCAGCGGCAGCTGGCATCCCTGCAGCGAGTCTGCGAGCAGTGGTCTGGGACCTCCGCTCCAATGCTTGGCACCAGTTCGGCTAGTTCCGCCTGCACCACGTTGACCGGTTGGATGAACGAGCAGCTCCAAAGCGGGCGAATGACCGGACCGATGATGTGGGGCACCGCCACGGCTATTGGCACTACCTGCCGTCAGTGGATTGGTACCGATTCCCGGTCCTCTGTCTCTGCCACCGTTTCGCCAGCGTGGTGCGACGAGATGGTCGGTTGGATGGAGCACCACATCGAGAACTGGAATGACTGGATGATGAACGGGAGCATGATGGGTGGCGATGCGGCGGGGACCGGTGGCGGACCGTATCCCGAAGGTGCCGGTCATGGGCAGTCAGCTCTCGGTAAGTGCACCCCCTTCGATAACGCCTCTGAGCCGGCAGCGAGGATTGACGTAGCCCGCTGACGGTCCACCATTTCGGAGCGAGAACTGGTCAGCGTGTGGGTGAATGCCCGAGCCAGGTCTGACTCCATCAATACCGGCTGACGTCCTTTCGGACTGTCCTGAAGTCGATTCGTCGGCCTGGCTCGGACACTCATCCGACACCAACCGGTCGGACGGAGTGACCTCATAGGAGCCTGCCGCACAGGCCCTTCGCTGTCCTGTCCATCGTTCCGGCGGTGCGGTGTCACCCACCCCAAGCGAAAGGAACAGATGACGATGACCACTATCGCGCGCCGAATCACCGGAGGGGTCGACACGCACCTCGATGTGCACGTGGCGGCCGCCCTCGACGAACGAGGAGCCCAGCTCGGCGTGCAGAGCTTTGCCGCCACAGCCTCGGGCTACCAGGAACTGCTGGGCTGGCTCGAGGGCTTCGGGACCCTCGAGCTCGTCGGCGTCGAAGGGACCGGCAGCTACGGGGCGGGACTCACCCGTCACCTCTTGGGCCACCAGGTCGCCGTCGTCGAGGTGGACCGGCCCAACCGCCAGCGCCGCCGGCGCACGGGAAAGTCCGATCCCCACGACGCCGTGGCCGCGGCCCGGGCCGCCCAAGGTGGTGACGCCACCGGATCGGCCAAGACCAGGGACGGAAACGTCGAGGCCATGCGGGTATTGCGGGTCGCCCGGCGCTCGGCCAGGGGCAACCGGACCCAGGCCATCAACCAGATGCGCAGCCTCATCTCGACCGCTCCCGAGGAGCTCCGGGCCGAGCTGCGGGACCTCTCCATCTACAAGGTCCTCACCGTGGCCAGCGCCTTTCGCCACACCGGACGGACTGATGTGACGACGGTGACCAAGCTCACCTTGCGCACCCTGGCCCGCCGGGCCCTCTCCCTCGAAGAAGAGGTCAAAGAGATCGACCGACTGCTCAAGACCCTCGTCGCCGAGACCGCCCCGGAGCTCAACGCCATCGACGGAGTGGGCACCGACGTGGCCTCGGCCATCCTGGTGGCCGCCGGCGACAACCCCGAGCGCCTGAAGAGCGAATCGACCTTCGCCAAGCTCTGCGGGGTCTCGCCCCTCGACGCCTCGAGCGGCAAGCAGGAGCGCCACCGGCTCAATCGCAGCGGGGACCGCCAAGCCAACTCGGCCCTGTGGCACATCGTGTTCACCCGGATGGTCAACGACCCGAGAACCAAGCACTACATCGAGCGCCGGATGAAGGAAGGGCGGACCAAGAAGGAGGCGATCCGCTGCCTCAAGCGCTACGTCGCTCGGGAGGTGTTCGCAGCGCTCCCACGGTCACAATTCGCTCTTGACAATCCATAGGAGCATCGTTCGGGGGCACCGGCGTCGCCCGCAAGTCTGACACGCCTGAATGAGGCACCAGGAGCCGGGCCCGAACCGAAGGCGACATCAACGATGGTTCCCATGATCCTTGGCAGCTCTATGCAGCGAACATGGTGATGCATCGCCGCCCACCACCCAGACGTGAGTTCCGTCGGAGGAGACGGCGTCAGGATAGCTTCCCACAGCAATGGTTTGGACGAATGAGCCACCCGATGCAGTGAGTTCGGTGACCGAGTCACCATACGTGTTCGCCACCCAGGCGTGGACGCCGTCCGACGAGACGGCGTCGGGATAGGACCCGGTTGGGGATGTGTGATTAGAGATGAGCTCGGTGGCCGTATTGCTATAGGTGTTTGCTACCCAGACGTGAGTGCCGTCCGAGGAAATGCCGTTGGGATCGCGGCCCACTGATTTGGAACCGGACATATGAGCCGTCCAGGCGTTGAGCTCAGTGACCGCGCCCATGATGTCGCCGCTGTTCGCCACCCAGACGTGAGTGCCGTCCGAGGATATTCCTCCGCCAGCTCCTTCGCTTACTGGAATATTCTGGACATATGAGCCGTCCGAAGCATTGAGCTCGGTGACCGTGTTGTCATAGCCGCTCGCCACCCAGACATGAGTGCCGTCCGAGGAGATGGCGTTGACAAAGTGGCCCACGGCAATGTTCCGGACCAGCGAGCCGTCCGGAACATTGAGTTCGGTGACCGTGCCGTCGTCATTCGCCACCCAGACCCGAGTGCCGTCCGAGGAGATGGCGTGGGGACGGAGACCTACGGCGATGGTCCGGATAGGCGAGCCGTCCGAGGCGTTGAGTTCGGTGACTGAGTTGGATATGTAGTTCGCCACCCAGACCCGAGTGCCGTCCGAGGAGATGGCGTCGGGAGAATTGCCCACGGCGATAGTCCGAGCTGGGGCCGGGGTCACGGACCTCGAGGGAGCCGAGGCAATACCGGTGCCGCGAGCGTTGGTGGCGGTCACCGTGAACTTGTAGGGGGTGCCGTTAATCAGGCTCGTCACTGTGCAGCGAGTCGCACCCGAGGTTGTGCAGGTCTTCGCTCCCGGATTCGAAGTCACCGTGTATCGGGTAATGGCGCTTCCGTTTGTTAGCGGAGCTGTCCAGCTGACAAGGACAGACGCGTTCCCTCTTGCAATAGCCATGATCTTCGGCTGACCCGGGACACCAGGTACGACCTTGATCGGAGCGGATGCCGGACCCGTGCCCTTGACGTTGGAGGCACGAACACTGATGTTGTAGGTGTACCCATTCAGGAGGCCGACGATGGTGCAGGTCAGCGCACCGCCCGTATGGCAACTCTTGCCGGACGATGCACCGACACGTACGGCCTGAGCCGTATAGCCGGTAATGGCGCTACCGCCGTTGCTGGTCGGAGCCGCCCACTTGACGGTCTCAGCTGCATTGCCTGGGGAAGCTGAAACGCCACGAGGCACCCCCGGCACGGTGATCACTGCATAGGCCGACGGCGCCGCCACGCAGGCAGCCACAACAGCCAGTCCGACCGTCGCCAACATGACCAGAACCCGCCGCCTCGATCGGGACCTTCCCACCTTGGCTGGAGCGCTCACATAGTTGCCCAAGACTGACGCATCCCTTGGCTGGCCCATCGCACTCGCCTCCGACCTCCACAGGCCCCCAGTCGATCGTGGCACCGTGTGGCATGGAGCGACAGGGTCGAAAGTCACCTCCGACCTCAGTGGCGTCTGTCGGCTAGGTCCGTCCAACCGGCGAGTCGGCCAGCAAGTCCCGATATGTGAACGGGACGCCCCCGATGTGCTGTGCCTTTGGGGGTCACCCAATGGGCCCGAGCAGAGTTGTCCACACGCTCGGATGTGCCGTTGGATGGCAGGCAACTATCGCGAGCACCGACCGCGTCCGAGCACAGGTAACGCGACCCTCAGCCGGCAGCGAGGATTGACGTAGCCCGCTGACGATCCACCATTTCGTTGCGAGAACTGGTCAGCGTGTGGGTGAATGCCCGAGCCAGGTCTGACTCAATCAATCCGGCTGACGTCCTTACGGACTGTCCTGAAGTCGATTCGTCGGCCTGGCTCGGACACTCATCTGACACCAACCGGTCGGACGGAGTGACCTCATAGGAGCCTGCCGCACAGGCCCATCGCTGTCCTGTCCATCGTTCCGGCGGTGCGGTGTCACCCACCCCAAGCGAAAGGAACAGATGACGATGACCACTATCGCGCGCCGAATCACCGGAGGGGTCGACACGCACCTCGATGTGCACGTGGCGGCCGCCCTCGACGAACGGGGGGCTCAGCTCGGTGTCCAGAGCTTTGCCGCCACAGCGGCGGGCTACCAGGAGCTGCTGGGCTGGCTCGAGGGCTTCGGGACCCTCGAGCTGGTCGGCGTCGAAGGGACCGGAAGCTACGGGGCGGGACTCACCCGCCACCTCTTGGGCCACCAGGTCGCCGTCGTCGAGGTGGACCGGCCCAATCGTCAGCGGCGTCGGCGCACGGGAAAGTCCGATCCCCACGACGCTGTGGCCGCGGCCCGGGCCGCCCAAGGCGGTGAGGCCACCGGATCGGCCAAGACCAGGGACGGAAACGTCGAGGCCATGCGGGTACTGCGGGTCGCCCGGCGCTCGGCCAGGGGCAACCGGACCCAGGCCATCAACCAGATGCGCAGCCTCATCTCGACCGCTCCCGAGGAGCTCCGGGCCGAGCTGCGGGGCCTCTCCATCTACAAGGTCCTCACCGTGGCGAGCGCCTATCGCCACACTGGACGGACTGATGTGACGACGGTCACCAAGCTCACCCTGCGCACACTGGCTCGCCGGGCCCTCTCCCTCGAAGAGGAGGTCAAAGAGATCGACCGAATGCTCAAGACCCTCGTCGCCGAGACCGCCCCAGAGCTCAACGCCGTCGACGGGGTGGGCACCGACGTCGCCTCGGCCATCTTGGTGGCCGCCGGCGACAACCCGGAGCGCCTGAAAAGCGAATCGACCTTCGCCAAACTATGCGGCGTCTCGCCCCTCGACGCCTCGAGCGGCAAGCAGCAGCGACATCGGCTGAATCGCAGTGGGGACCGCCAAGCCAACTCGGCCTTGTGGCACGTCGTGTTCACCCGGATGGTCAACGACCCGAGAACCAAGCACTACATCGAGCGCAGGATGAAGGAAGGGCGGACAAAGAAGGAAGCGATCCGCTGCCTCAAGCGCTACGTCGCTCGGGAGGTGTTCGCAGCCCTCCCACGGTCACAATTCGCTCTTGACAATCCATAGGAGCATCGTTGGGGGTCAGTCTGTTCAGGTAACCGGGGATCGTCCCAGAAACTCAGGTGATGGCGACCAAAATCGGGCAAGATTGCGCACGGCGAGACAAATGGTCGGCTGGCGAGTGGGCTGTGGCAGTCGATCTTCATGATCCTGGCGGGTTCCTCGCGGCCGCCCATCGGATAGGGAGTTGATGTGATGTTGGGACAGGACAAGGTTCGGAGCGGTCGACGGCTTGGCCCGTTCACCGGACGGCAACTCACGGTCGTCATCGTGGCGATCTCGGGGGCAATTGTGTTGACTCCAGTGGCCGCAATGGCCGCGGTTGGAGCCTTCACCAGTTCGACAGCCACGCCAGCGGTCACGGCGACGAACTCGGCCACGGTCGCTGGAGGAAAGGGTGTTTCCGGCGCAGCGACCGGCAGCGGCAATGTCGCCCGCTACGGCGTGACCGGATCCGCGAGCGGCACTCAAGGAATCGGAGTCGAGGGCACCGGAACGCAATACGGCGTGTACTCGAACGGTTCACTCGGTGTCGCAACCGGGAAGTCGTTGGCCTGTACGGGTTGCGTGGGGCGCAGCGCCCTGTCAAGCACCGCCGTAGCCGGGAAACTCCTCTATCAGCAATCCGCCCTCGTCTTCGGACCGTGGAACGGCTCGACGGTGGCCTCGTTCACAGTGCCCGCTGGACTCATGTGCGTGCAGGGCTCGGCGTCGGCGTACGCAACGAGCGTGCCCGTTGTTTTCCGTGTCTATTTTTCGGCCTCAGGTGGTGCTCCTACTCCGGCTTACGGGTTGTTGCTGAACCAGGTCAATGTTCACGAGACGCTCGCATCTGAGGGCGTGTTTTGCGCCTCCGTCTCCGCCGGGACGTACTCCTACAAGAGTGGGACCGTAAGCGCGGGTGGAGGAGTGGGGACATCTGACGGCAACGACCTGGCGAGTATCGCAGTCCAGGTGTTCTCGCAGTAGACAGCCCTCATACTGCACGCTGCTATTTGGCACGACGGTCGTAGGACCCAACCGCTACGCAACTTACCCGTAGCGGGATGAAGTTTGCGGAGGCGTACACCCACATGCTGTGAGGTCGGATCCTCCTTGTCCGCGACGGACCAGGCGACGCCGACCGGAGTCAGGCAGTTCCTCGCTGGTGCCCTCGAAGTGCCGTTACGGTGGCAGTTCGCGCTGGGCAAGCACCCGTCTCTCGATTATCGCCCCGCTCCCGGTGTTCGGGGGGTGCGTCCAGCAGCTTGGACGCCATGACAACAAGGAGGTACATGTTGTGATGACGTAACCAAGCGATCAGCTGAGGACAGCCAGCCGGTGCGAGTCCGGTCCGGGGAGACGCCAAGGTCCCCGGTAGTGAAGCCCCCGTGCGTGGTCGAGAGGCCGGGTTCGAAGCGGGGTGGAGCAAATGACCAGTCCGTAACATCACGTGAAGCCTGCAGCGTCGTTACACCGGTCCGTCAGTGATGGCGGAGCAGGAGGAGTCGAGCCTTTCCCCAAAGGGCGAAGACCATGGACGACACCAGAGATCTTGGAGCGGGTGTCCAGGAACCTCCCGGCGCAGGGGGCTCGGAATGGCCAGACGGTTGTCCCCGGAACTGGAGAGATCCGTCTCGACGCCGGCAAGCACAAGGCCGCAGGTCGCCAGCCTTCGGTGCCCGGCAGCCACGACGTCGATAACCAGCGGCCCTGGGAAACGGCGAAGTGTCGAGCGGAAGTCGGAGGAGGCAGTAGTAGTGATGACGACCGGGACAACATAACCCGGTTCGAGCGAAGGGCCAGTAGCTAGCCAGGTGTGCGAAGCGACCAGTGACGACCGTGGGATTGCTCAAGGGCTATCCACCCACTCGCCCCTCGGGGCAGGTCAACGGACCGGGAGTGACGCTCGGGTCGCCCGCCAACGCCCGTGGCACGGCGGAATGCGCACGATCGACTGCCTGGGGGAAAGCCGTGTGCGGGAGAACCGCATGCACGGTTTGGGAAGGGGGGACTGGGGAGGTCGACGCCCAGGCGAGATGGAACACGCACCCGAAGGGAAACTGACGGGACTGAGCCCATCCGCCGTACCGACCACACCGAACCAGTTCCCTACTTCACCATGCTGCTTCTGATCGGTGGTGAATTGGTGGCTCAGCGAGAGCATCAAGAGACGGCAACACTGACCCGGTTGCCGGTACAGCCTCTCGGTGCTATGCCTTCGCACAGGCGGGTGTGCAGGCGGCACCCCAGAGCGGAGGGTGCTGGTCTGATGAAAACGGGACGGAAATACGTCGGGGCGCTTCTGGCCGGGCTGCTGGTGTTCGGTGGTGCGTTCGTCGGGGTCCTGGTCGGAGGAGCGACGCCTGCGTCGGCGACTTCGGCGACGCTCTACGTCTCGACCACCGGGACCGGCGACTGCACGAGTCCTTGCCAATGCCTGCAGTGCCATCTCTGGAGCCATCAGCCAAGCGACCAGCGGCAGCTACACGGGCGACGACGTCATCATCGATGTGGCAGCTGGGACCTACTTCGAGAACGACAGTCTCAGCGTCTCGTCACTCTCCTCGCTCACCATCGCCGGAGCCGGCGCGTCGTCGACCGTCGTCAACGGCGGCAGCCTCAGCTCGGTGATCACCGTCAACTCCGGCACGGTGATCATCTCGGGATTGACGGTCGAGAACGGGTATGTGGACTCCGCCGGGGGCGGGATCGACAATTTCGGCACCACCACGGTCACCAACAGCGTCATCACCGGCAACACGGCCACCGGTAACTTCGCTACCGGTGCCGGCCTCTCCAACGACGGTTCGCTCTCCGTGTCCGACAGCACCGTGTCCGACAACAGCGGGGGAGAAGGTGCCGGGATCTACAACTTCTCCGGGCAGCTGTCCGTGTCCGACTCCACGATCGCGGGCAACACCACGTCCCTGAACGGGGGCGGCGTGTCCAACGACTCCGCCCGGGGCGACCGCCACGATCACCGACAGCACCTTCTCGGGCAACAGCGCTGCCAGCGGCGGCGCACTCGACGTGGGTCGTGAGCCCGTGACGCTTGCGGCCAGCACGATCGTCGGCAACAGCGCGAATGCGGGCGACGGGGGTGGCATCGCCAACTTCTCGACCCTCGACACGGCAGGCGACATCGTGGCCGACAACGGGCGGGCCTCGACTGTGGGTCGATCGGCTCAGCGGTGACCGACCTCGGGTACAACATCGACGACGACGGGTCCTGCGGGTTCTCCGCGACCGGGAGTATCAGCAACTCGTCCTCGCTGGACGCCTCCCTCGCTCCCCTCGCAAACAATGGGGGACCGACCCAGACGATCCTCCCCACGGCGGGCAGTCCGGCAGCCGGGGCGATCCCGAATCCGACCACGGTCGATGCGATACAGCTCTGCCCGACCACCGACCAGCGTGGGACCGCCAGCGCCCTGAACGCGGCCTGCAACATGGGTGCGGTGCAGGGCGTCGTGGGCCCACCCACTATCACCGGGTTCACCCCGTCGTCGGGCTCAACCGGCACGGTGGTGACCATCACCGGGACCAACCTCCTCGGGGCAACTGAGGTGACCTTCAACGGCAAAGCGGGCACCGTCACCACCGTCGGACAGACAGAGATCACGGCGCAGGTGCCCCCGGGTGCCACGACCGGCCACGTCAGAGTCACCACTCCAAGCGGGAGTGTGACCAGCGCCAGCCAATTCACCTACACAGGACCCACCATCACCGGGTTCACCCCGTCGTCGGGCCCACCCGGCACGATCGTGACCATCACCGGGACCAGCCTCGCCCTCACCGCTGCAACTGAGGTGTCCTTCAACGGCGAAACTGCTACCGAGATCATAAGCGATTCGCCTACGGAGATCAGGGTGAGGGTGCCTGCGGGTGCCACGACCGGCGACATCGAAGTCACCGCTCCTAGCGGGAGCGTGACCAGCGCCAGCAAGTTCACCTACACAGGACCCACCATCACCGGGTTCACCCCGTCGTCGGGCCCACCCGGCACGGTGGTGACCATCACCGGGACCAACCTCTCCCACACAACGGCGGTGGGCTTCAACGGCATAAAGAGCACCATCACCGGCGACACGTCCACGCAGATCACGGTGAAGGTACCCGCGGGTGCCACGACCGGCTACATCGAAGTCGTCACACTAGACGATGGCTCTGCGACCAGCGCCACCACGTTCACCGATGCAGGACCCACGATCACCGGGTTCACCCCCTCGTTTGGCCTACCCGGCACGGTAGTGACTATCACCGGGACCAACCTCTCCCATGCAACGGCGGTGGGGTTCACCTCCTCCGGGCCTCATCCATTAAAGGGCACCGTCACCAGCGACACGTCCACGCAGATCAAGGTGAAGGTACCCACGGGTGCTACGACCGGCGACATCAATGTCACTACTTCCCTTGGAACTGTGACCAGCACCAGCCAATTCGCCGTATCATCGGGCCCACCCACCATCACCGGGTTCACCCCGTCGTCGGGCCCGCCCGCCACGATAGTGACCATCACCGGGACCAACCTCTCCGGTGCAACTGAGGTGTCCTTCAACGGCGAAGCTGCTACCGAGATCATAAGCGGTGGGCCTACGGAGATCAGGGTGAGGGTGCCCGCGGGTGCCACGACCGGCGACATCAAAGTCACCACTCCTAGCGGGAGCGTCACCAGCGCCAGCAAGTTCACCTACACAGGACCCACCATCACCGGGTTCACCCCGTCGTCGGGCCCACCCGGCACGGTGGTGACCATCACCGGGACCAACCTCTCCCACACAACGGCGGTGGGCTTCAACGGCATAAAGAGCACCATCAGCGAGGACACGTCCACGCAGATCACGGTGAAGGTACCCGCGGGTGCCACGACCGGCTACATCGAAGTCGTCACACTAGGAAATGGCTCTGCGACCAGCGCCACCACGTTCACCGATGCAGGACCCACGATCACCGGGTTCACCCCCTCGTTTGGCCCACCCGGCACGGTAGTGACTATCACCGGGACCAACCTCTCCCATGCAACGGCGGTGGGGTTCACCACCTCCGGGCCTCATCCATTAAAGGGCACCGTCACCAGCGACACGTCCACGCAGATCACGGTGAAGGTACCCACGGGTGCTACGACCGGCGACATCGATGTCACTACTTCCCTTGGAACTGTGACCAGCTTCAGCAAATTCGCTGTTGAGTGAGCGAGCGGTCTTGACTCCAGGCCGTACAGTCGCCGGCCTGCAGACAGCACTGTCGCCCTGACTCGGACGCACCGACGCGGAACTCCAGGCCCGTCTTGTGGCACTGAGCCGATCTGCTGGCACATCGGACCATAGACTTTGCTCGACGGATGTGCTGCTGGAAGAACTACCGGTCGAAAACAACATCACTGGGCCAACGTAGGGACACTCGCTGGAAAGGTCCACCGAGATCGCCCAGCTCGCGTTGAGGATGAACAAGCGCAAGGGGTTGGTCGGAAATGGCATCCCCGATGTGCCGGTCATGGGCAGTCAGCTCTCGGTAAGTGCACCCCCTTCGATAACAAGTCAACGCAGCACCCGCCGTGCCGGTCAGCTCAGAACCGGTTGACAGCCCTTAGGCCCGGCGCGAGCGTGCTAGTCATCACCGGGCGGGGATGACCAACAGCAACGGACCGAAGGGCGGTACAGCATGAGCGACGAGCGGGTTGAGACAGACGGCAATACCCCTATTGCGGATGGAGACGGACCGGACAATCCCACCCGCAAGCTTGGCCGACGGGCATTGATGCTCGGAGCAGCCACAGGAGTTGGTGCGGCCGCAGCCCTGGTTGCGGGCGCGTCCCCTGCGGGTGCGTTGAATGGTGACTACGTCACGGTGGGTAATTCCGATTCTGGGACCCTCCCCACTGAAGTTACGAACACCGACGGGACCGGCCTCTACGGTGTGTGCGGTGCGCAGAGCGGTATTGGACCTCCGCCACCAGGGGTGTGGGGGGACTCGAGCAGCGATATTGGAGTAGCGGGAACGTCGAAGGACTTCGAAGGAGTCAGGGGAGTATCGAATACTAACTTTGGCGTCCACGGACAGAATCTCGACGATAGCCATGCAGGCGTCTACGGTGAGGGCGGACCTGGCGTCCTCGGGGTCGCTGTGAACCCGAGTGGGATCGGTGGCACTGCGGGGGTTGTCGGAGACTCGAGCAGCCTCGCCGGTGTGATCGGGATGTCCAGCGCAAGTGATGGTGTCCAGGGCATCACGACCCACACTGGATCGAAAGCGATCAATGGCGTCGACAATAGCTCTGGTGGTGGAGTCGGCGTTTCCGGAACGTCACAACACGGTCCAGGAGTCGTCGGAGATTCAAGCGGAAGCGATGGGGTACAGGGCCTCACTTCTCACGATGGTTCGAGCGGCATCTATGGACTCGACACGAGTCCATCGGGTGGCTGGGGTGTCTACGGGGCAAGCGATCTTGGCACCAGTCTCTACGCCGTGGTACTGAACCCGAACAATGCCAACCCAGCCATCGAAGGGGACAACTCAAACGGCACTGGAGCCGGGGTGGTCGGTCAGGTTTCCAATCCAGCGAATGCAAGCCCGGCCGTGGAGGGCACGACAACCGGTTCCGGTGATGGCGTCTACGGAAGCTCGTCAGGAGGGAATGGTGTCTATGGGACTATCAATGCTGATGGTAGTGGACTACTGGGCGGCTACAAGGCTGGAGTGATCGGCGACGTCGCTCACACCGATGGGGTCATCGGGTTGTCGCAAACCGTCAATGGAGTGTTCGGGCTTTCAAGCACGGTAAGTGGTGTCCTCGGCCAGAGCGTTGGAACAAGCGGGATTGCTGGAACGGCCGGGGTGGTTGGTGACTCGAACACCAACGCCGGTGTTATTGGAGTGTCGAGCCACGCCCCCGGTGTCATCGGACACTCGAGCGGCAGCGATGGCGTTCAGGGCACCTCCAGCCATGCCGGCTCCTCTGGTGTTTACGGTCTCAACAATGCTGCCGGAGGCTGGGGTGTCTATGCAGCCAGTTCTAGCGGCACGGCACTCCAAGTTGACGGAGTGGCCTCGTTCTCTAGGAGTGGTGCGGTGTCGATCCCAAGCGGGAGTAAGACTGCAACCATCACTGTGAAGGTCTCGACAGCTAGCCTCGTATTCGCCAATCTCCAGAACAGCCTTCCGGGGGTCTTCGTTGAAGCAGTGGTTCCCCACGCAGCAGTGATAGGAAGCAACTTCCAGATTGTCCTGTCCGAGGCAGTGCCCAGCGGGAAGACGGCCAAGGTTGCCTGGTTCGTTGTGAACTGACCATTACATTCAGTCAGGACTGCGATCTCGCTGTCCTGACTGAATGTCTGTCACGATTGGCACACTGAGGCGGTTATCTAGTCGAGTAGCCGGGGGGAATCGCACCCCCCGGATCTCACAGAACCGGACGTGAACCTCTCGGCTCATCCGGCTCTTGCAGGTCGGTTGGGAGTGGCTGCGAGAAGGTGCCAGTGGGCAAAGAGCCGGGGATTGCGCTGTTGTGCCTCACGCAACCGGTCCCATGCCAGCTGAGGCTTCCCTCGCAGTCGCTTGAACTTCTGCATGGCCCATCTGACCGGATGCTCGTCGATGCGCCTTGCGATGAAATACAACTTGGAGCGATAGAAGGCTCCGTAATAGTTGATCCAGCCTCGGACCTGGGGATTGATGGCCCGGGCGAGGTCGGACAGATCCGAACCACTGCGACGGTTGAGGTGCCAGTCCCTGATCTGCTTGCCCTTCGCCTTCTTCGCCTTGGCACTCATGGCCGGTGAGAAGTTCATGAAGAACCCCCGTCGACCCTTCACCAGGCGACCCTGGAAGGTGTAGCCGAGGAAGTCGAAGCTGGTGTGCTCGAAGTCCCTCCGGCGGTGCGTGTCCTTGCAGTACACGACCTTTGTCTTCTCGGGGTGCAGCTCAAGTCCAACGGACCCGAGCCGTTCAGCGAGTGCGGCCCACAGATGCGGGGCCTTCGCCTCGGTGTCGCAGTGGATCACCACGTCATCCGCGTAGCGCTCGAATGGACTGCCGGGGTGGTCCCGGTCCATCCACGTGTCGAACGCGTAGTGCATGAAGAGGTTGGCGAGCAGCGGCGAGATCGGGGACCCTAGCGGGGTTCCCTTCTCCCGTGCCACGAGAGTCCCGTCTGGCATCTGAATGGGGGCAGTGAGCCACCGTTCGATGTAGAGCAGCACCCAGCGTTCGTCGGTGTGGTGAGCGACCGCTTTCAACAACAGATCATGGGGAACGCTGTCGAAGAAGGCCCGGACGTCGATGTCCAACACCCAGTCCTTCTTCCAACAGCGCTGACGGGCCACGGCTAGGGCGTCATGGGCACTGCGCCCCGGACGATAGCCGTAGCTGTCCTGGTGGAAGATCGGCTCAAGCTTCTCTTCCAGCAGCATCGCAGCTGTCGTCTGGGCGATTCGGTCCACCGTGTTCGGCACCCCCAACACCCTGACCCCGGCCCCATGGTCCTTCGGTATCTCCACCGCCCGCACCGGCCCGGGGAAGTAGCTCCCCGAGCTCATCCGGTTCCACAGCTTGTAGAGGTTGTCCCTCTCGTTGTCTGAAAACCGGTCGATGCTGACGGAGTCCACGCCCGGCGCCCCGCCGTTCGCCTGGACCTTCATCCACGCCTCGTAGACGAGGCGTTTTCGAATCTCAAACGACTTCATTCCCAACTGTGGTCCGTCCATCAGTTCCTCCCCCGAAGGGTTGACTGATCGGTGATCTGGCCTGCCCGGCCCCTTCGCTCCATCCCCATTACAGGGCCTTCATCGCTAATCGCGGTAGGGACTGGCCTTGGCCGGACGAGTCCGGTTGCGGCCAGCCCCCCGCACAGATCCCAGCGTGCGGCACTACCGCACTGGGCTCCTGCCTCAGGTTCTGGCGGCGAAGCGCGCGACGGGGGTGTTGATGCACGATGCGGGCAGGAGGCAGCCACCGGGTGCTCAGACGACCCATTCGCTCCCAGGTGAGGCGGCTGCGCTGGCTTCGGCGCCGGAGCGCTTCCCGCCAGAGCCGTCTCACCTCGTCACGGAAGGCCGACACTGCGTCGATGTTGCCTGGCACGGCGTAGTACGCGAGATGTCCTCGCACCACGCTTGCCAGCCATCGCCCTTGGACGGGGATCGGCAGGTGCCGGCGTCGAAGGAGTTCCTCTTTGAGTGCCCTCAACTTCGCCCGCATCCGCTTAGCAATGGTGATGCGCCGGAGCCAGAAGCGACCGTCCTTCGTCTTCCCGCAGAAGTGCGTGAAGCCGAGGAAGTCGAACGTCTCCGGTTTCCCGAGCCCCCGCTCCGCCCGGTTTTGGGCTGAGAAACGCCCGAACTGGATGAGGCGGGTCTTCTCGGGGTGTAGTTCCAGGTTGAACTTCGCAAATCGGCTACGAAGGTCTCTCAGGAACTGCTTTGCATCACCAAGGTGTTCGAACCCGACCACAAAGTCATCAGCAAAACGGGTGACGACCATGTCGCCCCGTGCGTGCTGACGTCTCCACTGTCGGGCCCACCGGTCGAAGACATAGTGAAGGTAGACGTTCGCAAGCAGCGGTGATGCCGATGCTCCCTGCGGTGCGCCCTCCAGTGTCTCCGTCCAGTTCTCGTCCTCGATGACCCCTGCGTTCACCCATTTCTGGATGAGGCGCAGGACCCTTCTATCCGCAATGCGGTGCTCGAGAAACTTCTGCAACCAGGCATGATCGAGCTTGGTGAAGAAATCGCTGAGATCAGCATCGAGCACGTAGTTCACCTTCTTCGTCGTGATTCCGGCGGCGAGCGCATCCAACGCATCATGCGGGCTGCGCCCGGGTCGGAACCCATAGGAGAAGCCGAGGAAGTCCTCCTCGTAGATGGCGTTGAGCACCTCGACGACTGCCCGCTGGAGAACCTTGTCCTCCACCGTGGCGATGCCGAGCGGCCGTTGCCGCCCGTCAGCCTTCGGGATGTACACCCTCCGAGACGGACTCGCCCGGTAGGCGCCGCTGTGGACCCGTGCGAGCAGACTCCGGAGGTTGTCCTCCAGGTCCTGGCCGTAGCCCTCCCACGTGACCCCGTCCACCCCGGGTGCAGCCTCCGGGCGGATCGCCCAGTAGGCCGCCCATAAGCGGTTGAAGTCGACGTGGTGCAGCAACGCTGTGAACCGTACGTCTTTGTCCTGCCGTGCTACTTCTCGCACACGATCCACCCCATTTGACACGTCTGGCCCGGCACTGTGTCCGGGACGTGTTGTGCTGTCCGTGTTCCCCTCGGCCAGCCCCCTTCCCTCCCCCGCCTCCGCAGCCACTCTCGTGACCTTGTTCGGCGGGCTCGTCGGTAATACGGGGCTGTCTGACTTCTCGTGCTCGTTCATCTCAGGATTGCGGCCTTGGCCTTGCCTGAGCGGCCCGCCCGGTGATCGACCGGACGGGCGAGCACGAGACCTCCCGGTTCTCGCGCAAAGAGGTTCCGTGCATGCAGTGGTTCTCTGACCACGCGGGGTCCGCCAACAGCTTGCGATAGCGCTGATGACGATGTGGTCTTCCGATCTCGTAGACGTCGTCGGCACCCCGAATGCAGTGATTACGCGGCTCAATGGCCCTGCCTGCACGTGCCCCGGTCCAACGCTTCGCCGTCACCCTCACGAGTGCCAACGCATGGTCGGGGTCATCGTGGTTCGCTACACCTTCGATGTAGGACTCTTCCATTCCCTCCTCCTTGCCGGTTTATCCCGGCGCACCTACGGGCCGGTCCGCCTCTGTGCCTCGCATCGGTACTCTCCCCCAGGTGGCCGTGGCCACACGGGGTTCTCCCTCTTGACGACCAGGGGGCCGGCATCACCCATTTCGACTGGCCGTTCGTATCGAGACGACAGGTTCTCCTGTTCCATGCCAGGGCCTGCAACGAGCTCACGCCACCTTTACACCGGACACCACCAGGGCCGCGAGCAGGCAGCTCCCTGACTCCGGACTCGCCGACAGGCGCGCCCTTTTCCCGAGGCAGGCGTGCTGGCCTCGGTTTCGGTCTCACCGTTCACATTCACGATGCGTCAGCAGTGGTTTACACATGTTCGTCTTCTCGTCGCTCACCTGACCCGCTGGCAGCGAGCCTTCTCCGCAGTCGCTTCCCACCCCGGCTCTTGACCGGCATGACACTGCGGCGGTTTGGGATCTCCGCCTGCACGGCGAACCCGGAGGGCCTCCCTCCATCCCTGACACAGCACGGTTCGTGCTGGCGATCTTCTACATCGTCATCACTCCCCTTTCAGGACGCACCACGCCCGGATGTGCCGTTCCGGGCGAGGCAACGACCACGAGCGCGGCGGGTCTTCTGACCCCCATCAAATCCGAAGAGACCCGTGACGAACCTGCCGAGGTGGCCGGGCGGCTCATGACCGAGGTTCGCCGTCCATTCGGCCTCACCTGCGTCCCCGGGCGCGAGCTCACGGTGACGGCCAGCATCGGTATCGCTGTCGGGGTCCGCCGGTCGGCCGACGAGATGCTCCGCGACGCCGACCTCGCCCTCTACCGGGTCAAAGCCAGTGACAAGGACCCTTATGTCGTCTACTCGAGCGAGGTGGGGTTCGGGTCGAGCCAGCCGCAATCTGACCGCCACCCGGTCGGATAGGACCGGAACGGTCCGGCTGGAGGAACCGCGACGGCCACCAGGTGACCGTCGACCGTGAAGCCCCTCAGGCCATGGCGACCACACCTCGGATGTTCTTGCCGTCGAGCATGTCCTGGTAGCCCTCGTTGATCTGCTCGAGCCGGTAGGTCCGGGTGATCAGTTCGTCAAGCTTGAGCCGCCCGTCCTTGTACAGGGCGAGCAGGTTGGGGATGTCGATTCGCGGATTGGCGGCGCCGAACACCACCCCCCGAACCTCCTTCTGCCACATCGCCAGCTCGAAGAGGTCGATGCTGCACTGCTTCTGAGACTGCGGTGCGACCCCGGTCACCACGCAGGTACCGCCCTTCCCGGTGAGTGTGAGCGCGGCAGCCATGAGATCGCCGTGCATCACGCTCGGTACGAGGATCACCGCGTCCGCCATCTGGCCGCGGGTCAAGTCCTTCACCAGGGGGATCGCCTCCTCCATCGACCCAACCGAATGGGTGGCTCCGAAGTCGAGGGCGGCCTTTTGCTTGAACTCCACCGGATCGACGGCGACGACGGTGCGCGCACCGACCATGCGCGCGCCCTGGACCGCGTTCATGCCGACACCTCCCACGCCGACCACGACGACGGTGTCTCCCGGCCTGACCTCTCCCCGGTACACGGCAGATCCCCAACCGGTGGTCACCCCGCACGACACGAGCGCCACCGCGCTCAGCGGCAGTTCGGAGTCGACCTTCACCAGGGATGCCTCGTGGGAGACGCCGTGTTCGGCAAAGGTCCCCAGTTTGGACATCACGTTGAGATCCCGACCGTCGCAGTGGTACCGGATGGTCCCGTCCGAGATCTGACCGGGGGTGAAAGTGGCCCCGCCGAGGTCGCAGAGGTTCGAGTGGCCGGAGACGCACATCTTGCAGCGGCCGCATATGGGAAAGAAGCTCGCGGCCACATGATCCCCCGGCTGGAGACTCTGTACACCCGGGCCGACCGCCTCCACGACTCCCCCACCTTCGTGACCTCCGACCATCGGGAAGAGCCTCGGGTCGGACGCCTCGGGGGCGACACCGGTCGCCCCCATGTCGCTCGCCCGGAGGTGCTGGTCGGAATGGCACAGGCCAGCCGCTTCCCATCGGACCAGGACCTCCTGATCCTCGGGCGGATCCAGGTCGATCTCCGGGATCTGCCAGTCCTGGTATCGACCCCAGAGCACTGCCGCTCGCGTCTTCATGGCTTCACCCTCCCGAGCCCTCGGCGCCCTTCGCAGCCCCGAACCTCAGGACGAGCTCGCCGTGGACGTGCGGGGCAGATCCTTGCCGCAGATGGCGTCGCAGAGACCGGCGTGAACCCGCTCGCTGTCGCCTTCATGATCCAGGCGCACGTCTGCGGGGGGGTTCTTCCCGAAGTTGGTGGAGTAGTCGAGAGACTGCGGCAGCAGCCCGTTGGCGTTGTAAGAGGTGAAGCCCCGGAGGTCCTTGATGACCGCCGCCCGGGTCGGATTCGGCGCCGGCCAATTGCAGGCCCTTGATCATCAGGTCGGCCCCTGCCCATGCCTCGTATTGGCAGAAGGTCGGAAACTGGCCCTTGGTGAAATGGACGTACTTCTGCAGCGCCGCGGCCATCTGCTGGGTACCCGCGTTCGGAAGAGCGAAACGGACGGAACAGCGACAGGAAGTAGAACCCCTGCAAGGTCGCCCATACCGGCGACGAGATCACATCTGGGCTCGTAACCGGTCGCGAAGACGACGGCCTTGAGCTTGACGCCGGCCTGCTTGAGGGCAGTTGCCAGAGCGTAGTTGGAATTGTTGTCGATGGCGGGCACCATGGCGTCGATGTTGTGCTGCTTGGCGATCAGAGCCGGGCTCGTGAAGTCCACGCTACCGAAGGGGACGGTGGTGTCCAGGACGCCGACCTTGCCTCCTGCGTGCTCGAACGACTGCGCCGTGCCGATGGCCGCCCGGCTGGACGACGGTGAGATGCCGTAGCCGTACGATGCCGAGCGGTCGTTCCGCCGTGCTGCTTGAGGAAGTCCCCGATCTGGGTGTTGACCGGATACTTCGGGTCGACGCTGCCGTTGTCGGACGCGAACATGTTCGTGTAGGGCTGCGTACCCCACTCCGGGCCGTCGTCGTAGGAACCGGTCACCGGGACGCCCGCCTGTTGCGGGTACTTGGCCGCAGGAAAGAACAGAGGGCTCTGGGAGACGATCCCGAACGCACCCTTGGAGATCGCGCTCTGCACCGCGGTCGCGATCAGCGACGGATTCGTCTGATCGTCGATCACCAGGGGCACGAGCTTGTGCCCGTTCACTCCGCCCTCCGCATTCTGCATGGGCGATGCGGGCGTGGAAGCCGGCCGGGAGACGATCCGTCCTGGGACGCAGCCCTCACCGGTGAGGGAGCTGACGTACGCAATGGTGATCGGAGCTCGCCGGAGGCGCCGGTGCGGTCGTCGTGGCCGAAGTCCCACTCGAACACCCGGCCACGACCAGTGGCAGGGCCACGGCTGCAGTCAGCAAGACCTTGCTCATCTGTCCGGTTCGCAGGCATCTTTCCTCCATATTATCAGCACTGTTGATTTGGCACTGACATCTATTGGGCTGTAGCGATCGACGAGTCGGCGACACTGATTTCCATCAGCGTCATCGTTGCCGGCCGCTACTGCATCCGGCCGATTGCAACACTGGGCGTCTCAGGCCCAGCTTCTCCCAGATACCGGTCGATGACCTCTTGGCCCGCCTCGGAGCGGGTCCGGACCAGCCCACCCGCCCACGGGTCAGGATCACGCAGCTGTCCGCCATGGACAGCGCCCGGTGCACGAACTGCTCGCTCAGCACGATGGTGATCCCTGAGCGCCGAGCTTCCTCGAGGCTCTCGAAGACCGATTCGGTCATCAGCGGGTGCGAGGCCGAGAGACAACTCGTCGGCGATGATCAGCTTCGGGGAGACGGCGAGAGCCCGGGCAAGCGCCAGCATCTGCTGTTCTCCGCCAGACAGGCTTCCCGCACGCTGCGAACTGTCGGCTCTCCGAGCACCGGAAACCTCTCCATGGCCCGTTCGATGGCCAGCGGCCCGTTCGTGGCGCGGTTCCTGCGCCACTGCCATCCGCAGATTGTCGGATCACCGAGAGGCCGGGAAAGATCCCACGCCCCTCCGGGACGTAGGTGAGGCCCAGTCGCCGGATCCGATGGGCCGGCAATCCGGTGATGTCCTGCCCGTCGAACGATCACACGACCTGCAGCCGGTGCCACCAGGCCCGAGACTGCACGGGCCAAGGTGCTCTTGCCGGCACCGTTGGCGCCCAGCACAGCCAGCGACCGTGCCCGGAGCATCACATCGATCGAAACGCCGAACAGCGCCTGCGACGCCCCGTATCGAACGTCGATGGTCCTCCACGCTTCAGGAGGGGCTCGCGTCATGCCTCCCCGTCCTCTGCCAGGGGTCCTGAGTGGTCCGAGCCCGACTCGAGAGGGAGTCGCCGATCGTGGCTGAGCAGCTCGCTGTCACCCAGATAGGCCGCACGCACCTGCGGGATCCTCGCCGGATCTCCTCCGGGCTCCCGACCGCGATGCGTTCGCCGAAGTCGAGGACGACGACCGAGTCCGAGAGCGCCAGGACGGCGGCGACGTCGTGCTCCACGATGACCAGCGAGAGCTGGTGGTCGCTCTCCGCGACGATCCTGCCGGAAGACTGCGAGCAGATTCTCCGATGCCGTCGATGTCCAGCCCGGAGAGTGGCTCGTCCAGGAGGAGGACGTGCGGGTCGCTGGCCAGGGCACGACCCACCTCGACCAGGCGCGCGACCCCCAGCGGCAGTGCCGCCACCGGAGCCTTGGCCACTCTCGTGAGCCGCAGGAGCTCCAGCAGCCCGTCCACCCGCTCGTTCTCGGCCGTTGACGGGCGGAAGCAGCGAGCGGGGATCGAGCATGTCCCGCCAGAGCCGGTGCGGTGCGACCCGGGCACGGTGGGCCACAACCAGGTGCTCGCGAACGGTCAACCCCATGAACAGCTCGGGCTGTTGGAAGGTCCGGGCCAGCCCCCGGGCAGCCCGAGCTCGAACCGACGCAGTTGGTGACGTCCTCGCCCCGCAGCCACACCGTTCCCGGCATTGGGCCGCAGCAGTCCGGACAGCACGGCCAGCAGGGTCGACTTTCCGGCTCCGTTGGGCCCGACCAGCCCGACGATGCTCCCCGGTGCTCGACCTCGAGGGACACGTCGGAGAGTGCGGTGAGCCCCCCGAACCGGACGGTGACGTCATTGCGCACCGAGCGCCGGTGCGGTCCGCCGGACTCTGGACGCTCGGCTCCGGCGGTATCGGTCACCGCGCGCCATCACGAGACCCGCTCGGCGATCACGGGCCCGCCTCGACCGACCTGGTCTCCGCCAGCGTCGGTGCCATGGTATCGATCGGCGAACTGCCGGCCCACCGAATTGGCCGGGCGTCACGTGCAGCAGCAGCCTGGCGCAATCGCCGGCTCTGCTCGGCGAGAACGCCATCGGGGTACTTGGCGGCCGAGATCGCACCGAGACCGAAGAGCACGGGCAACACGTTGGCCGTCCACGCCGGCAGGTACGCCTGCGAGAGTGCCGGGAGCATGACGAACGCGAGCCCCGCCACCAGCGCCGCCGCATGTCGACCGAACACCGATCGTGACGAGCACGGCCAGCCACACGATCCCGGCAAAAGTGGCGAACTCGCTGGGCTGGAACGTCGTCTGCGCCAGCGACGAGCAACCCTCCCCCGATGCCGGCGATGAGCGCAGCCAATGCCCCGGCGATCACCTTCATCTGCACCACGCTGATGCCCGATGTCCTGGCACCGGCCTCGCTCCACCGGGCGGCGTTGAGAGCGAGCCCGGTCGTCGACCGTCGGAAGTTGACGATGAACAGCGCCACGACGACGAAGGCCACCAGGCACAGGTAGGCGAATGAGATGTCGGACGCGGCAAAACCGGGTCGGCTGAGGTTGAGCCCGAGGCCCTGGTTCACGAAGCTGGGCAGGGTGAAGACGAGATTCTCGATGAGGAGCCCGAATGTGAGCGTCACCAGGGCGACGTACAGATCGCCGAGGCGGATGCTCAGAACCCCGATGATGGCGCCCATCACCAGCGCGACCAGACCCCCGGCGACCACCGCGGCGAGGACCGGCCATCCGTGGTGGTTGGCGAGCTGGGCGGTGGTCAGCGCCCCGACCCCGGCGAAGGTGATCTGGCACAGCCAGAGCATCCCGCCTTCTCCGGTCACCAGGGTCCACGAGAGGAAGATCACGCCGAAGGCGAAGGCCTGGGCAGTCAGGCCCGACCCAGTACCCGCTGAGGATGAGCGGCAGTGCAGCGGCGAGCAGCGATGAGCAGCCACGGACCGGCGTACCTGCCGAAGAAGTTCAGCGAGGCCGTCTCCACCACGCTCGTCGTCGATCCGGCCAGCCGGCTCTCGCCCTGCGGGCGTGATGGCCCGGTCCAGTGCGCCTCCCCACCCGTCGTCGTCCCCTACCCGGCCCCGGCGGACCAGGTTGTAGAGGAGGACCAGCGCGATGACGATGAACGGGACGGCATCGATGATCTCGCTGGTCCAGGCACTGGCGGGCGGGAGATAGCGCTGGAAGAGCGATGTCGCGATTCCCATGAGCAGCGCGACCCCGACGGCGACCGGCAGGTTCCGGAGCCTGGCGGCGACGACGGCGGCGAACGACGCGGCGATGAGCAGTGGTGAAGTTGACGGCGTCGAGACCGATGATCGGTGCCGCCAGGACGCCGGCCAGGCCGGCGAAGAAGGTGCTGACCGCCCAGACACCGATCGAGATCGCCGCCGGATTGGTGCCCGACAGATCGGTCATCGCCGGCGAGTCGACCATGGCCCTGACCTTGAGACCCACCTCGGTGTAACGGAGCACCAGGGCACCGACGACCACCGTGACCACGACACAGACGTAGACGATGACCTGGTCCAACGTCACCGGTACGCCGAGGAAGCTGGTAGACGGCTACCGGCTCCGGTGCCAGCCCCGGTGCCTGCTGGATGGCCTCGTTGCCGAAGATCAGCGTGGCCAGGGAGGGGATGGCGACCGAGAGGCCGATGGTCGCCACCACCTTGATCAGGGGCAGAGGCCAGTCGAAGATGGCGGAAGAGGACGGCGTACAGCAGCACGCCGAGCAGCGGCGCGGCGATGCACGATGGAGACGACGGCGGCCGCGCACGATCGCCCAACCCTCCTGGGTGTGAAGGTAGTAGTAGAAGCGGGCGATGAAGAAGGCCAGCGCCCCGAAGGCGAAGTTGAGGATGCCCGACGACGTGTAGGTGATGACCAGGCCAGCGGACGCGATCGCGTAGATGCCACCCAGCACCAGTCCGGCGATCACGAATTGAAGCACCCTGCGGTCCCCCTTTGCGCCGCCCGAGTCCCGCCCGGAACGTCACGGGGCTTCAGCTGCTATCAGCCATTCAGGCGTGCCGACCAGTCGGCTCGCCCATCAACGAGCCACGTGTCCGTTCTTGCTTTGGCAGAACACCGTATACCAGAAAAGGGGAGGTTGCTTGCTGGCCCGAGGTCGATCCGTTTCCGGCTCGCTCCGCCGATCGTCTAGCCCCCGGACGCTGGTCCTTTCGGCCGGGTCGCGGTTGTCCCGGGCGAACGGCGAAGGAGACGGAAACGACCGTGGGCGGCGCGGAGGCCGGTCACGGCGGTCCGTCGGCTGGTGCAGAGAGGCGGACGAATGAGAATCATCCTCTCATCGAAACGCGTCAGGCGCTGCGCTCGGGTCCCACGATCGACACGAAGCTCACGCACTCCCCCGGGCGCCCCGCCCAGATTGTGGGTCAGGCCCGAGGATGCGCCCCTCCGCCACCGTGGCGATCTGCCGCTCGGGCGGGGCCTCGCCGCCGGAGCTGGAGCCAGCACTCGAACAGCATGCGGAGCCCCGACGCCCCGATCGGGTGGCCGAAGCTCTTGAGGCCCGCCGTCGGGATTGACCGGCAGCTCGCCGTCCCGGTCGAACGTCCCGGCCAGCACGTCCTTCCATCCGAGCCCCCGCTCGGAGAAGCCCATGTCCTCCATCAGCACGAGCTCGGTCGGGGTGAAGCAGTCGTGGACCTCGGCCATGGCCAGCGACGCCCGGGGGTCGGTGATCCCGGCCTGCCGGTAGGCGTCCTCGGCCGAGCGCACCACCTCGGGGAAGGTGGTGTAGTCGTAGTCGGGGTCGATCGGCGCCGCCGCCTGGACCGGCCACGAAGCTCAGCGCCTTCACGTAGAGCGGGTGGTCGGTGTAGCGGTGGGCGTCCTCGGCCCGGCAGATGATCGCCGCCGCCGATCCGTCGCTCACCCCGCTGCAGTCGTAGACCCCGAGGTCGCCCGGCGACCAGCGGCGACTTGGTGATGGTCTCCATGGAGACCTCCTTGCGGAACTGGGCCCGGGGGTTGACCGCACCGTTGCCGGTGGTTCTTCCAGGCGATCCGGCTCATCACCTGCTTCATCTCCTCGGGGTCGACCCCGTACCGCTCGGCGTACGCCGGGGCCAGGAAGGAGAAGGCGGCCGGGGACGAGAGGGCGGCGTCGGTCCCGTCGCCCGACCGGCCGGATGCCGGTGAGCCCCGAGTACCCGGAGTCCTTCAGCTTCTCGACGCCGATGGCCATGACCAGGTCGTAGGCGCCCGAGGCCACGGCGTAGCAGGCGTTGCGGAACGCCTCCGAGCCGGTGGCGCAGAAGTTCTCGAGGCGCGGGTCACCGGCTTGTAGTCGATCTTCAGGGGCTTGGACAGGGTGAGCCCGGACGCGCCCGGAGGCCATGGTCCCCAGCCAGAAGGCGTCGAGGTCGTCGAGACCGACCCCGGCCGAGGCGATGGCCTCCTTGGCCGCGTCGATCAGCAGGTCGTCGGCACCCTTGTCCCAGCGCTCGCCGAACGGGGTGCACCCCATCCCGACGATCGCCACCTTGTCGCGGATCCCGTTCGCGCTCATGGCGGTCGCCTCCCCCGTCGTCCGCCGTCCGGCCGGGCACGTCGACCGGCCGCGCCTTCCAGAAGTAGTTGTGCACGCCCTTGGCCGTGTAGAGCCGCCGGAAGGTCATCTCGACCCGGGTCCCGATGGCCACGGCGTCCGGATCGGCGTCGGTCATCTCGCACCGGTAGCGGCCGCCGCCGTCGAAGTCGACCACCGCGCCGACCACCGGCGGGGACAGGCAGAAGGCCAGCCGGTCGACGGTGAAGGTGGCGACCCGTGCCGGCCACGTCGGCCAGGCGGACCCGGTCCATCTCGTCGATGGTGCGGCACCGCAGGCACACCCGGGCCGGGGGCAGGTGGCGGAAGCCGCAGGCCCGGCAGTCGCTGGCCTCGAATCCGCCCTTCCACGGCGTGGACCGCCAGGTGGCCGGGGCGCCGGGTCGTTCGGGATCGGGACGCCGGGGCGGCTCCCGGACGGAGCTCGCCCCGCCAGGTGAGGAACCGGGCGTAGGGCAGGTCGTCGCCGCCCGGACTCGGCCTGGTCGGCCACCGTGGCGAGTCCGGCGGCCGCCGGGCCGCCCGGGCGGCCGGAAGGGCGTCCGTCGTCCGAGGAGCACGACGTCGGCGCCGTCGGCCACGACCACCAGGGCGATCAGCTGCCCCGGGCTCGGCCTGCTCGAGCAGTGTCGGCCAGGAGCACGCCCGGCCTGGGCCGCCCCGAGGTTGCCGAGCGTCGGCGCGCGGTCGGCGACCATCGCCGCCGGGCGCAGCCCCAGGGCGGTGCGGCACGCCTGCACGGCCCGGGCGTGCAGACCGGCCACGGACGAGGTGGTCGACGTCGGTGGCCACCACCCCCGCCCGCTTGAGGGCCTCGGCGCCGCAGCCTCCACCAGCGGGCACGTAGACCTCCTGCGCCGAAGCGCTCCTCCCACACCTTCGAGTCGGGCTCCCCCGGCGTCCGCCAGCGGTCGAGGAACTCGGCGGTGGTGCCGGCGTGGGCCACCAACTCGGCCGCCACCGCGTATCGCCGCCGGGCCGCCGAAGACGAAGGCGACGGCCCCGTCGCCGCTGTCGCGCTCCTCGGGGCCACCGGCCAGTCCGGTCCGCAGGTCGGACAGCACGGCCACGCGAGCGGTGGTCGCCGGCGACCGCCTGGGCGGCCCGCAGCGCACCGACCGAGGAACGCACCGATCCGACCATGTCGTAGGCGCCGGCCCACGCCGGCAGCTCGAGGGCGCCGTGGATGGCGGTGGCGTTGGTCTTGTCCAGGTAGGCCGGGGCCGGGGTGGCGAAGAAGAGGTCCTCGGGGGCGGGACCGTCGAGGGCGGCGAGCGCCCGGCGGGCGGCCTCGACGCCCATCGTGGTGGTGTCCTCGTCGTAGGAGGCGACCGACCGGCTGCCCCGGCCGGACGGTGCCGCCGAGGACCGCCGCCGATGGCGCTGCGCTGGAGCCGCCAGTACGGGAGGTAGACCCCCCAGGAGACGATGCCAGCGCGTCACGTTCTCCGACCTCGTCGGCTCGGCAGTCATCCGATGATCCGGATGACTCCGGGTTCTCGTGGACGGCCCCGCTGGCGAGCATAGTGGTCGACCGCTCGGGATCTAGACTCCGAGCAGGCCTGATCCGTGCCGCAATCGGCGGGGCAGGCGGCGGGGTGCCCCGCCAGGAGCGAGGAGAGCCATGCGACGGCAGCCTGTTCCACGACGAGCACGACGAGTTCCGGGCCAGCTTCCGGCGCTTCGTCGAGGCCGACATGGTCCCCCACTCCGCCGGCTGGGACGAGGCCGGGATCGTCGACCGGTCGGCCTTCGAGCAGGCCGGCAAGCACGGCTTCCTCGGGCATGGCCATCCCCACCGAGTACGGCGGTGGCGGCAGCGACGACTTCCGGTTCAACCTGATCGTGGCCGAGGAGCTCCACCGGGTCGGGATGAACGGCGCCGCCCTCGGGTTCGCCCTCCACAACGACATCTGCCTCCCCTACTTCCTCGCACTACGCCACCCCCGAGCAGTGCCGCGCGGTGGCTGCCCGGCATCGCCCGGGGCGACCAGATCCTGGCCATCGCCATGACCGAGCCGCGGCACCGGCTCCGACCTGGCCTCCATCGCCACCACGGCCATCCGGGACGGCGACGAGTACGTGCTCAACGGGTCGAAGACGTTCATCACCAACGGGATCAACGCCGACCTGGTGGTGGCGGCGGTCAAGACCGATCCCGTCGCTCGCCCACAAGGGGCATCAGCCTGGTCGTGGTCGAGCGGGGACACGCCCGGGTTCACCCGGGGACGCAACCTCGACAAGCTCGGCCTCCACGCCCAGGACACGGCCGAGCTGTTCTTCGCCGACTGCCGCATCCCGGCGGCCAACCTGCTCGGCACCGAGGGGCAGGGCTTCGCCCACCTGGTCGCCAACCTGCCCCAGGAGCGGCTGTCGCTGGCCGCCGGCGGGCTGGCCGGGGCCCGGGCCGCGCTCGACTGGACCACCGCGTACGTGCGGGAGCGCACCGCCTTCGGCGTGCCCGATCGGCTCGTTCCAGAACACCCGGTTCACCCTGGCCGAGATGGCCACCGAGGTCGAGCTCGGGCCAGGTCTTCATCGACCGCTGCGTCGGTGGCCCTGAACGCCGGCGAGCTGACGCGCCGAGGACGCGGCCATGGCCAAGTGGTGGTGCACCGAGATGCAGGGTCGGGTCGTCGACCGGTGCCTCCAGCTGCACGGCGGCTACGGCTACATGACCGAGTACCCGATCGCCAAGGCCTTCGTCGACGCCCGGGTCACCACGCATCTACGGCGGGACCACCGAGATCATGAAGGAGATCATCGGCCGCTCGCTCGGCTCGGCTGAGCGGCGGTCAGGGCCTGCTCAGTCAGCGCCTGCTTCCGAAGCTGACGACCACCGATCTGACAAGGAAGCGCACGTAGCCGTGCGACAGAAGATCGCCGTCGCTCTCGAACAAGCCGGTGTTCTCCAATCGGCGATGCAGCTTCTTCAACCCTCTGTACGGGATGGTGGGGAGGACATGGTGCTCGAAGTGGTACTCCATCCTGGCTCCCGACCAGATGATTCTGGAGCCATCCGGCGCAGCTGGTGCGGGCCGTCCAATTGCACGTCGTTCGGATCGCGCAACCCCGGATCGAAATGCTCGGTGATGGTCTTGAGGCGGAGGATCATCGGATACATGCAGACGATCGGAACCAGCCAGAAGACGGCGTAGAAGACAATCCCCCGAAGGATTCCCTGGAAGGCGACGAACTGACCCAGGACCACCAGCTGGGTGACCAGTCTTGCCGATCAGCAGCTGCGGCCTGGCCAACAGGCTGGCCGGTGCTCCTGACTCCTGTGATGTGCCCGAGATACGTGTCGTCGCCCTCCGGAATGCGGTGACCCCGACCGAGATCCTGCAGGAGGAGAACGTCAGTGCTCCCCGACGGGCGGGAACCAGGTAAAAGCCTCGGTCGGGATCGTTCTCCTGTCCCAGATAGCGATGATGGAGGCGGTGGGTCGGCCGGTACTCCTCGACCGAGTTGATCGTCCAGAACGCCATGCCCCAGTTGCACATCCGGTCGTTGCGCGAGCGCGATTTGGCCAGTAAGCCATGCGATCCCTCGTGGAGGATCACGCCGAAGGCATTCATCCGCAATCCCATGAGGAGCGACGATGATGATCCCGCCGGCCACCGCCCAGCCCAGGGGCAAATGGGGAAGGAGGTTGGCCGCGGCGATCAGCACGATCACCTCGACCCACAGAACGGCCGATCGCCGCGAAGGTATCGGCCAGCGACGGCTCCGAAAGCAAGCGCAATTCGTCAGCGCTCACCAGTTCGTTCGAATTGCTCTCGCCAGGCCGCTCGCTGCTGACTGATGCCTCTCTCCTGGCCTGCATCACACACTTCTCGAATCCCTCCCAGCCTGGGACTGTACAGTACGCAATCGAGCAACCGATCAATCGGAGAGAGGACCGGCTCATGGAGCCGCACACCGGGCGCCGAGGGACATCTGTCTCAAGCGCAGGCGGGCTCCACGTCGAGCGTCGCAGGCGACCGGCCAGATGCCCGATCTGCGGGTCCGATCAGACATGGCTGTACCGAACCGACGTCGTCGATCTCGAGTACTTCGTCCATCCCCCCCGGCTTCGCGATCCAGAAATGCGACAGCTGCCACTCCGAGTTCCTCGATCCCCGACCGACCGAATCGGAACTCCCCCCCTTCTACCCGAGCGACTACCACGCCTACAACGAGAACCACGGTGGCGTGGCCCGGCTGCTGGTGGAGCCCAGAGCCCGATCCCGGGCCCGCTTCTACGGCCGTCTCATCCGGGACCGACCCGGTCGGCTCTTCGACGTCGGGACCGGCGACTGCCGGCACTTCGACGAGCTCCGGCGATTCCTCGATCTCGAGTGCGCCGGGATCGAGATCCAGCCGGAGGTGGCGGCCAAGGGCCGGGCCCGGGGCTACGACGTGCTCGAAGGGACCGCTCGAGGCCGCCGACCTGACCGATCACGTCGGGAGATACGACGTCGTCTCCATGAACCACGTCCTCGAGCACGTGGTCATCCCCGCACCATGCTGGAGCGGGCCTGCGACCTTCTGCGCCCCGGTGGATACGTCATCGGCCAGCTTCCGACCGTCACATCGTGGGAGAACAAGCTGTTCGGGCGCAACTGGGGTGGCTACCACTACCCGCGTCACCTTCAGATCCCGTCCAAGGTCGGTCTCGCCGGTCTGCTCGAGGACGTCGGGCTCGCCGACGTCAAGCATCCGATCGGCGCCCCACATCCAAACCACCATCTCGTTGCAGAACACGCCTGGTCCGCCGGGGTTGGCGACCCCGCATGCACAACGGGAAGACGCCGATCTACTCGGGCCTCCTGGTTGCCGCCCTCCCCTACGAAACGGTCGCGTGGCTGTGCGACGAGGGCGGCATCATCGATTTCAGGGCCCAGAAGCCTCGGCGACCTGCGGAGCGATCCGGCTGACGAGCTCATCCGAGACGGTCGTCAGTCGGATGAGGCTCTGACACAGCGTCGGCTGCGGGTGTGGATGCGGTCAGGTCGACCACCGACATAGCGCCGGTGTCCGTCCCGGCTCTGGCTGGCTTGCGGACACATCAGTGACGATCGGTCCGCTCATTGGCCGGTGTGGACACGAATACGGTCCGGCCGTCGATGGACACCTGCATCTGGTGCTTGGCCGCATCGGTGATCACCACCACTTGCGTGTGCGTGCCGACCCCGCACGACGGCCGGCGTACCGACCATGGCATGGCCCGATCCGGTGACTCCAAAGGTCGCCAGCGACTCTGTCTGCTGCTCGACGGCGCGGACTGACGCTCACGTACACGAGCTGCCCTCCCGCGTTGACCAGGGCGACCGTCTGGGTCCGACCGGATGGCGGCGCGTCGAACGGTGATCAGGAATGTGTGCTGGTAGTCGTGGCCCCAGCTCCACGGTCATCCAGGTGCTTGCGGCCGAACTGCTCGGCTGGGCACCGTCGAATAGTCCTCGCCGTTGGAGATGTACAGGCCGTCGCAGTTACCGATGACGTAGAGCTGGTCGGCCGGGCCCCATGGAGGCAGCGAGCTCCCCCGGACGACCTCGGATTCAGCGGGTGCCCGGTGAGGTCGCTGACCGCCTTCTGGGCCTTGACGTAGTGGAGGACCTGGGTGGTATTCCACTCCTCGTTCGGGGTGATCGCCATGCCGATATTGGCCACGATGGCCCACAGGGCAACCACACCGATGACAACGAGGGCTCCGACCCTCTTCGCTCGCGTACGGCCCTCCAGACGGCGCCAGATGTCGACCATGGCCACCGCGCCGGCCAAGACCAGAAACGGCACGAAGTCACCGAGGTAGCGCGGCGCGATGTAACCCCACGAGAAGGAGGGCTGCACCGGCGCCGCCGGAGGCCAACAGCAGCATCCGGGTCGGAGCGACACTGCCCGACCGGTCTGGGTCGGAATGCCGTGACCAGCCCCCAGCAGCTCAAGAGGAACAGCAACGGCGTCGACGCCGGCAGGCTGGCCGTCCGGTATCGCCGGTCGAAGAGCACGCCGCCCAGCGCCGCCGGCGGCGGACGAGGGAAGGGTGATGAACGGGAACACGCGACGTGAGCCGCAGCCCATCCGGCCTGAGGTAGGCCAGGAGGTTGGTAGGCACGAAGATGGTGCCCTCTTCGGCGTTGTGATTGGCGGCGAGGAACTTGCGTCGATAGGCATTGACGTGAGTCCACACCTGCTCGTAGTTGGAAACACCGAAGAGAACGCCGAACTTGGAGTAGTTGACAGCGCAGCCGACCAGCAACGGGACGAGCCCGACGCCCAGAGTCGGGAATGCACCACCGGCGGTTCTCATCGCCCCCGCGTCCGAGGCCGAACCAAATTGCGATCAGCACGGCGGCGACGACGCAGGCCCAACCGGTGGTCGCCCGGTCGAGGTTCGCAGCCAGAACCAGAGCGAAGCTGGCGATCACCCGGGCCCACGACGGTCTCTCGATGACGCCCAAGCAGGGCGAAGATGCTCCCCACGGTCAGACAGATGCTCCAGGCGATGTCCTCGTTGAAGACGAAGGGGGTCGCCGCCAGAAACATCCAGACCGTGCCGCCCATGATGGCGGCGATCAGCACTCCGAACGCGGCGGCCTCCGCGCTGCCCATCGCAACGGGACCGCGAACGAGGAAGCGCACCCGCCAGAGCAACAATGGGCGTAAACAGCCCGGTCAGGAGCCAAGCCACCAGGATGGACGAAGGTGCAAGCTTGCCGTCCAGGCTGCTGGTGACCAGAAGTATCGGCATGCGGATCAGCGAAGGGAAAAGGCCGAAGTAGGTGTACTGCCGTCCGCCGTGGACGAACGCCTCGATGCCGATCGCGCCGTTGGCCAGCCACAAGTGGCCATGGAGCATGGCGCGGGTCTGCAAGTCGTAGAAGTTGGAATCAACGTCCATCTTACGGAGCACATTGGGAGACTCCCAAGGACCCCACAGGATCCAGAGGAAGGGAATCACGACGAACAAGGTGGCGACAACCGAGGCGGCTGTAAAGCGTCGGCGACCTGCGTCGAATTCCGAAGGAGACTCGATCGGCGCGCGGTCATCCGCGAGCGTGACCGGTTCCGCGCTCGCGATCGTCAACGACCGCAACGCCTCCTTGCGTACGGTCAGGTCCCCCCTCGGCGCCAGCGCCTTCCCCCATGGCCGCCGATTGTAGCGACTAGGAGTCTCGGCCTCAGCCTGTCCCCTGATTTCGGTTGCATCCCCGCCAAATTCCGCTCATTGCCGGGTCCGGAGAGCCCACCTATACTCGGTGGGCTCTCCGGCCCGGGCCGGGCGGACCCACCTGGAGGCCGCGCCACGGCGACTCCCCACTTCCCTCGAGGCGCGCTCATGACAGATCGACATTCCGGGGCGAGCCAGTGGCAGGAGCGCACTGTCGATCGCTCGTTGAAGATGGCACGTCAGCGCGCCATCTCCCGGGGTGGCACCTTCATCTCGGCCGCGGTCGAACTGCTGCGCACGACCGGCAAGGCCGACTTCACTGTGCAGGAGGTGGTCGACCGCTCAGGCCTCTCCCTTCGCTCCTTCTACCAGCACTTCGCGACCAAGGACGACCTTCTCCTCGCCTTGATCGAGGTGACGGTCCACCAGCACGTCGGCGCCGCCCGCCAGCAGGTCGATGCGGCGAGCGATCCGGTGTCCAAGCTCGAGGTCGTACTTCGGACCATGTTCGGCAGCCGGGAGACCGACGACCCCGCCTCACGAGGACTGGCACTCTTCCACCGGCACGTCGCCGACTCCCGGACCGACGAGTACGTCGCCATACTCCAGCCCTACATGGACACGGTTGTCGAGATCGTGCAGGCCGGTGTCTCCGCGGGGACCTTCCGCGACGACATCAGTGTGGAGGTCATGGCGGACCTGGTCATCCACACGGTGGTGTCGATCCTCGACATGCGGGTCCTCGGGGTCCAATTGAGCGGGGACGAGGTCATCGCCGACGACCTCGTCCGGTGGTGCCTCGCCGCGGTCACCTCGCGGAAGAACGAGGGGAACTGAGGAAGCGGTGCCCGGACCGGCGCTCGCGGTCCTCGCGGTCCGGTCAGTGGGCGGACCGCTCCCCGGGTTGTGGAGCCCGCCCCTCGGCGAATGCGCGGATCATGTTCTCCTGCACGTAGGAGGCAACGAGGTCCCCTGCCTCCGAGTACACGTGTGCCCGCCCGTAGCTCCGGCCACGACCGGCGAAGGGGCTCTCGTGGGATAGCAGATTCCACCTGCCCGCCTCCACCGGCTGGTGGAAGGTCAGCGTGTGGGTGATCACGCTGGTCGAGATCGAGCGGTGGGCCAGGGACTGGCCAACCCCGCGATGGGGCCGCATGGCCGTGCCGATGAGGAAACCGTCGGTGGCGAAGGCCAACAGGGCCTGGTTGACGGTCGGGTCGGCCGGAGCGCCGGGGAAGCGGCTCCACACGTCAAGCCCGGCCGGCCCGACCGCGTCCGGATCGCCGATGTCCACGCCGCCGACCGTACGCACCTCCCAGAACCCGCGAGGCGTGGTCGGAGGCCACCGCGTCCTCGGGCGACCGGTCGGCAGGAGGCTCAGTCTGGTGGTGGATGAGGTCGGGGTCCGGCGCATGGAGGAGAACCAGCGAGCGCGTGCACAGCCGGTCCCCCTGGCGCACCGTGACCGAGGCGCTGGCGAACGAACGCCCGGACTGCATCTCGTCGACCTCGAACTCGAGTGGTGCATCGATCGAGGCGCCACGGGCGAAGACGGTGTGGATCGACTTGACCTCCTTGGTCGGATCCACTGATGCGCCGGCGATGATCGACTGAGCCAGCAGCTGCCCTCCGAAGACCACCGATCCGCCCGCGAATTCGATGCTCGACCCGCGCCAGGTGTGCTCGCCGGTCGGCTCGAGGGTGCACACCTCGAGCAGTTCACCGAGTTCGGTCATCTGGGCATCTCCTGTCGGTCGGCGCGCAGTCGTCCAGCACCGCGTTGGAGTAGTCGGGACACTCCGTCAGAGCGTACCGTCGTGACGCTTGACCCTCAGGTGCATCAGCGGTTTGGTGCGCTGCACCGCGCAGTGGCTACTCTTGCGCGGGCAAGAAGTCACTCCTACCGGCCCGGACGAGGCGCCGGACGTCCCCCTCGCCCTGGAGCCCATCGCCATGACCGCACCCGCGCCACGATCGCCAGGCAAGGAAGGCGCGCACCCGCAGGAGGGGGACCCCGCAGCGGGGTTCCGGGCCGAGCTGCGGGCCTGGCTGCGTGACGAGCTCTCGCCGGAGTTGGCGGAGGCCAACCGCCGGTCGACCGAGCCGTCGGACATCGAGCCGTTGAAAGCATGGAACCGCTGCCTCGCCGATGCGCGATGGGCCGCGCCGGCGTGGCCGGTGGAGCACGGCGGGCGCGGGGCCGACATCGACGAGCAGCTCGCCTACATGGAGGAGATGAGCGCGGCATCGGCCCCCGGGCCGATCAACTGGATCGGCATCTCCAACATCGCGCCCGCCATCATGACCTACGGCACGACCGAGCAGCAGGATCGGTTCCTGCAGCCGATGCTGCGCGGCGAGGAGATCTGGTCACAGGGCATGTCGGAGCCCGATGCAGGCTCCGACCTGGCGTCGCTCCGGACCAGCGCCGTGCTCGACGGTGACGAGTTCGTGATCAACGGCCAGAAGACCTGGAACAGCCTCGGCCACCTGGCCGACTGGTGCCAGCTCTACGTCCGCACCGACCCGTCGGCTCCCAAGCACAAGGGGATCAGCTGCCTCCTGGTCGACCTGCGGACGCCAGGCATCGAGGCCAGACCTCTCCGCACCATCACCGGCGACCAGCAGTTCGCCGAGCTCTTCTTCACCGACGCCCGGGTGCCCGTTTCAGCCCTGCTCGGCCCCCTCCACCAGGGATGGAAGGTGGCCATGACCACCCTCAGCTTCGAGCGTGCCGGCGTGGCGCGGCTCCACCTCGGTCTCTCGCGCAAGCTCGACCAGCTCCTGGCCGAACCGGCGGCAGCGCCGGCGCTCGCCGACCCGAAGATCCGCGACCGGGTCGCGGGGCTGTACGCCGACATCGCCTGCATGCGCTGGATGACCAACCGATCGCTCGCAAAGGCGCGGAGCGGTCAGCCGGCCGGGCCCGACGGCAGCTTGACCAAGCTGGCCTGGGGACGCGCGGAGCAGCGGCTCGGGGAACTGGCCCTCGACGTGCTCGGCCTGCAGGGAACCTGCGGCACCTGGGCCTACGGCCTGCTCGGCGGCCGCCAGTCCACCATCGCCGGGGGCACCACCGAGATCAACCTCAACATCGTTGGTGAGCTCGGCCTGGGACTGCCGCGCGAACCGCAGGCGCGGCTAACGGGTCCCGACGACGGGACCCTCCGACCTGGATGCCCGAGGGCGATCAGCCGGTCGACGGCTCGTCTTCCAGGATGACAGCGTCCTCGGGACAGTTGGCCGCGGCCAGCCGGGCCTCCCGGACGAGCGCTGGATCGAGGTCACCCTCTCCGAGCACCTCCCCGAACCCGCTGTCGTCAGAGCCGAAGACCGACGGGGCCAAGGTGTAGCACCGGCCGTGCCCCGTGCACAGGTCGACGTCGATCCGAACTCGCATCCCGGTGCTCCCTCTGGCCGACGTTTCCTCGCTCCTCCGGCTGGGTGGAGACTCTACCGGCAGGCAGCTGTGATCGGACACCAATTGTTCGGGGCGGTCGCGCTGGCCCGCCGGGTCGTCAGGCGGAAGCCGCTGGGTCGCGCACCAGCCCTGCCGCATCGGCGAACTCGCGGCTACGTGCACGGTACCCGCCTCCACCCTCGGGAGTCGGGGCTCCCGGCGAGAAGAGCACCACCCCTCCGGTCGGCGTCCCCCGACCGGCCAGGGCCACCGCTTCCGACAGGTCACCCGCCACCCGGACCATCCCACCCGGCCCGAGGCGGCCCGAGACCAGCCCGGCCATGCGTTCGGGGTCCGGGGGCACGACCACCACCGACACCGGCGGTCGATGGCCGCCGAGCGCGGCCAACAGCGGCTCGGGGTCGACACCGCGGTCGGCTCCGCCGACGATGACCGTGAGTGGTCGTCCTCCGAACGTCTCGACCGAGGCGGCTGCGGCGGAGGGGTTCGAGGCGAGCGCATCGTCGACGTAGACCCGGCCCGACCGCTCTCCGATGGTCCGGCAGCGGGACGGGAGGCCATCGAACCGCTCGACAGCAGCGCCGACCGCGGAGGGCGACGGCGGTCGCCCGGTCGCGAGGAGCACCCCGGTGACCGCCCCGCAGAGGTTCCAGAGGTTGTGCTGCCCCGGGATCCGGAGGAGCCCCCCGTCGACGAGGGTGACACCGTCGACATCGACCAGTCCCGCCGCCGAGACCCGGACCCGGCCGTCCGGACCGAACAGGGTACGGGAGGTGTGGGACCCCGTGCGGCGGACCGCCTCCGGGCTCGCCGCGCTCGACCGCGAGGGCTCCCGGCGGGCCGGCTTCCACCAGCCGGAGCTTGTCGCGATAGTAGGGCTCGACCCCACCGTGCCAGTCGAGGTGGTCGGGGTCCAGGCCGGTCAGGACGACGACGCCCGGCGACCGGGTGACATCCACCGCCTGGTAGGAGGAGACCTCGACCACGAACACGTCGGCCCGGGTCCGGCGATAGGTCTCGATCACCGGAACGCCGATGTTGCCGATCAGTTCGGTCTGCCACCCCTCCTCGGCGAGGACAGCCGCGGCGAGGGCGGCCGTGGTGCTCTTGCCCTTGGTGCCGGTCACCGCCACGACCCTGGCCTCGGCGAAGTCCTCGAGCCAGACCGCCATGGCCGTGGTCACCCGCGTGCCGGACGCCTCGGCGAGGGCCAGCTCGGGCCGGTAGCGGCTCACCCCCGGCGAACGGACCAGGACGTCGACCCGGTGCCAATCGATCCCCGCCGGTCCGTGCACAGGGCGGTCGCTCCCGAGCGCTGCGGTCACCCGGGGCGCTGCATCCCCCGGCCGGTCGTCGACCAACAGCGGTTCCACACCACGTTCCACAGCCAGGCCGGCCAGCGCCAGGCCCTCCTGCCCGAGACCCCAGATGGCGACCCGCCCGGCGAGCACCTCGTCGAGGGTCATCCCACTGCCGACAGCAGGGCGTCGACGGCCGAGGCCACCACCGGATCGGGGAAGTCCAGCTCCCGGTGAGCGGTGAGCAGGTCGATGACCTCCCGGTCGGTGACCATCCCCTCGGCGCACCCGCCGAGCGCATCGACCACGGGTGAGTCGCGCCACTCGGGGAGCCCGGCCAGGATACGGAGCGCGGCGGCCGACTCACGGCGCTCCCCCACGCACTCGAACGGCCTGTCCTCGTCGCTCAACAATGCATCGAATCCACCCACCTGGCCGGAATCGGCGAACAGGTCGGTGCCCAAGATCGCGGTGAGCTGTTCCCGCCCGAGGAAAGGCGCCAACATCAGCCCGACGAAGCGGCACTTCGGGCAGTTGCCGCACCACCGTTCCCCGACGGACGCGCTCTGCCGGAAGACCGTGTTGCAGCTGCAGAACACGTCGTGGAAGCCGGTCAGGCCGGCGAAGGTTCGGGCGATGGCGAGCTCGGAGTAGGGCCGGAGGGCGGAGCCGTAGGTCAGGCCCGGTGAGATGTCCCCAACCACCAGGTCGCGCAGCAGCTGCTCGAACTCGAGGCTCTTCGAGTACTGGTGGTTGACCGGCACACCCCCGACGGACGCTGTCGGCTCGCTCGCAGAGCGCTCCACTGCCATGGCGATGGTGTCGTAGCCGTAGAGGAAGCTGCCCACCACCGCGATGAACGAGATGATGGCGGTGATCGGCACGTGCCCGTTGAGTGCCCCCGACCCGTTGAGCGCGTCGAGGCCGGGATCCAGCCGTCGGCGCACCACCAGCAGCTCGAGTCCCGCACGGTCGGCCAGCTCTACCACGAGCGGGTGCGGGTTGACCGCGAAGAGACGGGGTCGGAGATGACGCACGGCCTCGATGAGGACCATCGAGTCCTTACCGCCCCCGATCGGGACGAGGAGGCCTGGCTCGGGCGAGTCGGACGGACTGGGCGCCCCTCCTCCTCGGGGGTACCCCGGTTGGATGGTCACCGGACGGGGCACCGGCAGCCCGTTGGTCACCGCGAACTCGCGCAATCCCTCGTCGTAGAGGTGGTGGTGGACGGTCAACCCGGCCGGGGAGAGTGCGGCATCCTCCACGACGACGACAGGAGGGGCGGCGGTCTTGTAGTAGCTGGTGCCGGCGGCGACGTGGAGGTGGAGCAGCGCCCGTTCGAAGGCCGGACCGCCCGGCGCGCCCCGGGCGGTCGGAGTCTCGAAGGTGATGGTCTCGACGAAGTGGTGGGTGTCGTCGAGGGCGTACCGGAGGGTGACGGTGCGCGAAGCGGGGTCGAACGACCGGCCGACGACTCGGAAGGCACCGAAGGAGCCCGGATCGAACCGGAGGTGCGCGGACATGGGACGTTCAGCGTAGTGGCCGAGTGGGCGGATCCCGGCGGACCGTGCGGGCGACGGCCCGGTGCCTGCTGGTCGGGCACCGGCTCACCGTTGGGCGCTCACCCTCTGCTGTCCTGCGCGATCGGTCGCCGCCTCATGCTGGGACCACCGGCCGGAGGTGATCGACAATGGTCAGGCGGGCGCCGGTCGACTGGATCACCCACGCTTCGGCTTTCTGGAGACGCAGCGCATGGCGTTCCTTGGCCGTCATGCCGTCGGCCAGTGCAGCGAGCAGGGCGGTGGCGATGTCCCGGTGGGTGCAGAGCACGGCGGACTCGCCGGCCATGCGCTCGAGGAGGGCCAACGCGGCCGGGCCGCTGCCCTCGCCGAGCTCGTCGACCGACTCGACCGGCAGTCCCAGTGCCTCCGACAGGGGTCGGACGGTCTCGTAGCAGCGCACGTAGGGGCTCGAGAGGATGCGTCGTGGCCGGTATCCGTCCAGCAGTCCGACCAGCGCCTCCGCCTGGGCGCGGCCCCTCGGCGAGAGCGGGCGGTCCCGGTCGTCGCCCTGGTAGGCGCTCCGGCGGCCGGCCCGGGCATGGCGGACGACGAGGATCGGCATGGCATGGATGCTCCCACGCCGCCGGGCTCCGTGGCTGATCCCGGCGGTTCCGGGTACCAACCGGTGCCGCTCGGTGGCCGATACGTCGCGGCCCGCCACTCGGGCTTCCCGGAGGGTCAGCCTCCTGCGACCTGCCGGAACGCGCCGGGGCTGAAGCCGCCCCCTCCGAAGCCGCCGCCCCCTCCCCCGAGGGTGACGGCACCACCCAGCCCTGAGAGTCCGGCACGGGTGGTGGTCGACGACGTCGGCACCGGCTGGTCCATTGCCGCCAGGGAGACGCGCTGGCCGACGGTGACCCCGGAGATGATCTGGGTGAGCTCAGCCCCGACGGTGCCCACCTTGACCGGCACAGAGGTCGCTCTCGAGCCGTCGACGACGGTGACCAGGTGGTTGGTCCCGATCGTGTGCACCGCCGAGGTCGGCACGGTCGTGACATCCACGGCGCGCCGGGTCACGATCGACACAGTGGCCTCCGCTCCGGAGAAGAGCCCGAGGTCGGGCGAGTCGAGCGAGACGGTCACCGGATAGGTGGTCGACGTCGACGAGGACGTGCCGAGCACACCGATGGCGGTCACTTTCCCGTCGAGCACCGTGTCGATCGAATCGGGGGTGACCAGCGCCTGTTGGCCCACGGCCACCTTGCTGATGGAGGTGACCGGGACGGTTGTGGCCACCTGATACGACGACCCTGAGCCGACCACGACCACCTGTGGCGTCCCCGAGGGCGAGCCGGCCTGGACCGACTGCCCGCCGGTGACGGTGACCGATCCGACCGTCCCGGAGATCGTGCTGACCAGGTTGGCGTCGGCGAGTGCCTCCTGGTCGTTGGCAAGGGTGGTCTGTGCCACGTCGATGTCGGCCTGATCGAGGGCGAGCTTCTCGGGGGTCACGACCTTGCCCTTGGAAGCTCCCGTCCCCGCTACCGAGCTGCCTCCACTCGGGGTCCCGCTCGATGCCGCGGTGGTGGAAGCGGGTCGGGTGGTGGTCGTGACCGGGATGGTGGTGGTGGTCGTGGTGGCGGCTGTGCCGGACTGGCCTTCGCCCGGCGCCCCCGAACTTCGCCCTGGAGATCCGGACGTGGTGCTGCCGCTTCCCGTTGCCCCGAGGGCTGCGTTGAGTGCCGCCTCGTCCTTCTGGACGGTCGTGATGTCGGCGGCGACGGCAGCCTGGGTCGCCGAGGCCTGGCTGAGGGCTCCCGAGCAGGTCGTGGCGGGGTGCCCGGGGCCGGACCCCGACGGCGGGACACCTGACGGTGCACCGCCCGAAGGTGCACCGGTCGCGCCCGGGGCGGCCGGAGTCACGCCCGGGCTGGACGGAGTCACGCACAGGGTGCTCGCCTGAGCCAGTGCGGCACCGGCCGCGGCGGAGTCGGAGTCCAACCGCTTCTGGTCGGCCACCAGGGTGGCCTGGAGCTTGGCGACCTGCTCGCTCGAAGCGGTGGATGTCCCCCCGCTCTTCGGCGGCGTGGTGGTCGGGGTCGTGCCGGCGGCTCCTGCCGCAGGGGCCGCCGACGAGGGTGCACCGGACGACCCGGACGTACCCGTCGACCCGGTCGGTGATGCGGAGGACGCGGAGGATGCGGAGGATGCGGCCGATGCGGCCGCCTGGCTCGCCTCGTCACTGGCGAGCGTGGCCTGGGCAGATGCGAGCGACGCATTGGCGGCCACGATGGCGTTCTCGAGAGGCGTGGTCTCGAGCGAGGCCACCACCTCGCCGGCCGTCACTTGTTGACCCACCGTCACGTTGACGTCCCCGACTGTCCCGGCCACCGCGAACGAGAGGTCCGCCTGGTTGACCGGCGTCACTGTGCCCACCGACGCGAGGGTCGCCACGGCTGTGCCGGTACCGACCTCGGCGGTCCGGTAGGCCGGAGTCGACGGGCGGGTGAGCAACCACGCGGATACAGCAGCCGCGACCAGGACCAGGACGACGATCAGACGGAAGGGCGAGAACCGCGCGCGCCTCCGATTGCCTCCGGGCACCGGGGACGCGGTGTCAGTCGCCTGATCGCCGGTGGCGAGCCCACCGGCAGGTCCGGCGAGCGGCGGTGGCCTCTCAGGCACCGGCGCTCGCGGCTGCGCCGCCGCGGAAGCCGAACCCACTGGTGCACCCGCTGGAAGTCGGTGTCGAGAGCGTGATGCTTCGGGCGGTGACCGCACCGGTGCTGTTGGCAGTCCCGACGGCACGGGCGCACTGCCCGACCGCCAGGGCCGACGGGGACGCCGATCCGGTCGAGGTGAAGGTAGTGCTCGCAGCCAGCGTGACTACCACGCTCGAGGTCGCCTTGGTCCGGGGATTCGTCTCTGCGACGGTGACCGCCGAGCCGCTGACCGCGGTCACCATCCCTGACGCGGCACCGAACTGGCCGTTACCGAACCGGCCGCCGGCGGGGGGACGGGCGCCAAAACCGCCTGACGAGCCGCGGCCACCCGAGCGTGCCGGCCCCACCGGAGCCGAACCCACCTCCTGCGGCAGATCCACCCCCGGTCCGGCCACCGAAGCCGCCACCGAGCCGCCGGTGCACGAACCCGAGACGGCCTGACTGATCGAGACGGTCGTGGCCGTGATGGGTTCGCCGAACGGCGTGGTGGACGACGACCCGGAGGTGGGCTTGCCGAAGGCGGAGATGCACGAGCCCGCGGTCACCGCGGCCGCAGAGGTGGTAGTGGTCTGGCGGAAGGTCGTGCTCGACGTGTAGTTGACCGTCGTCTGACCGGTCGTCGGGTTCTGTACTTCGAGCGAGCTGCCGTTGATCGCCGCGATGGTGCCCGAGGTCCCTGGGAACGTGCGGGGCGTCGACGAGCCGCCGGCGGGGGTGGTCGACTTCGGAGCGGTGGTTGTGGTGGAAGCCGACGACGCCGCCGCCGCAGGCGGCAAGGGTGAGGGCGGCCACACCGAGGGCGGCTACTGCGCCGGTACGGCGCCAGTGGCCGGACCGGACAGGGGCTCCGGGGTCTCCGTGGGCGTTGGTGGTCGTGTGGTGGGTCATGGTTGCTTCCTTCGTGGGTGTGGGTAAGGGATGAGAACGATGCTCATTCACTCGCTACGGAGTGCGTCGATTGGGGCGAGACGGGCGGCACGGCCGGCCGGGTACACCCCGAAGCCGATGCCGATCGCGATGGCAACTGCAATGGCCCCGACGGCTGCCACGGGTGAGATGGCGATCGGGTCGGAGATGAAATGGGGCAGGACTTCGGCCCCGATGAGACCGAGCACCGCTCCGAGCACTCCGCCGACCGAGCCGAGCACCGAAGCCTCGACCAGGAATTGCCGGCGGATCACCCGGGGCGTCGCGCCGAGGGCCTTGCGCAAGCCGATCTCGCGGATCCGTTCGGTGACCGAGACCAACATGATGTTCATCACGCCGATCCCCCCCACCAGCAGGGAGATTGCGGCCACCCCTCCGAGCAGCACCGTCAGGGTCCTGTCGACCGAGGTGGCGGTCGACAGGACCTGCTGCTCGCTGGTGATGGTGAAGTCGGCGGCGGTGGCATTGGTGATCTGGTGGAGGCCGAGCAGTTCTGCGTCGGTCTCCTGGTATGCCGCGCGTCAGAGTGTTGCCCGAGGTGGCCTGGATCAGGATCTGGCTCACCGAGTTCCGGCTGGCAGGCCCGAAGAGGAGCGCCGAGGCAGTGGTGAGCGGCAGGATCGCCTGGTCGTCGGGATTGGCGACCTGCGACGACGTCGACGACGAGCCGACCGTGTTCAGCACGCCGATCACCGACATCGGCTGACCGGCGATGTTCACGGTCTGCCCGATCGGGTCGCGGAAGCCGAACAGCTCCTGGGCGGTGGTCGCGCCGAGCACGACCACCGACGCCGCGGGTGGCCACGTCATGGGCGGCGATGAACCGCCCCTCGGTGATGGACCGGCCCCGTACGGTCAGCCATGAGGGGTCGGTGCCCACAACGGTGGTGGTCCAGTTGTTCGATCCTGCAACCAGGCTCTCGTTCGAAGAGGTGGCCGGGGCCACCGCGTTGATGTCCGGCGCGACCACCTTCGAATCGAGCGCGGCAGCGTCGCCCACGGTGAGGGTCGACGCCGAGCCGAAGCCACCGCGGATGCCCGAGCTCGAGGTCGTGCTGCCCGGGGTCACCGTCAGCAGGTTCGAGCCCAGGGCCGAGATCTCTGATCCGACCTGCTGCTGAGCACCTTCGCCCAGGCCCACGGTGAGGATCACCGCGGTGATGCCGATCATGATGCCGAGCACGGTCAAGCCGGACCGCAGGCGGTGAGCGACGACCGCCTCCATGCCGGTCCGAAAGGTCTCGACGAGATTCATGGACTCACCACCTCGCCCCCGGCCCCGGCCAGTTCGAGGATCTGACCGTCCCGGATCCGTATGGTGCGACTGGCCGTCTCGGTCACATCGGCGTCGTGGGTGATGAGCACGACGGTCCGTCCGCTCCGGTGGAGGTCGCTCAGGAGGGCGAGCACCTCGTGGGCCGAGACCGAGTCGAGATTGCCTGTCGGCTCGTCGGCCAGGATGAGGTCCGGATCGGTCACCAGCGCGCGGGCCATCGCCACCCGCTGCTGCTGCCCGCCGGAGAGCTCTCCGGGACGGTGGTCGACCCGGTCGGCGAGCCCGACCCTCTCGAGCGCATTCAGGGCCCGCCTCCTGCGCTCGGGCCGCTCGACACCGGCATAGAGCAGCGGCAGCTCGACGTTGCGCTGAGCCGACAGCGTGGAGAGCAGGTTGAACTGCTGGAAGACGAATCCGATCCGCCGGTTGCGAACGTGGGCCAGCTCCTCCTCGGACATCGCGCTCACGTCCTCGCCGGCCAGGTGGAAAGTGCCCGACGTCGGGATGTCGAGGCAGCCGAGGATGTGCATGAGCGTCGACTTGCCGGACCCCGAGGGACCCATGATCGCCACGTACTCGCCCGCGTCGATCTCGAAGGAGACCCCCCGCAGGGCGTCGACCTCGAGGGAGCCGTTCCGGTAGGTCTTCCACACGTCGACCACCTCGATGACCGGAGTCGTGACGCGGGGATGCTCATCGGTCCGGTCCATGCGGATCTGGGCGGTGTCGTCGGGTGACCGGCCCTCTCGTGACTGGCCGACAGGGGACATCGTCATCCGCCCCCGGTCCCGCCGCCGCCCCCACCGAAGCCGCCGCCCCCACCGAAGCCGCCGCCACCACCGAAGCCGCCGCCCCCACCGAAGCCGCCGCCACCACCGAAGCCGCCGCCACCACCGAAGCCGCCGCCACCCGTTCGGCCCGAAGCGCCGAGTGGCAGCCGGAAGGACACGGAGGTCACGAAGATCTTCTGACCGGCGGAGAGGCCGCTCACGATCTGCGTCTGGCCACCCGAGGCGGCCCCGACGGTCACGTTCTGGGGCACCTTCTGCCCACCGGAGTCGAGCGTGACGGTCGTTGCGCCCCCGCTGTAGGTGATGGCGGTGGTCGGCACCACGACGACGTTCTGGAGCTCCTTGACGGTGATGGACACGTTGGCGCGTCGAGCCACCGAAGAGCCCCGGCGGGGCTGCCGGTGACATTGATCACGACCGGGAAAGAGGAAACCCCAGAGGTCGTGCTGGCCAGCAGGCCGATCGAGCCCACAGTCCCGTAGACCGGCGTCGTCGATCCGGACACGGCGATGGTGGCCTGGTCTCCGGCGAGGATCTGGGAGACCGATGTGCTGGTGACGGACGCGTTCACGATGTAGGAGCCGGTCGAGACCACGACCACCTGAGCGGTCGATCCGGACGACCCTGACGATCCGGAGCCTGAGGAGCCCGAACCGGATGATCCGGAGCCGGAGGAGCCCGAACCGGATGATCCGGAGCCGGCGGAACCCGACCCCGCCGACCCCGCCGACCCCGAGGACCCCGACGGCTGGGACGCGGACGACGAGGCGGAGGCCGACACCTGTTGGCCGACGGTGAGGTCGACCGACGCCACCGTGCCCGCGATGGTGGACACCAGGGTCGCGTCGTTGACCGAGGCCTGGGCGCTGGTCACCTGGGTCTGCGCCGAGGCGATGTTGGCATTGTCGAGGGCGATCTGTGTGGCCGAGGCATCGGCCGCCTGGTCCGAGGACAGCTGCGCCTGGTCGTTGGCCAGGGCCGCCTGGGCCTGGGCCAGAGTTGCGTTGAGGGCGGTCTGGTCCACCGTGGCCAGAGCCTGGCCGGCGGTCACGGTCTGCCCGGCGGTCACGTTCACCGCGGTCACCTTGCCGGAGACCGAGAAGTTGAGATTTGCCTGGCTGGCCGGCTCGATGGTGCCGGTGGCGGCCACCGTCTGGGTGATGGTCCCGGTGGTCACGGTCTGCACGGACGTGGTCGTGGTGATGCCCGTGGTGGCGGCACCCGAGCTGCGGGTGGCGAGCCAGGTGCCCAGGCCGGCCCCGCCGAGCACGATCACCGCCCCGACCGCGAGCATCCACTTCTTCGAACGGACCGCTCCCTGTCGATGTCGCACCTGTGACTCGCCTGCCTTCCGGTGACTTAGCAGCCACCCAGTTGTCTGCCTACCTGTCCGGCTCGGGTCGCGGCCCAGGTCGCCACCGACATCAGAGCAGTGCGACCTAAGACCCTCACAAGCGCCAGCTGTGAACCAGCTGAGAAGCAGCGGGGACCAAGGACTCCCTGGTCAGGACCGCAGTCGATCCCCTATGGTGACCCCAGGACGGAGAGGGTCGCCGCTCGCGTGCCTTCGTCGTCCACAACCCGCGTCCCCGACCCGCCGGAGGTTCCCATGGACTACGTCAATCTCGGCCGCACCGGACTCCGGGTCTCCCGGATCTGCCTCGGAATGATGAGCTTCGGCAACGACAGCGACCGGCCCTGGGTGCTCGACGAGAACGGGGCCGATCCGATCGTGCGGGCCGCGGTCGAAGGAGGCATCACCTTCTTCGACACCGCCGACACGTACTCCCGGGGCGCCTCCGAGGTGGCCACCGGTCGGCTCTTGCCGAAGTACCTCAGCCGGGACGAGGTGGTCGTCGCCACCAAGGTCTACATGCCGATGACCCCGGGCGAGAACGGCGGGGGCCTCTCCCGCAAGCACATCCTGTCCGCCATCGACGCCTCGCTCCAACGGCTCGACATGGAGTACGTGGACCTCTACCAGATCCACCGCTGGGACGGTCGCACACCGATCGAAGAGACCATGGAGGCCCTGCACGATGTCGTCCGGGCGGGCAAGGCCCGCTACATCGGGGCGAGCAGCATGTTCGCCTGGCAGTTCGCCAAGGCACAGCAGATGGCCGAACGCAACGGTTGGACACGCTTCGTCTCCATGCAGAACCACTACAACCTCATCTACCGGGAAGAGGAGCGCGAGATGATCCCCCAGTGCCTCGACCAGGGGGTGGCGGTGATCCCGTGGAGCCCGTTGGCCCGCGGCGTGCTCGCCGGCAACCGCAGCCGGTCGGGCGAGAAGCGCACCGTCCGATCGGACACCGACGGATTCACCGACTACCTCTACAGCCAGCCCACCGACTTCGACGTGGTCGATCGGGTGGAAGAGGTGGCCGCCGCACGGGGACTCCCCGCCGCACAAGTCGCCCTGGCATGGCTCTTGCAGCGACCCGGGGTCACGGCTCCCATCGTGGGTGCCACCAAGACCGGTCACCTGGAAGACGCCCTGGGCGCCGAGTCACTCGTGCTCGATGAGTCAGAGGTCGCCCGCCTCGAGGAGCCCTACGTGCCCCACCCGGTCCTCGGCCACTTCTGACCCCGTACGACCAGGGACGGGTGCCTCGCCACCCTCCCGCTCGAACTGCACGACCCGTCTGGTCGTGCGTGTACCGTGCACGGTGGGCGTGGGGAACCGACCTGAGGGAGGAGTGGTGCGATGAGCGCGGTCAGCCCCGGTCGTCCCGCGGCGGTCGACTTCCACTTCGACATCATGTGCCCCTACGCCTACCAGACCTCGCTCTGGATGAGGGACGTCCGCGACACGACCGGCATCGAGGTGCGGTGGCGGTTCTTCAGCCTGGAGGAGATCAACCGGGCGGAAGGAAAGAAGCACCCCTGGGAACGCGAATGGTCCTACGGCTGGTCGATGATGCGCATCGGCGCCTGGCTCCGGCGCGAGGACATGGAGCTGCTGGACCGCTGGTACGCGGAAGCAGGCAAGGCGCTCCACGTCGACGGGCGCAAGCCCCACCGTCCGGAGGTGGCCGAGGAGATCCTCACCGAGATGGGAATCGACCCGGGGGTCGTCCGCGCGGCCATCGACGATCCCTCAACCGGCGAGGAGGTCCGGGCCGAGCACGACCTGGTGGTCGGGAAGGGCGGCTTCGGCGTGCCCACCCTGGTCTTCGACGACGGCCAGGCGCTGTTCGGGCCCGTCCTCGTCGATCCTCCGACCGGCGACGCCGCCCTCCGCCTCTGGGACCTGGTGACCGGATGGCTCGAGTTCCGGCACCTCTACGAGCTCCAGCGGCCGAAGGGCCCGGCCGACATCGACGCGATCGTCAATGCCTTCTCCCCGTACCTCGAGGCCAGGGATTGGTTCTCGGTAGAGCGCGCAACGCCATGATCTGGTCGGGGCGACCATGCTGATCGTCGTCGAGCCCCTCGCCGCCACCGACCACGCCGAGGAGGGCCACCCCGAACGTCCGTCCCGCATCGACGCGGCGACGGCCGGGGTCACCGACCTGCACCTCGGTTCGGACCTCCTCGTCGTGCCCGCCGTTCCGGCCCCCATCGACCAGTTACGGCGGGTCCACACGGTCGAGCACCTCGAGCGAGTTCGCCTCTTCTGCGCCGAGGGTGGCGGCGCGCTCGACCCCGACACCTACGCCGGGCCTACCTCGTGGGAGGCGGCACGCCTCGCCGCTGGCGCTGCGCTGGTCGCCGTCGAGGCCGCGGACACGCACCGCGCGCCGGCATTCGTGGCTGCCCGACCGCCGGGCCACCATGCCGGTGCCGACCGGGCCATGGGGTTCTGCCTGATCAACAATGTGGCGGTGGCGGCGGGGGCACTGGTCGACCGCGGCGAACGGGTGCTCATCGTGGACTGGGATGTCCACCACGGCAACGGCACCCAGGAGGTCTTCTGGGACGACCCGTCGATCCTCTACGTGTCGACACATGAGTGGCCCGCCTACCCGGGCACCGGCAGGGCGCACGAGATCGGGGGTCCCGGCGCGAGAGGGACCACGGTCAACGTTCCCCTGCCGTCCGGCGCGACCGGCGACGTCGTGCGTCGGGCCTTCGACGAGATCGTCACTCCGGCGGTGGCGGAATTCGCCCCTACCTGGGTGCTGGTGTCTGCCGGGTTCGACGCCCACCGCGCTGACCCCCTGGCCGGGCTGGCCCTCTCCGCGGGGGACTTCGGCGACCTCGCCGGGATCGTCGCCGGCTATGCGCCCGCGCCGGGGCGGTTGGTGCTCGTCCTCGAGGGGGGCTACGACCTCGGAGCCGTACGCGCCTCGGTCTCGGCGGCCCTCGGGCGTCTGGTCGGAGCCGGCGGGGAGACAGAGGACCCCACGTCGGGGGGGCCGGGGAGCGAGCAGCTGAGGTCCGTGGCCGAGCGCCGGGCGGCCGCCCTCGACCGAACGGACTGACCGAGGGAGCCGGCGCGGGCGCTCCGCCCCACTACTCTCGGTCGGTTGCCTGCGGCCGGCGCTGCAACCATGGAGACCCAGAGGAGCACGGACATGACCGAGGCCCCGTCAGGCACGAACGACGCGGACACCACCGATGTCATCATGGTCGGCATCGACGGCTCGGATGCCTCGATCGGCGCGGCCCGGTGGGCCGCCGGGCAGGCCGCCCTGACCGGGAACCGGGTGGTGCTGGTGTCCGCCTGGCAGTTCCCGAGCACCTGGGGCAGCACCATCCCGCTCCCGGACGGATACGACCCGGAAGCCGACGCGCAGGCCCTGGTCGACCCGGTGGCGAAGGCACTGCGGGCGGCGTTCCCGACGGTCGACGTCTCCAGCCGGATCGTCGAAGGCCACCCGGCCGAAGTCCTGGTCGCGGCGTCGGACCAGGCGGTGCTGCTGGTCGTGGGGAGCCGCGGCCACGGTGCGTTCACCGGGATGCTTCTCGGCTCGGTGAGCCAGCACTGCGTGAGCCAGGCGCATTCACCGGTGCTCGTCTACCGGGCACACTCGTCCGACGGGTGACGCCGACCACCTCCGGACGGCGGAGACCGGGCTAGAGGGTGGGCATCGGGAAGATCCCCGGCTCGTCCGCCCACTCGGCGACCGCTCGCTCGCGTTCCTCTGACGTGAACGGGCGGACCGCACCGGCTGCAGCCACTGCCCGCATGAGCAGGTCGGTGTCACCGGGTGTGCAGATCGCGTGCACCCCCGGGGTCGACAGCGCGAACCCGATGCCCCTGGCGAGGTCCGCGTCGGCGGTGTAGGGCTCGTACCAGGTCGACGCGGTGCGGGTCCGGCCGTCCCACGGACGTGCGGCTGCTGCCTTGATGGCCATCACCCCGATGTCGTGGGCCGCTGTGTACTCGAGCAGGGCTTCGGCGTCGTCCCGGTAGTCCCGGTCCGCCCAGAGCCGCGGATTGACCGGGAACATCACCGTGTCCAGGTCGTAGCGGCGCAGGGCCTCGAGGTGGGCGGCGGGCGCGCCGAGATTGTGACCGGTGATCCCGACCCACCGGCAGAGCCCTTCGTCGCGGGCGGCCAGGATCGCCTCGACGGCCCCGGAACGGGCGTCGAGCTCTGCGAGATCGGTGACCGCGTGCAGCTGGTAGAGGTCGAAGCGGTCACAGCGCAGGAGACGCAGGGACTCCTCCAACTGGTCCCGGACATCGCCCGGACGGCGGTGCAGCGTCTTGCACGCCACGAACAGGTCGCTGCGCACGGGCGGGATGAACGGTCCGAGGAGCTCCTGGGCGCGCCCGTACTGCGGTGCGACGTCGATGTGGTTGACCCCGGCTGCGAGAGCGGCCGAGAACGCGGTGCCGGTGGACTCCGGGTCGCCGTCCCAGAAGGCGGCGCCGCCGAGGACGGCCACCGAGGAGTGGTGAGCGGTGCGACCGAGCCGGCGACGTTCCACGCGCCAAACCGTAGTCCCCTCGGTGCTGGCGTTCCGGTCCTCAACCGGCGGCAGCGTCCCGGGCCCCCTCCCACTCCTTCAGCATCGTGGCGAAGCGCATCGGGTTGTAGATGTCCTCCTCGTAGGACCACCGACCGTTCCCGGCGTACTTGAGGAGCGTGAAGTTGTACTCCTGGTGCAAGGTGCCGTCACCCGGGTCGCGCATCCGGTTCCAGACCTGGCAGACCACCCATCCCCGCTCCTCGTCGATGACGTACCACTCGATCGGGAATTCGGGCATCTCGCTGCCGGGGTAGTCGCCCATGGTCGCCGAGATCCACTCGTGGATAGCTTCCCGTCCCTGCATCCGCCCGTAGAGGTGCTCGACGTACTCGGCGTCCTCGGTGAAGAGATCGGCCCATTGTCTCCAGTCCCCGCTTGCACCGGCGGCCGCGGCGACCCGCTGGTACTCGCCGAAGGCGTCCTCGAGCTCGACCCTCTTCCACTTCCCCATGCCCTGGCTCCTGACCGGCCCTCTGGGCCACGGCAAAGTGTGGTGCGGCGGCGGACCCCCGGTCAACGGCAAGGCCGGTCCCGTAGCATGGACCCCTGATCGGATCGATCGGACTGGAGGTCGAGCGGATGAGCTCCGCCTGGCGTGCCCTCGCCCTGGACGACCGCGATGCGGCGGTCCCCTTCGAGGAAGTAGTGCGCCTCATCGACGTCTCGGGTACGGCGACCGGCGCGGCGTACAGCCGGAGCGACGTCATCGAGGCGCTCCACGAGCGCCAGCCGGCCGTGGTCGCGCTCTCGTCGGCGGGCACCCTGGTCGGAGCTGTCGTGGCTCGGGTCGGCGGTCCCGACGCCCACCTGCTCGCCCTCGCCCTCCACCCCGACTGGCGCCACCTGGGCATCGGGTCGGCCCTCCTGCGCCAGCTCGACCAGGAGATCATCCACCGGGGGGCGGGGCGGTTGCTCGCGCTGGTGCGTCCCGGCCAGGTCGGCGAGGACGCCTTCTCCAACCAGGGGTTCACCCGGCTGGACGGGCTCCACCTCTATGCGCGTGACGCGTCGATGGTCCCCGAGGAGCTGGCCATCGTCGAGCGCTTCGGTGGCCAGGTGCCGGCGAGCGGGCTCTGGGAGTCGATGAAGGGGTTCTCCGCGGTGAAGGAGATCCTCGAGCGCCGGGTGGTGGCGCCGCTCGGCCATACCGAGCTCGCCGACCGGCTCGGCCTCCGACCTCCCGCAGCGGTGCTGCTCTTCGGGCCACCGGGCACTGGCAAGACCTCCTTCGCCCGGGCGGTCGCCTCGCGCCTCTCCTGGGCGTTCGTCGAGCTGCACCCCTCGCTGCTCGGGCGCGGAGCGGAGGGGGCCCGGGCGCTCCGGGACGCCCTCAGCGAGCTCAGCAGGCTCGACCGTCTGATCTGCTTCATCGACGAGGCCGACGAGATCGCATCGGATCGGGCCGAGCGACCCGACAGCCAGCCCCTGGTGAACGAGCTGCTGAAGGCCGTCCCGTCCTTCAGGTCGCGGCCCGAACGCCTGATGGTGATGGCCACCAACTCCATCGCCGCGATCGACCCGGCGCTCCTGCGGCCCGGACGGTTCGATCTGATCATCCCGGTCGGCGCACCCGACGAGACCGAGAGGACCGAGCTGGCGTCGGAGTTCCTGCCGGGCGGTGAGCCGCTCGAGGTGGCCAAGCGTACCGCCGGGTTCACCCCGGCTGACTTCGCCCTGGTGGCCCAACGAAGCGCGGAGATCGCCTTCGACCGGGCACTCGCCGGGGGCGCGGCCGAGATTGGGACGGACGATGTCCTCACCGCGGTGCGCCTGACCAGGCCATCGGTAAGCAGCGAAGCCTCGGCTCGCTTCGCGGTCGAGGCCGACCGGTACGCGCGGCTCTGAGCGGACGCTATCCGAGCGGCCCAGGCACCGTCGGCGCCCCGCGACCTCGCTCCGGAGCTTCGCCGGACGCACGGTGTAACACAACCCGCGCCCGGTGCGTTTGTACCTGTGGGAAGCCGGTACATCTGGCGCCGGACACGGGGGTCGCACCGGCCGAATACGCGCCGGTGGACCTCGGACGTCAACCGCACCAATGCTGCACCGCCCTCGGCATCCTGCGGCGCGGTCGTTCCGCCGGGTACCCCACGCCCGGATCGCTGGCGGCGCCGGACAGTTGACCGCTCCTGCCCACCGGCCGGCGTTCACCGGCATCGCCCCCCCCGGCGGTGCCGGTGGGCAGGCCGGACCGCAAGGCGCTCGTCCCGGTCCAGCAACCTCGCGACCTCCGTGGACAGCTGGGCGGCGTCGCCGTCGACCTCGAGCGTCTTGCGCCGTGAGCGCACACCGGCCACGATGCGCACGGATCGTCGGGCCAGGCCGAGCTCGGTCGCCACGGCCCGGACCACTGCGTCGTTCGCCCGCCCGTCGACGGCCGGCTCGCGGACCCGCACCACCAGCGCACCGTCATATGCACCCCCGACTGCGGCCCGGGCCGAACCGGGCCGGACGTGGACCGTCACCCTCACGGCACGCTCATCGGGCGGGACACGATCGATCCGCCCGGAACCCTCCCGATCGCCTCCACCACGGCTGCAGTCTCGCGCCGGCTGCGACGGCAGCCGGTGTCCTGGGCTAGGACTGGACGATGTCCGAACGCGAGCTGGTGGTCCTCGGGTCGGCGAGTCAGACGCCCACCCGCCACCGCAACCAGAACGGATACCTCCTCCGCTGGGACGGGCGGTCGATCCTCTTCGACCCGGGTGAGGGTACCCAGCGCCAACTGTTGCTCTCCGGGGCGTCGGCGACATCGATCCACCACATCTGCATCACCCACTTCCACGGCGACCACTGCCTCGGCCTACCCGGGATGCTCCAGCGGCTCTCCCTCGACCGGGTCGCCCACCCGGTCGAGGTCCTCTTCCCGCAGAGCGGGAGCGGCTTCTTCGAGCGGCTCCGCCATGCCTCGGCCTACGAGGACCACCTGGACGTCCGCCCCGTACCCGTCTCGACCGACGGACCCGCGTCGCTGAGCGGGCCGACGGTGATCGAGGCGCGCCGGCTCGATCACCAGCCCGAGACCTTCGGGTGGCGGGTCGTCGAGCCCGACGGGCGGCGTATGGTGCCGGCGCTGCTCGACGCAGCCGGCGTCCGGGGCCCGGACGTCGGTCGGCTCCTGCAGGCGGGGCACCTCGACCGTGACGGGGCACGGATCCTGGTCGAGCAGGTCAGTGAGGAGAGGTCCGGCCAACGCATGGCCCTGGTCATGGATACCGGCATGTGCGAGGCGGCGGTGGGTCTCGCCGCGGACGCCGACCTCTTGGTCTGCGAGGCCACCTTCGCGCGCGGCCGACGCCGACCTCGCCCGCCGTTACCGGCACCTGACCGCGGGGACGCGGGACGCATCGCCCGGGACGCGGGCGCCCGGCTCCTGGTCCTGACCCATTTCTCCCAGCGCTATCCCGACGTCCGGGTCCTGGTCGACGAGGCCACGGCCGTCTTCCCGGATGTGGTCGCGGCCGAGGATCTCCTCCGGATCCCGGTCCCCCGACGGATCCGCTGAGCGCACGGGACGGAGCAGCGCGGAGAGCGCGCAGGTCGCCCGGGACGCGCCCGGGGTCCGTCAGGTGGCGAGATCCAACGGACCTTCGTGGACGACCGGCACGTCGAACGCGGCACGGCGGGTCGCGCGCCGCAGCGCGGAAAGTACCGGGCGGCCGAGCAGTAGCACCAACGCCGCGTTGGTGATGGCCCTCGGAACGTCGAAACCGAGCGAGGTGGTGAGGTCGAACAGCACGAAGCTGTGCAGGTTGTGGGCGAGGCCGGCGCCCGGCACGAACGAGAAGCTTGTCGACGTCCCCGCCCCGAACGGCCAGAACCAGAGGTTGAGCAGCGCGCCGTAGACGATCCCGGCCACCGCAGCGTAGGCGGCCAGCATCCACCGCTCGGAGCGGCCGCGCGCAGGCGGGAGGCACCCCGCGCCGAAACCCATCCATGCAGCACCGAACATCTGGAAGGGCATCCAGGGCCCGACCCCGCCCGTGATGAGGGCCGAGACGACGATGGTGACCGCACCGAGGACGAACCCGAAGCCCCGGCCGAGCACCCGGCCGGCAGGGATGAGCAGGAAGAAAACCGGTTCGAATCCGGCGACCCCAGGGCTCGGCACACGGAGCGCCGCACCGCAGGCGGCCAGGATCCCCAACAGTGCGACGGCCTTGGCGTCGAGCGACCCCTCGGAGAGTTCGCTCAGCACGACGGCCAGCAGGAGCGGCAGGACGGCGACGAACAACCAGGGCGCGTCCACAGAATGGGCCTGGGCGGACGAGGGGCCCTGGAGGAAGAGGGGCCAAGCGAACCCGGCCAGCCCGACCAGGGAGGTCACCGCCAGGAGGACCGAGGCGCGCGGCCGGAGCCGGATCACCGCGACGCGGGCCCGCTCAGCCATGGAGCCCGCTCCCCTCGACGGCGCGCCGGACCTCGTCGACGGTGAGCCACGGATCGGGGGCCAGCACCTTGGCCACCTGGGGTGCGAAGACCGGCGAGTGGCAGACGACGTCGCGGGCCATGCCGTCGGCCACCACCTCTCCCTCGGCGAGCACCACCGCCCGCATGGCCACCTGGGCCACCAGCTCCACGTCGTGGGTGGCGACCACGACCGCGTGCCCGGCCGCGGCCAGATCGGCGAGGAGCCGGACCAGCCGCCCCTTTCCCGGATAGTCCAGCCCGCGGGTGGGCTCGTCGAGCAGCACCAGGGGTGGTGCCGGGGCCAGCACGATGGCAAGGGCCAGGGCGAGCCGCTGACCCTCGGACAGATCGCGGGGATGTCGACCTCGGGGTAATCCGGGGAGGATGCGCTCGAGCACTCCGGCGGTCGTTCCCTCGGTCAGGCCGGTGTCGTGGTCGGCGCTTGCGCACTCGCCCGCGACCGTCTCGCCGTAGAGGAGCGCGCCGGCATCCTGGGGGACCAGACCAACGAGGGCGACCAGGGCCCGCGGAGGGAGCTCCGAGGGCACCGCCCCGTCCACGGTGACCGACCCCATGGTCGGCGCGCGCACGCCGGCCAGATGGGCGAGCAGGGTCGACTTGCCCGATCCGTTCCGACCCATCACCGCCACCACCTCGCCACGGTGGACGGCGAGGTCGACCGCGCAGAGAGCCACCACACCGTCGTATCGGACCGAGACACGGGAGAGACGGGCCAGCGGGTGGCCCTCGGCCGGCGCGGGAGGGTGGGCCGGCGGCTCCGCGCGCGTCAGCCGGTCGCGGAGCGGTCCGGCGACCCGGCGCGCGTCGCGCACCGAGAGCGGCAGGGGGCGCCAACCTGCCAGGCGGCCGAGCTCGACGAGCGGCGGGGCGACCGGCGAATCGACCATCACCTCGGCCGCCGCGCCCACGATGATCGGCAACCCGCACCCGGGGACCAGTACCACCGAGTCGGCGAAGGGGAGGACCCGCTCGAGGCGGTGCTCGGCGAGCAGCACCGTCATGCCCAGGTCGTGGACGAGCCGGGTCAGTGACGCGAGCACCTCCTCGGCCGCGGCCGGATCGAGCGCCGATGTCGGCTCGTCGAGTACCAGGACGCGGGGCGAGGCGGTGAGCACCGCCCCGATGGCAACCCGCTGTTGCTGGCCTCCGGAGAGGGTGCGGAGCGGCCGGTCGCGCAGGTCGTGCAACCCGAGAAGGTCCAGGGTGTCCTCGACCCGTCGGCGCATGGCCGCCGGGTCGATCCCGAGGTTCTCCATGGTGTAGGCCAGCTCGTCCTCCACCACGTCGGTCACGAAGGTTGCGGCCGGGTTCTGCCCGACCATCCCGACCACGTCGGCGAGCTCCCGCGGCCGGAAGTCACGGGTCGACCGGCCGGAGACCAACACCTCGCCCGAGAGCCGTCCGCCGGTGAAGTGCGGCACGAGACCGTTCACGGCCCGCAGCAGGGTGGTCTTGCCCGAGCCGGTGGGGCCGACCACCGCGCACAGCTCACCCTCCCCGACCACGAGATCGACCCCGGACAGGGTCGGCCGGTCGGCGCCGTCGTAGGTGAAGGTCACGTCCGTGCACCGGATCACGCTGCGCTCCCGGGCAGGCTGGCCGCGCCGTCGCAGGCATCCCCTTCGCCGGGGACCTCCCCGGAGGAGCGGGCCGGGGGCGCTCCCGTGGCGGCGGACAGCCGCTCGACCGGAGCCACGACCGCGGGCAGCAGGCCGACCAGGACCCCGAGCACTGCCAGGAGCGGGAGGCCCGGGGCACGGAGGGGATAGAGCTGGAGCTGGAGGCCGGGCGCACCGAGGAGCGAAGCCACGACCAGACCGCCGACCGCGAAAACTCCCGATCCGGTCACCAGCCATTCGGGCATGCGCCAGAGGTCTGGCCGGTAGCGGGTCCGGTTGATCCGCCGGCCACCGGCTGCCATTCCCATCCCGATGAGGACAGCGCCCACGGCAAGGAAGGGGACCCCTCCGGCCGGCAGTGACCCGGCGTCGAGGACGCCGTAGACGCCCACGACGACCAGCAGCAGGCCGCCGACCGTCCCGCCGGTGGCGAGGCGGCGGGTGCCGGGTGGGACCGCCACCCGCCGGCCGTAGCCGCGGGCGTCCATCGACGACGCCAGTTGCAGTGAGCGGTCGAGTGCACTCTCGAGTACGGGTACGGCCAACCCGCGCAGGCCGGCTACGCCCCGGACCGGGCGTCCGCGCAGGCGCCGCGCATCGCGCACCTCGCCGATGGAAACGACCAGCTCGGGGGCGAAGGCCAGCGAGACGGTGATGGCCACGCCCGCCTCGTAGAGCACCGCCGGGAGGCACCGCAGGAGCCGGTAGGGGCTTGCCAGTGAGTTGGCCGCGCCGAAGCAGACCAGGACCACGGCCAGGCGCAACCCCTGGACGGCAGCCTGGAGGATCGACTCGGCGGTGACCGGACCCCCGATGCTGACCCCCTCGGCCCAGGACGGCAGCGGGACGCTCGGAAGCGTGAACAGCACGTGCCCGGCAACCCGGTTCCCGAAGACGATCTCGAGGACGACCCGGATCACGATGACCACCATTCCGAGCTTCACGAACACCACGATCGAACGCGACCACGGCGCGGCGGTGCGACGGGCGGAGACCACGAACGCGGCCACCGATGCGATGAGCAGGAGGAGGATGGGGTTGGTCGTCCGGGAGGCGGCCCCGGCGAGGCAGGCGGCCCACAGCCACCAGGCAGCGGGGTGCAGGCCGCGACGGCCCGATGCGGGGCGTACCGTCCACCTCGACATGGCCTGGCTCATCGCATGCGCGGTCGCCTGCGCCAACGCAGCACGGAGGCCACGGCCAGCGCGGCCACCAGGATCCCGCCGACGATGAGCGGGGTCGTGCCGGACCCGCCCGCCGGATGAGCGGACGCGGGCGTCGAACCCAGTGCCTCGGTGTGGCCGCCGCTGGACCCGGGCGCCGACGTAGAGGTGGAGGTGTGCTCGGCGGTCGCCGGCACCGTCCCCGTGGCCGGCGCCCGGCGCGGGCCACTCCCCGCGGGCGGAGCGGTCGTGGTGACCACCGCATTGGACGGCAGGATCGTGGTCGCCGTGGAGGCGGCCGGTGCTCCGTGGCCGGATGGCGCGGTCGTGGTGGTCGGTCCGGTGGTGGACGTTGGCGCGGCGAAGGTCGGTGTCGTCGTCTGCGTCGGGGTGGATGTCGTCGTTGTCGTCGAAGGTTCGCAGATGGAGGCGTAGTCCGGTGCGGTCCGGGGTTTCGGTGCCTTCGGATTGTCCGGTCCGGGATCCTCGAACCGCCAGCCCTCGACGTCGCCAGGGGTGACCGGCGCGCTCGCTCCCCGGTTCGCGTACATCCAGGTGCCGGTCCCGCCGAGGAAGTAGGCCCAGAAGATGTACGCGCCGCCGGCGGGTTCGCCGCACCCGCTCGCAGGGATGCCCCCGATCGAGCAGAGCAGGCCGCTCGCGTTGTAGGTGGGCGCGGCGAGGTGCTCCTGCTCGGTGAAGGCAGCCAGCGCGTAGTAGCCGTTGTCCGACGCGGGGACGTGGACGCAACCCACCACCTGACCCCTCGCACCGCCGAAGTCGAGCACGAATGCGACGCCCACCTCGGTCGCCGCCCCCGCAGCATCGACGAACGGCGCGAGCGCGTAGGGACCGGCGAGGGCAAGGGCTGCCGAGCCCGCTGCGACGCCAAGCGACACCGTCGCCAACCGTCGCATCCATCGGCGTCGGAAGGGTGCACCGGGAGGGCTGGTCATGGGAGGCACTCGATGGGAGGCTCTCGCTTCCGGGACAAAGACCCGGGAGCATCGGCGGCGCAACGCTCACCGATGACCGAGCCCTCGCCGCTGTTCTCGACGGTCGGGACTCAACTGAGCGGAAGGCCGGCATCCCGACTCGTGGCACCTCCGCGCTCCTGCGCGTGCACCACCTACGGTTGCGGACCAGCGCCGGACTCCGACCGGCTTCCCCGACCTACTGCTCCATGTTGTCGGGCCGACCCTAGCAGGGCACCCCCGGCACCGCCGGGCCCGGAGCGACAGCCCGGTCGCTCGGGCCGAGCCATCCTCCGGTCACCTCGGCGATGCAGTCCAGGGTCTCCCCTCTCGCACGGGCCGGTCCGAACCGCTCGCTCAGCGAGACCGTCGCAGCGCCGGCGGCCTCTGCGGTGGCGGCTGCGCCGGGGGCGGCCCGGCCGGCCACGACGAGAGTGGGGGTGCCTCCCGACCGTGCATCGGCGACCACCCCGCCGACCACCTTCCCCCGGAAGGAGGAGCCGTCGAGCCCTCCCTCACCGGTGACCACCCGGTCGGCCGAGGCGAGCGCGGGCCGGAGCCCGACGATCCCCGCCACCAGGTCGTAGCCGGAACGCAGCTCGCCGCCGAGCACGGTCAGCGCCCCTCCCAGGCCGCCGGCGGCACCGGACCCCGCGAGGTCGCGGACGTCCACGCCGTACCGGACCGCGTACTCGCGTGCCAGTCCTTCGAGCCGCAGGGTGAGCTCTGCAACCTCGTCCGGCGTCGCACCCTTCTGCGGAGCGAAGAGCGGGGCGGCGTCCGTGAACGCCACGTCGACGTCGCAGGCGCCGACCACGGTGACCCCGACGAGTCCCCCCGCCTCCTCCACGGCGGCGAGGGCGCCGGACCCCCCGTCGGTGGTGGCCGAGCCACCGAGACCCACCACCACTTTCCCGCCGGGCCCGAGGAGACGGGCGGCCGCGACCAGGAGCTCCCCGGTTCCCCGTGAGGTGGCGGACAGCGGGTCGTTGCCCGATGGACCGCCGGCGAGCACCAGACCCGAGGCCCGGGCCGACTCCACGACCGCCAGCCCGGGGCCGCTCCGCCACTCTGCGCACACCGGCCGTCCGTCGGGCCCGCTGACCGTGCTGGTGTGCACCTCGGGGCACTCGGTGGCACAGGCCTCCAACAAGCCTTCGCCACCATCCGACAGGGGGAAGGACCAGGCCTCCCAGCCGAGGGCGGTCGCCGCGCCGGCCATGGCCGTTGCCGCATCCGCCGCCGTGGCCGTGCCACGGAACTTGTCCGGGGCGACGACGACGAGCGGCATCGTCCGACCCTAGCGATGTGGCGAGCGACCCCGGGCGAGAGCGTGAGCGGGACGGCCGGCGCCGTACCTTCGACCCACCATCGGACTGTCTTGCATTGTAATCATGTAATATGTTTCCCACCGCCGGGCACCTCAGGCCCGGCATACGAGAAGGAGCAGGACATGGTGCACCAGACGAGACGTGGTGGCAGGCGGTATTCCGGCGAGGGCGAGCCGATCTCGGTCGAGGGGCTGACCGGGTGGCTCGCTGGGCGGCTCCCCGATGACTGGTTCTCCGAGGCACCCGAGGTGACCGTCGACCGGGACGAGATCCTCATCGTCGGCCGCATCGCCGCCCCCGAGATCCCTGACGGGGACGAAGCCGGGGTCGCTGCGGCCGAGACCGGCCGGGCGAGCCGGTTCCGCGAGGAGACCCGCGAGGAGCGGATCGCCGTAGCCCGCGAGGCCGAACACCGTTTCGGCCGACACGTGGCCTGGGGTGTCGAGGTCGGCACGACCCGCCAGGTGTTCACGACGGTGTCCGTCCCGGTCATGACCCGGCTCCGGCAACCGGAACGCCTGGTGCTCGACACCCTGGTCGACAGTGGTGTGGCCCGTAGCCGTTCCGACGCCCTCGCCTGGTGCGTGAAGCTGGTCGGCACCCACACAGAGGAGTGGCTCGACGACCTTCGGGCGGCGATGCAATCCGTCGAGACCGTGCGGCGCCAGGGGCCGGCCACCTCGTCCTGAGCCCAACCCCCGGGGCCCGACCCTGGGCACGAAGGGCGGCCGTTGGGGTCCGTCCCACGGGTCGGGGCAGCTGACAGGCTTGGGGCGTGGCCACGTCCCACATCGCGGGCCTCGGTGAGGTCGAGCGCAGACATCTCTTCTCCGCGGGCCTCCAGGCCGCCGTGACCGTCACCGTCATCCTCGTCGCCTACTACCTGTTGCCCCTCGAGCACCGCGCGCACCAGTCGGTGGTGCTCCGCCTCGGGGTCGGGCTGGCGCTGTTCGTGGCGGCTCTGGCCTCGGAGATCCGTTCGATCACCAAGAGCCGCACCCCGATGCTCCGGGCCGGCGTGGCCATGGCCACGGTCATCCCCCTCTTCATCGTCCTCTTCGCCTGGATCTACCTGACGATGTCCAGATTCAGCCCCTCGACGTTCGGCCACTCGCTCGACCGGACCTCTGCGCTCTACTTCACCGTGACGGTCTTCTCGACGGTGGGATTCGGCGACATCACCCCGCACACCGACGGTGCCCGGCTGGTCACCACGGTGCAGATGCTCGCCGACCTCGCCGTGGTGGTCGTGGTCATCCGGCTGATCCTCGGTGCAGCGGCCCGGGGGACGGAGCTCCGGGAGGAGCAACCCGCGGACGCAGGGCCCGGGCCGCCGTAGGTCAGGCGTACCTGCCGAGCTCGCGCCGGGCGAGCTGGCGTCGGTGGACCTCGTCGGGTCCGTCGGCGAAGCGGAGGGTGCGCAGGGCGGCGTACATGCGGGCGAGCGGGAAATCGTCGGATACCCCCCCACCGCCGTGGGCCTGGATCGCCCGGTCGACCACCCGCAGGGCCATGTTGGGGACTGCGACCTTGATAGCGGAGATCTCGGTGGCGGCGCCCTGGTTTCCCACGGTGTCCATGAGCCAAGCGGTTTTGAGAGTGAGCAGGCGCGCCTGCTCGATCTCGATCCGAGAGTCGGCGATCCACTCGCGGATCACACCCTGATCGGCGAGCGGACGCCCGAAGGCAACCCTGCTGATGACCCTGCGGCAGAGGAGCTCGAGGGCCCGTTCGGCCATGCCGATGCACCGCATGCAGTGGTGGATACGACCGGGACCCAGGCGGGCCTGGGCGATGGCGAATCCCATCCCTTCTTCGCCGATCAGGTTGTCGGCCGGCACCCGGACGCCCTCGAAGGTCAGCTCGCAGTGGCCCTCCCGATCGGTGTAGCCGAACACCGGCAGGTTCCGCACGACGGTCAGACCCGGCGTGTCGCGGGGCACCAGGATCATCGACTGCTGCCGGTACCGGTCGGCCTCCGGGTCGGTCTTACCCATCACGATGAAGACGCGGCAACGGTCCGAGGCAGCTCCCGAGATCCACCACTTGCGGCCGTCGAGGACGTAGCCGTCCCCGTCCCTCCGGATGGACAGCTGGATGTTGGTGGCGTCCGAGGAGGCCACCCCGGGCTCGGTCATGGCGAAGGCGGACCGGATCCTGCCCTCGAGGAGCGGCACCAGCCACTCCTCCTGTTGCCGCCGGGAGCCGAACAGCGCGAGGACCTCCATGTTGCCGGTGTCCGGAGCCGAGCAGTTCATTGCCTCGGGTGCCAGATGGCTGCGTCCGGACAGCTCGGCGAGATGGGCGTAGTCGAGGTTGGTGACCGGGTCGGGGGTCCAGGGGGTGGCGTGGGGCATGAACAGGTTCCACAGACCGAGCTGGCGTGCCGTGGACTTGAGGTCCTCGAGGACGGCGGGGTGGTGGTGGGGATCGCCCGACGCACGCATCTGCTCCTCGTATGCGGCTTCTGCCGGGATCACCGAGACCTCGAGGAACCCGGTCAGTCGCTGCCTCAGGTCGGCGCCCCGCGGGCTCGGCTCGAAACTCATCTGGTCTCCTCGCTCGGTCGCACCGGTGACCCTCCGGTCCCGACGGATCGCAGGCCGGTGGCCGGCTGACGTGCGCAAGGCCCGAGGGTAGCCTTCGGGAGACGGCACACGAGGGGGACCGGGATGTTCCGACTGCTGAACGTGGGCGGCCGTGCCGCCTTCGACCACGACGGGGAATGGCACGACCTCGCCACGGTCGCCGGGGACGAGGCCCTCGCCGATCCGATGGCCGCAGTCGCCCGATGGTCGGAGCTCCACCGGCTCGCCGACCGGTGCTCGCCCGCCACCGTGGGCGGCACCGTGGCAGGGGCCCGACTCGGCCCGCCGGTGCCGGCCCCCCGCCAGGTCTTCGGGATCGGGCTCAACTACCGCGACCATGCCGGGGAGACCGGGATGGACCTCCCACCGGCCCCGCTCACCTTCACCAAGTTCCCGAGCTGCATCACCGGCCCGGGCGCCGAGGTCGCGCTCTCGGGCCGAAGCGTCGACTGGGAGGTCGAGCTCGTGGCGGTCGTCGGTGCCGAGTGCACCTCGGTCTCACCTGCCGACGCCTGGGGGTCGGTCGCCGGCCTGACCCTCGGCCAGGACATCTCCGACCGCGAGGTCCAGATGACCGGTGTGCCTCCACAGTTCTCGCTGGGCAAGAGCTTCCGAGGGTACGGGCCGATCGGTCCGGCACTCGTCTCGTTGGACGCCTTCCCCGATCCGGACGACGTCGCCCTCTGGTGCGACGTGGCCGGGGAGCGGATGCAGGAGGCCCGGAGCAAGCTGCTCATCTTCCCCATCCCGATCCTGGTCGCCTATCTGTCCTCGATCTGCACGCTCTATCCCGGGGACCTCGTCTTCACCGGGACCCCGTCCGGCGTCGGGAACGCCCGGGGCAGATTCCTCCGCCCCGGGGAGACCATCGTCTCGGGCGCCGAGGTCATCGGCGAGCTGCGCGTCGCCTGCGTCGAGGGGCGTGGCCCGCTCCGCCTCGGGTAGGACCCCGACGGCGGCGCCCACCGTCTCAGGTGAACTTGCCGAGTTCCCGCAGCCAGTCGACGGTGATCCCGAAGCCCTCGTCGAGGGTCATCGGCTCGTAGCCGAGCCGCTTGTAGGTCTTCGACCCGTGCAGATCGCGGGGACGCACCGGCGCCGCAGCAGCCTTGGTGGCGATGGCCACCAGCGTTGGTCCGAACACCCGCACCAACTCGGGGTCGTCGCTCGGTAGCACGTCGACGACCCGGTGGTCGAGCCCGGCGAGCTCGCAGATCCGATTGCACGCCTCGGCGACACTGACCGTGTCCTCGGGTCGACCGTCGAGCATGTACCGCTCGCCCGGGACTCCCCGATCGAGCGCCAGGATACAACCCCGGGCCACGTCCTCCGAGTAGACCCAGCTCACCGGGAACCGGATGTACTCGACGATCCGCTGGCGCAGTGCGGAGAGGAGGACCCGGTTGAAGCTGGTGATGCCGAGCGCGTTGCTCACCACCGGGGAGGGGCCGAAGATGGCGCCCGGGTGGGCCGTCACAACGTCCCGGCCGGCCGCCGCACGGGCCATCGCGTCCTCGAACGCCGCCATCTTGGTGATCGTGTAGGGGTCCGAGCTGGGCTCCTTCGAGACCGGGGCGTCCTCGCGCTCGAGGCCCCCCGTGGTGTCGAAGAAGGTGCCGGTGCTCACGGCGACGACCCGGCGCAGGCCCAGCGCCTCGGCGGCGTCGAGGACGTGCCGCGTGCCGTCGACGTTCACCGCCTGGAAGTCGGGTAGGTGCTGGCTCGCTCCACCCAGCAGCGCGGCGCAGTGGATGGCGGCGTCGCTGCCCTCCGCACCCCGGCGGACGTCATCGGCGTCGGTGATGTCGCCGATGACGATCTCGGCCCCCATCGCTGCGAGCGGGCCAAAATCCGCGCCGGCACGGGCGAGTACCCGTACGCGGTCGCCGCGCTCGAGGAGCAGCCTGCAGACGTTGGCGCCGGCCAGCCCGGTGGCGCCGGTGACGAACACCGTTTCGCTCATGGCACCTTTGCGTGCTGGTCGGCGAGCGCGGTGTCGACCTGGCCGGGGTCGTAGGGGATGACCGGGGCACTGTCCCCGAAGACATCGAGCGTGTGGATGAAGCGGTGCAGGCCCATCGAGTTGGCGCACGTGAATCCGAGCTCGATGATCTGGGCGGCGGTGAAGACCGTCCCGAGCTCCCGGTAGACCTCGTCGTCGATCGCGTGGTGGTCGGCCGAGAGCAGGTCGAGGAACTGCACGGCCAGGCGTTCCTGTTCGGTGAGCTGCCCGTTCCCCGGAGCCAGCAGGCAGGCCACGTCCTCGTCGGTGATCGAGTCGTGCTTGCGGGACTGCATGCACGGCTGGCACTCCCCGAGCTGCGCGCTCCGGATGCGGATGAGCTCGAGGATCCTTCCGCCGAGGAGGCTCTGGCCCCCCCAGGCGCGTCGTGCGCCGTCGGTCATCACGATCTGCGCGGTGCGGTAGGCGAAGATCTGCAGCGGTATCGGCGTGGCGTAGGTGCCGTCCGCCACCCCCTGTTCGATGATGCGCCGCGGCTCCGCTGCGAGCTCGTCCAGGGGGATCGGCTCAATCCTCGGCATCGTTCGCTCCCCCGTTTGGTGCTCGGACCGTGCACCCCCTGGCCGCCGAACTTATTAGAGTGATGCCCCTCGTGTCCATCGATCCCTCAAGGGCCCTGCTCACCGACCGGGTCGCCGTCGTGACCGGCGGCGGGGCGGGCATCGGCAGGGGCATCGCCGCCGGCCTTGCGGCTTTCGGCGCCTCGGTCGCGATCTGGGAGCGCGACCCCGAGAGCACGGCAGCCGCCGCCGAGGCGGTCGGTGGGTTGGGCCTCGTCACCGATGTACGCGACTCGGCCCAGGTGGACGCCGCGCTGGCCCGCACCCTCGACGAGCTCGGAACGGTGAGCATCCTGGTCAACAATGCCGGGGGTGTCTTCTCCTCCCCGCTGCTCGAAACGTCGGAGAACGGCTGGGACGCGCTCTACCGGGCCAACCTCAAGCACGTCATCCTCTGCACGCAGCGGGTGGCCCGCGCGATGGTCGGAGCCGGGACCGGCGGCAGCATCATGAACGTGACCTCGATCGAAGGGGTCCGGGCCGCCCCCGGGTACGCGGCCTACGCGGCGGCGAAGGCCGGGGTCATCAACTTCACCAAGACGGCAGCGCTGGAGCTCGCGCCCTACGGGATCAGGGTCAACGCGCTGGCACCGGACATCACCCTCACCGAGGGACTGGCCGCGGTGGCGCCTCCCGGCTCCGAGCGGTCCTTCGGGCTGACGGTTCCGATGGGCCGCGCCGGTGACGTCGACGAGATGGCGGGCGCGGCGGTCTTCCTCGCCGGATCGCTCTCGAGCTACGTGACCGGGCAGACCCTGCACGTGGACGGGGGGACCCAGGCCTCGAGCGGCTGGTACCACCACCCCGACACCGGGACATACGTGCTCGGCCCGCCCTCAGACCGTCCATAGCCGAGCGCCCCGACCGCACTCAGGCGCCGTCGGCTCCTCCCCGGCCCACGTGTGCCGACATGCCACCGTCGATGACGATCATCTGGCCGGTGATGTAGCGGGACTCCTCCGAAGCAAGGAAGACGACCAGGTGGGCGATGTCTTCCGGCTCACCGAGATGCGGGGTGAGTGTCGACCGTCCGAGCTGCTCCACGATCTCGTCGGTGAGATGGTTGCGCACGGCGTCGGTGACGATGAGTCCGGGAACGATCGTGTTGACCCGGACTCCCTGCTTGCCGTGGCCGGCGGCCACGTACATCGTCAGGGCGTTCACTCCCGCCTTGGAGACGCCGTACGCGGTGCGGGTCCGGTCTCCCTTGAGCGACGCCCCCGAGGACATGTTGATGATCGAGCCACCCCCGTTGCGCGCCATCTCGGGGACGGCGTGCTTGCAGGTGAGCATCTGACTCCGAAGGTTGACCGCGAGCGTCCGCTCCCAGACGTCGATCGGCATGTCCGTGACCCTGGTGTCACGCGAGAGGAACTCCGACTCGGTGAGCGCTGCATTGTTGTGGAGGACATCGAGCCGTCCGAATCGAGCGACCGCGGTGGCGATGGCACTGGCGGCCTGCTGCTCCTCGGACAGGTCGGCCTGCACGCAGATGGCGGCCCCCCCGGACGACCGGATGGCCTCGGCGCCGCGCTCGGCGCCCGCGCCGTCGATGTCGACGAGCACCACCGCCGCGCCTTCCCTGGAAAGCGCCCGCGCGGTGGCTCCACCGATTCCCCCCGCACCCCCGGTCACCATTGCCACCTTGCCCGCCAGTCGTTCCAAGGTCGTCCCTTTCCACTCTCGCGGCCTGTGCCACGGTGCTCGACACGCGACCGGTGAGCCGGTCGCCTGCACCTGTTTGGTGCGAGACTACCGAGTACGATGCCGGCGTCCCGGACCGGGATCCCGGAGACCTGGGAGCTCGGCGACCGGGCCGAAGAGCAGGAGAGGACACCTGAGATGAGCGATCTGCTCTTGGCCGACGAGCGAGAGGCGGTCGCGTCTGCCAGCCGTCACCTGGCCCAGAACGGCCTGGTCATCGGCACCGCCGGCAACATCTCCGCACGGAACGGGGATCTGGTCGCGGTCACCCCGACCGGCGCCGACCTCGGGACGGTGACCGCGGAGATGGTCACCGTCATCGACCTCGACGGCACGGTGGTGGACGGGGAGCTCGCCCCCACGTCGGAGGTGCCGCTGCACACCGGGATCTACGCAGCCACCAACGCGCTCGCGGTCACCCATGCCCACGCGATGGCGTCCACGGCACTCTCCTGTTGCCACGACGAGCTGCCCCCGCTGCACTACAGCTGCCTCTCGCTGGGAGGCGCGCCCCGTACTGCCCCCTACGCGACGTTCGGCTCGGAGCAGCTCGCCAAGAATGTCATCGAGGCGCTCAAGGGGCGCAACGCGGCGATGATGCAGAACCACGGCTCGGTCGCCTACGGCAGCACGATGAAGGAGGCGATCGAGCGGATCGAGCTCCTCGAATGGCTGGCGGAGCTCTACTGGCGCGCCTCGTCTCTCGGCACCCCGCGGGTCCTCACCGACAAGGATTTCGAGGACATCATCGTCTCGGCCATGGCCGGGCGCTACGGCACCATCCGGAAGGTCGACAAGGACTAACGGATCGTCGGCCAGGGCCGGACCGACACGTGGCTGCGCTGGGCCTGGGTCTCGCCGCTCTGGGCCGTCCCGGATACCTGACGATCGGCCACGGGGAGGCACTCGGCCCCGACCGGTCGGTCGACACCCTCGAGCGTCGCTGCCACCAGGTCCTGGACGCGGCATGGGCGGGTGGGATCCGCTGGCTCGACGCGGCTCGCTCCTACGGGCGGGCCGAGCAATTCCTCGCAGCGTGGCTCGCGGGCCGCGACGTCGGGCCCGGGCAGGTGACGGTGTCGTCCAAATGGGGCTACACCTACACCGGGGCGTGGGAGGTGGCCGCCGCTGTCCCCGAGGTCAAGGACCATTCGGTGGCCGCGCTCGAGCGCCAGTGGCCGGAGACGCACGCCCTGCTCGGACGGTGGCTGCGCTTGTACCAGATCCACTCGGCGACCCTGGAGTCCGGTGTGCTCGACTCGCTCCCGGTGCTGAGGGCGCTCGCCGAGATCGGCGTCCCGGTCGGGCTCAGCCTCAGTGGCCCCGGGCAGTCGGCCACTCTCCGCCGTGCTCTGGCCGTCGAGGTCGACGGCTCACCGCTCTTCTCGGCGGTGCAGGCCACCTGGAACCTGTTGGAGGTCTCGGCCGCCCCGGCACTCGCCGAGGCGAAGGAGGCCGGCTGGACGGTCATCGTGAAGGAGGCACTGGCCAACGGTCGCCTGGCATCCGCGGGACCGGCGACAGCGGTGCTGGGCGACCGCCCAGACGTGGTCGCCCTGGCTGCCGCACTGGCCCAACCCTGGGCCGACGTGGTGCTCTCCGGGGCGGTGACCGTCGCGCAGGTGTGTTCGAACCTCGAGGCGCCCGATGACCCGCCCGGGATGGACTGGGACCGGCTCGCGACCCTCGCCTGTGACCCCCGGGACTACTGGAGCGAACGAGCCGCCATGCCCTGGACCTGAGTGCCGGGCCGGAGTTGGGCGAACCCTCCCGGGCGGTGCAGCGCCCGGCCGGAGGCTCCCGTGGCGGGACGGCCCGCGCTCGGGAGCGTGCACGGTAGACTTGAGGGCAGCCGCGGGGTCCGTCGTAGCTGAGGTTTCCGCCAACCGATGTTCCGGACCCGGCGGCCCTATCTCTTCTCCGGGCAGTGGCGGTTCGTTCCCGGCGGGCAACCCGGAGCGAAGATGCCCCGGGCCGGCTCGACGGCGGCGGTACCGGAGCCAGTCCAGGGCACCGGGGAAGGTATCGACACCTCCGGGTCGGACCTGGAGCGAGCGGCGGATGCGGTTGGTGCCCCGGTCGGGACGGTCTCCCGGCGCCCTGTCACCCCGCCCGGGACTCATCCGGGCAGGCTGCGCAGGTCACGAATTCATCTTCTGTTCATCATCGCGAGCACAACCGGACGTTGCGCGCCTGTTCGAATCGTTAGAGACTGAACCGAACCAATGGCGAAGGGGAGATGCGATGCAGGAACGAAACGCGGCTGAGGTCGTCCGCCTCGCCGCAGACGAAGGGGTCGAGATCGTCGATCTGAGGTTCTGCGACCTTCCCGGTCTGATGCAGCACTTCTCGATGCCGGTACACGAACTCACCGAGGATGCATTCAGCGAGGGGTACGGATTCGATGGCTCATCGATCCGAGGATTCCAGGCGATCCAGGAGTCGGACATGATCCTGCTACCCGATCCCTCGACTGCAGTCCTCGACGAATTCCGTCAGCACAAGACGCTCAACCTCAACTGCTTCGTCCATGATCCAGTCACCGGGGAGAGCTACAGCAGAGACCCCCGCTACGTCGCGCTGAAGGCCGAGCGCCACCTGCTATCGACCGGGATCGCCGACACCGTCTATTTCGGACCGGAGGCAGAGTTCTTCGTCTTCGACGACGTCCGGTTCGCCCAGGACCAGCATTCGGCCTCCTACCAGGTCGACTCCGTCGAAGGCATCTGGAACTCGGACAAGGACGAAGGGCCCAACCTCGGCCACAAGCCGCGCTACAAGGAAGGGTACTTCCCGGTTCCCCCGATGGACCACTTCCAGGACCTCCGATCCGAGATGTGCCTGGCCATGGAGCGCCACGGGATCGAGATCGAGGTGCAGCACCACGAGGTCGGCACGGCCGGCCAGGCCGAGATCGACATGCGGTTCGACACCCTGCTCTCGATGGCCGACAAGCTGATGCTCTACAAGTATGTCGTCAAGAGCGTCGCCCACAACGCGGGCTGCACGGCCACCTTCATGCCGAAGCCGCTGTTCCAGGACAACGGCTCGGGCATGCACGTGCACCAGTCGCTCTGGAGCAACGGCGAGCCGCTCTTCTACGCCGACACCGGCTACGGCGGGCTGTCCGACATCGGACGGTGGTACGTCGGCGGCCTGCTTGCCCACGCGAGGGCCGTGCTCGCCTTCGCCGCACCGACCACGAACTCGTACCGGCGGCTGGTTCCCGGTTACGAGGCACCGGTCAACCTCGTCTACTCGCAGCGGAACCGCTCGGCGGCGTGCCGGATCCCGCTCTACTCGAAGAGCCCGAAGGCGAAGCGCATCGAGTTCCGGTGCCCGGACCCCTCCTGCAATCCGTACCTCGCGTTCTCGGCGATGCTGATGGCCGGGCTCGACGGTGTCGCCGAAGCAGACGGAGCCTCCGGCACCGGTTGACGAAGACCTCTTCGAGCTACCACCGGAGGAGTTGGCAAAGATCGGTCAGGTCCCGTCCTCGCTGGAGGAGGCGCTGACGCGCTCGAAGGCCGACCAGGCATTCCTGACCGAAGGCGGCGTATTCACCGACGATCTCGATCGAGACCTGGATCGACTACAAGCGGTCAAACGAGATCGACCCGGTGCGCCTCCGGCCCCACCCCTGGGAGTTCATGCTCTACTACGACATCTGACCGACACAGCGCTCGCCCGGCCGGTCCGACCCGAGCGGAAGGGACGGCAGGAAGTCGGGCGAACCGAGTCACGTGTCCTTGTCAGAGACGCTATGAGAATCGCTCCTTCAGGTGCTCGCCCACCCGGATGGCGTTGGCCATGGCGGTGAGGGCAGGGTTGACCGCGCCGATGCTCGGGAAGAAGCTGGTGTCGACCACGTAGAGGTTGTCCAGCTGGTGGGCCTTGCAGTTCGCGTCGAGCACCGAGGTCGCCGGATCGAGGCCGAACCGGCAGGTCCCCGCCTGATGGGCGCACCCGGCCACCGGGATGTTCATGCTCATGTAGAAGTTCTTGCTGAGGACGTGATGGTCCGCCATGCCGACATGGTTGAGGATGGTGCGCAGCTCCTTGTAGAGCCCGTCCGCCTCCTGTCGTTGGTCGCCTGGTAGGCCAGGTGGATGCTCCCCTCACCGTCGACGCGTCACCCGGTTGTCCGGCCGGGGCAGGTCCTCGGTGGTCAGCCACCAGTCCACCGCATGCTTGGCGACGTCCTCGAGGGTCCAGTGCGGCGCCAGCTGGGTGAGCTTCGGCTCCTCTCCCTTCATCGCGCCGGCATTGGACTTCCCCACCATCTGGATGTTCCCGAGGGGCCACTGGCGGTCCCCACCGGCGAGGTAGAAGTCGTTGATGCCGAGCGTCTTCTGGAACACCGTGTCGTTGGGTTCCTTGCCGAGCGAGACCAACTGCCTTGCAGTTGTGGAACATGTAGTTGCGACCGACCTGGTCGGAGCCGTTGGCCAGCCCGGTGGGATGGGCGTCGTTGGCCGAGTTCAAGAGCAGCTTGGCGCTGTTGGCAGCTCCTGCCGCCACCACCACGACGTCCGCCTGGTACACCTCCGTGTCCGCCGTCGCGCTCGACGACCACACCGGTCACGGAACGACCCGATCGGGTCGGTCTCCAACCTGGTCGCGGTGGCGCCGGTCAGCAGAGTGACGTTCGGGTGACTCGAGGCTGGGGCGGACCGCCATGACCTCGGCGTCGGCCTTGGCGTGGACCAGGCAGGGATAGCCGTCGCACCACGCGCAGCGGATGCACTGGCTCCGGGTGCGATCCGACTCGTCGAGCAGGATGCCGCACGGTGCCGAGAACGGGTGGTATCCCTTGGCCGGGAGGGCGTCGGAGATCTCCTGGAGACGCGGCTCGTGGCTCACCGGCGGTGCACGGATACGGCTTCGAGAAGGGACCCTCGGTGGGGTCCTCACCGTGCTTGCCGTGGACCTGGTAGAGCGCTCCGCCTTGGTGTACCAGGGCTCGAACTCGTCGTAGGAGACCGGCCAGGCCGGCGAGATGCCGTCCACGTGTTGGATCTCACCGAAGTCCTCGGGCCGCAGGCGGTAGAGGGCGGCTCCGTACAGTTTGGTGGCGCCGCCCACGAAGTAGTGGACCTGGGGCTGGAACGCGGTCCCCGTCACCGTCGTACCAGGTGTCCGCCGAGATGTACCTGCCGTCGACGAAGACGTCGTCCGGGCGACCAGTTGGCCAGTCTCCCTCGGGAGGAATTCCCCGCGTTCGAGCAGCAGGATCCGCTTTCCCGACGAGCGGCAGGGTGTGGGCCAGGGTTCCCCCACCGGCTCCGGTGCCGATGATGATGATGTCGAAGTGCTCGGGCATGAGGCTCCTTTCGTCGATCAGGTGAATCTCAGCTGGCGATGTACCGCAGCGTGAATCAAGCGGACGGCGTGCGCGTTGACGGCGGGCGATGGGAACGGCGAGCAGGCCCATCACCGCGGCGAGGGCGGCGGCGATGCGGAAGAGCGAGGCCAGCGGGACCAAGCTCTGGAGCGCACCGCTCCCGAACGCCGCCAGTCCGTATCCGACCTGGTAAGCGGCGATGAGCCACCCCGCCGCCAATTCGACGAAGGTCGGGAAAGTCGCCTCGCCGTAGCCGACGGTCATCGGGAAGAACCCCGAGCAGGCGAACCCACCGAAGGCGAACAGCAGCATGCCCGCCGTAGCCGCTCTGCGCCGTCGGCAGCACCAGGAGCGCGACGGCCATCGCCCATGGCAGCACCAGATAGATCGCGGTCGACCGGACCCATCTGGCGCTCAGAGCGATGAGCAACCTCCCGATGGTCACCGAGGCCCAGAACGCGGCCAGGGCATCGTTGGCCGAGGTCGCCGTGACCCCCTTGCCGACGAGCAGCGTGGTGCCCCAGTTCCCGAACATGGTCTCTCCGATGCCGTACAACACGAGGGCACCGGCAAACAGCCAGAACAGCGTCGGAATGCGGCCAGATGACCGCGCCTGCCGAGCCTCCGGCAGCACCATGGGTTGCAACAGGGTGAGCACGATGAGCACGATCAAGCCCGCAGCGGCGAGCAACGGGAGGTACCACCAGGCTCCGAGGTCTGGTGAAGACGGCGATGAGCAGCGGAGACAGCGCCGTTCCGAGTCCGAGCAGGACGTTGAGCGCGGTGAGGGCCACGTCGCGCCGATCGGGCATGAAGGCGCCTGCATAGGTACTGATCGAGCTCAAGGTGAGACCGAACCCCAGGCCGAGCGAGGCGGTGGCCACCAACAGCATCGGAAAGGCGATGGGGTCGGTGCGAACGGCATCGCTCGCCACCAGCAGGCCCATGGCCACGGTGTCGGAGACGAGCCCGGAGAGCAGTACCCACTTGAGCCCAAACCGACGTGCCAGCCGCGGACATGGCCAGCGATCCCGGTGATGGCCATGATCACCTGGGGAAGGAAGAGGATGCCGTAGCGGCTCTTGGAGAGGTCGTACCCGGTCGAGGACGGTCAGGATGGTGGCCGCAGCCGGGAAGGCCACCAGGCTCAGGCCCTGGAACAGCCCGATCGAGTACACGGTCATGATCTCGAACCGGCGAGCCCTCCCTGCCCTCGCCGGTGACGCAGGGTCGGCACCGCCGGCGCTCGCGGCCGCGGCCGCCCGCTGGGACTCCCTGACGCTCACCGTCGCCGGTCACCGGATGAGGACTCCTCGCTGTCTCGGCGGCACGCCAGGGCCGGGCCCACCCCTTGACCGGGCATCCTCGACCACGGGGAAGAGCTTTGGCTGAATGGCCTTCCTGGCTGCAGCGGGCAGGCTCAGGTCCCCGCCGGTATGGGCGGTGCTGAACTCCCGTTCGGCGCGGCCGCGGCCGACCATCGAGCGCAGCCACCTCAACATCGTGGTGAGCCGGTTCCCGAATCCGGTGAGGAACGCGAGGTGGACGAACATCCACACCACCCAGCCTGGGAACCCGCTCAGGTGGATCCCCTTCACGCTCACGATGGCCCGGAACCGACCGATGGTGGCGACGCTCCCGAGGTCCCGGTAGTGGAACGGATCGGTGGGCTAAGCCCTTCTGCCGGCGCAGGATGGAGTTGGCGGCATGGAGACCGCCCTGCATGGCCACCTCGGCAACGCCGGGCAGATCGTCGAGGCTCGCCATGTCTCCCGACGGCGAACACCTCGGGGTGTCCGGGCAGGGTCAGGTCGGGCAGCACGGCGATCCGGCCGGCGCGATCCACGCTGGCGCCCGAGGCCCCGGCCAGCAGACCGGCGAGCGGAGAGGCCTGGACCCCGGCCGCCCAGATGGTGGTCCGGGCGTCGATCCGCGTCACGCCCCCCTCCCCCTTGACATCGACGCCGTCTGCATCGACCCCTACCACCTGGGCGTGCATTCGCAGCTCGACGCCGAGGTGCTCGAGGGCCTTGGCCGCCTTGCCGGAAAGCTGGTCGCCGAAGGTGGCCAGGGGTTCTGCTCCCCCATCGACGAGGATGACCCGGACCGACGAGGCCTCGAAGGTGCGGAACTCGCCGCGCAGACTACGGGTGGCCAGCTCACGGACCTGACCGGCGAGCTCGACGCCGGTCGGCCCGGCCCCGACGATGACGAAGGTCAGCCAACATGCTTTCTCGGTCGGGTCGGCGACCAGCTCGGCGACCTCGAATGCTCCGAAGATGCGCCGACGCAGTTCGAGGGCGTCGTCGAGGCTCTTCATCCCGGGCGCGAAGAAGGCGAACTCCTCATGCCCGAAGTACGACTGGGTCACGCCGGCAGCCACGATCAGGCTGTCGTAGGGATACTCGACCGCCAAGCTGCCGGCGGCGGTGGCATGAACGACCCGGCGCTCGAGGTCGAAGCCGGTCACCTCGGCGAGCTGCACCCGCACGTTCTTCGCCCGCCGGACGACGTGCCGCAGCGCAGGGGCGATCTGGCCCGGGGCGAGCATGCCGGTCGCCGTCTGGTAGAGGAGGGGCTGGAACAGGTGATGGTTGCGCCGGTCGACGAGCGTCACCTCGACCGGCGCACCTCCGAGCAGGCGGGTGGCGGGAAGGCCGCCGAACCCCCCGCCGACGATGACGACCCGGTGGCGCCGTTCGGCCCGGTCGCCGCCGTCGACGTTTGCCGACGGGACACCCGACCGTGGGCTCACCGGTTCCGGGTCCTCGCGCGGGTGGTCTGAGGGGCGGGGACCCGCCCCCGGCCGAAAGCGTCGATGCGGCCCCAGCGCCCGGGGATGTCGAGCAGCTGCATATGGCCGAGGCTGGCGGGGATGGCCGGATCGACGATCAGGTGGTCGTCCAACGGCTCGAGTCCGAGCATGGTGCGCAGCAGTAGGAGGGGGGCGGCAGTAGACCACGCCTGCGGACTGCACGCAGTCGGGTACTGGACGGGATACATGGTCATCGACCGCGGATAGCCGCCGAAGGCCTCGGGCAGGCGCCCGTCGAAGAATTTGGCGGCGTCGAGGATGCCCTCGGCGACGTGTGCCGCCTCGTCCTTGAAGCCGTAGCGCCGCAGCCCCCAGGCGATGAAGGAGTTGTCGAACGGCCAGATCGTCCCGACGTGGTACCCGATGGGGTTGTAACCGCCCCTCGCCCCACCGCCATCGTGCGCACCCCCCAGCCCGAGAAGAGCCGCTCGCCCATGAGGTGATCCACCACCCGCCGGGCCTTGGACTTGTCCACGATGCCGCTCCAGAGGAGATGCCCGTTGTTCGAGGTCAGCGCATCGACCTGGCGACCGTCCGTGTCGAGCGCGACGGCGAAGTACCCACCGTCGGCGACCCAGAAGTCGCGGTTGAACCGGCGCTTGAGCTCCGCCGCCTCCTCTTCGAGCCGGTCGGCGAACGCATGGTCGCGCCATACCTGCCGGGCGAGTCGGGCGCCGCGCACCTTGGCGTCGTAGGCGTAGCCCTGGAGCTCGCAGGTTGCCCGCGGGAACCCGGGGAGGGTCCCGTCCCGGTAGGAGATCGAGTCCCAGGAGTCCTTCCAGCACTGGTTCTCGAGACCGGTCTCCTCGTTGCGCCGCTGGTAGGAGACGTAGCCGTTGCCCTGGAGGTCGGCGTACTCGTCGATCCAGCGCAGCGCAGCCCGTGCCTGGTACTCGAGTTCGCGGACCAGCTTGGTGTCCCCGGTCCAGCGCTCGTACTCGTCGAGCAGTACGACGTAGAGAGGGGTCGCGTCGGCACAGCCGTAGTACGGGGAGTGTGGACGCTCCTCGAAGGCGGTGAGCTCGCCGAAGCGCATCTCGTGCAGGATCCGGCCGGGGTCCTCGTCACGGAAGTCGTCGCTGCGGGTCCCCTGCCGCTCTCCCAGGATGCGCAGGGTCGTGGCGGCCAGTTCGGGGGTGAAGGCGATCGACTGCAGGCTGGTGAAGATGCTGTCGCGCCCGAAGATGGTCATGAACCAGGGCAGCCCGGCGGCGGGCAGGGCATGGTTCATCATGGTCCTGGGCGCAGAAGCGCAAGCGCGGCGAGGTCGACCAGGCTGCGGTGATAGGTGGCCCGGAGCGCGTCGTCGTCGCACTCGAGCCGGGGTGCCTTGGCCAGCCACTTGTCGAGTCCGCGGGCCATCTTGTTCGGCGCCCTGGTTGCAGACTGCCTTCCTGCGCCGGTTCCGAAGATGTCGAATCCCGGAGCGACGGCCATCACGGTCAGCTCGGCCTCCCAGGTGCCGTGCGGCTCGATGGTGAGTTCGAAGGTCAACCCGTGATCGTCGACGGCGGCCGGCACCGAGGAGGAGATCCAGGTCTCCCGTTCGAAGGTCTCGCGCCGGTACCCGAGCACGAGCGCACCCCTTCTCGATCCGGGACCCGTAGGTGCCCTTCTTGGTGAGGGCGTCCTTCACCTCGAACAGGTCGGCGAAGTCGCTCGCTGCCTCGATCCGGAGGGAGAGTGTGACCGCCTCCTGCTTGTGGTTGAGGATGTGGATCGACTCGACGAACCCGGCCGCGACGCTCCTCCGGCGGATGACGGAGAGGTCGGCGTCGACGTAGACCGTCCCCGTCCCGGGCACGAGGAAGAAGCGGGTCTCGAAGTACTGGAGGTCGTCGGTCGACAGGGAATTGAGGCGCTCGCCGTCCAGGGTCAGTACCCACTTGGAGAGAAAGCGGGTGTCGAAGGAGAACAGGCCGGTGGGGTCGGTCATGCGACGCCTCGATGTCCCCGCTGCGGTCGCTCACCACGAAGGTGTTGCCCTCGAGGATCTGAACGAGTGGTTCGCTCATCGTGCCCGTGCCGTCACTTCGGCCGACGAGATCGGGGCGGGCTTGGCGGACTGGTGCGGCGGGCCGGGGAAGACGCGCTGAAAGGTCATCAGCAGGTGCAGATCGCCTTCGACCATGAGTGCACCCCGCAGCTGTGCCGCCATCGCGTTCTCGGTTCCCTCGGTGATCCGGTCGAACAGCCCTCGGTCCGCCCTGACGACGGTGTCGGCGCGGCCGCCCCGGTGTGACACGTTGACGTTGCCGTCGGCGACAGTCACGTACCAGCGCTCGAGCTCAGGTCCCCCTCTCCGGTCGATCCCCCAGCTCAGATCGAAACGGAGGACCCCCGACTCGCCCTTCAGGATCGGCTCTTCCCCCCGGGCCTGCAATTCCTCGAAGAAGCGATTGGTCGAAGTCATCTCGGGCACGGGCTCAGCGCGTGTTCGAGAGCTGGTCTTCGCCTTGGGGCGGGCTACCATCATCGGCCTTCGATCACAGCCCGGGACTGCTCTGCATGATGCCGCCGTCGGCGAAGATGGTGGTGGCGGTGAGGTAAGTGGCCCCGGGACCGGCCAGAAACGCGACCACGCTGCCGATTTCCTCGGGCTTGGCCATCCGCCCGATGGGGATCGTATCGTCGAGCTTCTTCAAGGCAACGGGATCGTTGATGGTGGCGGTATTGATCGGCGTGTTCACCGCACCGGGACCGACACCGACCACCAGGATGCCGTGGGGCGCGAGCTCGACCCCGGCGGTCCGGGTGAGCATCCGCATGCCCCCCTTCGAGAGGCAGTAAGCAGTGTTACCGGGCATCGGCCAGTCTTCGTGGACCGACGTCATGTTGATGATGCGGCCGCCCCCTCCCTGGGCGATCATTTGCTTGGCCGCCAGCTGGGTCCCGAAGAAAGCGCTCTTGAGGTTGATGTCGAGCACCCGCTCGTATTGCTCTTCGGTGGTCTCGAGTACCGAGGTGCGGCTCTCGATCCCGGCGTTGTTGACCATGATGTCGAGCCGACCGAAGGCGTCCACCGCGGTGCCGATGAGAGCTTCGAGGTCGGGGATCTTGCTCACGTCCGCCTTGAGCGCGATCACTTTGTCCCCGAGATCCCGCACCTGCTGCTCGAGCGCCTCGGTCGCCTCGGGGTCGGCCACGTAGTCGATGACGATCGACGCGCCCTCCGCGGCCAGGGCGAGGACAACCGCCTTGCCGATGCCGGTGTTTCCCCCGGTCACGATGGCGACTTTCCCGTGCAGCGTCACGTGTGACCTCCTCGGTCCGTCACCTGTCACCCCCGGGCCGGTGGGCTCGGTCGAACCTCGGCTTCGGGCTCATCCTAGGCAGAGTCCCCGGCCTGGTGCATGCCCGATGAGCGACCAGGCGAGTCCGATTCGTAAGTGAAACCTGGCGACCGTCCGGTTACTCTTTGCGCGAGGAGAAATCCGGGTACCGGGAGGGCTGATGCCACCTGCCGAGGAGACCTGGAGCGGGCTGTCGAGGAGGTGCTCGGGTCCGCATGGCCGGGCGAGCGTCGCCGCGCCACGAGGCGCCTGGTCCGCGCCACGCTGATCCGGGCCGCGGCGGGCACCCTCGGGTTCTGGGGTCTTGCTCTGGCGGTCGTCTTCGTCACGGGAGTGTCTGTCCCATGGGCCTTCTACCCGGCGATCGGCGTGCTGACCGGGTCCGCCGCCCTGCTCGACGCCCGCGATCCCGACCACCTGCGGGCCGACCCGGGACCCCGGACCGGCGGTAGGTCCCCCACCGGTCCGGCTGGCCTGGGCCCTGCCCGGTCCGCCATTTCTCGCGTCACGCGGCGCATCCCTGGCGATGCCGAGTTTCTCCGCCTCGCCGGTGATCTACAGTCGTTTGAGCAGAGCCGCCGATCATGGGGGTGGTCACATGAGTGAGGCGAGCACATGACCGGGGCGAACCCGGGAACCAGCGGATCCGAGCTCCTCGCCGCGGCGACAGGCAGCTGGGCATTGGACCCGGGCGCGACATCGGTCGAATTCCGCAGCAAGTCCCTGTGGGGGCTCGCAAATGTCGTGGGGCGGATGAGTGCCCTCGAAGGGAACGCGGCCGTCGACGGCGAAGGCCACGTCTCGGGGACCCTGATCATCGACGCGACTTCAGTCGACACCAAGAACAAACGGCGCGACAAGCATTTGAAAAGCGCCGATTTCTTCGAAGTCATCAAGTACCCGACGCTGACCTACACGATGACCGGGGCCACGCCGACTGCGGACGGCAGATTCGCGGTGACCGGGACCCTCTCGGTCCACGGCCAGTCGCGGCCGGTCGATCTGCTCGCTACGTTCGAGTCCTCGGCCGACCGGGCGACCATCACCGCGGAAACCGACATCGACCGCAGCGAGTGGGGACTCACCTGGGCCAAGCTGGGAGCGCAGCTCCTCAACCATGTGGTCGTCGTCGCCCAGTTCACCCGGGCATGAGCCGGATAGCCGGCACTGGCATGAACGTGACCGTCACCGGGCTGACGCTCCGACGGCCTCGCTCGCCTATCGTTGCCCGCCATGGTTCGCTCCAAGCGTCCGCCAGCGGAGCAATCTGATAGCGGGACAGCCCGGGGGGATCGGCGGAGGCCGGGCCGGCTTGAGGTCATCGTCCGGAAGGTGGACCGGTTCCAGCAGGACCATGTCGTGCTCGGATTCCCGTTCGCGGTCGTACAGAAGTTCGGCAATGACCAGGCGGGCAGCAAGGCCGCCCTCATCGCGTACTACGGTCTCTTCGCCCTGTTCCCGCTGCTGCTGCTCTTCACGACCATTCTCGGCTATGTCCTGAACGGAAACGAGAAGCTCCGGAACGACCTCGTCGACAGCGCCCTCGGAACCTTCCCGATCATCGGCACCCAACTCCGCTCCCATACGCACTCACTCACCGGGAGCGCCGGCGCTGTCGTGATCGGAAGCGTGCTCCTCCTCTACGGTGCCGTCGGACTCGGGCTCGCGACGCAGAGCGCGATGAACCACGTGTGGAACATCCCCTATGTGAAATGGCCGCCCTTCTTCTTCCGGTATCTCCGGGCGGTAGCGATCCTCGCCCTGCTCGCCCTCTCCACCATCGGTTCCACGGTGCTCACCGGGTTCGCGACCCTGGTCTCGCACGGATGGACGACGCACGTCCTGCTGTTGGTCGGATCGCTCCTGGCCAACTTCGCCCTCATCGTGGTCGCCTTCATGGTGATGAGCGCTGAACCGCTGACCTGGCGGGATGTCGCTCTGGGCGCGGCGCTGGCCGCAGTCTTCTGGCAGATCTTGCAGCTCATCGGGAGCCGGTACGTGGGGCGAGAGCTGCGACACAATACCGACACCTACGGGTTCTTCGGCATCGTCATCGTCCTGCTCACCTGGATCTACCTGGGCGCCCAGCTGTTCCTTCTGGCTGCGGAGATCAACGTGGTCCATCGCGACCGCCTGTGGCCGCGATCGGTCACCCAACCGCCGCTCACCGCGGCCGACAAGGCGGTCTTCGAGCGGCTCGCTCGAATGGAGATCAGGCGACCGGAGGTCGACGTCGCCCTCGAGTTCTCGCCGGCGGGAGATTTCGATCCGCTGGCGCCGGTTGCAGATCAGGGGGAGCAGGGTTCGGACTCCTGACTGCTTGCGGCATCTGCATAGCCTGGGGATCCGGCGAAGACGATGCCCGCCGGGCGGCCACGAGCGTCCGGATTCGCAGTTTCCAATCGGAGCCGGGCCTGCGATCACCGTCACGCTTCCGTCCGATGAACCGATGGCGGTCGAGCTGCTTTTCGCTCTGCGCGGGGGGGACGTTGACCTGATAGGCCGCCTCCTGTCAGAACACCCTGTTCTGGCCAGGGCGAGATTCGAGGCCAGAGGTGGCACGAGCACCGCGCTCCACTTCGTCACAGATTGGCCTGGTTACTTTCCAAACGGGCCTGAAATCGTGCACCTGCTGATCGATGCCGGAGCCGACCCGAATGCCATCACGACTGGAGACGGGTCGGGAACACCGGGGCCGGGCTCCGAGACCCCTCTGCGCTATGCCGCCAGCAACGACGATGGGGACGTCGTCGCCGCACTCATAGAACGGGGCGCCGATCTCGAGGTGCCCGATGGTTCCATCGGAACTCCCTCGACAATGCGGTGGGCTACGCCTGCTGGCACGTCGCTCGCTTACTCGTGATGCGTGGTGCCCGAGTCGACAAGGTCTGGCACGCAGCCGCCCTCGGCATGCTGGACCGATTGGAAGGTCTGCTCGCACCCGAGACCGATCGAGAGCAGATTCCTCCGATCCTGGCAACGCTCGCCTGCGTAGTGGGGGCATGAGCGGCGCGGTCAGGCCGGTTTCGCCGAGATAGGCAACCCTCACATGATCGTCGCGGAATGGTCCGGCCCGCGAATCGTGCATCACGCCTATCCGACCTCGACGCCCGCTGAGATGAACCGGCCACCTATCGTGCTTCACGGAGACGTCAATATCCTGACGCAGAAGGCACCATCGCGAGTTCGTCGGCTACGGCAGCGACGTTTGTCTCGGCATTCGCGGCGTTAGCGTTCCACCCCGAATCGAAGGACCGCTCGCAAGGGCCTTTCACCGCATCCTGTTCCGCGGAGAGAGTGGCGATCCAATCAACCTCGCCCGTCCGGGTTTCCATCGGAATTGAGTTAGACCGGCAATCCGACCCTTGCCTTTCCCAGCTAGCAATCCTCGATGACGACCTGGGCCCCCGGGGAGTCCTGCTCGGTGGGCAGGGACCTCGCAATTTGAGTGGTTAGCCGGCGAGTTGATGAGAGCTCTCCTGGCGTCGGTCATATGGAGGGCTGGACGATGTCTGCGAGGAGATCCATGGATTCGAGCCAGCCATTCAGGTTCTTACGCCAGGGCGCGGCAACCATGTGCTGGACCCCTGCGGCCTCAAAGGCGGCGCACTCCTCGCGAATGAGCCCTGGGTCCATCCCCTGTGGATCCCATCCAGTCCTCACCGAGAAGACAAAGGACGGGTCGGGGCGATCCCGCCGGAGGCGCTGCACAATGTCGATCACGTCGGGAGGCTTCAGTCCGACCGCCTGGAACCCGTCGCCGCGTTGCGCCGCCCGGCGAAATGACGCCTCGACACCACCACCGATCCAGATGGGGATGAGTCCGGTGGGCTTCGGCAGGATGCGGATCTCGTGCAAGCGGTAGTGATCGCCGGTGAAGGTCACCGGGTCCTCGCTCCATGCCGTGCGTAGCAGATCGAGGATCTCGTCCATCCGGCGACCGCGATTCGAGAAAGTTTCCCCGAGCGCCTCGAATTCGCGCTTGCTCCAGCCGATTCCGGCGCCGATGAGAAGGCGCCCGCCACTCATGTAGTCGAGGCTCGCAAGATGGCTCGCGAGCCAGACGGGGTTGTGCTGGGGTAGGACAAGGATGCTCGTGCCGAGTCGAATTCGGGAGGTTACGGCCGCTGCGAAGCTCAGCGTGGCGAAGGGATCCAGCAGAAAGGGTGAGGGATAAGTCTGCTCTGCTGGGTGGACGATGTGATCACTGACCCACACATCGGCAAAGCCGAGCTCCTCCGCATGCCGGGCAGCTCGAACGATCGCATCCCCGCTAGCGACCCGACCGTACTGGGGCAAGTGGACGCCAAAGGCCATGGTCACGATGCCCAACCTCTCACGGAGGGAGCCGTAGCGCCAACCTCTGCATGCTCATGGGACGTGTCTGTGCCGAAACCAGATCGGTGGGGCGTTCCTTGAGATGCGTAGCGTCGGGTTCAGGGTCTGCCACGTCGCAGATGACCCCGTCTGGGATTGCGAGGGGGTATCCCCAATCGGTGATCGGGGGCAGGGCATCGTCTAGCCCAGGGGGTGCAAGACCACGCACCGGTGCACCGGGCACTGACAGCCGTTCCTTTCCAGGTGTGGAATGTTGGAATCAAGCGCCTCGTCGCAGTGCGGCACTCCGATGCAGATGGGTCTATCTCCTGCCCGGGGACAAAGAACAATCCCCGCACTGCGTGCGTGACCGCCCGGTCAGTACCTGTCGGCGGTGCCGGTTCTTCAAGCCCAGATGTGACCACGTAGGCCCCGTAAAGGCTGCCCGGCAAAAAGTGTTCGCATTCCGATGAGGGCACCGTCCAAGACTAGGCGTAGCAACGCCCCGGACCCTGCCGTCACAGGCCCGGGGTGTGACGCCTTCCCGGCGTTCTCGGGTCACTCCCATTGCCGATGGGCGTTCGCCTCTGAGAATCTATTTCCGATGCCCCAGCAGCCTAGAAGTGACTTGGCGGGAGTTGCGGTGCTCAGTGGCGGTCCAATGGATGGACGTGAGCACCCGATTGAGAGCGATACCGATGAACTCTGCGTGGTCTTCACGGATGCTCAGCAGCATCGCTATGTCCGTACCGTCGATCTTGAGCCGCTGCCAGACGGGCGATCGGCGGTGGTCTTTGAGTGGACAGGCCGGTACTACGGTCCAAAGTAGCCAGCTCGCTATCCCACCGACCCGGTGATATGGGGTCGGCCTATAAGCAGTCGGATACTCCGCCGGTCTTAGCCCCGGGGTGCGAAGAACTCAAGTGCGATGTTGTCGGGATCTCGAAACGACAATGCCGAGTAGTAAGGCGTGTCCACGATGCCACCGTTGGAGATGCCGAGTTCGTCTAGACGGATTTCCCATGCGCTTAACTCATCGCGGTTGGCACAGCCGAAAGCCAGATGATCGAGCCCCGGCCGCCGCTCGTTGAACGGCTCAGTGCTGTCCAAGTCAGGGAACTGAGTTACGCCAACGATTGTGCCGCCGGTAAGCCAAGCGACGCGCTGGAACGGACCTGTGTCCTCGTCAAGGATTGGGTCCGAGCCGAACAGATCCTTGTACCAAGGCACACTCCGTTCAAGGCTCGTAACCGTTAGCGCCACGTGAGTAATCGCAGGGAACTCAGGCATCTCTTTTCTCCCATTCGCACCTCGTGGACGCAGCGAATGCTACCTCTTTGGCTGGCACTCTCGGGGAGTAACAGCTATCTGGCATCACCAGTCGCCGCGCTAACTGAGGCCCCACTCCCGGCGTTATGCGGCAGGGTACGCCTGAGTCTTACCGGCTGACCCTCCGTGACGAGGCTGACACCGCATCCGTCACCAAGACGACAGACGGAACGGGAGGCACCGGCGCACACTGGTGCTAGAGAACTACTCTCTACCCAACAAATCGCTCATGCTTAGAAAGAAGGCCACGATGGTTCGCAGGATGCTTCTTCTCGCTGCAGTGCTCACAACGATCATGGGCGGACTGCTCGTCGTCACCCAAGAGGCGGCAGTAGCCGCGCCGATCGCGAAAGGGACGGCGACCTGTCCGGTCACCAGCGGGTCCGGAACGGTCAGTCCGGGACTCTCGACCGGAGGTCTCGTCGGTGGGGTCAAGATCAACTACAAGGCCGTTCTGGGTAACCCGAGCGCGAGGCACCGCATGCAGTGGACTCGTCACCTTCCCCGCGGGCGTAAAGGTCCTCGGCGGCACGCTCACCGGCTCGGGGTACTACAACGCACCTTCTGCCGGCGCCCACGGCAGCTCCTGCGTGAACTTCGACGGTCCGGACAAGGTCGGTGTGATCCATGAGACCATCGTCTGGACCACCATCGGCGGACCGATTGCGAACACCAACGTCACGTACACGGGCGATGTCGCATCGACGACCGGTCCCATCAACGGATTCGACACGCTCACACTCAAAGCTCCCTATGGCGTCAAGGCCGCAGGATCATCGTTCCTCGTGCCTGCTCTGCCGATCGCGAGCAAGTTCGTTACTACGCTTCCGGCGCCCGGACTGCATTGTGTCGGAACGACCACCGCCTTCAAGATCACCGGCGGCGGAGTCGCCATGTAACAGCCATAGCCGTCGACTAAAGGACAAAAGAGCCAGGCCTGTTGAGTAAGGGACCCACACAACCCCGCTCAGGGCCTGGCTCTTTTTGCGCCCATCGTGGATCAGCACCCGGTGCGAACCGAGGCCTCGCTGCCGGTTGAAGTGACGTAGCCAGGAAGACGGAGAGCGGTATAGCCTTGGCCTGGGCAGCGAGCGGCCAGGTCTGTTGAGCAGGGGTCATCCGCCAAGCCTCCTTCGCTCCGGACCCGGTCCGTTCGTGGAGGAAGCGGTGTTCCACCGACCCGGTGATTAGTCTGCCCCCTCGGTTGGAGCAGCTCACTCGACCAGGTTGGCTCCACACAGTCCCGAAGGCCCGCTGAGCGGTCGCGCCGAAGCGTCGTCAGCGCGTTTGCGGTCTACCCTCTAGGGGAGCCCCACCGGCGATGAACGGCGGGGACGGCCGAGGAGGTGGCGGCCATGGGTAGGTGGACCGAGATGAAGGCTCGGACGGTTGTCATTGTCCTCAGCGCAGTGGGAGTCCTGGTGGCACCGGTGCTCACCGTGGCTGCCATCTCGACCCCGGCCTCGGCTGTATCCCCGCCTGCCGGTGTTCACGTTTATGGATGGGGGTTCGCCTACCCCCATGCCCTTGCCGTGAGCGGTTCGGACCTCTTCGTCGCGAACGAGAACGCGTACGGTAGCTCGGTCACTGAACTCAACGCCTCAACCGGGGCCCTGGTGCGGGTGATCAGGGGCTCGACGTATGGGTTCGAGAGCCCCGATGCCCTCGCCGTGAGTGGATCGGACCTCTTCGTCGCGAACTCCAACGGCGTCTCCGCCGGGAGCGGATCGGTCACCGAGATCAACGCCTCGACCGGGGCGTTGGTACAAGTACTCTCGGACTCGTCGTATGGATTCGCGCAGCCCGATGCCCTCGCCGTGAGTGGCCAAGATCTCTTCGTCGCGAACGCCTTCGTTGCCAATGGATATGCTGGCAACTCGGTCACCGAGATCAACGCCTCGACCGGGGCACTGGTGCAGGTGATCAAGGGTTCGTCGTATGGGTTCGGCGGGCCCGATGCACTTGCCGTGAGCGGATCGGACCTCTTCGTCGCGAACGACAACGGTCGTAACTCGGTCACCGAGATCAACGCCTCGACTGGGGCGTTGGTACAAGTGCTCTCGGACTCGTCGTATGGGTTCGCGCAGCCCGACGCCCTCGCCGTGAGCGGTTCGGACCTCTTCGTCGCGAACTGGACCGGCACCACGGGGAGGAACCTCCCCAATCCCTCGGTCACCGAGATCAACGCCTCTACTGGAGCCTTGGTGAAGGTGCTTTCGGCTTCGTCCTATCGGTTCGACCACCCCGATGCCTTCGCTCTGAGCGGTTCGGACCTCTTCGTCGCGAACTCCCAAGGCTCGGTGACCGAGGTCAATGCCTCGACCGGTGCCCTGGTCCGGGTGGTCTCTGGCCCATCGTATGGGTTCAACTCTCCCATTGCCCTCGCAGCCAGCGGTTCGGACCTCTTCGTAGCCAACTCCAACGGTAACTCTGTCACCGAGGTGAATGCCTCAACCGGGGGCCTGGTGCGAGTGAACCGGGGCTCGGCGTATCGGTTCGACAACCCCACAGCCTTTGCCGTGAGCGGCTCGGACCTGTTCGTGCAGAACAGCAACTCGCTCACCGAGATGAACGCCTCGACGGGGGCCCTGGTGCGGGTGATTGCTGGCTCGTCGTATGGGTTCGCGGCGCCCGTTGCCCTCGCCGTAGACGGTTTGGACCTCTTCGCGGTGAACTACGGGAATCGCTCGATCACCGAGGTCAACACCTCGACCGGGGCCCTGGTGCGGGTGATCAAGGGGTCGACGTATGGGTTCTACGCGCCCGACGCCCTCGCCGTGAGCGGTTCGGACCTCTTCGTCGCGAACTACTACGACGAGGGGCAGACCGACGGGACCACGGTTACCGAGATCAACGCGTCCACCGGGGCCCTGGTGCGGGTTCTCTCGGACCCGTCATATGAGTTCGACGGCCCGGATGCCCTCGCCGTGAGCGGTTCGGACCTCTTCGTCGCGAACCAACTAGGCAATTCGGTCACCGAGGTCAACGCCTCTACCGGGGCCTTGGTGCAGGTGCTCTCGGGCTCGTCGTATGGGTTCGACGAGCCCACCGCCCTCGCGGTGGACGGTTCGGACCTCTTCGTCGCGAACTACAACGGGAGCTCGGTCACCGAAGTCAACGGCTCGACCGGGGCCCTGGTGCAGGTGCTCTCGGGCTCGTCGTATGGGTTCGACGAGCCCACCGCCCTCGCGGTGGACGGTTCGGACCTCTTCGTCGCGAACTACAACGGGAGCTCGGTCACCGAAGTCAACGGCTCGACCGGGGCCCTGGTGCAGGTGCTCTCGGACCCGTCGTATGGGTTTGCCTACCCCACTGCCCTCGCCGTGGGCGGCTCGGACCTATTCGTGTTGAACGGCGACAACTCGGTCACCGAGGTCAACGGCTCGACCGGTGCCCTAGTGCAAGTGCTCTCGGGCTCGTCGAATGGGTTCGACTACCCCGATGCCATCGCCGTGAGCGGTTCGGACCTCTATCTGGCAAACGGGGGTCTCCAGTCAGTGACCGAGTTACCGATCGGCTGAAGCAACGCAAGGTGTTCGCAAGGAACCAGGCGTTCGGAGTGAACCTTGACCAGCATGCCGCATGGGGAGACCTGAACCGGCTCGGTTGACAGCTATCTCTTCCCAAAGCCTGAGGTCGCCCGGAAGTGCCGTTGATGGGCAGTTAGCTCATGGCTAGCGCCGGTCCGCTCGATATCGCCCCGCTCCCGGTGATTAGGGGATGCCCCCTCGGTTGGGTTGGCGAATGCCTTTAGGGCGGCGGAGGCGTGCCGACCGACCCCTCTACGACTGCCTTGACCACCCGACCATTGACGATCCAGAGATCGACACGATTGCTAACCAAATCTGAAAGGACGTTCCGGCAAGTGCCATCCTGGGCAACGATCCGCGTCGTCTGATGTGAGGCCGATGCCAGGCTCACAGCAGTGGTCGATGACTTGCCTACAAGCGAACTGTCTAGCTCCGAAGTGCCAGGCGCAAATGTCCGGAGACATGCGAGCGTCTTTGACCGAGTTGCAGTGTTTGCACGGGCTGTGCTGCTTGGTGCCGTCGCAGGGGTAGTCGAACAGCTACACGCAAGTGCGGCCACAGCGGCCAATGCGATCCCAATACGTCTCACGAGGACAGGCTAAACCCGTCCAGCGAGTCTCCGGGGTCCTGGGAGGGTTGTCCCACTCGTGCCGATCAGCCACCCTTGATAACCGCCGCCGAGCCCCGTGGTCGGGGACGCAACGCGACAGTGAAATAGCTGAGCATTGTGGGCACCCCGGGTCGATGTAAGGACGCAATCCAACCGAGCCGGGGATGTCCCGCATGACCCCACCTATTCGAGAACCTTCTCCGGGCGGGTCACACCGGACGCTCTCCCGGCTTGAGGTGGTGACCGACTTTCGTCGCTCCGATGCCGGTCCCCCTGCGGCACTGACCCCAATCTGAGTAAGGCCGGTCTGGTGCGCCATTGTTCGTGGATCAAACGGGATGCGCCGATGAACCGAGTCGCCCTACCTCATAGGCGCACCGACCACGTCGGTGGAGATTGTACTAATCCTCTGGTATATTAATAGTTATGGGAGACCAGCCGTTGATCCAATTCCGGCTGGACCGACACTCGGGTCTTCCCGTCTATCGACAACTTGTCGACCAAGTTCGCCAAGCCCTACGCCTAGGCATTCTGCTCCCCGATGATCAGCTGCCGACGGTTCGCGACGTGGTCGAGCAAGTCGCAATCAACCCGAACACCGTGCACAGGGCGTACCAGGAACTCGAAGCCCAAGGGCTCATCGAGGGTCAACCCGGCCGCGGCACCTTCGTCCGACGATCACTCCCCGGATTGCCCGACGACCAGAGGGCACTGGAGCGCCGTCTGGTGGCCTGGTTCCGAGCCGCACGTGCCGGTGGTCTTCATGACGAGGCCATCGAGGCGCTCATCGCCAATGCGAAACGATTGTCAGAGAGAGAGGATCCATCATGACGGCTGCCCTGGAAGCAGAGGGCCTCGGGCGTCGCTATCGGACTACCTGGGGACTGCGAGACTGCACCCTTTCGGTTCCCGAACGCACGGTCACGGGACTGGTAGGGCCCAACGGCGCCGGGAAGTCGACATTGCTCCGACTGGCGGCTGGGCTTTCTCGCCCGACGGAAGGCGCCGTCTCGGTGTTCGGGTCGTCCGTGCAGCCGAACGGGAGCGACCATCTGGACCGTGTGGGATACCTCGATCAGTTCCACCCGCTGTACCGATACTTCAGCGTGGCGGAGATGCTGGCCGTCGGTCGGAAGCTCAACCCACGTTGGGACGACGCCTCCGCCCGCCAGTGGCTGGAGGACTTGGGCATTCCATTGGACAAACGCATAGGGCGGCTGTCCGGTGGTCAACAAGCCCAAGTGGCGCTCACTCTGTGCCTGGCCAAGCGACCGGACTTCTTGTTGCTGGACGAGCCGGTGGCCAGTCTCGACCCACTGGCACGCAAACGACTACTCCAGGTCCTTATGGGCACTGTGGCCGATCGCGGAACCACGGTGTTCCTGTCCTCACACATCATCAGCGAGCTTGAGCCGGTGTGCAACTACCTGATCGTCCTATCGTCGTCCCGGGTGCAAATGGCCGGAAGTGTCGACGACTTGTTGGCAAACCACTGGCTACTCGTAGGACCTCAGATCGATCAACCACCCCCCGAGGTCGAGGTGATCGCTTGCACCCGGACCAGCCGTCAGACGACGTTCCTTATCCGAGGCGCTGCGCCCTCGCTGGGTCCGGAATGGCAGAGTATCCAGCCGGATCTCGAAGAGGTCGTCATCGCCTACCTCTCGAACCCCGATGCCCAGGCGGCGGCGGTCCCAAGTGGGCTGGCATTGACCCCACGGACGGTGCGGCATGATATGGCTCACTTGGCGTCAACACCGCGCCGTGCTACGCAGTGACTTTAGTCGCCGCAAGTGCCCTCGCCGCCTGGATGCTGGCCGTACAGCATAGCTATTCAGATGCTTCCCGTGCCATCGCCAGGTCGTGCATCTTGGGCCAGCTTCTATACCCAAGGTAGCCCGTGTTCACGGCGTACTACCACCAGCAGGTCTCGGCGTGGGAACAAGCGGACATCATCGGGTGGCTGCTTCTGGCGTTACCCATTCTGTTCGGGGTGATCCTCGGTGCGCCGCTGTTTGCTGGCGAGTTCGAGCGCAAGACTGTCATTCTCGCCTTCACCCAGAGCGTCTCGCGGACACGATGGATGGTGATCCGTATGGCTGACCATCGGTCTGGCCGCCGCGGCCATTGCCTCGGCCGTAGCGGTGTTGTCGAACTGGTGGTTCGACAGGTCCCTACGGATGGGTCATTCTTCGGCTCCCGGATCCAACCGGGGGCTTCGGGGGGATTCGACATAACCGGGATCGTGCCTATCGCCTATGCGCTCTTCGCTTTCGCATTGGGAGCCGCCCTGGGTATGGTCCTGCGGCGGACCGCCCGGGCAATTTTTGGAACAATCGTGCTCCTTGTCAGTGCTCGCCTTCTATTCGAGCAATACGTGCGCGCCAAATTGGCAGCGCCATTGTTCTTACCGGTGACCAACAATCAGACCGGCTTCATCGTGCCCAGCCATTTCTGGTATGTCGGCAAGGGCTACCGTGGCATCCAGTTCGGCAACTTCTATCAGCCGGCCAGTCACTATTGGGCTCTGCAGTGGGGCGAGGCGGCAACCTTCACCGCTGCTGCCGCTGCCCTGTTTGGTGTCGCTCTTTGGGCAGTTCGCCGATGGCGGGCATGACCCACGAGTTCCGCTGTCAGGTCTCGGCGGCCTCCTCGATGTTCACCACCGAGACGGGTTCGGCACTCTGAAGATAGACGAATGCTGCCACGTTCGATCCGTGCGCCTAAGGCACGACCCGATGGGTTGCCAACTCTTTCCACGCGGGACTATCGGTAGTTCCTACGGAGGGGACGTAGTCTGTCGCCTGTGGAAGAGGGACGGCATCAGCGAAAGTTCGTGACACTTCCATCGCATTAGATGGGGAATCGATGCTTATCCCGGGCTTCGAAAGTCTCATGATGAGAAGTCAGAGGCCTCGTCGAACGATCGGCTTGCGGACCGTCATTCAGTCTTGCGGGTGCCCCCAAATATTCCGCAGTCAGGACTCCAGAGGTGCCCCACTCATGCCGGTAGGGGATACCCGCTCCTGCGTGATCGCGTTATAGGGACACCCCGGCAGATGTCCGGTTGGGAGAGGTGGCAAGCCCATTCAGTTGCCGAAAGACCGAGACCGGCTACGGCTCAAGTTTGCCCGTTTGCTTTGCCCAGGCTGCGACCTCAGACCAAGACCAGACTAAGGGCTCACCGATTGACTGATTGCGCAATCGTGTAGTTCCAATCGCCGTGGAACTTGTGCGGCGTGAGCGGCACGGCTGCGAGTTCGGCGGCGCTCACCTTGGTGCCGGTCTCGTAGTAGTTGAGGTCTTCTTCGGCGCGGATCTTGAGTCCCTTGGCCGTGGTCGTGTTCGAGATCAGCTCGACGATGGTCCGGTAGGAGACGAGGGGGCGGCCGCGCCAGTTCATGGAGATGAAGCTGAACATGCGGTGCTCGATCCTGTTCCACTTCGAGGTCCCCGGCGGGTAGTGGCACCACGGTGATCTCGAGGCCGGTCTCTTTGGCCAGCTTGGCCAGCTCGACCTTCCAGAGCTTGACCCGGTAGCCGTTGGACCCACCGGCATCGGCGGTGATCGAGAGCTTGGTGGCGTCGGGGAAGCGGGGCTGTCCCATCGAGTACCACCAGCGCCGGATGGCCTCGACGGCGAAGGCGGCCGTGTCGGCGCGTGTCGCCGACCGAGACCCAGCCCTCGTCGTTGGCCAGGTCGTAGACCCCATAGGGGACGGCCCGGCCCAGCTCCTTGTCGACGAAGTCATGGGTCTTGGTCCGCGTCGGCTCGCCGGCGGGGTGCCACTCGACCCCGCCGTTGGAGAACTCGCCGACCAGCTCCTTCTTCTTGGTGTCGACGCTGATCACCGGCTGGCCGGCCTTCATGAAGCGCGCCGATCTGTTTGTTCAGGTAGACGAACTGGGCGTCTCGGTCGGGATGGGCGCTGCCCTCCTTCTGCTTGGAGGGCGCCTGGAGCGAGTAGCCGAGGACTCTGAGGATCCGCCCGACGGTGTCGTCGGTGATCTTGTAGCCCTGGCGCACCAGCTCGGCGGCCAGCTTGCCCGTCGACTTGGACGTCCAGCGCAGGTACGACATCGGATTGCCCCGGGTCTCGGGGTGCACCAGCTCGTCGAGCGCCTCGAGCAGGCCGGGCTGCTTGTCCTCGGACTTGATGTCACCGCCACCGAGTGCACGTTGGCGCTCTGATGGGCTCGATGCCCTTCTCGCACTTCGCGTTCGGCCTTGATCACCGTGTTGCGGCTCATGCCCGACGCCTCGGCCACCGCCCTCTTGCCACCGCGGCCGAGCCCCTCGGCCATCGCGCCGGCCACCACCCGGCGCTGCAGCTCGTTCAGATGGGGCAGGACCACCTCGAAGAATCGCGAGCTCATCTCGGCTGGCCTCCACCAGGCCATCCTACATCGCGCGTACTAACTATCGGAGGACCCTTAGCCTATTCGATGCCGGAGTACTGGTTCCGGAAACATCCCCACCTTCACGCACCGATGAGCGCTCTCCGGGCCAACGTGTTTGCCGAGCGCTTCGTCGGCACTGTCCGGCGTGAGTGTCTTGACCGAATGCCTGGTCTTCGGTCGCCGACACCTCGAGCGGGCGATTGCCAGAGTACGCCTCTCTCATTATCACGGCCACCGCCCGCACCGGTCTCCGGTCAGCAGGTTCCGATCGCGGCCAATACATTTCCTTCGATGGCGATCCAGTCCATACCCAGCTACGCCGCAGGGATGCCGTATTCGGCCTAGTCCACGAATACCGACTGGTGGAATGACCTGCCCGGATGATTCTATCTTCTGCTCCTGGCGAAGGTCATGATCCTGCTGCCCACGCCGCAAGATCGATGCCTGCTCGGTTGATCATGATCATTGTGATGAAGCTCTCGGGGTTGTGAAACCCCCGGGCCGCAGATCGGATCCTGCCGATGGCGGCGTTGTTGGACTCCGAGATCCCGTTGGTTAGTTTCCATTCGAGGGTCGCCTCGATGGAGTCTCGGAAGTGACGGACGGTTCTGGCCAGCTTCACGAACGGGGCGAGCTTCGATCGGGATGCGTACGCCAGCCAACTATCCAGTCCTCGCGTGCCGCCATCACGGCGTAGACGAGCAATAGTCAAGAGTTGTGGATGAGAAATCGCGATCAGGCAGCGACGGACCCGGTGCGGCTGCTGGTGTCGGTCGTCGATTCGCTCCTCTCTTGTAGCTTGCCGTCGATGAAGGTGGCGCCGCCGCGGACCAGTGGCACGAGCTCGTGGCCGTTGATCCGGCGCCAGCGAGCCTGGGCGGCGTCGAGCAGCTTGTAGGCCATGGCGAGGCCGAGCCTTGCGTAATCTCGCGCCACGGGTCACCTTCATCCGGAGTCTTGACCGTCGAAAGGTGGACTCGATCGGGTTGGTCGTGCGCAGGTGGACCCAGTGCTCGAGGGGATAATCGAAGAAGGCGAGGAGCACGTCGAGCTGGCCGGTGATCTTCTTCGTGGCCTTGGGGAACGCTGCGAACTCGTCGGCGAAGCGCTTCACCGCCTCGAGAGCGACCGTGCGCGACTCGGCGCTGTAGATCGCCTTGAGGGCTTCCTTGGCGTCGTCGTGGAGGCGCTTGGGGAGCGCGTCGAGAACGTTCTTGGTCGCATGGACCCGGCAGCGCTGCTCGCACGTCGAGGGGAACACATCACGCAGCGCGCCCCAGAACCCGAGTGCCCCGTCGCCGACCGCGAGCACGGGGGCGGCCAACCCGCGGTCGCGCACCGAGCGCAGGACCTCGGCCCAGCTCTCGGTCGATTCGCGTACGATCGGCAGTAGACAGCTCTTTGGTGCCGTCAGGGCGGACCCCGACGATCACCAGCGTGCACAGCCGGTCCTCTTCGAGGCGGATGTTGAAGTCGATGCCGTCGAACCACCAGTAGACGTAGTCGAGCCCCGAGAGGTCGCGCTCTTGACCACTCGGCGTGCTCGGCCTGCCAGGCTTCGGTCAGGCGGGTCACCGTCGAGGCGCGAGCCCGGCGTCAGAGCCGAAGAACTCACCGAGCGCCGGTGCGAAGTCGCCGGTCGAGAGCCCGCGCAGGTACAAGATGGGGAGCACCTCGGTCACCTTGGGTGACTTGCGCATGTAGGCCGGCAAGATGGCCGAGGAGAACCGTTCGCCCTCGCGGCGGTCGTCGACCCTCGGGGCGGCGACTTCGACCATCCCCGCCCCGGTCGTCACCTCTCGAGCCCGGCAACTCGCTACCACCACCAGGCGTTTCCCGGTGGCGTCGAGCAGGTCGGCATGGGCCTCGAGGTAGGCCCGGCGCTCAGCCAGCAGCGACACCGCCAGCATGTCCTGGGCGGCCACCCGGCACAGCTCGTCGAGACTCATGGTCAGAGCATCGGGGTCGTCCACCGCGGTCGCGGTGGCGTCATGGACTAGTTTCAACATTGGCGTATCCCTCCCCGCTGGCGTTAACCGGCGGAATCGTTGTTTGGTCAACTTGGAGGGTACGTCGCGCCTTTCAGACGATGGTGCATCCACAACTTCTGGTTATAACTCGCATGGACATGACGTCGTGTAGTTCCTCTTTGAGCTGCCAGGCCCGGAACGCTCGCTTATCGGCCCGCTCCAGATCTCGGATCGTGCCCTTCTGCTTGGAGGACAGGTTCTCCCAGTTGCGCAGCAGCATCCAGCGCAAGCCCTTGAACTCCTTGGCCGCATTGGCCCCTCCGTTTCGCCGGAGCGTGTTCCACTCCTCTCGCCGCACCTCGTCGAGGGCGGAGGTGGCCCACCCGATCAGGTGGAACGTGTCCAGGCAGACGACAGCGTCAGATGCCCGCTCGGTGATGACGGAGCGGATCCACTCGGCCCCGTCGCAGGTCACGAACTGGAGTTGACCTGCCCGTTCCTCCCCCAATGCATTGAAGAAGGCCCGCACGGTCTCCTTGTTTCGACCCTTCATCGCCCAGATCACCCGACCGGTCAGGTGGTCGCAGACGACAGTGAGGTACTTGTGGCCCTTCTTGTACTTGACCTCGTCGATGGCGATGGCGACCAGCCCGTCGAGTAGGTCGATCCGCCCCAACGCCTCGGTGGCCACCCGGATGCACATGTGATCGACAGCCCGCCAGGAGATCCCGTGACGTTTGGCTGCCGCCAGCTTGTTCGACACGATGGCGTCGAAGACCACCAGGTCCTCGAAGGCCCGGGCGAACGCGCTCGTCGTGACGGGCAAAGGACACTTCGGCCACGGTTGGACCATGTTCGGAACAGTTCACCCGAGGAGCCTCAGCCACGAGCTCACTGGTGGCCATGCCCATATCGATGTGGCGCCACCGACGCTCACCACCACCGTTGTCGAACCACGGTGCCACCACGCTAGATCGCTCCGCACCGGCCCCGGACGTGGGCTCTGCGACGCACCCACACCACCAGTTTCGAACGCCTTCCCTCGCCTCCTTCGTACAGCTCTCTCTCGAGAACCACCACCGTGGACACACACAAACCCAGCAGCTTCCTCAGTACGCTGTTGTCGCGTGACGCCGTCCTCCTCCTCGATTTCCAGCCGTGACAGCCAGAAACCGTAGGAATGAGGCGGCGTGTCGCCGCGGACGGGTGGGGTCAGGGGCGGTCAGGCACCCACGACGGCGTCACAAGACCCTGATTTCTCAGGGATTCTGGCACGCCTGCGTCGCCAGCCAACGCCGTGCAGACGAACGCCTGTTGAGAGATGGCGCTGATATCAATTGGGAACCGGACTACGCGGACGGCACAGCATTGGATGCCGCCGCCGGTTTCGGTACCCGACGGAGCAATGTGATCGAGTGGCTGCAATCCATAGGCGCCCGCCAGGCCCGAGCACCGGAGGAGGGATCCCCGACGGGGCGAGACATCATCAGTTTCACGTGTCTGCATCGAGTTCATTCGACGCTTCACTCATGGCAAACGCAGTCGCGGTGGCCAGGACGGCAACGGCCACAATCGCCAAAGGCCAGGTGGCCCCTTGATGGAGGAAGATCTCGGCACCCACGAACGCGCCGACAAGCATCGCCGCAACCGCCGATGTTCTGCGTGCAACTCGCGGATTGTGGCCACCGGCCAGCGATGAGTCGGCGGCCAGTCCCGTCAACGTCATCGTGAGGACGGTCGTCGTCATATCTGGAACGGCCAATCGCCGAATCGTGGAATTCCCTCACACCCATCGCAAAAGCCAGAAGGGCGATCACCGTATACCGAGCCCATCCGGTGCCGACGACGCCCGAAGCGAGGCCCGAGACGACTGCAGCCGCACCCGCAAATACTCCCTCTGTGAACATGGCGAACACGAGCCAGAGCCTTCGGGACGCCAGGTGGAGGAAGATCCGGCCCGCCACTGCCGCACCCAGGAGAAAGGAGCCGAGCGAGGTCAGACTGGCGGTTATCGAGAATCCCGTCGCACCTGCGACTGCGAAACCGAGCACCACCACGTTTCCCGTCATGTTGGCCGTGAACACGTGGCCCAGGCCCAAATAGCTGACCGCGTCCACCATTCCGCTCACAACTGTGAGCACCGTCAGGGTGACCAGCCGGACCCGTGATGGTTCGGCGGCGGTCACCGTGCTCTCAGGGCCGGTAACAGCTCGTCCGCCGCCCACCTGATGAACTGTTCCTGAGTGTCTCCTCCGACCTGTATGACTGCAATGTGTGTGAATCCGGCCTCTTCGAACTGGCGGATCCCGGCGACGTGGCGCTCGACATCTGGACCGCAGGGCATCTGCTTCGACACGTCCTCTACGCGTACCGTCCGCGACGCCTGTACGAACGATTCCGGGACGGGAAGCTCGGCATTGACTCTCCAGCCACCCGTGAACCATCGGAACTGATCCATCGCACGAGCTACCGCCACCCGCTGGATCGGGATCATACGACGAGCGCGATCTGACCGATGCGGGGCTTCCCGGACCCGCCCGCCCGGTCGAACATCTGGCCGAGTTCGGCTCGGGGCTCGACGGCGATCATGGCGTCGGCATGCCGGCCTGCCAGACGACAGCTGCTGGGTCCCGACGCCGCGATCCCGATCGGCGGGGAAACCTCCGGCAGGTCCCAGACCTTCGCCGACTCGACCTGGAAGTGCCGGCCCCGGTACGTCACCGTCCGGCCTGTCCAGAGGTGCCCGGATGATGCTCGACGGCTTCCTCGAGCATCTCATGGCGCACGGGGGCGATTGGCCACCGCCCCCCCACGATGTGCTCGTTCAGGTTCTCCCCCGCTCCGAGCCCGAGGGTGAACCGGCCGTCGGACAGCAGCTGCATGGTGGCCGCCTTCTGCGCAACCACGGCCGGGTGATAGCGGCCGATCGGGCAGGTCACATAGGTCATGAGAGGAATCCGGCTCGTGGCGTGGGCGGCGGCACCGAGCACGCTCCAGGCGTACGGGGCGTGGCCCTGGGTGTCCAGCCAAGGGAAGTAGTGGTCACTGATGACGGCGAAGTCGAATCCGGCCTCTTCGGCCAAGACGACATCGTGCACCAGCTGCTTCGGGCCAGCCTGTTCGCACATCATCGTGTAGCCGATCAGGGCCATGGCCCACCTCCTACTGGTCCAGGACTCGTGTGACGACGGTGAGGTCCTGGTCCCCGAGGCCGGCGTCCACTGCTCGCTGCCACTCGTCGGCCAGGCAGGCAAGGGTCGCGAATCGAGCGTCTCCAGCCGCCTGAAGTGCGAGGTGGACGTCCTTGAGAGCCAGTGACAGCGCGAACTGGCTCGAGAAGTCCTCCCGGGCGATTCGCTCCAACTTGGCCTCCTGCCAAGGCGACATCAGCGGACCACCGTGCGAGGGTGCTTTGCACCGTCTCGGTGGAGAGCCCCAGCCGATGGGCGAAGGCGATCGACGTGGCAACCGCTTCGGCCGTGAAGGCGAGCCAGGTGTTGTTCACCAGCTTCAGCCGGGATCCGGCTCCCGACCGGACCGACCCAGATCGTGCGCTGCCCGATGGCGTCGAAGAAAGGGGTTACGCGGGAGCCGCGCCTCGTCGGGGCCCGATGCAAAGACCGTGAGCTGGCCCTGCTCCGCCGGCACCTTGCTTCCGGAGACGGGTGCATCGAGGAGCACGATGTCGGGCCGCTCGACACCCACCAGAGATACGACCTCTTCGATCCCGGTACCGATCGTGCTCATCTGCACCCAGATCGCACCAGGCGCCAGCGCCGCCAGCATCTGCTGGTCCCGGGCGATCGAGAGGACGGCTGCGGCGTCAGTCACCATGGTGACGACGATCGAGGCACGTCGAGCAGCATCAGCCGGTGTTTCCACGGCCTCCGCTCCCAGCTCGACGAGGTCCCGTGTTGCCTCCGGCGTGCGGTTCCAGACCAAGGTCGGAATGCCGGACCGTAACGTATTGGTTGCCATCCCGTGCCCCATCGCACCGATGCCTAGAATCGCAACCGAGTCGTGGTTTCGCGCCATGAGACTCCTCTCTTGCCCAGGTCAACGCCTAATTGTCGCAACCAGCATCGCGCCAACCGCCAGTCACTGCCCCGGGGCTCCAGTCCTTGCCACGAGACCGGATCCTCACGCCACGACGAGTGCGGGAGCAAGCTGCCTCCAGTCCGCACGCGGGATCTCGTCGTCGGGCCGGATGACTTGAATACAGACGTGATCGGCACCGGCGTCGCGCATCTCTGCGACCCGCCGTGAGATCACGTCGAGGTCGCCCCATGCGACGATCGCGTCGATGAGCCGATTGCTCCCGTTGTCTGCAAAATCCTCATCCCCGAAGCCGAAGGAACGCAGGTTGTTCGTGTAGTTGGGCAAGCTCACATAGATCATGGTGTGTCGCCGGGCGGTTTCACGGGCCGACGACGGATCGCTGTCCAGTACGACGGCCAGTTCGACAGCGATCATTGCATCAGGACCGAGAATCTCCCGTGCCCGGACAATGTGCTCGGGAGGTACGAAGTAGGGATGCGCGCCTGCTGCGCGATCCCGAGCCAAACCAAGCATTCTGCGGCCGAGCGCTCCGAGCACGCGGGAATCGACCGGAAACGGATCCTCGGCCCCATCGAGCATGTCCAGGAAGCCGACCATCCTCGAATAGGGCTTGGTGTAGCGGCCGGGACGCCCGTGGTCGACGAGCGGCGCGTGGCTGGCGCCGAGGCCCAGGGTGAAACGATGCTGCCAACCGTCACTCCATGAAGCACGCCGACGAGCGACTTCGGCCGGATCTTGCATCCAAATATTGAGAATGCCCGTTGCTACCCCGATGCGGGGGGTAGCCCCCAGTAGGAGCTCCACCGACCCGAGGACGTCACCTCCAACGTCCGGGATCCAGATCGAGGTGAAACCAAGCTGCTCGAGTTCACCCGCCGACTCGGCGATCACCGCTGGATCGCCGAATCGCATCTGCGCAGACCAGATGCCAGTGCCTTGAAGTCGCAACAGTCACTCCCAACGCTCTGCCGGGTCGCGCTCGCTTATCGCGCCAGAGACCCGAGGCCAACGCACTCCACTCGTCGAGGCGCGCCCCAAACGACCGGTCGGGGGAAAGCGCAGGATATGGCCGAGTGAGCCACGGCGGATCTTGAACCTACAACGAAGCTACGCCCCAGGCGGGCGGTACGTCGTGTCCCTGGCTGTTGCGGCATCGACTTCAGCTGCAGTGAGGAGCACGACGGTCCGAACCGTTGCGCCACCGCCAGCGGACACAGTTAGTGCGGCAGCAGCTGCTGATGTGTTATCGGGAAAATCGGCGATGGCATAGACGTCGGTGCCTCCGAGTGCGAAGTAGAAGGATTCCATCTTCCCGCCCAATCCCTCAATGAGATCCTTCGCCGCTGCGACACGAGCTGACCCGCCTCTGGATTTGAGGCCTTTGATGCCTTCGAGTGTGTAATTCACATCAAGCAGATACTTCGGCATGATTCCTCCGCTTCCGCCCCTGCTCAACTGATGATAGAACCCAGGTCAGAGACGTGCCGTCCCGCAAAGGACAGTGGCCGTGCCCCATGCCGCCAAGGTGCTGCTGATCGTCGACCACCGTCGGGTGGCCGTGGTTCCCCCTTGACCGGCTAGCGGCGCCCGCTCCAGACCCTGGTCGGAACCTCTCGGCCTTGCCCGACCCCACCGTGGCAAGGTGAATGGGACCGGGTCATCTACCGCTGTTGGTGGTATGCAAGGCCCTGGTCAGCAGCTACTGGACCTGAGAAGCTGGACGCGTGGTTGCTCCCCGGGGAACGGACCGTCAACTCGGACCTGACGGCACCGTCGGACCGGATTTTGCAGCCCGACGGTCCGCCTTCCGAAGGCTGCATGCAGAGGGCTGCTTCGTGATCCCCAACCCGTGGGACGCGGGCACCGCTCGGGCGCTGACCCAGATCGGTTTCGCCGCCCTGGCCACAACCAGTGCCGGATTCGGTTTCAGCCGGGGACGTCCGGACGATCCCTCCGCGCTGAATCTTGACGCAGTGCTCGCGCATGTTGGCGATCTCGTCGCCGCCACCGAGCTCCCGATCAATGCGGACTTTCAGACGGGATACGCGGCTGATGCCGACGGCGTGGCTGTCAACGTCGCCCGCTGCGTTGCCACTGGCGTTGCCGGTCTTTCGATCGAGGACGGGACTGGTCGGCGCGACCGGCCGCTACTGGACCTCCCCGAGGCAGTCGAGCGGGTGGCGGCAGCCCGGGCCGCCATCGACGCCTCCGGCGCCGATGTCCTACTCACGGCGAGGGCTGAGTGTTTCCTGGTGGGCGTTGCAGAACCCCTCGACGAGGCGATTCGCCGACTGCGAGCCTACGCGGAAGCGGGTGCTGACGTGCTTTTCGCGCCCGGCGTGCGCCAGCCCGAGGAGATTCGCGCCATCATCGACGCGGTGCGGCCAAAGCCGGTAAACGTGCTGATGTCCGCGCCGACCGGTCTCTCGGTCGCGGATCTGGCCACCCTCGGAGCGCGCCGCATCAGCGTGGGCTCGGCGCTGGCACGCGTGGCGTGGGGCGCATTCCTGCAAGCCGCGCACGCGCTTGCGGAAGCGGGCAGTTTCGAGGGCCTCAACAGTGCGACGCCGTTCGCCGACCTGAACGCGATGTTCGGCCCCGCGTGAGGGGAGCCGATTCTGAGTGTGAAGCGACCAACATGATGAGCCTCGAGGCCATACACACTGCAATCCTCGAAGACCCGGAGAATCGCGCAGCCACCGACCTCGGGATCCCCCCGTTGTACTCGGCGTCGGTGCAGTCGAGGATCGCGATCATCGGACAGGCACCCGGAAGGAAGGCACAGCACAGCAGGATCCCCTGGCACGACGCTAGCGGGGTGACCCTACGCGAGTGGCTCGGAATCAGCGAGGACCAGTTTTACGATACGAAGATCGTCGCGATTCTTCCCATGGATTTCTACTATCCCGGAAGAGGTCCGCACGGCGATCTCCCTCCGAGACATGGATTCGCCTCGACGTGGCATCCGATGATCCTGGCCAATCTCAACGAAATTCAGCTGACCATTCTGATCGGTAGGTACGCACAGAAGGCGTACCTCGGGAGCGCTCAGAAGACCAACCTCACTGAGACGGTCCGGTCATTCCGGGAGTATCTACCGAGATACTTCCCGCTCGTCCATCCTTCGCCGCTCAACTTCCGCTGGCAGACCAAGAACCCGTGGTTTACAACGAGCGTTCTCCCGACGCTGCGCGACCTGGTCGCCGGGATGTTGACTGGCGTCTGACCTCAGTGAGGTCGATAGTGCGACGGCCAGCCGGACACAATAGGATTCGCCCCTGATCACCACCAAGGGGAGGTCTGTTCTCAATGGCAAACAAGGTCCTCCTAGAGGTGAACGATTCGATCGCTGTCATCACCAACAACAACCCGGAGAAGCGGAATGCCTTTGACGATGACATGGATGTTCTCCTCTTCGACATCTTGCGTGAGCTGAAGGAGCGCAATGACGTTCGGGTAGTGATCTGGCGTGCCGAAGGAACCGTCTGGTCGGCGGGGAGGGACCTCTCGGTCGTCGGCCACAACGCCACGGAGCTCAGCCACCATGAGCTCATGACCCGGGGCCATAGGGGAATCCTTCAGGTCTTCGAGCTCGATGTGCCCATTGTTGTCGCCATACAAGGTTGGGCTATCGGAGGTTCGTTCCAACGGGCACTCCTGTGCGACATCCGGATCGCGGCCGAAGGCACTCGATTCATGCTCCCCGAGGTCGGCTACGGCGTCATTCCTGATACTGGCGGAATGGGTCGGCTCTATCAGATGTGTGGCACTGGCGTGGCGAGCGACCTCATCTTCACGGGTCGCCCCATGAGCACGGAGGAAGCACTCAACCACGGGATCGTCTCTCGGGTGGTTCCTGCCGAAGCCCTCGACGACACCGCCTGGGACATGGCGTCCAAGATTGCGTCAAGTCCCAAGGTGACCATCAAGTTGGCTCGAAGAGTATTGAACCGCTTGAGCGAGCCCACTGTGCGATCCTCCATGGGCGACGAGTTGATCTATCAGACCTTTATCGCCAACTCATCTGATTTCGCAGAGTTCAAAGCCGCGAAGCAGGAGGGGCGTAGTCCTAATTATACCGGCAACTAGGAAGCTTGGGCCGGCGAAGCCGGCACACTTGAGTCAAGTTTCATGCAGCTAGACCGAGGTCTTCCACCAGATCGGTGATCGTGTGTTCGAGCCGGTCGAATTGTCGGCGTAGTGGGGACGCGATCGGCAGTGGATCGCAGATCTGTGCCAATCCGGTGCGCAACAGCCGGTTATGGGTGCGGGTGAAGAAGATCGCCGTCTTCAATCCGAACGAGGTGACCTGGTATCGGTTGGTGTGAGGGACGCGCTCGATGATGCCGTGGAGGCGGAGTCGTCGCAGGTCGTAGGTCATTCTGCCTGCGGTCATGTCACTGGGATCGATGCCCAGCAGTGGCGCGAGGTGTGATCGCAAGTCTCGGTTGGAGAACCCGCGGGGCAGAAGACGGAAGACGACCAGGACGCTGAACAGGGCCTGGACGCGGGGATCGCCGAAGCGCAGAGCGGGACCACGCTGACCATCGACCGTCACCGGTGCGCACACCTGGGCAAATGCCGCTTCTCCGATGTGGCAGTCCGAGCTCGTTCGTTGGACGTCGAGGAGACGTCGGTTGGCGCAAAAGCCGATCTCCCGGAGTGCGGGAAGATTGTGGAGCCGTCTGCCGATCTTGAAGTCGCGGGTGTCGTTGATGGTGGTCTCGGTCCGGAGGGCCTGGCCCTCCTTGTGATACTGCTTGATCCTGGTGTGCTTGTAGTCGACGTAGAGCGAGGGGGTGACCCCCTCGGTGATGACCCGGGTGCGGAATCTCCCCGGAGTCCGGCGGTTGACCCGCCTCTCGAAGATCAAGGAGACCTGATCGGGGCGGCCGATGTCCAAGTTGTCACGGATGACCTCCTCGAAGAACACCCGTCCGGTGAGTGGGCGGTCGAGCACCTGGGTGAGGGAGAACTCGGCCTGGAGAATGGAGATGTCGTAGCGGTAGCCGGCCCGGCGGTCCTGTGGCGTGAAGGGGTGGGGCAGACGGGCAAACCACTTGCGGGCCAGGGCGTCGATCTTCTTGGCACTGAGCCGGTCGCAGATCCTCTGGAGACGGGCTGGGTCCGAGCAGGAGGCGAAGCCGTTGTCGAGGGGTTCGAAGTCGATGCCGGACTTGGCCGCCTGGCACTTGGCCCACTCGTTCCCGTTGATGCACAGTTTGGCGTTGTAGGGGAAGTAGGAGCCGAACTTGATGAAGAACGGGCCGAAGTCGGCATCGAGACAGTAGAAGTAGTACTGGTTCACCAGGGCCGTGGCCCGCACGATCCACGGGTAGGTCCGACCGGTCAGCGGGTTGGTGCGCTTCTCAGTGCGGAAGGTGCTGGTCTTCTCCTGGGCCTTGCCCACGAAGAGAACACCCTCGTCGCCATCAAAGTTAGCCAGGTACTCGTGGGCTACGTCGTCCTTGCGCTGGCCCTTCTCGAAGGTGACCAGATCGACGCCCTCGTGCTTCACGAACCGGTGGATGTTGGCCACGAAGTCTTTGGTGATCGGGTCCATGAGGGCCGACGAGGCGAAGGTCGCCCCCCGGTGGCCCCGGAAGAACCCCACCACGCCCCCCTCGTATTGCAGCTTTGGGACATAGAGGTTCAGGTACATCCGGTCGATGCACTCGACCTCCAAGGTGATGTGGTCGCTGAGCACGTCGGCCACACTGCGGGCTAGCGTCATGTCGGGCTCCGGTCGTCGTCGCCCTCAACGGGCACCTAACCGCTTCGAGCGGTCCATGGGCGAGGCTAGACACCCCGCCAGCAGTGCGCTCGGCCGGAGTCCGCGCCCGAAGACGGGCCAGCTGATGTGCGCCAGCTACAGCTCGTCGGGCTGGGGTGAAACCCCGTTAGATTTAGGTGATCGCAGCGGCTCGTCTACAAGTCGGCGGTCCGTGATCGGTTCATGGCAGGATCCCCGTTCCTCGCGGCGAGCGCGCCGCGGTTTGACGACCCTCGGCCAGGGATAGTCCGGCGAGCAAGCGCATTACGGAGCTCGCGCGGGTCAATGACCGCGTCGTAGGCGAGCCGGCTTCCCGCGGTGATCGAAGCCCTTCGCCTGCTCGGTCGCCAGCCTCTCCCTTTCCCCGGGATCGGCCACGGCGCTCGCTTGCGAACTGGCCGGCAGGCACCGAGCGTGATCGAAGGAAAGGCCAACGTGATGGTCTGGCCGTCGAACGGATTCATGGCCATGATGGACGAGCCGAAGCCGAATGCCTTGCGCAGTGTGACGTGGAGCTTGGGTACCGCCAGCCGGTGCTGGGCGGCGAACATGCGTGCGGCATGGCGCAGGATCCCCTGTCGCTCGGCGAGGGTGCCCGCCAGCACGCCGGGGTTGTCGGCCAGGAAGACGCAGGGAAGCCCGAAGGCCCCGACCACATCGAGGAAATGTGCGACCTTGTCGGCGGCCGCGCTGTCAACGGTGCCGGCCATCACTCCTGGATCGTTGGCCACGATGGCCACGCTCTGCCCGCCCAGATGGGCCAGTGCGGTGACGATGGATCGTCCGAAGGTCGGCTGGATCGTGAGGAGAGCCCCGTCGTCGACGAGCGCTTCGAGCACGGGGGCAATGGGGTACGGCGGCGGGGGCTGGGTGGAATGAGGCTCAGCATGTCGTCCAACCTGCGGGGCCCGGTGTCGGGTCCGTTCCGGTACGGGGGTGGCTCCCACGCATTGAGTCGGAAAATATGCGAGGTATCGCCTGGCCAGGGCGATGGCTTCGACGTCGTCAGCCACGACGTTGTGAACGACACCAGACGCGTCAGCCGCCACCTGAGGTCCGCCGAGCTCCTCCTTGGTCACGTCCTCGCCGGTCGCCGACTTCACCAGCGGCGGTCCGGCCGCGAAGATCGAGGCCGATTCGGTCATGACCGCGAAATCCGACAGCGGGGCTGTCAGTGCGCCGTGGCCGGCTGAGGCGCCCAGACGAGGCACACCATGGGCACGATGCCCGAGAGCTCGGCTAGGCCCATCAGATCTCCGGGCCGCCGCCCCGCAGCCGAGTCGGTGACCCGGTGCCCGGCCCCCTCGAGCATCATCACCAGAGGCACCCGTTCCTGAAGGGCCAATTGGCACAGGCGATAGCGCTTGTCCGAGGTGCCGATGCCGATCGATCCGCCGAGGACGGTCACGTCCTCGGCCCCAGCCCAGGGCCGGCCGGCCGTTGATACGCCCCGAACCTGCCACCAGCGCGTCGCCGGGATGGGGGGATGCTCTGTCGTCCCCACCAGCTGTCCGATCTCGGAGAACGAGCCGGGGTCGAAAAGCAGGGCGATCCGCTCGCGGGCGTTGAGGCGGCCCCGCTCCTTCTGGCGGATGAGGCGGGCCTCGCCACCCATGGAAAGCGCCTCGGTCTTCCGCCGCTCGATCTCTGCGAGGGCCGGACCCCAGCCATGCAATTCGTCGCTCATCGAGCGACTGCGTCCTCAGAGACGTCACCATGAAGACCAGGAGCGCTCCGGAACAAGGTCGGCGGTGATGGCAACTCAGATCCGTCCCGTCTGCATCTTCAGCAGGTCCGCCGAACCGCCACCATCGACGGCGATCACCTGTCCGGAAACGAACCGGGCCATTGGGCTACACAAGAAGAGCGTGAGGTACGCAATGTCCGATCCATGGCCCTGCAGACCGAGCGGGTTCTTGGGGCGATCATCGCCACCGGTCACCGCTTCAGCGAATCGTCGAACCCCCTCTGTTCCACCGATCGTCCCCGGTGCGATCGCATTCACCCTGATGCCATAGGGTCCCCACTCCACTGCGCAGGTGCGAGTGAGGGAGTCGACCCCGGCCTTTGCTGCCGCAACGTGTGACTGGAAAACGACACCCTTCTGCTGAAAGGGGGCACTGATATTGACGATACTGCCACCGTGGTCTGACAACCATGCATCGAAGGCAGAGCGGGTCACGTTGTACGTGCCGAGCAGGTCGATATCGACCACTGCTTTGAAACCATTCGGCGAGATCTTCGACATCGGTGCGGGAAAGTTGCCGGCGGCATCATTGACGACGATGTCGAGTCTGCCGCGGTCGGCCACGATGGCGTCGACCACTGATCGCACGGCCGTTGCGTCGCGGACGTCACAGACACCGAAGGCAGCGTCCACCCCTTCGGCCCTCAGTTCTTCGACCGCGCCCTCGAGATTCTCTTGCTTTCGACTGGCCATGGTGACCCTTGCGCCATGGGCACCGAGGACGCGGCATATCTCCTTGCCGATTCCGGTCGCTCCGCCTGTTACCAGGGCGACCTGACCGTCCAATACGTCCGAGACGAAAGAACTTGGCTCCATGCGTTCCGATTATGCTCCAGCCCGGATATGGACGTGAGCTGTCGAGGGAGCACGACTCGATTGCGGAGTGAGTACGCTCACGGTCACCGAGTACCATCGGGCCTTTGGTGAGCACGTCCTCCGCCAGCTACCCGGGTAGGGAGTGATGTGTTCTGCAAGGACCACGTCCTCACGAGGCGTGTGATCCGGACCGGGGGAACCGCAGTGGGAACCAGGAATCGGGCGGGGGTCACCATCGCCGTGATCGTTGTCGTGATCGCCGCCATCGGTGTGGGGATCGGCCTGTCCACGGTCGATACGGCCAATGGGTCCAAACATGCGGACCTGCGAGGCAACGGTTCGGTAGACGAGGCCTGGCTCACTGCGGCGGGCCCGGGTGACCACATCACGCTCCTGGAGCGTGGTGCGGCGGTGACGCAGGCCGGAAGCTCCTCGACGGCCGATTCTCTCGGATCTCTGATCGTCCGCAATCTCACCCCTGGATCGGACTATCAATGGGACGACGAGACGACGGGCCAGACCACCCGCCCGTTCTCGGTGCTGGCACCCGGCCAGAACCCGGCCGTCGACTCGCCCCTCTACGCAGACCAATCGATGCATCAAGGGCTGAACTACATCACCATGCGGGACGGCATCAAGCTGGCCGCCACCGTCCGTTACCCCTACGGCGAGACCTGTTCGGCGGCGAGTCCCTTGTCCGACGGTCATCGAGTACTCCGGGTACAACGTGGCCGGACCCACCGACCCCATCCCAACGTTCCTCTCCGAGGCCCTCCATACCAAGTGCACGGACTGCGGTGACCCGAACCTGCTGCCCGATACCGCGACGGCCGTGGGATCGGTGTTGGCCCGGGTGTCCGGATTCGCCACCGTTAGCCTCCAGATGCGGGGAACCGGTTGCTCGGGTGGAGCCTTCGATCTCTTCGGCTACCCGTCCGACTACGACGCCTACGACGCCATCGAGATCGTGGCCCACCAGGCCTGGGTGGCCCACCACAAGGTCGGCATGGTCGGCATCAGCTACTCGGGCCTCTCCCAGTTGCCCGTCGGCGGGCACCGACCCTCCCGGTCTCGCCGCCATCGCCCCGATGAGCCCGACCGACGACCTCTTCTCGACCGGCTACCCCGGCGGCATCTACAACGACGGGTTCGCCGCCAGCTGGATCAGCGCCCGCATCGACGACGCCAAGGCCGCCGCCTCCTACAGCGACGGTCGCCTGGTCCGGACGCTCCACCACCCCGGTAGCCAACGTCGGCCAGCCCTGGACCTACTACGAGATCGACGCCGAGTTGGCAGCCGAGCCCGGAGGCTACGTCTGCCTGCCTGGCCAACCAGGCCCTTCACAACCAGTCGGAGAGCCTGGCCAGCCTGGTCGGGCCCCAACCTGGTGGCACCGGGCACCGGGCCCGGGCCGCTACGCCATCCCTCTTCGATCGCCGGTCCATGATCGATGTGGGCCGGCCACATCACTGTGCCGGTCTTCCTGTCCGGTGCCCTCCAGGACGAGCAGACCGGCCCGCAGTGGCCGGCCCTGATCGATGCCATTCCGAAGACCACGCCGCTGTTCGCCAACATGGTCAACGGCGGGCACATCGACTCGACCGATCCCCAGACCATCAGCCGCTGGCTCGAGTTCCTCGACATCTACGTGGCCCGCAAGGTACCGACCGAACCGGGTGCCCTGGCCGCACAGTTCCTCGACAAGTTCACCGGCTTCGCCTCCGGCATCTCGAGCCAGGCACCGCTTCCGGCGATCCGGTTCACCCAGGCGCCGAACGTCGCCGCAGCCCGGACGGAGTTCGCCACCCAGACCCCACTGGTCCGGGCGCTCTTCGACAACGGTGCCGGCGCAGCCGGACCGGGGGCCATCCAGTCCACCTATTCGGCGGACTTCGCCAGCTGGCCACCGGCAGGTACCGACCGAAACACTCCACTTCGGCAGAATCTGGTGCTCTCGGTATCGCCGCCCCGGCCGTGACGTCGGGCACCACGTTCACCCTGGACCCGGGGGCACGGCCGTTGACCAGCCTGCCCGCCGGTGGAAACGCGTGGGCGGCCGACCCCGACTGGGACTGGACGCCCGTTCCCGCCGCTGACGGCATCGCCTTCCAGACCGCGCCGTTCGCTGGCGCCACCACCATCGTGGGTCCGGCCACGCTCGATCTGTGGGTCGAAGGCATCGACCCCGGTCGAGGACTTCCAGGCCACGATCACCGAGGTCCGGCCCTCGTCGGACCAGGAGGAGTACGTCACCTCGGGGTTCCTGCGGAGCACTGAACCAGATCGACAAGGCCGACTCGACGTCGCTGTTCACCGACCCGACCTATACGGCTGACGACGCCAAGAGCCTGTCGTCCAGCGCGTACTCGCTTGCTGAGGATCCCGATCGATCCGATCGTCCACACCTTCCGGCCCGGAACCGAGACTGCGGGTCGTGATCTCCGCTCCGGGTGGCGACCGGCCCATCTGGGAATTCGACACGCTGGACCACGGCCAGCAGGTACGGTCGGAATAGGTGGCCACACTGATTCAGCGCTAGTGGTCAACGTCGTGAGCGGGGTACAAGCCACCCCACCGATCCCGGCGTGCAACTCCCTGCGGGGCGAACCGTGCCGTGCCTATCAGGCTGAAAACAACCAGTCAGGCGCCCAGTAGACGGACGAGCGACCCGGGAGGGGCGTGGCCGCCTTCCTCGCCGACTTGCGCAGGTGTGACGATCGCCGCAGTCCTGGGCGGCGTCTATCATGGTGTCACGATCGGTGCGCCGTTCATGGGCCTGGGTGCAAGGAGCTCATCATCCACCCGACCCCCGGCCTGGACACCATTCGTTGAATCACCGATAGGTCGGGCTCCATTCGGGTCCGATTGCCAGCAAGGAGCCAATGCACATGCCCTCACGTAAGCTCGACTTCCCGGTTTTCGACGCCGACAACCACATGTACGAGAGGCCCGAGGCGTTCACCAAATACCTGCCCGCCGAATACAGCGGCCTCATCAAGTACGTGCAGGTTGACGGCCGGACGAAGATCGCCGTCAACAACGTGATCAGCGACTACATCCCGAACCCGACATTCGAGCGGGTGGCCGCACCCGGCGCCCAGGAGGAGTACTTCAGGAGCGGAAACCCTGAGGGAAAGTCCCGCCGGGAGATCCTCGGTAGAGCCATTGACGCCCTGCCTGGCTTCTCCGACCCAGAGCCGCGCCTCGAGCTCATGGACGAGTTGGGTTTGGACCGGGCCCTCATGTGGCCGACTCTCGCAAGCTTGCTCGAGGAGCGCATCCGGAACAATCCGCCCGCCGTCCACGCCGTCATACATGCCCTCAACGAATGGATGCTCGAGCACTGGACCTTCAACTACGAGAACCGCATGTTCCCCACCCCGGTCATCCACTTGGGCATCGTCGACCGGGCGATCGAGGAGTTGGATTGGGTAGTGGAGCGAGGTGCGCGCATCGTCCTCATCCGCCCCGCTCCGGCGTGGGGATACATGGGCCCACGATCGCCGGCCCTGCCTGAGTTCGATCCGTTCTGGAAGCGCGTGGCCGAGGCCGACATCCTGGTCGGGATGCACGCCTCGGATAGTGGCTACCAGCGGTACACCAACGAGTGGGAAGGCGTCCAGGACGGGGAGATGACGCCGTTCAAGGGCGGATCAGGCTTCCAGGCCATTACTGGCCACCAGGGCCGACCGATCATCGACACCGTGGCCTCGCTCGTGGGACACGGTCTCTGCACACGCTTCCCGACCCTCAAGTTCACTCCGGTGGAGAACGGGAGCAATTGGGTCCGTCCCCTGCTCGCCGACATGGCGCACGCATGGATCCACGCCCCAAGTAGCTTCGACGAGAACCCGGTGGAAGTGTTCAAGAGGAACATCTACGTCCACCCGTTCCACGAGGAGGACCCGAAGGGACTGATCGATCTCCTAGGAGCCGACCGAGTTCTCTTCGGTTCCGACTACCCGCACCCAGAGGGCATGTCCGACCCGATCACGTTCGTCGATGATCTCGAGGGTCTGCCCGAGGAGGACATCAAGAAGGTCATGGGAGGCAATCTCAACCGCCTCATGGGATTCGAAGAGGCCGCCTGACGGTCACCGAGTAGCACCGTGCCGTACCGATCAGGCTGAGGGCAACCAGTCGGGTCCGACGGGACAATCGGGACCTTCGGCCCTGCCACGGCGGCATTCGAGGTCACAAGATGGGGGCATGGAGACAAAGGCCGAATTTCAGGACGCCGTGGCCGGCTTGAGAGCCACGGGCGCAAGCAGGTCCACCACCGAGGTGGTGGAAGCCATCGACCGCCACGGCCAGGAGGAATCGGAGCTACTTGCCCGCTATGAACGTTTCGCCGAAAGTCCCGAATCACCCGTTGCCCAGTACCTCGTTCGGCTGATCCTTGACGAGGAACGGCGGCACCATCGGATACTCGAAGAGTTGGCCAACACCATCGCTTGGGAGCCCGTGGGAGACCAGAGTCCGCTAGGGCTTCCGAAGGTACCGCTACGTTCCGGCTATGAGGCGGAGTTCCTTGCCGAAACGCAAGCCCTACTCCAGCAGGAGTTGCGGGACAGGAAGCAACTGCTACAGCTGCGGCGCCGACTGCGGAGCTACTGCGACGTGCCCTTCTGGGGACTGCTGATCGAGCTCATGCGGTTGGACACCGAGAAGCACATCTCCATTCTCCGCTTCTTGAAGAACGACAACCACACGGGCGGCGCGGCCGGGGTACTACGGAGGGCGCGACTGCGACTTCGTCATCCGGGGTCCGTCTGAAACAAAGCACAGGATTAGGCTGCCCCGTGTCCAACGAACCGGGCCGCATGGTGTCGTCAGGTGAATCGTCGTCGGTCAGCTAGTGGGGCGTTGTCGGTGAATCGGCTGGTGGCATCGGTCGATCGGTCGACAAGACAGAGCGCACTTCCGAAGCGATCTGGATGTCCTCTCTCGCCGACACGACCGCAATGCGGAATGCCGAACCGGGACCGGTTAGCTCGATGTCAGGAGCGGAGAGATTCGCCGCTTCGTCGAGGACTGCACCCAGAAAGGCAAGGCCCTCCACAGCTCGGGATCGGATCGTGGGAGCATTCTCCCCGACTCCTCCGGTGAACACGAGTAGATCGATTCCGTTCATCGCACTAACCATGGAAGCAATCCCAGCTCGGAGACGGTGTAGATAGACGCCCAGCGCCAGCTGGGATCTGCCGTGGCCGTCCTTCGCCTTGTCCAAGACCGTGACCATGTCGGCCGTGCCGGCGAGAGCGGCCAGCCCGGACCGGTGCTCCAATGCATCGGATACATCGTCAATCTTCACGTGGGCATGCTCCACCAGCCAGGTCACCAAACCGGGATCGATAGTTCCAGATCTGGTGGCCATGACGAGTCCTTCAAGGGGAGTGAACCCCATCGTGGTGTCAACCGATCGAGCGTTGACTACTGCAGCCAGGGAAGCGCCTGCTCCCAAGTGGCAGGTCACGATGCGCAACGCTTCTATTGGGCGCCCGATCAGGTCAGCCGCTCGCCGGCTGGCATATTCATGGCTGAGTCCGTGGAACCCGAAGCGACGAACCCCCAGTCGCTCTCGCCAATCCTCGGGCACGGCGTACGTCGTCGCCTCGGACGGCATCTGGGCGTGGAATGCGGTGTCGAAGCAGGCAATGGTAGGAAGGTCCGGGAGTAGTTCACGCACCAAATCGATTCCCGCGATGGACTTTGGCTGATGAAGGGGGGCCAGAGCAGTAAGATCGCGCAGTTCCTGATCGATGGTGTCATCGATGACCACGGATTCGGTAAACCTGGTACCCCCGTGTACGACTCGATGGCCCACCGCATCGATCTGGTGGGACATCTTCAGGATGGCGGCACGCGTCGTCTCCGGGTCGAACAGTCCGTGCTCGGCTGCAGCGTCCTCGGCAAATAGCAGCGTATTGTCCTCGTCCAACAGGCGGATCTTCAGGCTCGATGAACCTGCATTGACGACGAGCACCCGCATCGAAGGCGCTATCCGGTCCAGATCCAGTTGGCGATCGATGGCTCGTCCTCGCCGTGCTCTCGGGTATAGGCCCGTGCGTCGAGCTTCGCGTCCACCATCTGCTGGCGAACGTGGGCTGCTCGTCCTGCAAGCCCAGGGACTCGATCGATCACGTCCATGACCAGGCTAAATCGGTCGATGTCGTTCATCATCGCCATATCGAATGGCGTGGTGGTCGTCCCTTCCTCCTTGTAGCCACGCACGTGTAAGTTGGGGTGATTGGTGTGCCGGTAGGCCAGGCGGTGGATGAGCCAAGGATAGCCGTGGTAGGCGAAGACGACGGGCCTGTCGGTCGTGAACAAACCGTCGAATTCTGCCTCGGGCAGCCCGTGGGGATGGTCGGTCTCGTGTGCCATCCGCATCAGATCCACGACATTGACCACCCGCACCTTGAGATCAGGGAGTCGCTCGCGAATGATCGAAGCGGCCGCCAGCACCTCGAGGGTGGGAATGTCGCCGGCACAACCGAGAACCACGTCGGGTTCATCTCCCCCGTCGCTACTGGCCCACTCGAAGATCCCGATACCCCGGGTGCAGTGGTCCACGGCCTCTTCCATCGTCAGATACGTCAAGGCGGGCTGCTTGCCGGCGACGATGAGGTTCACGTAGTTGCGGCTCCGTAGACAGTGATCAGCCACGGACAAGAGGGTATTGGCGTCTGGCGGCAGATAGACGCGAACGATCGTCGGCTTCTTGTTGACGAGATGATCGATGAATCCGGGGTCCTGGTGCGAGAAGCCATTGTGATCTTGACGCCACACATGGCTGGAGAGGAGGTAGTTGAGAGAGGCAATGGGCCTTCGCCAGGGGATCTCCTTCGCCGTCTTGAGCCATTTCGCGTGCTGGTTGAGCATCGAATCCACGATGTGGATGAACGCCTCGTAGCAGTTGAACAGCCCGTGTCGACCGGTCAGGAGATACCCCTCCAGCCACCCCTCGCAGAGATGCTCGCTGAGCACCTCCATGACCCGACCCTGGGTGGCCAGGAATTCGTCCCCGGGCAATGTCTCGGCCTCCCAGACCCGATTCGTCGACTTCGAACACTGCTGACAGCCGGTTGGAGAGCGTCTCGTCGGGGCCGACGATCCGAAAGGTGCTGGGATTCGCCTTGATGACGTCCCGGAGGAACGTGCCGAGCACCCGTGTGGGCTCGACACGAGCTCACCCCCGGGCGCCCGACCTCGACGCCGTAGTGGCGGAAATCGGGCAGCTCCAGATCCTTCAGCAGCAGGCCGCCGTTGGCGTGCGGATTGGCGCTCATGCGCCGCATTCCACTCGGGGCAGTACGCGAACATCGGGGCGTAAACCGGCCCGACTGGTCGAACAACTCCCAGGGCGGTAGCTCCGCATCCACTCTTCTAGGATCTTGAGATGTTCGGGGTTGGTACGGACGTCGCTCACCGGTACCTGGTGAGCGCGGAAGGTACCCTCGACCGGGACGCCGTCGACCTCTTTTGGGCATGTCCATCCTTTCGGCGTGCGGAGCACGATCATGGGCCATGTCGGCCGGACGGATCGCCCCCACTCGCGGGCCGCCCCTTGGATCCGGGCGATGTCGTCCAAGGCGTCGTCGAGCGCCGCCGCCAGCTGCTGGTGGACGTCAGCGGGATCGTCGCCCACGACGAAGATCGGACGATGTCCATACCCAGTGAGCAGACTGGCCAACTCTCGTCACCGATCCGGGCCAGGATGGTCGGATTGGCGATCTTGTATCCGTTGAGATGCAGGATGGGCAACACGGCACCGTCGCCCACCGGGTCGAGGAACTTGTTCGAGTGCCAGCTTGCGGCCAATGGACCGGTCTCCGCCTCTCCGTCCCCGACGACGCAGGCCACGACGAGTTCGGGATTGTCAAGTGCCGCGCCGTAGGCATGGACCAAGGAATAACCGAGCTCGCCTCCCTCGTGGATCGATCCAGGCGTCTGGGGTGCCACATGACTCGGGATTCCGCCGGGGAACGAGAACTGGCGAAACAATCTCTGCAGTCCTTGCGCGTTCTCGCCGATGTGCGGATACACCTCGGAATAGGTGCCTTCCAGATAGGCGTTCGCCACGATGCCCGGACCTCCGTGGCCGGGCCCGATCACGTACATCATGTTGAGATCCGTGCCTTGATCACCCGGTTGAGGTGGGCATAGATGAGATTGAGCCCCGGAGTGGTACCGAAGTGACCGAGAAGCCGCGGCTTCACATGCTCGGGTCGGAGGGGCTCGGTGAGGAGCGGGTTGTCCATCAGGTAGATCTGGCCGACTGAGCAGTAATTGGCGGCACGCCAGTAGGCATCGAGTGTCTGGAGCTCCAGGTCCCCTAGTGGTCGAGCGGTCATGTGGAACGAACTGTCTGTCACTGGTAGCTCTCCTGGAAGCTCAGGTGTCCGCTCAAGCATGCAGCGGACCGGAGATCGATGCCAGGCGGTCATGACGACTGGCGCCTCCAACGCGATCCACCCGGCCCATGGATTGGGCCGGGTGGAGTCGGAACGACACAGCGGGGGGACGGATCAGACGGGGACCAGTTCTTCCTGCTGGACCGTCGCGGTGTGAACCATCAGCTCTTGGGCGTCATCCGTTTTGCGAGCATGGAGGATCCCGAGGATGACGAGCAGCGCCATGACACCGGCCAGGATGAAGGCCGCAATCGCACCCCAGAGGGCAATGGTGGCGAACACGCTGAAGCCGTAGGCTTCGAGGAGCAGACCCCGTAGCGTCGTGCCCTGGAACACCGTCTGCACCTTGCCCTCGGCCGCGGTATAGGCCACTGAGCCCTTTGGCAGCGCCATGGCCGCAGCTGAGAGCTGGGAGTATGTCTGTCCTCCGCCGATCTCGTTCAAGTGCACTGCGATGAAGTCGTTGGCGTAGACCTGGGCCTGCTGGCCGGTGGTCAGCTCCTGACCCGCATACTTGGAAACCGTGCCCACCATCGAGGGAGTGATCTCACCGCCGGCCACCGGATGGGCGAACGCTGCGGCGGCCGGGAAGGTGATCTGCTGTTCGGCAAGCTGGCTGTGCACGTTGTTGTTGGCGAAATTGTAACCGACCAAGAGCAGCGCGCCGGCCACCACAAGCACGACCACGACGACAGCACCAACGGCGCTGGCTAGTACATCGAAGGCTCTTCGTTGCATTTTGACGCTCCTTTTGTCCGTCACCCCCGCGTAAGGAGGTCCTGTCTCCAGTTTCTGCTTCGACAGCGTGTGTCAGTAGGGTCCAAAGGCCCGAATAGCGCGGGAATGGTCATGTGAAGTGAGAGGTCAGCGTCCTGGCACAATGCAGGCTGACGCCATGGGTCGAACGATGGCAATGGCGGTGCCACCAGCACCTACCCGATTGTGTGCTCTTTCTCCGGGCATGTCCGACTGAACGGTCGCTTCGAGCATCAGTGAGGTCGAGGTGCACCGGATCGATCCCACCCCTCGCCCTTGAGGATGGGAAAGCGGACGGTCACGGTTCCCCACTCGCACGTCGAAGTGACCGGAAATCCAGATGCCATGAATACATCGATCATGTCCCGATTCTCTGCCATCGTTTCCGCGGTGAACGCACCGATTCCCCGTTCCCGTGCAGCCTCGGCGAGCCGTTGAAGCAAGAATGAGCCGAGACCGTGGTGCTGATATCGGTCTGCGACCACGAACGCCACCTCCGCCTCGTCGGTGCCCGGAAGACGGTCATATCGTCCGACAGCAACCAAACTGTCAGCGTCTTCGACGACGAGTGCCAGACGATCGGCATAGTCCACATGCGTGAGATGATCGATCTCCGCCGGAGAGAGCCGAGGGTGGAGATAGAAGTAGCGCCGAAACACTGTCTGGTCCGACAGAGAATCGTGAAATACCGCGAGCACCTGGCCATCGTCGGGTCGAATAGGACGAATATGGAGCGTCTTCCCGTCGGCCATCCGAGTCTCTGATTCGAGCTCGGCGGGATAGTCGACCAATTGGTCGGGTCTCCGTTCGCTCGATTCGCTTTCCATCTCGTGCTGCCTCACTCTGATCGATTCGATGTCAGCCGGTTGGTTCGGAGGCTACGAGTGTGCGGCATGCGCTACGCACGCTTGGGTTCTCAAGGAATACCGCAATCGATTGGCAACAGGTGGCTATTGATGATTAACGACCACAGTGACCACCTCGGCACGATCCCGTATTAGCTCAGTGGCGGTGTGTCCCACTTCCTCGATGCAGTAAGGATTGACCGAGCACCCGCTGCTACGCGTGATGGTCCACTGGCGCCGACGTTCGGCTGGGTGTGGTTCATGGCACCCTTCCTGGTTCGCACAGCTTCTCCACTTCCCAATTTCAGTCATCGCGAGCATGTCTACCAGGGCCGAAGGTCCTCTCGGGTGGAACCGAATCATTCATATCGGCTGGCCAGAGGGCCCCTCCGGTCAGATCGGACGCGTTGGGTCATTCGGCCCTAATCCTTCTCGCCGAACTGGTTCACGCTGGAGTCACGATGGGATCGTTCGCAGGAGAAGGGAAGGACCCATGCCTAAGGTCAATCAAGCGGCTTCACCACACCGTCCTGATGACGAGCTCTGCGGTCTCGATGAGCTGCATGGCCGTGTGGATGAGATCAAGGTCCAACTCGAGCTCGCCGACCTAGACGTTCGTGAGAACGTTCGCCATCAGTTGGACACTGCCGTCGATGTCTATCTGGCGACAAAGAACAGGCTGGGGCAGGCCCGAGATGACGCCGAGGCAGGCCTCAGCGACCTGCGGGTGGCCCTCGAACGAGTTCTCGATGATCTTCAGAGCGCCTATGAAGCCGCAGGTGCAGTGATCCGGCGTGAGCGCAAGTAATCAAGTTCAACAAGCCGACCAACCTCCTCAGTCCATGTCCAGTGCGTCTCCGAGTCAGGCGCAGGATTCGCCGCTCGGTGCCTCCTTCTATTGCAACCTCCTGGAACGGGCACTCGAAGCGCGCGACCGCACCGGTCGACCAGATCCAGCCGACGCGTTCGCCGACGTCGTGCAGTGCGGGGGCAGAGTCTCAGGTGGCCGGCCTAGCGGGCACTGACTTCTCCGCAACCGAGGCATTGAGTACTCAGATCGCCTATGACGTCGCACTGATCCGATATGCACAGTGTCTCGGCATGACGGTCGGTTCGGATGAATTCGACCCACCGTCCCAGGGCCGGCGGGTCATCGAACGGTGGACCGCCGAGCGCGGGATCGAGCTGCCGTAGCGTGACCCACGGGTCCAGTCCGATGCTGGCAACATGCGACTGCGAAGGCGCCGATCGGGCCGTCGCCCGCGCCTAGACCAGGCGCTCGTCGATCGCGGGATCCGAATAGACGAGTTGGAACGAGAGGCCGCCGAGGATCAGTAACTCCCTGGTATCAGGTCCCGGTGCCATCTCGTTCTCGGTGGAGAGCCGAGCGCTCGTCCAGGCGGGCTGCAAATGATGCGGCCTGCGCCCGCCTCTCCATGCCAAGTTTGTCGAGAAGATTGGATACGTAGTTCTTGACGGTCTTTTCGGCCAAGTACATCTCCCCCGCGATCTGGCGGTTTGTCTTACCCTCGGCAATCAGATCGAGGATACGCTGCTCCTGGGGGGTCAACGTGGCCAGAAGCGGATCTACGTCCTGACCGCTGCGTAGCCTCACCATCACGCTCTCCGTGAGGGTCGGATCGAGTAGTGATCCTCCACTGGCGACCTTCCGAAGGTCGCCTACAAGGTCGTTGCCCCCTACCTGCTTGAGGACGTAGCCGGCCGCTCCGGCCATGATGGCAGCGAATAGCGCCTCGTCATCAGCGTAGGAGGTGAGCATCAGACAAGCGATTTCTGGCATCTGGGACCGAATCTCCCGGCAGACCTCCACCCCACTGCCATCGGGCAAGCGGACATCCAGGATGGCGACATCGGGATGGATCGGTGGAATCCGGGCGAGGGCCTCGGCGACCGTCCCCGCTTCACCGACAACAGCAATGTCACCGGCCCCCTCGAGTAGCGACCGGAGCCCGGTCCGGACGACCTCATGGTCGTCGAGAAGAAAGACCCTGATGGTCATTCAGTCATCCTCGTACGACCGCTCCATGACACCAATCTACTTTCAATCCCGGCTTAGCCTGTGCCCGGAGGGATCGCTGGCTTTCTGATCTCCTTCATGCTCTACTTGATGCCTATTCTCAGCGAGCGCCCGTTCAGCACGAACCGAGACGGCACCGTGCCCTTTCACTCCATCGAAGACCCCGCCAAGTTGCGTAGAGTCCTCGAGGCGGCGCTTCTGCTCGAAGCCAATTTGGAGCTTCCTGCCTTGCTCCACCACGTCATCGACGAGGCGCTGTCCATGACCAATGCCCGCTATGGCGCCCTCGGGGTGCTCAACGATGAGCGCACCGCCTTGGCCGAGTTCATCACCGTGGGCCTGACTGCAGATCAGGAGGACCAGATCGGCACCCGGCCCACCGGTGGGGGCGTTCTGGGGCTGCTGATCACCGAACCCAAGCCCTTGCGGATGGCTCGGATCGGCGATCACCCCGAGAGTTTCGGGTTTCCTCCCAATCATCCCCCGATGACGTCTTTCCTGGGTGTACCGATCAAGGCTCGTGGCGAGGTGTACGGCAATCTCTACCTCACCGACAAGATCGGCTGGACGGAGTTCACCAGCGACGACGAGGCCCTCGTCGGAGCCCTGGCCCTCGCCGCAGGCATCGCCATCGAGAACGCTCGGCTTCATCAGCGGGTCCAAGAATCTGCCGTCTACGACGAGCGGGATCGACTGGCCCGAGACCTCCACGACACGGTCATTCAACGTCTCTTCGCCGTGGGCCTCCAGCTCCAGAGCATCGCCGGAGCGGTTGCACCCGCGACAGCGGATCGGCTGAGAGGAGCAGTTGCGGATATCGACGAAACGATCAGCCAGGTCCGTACCACCATCTTCGAACTGGGGCTCGGCAACGGTAGTCGGGGACCACGAGCCAGCATTCTCTCCCTCATCGACGAACTGACTCCGGTTATCGGCTTCGAGCTGAGCGTCACCATCGACGGTCCGATCGATGCGGCAGTCTCGGACGAGATCATCGAGCACTTGCTGGCCACCCTGCGCGAGGCGTTGACCAATATCGGTCGACACGCCCAAGCTTCCCGGGGCAGCGTCGCGCTCAGCGTGGACGATGGAAACTGCCGGCTTCTTGTTTTGGATAACGGCGTAGGCATCGACCCCAGCCGGCCGAGCACCGGGGGCAATGGACAGGCAAACATGCGCCGCAGGGCAGAAAAGCTCCGCGGGAGTCTCGAGATCGAGACTCCCGAAGGAGGGGGAACGCTGCTGGTCTGGCAAGTACCCATCCGCCCGCAAGGTAGTTGATCAGCGTGCGACGATAGGGCCGCGCACCTCGCAGCGGTGCTTGTCGCCCTAGCGACGGACGGTCTTGCTCCCATCCATGCGGTCGCCTCCAACCGGATTCATGGGGCATGGGCCATCCTTTCGTTTTGTCGAAATCGGCGACTCCGTTGCTTCCGCACCCGTCTGACTCGTTTCATTGGCGGGATCAGACGGGTCTGCAATGGGACCTTTTCCCCTACTGACTCGAACCCCCTCTCCATATCGTGCAAATAGGCAGCACGAGTGGAGCCGCAGGGGCTCCTACCGAAAGGAGCCTCGATGTCACTGATTACCGATCGGCCGGCGGATATTCAGCCTGCGGCGCCTGTTGTGCCGGTGGCGCCCGAGACACAGCTCTCGCCTCGGAACAAGGAGAAGGCCCACGCCCTGGGCCTGACCTCGGCCACCGGACTGGTCATCGGCAGCATCGTCGGGACTGGCGTGTTCACCATGCCTGCCGTGCTGGCCGGAGCCGGCACCATGGGCATCGTCGTTCTTGGTGTGATCGCCATCGGCGCAATGCTGCTGGCCATCCTGTTCGGCCAGCTCACCAAGCGGGTGCCCAACAGTGATGGCGGCCTCTACGCCTACTCCCGCCACGAGTTCGGCGACTTCGCCGGCTATCTCGTCGGTTGGTGCTACTGGATCCAGTCCTGGGCGGGGAATGCGGCCATCGTCGCCTCGTGGGTGTTCTACGTGGATGCCCTCTTCGGTTGGGCCCATGCGTCGGGTATGGAGAACTGGGGCATCGCCCTGGTGGGCCTGTGGGTGCCGGCCATCATCAACCTGGTCGGCGTCCGCCAGATGGCCTGGTTCCAGAACGTCACCGTCGTGCTCAAGTTCCTCCCCCTGCTCTTCGTCGGTGTGGTCGGATGGCTGTTCGTGACCAAGGCCAACTTCGGGCCGTTCAACGCCTCTGGTGGCAGCCTCTATTCGGGGATCGGAATCGCCGCCGGTGTGGCGCTGTTCTCCTTCATCGGGGTCGAAGCCGCCGCCATCACCGCCAAGCGGGTGAAGAACCCCCGGGTCAACGTGGGTCGGGCGTCGATGCTCGGCACCGCCCTCAGCGCCGTGCTCTACGTGCTGGTCACGGCGGCGGTGATGGGTCTCGTGTCCCACCACGCCCTCGTGAACAACGGGTCGCCCTTCGTCAACGCCTTCCAGACCATGTTCCCCCACGAGGCCTGGGCCGGGAAGTTCATCGCCGCCCTGGCCGTCGTCTCGGGGATCGGGGCCCTCAACGGGTGGACCCTCATCGTGACCGAGACGTCCCGGGCCATCGCCCAGGACGACATGTTCCCCCGGCCCTTTGCCTGGCAGGACCGAAACGGCACGGCCTGGTTCGGGATCCTGGTCGGGACTGCCCTGCCCTCATTGCTCATGCTCTGGCGCTACACCAGTAGCTCTGGTCTCACGATCTTCACCTATCTGGTCGATCTCACGGTGGTGACCGTGGCCATCCCGTACTTCATGTCGGCGATCGCCCAACTCACCTTCCTCGTCTCACGGCGTCGGCGTGTGCAGGGCTGGGCCTTGGCCCGCGACCTCTCGATCGCCGGAGCGAGTGTGCTGTTCTCGATGTGGGTGACCTTCGCTTCTGGGTACCAGGTCGTCTACCAGGCACTGGTGGTGATCCTGGCCGGTCTCATCCTGTACGCCTTCCTGAATGCCCGCCGGCAGCGTCTCGGTGAGGCAGGCGAACCGGTGGATCTCCCCGCCGAGGTGTCCCCGGCCACTGTGGCAGTCGGCAACGGAGCTGCGCAGCCTCTGGTCACTGCGGACCTCAACGCTGCAGAGGCGAACTGATGACGTTCGCGGTGGAATCCGAGATCGGGCAGCTCCGTCAGGCGATCGTCCACCGACCGGGGCTCGAGCTCTCCCGGCTCACCCCCGAGAACATCGGCGAGCTGTTGTTCGACGACGTGATGTGGGCGAAGAAGGCAAAGGAAGAGCACGACGCCTTTGCCGAAGCTCTCAGGGACAAGGGGGTACGGGTCCACCTCTACGGCACCCTGCTGGCCGAGACACTCGACTTGCCCCAAGGTCGAGTCTTCGTCCTCGATCGCGTGTGCACGCCCGAGATCCTCGGCCCTTCACTGGTCGACCCCATCCGACGCCTCTTCGAGGACCTGGACGGGAAGACACTTGCCGAGTTTCTGGTCGGCGGTGTCCTGAAGGCCGACCTCCATCCCCTACGGGCCCACAGCCTCAAGTGGGACATGCTGCGCGCAGACGATTTCGTCCTGACTCCACTGCCCAACCACTTGTTCCAGCGGGACAACTCCTGCTGGATCTACGGAGGGGTGACGGTGAACCCGATGGCCAAGCCCGCTCGCCAGCGCGAGACGTTGCACACCCGAGCCATCTACCGGTTCCACCCTCTGTTTGCCGATGCAGACTTCATCACCTACTACGGCGATGAGGACCGGAACTATCAGCCGGCGACCATCGAGGGCGGCGATGTCCATGTCATCGGCCATGGGGCCGTTCTCATCGGCATGGGCGAGCGAACAACCCCGATGGCCGTGGAGACCGTCTCGCGTGCCCTCTTCGACGCCGGACAAGCAGCGCAGGTGGTGGCCATCGAGCTCCCCCGCAGTCACGCCTTCATGCACCTGGACACGGTGATGTCCATGGTCGACCGAGGAACCTTCGTCCTCTATCCCTACTTCGACCGTAGCCTCCGCAGCTGGACGATCTCCGCTGGTGAGAAACCGGGCGAGCTCTCGGTTGATCGAAACCACAACCTCTGGGACACCCTTGCCAACATCTTGGAATTGCCCGAGATCACCGTGTTGACCACCGATGAGGACATCCGCGCAGCCGAGCGCGAGCAGTGGGACGACGGTACCAACTATTTGGCAGTCGCACCCGGTGTGGTCATGGGCTATGACCGCAACGTCGCCACCAACACAATGCTCCGCAAGCAGGGTATCGAAGTGGTCTCTGTCGCCGGTAGCGAGTTGGGCCGGGGCCGCGGTGGTCCACGATGCATGACCTGCCCCATCGAGCGAGACATTGCCTAGTCCTTGCCAACCGCCTACGAAGGGGCGGTCAGTAACCGAAGAGGTCTTCGAATCCCCCGTCTCGATCGTCTTCTACCAGGCTGAGAACCGGCTCCACACCATCAAGGCGGCCGTGGTGGCCACGATCGGGGACTGAGGTGCGCATCGTGGCCGCATTGGGCGGCAACGCCCTCCTGGAGAGGGGGGAGACCCCCGTCGCCGAGATCCAGGAGAAGCACGTTGTCGCCGCCGTGGACGCGCTCGCACCCATCGCCCGAAACCATGACTTGGTCATCACTCACGGAAACGGTCCACAGGTCGGATTGCTGGCTCTCGAGAGCGCGAGCGATCCCAATCTTCCGCACCCCTACCCCTTCGACGTGCTAGGCGCCCAGACCCAGGGAATGATCGGTTACTTCCTCCTCCAAGCGTTCGAGAACGCCCTCCCTGGGCGGGTGATCGCCAGTCTCATCTGTCAGACCCTGGTCGCATCCGACGATCCGGCCTTCGAACGGCCGACCAAGTTCATCGGCCCGGTGTACTCACGACAAGAGGGTCGGCGTCTCGCCCGCTTGCGCGGATGGCAGGTTCACCAGGATGGCGACGACGCCTGGCGTCGCGTGGTGGCCTCTCCCGAGCCGCTGGAGCTGATCGAGATGCCGTCCATCCGCATGCTGTTGGGCGACGGCGCCGTCATCATTTGTGCCGGTGGCGGCGGGATACCCGTGTGCCGGGACGCAGATGGGCTGTTGCGAGGTGTCGAAGCGGTGGTGGACAAGGACCTGACAGCGGCACTCTTGGCCCGTGATCTCGATGCCGATGCCCTTCTGTTGTTGACAGATGTGCCGGACGTCGAATCCAACTTCGGCACCAGCTCGGCCCAGGTGATCCGAAGCACGACCCCGGCCGACCTTCGGGCTCTCCCCTTCCCTGCCGGCTCCATGGGACCCAAGGTCGAAGCCGCATGCCGATTCGTAGAGGCGACCGGCAAATGTGCGGCGATCGGTCGCCTCGAGGACGCTAGGGAGATACTCGAGGGATCGCGGGGCACGATCGTCAGAACGACAGCAGCTGCCGGACCAGTGGTCCAAGACGAGGCCACCGGTCGAACCCAGACTGAGATCCTGTCCGGGGTAGACCACACTCCGGGGAGAACACCATGATCACCGCCCATGAACACCCAGCCCACCGCATCGTCGTCGGCGTCGACGGTTCACCTTCCTCAGTCGCCGCCATCGAGTGGGCAGCAAACCAGGCCGAACTCACTGGAGCCGCCCTTGAGGTTCTCATGACATGGGAATGGCCGAACGGCTACGGATGGTCTCCTGTACCTTCCAACTTTGACCCGGGACACGAGAGCAAGATCGCCCTCGGTGAGCTTCTCACGCCGATCCGGGAAGCGCATCCTGGCGTACGTATCCAGGCGACTGTGATCGAGGGCCATCCCGCTCCCGTGCTGGTCGCAGCTTCCAACGGGGCCGATCTCCTCGTCGTCGGCAGCCGGGGTCACGGCGAGTTCGTGGGCATGCTTCTTGGATCGGTGAGTGAGCACTGTGTCAGCAATGCTCACTGCCCGGTGGTCGTGCTTCGGGACGAGGGGTAACGCTGCCATCGGACAACTCGAGGTGAGCCCACCGGAACGGCGCGGCGGTCCTCGGAAGGCACGACGCCGTGCTCTTGCCCTTCAACGGCACAGGGCCGTGGAGGACCCGACCCGTGTCTGCGCCGCCCGCAAGCGAGCTGCCGGACGGGGTCGTCGACCATGGTTCAGTGGAAGCTCCCGCATCCCAACTATGGGACTTTCGCCCCTGTTCTCGCCCTCCGTCCGTCTGCGACCATGAGTCAATGCAGGGCGAAGAGAGCGGGATGAGGATCCTTGCCCGCCGGGAGTGTCTTGACCTCTTGAGCCAGGTCTCGCTAGGTCGGGTCGGCGTGAGCATCGATGCCCTACCGGTCATTCTGCCGGTTCATTTTGTGTTGTTCGGGGAGTCTGTATTCTTCAACACCAATCCCGGAACGAAGTTCGATGCAGCAACCACCGGTGCTGTCGTCGCCTTTCAGGCCGATGCTCCTGAAGCAGGCAGTGGGGCACATTGGAGCGTGCTCCTCCAAGGCATCGCCTCAGAAGTGAGCAACGAGTGGGACGATGCTCAAGCGATGTCGGACGCGATCAAACCATGGGGAGGCGGAGCCCTGGATCGCCGATTGCTCCGCGTCGAGGCCAGTCACATGACCGGGCGGAGATTCCATATCGAGCCACCATCGCTTTGACCGCGCCAGGCGTGTGCAAGCGGCAAACTCCATCGTCAGACCGGGGCCGGAAGACACCGGTAAGGATCGGTGCGGCAGCCCCCGCGCCCTGGACGATTACGACGCGAAGGAAAGCGCTGGCAACTTGACGATTGCCTCTATGTGCTGGATGAACGGTCCGGCTGACCACAAACGAACGGGCCTGCTCGCACGCTTCGGCGACCGACGCACCACCGAAGAAGCTACTCAGAGCGACCGAGACGGCCATGTCGGGAACCCGGGGTTCACCGGGACACTGCTCCCTTGTCCATTCCCTCACCCAACCAGCCAACGCATAGGCCGCTTCCATCTGCACCACCTCCTCATACGACCGTATGACGAACGCGCGGCTGCGGACAGGGTCAAAAGTCCTGATCGTTAGGCCGTCGGGCAGGAACCTGAAGTCCAGCTCGGCCGGGCGTAGAAGTCCAGCACTTTCTTCCCCCAAAGTGAGCGCATCACATCCATTGGTCGATGAGGGCGCAACCAGAGCTTCCATCCGCATCTCATCAAGCGTGTCATGGGACGGTGAGGCTCTTACGTGGTGGACAAACCGTCGAGTTGGGAGTGGATCGACTTGAGCCTCTCTCTACGTGCCTCCAACTCCCTCCGATATTTCGGATTATCGGTGTCCGCAATCTCACCGCTCATATCGCCGATCACCTCTTCGAGACAGGCTCGCAGCTCCTCGGCAAGCGGCTGCGATAAGTCCAAGATCATTGAGGTTCCTCCACGTAAGTCCAATCGATGTGACTGAATCATTTCGCAGCTCCCGCAGGCAGACCAGGGCCAAAGGTCCATTGCTCGAAGGCGCATGAGTCCCTGGCCCGCCAGGCACGTGGCTGCGACACTGCGCGTGGCACCCGATACGCAGTCGATGGCCGCCGGCGGTCCGCCCGACTGAGGCGGGGCAGAGAGCATCGACGCACCTGATTTTGGGCAAATGGGACTTCCGACCCTGGCGGGATCCCGTCGGGACCCGCACCGTGGATCCATGACCGGAATCCTGACCGAAGAGTCAGCCGCAGCATTGAATCAGGCAGCGCGGCCGGTGACGGGTGAGCCCAACGACTACGACCCGCTGCTCGCCCTCATCGGTGACCGGCGGTTCGTCCTGATCGGCGAGGCATCCCACGGGACCCACGAGTTCTACCGTGAACGCGCCCGCATCACTCGGCGCCTCATCGACGAGCTCGGATTCACGGTGGTCGCCGTCGAGGGTGACTGGCCCGACGCGTACCGGGTCAACCGGTACGTCATGGGAATGTCTTCTGACGAGGATGCAAACGCCGCCCTCGGGGGATTCCGTCGGTTCCCCACCTGGATGTGGCGAAACCGGGATGTGCTGGGCTTCGTCCAGTGGCTACGAGCCCGCAACGACACCCTGGCCCACCCTGCCGCGAAGGCCCGGTTCTACGGGCTCGACCTCTACAGCCTGCGGACCTCGATCGAGGCAGTCATCGGCTACCTGGACAAGGTCGACCCCTCGGAGGCCCTGATGGCACGACGGCGCTACTCGTGCTTCGACCATGTGAGCGCCGATGGTCAAGCCTACGGGCATGCGGTCACCTACCAAGGGGTCGCCCCATGCGAGAACGAAGTCGTTGCCCAGCTTCTGGAACTTCGGCGTCGAGCGGAGCTCTACCTCCGACGAGACGGCTGGGTGGCCGAGGACGAGCAGTTCTACGCCGAACAGAACGCGCGCCTGGTTCGGGACGCCGAGGAGTACTACCACCAGATGTACCGGGCGGAGGTGTCCTCGTGGAACCTGCGAGACCAGCACATGGCCGGCACGCTCAACGCCTTGATCGAGCATCTCGATCGTCAATCGAGCAATACCAAGGTGGTGGTCTGGGAGCACAATTCGCATATAGGAGACGCACGCGCCACGGCCATGGGCTTTCGGGGAGAGCTCAACGTCGGCCAGCTGGCACGCCAGCGATACGGGGGTGACGCCGCGTTGATCGGATTCACCACCTTCGACGGCTGGGTGACCGCCGCCAACGACTGGGGCGCCCCAACCGAACGCAAACGTGTCCGTCCTGCCCGTCCCGATAGCCACGAGGCGCTCCTGCACGCCGTCGACCTTCCCCAGTTCTGGGTGTCCACAGCTGATCTCCCGGTCCACGATGCATTGAGCCAAACTCGCCTCGAACGGGCCATCGGCGTGATCTACCGACCGGAGACCGAGCTCCAGAGTCACTACTTCGAGGCCCATCTCGCCCAGCAGTTCGATGCGGTGATCCATATGGACCGCACACATGCTCTCGAGCCCCTCGAGCGCACCTCCCTCTGGGACCGAGGGGAGCCGGCCGAGACCTTTCCCACGGGGTTGTGAGATGACCGGCGTCGGCCAGAGCGAGAGGGAGATGATCTTTGCCTGTCCTCCGGGGAAGCACCATTGTCCAGGAACTTTCGCAGGCATTGTCTGCCACGACGCCGGCATACGGCCCTTTGGTTACGTAACGGCGATGATCGTGACCGTCGGGCTCTGGCTGACGCTCGCGCCAGCGATAAGAGCCGTCTCCCGAGTCTCCAGGTCCAAGCCGAAGGGGCTGTAAGCCATCATGGACTCGATCCGGGCTCGAAGAGAAGTACCGCCGGAGCGTGGAGATTGCCAAACACCGAAGACGGCGGATACGTAACATCAATAATCCACTCATGGAGCCGGTGCCTCTCCTCTTCTCGTTTGGATCCGGCTGGTCAGGAACTCCTGGATGAACGCGGCGATCAAGGTTTCCCGGAATCGACTTCGAGCGAAACCTCGTCGTCGAGGGCCAATGTGGTACCGAACCGTTTGCTGATGTCCGGCTGCCGACGACTGTGACGCGGCCCGTTATCACAATCAGTGCTCGGTAGTGCACGCTGTGCGTTTTCCACGCCTCCGGAGCGAACGAGGACGATCAACTCGGCCCGCTCATTTGGGGTCGTGTTCCGCCCAGAGAAGCCCCCTTACGCCATGGGAGATTCCACGCGCGGCGTAACTCTGAGCTCGGCTTCTCGAGCCGGTCGAGGCAGCTCCACCCGTGGCCCGGTCCGCCCATCCCGTCGTCCAACGTCCTGTCGGCGTCAGTACGGGACCTCGAGCCGCGGGATACCGTGAAGTAGCGGCAGCTATTCGACGGACCCCTGACAGAGGAGGAGGTGGCTAATGAGCGAGACAGCAGCGAAGGCGATCCTCGCGGGAGGATGCTTCTGGGGGATGCAGGACCTCATCCGGAAGCGACCGGGCGTCATTTCGACGCGGGTCGGGTATACCGGCGGTGATGTCGCCAATGCGACCTACGGAAATCATGGAGGCCATGCCGAGGCGATCGAGATCACCTTCGATCCACAGCAGACCTCCTATCGCGAGTTGCTCGAGTTCTTCTTCCAGGTACACGACCCGACGACGCTGAACCGCCAGGGGAACGACACTGGCACGAGCTACCGGTCGGCAATCTTCTACCTCGACGACGATCAGCTGCGTGTGGCCACGGACACCGTCGCCGACGTAGAAGCGTCTGGCCTTTGGCCCGGCAAGGTCGTGACCGAAGTGACGCCGGCCGGGCCGTTCTGGGAAGCAGAGCCTGAACACCAGGACTATCTGGAGCATTACCCGAACGGCTACACCTGTCACTTCCCCCGACCTGGTTGGGTGCTGCCCCACCGGAGAGACGTCGTCACCCAATAGAGGAGGGCCGTTATCTGAGCTTTGGGCGCTCCGGCATCAGTGAAGAAGGGGGGGGTGTCGATAACATGCAGGTGGATCACAGAAGACGAGGTGTGATTATGCAGACGGCCCACGCCAAAGAGCTCCTTCGCGCAGAGCGCCTTCGGGTGGAACAACTGATAGAGCACGTGGCTGCAGGTTCCCGGGACGACCGAGTTGCGGCAAATCAGTCCGGCGATATGTTTGATTCGGCCCAACCTCTCACCGAGGAAGGCACCGATGAGGCGGTCTTGCTCCGGCTGCGAGAACGCCTGGTGGCCATTGATCGGGCGGAGGAACGCATGGATTCCGGTACCTATGGCTATTCGGTGCGCAGCGGTCAGCCGATCTCCGACGAGCGGCTTGAAGCTGATCCCACTGCAGAACTGACCATCGAAGAAGCTCGAGAGGCGAGTTGAATTGGCGGACGATGAGCAACGAGCGCCACTTGGGCTCTCGAGCCGAGGAGTACCCTGATCGACCGGCCGTCGTCATGGCCGGATCGGGTCACGTCACCACCTACCGGGAACTCGATGAACGCTCCAACCGGCTGGCTCATCTGTTGCGGGACGCCGGTCTCCGCACCGGCGATCACGTTGCCTTGATGATGGATAACGGCTCGGCGTTCCTCGAGGTCGCCTGGGCGGCTCAACGATCGGGTCTTTACTACACAGCACTCAACAGCCACCTCCGGCGGAGCGAGGCGCAGCACATCCTCGACGATTGCGGAGCCACGGCCTTCTTCATCTCGGCAAGTTTGGCCCAAATCGCCGCGGATCTCGATTTGCAACGGATAGGACTGTGCATCGTGGCGGGAGGTCAGGCAAAGGGCTTTCTGCCCTACGACGACGTACTGGCACGCTGGCCGGCAATGCCGATCGTGGACGAAGCCGAAGGCAGGGAGATGCTCTATTCGTCAGGAACCACGGGATCGCCCAAGGGCGTGCGCAAGGTCCTGTCCGCCGCACCAATGGGCGATCCGACCTCAACCCCGGTAATGCTCGCCGGAAACTTCGCCCGGGTGGGTATCGACGATCACTCGGTCTACCTCTCCCCCGCTCCGCTGTACCATTCCGCACCCCTCGTCTACTCGATGGCGATGCATCGGCTCGGCGCCACCTGTGTGGTCATGGAGTCGTTCGAACCAGTGAAATGCCTCGAAACCATCGAGCGGTACCGGGTCACTCACGCCCAATTCGTTCCCACCATGTTCACCCGCATGCTCCGGTTGAAGGACGAGGAGAGGTACTCGTACGATCTCTCGAGCCTGCAGTGGGTGGTCCACGCCGCGGCTCCCTGTCCGGTGCCGGTCAAGCAGCAGATGCTCGAATGGTGGGGAATGATCATCCACGAGTACTACGCCGGGACAGAAGATATCGGATCAACCGCAATCGCACCCGAGGAGTGGGTGGCGCACCCCGGTTCTGTCGGGCGGCCCCTCAACGAAGTCCACATCGTCGGCGACGACACCGAAGTCGACCTCCCTGTCGGTGAGACCGGCACCGTGTATTTCGCCGGTGGTCGGGAATTCGAATACCACAATGATCCTGAGAAGACGGGTCGCATGGCGAACCAGAAGGGATGGAGGACGCTTGGCGACGTCGGTTACCTCGACGCCGACGGCTATCTCTATCTCACCGATCGTGCATCCGACATGGTCATCTCCGGCGGGGTCAACATCTATCCGCGCGAGGTCGAACAGGTGCTCGCCACCCATCCTCAGGTGATCGACGTAGCGGTGTTCGGGGTCCCCGACGAGGAAATGGGAGAGTCATTGCTGGCGGTCGTCCAGAAGCAAGTCGGCGACGAATCCGTCGCCTCGGCAGAACTCATAGCGTGGTGTCGAGATCGCCTTGCCGGCTACAAGTGTCCCCGAGCGGTCGAGTTCGTCAGAGAAATGCCTCGCGACCCGAGCGGAAAACTATTCAAGCGACTCCTCCGTGAGTCCTACTGGAGGGATCGATCGTCTCGCATCGTGTGACGCGAGCGATCGAACAGCAATCCCGCCTCGCCTGGTTGCCCGACGGGATCGTGGTGCCCCTGGGACCCGGGCAGTTAGGGTTGTGCACCACATTGCCTATAGGGAGGCCAGATCGAACTCGATGCGACAAGTGCAGCGGACCCGCTCCAGCTAGGCCACTCTGGGAGCCCACGCCGCCCGGCTGACCGTTCTGACGTCCAGCTACCGACCAGCATGCGGGATGCCGTTCGGCAACAGATTGCCCTGACACTTCAACCGCCTTGCGAGAGTCTCATCACCGTGGCGGTGAATGGTGCGCTCATGAGTTCGGCATGGGTATTTCTTCCCGCCGGCATCAAGGACAAGGTGTTCACTCTGCACGGCACACTCGCCTTCGCTCTCGTCCTCGCAGCGTGGATGTATTCGGACGTTCCGGCGACCAACAGTCTCGGTCCGGACGCGGTGCGCGCCCTGGCCGCGCTCGACCACCCAGCAATGTTCCGACGTCTCTTGTGTGCAAAGAACATCGTCCTCTGGCTGGTGGTGAGCCCGTTGTGCGCACTGGTGGCGGTCATCAACGGCCTTCTCAATCATCAACCACTCGCAACCCTGTACACCATCGTGTGGATTGGAGTCGTTCCCTTCGGCTTCCTCGCCATTTCATCCTGGGTCGGTATCCTGTTTCCGTACCACCCGATGCCCCTGCGCTACCGATGGGAACATCGCCTACCTCGAAGGCGCATGCTGGTCCGGTGGTTGGCCCTGGCGGTGACCCCGTACATCCTGGTTCCGGTGCTGGCCGCCATCCTGATGGTCCCATCGCTCCTGTTGTGGGGGTTCACGGCACCGCACGGAGTTTCGGAGAAGCTGCCGGCTCATGATCTCGGATTGGGAGTGGCATTGGCTTGCTTCATAGCTGTTGCCTGCGCTGTCGGCGGGCACCGGCTGGCGGTAGTGATAGCTCATCGAAGGCGCACCAACCTGGCGGCGTTCTTGGCGGATCCGGGTCGGGGATGATCGAATCTCGGCAGGCCAGGTCGAAAGATGATCTCTGTACCAGACGTGGTTGCCGACGAGCCGCAACGGATAGGGCGCCGGCAGTCACGACCCAATCACCCTAGATCACTGCCCACGACACCTTCGCGGTCAGTTAAACAGTGGAACAGACTCGCTCACAACCATCACCGGCTGAGGAGTCGGCGTCAGTCGTGCTGAAAAGCAGGAAGATCGCAGCGCTCAATCGGTGAGATATGCGCTAATGGCCTGCGCCATGGCCGCTGCCGCCGACTGCTGGAACTCCGGAGTAACCAGAATGGCCGCATCGGTGGGGTTTTGCATGTTGCCACATTCGATGAGCACCTTCGGAACAGCGGTCAGATTGAGTCCAGCTAGGTTGTCCCGCGGTTGCAGCCCGTCGACCCCGTCGTAGGAGCTCAGCGGCATTCCGGTTTCCGCCAGGAATGTGTTACGCATCATGGTGGCGAAGGATGCGGAGGATGAGATCACGGCGCTGTTGGGCCCGTCGGCCACCGGCTCGAGGACGGCGAAGCCCCGCCCGTCGACCGGCCCGCCGTCGGCGTGGATATCGACGGCCACATCGGCGTGTGCGTCGTTGATGATGGCCGCACGCGTAGTCACACACGGGCCGATTCCCGAATTGTTCGAACGAGTCATCACCACTTCGGCACCTTCGGCCTCGAGGTCGGCCTCTAGGAAGGTGGCGACGTTGAAGTTGAACTGTGCTTCTGTGTAACCGCTCGCCGTTTCGGTCCCGGTGGTGTCGCAGGTTTCCTCCTCCTGGCCGTTCCAGACCGGCTGATCGATGATCTGAGGGGCCGTGTAGTTCAGCCCGTTATGACCAGGGTCGATCCCGACGATCTTTCCGGACAGCGGCAGCGACGATCCGAGCACGAGCCAGTAACCCTTGCCGTCCGGCGTGGCGGCCATGCCGACGACCGGTGCATTGAGCCGGGTGCCACCCTCTGAGCCGTAGAACCGGGCATCGCCGAAGCTGAAGATGCCCCCGTCAGAGGCAACCATCCAGTAACCCTTGCCGTCCGGCGTGGCTGCCATGCCGACGACCGACTTGTTGAGGTTCAGCGAGCCGGTCGAGCCGTGGAACTGGGCGTCACCGAACGAGAAGACGCCACCGTCCGCCGCCATTAGCCAGTAGCCCTTGCCGTCCGGCGTGGCGGCCATGCCGACGACCGGTGCATTGAGCCGGGTGCCACCCTCTGAGCCGTAGAACCGGGCATCGCCGAAGCTGAAGATGCCCCCGTCAGAGGCAACCATCCAGTAACCCTTGCCGCTTGGGGTCACAGCCATACCGACGACTGGCTTGTTGAGGTTCAGTGAGCCGGTCGAGCCGTGGAACTGGGCGTCACCGAACGAGAAGACGCCACCGTCCGCGGCCATCAGCCAGTAGCCCTTGCCGTCCGGCATGGCGGCCATGCCGACGACCGGTGCATTGAGCTGGGTGCCGCCTTCTGAGCCGTAGAACCGGGCATCGCCGAAGCTGAAGATGCCCCCGTCAGAAGCAACCATCCAGTAACCCTTGCCGCTTGGGGTGACAGCCATACCGACGACTGGTGCGCTTGGATCGGTCAATGCATTCATACCAACCGAAGCTCCACCAAACGAGATGACCGAGTTGGGAGCCGGAGAGGGATCTTCGACGCCGGGAGACGTCACTGATGCGCCCGCGACAGCCCGTACTGGGACCGACGAGATCCCAAGTGCCGTGAGTACCAGTAGCGAGGCCAGCTGCAATCTCACGAACCGCCATCTCCCGGATTTCCGAATCGGTCTCATAGTCGATTACCGTACCCGGGCCAATCTGTACGCGGATTGTCAAGCAAGTCGTCCTGGTAGGTCCCCTGAGGTCACTGGACAGTGGAAGATGCATGCACTGACGCCAGCCACCGTTTCGGGTTGGCATCCGCACCGCTTGACATACGGCCACGTCTTGCGGCGACTCTGGTCTACGCTCATCCGCACGACCTGAGCCCAATCGATTCCCCTACTCATCCCTGTGCTGCGACGCTCGCCAGCATTCCCCCTGTGAGGTCGACCACACCAGTGGTGGTCCCGGAGGAACCCGGCGACGACAAGCGACAACCTATGGTTGGGGCTAGTGACACTAGCTATCGAAGACTACGCGATCATTGGCGATACCGAGACTGCCGCCTTGGTCGGGCGAGACGGATCGATCGACTGGCTGTGCCTTCCTCGCTTCGACTCTGGAAGCTGCTTCGCCAAGCTGCTCGGCGAGGACAAGCATGGCCACTGGCAGATCGCAGCCGACGAACCGGTCGTGTCGCACATGCGCCGATATCGGGGCGACTCGATGGTGCTCGACACCGAGATCACGACCGACGCCGGCGTTGTCAGTGTTATCGACTTCATGCCTCCTCGGCATCACCACCCCAGAGTCGTGCGCATCGTGCGCGGCATCGAAGGTGAAGTTCGAATGCGCACAGAGCTGGTCATGCGCTTCGAGTATGGATACGACGTCCCGTGGGTGCGACAGACGGACCGCGGTCTCGTCGCCATCGCCGGGCCGAACGCGCTCGTCCTCGACTCGCCCATCGAGCTCACAGGCATCAGGATGCGCCATGAGGGGAACTTCACGGTGCGTGCCGGAGACGAAGTGGCATTCGGCCTCGGCTGGTACCTGTCGCACGAGGATCCCCCATACGTGCTCGACACCGCTCGGGCGCTCGAAGAGACAATGGACTTCTGGGAGGAGTGGCGCGGCGGGATTCAGCAGGTGCACGGCGAGTGGCAAGAGCTCGCGTTGCGGTCGCTCATCACCTTGAAGGGCCTGACCTACGGTCCGACGGGTGGCATTGTCGCCGCGGCGACGACATCGCTTCCTGAGTCCATTGGGGGCGTGCGGAACTGGGACTACCGCTATTGCTGGGTCCGGGATGCCGCCTTCACCTTGGACGCCCTCATCGAGTCGGGGCTCAGAGACGAGGCGAAGGGCTGGTTGAAATGGCTCGGACGCGTTGCTGCGGGTGATCCCGAGCAATTGCAGATCATGTATGGACCGGCGGGCGAGCGTCGGCTGACCGAACTGGAAGTCGACTGGCTCCCCGGATACGAGCGATCTGCGCCAGTGCGGATCGGAAATGCGGCGTCGGGGCAGTTCCAACTCGATGTCTATGGAGAGCTCATGGACGCATTAGAGCGGGCTCGCACCCACGGCATCGAAGTCCACGAGGTCATTTGGAAGATCCAAACGGCGATCATGCGCTTCCTCGTCGACCACTGGACAGACCCCGACGATGGAATTTGGGAGGTCCGCGGCCCCCGCCGGATGTTCACCCACTCCAAGGTCATGGCCTGGGTCGCCTTCGATCGCGCCGTACGCGGCGTCGAAGTCCACGGCCTGGATGGACCGGTGGACGAGTGGCGTGCCGTTCGCGAGGCCATCCATGCCGAAGTATGCGATCGGGGATGGAACACGGAAGTCCGGGTGTTCGCCCAGTTCTACGGGTCCGCGGAACTCGACGCCAGTCTGCTGATGATGCCGCTGGTCGGGTTCCTGCCAGCAGACGACGAACGGGTTGTTCGTACCGTCGACGCGATCCAGGAGCACCTGATGCAAGACGGGTTCGTCCTCCGATACCAAAATGAATCAGGTATTGACGGGTTACCGGGTCACGAAGGAAATTTTCTGCCGTGCACTCTATGGTTGGTCGATTGCCTGGTCCTCATGGGCCGACTCGACGAGGCGACAGTCATCTTTCGGCGAATTGCGGCACTGGTCAACGATGTAGGGCTCATCTCCGAGGAGTACGACCCAAGCAGGCGGCGCTTGCTCGGGAACTTTCCGCAAGCTCTTACCCACGTCGGGATCGTCAATTCCGCTCGCGGTCTCTCTGCCGCCACACCTGGAAATGACCGTTGATCGGGACGACTGATTTGCTCACCCAAATTTAGGTCAAGGACTGGCTGGGCCAAGGCTGGAGGAATCATCTAAGATCGCCGAATGGCGCCCTCGGTTGAGCCTCAGCGCTTGCTCAACGCAAGGCAGTTCTTCTTGAGCTACTCCTTGAAGCAACTCGACGCGGCCGTCCGACTGCTCTCACCGACCGTCGCCTATACGGTTCCTGGGAATAGCCAGATCTCGGGCGTTTTTCACGGACCTGACGAGGTAAAGCATCACATCGTCAAGCTGATCCAACTCACCAGAGGTACATTCGAGGTGCTGAAGTGGATGGATTGGATGGTCGGCGAAACGCACATCTCGGCCCTCCAGTATGCCCAGGCCCAAAGCCGCGGTGTCATCTACCGGGGACACCATGTCTACCTCCTCGAGTCCGACTCCGACGACCTTCTTTCCAGTATCAAGGTCTTCTTCGAGGATCAGGCGGCGGCCGACCGGTTCTTCTCCTCGGAAGTCGCCGACTAATCCGTACCCGAACGCACATTCCGCCCTCGGGCACCTCTTTGGAGCGGACGACGGGATTCGAACCCGCGACCCTCACCTTGGCAAGGTGATGCTCTACCAACTGAGCCACGTCCGCGTGAGGCGGCCACTGTAGCAGCAGGGCGATCGAAGCCGGAATGCACTGCGACCCCCTCCGGTGCCTATACGACCTGTCGACCGGCATTCACGCAGGCAGTTCCTCGTGCCACCACGGCACCGGGCGGCACCGCCGCCGGGCCTCCTCGAGCAGCTCGACGAGGGCGTCTTCCATTCCTCTCGCCAGAACTTCGATCTCGGGCACGAGATCCCAGCAGCCCTGCACGCCGACGTGGACCGTGTCGCAGTAGGAGAAGACCGTCACGTTGAGGCCCACCCCCTCCAGGATCGGACCGCACGGGTGGAGGGACACCAGGCGGGCACCGGCCAGATAGAGCGGGATACCAGGTCCCGGCACATTGGAGACGATGAGGTTGCAGAGCGGTGCGACCCGGTCGAACAGGCGGAAGTTCGTCACCAGGCGGGAGACCCTGGTCGCCAGCGCAGGGAACGCGGCCTCGGCCCACGAGGAGAACACCTCGGGATCGATGTCCCGGTTCTGCTCCTTGGCCATCCGCATCCCGTCCCGGATTCGACGCAGCCGCGCAACCGGGTCGGACACTCCGGTCGCGAGTGAGACCAGCATGGCCGAGACCCTGTTGCCGAGTGAGCTCCGCTCCTCCTCGGTGCGCACCGACACCGGCACCAGGGCGACCAGCGAGCTGTCGGGAAATTCCTCCCGACCGGCGAGGAAAGCTCGCAGGGCTCCCGCTGTGACGGTCAGGACCACATCGTTGGTCGTCCCCCCGAGCACCTCGCCGATCCGGCGGATGTCGCCCAGAGGGAGGTCGGCGAACGCTACTCGGCGCTGCGGCGAGATGGCCCGGTTGATCGACGTCCGGGGGGCCTCGAACGGCGCCGGTGGAAGGATCCCGGTCCGCTCGCGGTTGCGGTCGGCCAACACCCGGGCCGTCCGGACAGTCCGGGTGACCGTGCGTGCGACCGCCTCGAGCTGGGTCGGCAGCGCACCGAGGGCGTGGCGGACCTGGTCCAGCTCTCCCGGCATCGGGGGGGGCGCCCACTCCGTCTCAGACCGATCCCGGCCAGACGTTCCCTCGTTCCCTCCCCCTGGGCCGACCGGGGCGCCCGGGGGGCGCCGGCCGGGTTCCCCGCCGAAGAGGGGTCTCGGGGTGGGGTCGGGTGCGACGTCGAAGAAGGCCGCCAGCACCTCGGCGCCGGAGACCCCGTCGATGATGGCGTGGTGCACCTTGGACACCAGGCCGACGCGGCCGTGCTCGAGGCCCTCCACCACGTGGAACTCCCACAACGGGCGCCGCCGGTCGAGCGGCCGTGAGGCGATGTCCGCGACCAGGGCGGTGAACTCCTCCCGGCCCCCGGGGCACGGCAGAGACGTACGCCGCACGTGGAAGTCGAGGTCGAAATCCGGATCATCCACCAATACCGCGTGGCGGAGACCGAAGGGGACCTCGACCATCCGCATGCGGAACGGAGGAACCAACGGGACCCGGTCGCCCACCCAGGTCCGGATCTGGCGGAAGCCGAGCCCGCCGGGCACCTCGGAGGGATCGAACACCATGGCACCGAGGATGTGCAGGTGGGTGGTGGGTGACTCCAGGGCGAGGAAGGCCCCGTCGAGTCCGGTGAGTCGTTGCACGCGGGGGGCTACCGGCCCGTCGATCCGAAGCCGCCGAGGCCCCGCTCGCTGGCGGGCAGCCGGTCGACCGGCACGAAGTCGGCCCTCTCCACCCGCTGGATGACCAGCTGGGCGATCCGGTCACCGCGGTGGACGCGGTAGGCAACCTCGGGATCGGTGTTGACGAGAAGGACCGCGATCTCGTCGCGGTAGCCGGAATCGATCAGGCCGGGGGTGTTGAGGCAGGTGACCCCGTGTCGCAGGGCGAGCCCGCTGCGAGGTTGGACGAAGCCTGCGTACCCCTCGGGGAGGGCCAGGGCGACACCGGTGGGCACCATCGCCCGGCCACCGTTCGGCTCCAGGGTCACCTCGATACGGGCCACCAGGTCGGCTCCGGCATCTCCCTGTCGGGCGTAGTCGGGCAGTGGGACGTCGGGGTCGAGGAAGACCACGGGGACGGCCAGACGGCCCCCGGGGTCGGTCTCCGGGGCCTCAACCGCCGTGCTCAGATCACCGCCGCCGCTGTCTGCTCCCGTGCCCACCGGACTCCTCCGCTCGTCCTGCCCGGACGCTACCGCCCTGGCCCGCTGGGTGCAGGTGCCGGCTCAAGGCTCCCCGGTCCTTGCAGGACCGGCCACTGACGGTGCGTCATCTTGGAGGTGCGGCAACGACCCGATAGCGTGACCGCGTGCTGGTGTGGATGGACCTCGAGATGACCGGACTCGACGTCTCCCGCCACGTCATCGTCGAGGTCGCCACCCTCATCACCGATGACTCGCTCGGGATCATTGCCGAAGGGCCCGACCTGGTCGTGCACGCGTCGCCGGCCGAGCTGGACACGATGGACGAGTTCGTCCGCAAGATGCACACGGCAAGCGGGCTACTCGAGGCCGCCCGCTCCTCCACGGTCTCGCTGGCGGAGGCCGGCGATTCCACACTCGCCTTCATCCGCTCGCACGTGCCAAAGGCACGGACCGTCCCGCTGGCCGGTAATTCGATCGGCACCGACCGGCGGTTCCTGGCCGCCTACCTCCCCGAGATCGAGGAGTACCTCCACTACCGATCGGTCGACGTGTCCACGGTCAAGGAACTGGCTCGGCGGTGGTACCCGGAGGTGATGGCCGGAGCCCCGGTCAAGGCCGGTGGCCACCGGGCCATGGACGACATCCGCGAGAGCCTCGCCGAGCTGGCCTACTACCGCGCCACCGTCTTCCGGGAACGCGACACGACGGCGTAGTGACGCGGGCGGTACGAGACCGGCGGTATGCCGGTCTCCGAGAGGAGCATGCATGGCCGATGCGGCCGAACCGATGAAGACGAGCGACGGCACCCTGGCCGTACCCAGCCGAGCCGAGGTCACCGCCAGGCTGACCGGGCCCGGTCAGCCGTTCGAGATCGAGGTCGTCGACGTCCGCGGCATCCCCACCCGGACCTGGAAGACCGCCCCACCCACCCTGCGGGCCGTCCTCGAGCTCTCCGCGTCGCACGGCGATGCCGACTTCCTCGTCTATGAGGACGAGCGGATCACCTTCGCCGAGCACTACGCAGCCGTGGCGACGCTGGCTCACGCGCTCACGGAGCGGTTCGGGGTCGGGCACGGGGACCGGGTGGCCATCGCCATGCGCAACCTCCCCGAGTGGGTGATCGCCTTCTGGGCCACCATCGCGGTGGGAGCCATTGCAGTGCCCCTCAACGCCTGGTGGGTGGGTGACGAGCTGGCCTACGGTCTCCAGGACTCAGGTTCCAAGCTGGCCTTCGTCGACGAGGAACGCCAGGGCCGGATCGCCCATCACCTGGCCGAGGTCCCCGGTCTCGAGGCGATGATCGTGACCTGCGAGGAGCACGACCCGGACGGGGGACGGCGCGCGGCGGTCGGTGCGCACCTGGATCGGCAGGGGGGGCCGCCGTTTCCGATCGTCCCCTTCGACGAGGTCCTCGCCGCTTCCCCGCCCAAGACCTCGCTGCCCGCGGTCGAGATCCGCCCCGACGACGACGCGACCATCTTCTACACCTCGGGCACCACCGGCCGACCCAAGGGGGCGGTCGGCAGTCACCGCAACAGCGCCTCCAACTTGATGAACCTCTTCTTCGTGGCAACGCTCGGCAGCAGGCGACGCAGCGGCGCCGTCGCCAACGTCGGCCCCGGCGGGCAGAACGCCAACCTGCTGTCGGTGCCGCTCTTCCACGCCACCGGCTGCCACGCCATCCTGGTCTCCAACACCGCCGCGGGAGGCAAGCTGGTCATGATGCACCACTTCGACCCCGAGCGCGCTCTCGAGCTCATCGAGCGGGAGCGGATCACCATCTTCGGCGGCGTCCCGACGATGGTCATGCAGGTCATCGACTCGCCGGAGTTCGCCACTCGGGACACCTCCTCGGTCCAGTCGATCTCCTATGGGGGGGCGCCCGCACCACCGGACCTGGTCCGCCGGATCAAGGAGCACTTCCCCACCGGTGCGCCGGGCAACGGGTACGGGCTGACCGAGACCTCGGCCATGACAACCATGAACGCCGGCGACGACTATGTCCGTAAACCGGACAGCGTCGGCCCCCCTGCCCCGGTCTGCGACGTGGCCGTGGTCCCCGAGCACTACGAGGGCGCCGAGCCCCCCATCGGGCAGGAGCCCGATCCGAGCCGTACCGGGGAACTATGGATCAAGGGTCCCAACGTCGTACGGGGCTACTGGAACAGGCCGATCGACACGGCTTCGACGTTCTCCAACGGCTGGTTGCACACGGGGGATGTGGCCCGCATCGACGAGGAGGGATTCGTCCATATCGTCGACCGTTCGAAGGACATGATCATCCGGGGTGGCGAGAACGTCTACTGCGTGGAGGTCGAGGCCGCACTGTACGAGCACCCGGCGGTGGCCGACTGCGCGGTTATAGGCGTGCCCCACCCGGTGCTCGGTGAGGAGGTCGGTGCGGTCGTCGTGCTGCGTCCCGGGCACGAGGTCGGGGCCGATGAGCTGACCCGTTACGTCGGAGAGCGCCTGGCCGCGTTCAACGTCCCGACCAGGTTCTGGTTCCGGTCGGACCCCCTCCCCCGCAATCCGGCCGGGAAGGTGCTCAAGCGCGAGCTGCGCAGCCAGCTGCTCGGGGAGCCTCCGGTGCACTGACCGCTGCCGCCGTCAGTGCCACCGGTCAATACAAGGGGGCACCCGAAAACCAGCATCTCCCGGAGACCCCTCTCGGATCGCCTTCGTCGTCGACCAGGACCCGCACGTCACAGTACCCAGCAGCGCGGAACAGCTCAGTGACGGTGTCGACCTGATCTCCGCCGACCTCCAGGAGCAGCCATCCGCCACGCCGCACCCATCGCGGGCTCCGTCGCACGGCCTCTGCGACGAGCTCGAGTCCGTCGGGACCACCGTCCAACGCGCGGTGCGGCTCGAAGAGGCGGGCATCCCGGGGCAGGAGTTCGATCGCGCCGCTCGGGACGTAGGGGAGCACCCCGATCATCACGTCCACCCGGGACCGGAGCGTGGCCGGAAGGGCTTCGTCGAGGGACCCCTCGTGCACGACCACCCCGTTGCGGCGACCGCAGCGCGCGGCGACGGGGTCGATCTCCGTGCCCACTACATGAGCGCCGGGCCGGGCGGCTCCCATAGAGCGGGCGATCGCTCCGGATCCCGTGCACAGATCCACGGCCAGCCCGTCCGGAGGGAGCAGCCGACCCCCGAGGCGGGCGAGCGGTTCGGACTGCCACCGCGGGACGTAGACCCCGGGCTCGATATTGAGCTCCAGGCCGCAGAACGAGACCCGTCGGGTGATCCAGGCAAGTGGCTCGCCGGTCAGACGACGTCGAAGCATCCGATCGAGATCGGCGACGTCCTCGGCGGCGTCGATGAGCTCTCGTGCCTCGTCTTCGGCGGCGACACAGCCGGCAGCGGCGAGTTCCCGGGACACTGCCCGCCCCGACGGGGTGCGCTTCAACCGCGGACGGCCAGCAGGTTCCGGGTCACCTCAATGTCGCGAACCATCTGGGCGACGAGTGCGTCCACCGTCTCGAACGCCCGCTCGTCGCGCAGGCGGCTCGCGAACGACAGTCGAGCCGGTTCGCCGTAGAGATCGCCGGTGAAGTCGAGCAGGTGGGCTTCGACGAGGACCTCGCCATCCGCCCCGTAGAACGTCGGTCGGCGGCCGACCGAGACTGCTGCCTTCCACTGGCTGCCGTCGGGACGCTCGTACCACCCGGCGTAGATGCCCGGGCAAGGCAGGCAGACGGTCTCGGGGATGTCCAGGTTGGCCGTCGGGAACCCGAGCTCCGCGCCCCCCCGCCGGTCGCCGGTGACGACCGGTCCCCGCACCTGGTGGGGGCGGCCGAGCAGCACGGCTGCCTCCTCCACCCGGCCAGAGGCGACCAGGGTGCGGATCCGTGTCGAGGAGATCGGATCGCAGGGCTCGGGACCGTCCGGGCCCTCGGAGGCGAGTGCCACCCCGTCGACCGCGAACCCGGCGACGGTCCCCATCTCGTTCAGGAGCGTCACGTTCCCCTTGCGCCCGTGCCCGAAATGGAAGTCCTCACCGACCACGACCAGCCGGGCGGCAAGTCCCTCGACCAGCTCGACGGCCACGAAGTGCTCGGCTGTCTCGTTCGCCCGTTCCTCGTCGAAGCGGACCACGACCGTTCGATCCACGCCGGCCGAGGCCAGCAGCTCGAGCTTCTGGTCGAGATCGCAGAGGAGTTTCGGGGCGGAATCCGGCCGTACCACCGAGGCCGGGTGCCGGTCGAAGGTCACCACCACCGTCGCCAGGCCGTTCGACTCGGCCCTGGCCCGAAGCTCGGCCAGGAGGGCACGGTGGCCCAGGTGCACGCCGTCATAGGCGCCGATGGTCACCCCCGACCCTCCGGGAGGGGGCGCACGTCGCTCGGCCGCCGTAACGATCTCCACGGTCAGGAAGGTTACCGCCGCGTCAGCAGCGCACCGGCGGCAGGCTGCAGGCGTCCATCCCTCGGCTCCCGCTCACCCCGCCGACGCGACGACCACGGCCGGGCGGATGCGGTCGGTCTCGGTTGCCTCGTAGACCGCCAGCAGGTGGTGGCCGTCGTCGATCAGCCCCCAGGGGCCGTCCCCCGACACACCGAGGGGCACGCGGTCGAGGGGGAGGCCGCGGGCAACCAGCTTCTGGGCGTCGAGCGGGACGACGACCTGGTCGAGGTCGCGGATTGCCTGGGCCGGAGAGAGGATCACCGCAGCAGTCAGCTCGGTGAGCGGGCGGGCGTCCTCGGCGGTGAACGACCCGATCCGGGTCCGGCGGAGATTCCGCAGGTGGGCTCCCCCGCCGAGCGTCTGCCCGAGATCGGCGGCCAGGACCCGGACGTAGGTGCCCGACGAGCATTCGACCTCGATCCGGTGGACCCCAGGTGCCTGCGCCGGCGCGACTTCGAACCGGTGCACCGTCACCGGGCGCGGCCGCCGCTCGACCTCGATGCCCTCCCGGGCCAGTGCGTGCAGCCGGCGACCGCCGACCTTGACCGCCGAGACCATCGGGGGAACCTGTTCGATAGGCCCGGTGAGTCGACCCGCCGCCTCGCGCACCGCTGCCAGGGAGATGGCCGACATGTCCCAGGAACCGGTGACCTCCCCGGACGCGTCCAGGGTGGAGGTGGCCGTACCGAGGACGACCTCGGCTTCGTAGGTCTTCGGGAGGGCAGTGAGGAAGCGCAGCAGGCGGGTGGACCGCCCGAGCCCGACGAGCAGGACCCCGGTGGCGTCGGGATCGAGCGTCCCGGCGTGGCCGACCCGCTTCTGTCCGAAGATCCGCCGGCACCGCGCCACCACGTCGTGGGAGGTCCACCCGGCCTCCTTGTCGACGACGACCAGACCGTTCACCTGGTCGACCGGGGAGGGACTCACGACTCCTTCACGGGTCCGTCCCCGGGGAGGGCGCCCCCTGCCTCCGATTCGCGGATCCGCCGCAGCGCAGCCTCGACGCGGTCCCCGGCGACGACGGCCGGATCCTGGACGAACGCGAGCTGCGGGGTCCGCTTCATCTGGACCTGGCGACCGACGACCCGTTGGACCTGGATCCGCCGCTCCTCGAGCGCTGCAGCAGCCTCTTCGGAGAGCGAGCTCAGGAAGACCGTGGCGTGGCGCAGGTCGGGAGCCGCGTCGACCGAGGTGACCGTGACCAGGCGCAGCCGCTCGTCGGCGTCGGCCAGCCGCTCGAGCTCCTCGGCCACGACCTGGCGGAGGACCTGGTTGACCCGCAACGAACGCGGATAGGGGGCGGCCCCCCGGTTGCCCTGCCGACGTGTCACAACTCCTCCGGTCCATGCACGACCACCGGGGGCGCCCGCCACCCGCCGACCCCTGCGGGTCCCCAGTCACGATCAGGTGCGGGGGATCTCCCGCTCGTCGTAGGTCTCGATGATGTCGCCATCCTTCAAGTCCTGGTAGTCGGAGAGCCCGATGCCGCACTCGAATCCGGCTTGTACCTCCCGCACGTCGTCCTTGAACCGCCGGAGCGAGGTGACCGCGCCCTTCCAGATGACCGCACCGTCGCGCAGGAACCGGACCTTCGATCCCCGGGTGATCACTCCATCGCGGACGTAGCAGCCGGCGATGGCTCCGACCCGCGGGATGCGGAACACCTGGCGGACCTCCGCCTCACCGGTCACGATCTCCTCGAAGACCGGTGAGAGCAGGCCGAGCATGGCCGACTCGAGGTCCTCGAGCAGCTTGTAGATGATCTCGTAGGTGCGGATCTCGACGTCGGCCTTGGCAGCCATCTCCCGGGCGCGCCGGTCCGGTCGGACGTTGAAACCGATGATGGTTGCGGCGGACGCCTGCGCCAGCTCCACGTCCGACTCGGTGATCCCGCCCACGCCCCGGTGCACGAAGCTCAGCTTCACGTCGTCCCGTTCGAGCTTGCGGAGGCTCTCGGTGACCGCCTCGAGCGAGCCGCGCACGTCGGCCTTGAGGATCAGGTTCAGCGTGGCCGTCTCGCCCCGCTGGATCTGCTCGAAGAGGTCCTCGAGCTTGGCCCCGCCCAGCGCCGACGTGGCCGCCGGCACGTGCCCTGCGACCCGGTAGCGGTGCGCACGCGCTTCCCCGATGGTCCGGGCCTGTGCCAGCTCCGGAGCCACCCTGAATTCGTCGCCGGCCTCCGGGGGCTCGGAGAAGCCGAGTACCTGCACCGGTGTGGACGGCGGGGCTTCCTTGATCTGGTCGCCACGGTCGTCGACCAGGGCCTTGACCTTGCCCCAGGCTGCGCCGGCCACGATGGGATCGCCCACCCGCAGGGTGCCCCTCTGGACGATGACCGACGCCACCGGTCCGCGCCCGATCTCGAGCTCGGCTTCGAGGACGACGCCCCTCGCCCGCCCCTCGGGGGTTGCTGCGAGCTCCTCCACCTCGGCGACCAGGACGATCTGCTCGAGCAGGTCCTCGATGCCGAGGTTCTGGAGCGCCGAGACCTCGACGGTGATGGTGTCGCCTCCCCACGCTTCGGGGACCAGTCCGTGCTCCGACAGCTGCTGGAGTACCCGGTTGGGATCGGCCTCCTCCCGGTCGATCTTGTTGACCGCGACCACGACCGGCACGTCCGCCGCCCGGGCGTGGTCGATGGCCTCGACCGTCTGGGGCATGACGCCGTCGTCGGCTGCGACGACCAGCACGACGATGTCGGTCACCTCTGCGCCCCGGGCCCGCATGGCGGTGAACGCCTCGTGGCCCGGCGTGTCGATGAAGGTGATCGGATGGCCATGCCACTCGACCTGGTACGCGCCGATGTGCTGGGTGATGCCGCCGGCCTCGCCAGCCACCACGTTGGCCGAGCGGATCCGATCGAGCAGCAGGGTCTTGCCGTGATCGACGTGACCCATGACGGTGACCACGGGCGGGCGGGGCCGGAGCTCGGTCTCGTCCTCGTCTTCGTCGTCCTCGTTGAAGGTCTTGGCCAGCAGCTCGGCTTCGCGCTCTTCACCCGGGTCGACCAGACGGACCTCGGCACCGAGCTCGGCGGCGAACAACTCGATCATGTCGTCGGTCAGCGACTGGGTGGCGGTGACCATCTCGCCCTGGAGCAGCAGGAAGCGGATCACGTCGCCTGCCGACCGGTTGAGCTTTGGGCCGAGATCGCGCGCGGTCGAGCCGCGCTCGATCAGGACCTCGGAGTCCGGCACCGGCGCGGTCGATGGCGCGTAGGCGGTCAGCTGCGTCGGCTCGAGCTCCTCGAGGTTCCGACGGCGGCGGCGTGGCCGTCGCTGGTTGGGCCTGCCCCGACCCACTCCAGGGCCTCCGCGACCTCCCGGCCCACCACCGCCGGGGGGTCCGCCGGGACGCCCGGCATAGCCACCGGTGGACCCTCCTCCGGGACGACCGCCGTAGCCGCCACCCGAGGATCCTGGGGGACCACCGGTCCGAGGCCCGGCGGGACGCCCCGCGCCGGTGCCTCCCGGGCGACCGGCATAACCGCTCGTGGCGCCGGGTCGGGGGCGCGCCAGGGCCGGGGCGCCGTCCACCGGACCCGGGGGGCGGCGGGATGGGTTTGCCGGTGACCGAGCGGGGAGGTCCTCCCGGGGGCGGGGGGATCGGCCGACCAGAGGAACTGGTGGGTGGCCGGACCGGGGCCGACGGAGGCGGAGACGTCCCGGGGGCGGCGGTGGTCGGCGCGGTCGAAGGTGCCGCAGCGGGGACCTCGGGTGCGCCTGCGGCCGGGGCGACGCTGGGTTGCGGACGCGCCGGCGCCGGACGCGGCACCGTGGGTGCGGGGGTCACGGCGGCGGCCGGAACTACCGGAGCAGGGCGAGGAGTAGCGGGGGGTACCGGAACCGCCGGGGAAGGGGCAGCGGGTACCGGGGTCGGCGTCGGGCGTGGTGGCACGGCCACGGAGGGCTGCTCCGAGGCCGGCCGGCTGGTGATCAAACGGGTGCCGGCGCGAGACGGGGTGGCGGCCGGGGCGACAGGCTGAGCGGGGAGGCCGTCACCGGAAAGGGGATCGGACTCGGGCTCCCCCGCCGGCGTTCCAGGCGTCGCCTTCCTGGCTGCCGCCTTCTTGGCCGGTGCCTGCTTCGCCGGCGGTGCCGGCTCCTCGGGCTGGACTTCGCGCCGGAGGCCCTCCCGGTCCGCCTTCCTGCGGGCGCGGTCGGCTTGCGCGTCCTCGATGGACGACGAATGGCTCTTGACGCCCATCCCGAGGGACAGGCAGAGATCAAGGGCTTCTTTGTTGGTCAGACCGAGCTCATGGGCGAGCTCGTAGACCCGGATCTTCTTCGGCAACGGCTGTGACTGCCCTTCCTTCGCTGTCGTGGATGCCCGCAGGCAGATACGACCCTCTATCCTCGCACATCACGGCGTCGGTCCCTCCGAGCCCGCCGCCGCCGTACTTCCCGTCGGGTCACCCAGCGCCTTCCTCAATGCCGCCACCGAGGTGGCGGCCACCGGCCCCCGGAGGGCCCGGTCGAACGCCCTTCGCCTTCCCGCCTGGTCGACGCATGCGGGACGGTCCCGGCACAGCCACGCACCCCGTCCGGGGAGCGTCCGACCGACGGCGAGCGACCCGTCCCCGTTGCGGACGATCCGGACCATGGCTTCCACCGTGCCGGTCCGGCGACACCCGATGCAGGTCCGCTCGGGGACTATGCCGGACCCTCCTCGGCCGGTGCTCCGGCCACCGTCTCCCCGTCCCGCACGTCACCGCTCGGCTCGGCCGTCTCCCCGTCGGTGGGCGCGGCCGGGCTCGGGGACTCGTCGGCGGGCACGGCCGGGCTCGGGGACTCGTCGGCAGGCGCGGCCGGGCTCGGGACTCGACGGCGTCGGCCCCCTGGGACCATTCGGTCGCAGAGACGGCCGTCCCACCTTCTGCGGGCTGCCAGACCATCTCCCCCGCCTCGTTCTGGACCCACTCGCCCTCGGCCCACTCCTCGCCGGCGTAGCCCGACTCCTCCTCGGCCAGCTGGGTCTCGCTCTTGATGTCGATACGCCACCCGGTCAGCCTGGCGGCCAGGCGGGCGTTCTGGCCCTCCTTGCCGATCGCCAGCGAGAGCTGGTAGTCGCTCACGATCACCGTTGCGGTCCCGGTCTCGTCGTCGAGACGCACCTCGCGCACCCGGGCCGGCGCCAGTGCCGACTGGATGAGCTCGACCGGGTCGTCCGAGTAAGGGACGACATCGACCCGCTCGCCGCGCAGCTCGTTGGTCACCATCCGGACCCGCGAGCCCCGGGCGCCCACGCACGCTCCCACCGGGTCGACATTCGGGTCGTTCGACCACACCGCGATCTTGGTGCGGTGCCCGGGTTCGCGTGCGGCCGCCTTGATCTCGACCGCGCCGGAGGAGATCTCGGGGACCTCGAGCTCGAACAACCGCTTGATGAGGCCAGGGTGGCTGCGGCTCACTACGATCTGGGGTCCCTTGGTCGTCTTGCGCACCTCGACGATGTAGGCCTTGAGCCGTGCACCGTGCTCGTAGCGCTCGTAGGAGACCTGTTCGGCCTGCGGCAGCAGCGCCTCGACCTTACCGAGGTCGAGCAGCGTGTAGCGGTTGTCGGTCTGCTGCACGATGCCCGTCACGATGTCCCCCTCGCGTCCCGCGTACTCCTCGTACTTGAGATCTCGCTCGACCTCGCGGATCCGCTGGAGAATGACCTGCTTGGCAGTCTGGGCGGCGATGCGCCCGAAGTCGTCGGGTGTGTCGTCCCACTCGCGGACGACGTTGCCGTCGTCGTCGAGCTCCTGCCCATAGACGCGGATCTCCCCGGAGTCGGGATCGATGGTGACCACGGCCTCCTCGGCCGCGTCGGGTCGGCGCTTGTAGGCCGCGACCAGGGCATTCGCCAGGGCGTCGAGCAGCGTCTCGACCGAGATGCCTTTGTCGCGCGCGAATCTGGCCGAGCGCATCGAGGAACTCGAAGTTCGTCTTGCTCATTGGGTCACGACCTGCTTCCTCGTCTCCGCTGCCGTCGTCTGCTCCTTCTTCTTGCCGGTGGGCTTGCCCGAATCCTTCTTGCCGGTGGGCTTGCCCGAGGTACTGCGCTTCCCCTCACCCCAGACGAAGACCGTCCGCGCACGGTCGATGTCGCTATAGGCCAACCGGACCGGCCCGTCCTCGGTGCCGTCGACGTCGAGCACGAAACCGTCCTCATCGGCAGCGACCAGGGTGCCGCGCAGCCGCCGGTCCCCGGGGACCTGCGGGCGGGTCTTGACGGTTACCGTGGCGCCCAGCGCCTTGGTGAAGTGGACCGGCGTGCGCAGGGTCCGCTCGATGCCGGGACTGGAGACCTCCAGCGAGTACCGACCCGGGATCGGGTCCAGGTCGTCGAGCAGACTCGAGACGATCCGGCTCGCCTCGGTCAGGGCGTCGAGGTCGACACCGCCCGCGCGGTCGACCGTGACCTGGAGTACCCCCGAGGTAAGCACGACATCGACCAGCTCGAGATCGGACGCAGCCACGCCGGGTTGGAGCGCGGCGAAGAGATCGTCAACCATCTGCGCTCCTTCCTCTCCGGTGTGGGTGTCCGTCGTGCCGTGTCTGTGGTCGGTCTCTGCGTGTCATCTGCCTTCCTGCGCTGGCCGGGGACCGGCGACCGCGCCGAACCGACCCTCGCTGCCCCCCGGGGTGAGGTGTTTCCGAAGAAAACAAAAGCGTGGGCTGTCCGCCCACGCTCCTCCAGCGTCACTACACCCCAACTGAACGGCAGGCCTGGAAGTATAGCAGCGACCCCCTGGGGTGCGAGCGGCTCGGATCGGTGCTCCTCCGCCTGCCTATCGGGCGCGGTTGCCGCTCAGTCCGGGGTCCCCTCGTCGCCGAAGCGCTTGCGGATGAGGGCCACCTTCGTCTCCGATGCGTTGGCGTCGGAGCCCTTGTCGTCGAGCAGTGCCCGTCGGTCGGCCTCGGCCTCGGCCTCGGCGGACCCGTCGGCAGCGGCCAGCCGGGCTTCGACCCCCTCGGCAACCAGCCGTTCGGCCTCAGCGACCAGGGCCTCCACCATCTCGTCCTCGGGCACCACCCGGACGATCTTCCCCTTGATGAACAGATGGCCGCGCCGGCGGCCGGCGGCGATCCCGAGGTCCGCCTCGCGGGCCTCTCCGGGCCCGTTCACGACGCAGCCCATGACCGCCACCTGGATCGGCAGATTCCGGTCCTCGAGGGCGGCCTGGGCCGCCTCGGCCACCGCGATCACGTCGATCTCGGCCCTGCCGCAGCTCGGACAGGCGATCAGATCGAGCCCCTTCCGCTCACGCAACCCGAGCGCCTCGAGGAGCTGGCGGCCGGCGCGGGCCTCCTCGACCGGATCGGCTGTCAGCGAGTACCGGATGGTGTCCCCGATACCCTCGGCGAGGAGGGTTGCGATCCCGGCCGTGCCCTTCAAGAGGCCGGCGGGCGGAGGCCCTGCCTCGGTCACCCCCAGATGTAACGGATGGTCGAAGGTCTCCGAGGCGAGTCGGTACGACTCGATCATCAGGGGCACCGACGAGGCCTTGACCGAGATCTTGACGTCCTCGAATCCGACTTCTGCGAAGTAGGCCAGCTCCATGCGTGCGGACTCGACGAGGGCCTCGGGAGTCGCCCCGCCGTACTTCTTGTAGAGGTCGGGGTGGAGGGATCCGGCGTTGACCCCGATCCGGATGGGAACCCCGCGGTCTTTGGCCTCGGCGGCGACCTGCTTGATCTCGTGGGCCTTGCGCAAGTTGCCCGGGTTGAGCCGGAGCCCCTGTACGCCGGCCTCGAGGGCGGCCAGGGCCATCTCGTGGTGGAAATGGATGTCGGCGATGACCGGCACGGGCGAGCGGGGGACGATCCGTGCCAGCCCCTCGGCCGCAGCCTCCTCGTTGCACGTGCAGCGCACCAGGTCGGCACCTGCCGCGGCGAGGGCGTAGATCTGGGTGAGGGTTGCTTCGGCGTCTGCGGTCTTGGTGGTGGTCATCGACTGGACCGTCACCGGCGCACCGCCGCCTACCGCAACCGCACCCACGTGGATCTGACGGGTCGGTCGCCGCTCGGTCAACAGCCGAGCCGTCTGTGCCATGTCCCCATGCTACCGAGGGCTCCCCCGCCCGCCGGCAGTCCCCCTCGTCCTCCGGTCTCGTCGACCCTCGTCCGGCCTGTCCGGCCTCATCCGAACGGGTTGGCGATCGGGTGGAGGATGTCGTTGAGAAGGGCCGTGGAGAACAGGACCAAAAGGAAGAGCATGAAGGCCCAGGTGATCGGCATCAGCCGCGTGATGTCCGCGTGATAGCGCACAGACTGCCGGCCGGTGCGGATCTTCTCGTAGACGGCGATGGCCACGTGGCCGCCGTCGAGCGGGAGCATCGGGAAGAGGTTGAAGACGCCGAAGAAGAGATTGATGACGATGAGGATGGTGAGCAGGCTGCCGATGCCCGCCTGGACCGCATCCCGTGCCGTCTGGACGACACCCACGATCGACTGGACCCGGGTGCCGTTCGCCGAGGCCTGGTTCGCCGCCTTGGCGCTGCTCACCTGATCGAACCGTTGGGCGACCGCCGCCGGACTGAAGAGGTGGGCGACGCCGACCATCGACGCCCAGGTGATGTGGACGAACTCCGACCCGGATGAGGCGACGGCCCGCAACGGGCCGACCCGCTGCACCGGGGAACCGAAGCTGACCCCGATCACGCCGAAGGGGGCACTGCCCGGCGGGGCGGAGACACCCTGTTCACGGTCGGTCCTCCCGTCGGCCGGGGTCACCACCAGGGTGTGCGGTGCGCCGTTCCGGTCGACCACCACGGTCACCGGCTGGCCCGGATGCTGGTGGATCGCCGATACCAGGGAGTCCGTGCTCCCGCCGACGCTCCGACCGTCGACCGACACCACGACGTCACCGGGCCGGAAGCCGGCGAGCTGGGCCGGACCGGGACCGCCCCCCACCGGGGAGAGACCCTGGATCTCGACCTGGTTCGAGTTGGGCAGGCCGACGAAGGTGAGCAGCGCCCACAGCAGCACGAACGCCATGAGGAAATGCATGACCGAGCCCGCCACCGCCACCAGCAGGCGGGCGTGGAAGGGTTGCTCGCGGTAGGTGCGGGCCTCGTCGGCCGGGTCGATCTCCTCGAGGCTGGTCATCCCCGGGATCTTCACGTACCCACCGAGGGGGAAGGCCTTGATCCCGTACTCCGTCTCCCCCCGTCGGAACGACCACAGGCGCGGGCCGAACCCGAGGAAGTACTCGGTGACCTTCATCCGGCCGTGCTTGGCCGCGAGGAAGTGGCCGAGCTCGTGCACCATGACGATCACCACCAGGCATGCGATGACCACGAGCAGGTCGACCTGCCCGGCCGCGACGGCGAGTGCACCCAGCACCACGACGGCTGTGACCAGCTCGATCACAGAGCGCTGCGGGGACTTGGCCGGTCCGACCGTCCGGATGGGAGCCGACTCGGGGATCGGGGCCGGAGAGCGCAGCGTGGTGCCCGGGGGGCTGGTGCTCACGCCGCCTCCCCGGCGCGGACCGCCTGCTCGGCGAGGCGGCGGGCGCCGGCATCGGCGTCCAGGACGTCGCCGACCGTTCGCTCGGCGGCGCCGCCCGGTGGCGCCTCGTAGCGGTCGAGGGTTGCCGCCACCACCCCGGCGATGCCCTGCCAGTCGATGCGCCCGGCGAGGAACGCAGCCACCGCCACCTCGTTCGCTGCGTTGAGCCAGGCCGGAGCCAGGTCACCGGTCCTCCCGGCCCGGTAGGCCAGGTCGAGACAGGGGAACGCGGTCCGGTCGGGCGGCTCGAACTCGAGGAGCGAGAGCCGCGCCCAGTCGATGGCCCCGAAGGCCTCGGGCAGGCGGTCGGGATACGCGAGGGCGTACCCGATGGGCAGGCGCATGTCGGGGAGGGAGAGCTGTGCCACCACGGCTCCATCGGCAAATTCGACCATCGAGTGGACCACCGACTGGGGATGGACCACCACGTCGATGGCGTCATAGGGGATGCCGAAGAGCTCGTGTGCCTCGATCACCTCGAGGCCCTTGTTCATCAGGGTGGAGGAGTCGACCGTGATCTTCGGTCCCATCGCCCAGGTCGGATGTGAGAGCGCTTCGGCCACCCCGACCGAGCGGAGCGCCTCGGCAGTGCGGCCCCGGAACGGTCCCCCCGAGGCGGTCAGCAGCAGGCGTGCGACCTCCTCTGCCCTTCCGGCCCGCAGGCACTGGTGCAGCGCGCAATGCTCGGAGTCCACCGGGATGATCTCGGCACCCGGCGTCTGGCGGGCCCGCGCCACCAGCTGCGCGCCGGCGATGATCGACTCCTTGTTGGCGAGGGCGAGACGCCGGCCGGCCTCGAGGGCGGCCAGGGTCACCGTCAGGCCGGCGAACCCGACAACGCCGTTGACCGCAATGTCGGCCAGGGTGGCGATTGACGAAAGGCCTGTCGTGCCGGTCAGCACCTCGATGCCGGCGGGAAGCCGCGCGGCCAGCTCCGGGGCGCCGGCCGGATCTCCGATGGCCACGACGTCCGGGCGGAACCGGAGCGCCTGGTCCACGAGCACGTCGACCGACCGTTGGGCCCCGAGCGCCACCACGTTGAAGCGGTCGGGCGCCGTTGCGACGACCTCGAGGGTCTGGGTCCCGATCGAACCGGTGGAACCGACCACGCTCACCGTCGCCGGTCCGATGCGGGTGGCCACCGCCGGGGCGTCGAGGTCGCCGGTCGAGGGGTGCATCCCTCCAGCCTGCCCGAAAGTCAACCGATGTTGAGGGCGCGCACCAGGTAGTAGGTGGCCGGGAGCACGAAGAGGAGGGCGTCCACCCGGTCGAGGACCCCGCCGTGGCCCGGGAGGAGCGTACCCATGTCCTTGAGCCGGAGATCACGCTTGAGCAGGGATTCGCACAGGTCGCCGAGGGGGGCGACCACGGCCACCACGACGCCCAGTAGCGCGGCGTTCTTCGCCGACCAGGGATGGATGGCGCCGACCGCAACGGTGGAGACGACAATGGTGACCACCGCTCCCCCGATCAATCCCTCCCACGTCTTGTTCGGGCTGATGTTCGGGGCCAGCGGCCGGCGGCCGATCCAGCGGCCGACCACCAGCGCTCCCACGTCGTTGGCCACCGTGGCGATGATCGCCCCGAGGAGGAAGGCGATGCCGTGCCGGTTGGGAAACGTCGACGGTGACAGCAGGAGCCCGGCGTACGCGCCGAGCAGGGACACCCATCCGACGGTCAGCAGGGTCGCCGCCGTACCGGCCACCGGCGAGCCCCGCTCGATCCCGAACAGGTACCACAGGAGCGTGAACACCGTGATCAGCACCGCTACCAGCGGGAGGGCGGCGACGCCTTTGTCGTAGGCGCCGACCATCAGCGAGATCGTCCCGGCGAGCCCCAGGAGGGTGGCGGGGTGATACCCGACCTTGCGCAGGACGGCGAAGCACTCACCGGCGGCGAAGGTGACCACGACCAGGCTCAGGATCAGTGAGGTGACCGTCCCGAGCTTGAATGCGGCCAGGGCGATCACCGCGACGGCGATCCCGGTGCCCACTCGCACGCCGGTTCCGGTACCCCCACCCTGGGCGCGACGGGCACGTTCGGGCCTGCGGCTGCCCGGGTGTTCGGGGGGACCGCCCCCGGTCACCTCGGGCGTATAGGGCCCGTTGCTGCTGCGCAGCGGCCGTGACTCACCGGACGCTGACCGGCGCGGTCGACGGCGTTCCGTCTTCGTCGGGACCGCCGTGGCCGTGCCGCCTCCCCCTTCCCCGGTGCCGAGTTCTGTGCCGATCGGCTGGTCGGTCGAGTCACCGGGCCCGGCATCTGCGTCGCGAGCTGCCGTCCGGTCGGCGGCGGCCAGCGCAGCCACACCACCTCTCGGCTGTCCGACCCCCGGCACGTCGGTGACCGAGGCGCCCGGAGGATCTGTGCTCGGAGCTACAGCGGGTGTGTCCGGACGTTTGGCCCGGAGTCGAGTGGGACGGAGCCCGCTCCGCCGTGCTCGCTCGACGGGTGCCGTCCCGCTCGGACGGTCCCGGTCTGCCGGGATTGGATCGGCATCCTCCATCGGCGGGGTCGGATCGACCGGCGCGTCGGCATCCCGCATCCCGGTTGCAGCCTCGCCCGAGACCGACGGTTCACGGGTCCAGGTGTCCGTCCCGGAGCCCGCCGTCGGGGCCTGGTTCCCGTGGTTCGCCTCCCCGTGCGGGTCGGCCTCTGCCACGCGGTCTGCGCCCCCGGCATCGGACCCCGCGCCCGGAATCCCGACCGGCCCGGCGGTCGGGTCGACGGCCGCCCCGCTCGGGTCCGAGGAGCCCGGGCTCGGCGCGCCGGGCCTGACCGAGCCGAGGTCGAACTCCCAGGGGCGGCGCTCCGCGTCGGTGCCGTGGGTCTCGTCGAGCGAGCCGAGGGTGGTGTGCTCGGTCGAGAACATGGCCGGGTCGAATTCCTCCTCGTGGGCAATCCAGTCGGCATCCTCCTCGCGCCAGCTCGGCGGCAGGACCCCTGTTCCGGAGCCCTCCTCGGGCTCCCGCGACAGCACGGCTGGTACCTGGCCGGTTGGGGGTTCGGTCCAGTGAGGCAGTTCGGTCGGCGCGGCGCCCCCGGCGGGCACCGCGGTCTCGCCGGGGACCACCGGCTCGACGCCGGCCGCGTCCGTGCTAGACGACTCGTCGAGGATCCGCACCGAGGCGGATTCCGGCTCCTCGGGTTCGTTCTCCTCGGGGGGGACGACAGGGAGCTCTGACGTGATCTCCGCGGCGGTCTCTGCCCCCACGATGCGGACCCGGTCGGTTGCGGGACCGCTCGGCTCGGGGCGCGTCACAGGTGTGTCGGTCCTGGTCAGATCGTCCTCTTCCCGGTCCGAGCCGTTGTCCACGTTGCTTGCTTCCTCCCCAGGAACCGGCCGGAGATCCGGCCCACCTCGATGCCGGTCCGTGTGCCGAATGTTTCGTTGCCGGGGTGGGCCGGCTGAAAGTCAGATCTCGAGGAGCTCCTGCTCCTTGTGGGCGAGTTGGCGGTCGATCGCCGCCACATGGTCCTGGGTCAGCCGGTCCAGATCCTTCTCCACCCGATCGAGCTCGTCGCTCGATAGGTCGCCGTCCTTGTGCATCGCCTCCAGTTCGTGACGGGAGGAGCGGCGCGCGTTGCGCACCGCCACCCGGCCGTCCTCCGCCTTCTGCTTCACCACCTTGACCAGTTCCCTGCGGCGTTGTTCAGTGGGTACGGGGAAGGAGAGGCGGATGACCGTTCCGTCGTTGGACGGGGTGATCCCCAGATCGGAGCCTTGGAGGGCCTTCTCGATCGCACCGAGCGACCCCTTGTCGTAGGGGGAGACCACCAGGAGGCGTGCCTCGGGGACACTGAAGCCCGCCATCTGCCGGAGCTCGGTCTCGGTGCCGTAATAGTCGACCTTCAGGTGTTCGACGAGGGCGGGGGTGGCCCGCCCGGTCCGGATGGCGCTGAACTCGGTCTGGGCGTGCTCGACCGCCTTCGACATGTGCTCGGTGGCGTCAGAGACCACGAGCGCTATCAGGTCGTCGTCCATCAGCCGACCAGCGTAGTCAGCACGGTCCGGATGTACCCAAAGCGAGACCCACCTGCCAATTCATCTGATCAGGGTGCCGATCGGCTCGCCGCCGAGCGCCTTGCGGATGTTCCCCGGTTCCATGAGGTCGAAGACCCGGATCGGCAGTCCGTTGTCCTTGCAGAACGTGATCGCGGTGAGGTCCATCACCCGCAGGTCCTTGGCCACCACGTCCATGAACGAGATCTCGTCGTACCGGGTGGCGGTGGGGTCCAGACGGGGGTCCGCGCTGTAGACGCCGTCGACGCCGCCGTGGGTGCCCTTGCACACCAAGACCGCCTCGATCTCAGCTGCGCGCAGGGCGGCCGACGTGTCGGTGGTGAAGTAGGGGTTTCCCATACCGGCGGCGAAGACCACCACGCGACCCTTCTCGAGGTGCCGGATCGCCCGGCGCCGGATATAGGGCTCGGCCACTTCGGCCATCTGGACGGCCGACAGCACCCGTGTGGGCTGTCCGTGGTGCTCGAGCGCATCCTGGAGGGCGAGGGCGTTGATCACCGTTCCCAGCATCCCCATGGTGTCCGAGGTGGCCCGGTCCATTCCGGCACCGGCCCCGGTGGTGCCCCGCCAGATGTTCCCGCCGCCGACCATGACGGCCAACTCGAGGCCGGCGACCTCGTCCCGCGAGCGGGCAATCTCGACCGCGAGCTGCTCGACAGCCGCCGAGTCGATCGTCTCGTCCGACGCCGATGAGGCGAGAGCCTCGCCGGAGAGCTTGAGGACGATCCGCTGTGGCTGCCCCACGTCGACTCAGTCGCCGACGACGACCTGGGCGAATTCGGTCACGGTGGCGTCGCCGAGCAGCTTCCCGATGGTCTGCTTCTCGTCCTTGACGAAGGGCTGGTCGACGAGGACCCGCTCCTTGTACCACCCGCCGAGGCGACCCTCGACGATCTTGGGCAGCGCGGCCTCTGGCTTGCCCTCGTTGCGCGCGATCTTCTCGACCGTCTCGCGCTCGGCGGCCACCTCGGCCTCGGGCACGTCCGCCCGGGTGATGTAGATCGGGCGGGCGAATGCGATGTGGGCGGCGACGTCATGGGCGAGCTCGACGCTCCCACCGGCGAGCGCCACCACGACGGCATTGACCCCACGACCGGCCTGCAGATGGAGGTACGAGTCGACGACGCCCCCCGGGGGTGCCTCAATGCGGACCACCCGCCCGATCGAAAGGTTCTCCTGGAGTGTGACCTTGAGCCGGTCCAGCTCCTCGGCCCGCTCCTCGACCGCAGCGGTGCCCCTCGCCGCCACGAGATCGGCGAGTTCGGAGACCAGGGCGACGAACTCCGGGGACTTGGCCACGAAGTCGGTCTCGGAGCGAAGCTGCACGATGGAGGCGACACCGTTGGCGCTGCCGATGGCAACCGCCCCTTCGGAGGCGTCGCGGTCGGCCGCGCTTGGACTGGCTGGAAAGGCCCTGCTCCCGCAGCCACTTGACGGCCTTGTCCATGTCGCCTCCGGTCTCCTCGAGGGCGCGCTTGGAGTCGAGCATGCCCACTCCGGTGAGCTGGCGGAGCCTCTGGACGTCCTTGGCGGAAAACGCGGGCACGGCTAGGCCTCCTGGGTCGGGCCCGTCGGGGCGGTGTCGTCGGTGGCCACGGCGACGTCGGTCGCCGGTACCGCAATGGCGATCTCCGACGCCGGTTCGGGGACCGGGGCTGCGGCAGCCGGTTCGGGGATCGGGTCTGCGGCAGCCGGTTCGGGGTCGGGCGCAGCTCGGCGGCTGCGGACGAGGCATCGGACGACAGTGGTGTCGGGGTGGCCTCTGTGACGTCAGGTGTCGGGGCGTCCGTCGCCTCCGGGGCAGGCGGGGCGGTAGCGGGGGCAGCGTCCGGGGCAGTCGTGGCGGCAGGCGGAGCTGGCGGAGCAGGCGGAATGCGGAGCGGCGGAGCAGGCGGAATAGGCGGAGCCGCGGCGGGACGCTGTTGGGCCATGAAGCGGCCCTCGGTGACCGCGTCGGCCACCACGCGGCAGAGGAGCGCGCCGGAGCGGATGGCGTCGTCGTTGCCCGGGATCACGTGGGTGATCACGTCGGGGTCACAGTTGGTGTCGACGACCGCGACGACCGGCAGGCCCAGCTTGTTGGCCTCGGTTACCGCGATGTGCTCCTTCTTGGTGTCGATCACGAAGATGGCGTCGGGCAGCTTGTCCAGTCCGCGGATCCCCCCGAGGTTGCGCTGGAGCTTCTCCAGCTCCCGGGTGTGGCGGAGCGCCTCCTTCTTCGGCATCGCGTCGAAGTCGCCGGCCTTCTGCATGGCCTCGAATTCCTTCATCCGCTTGACCCGGGTGGAGACGGTCTGGAAGTTGGTGAGCATGCCGCCCAGCCAGCGCTCGTTCACGTACGGCATCCCGCAGGCCTCGGCGTAGATGGCGACCGGCCCCTGGGTCTGCTTCTTGGTACCGACGAAGAGGATGGTGCCGCCCCCGGCCACGAGGTCGCGGATGTACCCGTAGGACTCCTCGATGCCCCTCATCGTCTGGCGCAGGTCGATCAGGTAGATCCCGTTGCGCTCCCCGAGGATGAACCTGCGCATCTTGGGGTTCCACCGGCGGGTCTGGTGCCCGAAGTGGACGCCCGCGCCCAGCAACTGCTTCATGGTGACGACGGCCATCTGGCTGCTCCTTGTGACGGTTGGTCCTCCCCGACTGCTGCACCCCAGACATCGGGGCGACCGTGGACGCGGCCGGGTGCGTGATTACTGCTGTTCGAGTGCCCGCCGGTTGACGGACCCGATCATGTTAGTGCCCCAGGTGGGGCGTCCGCTCCGGTGCCGGGACAGGCGCACCGCGGGCGCGGGCTGTCGGGCCTCAGCCGGCCGCCCTGGAGACGGCCTTGGTCGCCGGAGCCCCCTTGGCCGTCTTGGCACCGCGCCGGGCGTCCGCTCCCCTCGGGCCGGTCGGCCAGTTTGGCCCGGAGCTGCAGGACGGCCTTGGTGTGGATCTGGCACACCCGGCTCTCGGTGACCCCGAGGATGTCGCCGATCTCGGCCAGGGTCAGACCTTCGTAGTAGTAGAGGGTGAGCACGGTCTTCTCGCGCTCGGCCATCTGGCTGACCGCCCGGATCAGGGCCTCCTTGGTCTCTTTGACCTCGAGGCTGTCCATCGGTCCGGCGGTGGAGTCAGGGAGGGTCTCGCCCAGGGTCGACCGGTCGGAGCGGTCTCCACCCCGGAACACCTCGTCGAGCGCGACCACCCCGACGAACGAGATCTTGCGCAGCGCCGTCTGGAATTCCTCGTCGGTCATCTCCAGGTCGGCCGCGACCTCGGCGTCGGTCGGGGTGCGGTGGAGGACTGCCTCGAGCTTGGAGTAGGACTGCTCGACCGCCCGCGCCTTCGCCCGCACCGAACGGGGCACCCAGTCGATCGAGCGGAGCTCGTCGATGATCGCCCCCTTGATCCGGGGGATGGCATACGTCTCGAACTTGATGTTGCGGGCCGGCTCGAAGCGCTCGATGGCGTCGATCAGGCCGATGATCCCGTAGCTTGCGAGATCGGCCTCGTCGACGTGGCGGGGCAGCCCGACGGACACCCGGCCGGCGACGTACTTGACGACCGGCGCGTAGTGCAGGATCAGCTGGTCGCGAAGCGCCCGGGCACCGGACTTCTTGTATTCGGTCCACAGGGCGTCGATCCCGTGGCCGACCGTGTCGAGTTTGGTGGCCAATTGTCCCCTTAGGCCCGTGGATGCGTCCCTGAATAGACCGCAAGCAGGCGTTCCTTGCTCACATGAGTGTAGACCTGCGTGGTCTCCAAACTGGCATGCCCGAGTAATTCCTGCACCACCCGCAGGTCGGCACCCCCGTCGAGGAGGTGGGTGGCGAAGGTGTGCCGGAGGGCGTGGGGGTGGGTGGGCACCGGCGACCGCCTGTCCAGGATGCGGCGGACGTCCCGGGGCCCGAGGCGGTTTCCTCGGCCGTTGTAGAACAGCGCCCCGGACGGGCTGGTCGCCGTCATCAGCGCCGCACGGGGTCCCCCGAGCCAGGCGCTGACGGCCGCGGCGCACCGCTCGTGGACCAGCACCTGACGCTGCTTGGCGCCCTTGCCGGTCACCGTGACCAGCCCCCGAGGCAGATCGAGGTCGCCCACGTCGAGGCCGCAGAGCTCGGCCACCCGCATCCCACTGCCATAGAGCAGTTCGAGCACGGCCTGGTCACGGAGGTCCCGAGGGAGAGGCCCGCCCGGCGAGCCGCCCGTTCGGGGGTCCCCGCCAGGCGCCCCGGCCGCAGCTGCGGCCGGGGTGAGCAGGCGGTCGAGGTCGGCGTGTCCGAGCACCCGAGGCAGCCGCGAGTCGGGCGCCGGTGCCGAGAGTCGGACCGCCGGGTCCGCTGCGATCAGGCCGCGCCGGGTGCACCACTGGAAGTAGGAGCGCAGCGACGCCGCGGTGCGCGAGATGGTCGCCTTGGCGTACCGCCGGGTGGCCAGGTACGCGAGGTAGCGCCGGAGCACGATCCGGTCGATGTCGGGCGGTCCTTGGGCTCCGCCCCGCGCCGCCCATACGGTGAACCGCTCGAGGTCTGAGCAATAGGCGCGCACGGTGGCCGGCGACAGTCCGGAGACCGAGCGGCGATAGGCGTCGATCTCCCAGGCCACCCGGAGAACAGTACCCGGAGGGATCACCGGTGAAGGGCATCCCCGGAGGCGACTGCGCCGCTATGGCGCGCCCGGAGACCGCCGCGTGGTCCACGGAGTGCGAAGCCCCGTCGACCTGGTCGGAGGGCTATCGTCAGCCCTGAAGCAAGGAGGGGGCCGGACGCCGACCGCAATCAGGTGGCACGGCGACACAGGAGCTGCACAGCAACGGAGAGGTCGTGGGCGAGTGCCCAGGGCCACTGTCGTAAGGGGGAATATGTCAGATCGCATCGACCGCCGCTCGTTCCTCGCGAGGGGAGCCGCCACCGGCGCGGGCATCGCCGCCATCGGAGCCTCGGGAGGCATCCTCGCCGCCTGCGGCAGCTCGGGCTCGGCCACCGGCACCTCGGCCGGGTCCACCGGGACCCATCCGAACGGTGTCTCGACCGCCACCCCCAAGCAGGGCGGCCAACTCGTGTTCGGGGTCGACACCGAGGAGAAGGGCTTCTCCCCGACCCTGGGGACCTTCGACGAGGTCGGCATCCTCTACGCCCGCACGGTGTTCGACCCGCTCATGATCCTGGACGCCGACCGGGACACCCCAGCCGTACCTGGCCCAGTCGGTCACCCCCAACAGCGACTACACGGTCTGGACGATCACCCTGCGCCCGAACCTGGTGTTCCACAACGGCGCGCCGTGCGACGCCGCCGCGGTTGTCGCCAACTTCGAGGCCCACAAGGCCTCCGCCCTGACCGGGCCGGCCCTCACCACCATCAGCACCGTGGCCGCCACCGGCCCGCTCGTGACCACGATCACCATGAAGTCCCCCTGGGTGCCCGTTCAACTTCTACCTGACCGGTGGGATCGGGAGCCAGTTCGCCTTCGTGGCCGAGCCCAACTGGCTCCACTCGGCAGCCAGACCAACCCGATCGGGACCGGGCCGTTCATCTTCCAGGACTGGGTCCCGAACGACCACTTCACCGCCACCAAGAACCCCCACTACTGGCGGCCGGGATTCCCCTATCTCGACAGCATCACCTACAAGCCGATCCCCGACCCGAGCTCGCTCCTGAGCAGCCTCGAATCGGGCTCGGTCGACATCATGCACACCGACACCGCCATCGAGATCAGCGCCCTGCGGAACAACACCTCCTTCGGCTACATCGACGACTCGAAGAACGTCGCCGGCGAGCCTGACATGGGCTGCCTCCTCCTCAACCTGTCCAAGCCGCCCGTTCAACAACCTCAAGCTTCGCCAGGCGATGGCCTACGCGGTCAGCTCGGCCCAGTACGTCGCGGTCATCGACCACGGGGTCAATCCCACCTCGAACGGACCGTTCACCACGACCTCGCCCTACTACCTGGCCGACAACGGCTACCCCGCGTACAACCTGGCCAAGGCCAAGCAGCTGGTCCAGCAGGTGCAGCAGGAGACCGGGCAGCCGGTGTCGCTCACCCTCAACCACGTCCCCGACGCCAGCACCACCCGGATCGCCCAGTACCTCCAGCAGCAGCTCCAGACGGTCGGCATGACCGTCACCCTCAACCCGATCCAGCAGGAGTCGATCATCAACGCCGCCCTGCTCGGCTCCTTCGAGGCGCAGGTCTGGCGACAGTTCGGCGCGGTCAACCCGGACCTCAACTACATCTTCTGGAGCCCGACCAACGCCAACACCCCGGTCTTCTCGATCAACATGGCCCGCAACACCGACCCGGCGATGCAGACGGCGCTGATCCAGGGTCGCCAGGCGTCGAGCACGGCCGAGCAGGTCGCCGCCTACCAGCAGGTGAACCGCCTGCTCGGGAAGGACATCCCCTACGTCTGGGCCGACCGGACCGTCTGGGCAATCGGCGCCCAAGCCGGTGTGCAGAACTTCAACAACCCGACCACCCCGGCGGGCGGCAAGGCCTTCGGCCTGATCGGCGGGGCGATCTGGCCCACCCAGATCTGGATGAGCTGACCCCGGAGGCCTCCGCGCCCGACCCGGCCGGCCGTCCACTGAGGGCGGGGCGGCCGTGCCATGATCGACCGAATGAGCCGCATCCTGATCGTCGAGGACGACGAGCGGATCCGCTCCTCGATGCGTCTCGCGCTGGAGGACGAGGGCTACACCGTCGAGGACGCCGGCAGCGGCGAGGAGGCGGTCACCCGGTTCTCCGCCGAGCCGTCCGAGCTGGTCCTGATCGACCTGATGCTGCCGGGCATCGACGGCTTCGAGGCCTGCCGGACCCTGCGCCACCAGTCGACGGTCCCGATCATCATGGTGACCGCCCGGTCGGACACCCACGACGTGGTGGCCGGCCTCGAGGCCGGGGCCGACGACTACGTCACCAAGCCGTTCGTCGCCAAGGAGCTCGCCGCCCGGATCCGGGCCCTGCTCCGGCAGGTCGCGCGCCGACGACGAGGATCGGCGGTGCTCAGCTTCGGCGACGTCGAGATCGAGCCCGACGCCGGTGTGGTCCGACGCGGCGGCCGGGAGATCCACTGCACCCGCACCGAGTTCCGCCTCCTCTGCGAGCTGGCCGACCACCCGGGCAAGGTGCTCAGCCGCGAGCACCTGCTCGAGCAGGTCTGGGGCTACGACTACTTCGGCGACGGCCGCCTGGTCGACGTCCACGTCCGCCGGCTGCGGACCAAGATCGAACCGGATCCGGCCTCGCCCCGGTTCATCCTCACCGTCCGGGGCATGGGCTACAAGCTGGCGGTCTGACGGGTGGCCCGGCCGGACGCACGGACCGGGGCCGGCGGAGAGGGCCCGTCACCGCCGCCCGGTGAGGCCCGGCGGCTCGGTCAGCCTCGGCCTGCGGGCCCGGGTCACCCTCTCCTTCGCCATCGGCGCGTTCGGCCTCTCCACCCTGATGGCCGGGATCACCTACTTCACCGCCCGCCAGACCTTCCTCAGCGAACGCCAGGCGGCCGAACAGCGCCAGGCCTTCGCCAACGCCTCGCTGGTCCAGAACGCGCTGCGCTCCCCGACCACCCAGGTGACCCAGCTGATCGAGTCGGTCGACACCCTGCCCGGGTCGCGCTCGGTGCTGCGCACCGGCGGCCAGTGGTACGCCACGTCGATCTCGGTCGGCCAGAGCGCCATCCCGGCCGCGGAGCGGTCGCTGGTGCTCTCGGGGACGCCGGCCTCCCAGCTCTTCACCCTGGCCGGCACCCCCCAGCAGGTGATCGGTGTCCCCCTGCCCGCCGTCCATTCCACCTACTTCGAGGTCTTTTCGCTCGACGAGCTGGCCGGCACCCTGCGCGCGTTGGCCTTCGCCCTCGCGTCCGCCGCCCTCGTCACCACCCTCGCCGGGGCCGCTCTGGGGCGGTGGGCGAGCTCCCGCGCCCTGCGCCCCCTGGCGGACGTGACCGACGCGGCGGTGGCGATCGCCGGGGGCCAGCTCGACACCCGGGTCGAGATCGGCGACGACCCCGACCTCGAGGAGCTGGCCTCCGCCTTCAACACGATGACCGCCAACCTGCAGGACCGGATCGAGCGCGAGGCCCGGTTCACCTCCGACGTCAGCCACGAGCTCCGCTCCCCGCTCACCACCCTCACCGCCACGGTGGCCGTGCTCGAGGCCCACCGACGCGAGCTCTCCCCGCGTGCCCAGCGGGCCCTCGACCTCCTCGACGGCGACCTCCGAGCGGTTCACCCGGATGGTCGACGACCTGCTCGAGATCTCCCGGTTCGACGCCGGTTCCGCCGAGCTCTCCCTCGACGAGGTCGACCCCGGTGAGCTGGTCCGCCGGGCGGTGGCGGCCGCGATGCCCCGGTCGGCCCCGACGGTCGGCCGAACCCCGCCACCTTCCCGGTCGAGATCGGGCCCGGTCTCGACGGACTCCGCTTGCAGGTGGACAAGCGCCGATTCGAGCGGGTCATGGCCAACCTGGTCGAGAACGCCTCGTTCTACGCGGGCGGGGTCACCCGGGTCGGGGTCGAGCGCCAGCCAGGTCCGGATCGTCACGGACCGGGGGGCGCCGAGCTGCCCGCCACCGCCATCCGGGTGCTCGTCGAGGACCACGGCCCAGGGGTGCCGGAGGACCAGCGGGCCCACCTCTTCGAGCGCTTCTACCGGGGTGGCCGGGCCGGCCAGCGGGCCTCCGGCCAGGGGACCGGGCTCGGGCTCTCGCTGGTCGCCGAGCACGTCCGGCTCCACGGGGGCCGGGTCTGGAGCGAGGACGCCCACGGGCGGGGTACCCGGTTCGTGGTCGAGCTCCCGCTACGACCGGCCGGTGCCGTCGGCTCTGCTGACCCCGCCGGTTCGGGGAGTGACCCGTGATCGGCACCGTGCTGCGGTGCCGCACGTCTCGCCACCCTCGTCGTCCTCGGCCTGGCGCTAAGCGCGTGCGGCATCCCGACAGGCGTCGGGCCGACAGCGATCGCCCGGTCCGACGTCCCGTACCACCTGCTCAACCCCCCGACCACCACCACGACGGGCCCCGGCTCGCCACCCGCCGTCGGTGTCCCCGAGCCGATCTTCCTCGTCGCTCCCACCGGGCACCTGGTGGCCGCGACCCGAGAGGTCCAGGTCCCGGCCTCGCTCAGCCAGATCGTCGGAGCCCTGCTCGCCGGTCCGACCGCCACCGAGTCGGCCGCCGGCCTCCAGTCGTTCCTCTCCGGGACGAGCAGCGGGTCACCGCCGCCGTGGTCGGCGGCGTGGCCACCGTCGACTTCCACACCGACCCGATCCAGGTGGTCGGCCCCGACCAGACCCTCGCCATCGCCCAGGTCGTCTACACGGTCACCCAGCAGCCCGGGGTCACCGGTGTCAGTTTCGACATCGCCGGAGAAGGCCATCGAGGTGCCCACCGCGACCGGCGCCCAGGTGTCCCGGCCGGTCGGCCGGGCCGACTACGCCCCCCAGGCGCCCCTGACCTGAGCCGACCCGGCGCTCAGGTGGTGGCCCGCGCCATCCAGGGGATGCGCGGGGCGCTGCTCCACAGGTGCTCGAGGTCGTAGAAGGCCCGGGCCTCGTCCATGAACACGTGGACGAGGAATTCGCCGTAGTCCATGAGCACCCAGAACGCGTCGGCCAGACCCTCCACCCGCTCCGGCGAACGGCCGCTGGTGACCTTCACCTGGCGCTCCACCTCGTCGACGATCGTCTTCACCTGGCGCGAGTTCGCGACCGTTGGTGACGACGAACGCGTCGGTCACCCCCAGCAGGTCACCCATGGCGAGGATGACCGTCTCCTCCCCCGACTTCGCGTCGGCGGCGCGGGCGGCCACCACACATTCTCCGGACACCGCCGGGGAATCGGTCGCGCGGGTCGGGACGGGGGTCGACGGTGGTCAAGGGTTGCCTCCTTCTGGCGCCGAGGCGGCATCGGTTCGGATCGGGGGTGGGACTGGGACGATCGTGTCGGCGGACGCCGCGACCGGGACGGTCGCCATCGCTCCGAGAGCGGAAGCCGGGGACGGAGCCGGCCGGTTCCTGGCCAGGCCCACGATGAGCAGGGTAAGGGCCAGGCACACCAGGAGACCACCGCACACAGCCAGGCGGTGCGACGCCGATGCTGTCGAGCCTCGCGCAGGGCCCGACGCCCGTCAGAGGATGGGCCAGCGGTCTCGCGAGTTGCAGGACCGGCTGGATCACCGGTCGGCGGGACAGGGGGCGTCGCCGGGTTCGAGGACGGCACCGGACGGATCCGCGCCGGATCCGTCACCGTTTCGTCAGATGGTTCTGTCGGGAGGAGGACTGGTGCGGGGGTGGCGCTGCCGGACTCGGTGGGGGTCAGCCGCACAGTCATCTCTCTGTAGCGTACAGACCCCGCTCGGGTCATGCAACGGATGACGGTCTCAGGAACGGTCCCCTACGACCGATCCGCCCGGCTCGAGGCGCGTACGCAGTCCGGTGCTCGACACGTCGACCGGTTCGACCGGCACCCGGACGGCCCGCCACCCGGACGGCGGGGCACTGCGGGGGCGCCGGGCCGGTCGACCACGGCCAGGGTCACCAGCTCGCGGAGTGCCTCGTTCCTCGTGCCAGGTGTCGAGTCCAGCCACCACGTCGGCGCCCGACCACCACGAAGAGCTCGGCACCCGGCTCCTCTGCGAGCAGCTGCGCGCACGGTGTCGACCGTGTAGGACGGCCCGCCCCGGTCGAGCTCCACCCGGGACGCCTCGAGCCCGGGCTGGTCGCCCAGCGCCGCGACGACCATGGCGAAGCGGTCCTCGGCCGGGGTGACCGGCCGGTCCTGCTTCTGCCAGGGCTCGTTGGCCACCACCACCAGCAGCCGGTCGAGCCGCAGCGATCGCCTGACCTCCTCGGCCACCTGGACGTGCCCGAGGTGGATCGGGTCGAAGGTCCCGCCGAAGATGCCGATGCGCGGTGCTGGCGCTGCCCACCTCAGGTGCCGGCCAGAGCCGCCACCACCGGGGCGAACGCCTCCATCTCGGCCTCGTGCACCACCACATAGGAGAACCCGAAGCGCTCGCGCCGCTCGAGGAGCCGCTCGATGATCTGCTCGATCGGTGCCGATGAGCGCGATGGGCGACCCGTCGATCTGCTCGGCGGTGACCCCCATCATGCCGGCCAGACGCTCGATGGCATCGTCGCGGTCCGGGCACGATCTGGACCAGGAAGGTCAGCACCTGCAGCTCGAGCCGGTCGAAGCGGTCGCCGGCCGCCTCCCGGATCCAGCCGATCCGCTGGTCGTAGTACTCGGCGGTGGTCGTCGCGAGCACCTCGGGGCCCACGTACCCGGCAGCCAGGCTCGGATTGACCCCGACGATGTCGGCCTCCCGGGCGGCGATGCCGAGCACCCGCTCGCCACCGCCCCCGATGATGACCTGCGGGTAGGGACGGCTGTGGGGCAGCGGGGCGCCGACCGCCCCGGTGATCGTGTAGTGCTCGCCCGCGAACGTGGCCGCGCCGGTCGACCAGAGCGACTTCATGATCTGCCAGGCTCTCGGCCATGCGGCTGATCCGCACGCCGGGCGGGTCGTGGGCGATACCCGACTGCTCGTAGTCGGTCGTCATCCATCCGGCGCCCGAGGCCGAACTCGACCCGTCCCTCGGACAAGAGGTCGAGGGTGGCGATCTCCTTGGCCAGCACGATCGGATGCCGGTAGTCGTTGCCGAAGACGAGCGACCCGACCTTCAGCCGGGTGGTGGCCTCGGCAGCCACGGTCAGGGCGACCAGGGGCCCGAACTGGTCCTCGAAGTGGTCGGGGATGAACAGCGTCGAGTAGCCGAGGCCCTCGATGCGGTGGGCCAGATCTCGCCACGCGGGTCCGCTGGAGGCGTTGGACAGCTGGACGGCGAAGCGGAACGGTGCCATGGTCGGAGCCTACCGGTCGACCACGTCCCACGGCCGGGAGGCCTTACGCTGTGGGTGTGGTGACTTCCTCGACCCCGACCACGCCTCCGGCCGAGGGCTGGGCCCCCGACTCGTGGCGTCACCGGCCGGCCGCCCAGCAGCCGATCTGGCCCGACGAGGGCGCCCTCAAGCGGGTCCATGCGCGGTTGAGCGGCCTGCCCCCCCTGGTCTTCGCCGGTGAGGCCCGCCACCTGACCCGCGTCGCTGGGCCAGGCCGCCGGTGGACGGGCGTTCGTGCTCCAGGCCGGCGACTGCGCCGAGTCGTTCACCGAGTTCACGGCCGACGGGATCCGCGACAAGCTCAAGGTCATCCTCCAGATGGCGGTGGTCCTGACCTACGGCGCCGGGCTCCCGGTGGTCAAGGTCGGCCGGATCGCCGGGCAGTTCGCCAAGCCGCGCAGCTCGCCCACCGAGCAGGTCGGCGACCAGGTCATCGACTCGTTCCGGGGACACATGGTCAACGACGACCTGCCGGAGCCGACGGCCGCATCCCCGACCCGACCCGGTTGGTCACCGCCTACGAGCAGTCGGTGGCCACCCTCAACCTGCTGCGGGCCTTCACCAAGGGCGGATTCGCCGATCTCAGCCAGATCCACGCCTGGAACCAGGAGTTCGTGGCCACTTCCGACCGAGGGGCGCCGCTTCGAGTCCATCGCCGAGGGGATCGACAGCGCCCTGCGCTTCATGGACGCCTGCGGCATCAACCTGACCGACGAGGACACCCTCCACCAGGTCGACTTCTGGACCAGCCACGAGGCGCTCATCCTCGACTACGAGGAGGCCCTGACCCGTCGGGACTCGCTGACCGGCGACTGGTACGACTGCTCGGCCCACATGCTGTGGGTCGGCGAGCGCACCCGCCAGCTCGACGGCGCCCACGTGCGAGTTCCTGTCCGGGATCCACAATCCGGTCGGCTCCAAGCTCGGGCCCGACGCCTCGCCGGAGGACGTGCTGGCCCTCTGCGAGCGGCTCAACCCCGAGCGGATTCCCGGACGCCTGACCCTCATCACCCGGTTCGGGGTGGACGCCATCGAGGAACGGTTGCCCCCGGTGCTGCGGGCCGTCGAGGCCGAAGGGCTCCCGGTGGTGTGGATGTGCGACCCGATGCACGGCAACACCTTCACCGCCGAGGGGGGCCGCAAGACCCGCCGGTTCGACGACATCATCGGTGAGCTGCAGCGCTTCTTCCGCATCCACCGGGCCGTCGGCACCTGGCCGGGTGGGGTCCACGTCGAGCTGACCGGGGACGACGTGACCGAGTGCCTGGGCGGCGTCGAGGACATCGTCGAGGACCAGCTGCACCTGCGCTACACGACGACCTGCGACCCGCGCCTCAACGGCCGCCAGTCGCTGGACCTGGCCTTCCGCATCGCCGAGCTGCTCGCCGGCTGACCACCCGGCCCCGCCCCGGCCATTGACCTGCCTGTCCCGACCGGCGAGACTGGCCCCGCCTGCCCGCCCGCCGGTCAGCTGGCGTCACGTCCCCGCCACCTCGTGCGGGGGGAACGCCCCGGCTGCCGGCCCCCTCACATTTTGGAGACACCTCGATCATGTCCCTCCTGCGTTCGCGCACCCGTCATCCCCGTCGCACGGATCGGACCCGGACCCACCGTCCCGTCCGCGGTGCCCTCATCGCCGGACTCTGCCTCCTCGGGTCCCTTGGGGTCATGGCCGGATCCACCGCCTCGGCGGCCGGCCACCCCACCGCGCGACCACGTCGACGGTGTCCGCGTACTGGTTGGTGGCCTCCGACGGAGGGATCTTCTCGTTCGGCGGCGCCGGCTTCTACGGCTCGACCGGGGGCATCGCGCCTCAACGAACCGGTAGTCGGGATGGCCGGGACGGGAGACAGCCTCGGCTACTGGCTGGTCGCGTCCGACGGGGGGATCTTCTCCTTCGGCGACGCCGGGTTCCACGGCTCGATGGGCGCCACCCACCTCAACAAGCCGGTGGTCGGGATGGCCGCCACCCCCGACGGTAAGGGCTACTGGTTGGTCGCGTCCGACGGGGGCATCTTCGCCTTCGGCGACGCCGGGTTCTACGGCTCGATGGGCGGCCACCCGCTCAACCAGCCGGTGGTCGGGATGGCCGCCACCCCCGACGGCAAGGGCTACTGGCTGGTCGCGTCCGACGGGGGCATCTTCGCCTTCGGCGACGCACAGTTCCACGGGTCTACCGGCAACATCATCCTCAACCAGCCCATCGTCGGTATGGCAGCGGACCCGAACGGGAAGGGCTACTGGTTCACCGCAGCCGACGGCGGCGTGTTTGCCTACGGCGCCCCGTTCTTCGGGTCGCTGGGCAACGTGCCCCAGACCCGGCCCATCGTGTCCATCACCGCTGACGGTGACGGACAGGGGTACTGGTTCACCAACAACAACGGGGCCGTCTCCGCCTTCGGGGACGCCACCTACTGGGGATCCTCGCCCCAGGTGCTCAACAAGCCGGTGGTCGGCATGGCCGAGGCCACCGGCAGCGGCAGCTTCACCGGCTCCTCCTACCGGTCGGGCAGCTTCGGCTACGACATCTCAAAGTGGCAGTGCCCGTCCCTGGGCGGCACGCTGCCACCCGCCCCCCACACCATCGGGATCGTCCAGGTCGAGGAGCCGGGGTACCCCAACCCCTGCCTCCCCCAGCAGGCGAACTGGGCGGGCGCCGGACTCAACCTCTACATCTACCTCAACTACGGCAATGCCGGTTCGAGCGGCGATCCGGCATGCATGACCGCCAACGATCCGAGCGCCTGCAACTACGGCTTCACCGCCGCCCAGAAGGCGTTCACCGACGCACAGGCTGCCGGGGTCAACACCTCGGTGGCGTGGTGGCTGGACGTGGAGACCAACACCAGCCCGGGGTGGTCCCAGAGCACGGTGTCCAACGCATCGCTCATCCAGGGGGCGATCCAGGGCCTCCAGTCAGAAGGCCTCAACAGCGTCGGCGTCTACGCGAGCCCGGACGTCTGGCCGATCATCGTGGGCGGGTACCAGCCGAAGGTCCCCTACTGGGCGGCCGACTGGAACGGCGACCCGACAACAACCTGTACCTCCCGATTCCCGGGAGTTCCCACGGGGCCGCTGCAGATCGTGCAGTACAGCTCGCCGAGCATGGCCTTCCCGCTCGGGGGGATGAACACCCTCTTCGACAACGACTACGCCTGCTGAAACGACTACGCCTGCTGGGTCCCGGCGCTCGTCCACGACCGGCCCGAACCCGTCGTCGGAACGGGGTCGCCGCCGCGCCGGGACGCCAGGTGGTGCGCGCCGTCGTTGTACCCGAGCAGCCGCCAGCCGCCCGGGTCGACCTCCCAGGTGGTGAGCGAGGCGTGCAGGGTGCGCAACTGCATCCGAGCGCCCTCGAGTCCGCCGACGACCGGCAGCTTGGCGAGGAGTGACGACTCGATCACGCCCGCGTGGCAGGCAACCACGACCAGGCTTCCGGGGTGGCGGGCCACAAGAGCGTCGAGGGCACCGGACACCCGGTTCACGAACCCGGTCCAGCTCTCGCCTCCCGGGGCGATGGGACGCCCCGGATCGCTGTCCCAGTCGGGAACCCCGAACCGGGCGGTGTAGTCCGACCAGCCGAGCCCGTCGGCCTCCCCCGGGTGCAGCTCGCAGAGGGCGCACTCCTGGATCGGAAGCAGTGGTGCCGCCGGAGCCGCGCCGTCGCCGAGATCCGCGACCAGCGCCGGCGCAAGCAGCACGGCCGTCTCGACCGCCCGCGGAAGGACGCTCGAGTAGAGGACGTCGGCCCCGGCCAGCTCCCGGGTCGCCACCAGGCGGTCCCGCAGGACGGCCACCTGGGCGCGGCCGAGAGGGGTCAGGCCGCCGCACCCGATCGGCCCGCCGCAGACTCCCGACACGTTGCAGACGGCCTCGCCGTGGCGGACGAGGACGATCCGGGTCACCGGGTCGACCCCCGGGGCGATCGTCCGGATCCCCGGCGGCGGTTCGGGCGACGGACCCTCGGGCGCGCCGGTCCCTGCACCGGCGAGAGCGTCGAACCCGCCGTCCTTCATGCGAGCTCCCCCACGAACCGCTCGAGCTGGCGCAGCGTCCGGCACTCGACCACCTCGTCGCAATGGGTTGCGTACTCGCCCACGATGGAATCGCCCGAGTTCCAGTAGGCCCGCGGGCTCGGGGTTGAGCCAGTAGACGTGGCGGGCCCGGGCGCGCAGCTCCTTGAGGACCCACGATCCCGAGGCGTGATAGTTGTTGCGGGCATCCCCGAGCAACAGGACGCTGGTGCGCGGGGTGATCTCCTCACCCCACCGCTCCCAGAAGACGGTCAGGGCGTGGCCGTAGTCGGAGTGCCCGTCCACCCACACCACGTCTGCCTCGGTGTTGATGCGGTGGACCGCCTCCGACGGGTCGTCGACCCCGTCGAAGAAGCCGGTGACCTCGTCGATGCCGTCGATGAACACGAAGCTGCGCACCTTGGAGAACTGCGAGCTGATGGCGTGCACCAGGTGCAGGGTGAACCGGGCGAAGGAGGCCACCGACCCCGAGATGTCGGCGACGACCACGATCTCGGGCTTGGAGGGGCGCGGGTAGCGGAACCGGGGGTCGACCGGCACCCCCCCGGTCGAGAGCGAGTGCCGCACCGTCGAGCGGAAATCGAGAGGGCCCTTGCGCCCGTGCCGCCGCTTCCGGGCGAGACGCACGGCCAGCTTGCGCGAGAGGGGCTGGAGGGACTTGCGCAGTGCCACCAGCTCGTCGCGGGTGGCATGCATCACGTCGATGTCCTCGGGGAGGGGCTTTCGGATCGACTTGGCCAGGACCGCACTGCCCCGGTCGGCCACCAGCCGCCGCCGGATCTCGTTCTCGATCTCCTTGCGGAGCTGGTCGATGCGGGCCTGGTACTCGTCGCGCAGCAGCCGCTCCTCGAGCGGGGTGAGGGTCACCTCGGGCCCGGGCGTGTCCTCCCGCACCGGCACGGTTGAGCGCGGCGGTGCTCTCCCGGGCCTGCTCGAGCAGCCGCTCGAGCACCTGGTCGAGGTCCAGGTTCCGCAGCGTCCGGTAGAGGTAGTAGGTCCCACCGACCGGCCGCCCGGCCTCCATACCGGCGTAGCGGGACACCGCCTGGCGGGCGACGGCCGCGACCATCGAGCTGTTGGCGCTGAGCAGGGCCCGGTAGAGGAGCTCGGCCAGCTCGCCGGGAGTCATCCCCTCACCGCCGCCCCCGCCGCGGCCCTGCCCCGCCCGGTTGCCCTCTCCGGACAGGCCGGCCTCGTCCCGGTCCCCCCCCTGCTCGCCCGTTCCGCTGCCCTCGTCGGTGTCGATGGTGTGGTCGGGACCGCGGAGGGAGAAGTAGATCTCGAAGGCCGTCTCGTAGGCCGGCCAGTGGGTCGAGGACTTCACCAGGCTGGCCCCGAGGGTGTACTTGATGGCCTCCCGGTCCTCGAGAGGGATGTGCCGGAGGGCCTCGGCTGCGTCGAGGTGTTCGGTGAGCGACACCGGGATACCGGCGGCGCGCAGCTCGGCGACGAAGCCGGTGAGGAGGTCCAGCACGGTCGCAGAGCCCGGAGTCAGCCGACGGTGTCGACCGAGGCCAGCTCCTTGGCCGCCCGATCGATGTCGGAGCGGTACTTGAGAAGGATGTGCAACGTGTCCCGGGCCTGCTCGGCATCGATCGACTCGATCCCGAGCACGACCAGGGTTCGGGCCCAGTCCAGGGTCTCCGACACCGAAGGCGCCTTCTTGAGGTCGAGGGTCCGGATGGAGCGGACGATGCGGGCCACCTGGTCGGCGAGTGCCCCCCCGATGCCGGGCACACGGGTCTCGATGATGGCCCGCTCGCGCTCGAGCTGCGGGTAGTCGATGTGGAGGTAGAGGCAGCGGCGCTTGAGCGCCTCCGAGAGCTCCCGGGTGTTGTTGGAGGTGAGGAAGACGAGGGGGATCTGGCTTGCCCGGACCGTTCCGAGCTCGGGGATGGACACCTGGTACTCGGAGAGGATCTCGAGCAGCAGCGCCTCGGTCTCGAGCTCCACCCGGTCCACCTCGTCGATGAGCAGGACCACCGGCTCGGTCGACTTGATGGCCTCGAGGAGCGGTCGGGTGAGCAGGAACTCCTCGGAGAAGATGTCCTCCTCGAGCTGCTGCCAGGGGACCCCCGAGTCGGCCTGGATGCGGAGGAGCTGCTTCTTGTAGTTCCACTCGTAGAGCGCCTTCGACTCGTCGAGGCCCTCGTAGCACTGGAGGCGGATGAGGCGGCTCCCGGTGTGGAGGGCCACCGACTTGGCGAGCTCGGTCTTGCCGGTACCCGCAGGGCCCTCGACGAGGACCGGCTTGGCGAGCCGGTCGGCCAGGTAGACCACGCCGGCGATCCCGTCGTCGGCCAGGTAGCCCACGCCGGCCAGCCCTTCGCGGACCGAGTGGATGCTGTCGAAACGCGGTGCGGCGGGCTGGGGGAAGCCCGAACTGATCTCCTCGGTCGGCTGCAGCCCGCCGGTGGTCCGTTCCTTCCTCATGTGCGCACCTGCCCGTTCCCCGAGACGACGTACTTGACCGAGGTGAGCTCGCGCAGACCCATCGGACCACGCGCGTGCAGCTTCTGGGTGGAGATGCCGATCTCGGCTCCGAGGCCCAGCTCCTCGCCGTCGACGAAGCGGGTCGAGGTGTTGACCAGCACCGCCGCGGCATCGACCTCGGTGGTGAACCGGGTGGCGGCAGCGAGGTCGCCGGTCACGATCGCCTCGGAGTGGCCCGAGCCGAACCGTGCGATGTGGTCGATGGCACCCCCGAGATCGTCGACCACGGCCACGGTCAGGGTCAGCCCGAGGAACTCGGTGCCGAAGTCCACCTCGGTGGCCACCCCCGCATCGGGCAGCACCGCGCGGGTGCCGTCGTCGCCGAGCAGGGTGACCCCCTCCAGGGCCCGGGCAACCCGCGGGAGGAACTCGCCCGCCACCGAACGGTGGACGAGGAGGGTCTCCGCCGCATTGCAGACTCCGGGGCGCTGGGTCTTGGCGTTGACCACGATCGCCTCCGCCATCGAGAGGTCGGCCGCCGCGTCGACGTAGACGTGGCAGTTGCCGGCTCCGTCGAGGACGTAGGGGACGGTGGCGTGTGCACGGACCGACGCCACGAGCGAGGGTCCGCCTCGCGGGATGAGGCAATCGATGATCCCGTCCAGCTGCATGAAGCGGACGGCCGAGTCCCGGCTGGTGTCCTCGACCAGGACCACCGCGTCCGCCGGTAGCCCGGCCTTTGCCAGCCCCTCACGCACCAGCCGGGCCACCACGGTGTTGGACGCGAGGGCCGTCGACGAGCCGCGCAGCAGGACCGCGTTCCCTGACTTCAAGCAGAGCCCGGCGGCATCGCTGGTCACGTTCGGGCGGTTCTCGTAGATGATCCCGACCACCCCCAGGGGCACCCGGACCTGCTCGACCCGCAACCCGTTGGGCCGCACCCACCCACCGACCACCTCGCCCACCGGGTCGGGCAGCGCGGCCACGTTGCGGAGGCCGCCCGCCATGCCCGACAGCCGGCCGGAATCGAGCCGCAGGCGGTCGAGGGAGGTCGCGTCCGCGCCGGACTGCTCGGCCCGGGCGAGATCCTCGGCGTTCGCCCGGAGGATGTCCCCGCCCCGCTCCTCGAGGAGGTCGGCGGAGCGCAGCAGGGCCTCGTCGCGGGCCCCCGAGGGGGCCGCGACCAGCCGCCGGGCGGCGGACTTGGCCCGCAGACCGAGGTCCGCGAGATCGGTGAGGGTGCTGGACGGCACCGTTTCAGCGTAGCGGCACCACCGCGCGCCGACGGTTCCCGGGCGGCGGATCAGACGAGGATGACCAGGTCGTCCCGGTGGACGACCTCGGGCGGCACATCTTCGGGCAATTCCGCCGAGCGGCGCCCCACCCATCCCGACAGCGCAGCCGCCGGATGGCGGACCAGGCCCTTGGCGAAGACCACCCCGTCCGGACCGGCGATCTCGACGGCGTCGTCCGCGCCGAATTCCCCGCGGACCGACACCATCCCGGCCGCCAGCAGCGAGCGGCCCCGCTCGACCAGCGCCCGTCGGGCCCCTTCGTCGACCACGATGGTGCCCGACGACCCGATGGCGAAGGCGATCCACAGCTTGCGCGCCGGGAGCACCACGCCCCGCGGACGGAACCGGGTCCCGACCCCGGGCGCCATCGAGGTCACCGCGGCAAGCACCCCGGGCCGGGACGCGTCGGCGATGACCGCCTCGACCCCCGACCAGGTGGCGATCTTGGCCGCGGCCAGCTTCGATGCCATCCCCCCGCTGCCGACCGCGGTGCCCGGCCCCCCCGCGATCCGCTCGAGCTCGTGGTCTATCTCGACCACCTCCTCGATGAGTGAGGCCTCGGCCGTGCGGCGCGGGTCAGCGGTGAGCAGGCCGGCGGTGTCGGTGAGCAGGACCAGCAGGCCGGCGCTCACCAGATGGGCCACCAGGGCGGCAAGCCGGTCGTTGTCACCGAACCGGATCTCCTCGTCGGCGACCGCGTCGTTCTCGTTGACCACCGGCACCACCCCGAGCTCGAGCAGCCGGGTGAGGGTCTGGCGCGCGAGGAGGTACTGGCTGCGGTGGACGAAGTCGAGCGGGGCGAGCAGCACCTGTCCCGTGGTAAGCCCGTGGCGCCCGAGGGCGTCGCTCCACACCCGCATGAGCAGATGCTGGCCGACCGCGGCGACCGCCTGGAGGGTTGCCAGGTCCGACGGGCGGGGCCGGGCGTCCGAGAGGCTGGTCCACCCGGCGGCGATCGCCCCCGAGGTGACCACCACCACCCGGTGGCCGCCGGCGCGGGACTCGGCCACGTCCGCGGCCAGCTTCTCGATCGCCGCGGTGTCCACCCGCCCGTCCTCCGTGGTCACCGACGACGAGCCGATCTTGACGACGACGGTGGGCACGCCCGCCGGGGGCGCGGGCATCAGCGGCGCGGGCGCCGGCCGGCCGGCCGGCCGGTGAATTCGGGCTGATCCTCGTACCAGGTGAACGAGTGTCCGCCGATGTGCACGGTGTCCCCGTCGCGCGCTCCGGCACGGGCCAGGGCGCGGTCGACACCGAGGCGGTGCAGGCGGCTCTGGACGTAGTCCGCCGCCTCGTCGGTTGTCAGGTCGTCGAGGGCGACCGCCCGTTCGGCAGCCTTGCCGGTCACCCTGAACTCGCCCGCACCGACCGGCTCGACCACGAACCCCTCGGGAAGCGGTCGGTGGACGACGATGGCCCGGTCCGGCTCCGGTTCCACCGCCCGGGCCTCCTCCACGAGCACCGACAGCCTCCCGACGAGCGCAGGGATGCCCTGGCCGGTGGCCGCCGAGACCACCAGATCGGGAACGAACCGGCCCTCGGCCCCCGAGGATGCCTGCCCGCTCCCGGCACCGGGTGGGACCGTCGCCTCCGCTGCGGGGACCAGGTCGGCCTTGGACCCGACCACCAGGCGGGGGCGGTCGAGGAGCTCCGGCCGGTAGCGACCGAGCTCGTCGATCAGCACCCGCAGCTGCTCCTCCGGGGTGGTCCCGCCCACCGGCTCGAGCTCCACGAGGAGCACCAGGACCCGGGCCCGGGTGATGTGCCGGAGGAAGCGGTGCCCGAGCCCCTTCCCCTCGGCCGCCCCCTCGACCAGTCCGGGGATGTCAGCCACGGTGAAGTCAGTGGCATCCCCTGCACGGACCACGCCCAGGTGGGGCTCGAGGGTGGTGAAGGGGTAGTCGGCGATCTTGGGCTTGGCTGCCGAGACGCGTGCGATCAGGGTGGACTTGCCCACGTTGGGACAGCCCACCAGAGCGACATCGGCCACCAGGGCGAGCTCGAGGTCGTACCACTCCTCGTGGCCCTTCTCGCCCTGCTCGGCGAAGGTCGGCGCCCGCCGCCTGTTGGAGAGGAAGCTCGCGTTGCCGCGGCCGCCGCGGCCGCCCTGGCCGGCAAGGCACCGGTCGCCGGGACGGACCAGGTCGGCGAGGGGGGAGCCGTCGGCGCGGTGGACCCGGGTGCCGACCGGCACCGCGACTTCGAGATCCGATCCCCGTGCCCCGTGCTTCCTCTTTCCCCCTCCGTGCCCGCCGTCCCCGGCCCGGCGGTGCGGGTGGTCCCGGAATGCGAGCAGGGAGGACTGATTGGTGGTTGCCACCAGCCACACGTCGCCGCCCCTCCCGCCGTCGCCGCCGTCCGGGCCGCCCCGGGACACGTGGGCCTCGCGTCGCATGGCGACCGCGCCCGCCCCGCCGTCACCGGCCTTCACGTGGAGCTGTGCCTCGTCGACGAAGCCGGACATGGACGACGATCCTACCGATCGGGGTTCGCGCCCCGGAACGGGTCGCCGTCCGCTTGCGGGCGACAGGGGATCAACCGTCGACGAGGAGGGTGCCGCGAAGGCGGTCCATCGCCCCGGTGACCCCGAGGGAGGTGGCCAGCTCGTCGTAGGAGCCGTACTCGGACCGCATAGACGTGAGGAACTCCTCCATGGTCTCGGGCGCCACGTGGAGGATGGCCGGAGCGAACCGCACCACCTCTTCCACCGAGTCGGGATACTCGGCCATGAGCCGCTCGAGCAGGCGATCCATGGCTGCCGCCGAGAGGGCGTAATCGTCGACGATGGTCTCGTCGGGCACCCCGAGGAAGGCGAGCACCAGAGCAGACACGACCCCGGTGCGGTCCTTGCCCGCGCTGCAGTGCACGACCGCCGGCAGCGAGCCGGTCGAGGCCAGCACGTCGATGGCCGAGGCGAGAGCCCGACCGCCCTCGGCGACCATGGCCGCGTAGCGGGATGCCACGTAGCTGGTCTCTCTCCACTCGGGCAGCTCCGCGGTGGCCGGGAGCACGTCAGTGAGGGGGAGGTCCACGTAGCGAACCGGCACCTGGTCGACCGGGAAGCGGCCCCGTTGCTCCGCCTCGTCCACGGTGCGCAGGTCGATCACCGTGGTCAGGCCCAGCTCCACCAGCTGGGCGCGGTCCGCTGCGGTCAGCTTGTTGAGGCCGTCGGCACGGAACAGCCGGCGCCAGGCGACCATCCGGCCGTCGGCCGTCCGGTAGCCGCCGAGATCGCGGAAGTTGACACAGCCCTCGAACTCGAGGGTCCGGGAAGGCACGGGCGGGGAGGGTGGAGGCTCAGGTGCCGGGAATGACGTCGACCAGCTTGCGACCCTTGCGGCTCGCGAACCGCACGGTGCCGTCGGCGAGCGCGAACAGGGTGTCGTCGCCGCCCAGGCCCACGTTGTCGCCCGGATGGAAGCGGGTGCCCCGCTGCCGCACCAGGATGGCCCCGGCCCGCACCGCGCTGCCGCCCGAGGCCTTCACCCCGAGACGTTGGGCGTTTGAATCACGACCGTTGCGGGTCGATCCGCCGCCTTTGGTCTTGGACATCGTCGAGTGCTCCTCAGCTCGCCTGGATGGCAGTGATCTCGATGGTCGAGTACCGCTGGCGGTGACCCCATCGGGTGGACTGGTTGGACTTGCTCTTGTACTTGTAGCCGCGGATCTTCGGGCCGAGCTCCTCACCGACCACCGTCGCGGTCACCGTGCTGCCGGCCAGCTGGGCCGGGGTGGCCAGGACGGTCTGGCCGTCCACCACCAGCACCGGGGAGAAGGTGACCTCGGTTCCCGGGGCCTGACCGAGCAGCTCGACGCGCAGCTCCTGGCCCTCGGCCACCCGTTCCTGCTTGCCTCCGGTGTCGATCACGGCGTACATAGAAGCGGCAGTCTACAGCTCCGGATCGTCGAGCACGATGCCGCGGCCGCCGCAGATCTCGCAGGTGGTCGACATCGACTCGATGAGACCCTCGGAGACCCGCTTGCGGGTCATCTCCACCAGGCCCAGCTCGGAGATGTCGAAGACCTGGGTGCGGGTCTTGTCCCTGGCCAGGGCCGAGCGAAGGGCGCTGCCGACCTTGTCCCGGTTCTCCCGGATCTCCATGTCGATGAAGTCGATCACGATGATGCCGCCGATGTCCCGCAGCCGCAGCTGGCGGGCCACCTCCTCGGCCGCTTCGAGGTTGTTCCGGTAGACCGTCTCCTCGAGATTGGTCGTGCCCACGTTCTTGCCGGTGTTGACGTCGATCACCGTGAGGGCCTCGGTGCGGTCGATGACCAACGAGCCGCCCGAAGGGAGAAAGACCTTGGGGTCGAGCGCCTTGTGCAGCTGTTCGTGGACGTGGTACCGCTCGAAGACCGGCAAGGACTCAACCTCGGGGTCGAAGAATTCCACCCTGTCGGCGAGCTCGGGGTTGACCGCCCCGACGTAATCGCGGACCTGCTCGTAGAGCGCGCTGTCGTCGATGACCACCGCCCGGTACTCGCGGTTGAGCTCCTCCCGGATCACCCGCACCGCGATGGCCGGTTCACGGTAGAGAAGGGCGGGCCCCTGTCCCTTGAGCGACGCCGCGGCGATGGTGTCCCACTGTCCGACCAACCGGGCGATGTCGACTTCGAGCTCCTCGGCGCTGGCCCCGGCCGCGGCCGTCCGCACGATGAGCCCGTGGCCGTCGGGCCGCACCGCGTCGACGATCCGGCGCAACCGCTTGCGCTCGGCGTCGTCGAGGCGCTTGGAGATGCCGTAGGCAGTCGAATTGGGCACCAGGACGACGAACCGGCCCGGGAGGGAGACCTCCTGGGTCAGGCGGGCGCCCTTGGCCCCGATCGGGTTCTTGGTGACCTGGCACAGAATGGTCTGGCCCGGCTTGAGCAGCTGTTCGATCCGCGGTTGCCCGGACCCCTTGGGCGTCTCGACGTCGTCCGCGTCGAACCGGACGTCCCCGTGGTAGAGGACGGCGTTCTTCGGCGTGCCGATATCGATGAAGGCGGCCTCCATGCCGGGCAGGACGTTCTGGACCCGACCCCGGTAGATGTTCCCGTCGATCTGGGTGGCGTCGTCCGCGGCCCGTGAGATGTAGTGCTCCACCAGGGTGCGACCCTCGAGCAGGGCGATCTGGGTCATCTCGGGTCGCACGTGGACGCAGATCATGTAGCGGCCGACGGCTTTGCCGCGGCGCTCGCGCCCGCCGCGGCGTCCGTCCACCGCGGGGCGCCTCGCCCCTGGCTGGCCCGCCGGGCACCTGCCCCGGGCCCGGCGAGGCCGTCCTCGTGGTGGTCGTCGTGGTGGTGGTCGTCGTGGGGCGGGCGGGCGCGCCGACCGGCGCGCGGGCCGGACGGGTGTCCCCGATCTTCGGGCGCTGGCCGGGGGCGGCACCCGGGACCGGGATCGGGATCGGCGTGCCCACGCCAGGTGCGGGGAGCGGCGCCTCCGGAGAGGTCCCATCGGGAACCGGGGCGGCCCGACCCCCACCGTTCGGCGCCGCTTCCGCAGCACCGCTCCGGCCACGGCCCCGTCGTCCTCTCGAGCCGCGCCGGCGGCGAGCGCCGGTGCCCTCTCCCGCGGCGCGTGGCGCGCCTGCCTGGCCTGGGGCGCCGCCGGAGATGGTGGTGCTAGGAGCGGCGGCGCCCGCCGTGCTGATCGCCTGCTCCGAGAGGCTCTCGGGCACGGCCGGGGCCACCGGCGCTACGTCCGTCGGAGCCTCGACCGGTCGCCCGGTGGTCGCATCTGACATCGAAATCCCTTCTCAAACTGCTCATGACGCACGCTCGAAGGCGTGCGTGGCGCGTGGCGCGCCGGCGGCCGGGACGGCCCTTGGCCGGAGCGGCTCTGCACGGCGTCCCTCGCGCTCGATCCATTGGTGTGTTCTGCAGGCCCGGTCGAGGACCGGGATGCTGACGGGTGCTGGACGCGCACCCGGCGCGTGCGGCAACCGGTCGGGCGACGCCTCGACCACCGCGATCAATCCCCGCACCAGTTCCACCGGGCGCACCCCGCGGGGTTGGGTGGCCAGCTCGGACCGCAGCCCGACGGTGCGTCCGGAGGGGTCCTCGACCCGGTCGTCGTCTGCACCGGCCACGGCCAGGGCCCGCACCGCGGGCCGGAGGTCGTCGTGCACCTCCCGACCCTTGCGCTCACGCACGATGGGGACCTCGGGGGCGGCGAGGAGCACCGCGACCCGGTCCTCGAGCTCGCCCCGGGGGATCCCGGCGAGCCGCATGGTCCACGAGCAGAACGTGACTGCCTGCTGCAACGACTCGCCACCGCGGACGACGAGCTCGGCCTCCTCCACCTCGATCCCCGCCGGCAGCAGGTCGGAGAGCACCCCGGGGAGGCTGGCGGGTTCGACCGCACCGGCCGCGGGGTGCGACCCGTCGAACGCCACGTCCACGTACTCGGCCAGCGACTCGCACCCGGTGGGGAGGGCGAGGCCGAAGCTGAGCTGGGGCCGCGGGGAGAATCCCTCGGTGTAGGCAAGAGGGAGGCCGGCGCGGCGGAGCGCACGCTCCCACATGCGGGCGACATCCCGCTGGCTGGTGAACCGGATCTTGCCGAGCTTGGCGAAGCGGAAGCGGATGAGCACGTCAACCTCTCCCTTCCCCGACCAGCGCGGCGTCCTCTCCCGACCGGATGGCCGGGACGGCGCCGGTCGGCGCCGTGGACAGGAATCGTACCGGCACCTGGCCGCCGGTCGAGAGATCCTGGCCGGTCCCCTGGCTCCCGCCGGCCGGCGGGACCGCGGAGGCCACCACGTGCTCGACCCCGAACCCGGTGCAGGCCCCGCAGTCGTAGCAGGGGGTCCACCTGCAATCAGGGAGGCCGTGCTCGGCCAGGGCGTCCCTCCAGTCCTGCCAGAGGAAGTCGCGGTGCAGCCCGGCCGAGACATGGTCCCAGGGGAACACCTCGTCCTCGGAGCGGTGGCGGTAGACGGTGTCCTCGAGGCTGAGGCCTGCCCCGGCGAGCCCCTCGGTCCAGAGGTCGAGGTCGAACCGCTCCGACCACTCCTGGAAGGTGCCGCCCCGGCGCCAGACCTGCTCGATCACCGCTCCGATCCGGCGGTCCCCCCTGCTCAGGATCCCTTCGGCGGCGGTAGCCCTCGGATCGTGCCATCGCACGGTGAGGCCCCGCACCGGCCGCGCCGCGTCCCGGAGGAGGCGCACCTTGCGGGTGAGCTCCTCGACGGTGTTCTGCCCGAACCACTGGAACGGGGTCTGGACCTTGGGCACGAACCCGCCGACCGAGGCGGTCACCGTGACCCCCTTGTGGTACCGCCGCCCGATCTCGACGCACCGGGCGGCGAGTGCCACGATCCCGAGGGTGTCCTCGTCGGTCTCGGTGGGCAGACCGATGAGGAAGTAGAGCTTGACCCGCCTCCAGCCCTGGCTGAAGGCGGCGTCGACGGCCGCGTAGAGGTCCTCTTCGCGGATCAGCTTGTTGATGACCTGACGCATCCGCCAGGTCCCTCCCTCGGGGGCGAACGTGAGGCCGGTGCGCCGGACCCGCTGGATCTGGGCGGCGGTGCCCACGGTGAAGGCATCCACCCGGAGGCTGGGCAGGCTCACCGAGACCTGCCCGGAGCAGGCGGGGTCGTCGATGACGGCCGCAACCGTGTCCTCGATGCCCGAATAGTCGGCGCTGGACAGAGAGGTGAGCGCGACCTCGTCGTACCCGGTGCGGGCCAGCCCGGCGGCGACCATGGTCCGGACCTGCTCTGCCGGACGCTCGCGCACCGGACGGGTGATCATGCCGGCCTGGCAGAACCGGCACCCGCGGGTGCACCCGCGGAAGAGCTCGACATTGAGGCGGTCGTGGACCACCTCGGTGAGGGGGACCAGCTGCCTGCTCGGGTACGGCGACGAGCCGAGGTCGGCGATGGTCCGCTTCTCGACCCGTGTCGGCGTGTCGGGGTATCGGGGAGTGATCCCGGTCAGGCTCCCGGTGCGCGGGTCGTAGCCGACGTCGTAGCAGTACGGGACGTAGACCCCGGGCACCCTCGAGAGGGCCCGGAGCAGCGCCACCCGGTCCGGACCGGGACCGGACGGGTGCCCGGAGTCGGTCGGAACCAGGAACGCGGCCAGGACCTCGTTGACCTCTCCCACCACCTCCTCCCCGTCACCGATCACGAAGGCGTCGACGAAATCGGCCAGGGGTTCGGGGTTGAAGGTGCAGTGGCCGCCGGCCACCACGATCGGGTGCCCGCCCGAGCGATCGGCTGCCCGTACCGGCACGCCGGCCAGATCGATCAGGTTGAGCACGTTGGTGTAGACGAGCTCGGCCGAGAGGTTGAACGCGAGGACGTCGAAGTCACCCGCGGCGAGGTGGTTCTCCAACGAGAAGAGGGGCACCCCGGCCGCCCGCATGGACGCCTCCATGTCCACCCACGGCGCGTACGAGCGCTCGGCCGACGCGTCGGGGCGCTCGTTGAGGATCTCGTACAGGATCTGGAGGCCTTGGTTCGGCAGGCCGATCTCGTAGGTGTCGGGGTAGACGAGCAGCCAGGACACGACGTCGGGACCGTGCCGGGGGACGAGCGCACCCAGCTCGCCCCCGATGTAGCGGGCCGGCCTGGTGACCTGGGCCAACAGCGGCTCGACCTGTGGCCAGAGGGACTCCATCTCCCTGCTCATGCTACGCCCCGGGGAGGGGCGATCCGGTCCGCCCCGCGGCGGGCCCGAGCCGGGGAGCTCAGCCGCCGGGAGCGGTGGTGGTGGGACCTGCTGGGGCGGTCGACGGGAGCTGGACCGGCTGGGTCGCCCGTACCTGCTGCTGAGCAGGGGGAAGGGTCACCGGCGCGAGAGGGTGGGCGGCCAGGTAGCCGAAGATGTCACGCACCACCGGCGCGGCTGCGGTCGCGCCGTAACCGGCCTGGTCGATGACGCAGACGACGACGTACTGCGGGTTGGCGACCGGCCCGAACCCGACGAACCAGCCGGTTGGCTCCTTGCCGGCCACCGTGTCCGCCGTGCCGGTCTTGCCCGCCAGCCCTCCCGGGAAGTTGAGCCCCCGGAACGTGCCGTAGGCCGTGCCCGAGGCACCCTGGACGGCACCGGTGAATCCGGTGAGCAGGGCCTGGTAGGTCGAAGGGGGCAGGTTCACGTGCCCGGTCACCTGGGGGGCGAAGCGCTTGACCACCCGTCCGTCCGGGGTGACCACGGCGGCGGCGACCTGGGGCGCGTAGCGGGTGCCCCCGTTGGCGAACGTCGAGTAGGCCACGGCCTGCTCGATGGGGGTGATGTAGGTGCCGCCCTGGCCGAACGCCATCTGCACGTTGTCCCCGGTGTACCAGGTGGTGTTGGGGAACGCGGTCGGGTTCATGGCGTGCAGCTTGACCCGCTCCGGCTGGCTGTCCACCCTCCCCTGCGCCTCGCCTGGCAGGTCGATCCCGGTGAGCTCGCCGAGGCTGTACTGGGCGGCCTGGTCCTGGATCGGGGTCTGGCCGTAGGTGCCCCGCTGGTCGTAGAAGAGGGCGCCGAGGTTGTAGAAGAAGTCGTCACTCGAGACGGTCAGGGCGGTCGAGATGTTGATGTCTCCGAAGCCACCCTCCCCCTCGCTGTTGTGCAGTTTGCAGGTCGGGCTGTTGTACTGGCACCCGGGAACGGTGAAGGTCCCCGCGTCGTCGTAGTAGGTGCCCGGCGACCACAGCCCGGAGTCGAGGGCGGCGGTGGCCGTGTTGAGCTTGAAGGTGGATCCCGGGGTGTAGAGCCCGTCGATTGCCCGGTTGATGAGCGGCTCGTTGTTGGCGGGGTCGGAGAGCGCGGCGTACTGGGCGGTGGTGATCCCCCCCACCCAGACCGACGGGTTGTAGCTCGGATAGGACGACATCGCGTAGACGGCGCCGGTCTGCGGGTTCATCACGACGACGGCGCCGCCGGTGGCGGCCGGATAGCACCCGCTTCTGTTGTTGCATTGGGGGTCGTAGGTCCTGCGCAGGGCGACCACCTGGGCGGCGAGCGCGTTGTCGGCCACCTGCTGGAGGTTGGTGTCGAGGTTGGTCACGATGTCGTCCCCGGACGTCGAGGGCGTCGTCTTCAGTGCGCCGGCCACCTGGCCCTGGGAATCGACCTCGAGCTGCTGCTGCCCGGGGACGCCGCGGAGCTCGGACTCGTACTGGAACTCGAGGCCGGACTGGCCGAAGGGATCACCCTCCTGGTAGCCCTGCGAGGACCGTGCAGCCAGTTCGGCGGTGTTGATGGTGCCCACGTAGCCGAGCACCTGGGAGGCCGGGTAGCCCGGCTGGGCGGGACCGGGCTCCTCCTGCTGGGGATAGTTGCGCTGGGAGGTCTGGACCGACGAGACCCCCGGGAACTCGTCCTGGTGCTCGCGGATGTAGAGGATGTCCGAGAGCGGCGCGTCGGAGAGGACGGGGACCGGCTTGTAGAGGCTGTAGCGGGGGTCGGCGATCGACGCGTCGATCCGCGCGGTCGTCTGACCGATCAGGGCGGCCAGGCGGCCCACCACGGCGGGGTGCTGCTCGGCGGACACTCTGGACAGGGTGATCTGCTCGGTGACCACGTTGTTGACCAGCGGATTGCCCGAACGGTCGAGGATCAGGCCCCGGGTCGGCTCGAGCGGCACCACCCGGATCTGGTTGGCCGTCACCGCCTGGGCGGCGGCCGGGGCCTGGAGCACCTGGAGGGCCCAGAGGCGCAGCCCGAGAAGGGCGAACAGGGCGACCACCACGATGCCGGTGATCCGCAGCCGCAAGCCGGGGCGCGCGTCGGTGGTGTCGGGGGCTTCGAGGATGGACCCGACGGAGATCCGCCGGCTCGGGCGTATCCGGGGCTGCCGAGGCTTCTTGCGGGTCGCCTTGGAAGCGCCTCCGGCGGTCGCGAAGACGCGCTTGCGTCCGAAGGGGTGTCGAAGGGAGCGGCTCACGGCACCCCACTATCCCAAGCCCCGGGCCTCGACGGTACGCGGCGTGCCCGTACCCGGGGGCCGGCACCGGTTCGCTCCGGCCGCCCGCTCAACGGAGACCGCCGCTGGCCACCGTCGAGGTCGGCATGCCCTCGGTGGATGCGGTGGGCATGGACCAGGAGACCATGCGCAGCGCGGGAAGGACCAGGACCGCGTTGGTCACCGAGACGACCAGCACGACCCGGAGGAGATCGACGTGGAGCATCTGGGGCTGGCCGAGCACCGCACCGAGCGATGCGTAGACCACCTCGTAGACGCGCGCTCCCGCCGAGCGCGACCGTCGGGGCCAGCCACCGGGCGCTCCGGTCGAGGGCGAGGGTGGCCACCCCGACCCCGAAACCGAGCAGGCACCCCACCAGAGCGGAGAGCCCGAACGGGGTTGGCAGGAACAGGTCGGCGACCAGGCCGGCGCCGAACCCCATCGTCGCGCCGCGGGACGGGCCGCCGACGATGCCGGCCGCGATCGGGAGGAGGACCATCACGTCCGGATGCACCATCCCGACCCTGAGGTCGACCATGAGGGTCTGCTGCACGAGCACGAAGGCGAGCACGACCAGGGTGACCCGTCCGAGGTCCCGGGCGGTCACGAAGGCGGGCCCCAGAGCACGACCGACACATAGCGGAGATGGGCGAGATCGGCCTCCGGCTCGAGGGTCACGGATTCCTCGGACGCGGCGCCCCCCGTGCTCGAAGAGACCACCCGGGCCACCGGGATCCCGAAGGGGTAGGCGGCCCCCTGCAGCCCGCTCGTGGTGAACACCTCGCCGTCGGTGAGTGATGTGTTCGAGGGGATGAGGGAGGCTTCGAGCGGCTTGCCCGGTCCCTGTCCGGTGAGTACGGCGAGGGATCCGGGGGCCGGCCCGTAGCGCACACCCACCGCCGATTGGCCATCGGTGATCAGCCGTACCGTGGCGGTGTGATGGCTGGTCGCTACCACCTGGCCGACCAATCCACCCGCACCGACGACCGGCATGTCCAGCTGGACCCCGTCGCTGCGCCCCACACCGATCCCGATCGTCGCGGCGAAGTCACTGGTCCCGTAGTCGGTGACCTCGGCCGGCACCGTCTGGAGGTTGGCCAGGTAGGGAAGTGCGAGAAGGGCAGAGAGCTGCTTGAGTGCCTGCTGGGCGTCGGAGTCGCCCGCCCGGGACGCCCGCAACTGGTCGAGCTCCTGTTGGAGCTTCTCGTTCTGTTCACGCACCGCGCCGTAGTGCACTGACCCGGCGAGGAAGCTCCCGATGGGCTCGACGATCGCGTCCACCCCGGCTCGCACCGGGGCGAAGGCATCCGCCACGACCGAACGGAGCCCGGAGGTGACCACGTGGAAGCCGCCCCGGGCGTCGAGGGTGATGATCGTCACGGCGGCCAGGACCAGCAGGAGCAGCGTCGTGCGAGGGCGGCGGGAACGCCGCGGCATCGCCACAGGAGAGCTGGAGCCCCGTGGTTCAGCGGGTCGACGAGGTGATCAGGACCTGCTTGAGAGCCTCGAATTCCTCGAGGCACTGCCCACTCCCGATGGCCACGCAGTTGAGTGGATCACGTGCGACCACGATGGGCATTCCGGTCTCCTGGGTGAGCCGGCTGTCGAGCCCGTGCAGCAGCGCGCCGCCGCCGGTCAGGACGATGCCCTGCTCCATGATGTCGGCCGCGAGCTCCGGAGGCGTGCGGTCGAGGGTGACCTTGATCGCGTCCACGATGGCAGAGACGGGCTCTTCGATGGCCTGTCGGATCTCCTGGGTCGAGATGACCACGGTCTTGGGCAGCCCTGTCACGAGGTCGCGGCCGCGTGATCTCGGCGTGGAGCTCCTCCTCGAGCTCGTACGCCGAACCGAGCGCGATCTTGATCTCCTCCGCGGTTCGCTCGCCGAGCGCCAGGCTGTACTCCTTCTTGACGAAGGTCACGATCGCCTCGTCGAGCTCGTCGCCACCGATACGGATCGACTGGCTCGTCACGATGCCGCCGAGGGAGATGACCGCCACCTCGGTGGTTCCGCCGCCGATGTCGACCACCATGTTGCCGGTCGGCTCGTGGACGGGGAGACCCGCCCCGATCGCCGCGGCCATCGGCTCCTCGATGATGTAGGCCTTGCGAGCACCTGCGTACTCAGCCGCCTCCATGACCGCCCGCTGCTCGACGCCGGTGATGCCCGACGGGACGCAGATGACCATCCGCGGCTTGGCGAAGCGCCGCTGATGCACGCGGTGGATGAAGTAGCGGAGCATCTTCTCGCAGATCTCGAAGTCGGCGATGACCCCGTCCTTCAGCGGCCGGATGGCCTGGATGTGGCTCGGGGTGCGCCCGATCATCCGCTTGGCCTCGGCCCCCACCGCCAGCGGCCGCCCGTCCTTCACGTTGACCGCCACCACGGAGGGCTCGTTGAGGACGATCCCCCGCCCCCGCACGTATACGAGGGTGTTGGCGGTCCCGAGATCGACGGCCATGTCACGTCCTAGCAGGGAAAAACCGTTGTCGCGCATCAGCGATGCACTCCTCCGTCGTCGATCGGGCGCAGCCGTGCCTCGGCGCGAGACAACACGGCGCTTCCGGTTCGCAGGCGCTCGAGGGCAGGCCGCATGTGGGCCTCAGGCTACGGGAATCCGCAGGTGGGCACAAGGTCCCCCTCTCGCCGGCCTCAGCACAGGCCCGGGAACCCCTCGACGGCCAGCAGTGGAGGCCCTCCGCTAACCCTCGGGGAAGAACAGCCCGATCTCCCGGGCGGCCGAATCGGGGGAGTCCGAGCCGTGGACGAGATTCTCCCCCATCTCGAGGGCGAGGTCGCCGCGGATGGTGCCCGGTGCGGCATCGACCGGATCGGTGGCGCCCATCAGGTTGCGCACCACCTTGTAGGTGTCCTCGGGACCCTCGACCACCATCACCAGCGCGGGAGAGCGGGTGATGAAGGCGACCAGCTCGGCGAAGAACGGCTTGTCGCGGTGCTCGGCGTAGTGCCGCTCCGCGACTTCTGCGGTGATCGTCCGGAGATCGGCCGCGACCACCCGGAGGCCCTTGCGCTCGAGACGGGCGAGGATCTCACCTGACAACCCGCGCTCGACCGCGTCGGGCTTGGCGATGACCAGGCTTCGTCCCACGAGCCAGGCAGGCTAGCCGACGGTACCGTGCACCGGGGACCGGGGTCAGACCGCGTCGCGCAGCAGGGCGCGCCGGGCGTCGGCGACCACGTAGAGCGAACCGCACACGACCACACGGTCGTCGGGTCCGGCCCGTCCGACCGCTCGGGCCACCGCGTCCACCGGCGTCCCGACGACCGTCACCTCCATGCCGAGGGCAGCGGCCGCTTCGGCCACCACCTCTGCAGGAAGCGCGCGGTTCGAGCGTGGCGCAGTGGCCACCACCGAGCGGACACCGGCTGACCGAAGGGCACCGAGCATGGCAGCGGGGTCGCGCCCTCCGAGCATCCCGACCACCGCGCTCGTCTCGCCGTCCGCGGGGAACTCCTCGACCAGCGACCGGCCGAGGGCAAGCATCCCCGCCACGTTGTGTGCACCGTCGACGAGCACCAACGGGTGGCGCGCCACCACCTCCATGCGTCCGGGCACCCGGACACCGGCAAACGCCTCCTCCACCAGCTGCTCATCGAGCGGGGCACCGAAGAAGCTCTCGACCGCGGCGAGCGCGCAGGACGCGTTCTCCCCCTGATGGCTGCCGTGGAGCGGGACCAGCAGCTCGCCGTAGGCGGCGCCCGGAGTCCGGACGTCGACCAGTCGCCCGCCGACGGCAGGCCGGTTGGCGGTCACCCCGAAGTCGGCCCCGCGCACCCAGCACTCCTCCGCACCGGCCTCGGCCGCCGCGGCGCGGAAGAGCCCCACCAGGCCGGGGTCGGTCTCACCGACCACGACTCTCGCTCCGGGCTTGATGATGCCGGCCTTGTCTGCGGCGATGTCCTCCAGGGTGGGACCGAGGACCTCGGTGTGGTCATAGCTGATGTTGGTGATGACCGCCACGTCGCCGTCGACCACATTGGTGCAGTCCCAGGTCCCGCCCAGCCCGACCTCGACCACCGCGACGTCCACCGCCTCGTCGGCGAACCAGGTGAGGGCGGCCGCGGTCAGCAGCTCGAACCGGGTGGGCGTCCCCTCCAGCATCCCCTCAAGGCGAGCCAGCGAGTCGAGCACCTCGGTGAGGGACTCGTCGTCGATGGGCTCGCCGTTGCGGGCGATCCGCTCGTTGACCCGGGCGAGGTTGGGGCTCGTGTACGTGCCGACGCTCAACCCCCGGGCGTCGAGGAGGGCGGTGATCATCGCCGCGGTCGAGCCCTTGCCGTTGGTCCCCGTGATGTGCAGCGCAGGGTAGGCCTCCTGCGGGTCGCCGAGGAGGGAGATCAGGGCCCGCATCTGGTCCAGGGTGGGCGCGGTGCGCCGGGTCGGCGCGGTCGACTCGAAGTCGATGTGCCCGTCGAGCCACTCGAGGGCGTCGGGCAGGTCGGCGAAAGTCACGTGCGGGACAGGGATCGACCGGGGCGCGTCGGTGACGGGGCCGTCCGGCGACACGGGGGGTGGCCCGGGCGGCTAGGAGGCGGCCCGGCGGCTCCGGGACTTGGCCGGGGGGCTGTTGAGGGGAACCAGGCTCGGGTGGACCTTGTCGAGCACGACGGCCCGGTCCACGACGCACTTGGAGATGTCGGTGCGGCTCGGCAGGTCGTACATCACCTCGAGGAGCACCTCCTCGAGGATCGCTCGCAGGCCGCGGGCCCCGGTGCCGCGGAGCAGGGCCTGCTCGGCCACGGCCTCGAGTGCGTCGTCGGTGAACTCGAGCTCCACGTGATCGAGCTCGAACGTCCGCTGGTACTGGCGGGTGAGGGCGTTCTTGGGTTCGACGAGGATGCGGATGAGCGCCTCCTTGTAGAGATGGGACACCGCGCTCACCACGGGGAGTCGACCGATGAACTCGGGGATCAAACCGAACTTCATCAGGTCCTCGGGGAGTACGTGGCGCAGCAGCTCGGAGTCGTCCCGCTCGGAGGCTTTGCGCACCTCGGCCCGGAAGCCCATGCCCTTCCGCCCGATACGGTTCTCGATGATGGTGTCGATGCCGGCGAACGCGCCGCCGCAGATGAACAGGATGTCGGTGGTGTCGATCTGGATGAATTCCTGGTGCGGGTGCTTGCGGCCGCCCTGGGGCGGGACCGACGCGGTGGTGCCCTCGAGGATCTTCAACAGGGCCTGCTGGACCCCTTCGCCGGAGACGTCCCGGGTGATCGACGGGTTTTCCGACTTGCGGGCGATCTTGTCGATCTCGTCGATGTAGATGATGCCCGTCTCGGCCCGCTTGACGTCGTAGTCGGCGGCCTGGATGAGCTTGAGGAGGATGTTCTCCACGTCCTCGCCCGACGTAGCCGGCCTCGGTCAGCGCGGTGGCGTCCGCGATGGCGAAGGGGACGTTGAGCATGCGGGCGAGCGTCTGGGCCAGGAGCGTCTTGCCGCACCCGGTCGGGCCGAGGAGGAGGATGTTCGACTTGGCCAGCTCGACCTCGTTGTCGTGAGGCCCGCTATTGCCCGCCTGTACCCGTTTGTAATGGTTGTACACGGCGACCGACAGGATCTTCTTGGCGTACTCCTGCCCGATCACATAGTCGTTCAGGAACTCGTAGATCTCCTTGGGCTTCGGCAGCTCCTCGAAGCTCAGCTCGGTGGTGTCGGCCAGCTCCTCGGCGATGATGTCGTTGCAGAGCTCGATGCACTCGTCGCAGATGTACACGCCCGGACCGGCGATCAGCTTCTTGACCTGCTTCTGCGACTTGCCGCAGAAGCTGCACTTCACCAGGTCGCCACCGTCTCCGAATTTCGCCACGTCGGTTCCTCGTGTCCTTCCGTCAGCGGTCCGTGTTGCTCATTGGTGCGCCCGTTCGTGTGCCATCCGGTGCCGGTCCGGGGAGCAGAGCTCCTCCCGACGGAACCGGATCCGGTGCTCCCAACCCTAGCCGCGCTGACCGCACACGAGAGGTCCTTGCGACTCCACCTACGCGGCGCCGACCGCCTCGATCGGCTGGCTGTCGCGTGCCGAGATCACCTCGTCGACCAGCCCATACGCCACGGCCTCGTCGGCCGTCATGATGAAATCACGGTCGGTGTCCTTGGAGACCCGCTCGGCGGTCTGCCCGGTGTCGTTGGCCAGCATGCCGTTGAGAAGGTCGCGCATGCGCAGGATCTCCCGCGCCTGGAGCTCGATGTCACTCGCCTGGCCCTCGACGCCGCCGAACGGCTGGTGGAGCAGGATCCGCGCGTGCGGAAGGGCGAAGCGCTTGCCCTTGGTGCCGGCTCCGAGGAGGACCGCTGCGGCCGACGCTGCCTGGCCGAAGCAGAAGGTCGACATGTCCGGCTTGATGTACTTCATCGTGTCGTAGATGGCGAACAGCGCAGTGATGTCCCCGCCCGGCGAGTTGATGTAGAGGTGGATGTCCTTGTCGGCCTCCTCCGACTCGAGGAAGAGCAGCTGCGCGCAGACCAGGTTGGCCACGGTGTCGTTGATCGGTGTGCCGAGGAAGATGATGCGCTCCCGCAACAGCCGCGAGTACAGGTCGTAGTTGCGCTCCCCCCGGCTGGTGGACTCGACGACCCACGGCACGCTGTAGGCCTGCGCCCCGTTCGACCCGTTCTCGTCTGTAAATCTCACTTCGGGTCCTCCTCGCCCTGGTTCACCGTGAGGTCGTCCCGCGACACGGGCGCCCCGTTCTCGTCGACCAATTCGACCGAATCCATCAGCCATCGCATCGCTTTGGCCTTGCGTCGGTCCGAGCGTACTGCCGACAGCCGTCCGGCCCGTTCCAACTGCCTCCGCACCTGGTCGACGTCCATCTGGAGACGGGCCCCCATCGCCGCCAGCTCCTCGTCGAGCTCCTCGTCGGTGACCTCGATGGCCTCTGCCTCGACCAGGGCGCGGAGCGCCAGGTCGGCCTTCACCCCCTGGAGCGCGCCCGACCGGAGCTCGTCCAGGAACTCCCGTTCGCCCTGTCCGGTGACCTCCAGGAACTGGGCGAGGCTCATCCCCTGTCCTTCGAGCCGGTGGTTGAGGTCGTGGATCCGCTCGCGCAGCTCTTCGTTCACCAGCAGCTCGGGGATCTCCTCGGTCACCAGCTCGACCAGGGCCTCGACCGTACGTCGCTGCATGGCGATCCTCGCCTCGGCGATCCTGCGTTGGCGGAGGCGCTCGCCGATATCGGCGGTGAGCTCCTCCACGGTGGCGAATTCGGATGCCTCTGCCGCCCACTCGTCGGTCAGCTCGGGCAGCACGGTCTCCCGAACCTCCTTCACCAGCAGCCGCAACGAGGCCCTCCGGTCCTCTGACCCGAGCGTCGAGTCGAATTCGAGGATGTCGCCGACCTTGGCCCCGAGCAGCTGGTCGTCCAACTCGGGCACCACCCCACCGGTCCCGACCTCGTAGAGGAAGTCCTCGGCGGAGAGATCGTCGTCGTTCCCGTCGGCGCCGGTGTCCGAGCGGGTCCCGTGGATGTCGATGGTCACCTGGTCCCCCGTCTGCACCGGTCGGGAGACCTCGACCAGCTCGCCCGACGTGGCCCGGAGGCGATCGATCTGGGCGGTGACCTCCTCGTCGGGAACCTCCAGGGACGGCACCGTGACCACCAGGCCGGCGTAGCCGGGGATGGTCACGGTCGGACGGACCAGCACCACGGCATCGAAGGAGACCGCACCCTCCTCGTCGCCGGAGGTGATGTCGATCTCGGGCTGATCGATCGGGTCGACCTCGGTGTCCGAGACGGCACGCGCGTAGAAGTCGGGGAGCGCCTCCCGGATTGCCTCGCTGCGCAGGGCGGCCGCGCCGCCCATCCGCGCCTCGATCACCTTGCGGGGCACCTTGCCGGGCCGGAACCCCGGGACCCGGACCTCGCGTTTGAGGCGCTTCAGTACGTCGGCGAGCGCCTCGTCCATCTCCGCCTCGTCGATCTCGACCGACAGACGGACCTTGTTGCCCTCCTCGGGCGCAGCTGTCGCTCGCATACGAACTGCCGAGTGTACCGGTACCCGGGTGCCCGACTCCCGGTCTTCGGGCGTCCACCGCGCCGTCCGGGTCAGATGCCGACCGGTTCAGGTGGTGAAGGGCATCGATTCGATGACCCGGTGCCCGAGCGCGATGTCGCCCTCGATCCGCGCCCGGCCGGTCGAGAGCGCCCGGGCCGGGTGCACCCGGCCGAGACCGAGCCGCCAGAAGGTCTCCTGGTCCATGGTCAGGACGACCGCAGGGCTGCCCGTGGGCATGTCGGCCGGGACGGCCCGGCCGTCCTGCACGAGCACCGGGACCTGCCGGCCGAGGACACCGGTCACGGTGAAGACCACGCAGGTGCCGTCGGGGGGCGCCACCCGCTTCCCCACCACGAACGGCATGGCCCGGGTGCACCGGTCGAGGACGGTCGACTCCCCCATCCCGTTGCGACCCCCGGGTCGCCCGAGCGCCGCGACGGACGTCCTGCTCGTGCGCCCAGCAGTCGAACACCCTGGTGGCCAGGAACTCACGGAAGGGCACATCGCCGATCGGGCTCCAGCCGATCACGTCGAACCGCTCGGGCTCGAGTGCCCGGAGCTCGGCGACCCGCTCGGTGACGACTTCGACCAGCTCGTCGAGCACCTCGGGGCCGGAGGTCCCCCGCCTGCTGTCGATCCAGGTTTCGTTGATCTCCCCGAACGGATTGCGGACGTGGGAAGGGGTTGCACCCGGTGGCGGGGGCGAGGGCTCGCCCCTCACCATGCGCTCGATTCCGATGATGTGGGAGAGCTGGTCCTTGACCGTCCACCCGGGGCAGTCGGTGGGGAGCTCCCACTGGTCCGCGCCGACCCGATCGCAGGCGCCGATCAGTGACGACCAGACCTCGGCGAGATGGTCGACGACCGGTTCGCGGTTGGCGGCGTCGGCGTCCACGGGAACCCGGTCCGAGGGCAGGCCCGGCGGCTCAGTTCGGCAGCACGGCCTCGATGGCGTCGACCACCTCGGGCGCCTCCGGGTCCACCATCGGGCGGAACCGGCGGACGATCTCGCCGGTGGGAGTGACGAGGAACTTCTCGAAGTTCCACTGGATGTCGCCGGCCTCGCCGTCGGCATCGGCGACCGCGGTCAGCTGCTCGTAGAGCGGGTGGCGTCCGTCCCCGTTGACTTCGATCTTCTCGAACAGAGGGAAGGTCACCCCGTAGGTGGTCGAGCAGAACGTGGCGATCTCGTCAGGGGTCCCGGGCTCCTGGGCACCGAACTGATTGCAGGGGAAGCCGAGGACGGTGAACCCCCGCTCGCCGTAGGTCTCCTGGAGGTGCTCGAGGCCCTCGTACTGCGGGGTGAGGCCGCACTTCGAGGCGACGTTGACCAGCAGCAGCGCCTTGCCCCGGTAGTCGCCCACGGAAGCGGTTTCCCCGTGGAGCGAATGTAGGGACGGTGTCGTAGATGCTCATGGGGGCAGTGTAGAGGGAGCACCCGCCGGCCGCTGTCGTGCGCCGGGCCTCCGAGCCGGCTCGAGAGACGGTGGACCGGCGTGGTGGCCGTAGGCCGGAGTGGTGGCATGAGTAAAGAAACCCCGCCGTGCGGGTCGATGGGAGTGGCAAGGCAAGGGTGGGACACGGCGCGGACCGCAGGCGTGGTCCGTCGAGAGGTCGGATGACGGATAATGACGGTTGAGGTCGGGCATGCGGAGCAAGCCGGGGCCGCCCATCGTGGCGTCTCGGGTGCGGTCATCCACGCGCTGGTCTCCCTCGTCCGTTCCGAGGCCGGCGAGGCGGCTGTGGCGCAGGCCCTCGCCCTGGCCGGCGAAGAGCGCTCCTTCCCCGTCCTCGGCGATCCGACCGCCTGGACCCCCGCTGCCTGACTGCGATCGCCCTCTTCAACGCCGGCGCCCTGGTCAACCGGGGACGGCGCCCTCGCCCTGCACGTCGGAGAGGAACTCCTCTGGACCAGGGACGCCGCCGGCTTCGCCGACACCGTCCGGTCCCTCGGCTCTCCACCGGCGGTGCTCCGCCAGGTGGCGACGTTGATCGGGCAGTTCGACACCACCCCGAGGCGGTGGCCCTCGAGGTGGGTGACGATCACGCCCTGGTCCAGGTCTCGCCCGCCGGCGCCGCGAACCGGCACGCCCACCTCTGCGAGATGACCCGAGGGCTCCTCACCGAGTTGCCGACCCTCTTCGGGCGGGCCCCGGCACTGATCAGCGAACGCGAGTGCAGCGCACGGGGCGGTCGATTCTGCCGCTACGCGCTGACCTGGGAGCCGACGGGCGCGCCGGGCGCCGAGGGATCGACCAGGGACGGCTGTGACCGGGTTCGTCCGGAGACGGACGCCGTCGAGCCGGCCACCGAAGCCGCCGACCGCGCAGGCCGTCGGGACACGGCGGCACCGTCCGGCTCGGCCAACGGGAGCACGGCCGGGCGGGGATGGCCCGGTCGTACCCGCCGACCGGCTCCAGACGACGCTGGCCGCCCTCGCCGAGGCCGAAGCGGCGGCCGCCCACTGGGAGGCACGGCCGACGAGACCGTCGGGAGGCGGAGGAGGCGGAGGCCCGGATCCGGCGACGGAGGCCGAGGCCGAGGTGGCCGCCCTCCGGGCCCGCGCGCAGGAGGCTGCGGACCGGCTCAGCGAGCAGACCGACCTCGCCGGACGGCTCGAAGGTCTGCTCGGCGGGGCTTCGGTCGGACGCTCGACCTCTTCGACGACGACGCCGGCTCGCCGGCGGCGGTCGCTCGCCCGGTGGGCCGAGCAGGTGATCACCGCAGACCGGTACCTGCTCATGCTACGGGTCGGCACCCGGCTACCCCTCGAGCTCCACCACCGGGGGCTCGACGCCGACGAGGCCCGGCAGCCTCGCCGCCGAGCTGTGGAGTGAGCACCCCGAGGACGCCGAGTGGATCACAGGTGGTCGTCGACATCGCCTCGCCCGGCGCCGCTACGGCCGGCTGGCCGTGTTCGCGTCCCCGGACGCCGCCCTCCACCGCGGACGACCTGCGGGTCCTCCGCCTTTTCGCCCGTCAGGCCGCCAACTTCCTCGACGTGTTGATCGTCCTGAGCGACGCCCGGCGCAGCGACGCGACCGCCCGGACCCTTCTGTCCTTCTGCGAGCAGCTCTCCGGGCTGACCAACCTGGCCCAGGCGCTGCAGAGCCTGGCCGACGCCGTCCCGGCGCTGACCGGCTGCGACCAGTCCACCGTCTACCTGTGGGACCGCGACCGGTCCCGCCTGGTGCCCGGGGCCTGCACCGACGGTCATGACGTCCGACCGACGCCGACCTCGGCCCTATCGCCCCCCAGTGCCCGACAGGCCTCGACCACCGCAGACCGGAACGCGCTCGGTCCCGGACGAGGCCGAGGCGGAGGGTCTGGTCCGTCGAAGTCGACACACCCGCTGATCGCCCGGATGATGCAGCGGCCACGAGGTGATGGTCCTCGACGCCTCGACCGTCGAGGACCCGCAGCTGCGGGCCCTCATGGAGGGTCGGGCATCCCCGGCGTCGGTGGTGGCACCGCTGTTCGCGGCCGGCGAGTTCCTCGGCGTGATCGCCGCCAACTTCGCTCCAGACCTCGACGCCGACCATCCACGACCCAGACCTGCACGAGCGGCTCGTGCGGACTCGCCGACCAGGCGGCCACCGCCATCCAGAACCTGGAGCTGCTGGAGAAGGTCTCCCACATGGCCTGGCACGACGCGCTCACCGGCCTCCCCAACCGGCGGCTGTTCGAGGACCGGGTCGAGCAGGAGCTGGTCCGCTCCCGCCGGGTGGGTGAGCCGGTCTGCATGTTCTTCGTCGACCTCGACAATTTCAAGACGGTCAACGACACCTTCGGGCATGCCACCGGCGACGACCTCATCCAGCAGGTCGGCCGAGCGCCTCGTCGAGACCGTCCGCAGCCAGGACACCGTCGCCCGGGTGGGTGGCGACGAGTTCGCCATCCTGCTTCCCGGACTGGCCGACCAGCTCTCGATCAACCAGCTGGCCGAGCGAACGCTCGAGGCCATGCACACCCCGTTCGACATCTTCGGCGAGGAGGTCTCGACGTCGGCCTCGATCGGGATCGCCATCGCCCCCGAGCACGGCGACAGCTACGACGACCTCCTCAACCGGGCCGACGAGGCCATGTACCGGGCCAAGGACCACGGCCGCAACGCCTTCGAGATGTTCCACTACTCGCCGGACCCGGCCAATCCCGGCCGGCGTGCCGTCGACGACCGCCAGCTCTACGGCGACCTGATCAACGGCCCTCGACGGCAACGAGTTCTTCCTCGTCTACCAGCCCTACATCGACCTGCGGACGGCCCAGATCGTGGGCGTGGAGGCCCTCGTCCGCTGGGACCATCCGACCCTCGGCATCCTCGAGCCCCCCGCACTTCATCCCGCATGGCCGAGAAGAGCGACCTGATCGTCGCCATCGACAGCTGGGTCCTGTGGCAGGCCTGCCGCCAGCTTCGGTCCTGGCAGGACCACGGACTCGAGCCGCTTCGCCTGTCGGTCAACCTCGCGTCCCGCGACCTGGCCAACCCCGACCTCTACCACAGCGTCCACCGCACGCTGCGAGGAGACCCGCATCGACCCGACCCTGCTCGAGCTCGAGATCACCCAGCGGGTTGTGCTCGACACGACCGGGCCGGCACGCGACAACATCGACCGGCTGCGTCGCCTCGGCGTGCGCTTCACCATCGACGACTTCGGATCAGGGAACTCGTCGCTCGACCGGATCGGCTCCTTCCCGGTGAGCACCCTCAAGATCGACCAGTCCTTCGTCCAGGTGCTCGGACCGGACGACGACGACAACAGCCTGGTGTCGGCCATCATCGCCATGGCCGACCGGCTGGGTCTCGCCATCGTCGCCGAAGGAGTGGAGACCTCGCTCCAGAGCCGGGTCCTGCTTCAGCGGGGCTGCAACACCGCTCAGGGCTACTACTTCAGCCCGCCCCTGCCGCCCGACGACATCGAGCGCGATGCTCGAATGAAATCCACCCGGCCGAGTTGCCCGACTCCTTCGGGGATCCGGCGGGCTGACCGGCTGTCGCCCGCCGTCCTGCCCGTTTCGGGAACCTGACACAGCGTCAGCGGAGACCCGTGGCCGAGTGCCGCCGTTCGGGCCGGCTGCTAGCTGGAGTTAGCACTCCGAGTTGCTGGAGTTAGCACTGCGGCCTCCTATCCCCCTCTTGCCAGAATCGCCCCGATACGTTCGGTGCGTCGGCGCTCGGATGAGCGTCACCGGGAGCATGAGGAGGAGCCATGGCGTCGTACGAGGGCTACTGCGTGAAGTGTCGGGAGAAACGAGAGTTCGACGGCGAAGAGGTCGAGATGGCCAACGGCCGCCGCTCGGCAAAGGGGAAGTGCCCGGTGTGCGGCACCGGGATGAACAGGATCCTCGGCAAGAAGGCCTGACCTGGCCGAACGGTCGCGTGCAGGCGGCAGTTCGCGCCCCGGGGAGACGGGGCACCCTAGCTCGGGGTCGGCCGGGAGCGAGAGACTGTCGATCACCGCACCTTCACGTAGTCCCCACTCGCTGACCACCAGCCCACGGAGGTCGAGCTGCCGAACCAGGGCCGAGAGGACCTCGGCACCGATCGGGAGCAGCGGGGCTCGCCGTGCCTGAATGCCGGGGAGGGCCATCCGGGCATCGAGGTCCAAGGTGGCCAGTCGATCGGCCAGCTCGTGGAGCTGGCCGGCCGGCAGTTCGACCTGATTGACGCTCGGACGTCACCGAGGATCCGTTCGGGGTTGCCGGGCGATGGAGGCACATGGCGAGCCGGGCGAGGGCCCTGACCGTCCCCCCGCTCGCGATGACCCGGTTCCTGGCCCCTGGCCGATCGGCGAGCATCGTGCGGACCGACCCGGACCGCGACGTCACCATTTCGCGGATCGCCCGGCGGTCCTCTTCCCTCAGCAGGTCGCCGGTACCGAGCTCCCCGCGGATCCGCGCCGTCCCGAGCGGGACGCTGGCCACCGCCTCCACCCGGCGGATCGTGCCGACACCGGCCTCGAGGCTGCCGCCTCCGAGATCCAGTCCCAGCACGCGTTCGTGGCCTACCCAGACGCCGGCCCGCTGGCCGAGGAAGCACAACCGCGCCTCCTCCTCGCCGGCCAGCAGGGTGATCGAGCTTCCGAGTATCCGTTCCATCCGGGCAAGCAGTCGTGTGCCGTTGGCAGCCTCCCGCAGGGCGGCGGTGGCCAGTGCGACCACCACGTCGGCCCCGGCCCCCTCCGCTGCCGCGTGCAAGCGACGCACGGTGCGCACGGCCGAGCGCGGCGCGGTCGGCGGGCACCGCGCCGGTGCGGGCCACCTCGGTGCCGAGATGCAGGAAGGACCTCCGGCGGAGCACCGGCGTCAAACTCCCGTCGCGGGAGGCGTCGACCACCATGAGGTGGAAGGAGCTGCTGCCCAGGTCGAAGACGGCTACACGCACGGTGGGCATCGCCGTGACGCTATCCCGGGCCCGAGTCGGGGACGGCCACCCGCAGTGACCTACGCTGGCGGGTGCAGCATAGCGGTCACCGTCACGGGACGTAGCGCAGCTTGGCAGCGCGCCTGCTTTGGGAGCAGGAGGTCGCGGGTTCAAATCCCGCCGTCCCGACCACCGCCGTCCCGCATCCCGGACAACCATCCCGGCAAGGTGATGACCGAGTCGTTCGAGTCCGCCTCCGGCTCAGGCGCCTGCGGCGGCGCGGGCGCGGGACAGCAGGCCGTTCACGTACCGGGTGACCCGTCTGCGCGCCCTCCTGCGGAACCGCTTGCGGAGACGGGCCCGTTGAATGGCCCGTTGGCGCCTCCGGATGGACCGTTCGCGTCGCTCGAAGTACCGGAGGCGCCGCAGTCGGACCCGCTCGGGCGCCTCGTAGGCCCGCCGGAAGGCCGGCACGAGGGCGGACGCCGTGCGATGGACCTTCAGGAGCTCGACGTTGCCCGAGCGGTACGACCGGTCAGGCAGGAGTGCGGCGACCGACGGCCAGTCCCCGTGCACCGTATGCAGCTGCTCGTGCATCGTCCCATCGTCGAGGTGCTCGTAGGGCACCGCTAGGTAGTGCTCGATCAGCTCGTCGTAGCGGTCGGCGAGCAGCGTCGAATGCGGGTCGAGGCCACGGACCACGCCGACCCCTGTGGGTGGCCAGTCCACGACCGACACCTCGAGGTCGGGCCGCTGCTCACGGAGCAGGAGGATCAGTCGCCACACGTCCCCGCTCCACGGATACGGCGAGCGTTCCCGGCCGGCGGAGAGGGCGTCGACCGGGAGACAGTCGTGGATGAGGATTGTGGCGTCGGGATGTGCGCTCTGCTCGAGGTTCATGAAGTCCCGCAACGCATACTCGAACAGATGCATACCGTCGATGAACGCGAGGTCGAGCGGTGTTCCCCCGAAGAGGGTGGACAGGTCGTGCCGCGGCAAAGAACTCGTCGCTGGTCTCGGCGAAGATCCGGCTGCCCGAAGGGGCCGGGTAGCGGAGGTCGGGCTCGGGATCGATCCCGACACAGGCCGTCCCGGGCAGAGCGAGCGTGAGTGAACGGCCGTTGTTGACCCCTATCTCCAAGTACGTCCGCGGCAGCAGATGCTGGTGCACCCGGTCGAGCATCTCGAAGTAGAGATCGTCGTATCCGGTCAGACGCCCGTAGGTACGGTCGAGGAATTCCACTGCCGCGCGACTCTAGGCTCCGCCGGTCCCGTTCCGACGTCCGCCGGCCGGTCGGGCCGACCCGCTCTGGGCGCCCTGAGCGGTGGGACGCGCCTTGCGCCTCCCGGGCGGCAAGGTTGGCCCGTTCCTCACGCTCCCATCGATCGACGAAAACCTTCTCCACCGCCATCCAGACCGCTGTCGCAGTCCCGGCGGCGACCAGGAGGACCACCAGTCCCTTGTGGGGACGCCCGACGTCTCCGCTCGAAGGCCTCCTCTTGTGCATCGACTCTCGCCCCCCGGGTCGCTCCGTCGTCCGCATGGATCGCGGCCACCCATGCTGCCATACGCGGGTGGGGTCTCAGGCGCTCCGCCGCAGAGCGAATCCGTCCCCGAGCTCGTCTCCGGCCAGCGGGTGCGAGAACAGGAACCCCTGGGCGAGATCGCAATGAAGGGCACGCAGGACGATGAGCTGCTCTACCGTTTCGACTCCCTCCGCCACGACGTTGAGGCCCAGGGCGTGGGCGAGGGAGATGACCGCGGAGACGATCTCCTCTCCCTCGTGTCCGCCGCCGAGGACCTCGACGAAGGTCCGGTCGACTTTGACGATGTCCAGGGGGAAGCGCTGGAGATAGCTCAGCGACGAGTAGCCGGTCCCGAAGTCGTCGATGGCGAGGAGCACCCCGATGTCCTTGAGAGCGCGGAGCACGATGAGCGCTGCGGACGCGTCCTTCATCAGGGCGCTCTCGGTGATCTCGAGCGTGAGGTGCTCGGGGGACACACCGGTCCTGGTCAGCACCTGCTCCACCGTGCGGACGATCTCGGGGTCGTCGATCTGGCGGGCCGACAGGTTGACCTCGACCGACCCGCCCTGCCCGGCAGGGCCCGAGCTGGTGCCACTGCTGCAACTGGAGGCACGCCTGCTCGAGGACCCACGCCCCGATCGGGATGATCAGCCCGCACTCCTCGGCGACGGGTATGAACCGATGCGGGGGATCAATCCCCGATCCGGATGCTGCCAGCGCACGAGGGCCTCGAAGCCGACGGTCGTGGCACCTTCGAGCTCGACCACCGGTTGGTAGTGGAGCAGCAACTCGCTGCGCTCGAGGGCCCGGTGGAGCGACCGTTCGGTGCTCACCCGGTCGAGCACCTCGATGCGCAACGACTCCTCGAACGTCTCGACCGCGAAACCGGCGCGTCGCTTGGCCCGGTACATCGCAGCCTCGGCATGGGCGAGGAGGTCCTCGGGCTCGTCCACACCGAAGGTGTTGAGCGCGATGCCAACCGAGCCGGCGAGGAAGACTTCACTCCCCTCGAGCGCGAACGGCCTCGACAGTGCAAGACGGATCCGCTCGACGAACGCGGCGGCTTTCAGCTCTGCCCGCCCGGCGGCATCGTGGACCAGGGCGAGGAACTCGTCACCGCCGGACCGGGCGAGGCAGTCGACCTGTGCGCCCGCCGCTTCGAGCCGGCGCGCCACCGCGCTCAGGACAGCGTCGCCCACGGCGTGGCCGAGGCTGTTGTTGACGGACCTGAACCGGTCGAGGTCGAGCAGGACAACGGCCACACTGCCGGGGAGGCCGGTTCCCGCAGTCGCCGCTTCGGCCAGGCGAGACCCGAACCCGGAGCGGTCGGACAGACCGGTCATCGCATCGTGACCGGGATCGGACCCGTTGCCGGCGCGAGGCCGGCCGGCCATGTCCCGCAGGAATGCCGCCACGGTGCGGTCGAGCCCCTCCCCGGAGGCGAAGAGGTGCCCGGCGGTCCGGAGCCGGTGGCCGGCGCGGTGGCGGAGCACCAGCGAAAGTCCTCCCGAGGGGCCTTCCGGGCTGGCGGACGCTCCCGATCCCGTGCAGTCGTCGCCGGCCAGGAGCACGCCGAAGGCCGAGCGGGCGAAGCCGCCGGGCAGCACCGTGTCGGCTGCGAAGCGCCCGACCACCTCGTCGCGCGCCCATCCGAACAGGGATTCGGCGCTCGTGTTCCACTCGACCACGGTCCCCCACCGGTCGATTTCCAGGTAGGCGTCCGGACAATTGGCGATGAGCCACCCGGCCCGGCGGTGGTCCCGGGTCCCGGCCCGTCGCGGTGCGGCCGGAGTGTCGGCTGCTGGGAGGGCGGTCACCCGTCGACCACCGCCCGCTGCAGCCGCCCGTGGTCATCGACCATGCATGTTCGTCCCACCCGCCATCCGTTGCACGTCCCTCGAAGGAGCCGTGCGGTTGCGGGTCATGGTAGGCACCACTGCCCCCCACTTCAAGGATTTGCGGCGGCGCGGTGCCCGGTACCCGTCCGGTCGCACGGCGGCGTGTACCGTGCACCCAGTGGCCGAGCACACCGGAAACGGACGCCCGGCGCGACATCGGAGACGACCCGCACCCCGCGTGCGGCGCCGTCGGGCTGCCGTCCTCGCGCTGCTCCTCCTCGTGATCATCGCGATCGCTTTCGCCTCCTGTCCGGGGGGGAAGGCCGCGACCACGTCCGGCACTCACCCGGCGCACACGCACCCGACAGTCACTTCCCGCAGCGGACCCCCGTCGATCGAAGCCGGCGTGGCTGCCTGGCAACTGCCGGTGGCGCTCTCGCGTGAGTCGGTCGTCGCCGCCGGCGGCGGCTTCAGCGTGCTCGGCGGGCTCACCCCGTCGTCGGCCTCGCTGGCGACGGTCTACACCGTCGACCCGATCACCGGATCGGTCGCGCCCGGCGGCACCCTTCCCGATCCCGTTCACGACGCCGGAGCGGTCGCGCTCGGGAGTTCGACCTTCGTGCTCGGCGGCGGCTCGCCCAACACGGTTGCAACGATCCAGTCCCTTCCCACCGCCCTACCGTCGGCAGCGACAGCAACCGGATCGGGGGCCGGCTCGGTGAGCGGGCAGCTCCCGCGCCCGCGGTCGGACCTGGCGATCGCCACCATGCACGACGGCAGGGGAACCGTGGCCTACGTCGTCGGCGGCTACGACGGGACCAACTACCTTCCGGGAGTCCTCGCCACGACCGACGGTGTCCGGTTCTCTACCGTGGCGAACCTCACGACCCCGGTCCGCTACCCCGCTTTGGCAGCGGACGGCGGGATGCTCTACGCGTTCGGCGGGCAGACCGAATCCGCAGGGACGACAGTCGCCGCGACCGACGACATCCAGGCGATCGACCCGGTCACCCACCGGACCCGAGTGGTCGGGCACCTCCCCCAGCCGCTCTACGGGGCCGCCGCCTTCGTGATCGACGGGACGATCTACGTGGCCGGGGGCCAGGCGCCCGGCGGCCCGACCCTCACCCAGATCGAGGCCTTCGTCCCCGCCACCGGCGCGGTGCTCGACGCCGGGCTCCTCCCCCAGGCCGATGCCTTCGCCGGCTACACCACGGTGGGATCGGGCAGCAGCGCTATCGGCTATCTGGTCGGAGGGGAGGTGGCCGCGCAGTCCGGCCCCGACCAGGGCGGGGTCGCCTCGGGCACCCTCTCGAGCGTCATCTCGCTGCGGCCCAGCCGCTACGGCGGTCCGGCGGGACCGCCCGGGGCGGGCTCCCCCTACTCGGGGACCCTCCTCATCGCCGACCGGGGCAACGACCGGCTGCTCGCCCTCGACACCAGCCGAACCGTGACCTGGCAGTACCCGTCGACCACCATGCCACCGCCACCGGGGGGGTTCTACTTCCCCGATGACGCCTTCTTCATCCGCCGGGGAAGCGGGATCATCTCCAACCAGGAGGACAACCACACCATCGTCGAGATCGGCTATCCCTCGGGGAAGACCCTCTGGCAGTACGGACACCCGATGCAGCCGGGCGCCGCCCCCGGGTATCTCGACCAGCCCGATGACGCCTACCTGCTCAAGTCAGGGATCGTCACCGTGGCCGATGCCTCGAACAACCGCATCCTCTTCCTCTCACCCAGCGGCCAGGTTGTCGGCCAGATCGGCAACGGCACCGACCTCCACGACCCGCCCGCCTCGATCGCCTATCCCAACGGTGACACGCCGCTCGCCGACGGAGACGTCCTGGTGTCCGAGATCAACGGCTCGTGGGTCGACGAGTACACCCAGTCGGGCCAGCTGGTGTGGACGGTCCACATCCCGAGCGTCGTCTACCCCTCCGACCCCCAGCAGCTCGGACCGGATCTCTTCCTCATGACCGACTACGACCCGCCCGCCGAGGGCAAGGTCCTCGAGTTCACCCGCAGCGGCCAGACGCCCTGGGTCTACGACGTCCGCTCCGGCGACGGCGATGCTGAAGAAGCCCTCGCTGGCCGAGCACCTCCCCAACGGGCTGGTCATGGTCAACGACGACTACCGCAACCGGGTGGTCGTCATCGATCCGACGCACGACGCCATCGTGTGGCAGTACGGGCTCACCGACGTGGCCGGCACCGCCCCGGGGTTGGTCTCTATCCCCGACGGGTTCGACCTCCTGCTGGCCAACGGCACCACCCCGACCCATCCGGTGACCGGTTGAGCGTCGCGGTCGCCGGGTCGCCGGCGATTGTGCGACGACGCTTGCGGCGACGCCGCAGGAGCTCGACGACGACCACTGCCGCCACGATCACCCCCACTGCCAGCAGTGTCCAGGTGCCGATCGTCGACAGGATCCGGGCGAACGAGAGACCCACCAGGTAGCCGAGCAGCGTGTAGCCGACACCCCACAGCAGGCCCCCGAGCGCGTTCCAGAAGAGGAACACCCGGTAGCGGAGCCCGCTCATCCCGGCCAGGCCGGGGATGATCGCCCGGGCGAAGGCGACGAAGCGGCCGAGGAAGACGGCTGGGCCGCCGTAGCGCTCGAGCATGGCCATCGTCCGGTCGACCCCCGAGGCCCCCTTGAGCGGACGGCGCTCGAGCAGCCAGGGCCCGGCGTGCTTGCCCACCTCGAAGCCGACCGAGTCCCCTGCGACGGCGCACACGACCACCACCACCATCACCACCGCGAGGTTGATCCGACCGAGTCCGGCCAGGACGCCGCCGATGACCACCGCGGTCTCGCCCGGGATGAAGAAGCCGAGCATGAGCGCGGCCTCGGCGAAGGCGAGGGAGCCGACCAGGGCGTAGGCGGCGGGTCCGTGAAAGTGGAGCAGCCAACCGCTGATCCCGCCGGGGCTCGACCGGGTGGAGGCGGCGACCAGCAGGGCGGCGCCGGTCACCTGGTCAGGGAGACACTCGTCCAGCTCCGTCGCCGGCATGCCGGACAGGTGATCCACCGGTCGAAGGTCCGCCGGGGCAGCCACCCACCCACCGGGAAGTGGAGCGCCGCGAACTCGAGGAGCCCGACCCGGCTGACCGATCCGCAGCGGGAGCAGACGACCGTCAGCACACCGCGTGGCGGCACCGGCTCCCCCGCGGTCGCCGTGGCCGTCTCCCGGTCAACCTCGCCAGCCGGCGTGGCGGTCGAGAAGAGGGCGTGCTTGCCGGCCGGCCGAGCGTGCGCCGTCCCGTGGAATTCCCCGTCCGCGTCCGCATCGTCCCCGACCGCCTCGGCCCCGACGGGCATCCAGAAGAGCGCCCGCTTCCCCAGGGGATCGGGACCGGAGTCCACTAGCCGGGAGTGCCGGCCACCGCGCTCGTCTCGAGCAGGGTCGCGGCGAGCAGCCGGTAGGCGACCGCGCCTGGCGAATTCGGGGCGTGCTGGATGATCGATTTCCCACGGGCAGGCGCCTCGGCGAACCGGATCGACTTGCGCACCGGTGGCTGGAGGACCGGGATCCCGTAGCGGGACTCGACCTCCTCCAGGATGTGCCGTGCGTGCCTGGTCCGATCGTCGTACATGGTGGCGATGATCCCGCGGACGGTGAGGTCGCCGTTGGCAAAGGCCCGCACGTCCTCGATGGTCTCGAGCAGCTGGCCGACCCCGCGGTGCGAAAGCGCCTCGCACTGGAGCGGGATCAGCACCGAGTCGGCCGCGGTGAGCCCGTTGATGGTGAGCACGCCGAGGGACGGGGGGCAGTCGATGAGGATGAGGTCGTAGTCGTGCCGGACGGGCTCGAGCGCCCGGGCAAGGACGTGCTCGCGCCCGGTCCTGGTGAGCAGGTGCACCTCGGAACCGGCCAGGTCGATGGTGGCCGGCAGCAGGTCCAGTCCCGGCACCCCCGGAACCGGAAGGGAGACGTCGGCCACCCCTTCGCGTCGTACGAACACGTCGTGCAACGAACGGTCGAGCCCATCCGGGTCGAATCCGAGGGAGAAGGTGAGGCAGGCCTGCGGGTCGAGGTCGACCACCAGGGTGCGCCGTCCGAATTCGGCCGAGGCGACCCCGATCGAGTGGACGGTGGTGGTCTTGGCCACACCGCCCTTCTGGTTGGCCACGGCAAGCACCTCGGTCACGGGCGGAGTCTACGCCTGCCGGCCGCGGCGGCAACTCTGGCTGCACCCGGTCAGAATCCGGCCATTCCGACGATCGGCTTCCCCAGCGGCAGTCCGCCCGCCGAGCCGAGGAACGGTGCCGAAAAGCTGAAGAGCCCGCCGTCGGTTGCGGCCAACCGGTACCCGAAGGCGTTATCGGAGTCGGCCATCCCGACCACCGGTGCGGCCAGGGTGATCCCACCGGTCGACCCGTAGAAGGGAGCGGCGCCGAAGGCGAACATCCCGCCGTCGGCGGCGACCTCCCAGTAGCCGCCGGTCGAGGGATCGGTCGCCGTCCCCACCATCGGCCGGGCCAGGGAGACACCGCCCATCGAGCCGAGGAACGGGGCGTCGCCGAATGCGAAGATCCCGCCGTCGGCGGCGACCAACCGGTAACCCCGACCGTCGGCGGACGGGGAGATACCGACGATCGGCGCATTGAGGTGGCTCCCTCCCATCGAGCCGCGGAACTGGGCGTCGCCGAATGCGAAGATCCCGCCGTCGGCGGCGACCTCCCAGTAGCCGCCCCCGTCAGGGGTGGCGGCCATCCCGACGATGGGCGCATTGAGGTGGCTCCCTCCCATCGAGCCGTGGAAGCCGGCTTGGCCGAAGGCGAAGATCCCGCCGTCGGCGGCGACCTCCCAGTAGCCGCCGGTCGAAGGTGACATGGCGATGCCGACCACGGGGGCGTTGAGCGGCCGTCCGCCGGTGGAACCGCAGAATGGTCTGGCCGGGCTCGGATACGCGAAGATCCCGCCGTCGGCGGCAGCCAGGTCGTAGCCGCTGAGGGCCGCCGCCGGGACGGAGCAGCCCGGCACCGAGCCGACCGCCGGCGTCCCCCCGGCGTCGCCGGTCAGCTGCGGATCGTGGTGGAACATCGGCCACGCGCCCGGCCCGACAGCGGCGCCTGCGTTCACCCCGGAGATCTCGTAGTGGTAGACGACCCCCTGGCCTCCCGCCACCACGCCGCTGTACCCGGCCAGGGTGATCCCGACCGTGCCGTTGGGATCGGCGGTGACCAGTGGCGAGTTCTGGAGCCCGACCTTGGCGGCCAGATAGGCGACCTGCTGGCCGGTCTGTCCGTCGAGCACGTAGGCACCGTTCTCGGTCGGCGCCACGATGTCGTCGTGGCCCGATCCGGTGAGGTCGGCGGTGACCACGGAACCGACGACCGGGGACGGAAGCGCAACCCGCCAATAGGTTGCACCGGTCGCGGAATTGAGGACCCAGACCGAGCCCGCGCTGCCGGTACCGGTCCCCTCGACCACCTGGAGACGTCCGTTGCCGAGCACGTCGGAGAGCGCCGGCGACGAGAACGTGCTGCCGTCCAGCCGGGCCGTCCAGACCGGGCGGCAGCGGGTGTCGTAGGCCTTCAGCATGTCGGTGTCGCGGGCATTCCGGAAGAACGTGCCGGTGCCCACGACGATCCCGGTGACCCCGCCGGCCAGGAACCCGCCAACCGCCGGCGAGGAGTCGACCACCTGGTCGGTGTCTGCCCGGCAGATGAGGTTGCCCGATCCCGAGAGGATCCGCAGGTGTCCGCCGTTCTGATAGGTCTGGCCTCTCCCGGTGCCGGCCGACTGGTCGGCTCCCTGGACGATCTCTTCGGATCCGGTTCCGTAGAGATCGGCCAGCGCCGCGGTGGCGTGCACGCTGTCAGAGTCGAAGAATGGCCAACCGCGCAACGGCGCGCCTGTCGTCGCCGCCGAGCGCGTAGCCCACCTGACCGAGCGAGCCGGCGTAGGCGCCCGGGCCGGCTCCCGCCGTGGGTTGGAGGTTGCCGATGGCGATCCCGGCCTCGACCCCGGTTGCGGGTTCGGCGTCGGTGGACGGGTCGACGACCGGGGTGAACCACTCGCGATGACCGGTCGAACCGTAGGCCTGGTACCCCCCGGTCGCCGGGTCGGCGTCGTTGCCGCTCCCGACAAGCACGGTGGTGTTCGTGGCGGGGCGGGCCAGGACCGACGGAGTCGAGTCGATCGGCCCGCTCTCGTCGGTCACCCCCGCGTTCCCTGCGATCGTCCAGCCGGAGGGGATCGTAGGAGAGGTGGGAGCGGTCCCCGGTGAAGGGTTTCCCAGGTGGAAGGCATAGAGGTTTCCAGTGCGGTCCCCGACGACTGCCGAGGGCTGCCCGTCGAGGTCGGCCACGATCGGGGAGGAGAACCCGATCGGTGATCCCTGGTCCGGCAGCGCGGTGGTCCAGGTGCAATTCCAGGAGGGCGGAAGCTGATCGGCGGCGGGCATGCAGCTCGTACCCGACGGTGCCGCACCCGCCCGCACCGGGGTGGCGACGGTCACCCCGACCCCGGCCGAAGCCGTGAGCACCGCAGCGAGCAGCAACCTGGCGCCCGCCGCGCTGCGGCCCGGGCGGGGGCGGACCACTCGGGCTGCTCGCGCCGGTGGACACGAGCGGGGGGTCGGTGCACCGGGTCGGGGGGACGGAGACAGGGCCACGCGGATCGAGACAGCCTACGGAGTCCGAGAGCCGGGTGGAAGTCGCGACCACGCCACCGGAGGTCTGCGCCCCCACCACCAGGTACTGGGAAGATCGTCTCCACGCCCGGCCCTCCGGGCACCAAGACCTGGCAGCGACGAGCGCTGAGTGCGGAGTGCGATCAGGTGACCGACACGGTCTTGGCGGGCGAGGCGATCCCGTTCGCCACCACGGCCAGCGTGCTCGGACCGGTCTCGATCCCCGCCGGCACGGTGAACTTCGCCGACGAAGCAACGTTCGGGGCCACCGACATCGAGGTCATCCCGGAGGTTCGCGCGTAGAACACGTGGTGCGTCGCCGTGTTGGTGATGCGGACCAGTGGGTAGTTGGTCGCGCTCTGGTAGTCGTCGCCGTAGGCCGACCCCTGGGTGAGCCCGTTGAGCTGGCGACCGGAGACGGTGTAGGTGCCACCGGGAGCCAACGAGGTCGGCACTGAGGTAACGGTCGGTCGCCACGCGGCCAGAGGTGACCCACCCCCGGTGTAGATCTCCAGGGCTCCACCCTGACGACAGAGGATCTGCCCCGTCGGCAGGACCACCATGTAGGTGAAGTAGCTGGACAAGCTGGCCGCCAAGGGGGGATCGGCCACCTGGCTTAGCGTCGAGCCGTTGAAGTCGTAGAAGTGCTCCGGGGTGTTCCCATAGCCAGGGCTCGACCCTGTCAGGACGTCTCCGTCGGGCAGCACCGCCGAGGGTCCGTCCGCGACGTCGTACTGCAGTCCACCGATCACGGGGAAGCTCGGAGCGGCAGACCAGGCCTTGGTGGCCGTATTGAAGACGGCATTCTTCCCCGAGGCGCCGGTGGCGAAGACCGTACCGTTCGGTCGCAGCAACGCCGGTCCCATCTCGCCGTTCGCGCCGACGCCCAGAACTGCCGGGGTGTCGCCGGCACTGGTCCAGGCTCCGGTCAATGGCGTGTACACCTCCGTATTCTTCGACGGAGTCGTTCTCCAGGTGTCCACCGTCAGCACTTGGCCGTCGGGTAGCAGGGTCCAGCCCTGTTCGTCGTATGGACAGCCGTCAGTGGGGTTCTTCCCGGTCCCAGTGGCCGTCCACGTGAGCGTGCTGGCGTTCAGGAGTGCAGCCTTCGAGCCGCCGCAGTAGATGGACGACCCGATCTTCTGCAGAGCCTGTGCCAGCATCAGCTTGCCGTTCGCCAATACGACGGTCTCTGCGTCACCGGTGCCCGTCCAGCCGGACGGGGGATTCACCGTGGCCCAGGTGTTGGTGACCGGGTTGTAGATGGCCCCCTGGTTGGACGGCGGGCCGCCGACACCGTTGTACTCACCACCCATGATGATCACCCGTCCGTCGGGGAGGACGGCAGAGCCGTAGTACTCGGGCGCGTAGCCGGCGGGCAGCGATCCCATCTGGGTCCAAGTGCCGTCGATGTAGCTCCCGGTCTTGTCTGGCGTCAGGCGCCACCACTTGCCGGTTTGGTACTGCTGCACCATCACCGTGCCGTTGGTCTGAAGCAGCATTGCTTCCGGGCTGAAGGGAGGCGGGTGGACCAGGCTGGCCCAGGGAGAGGTCCCCGGGGCCACCGGGGACGACCCGGGGGATGCGGGCCCGGTGAGATCCGCGTGGGGAAGCGGCAGCGCAGGTGTCGTCGCCCCGAACGACAGGCCCGCGGTGGGGCGGGCTGGGGCGGCCGAGGCCGGGGTCCCACTGAGGGCGGTCGTCAGTCCCAGACCGGCTGTGACCGCCACGACAGCCGTTGCTACGCACCCAACTCTTGTACGGATCATCTGATCGTCCCTTTCCCGCCCGCATCCGAACTGCTCGAAGTCGCCGAGGCTAGCCCGAAGTCGGAGACGGTGCTCGGAATAGGTCAGGGCACGGAGCTCAGACGGATTGTTACGCTTTCGCCAGTCGCAGGGGGATGGGATCCGTTTGCACGCTGGTCGGATCCGCTGTCCAGGTCCGTGGCCCACCCGACCCGGACTGAGTCCAAAGAGAGGGCGGGTGCACGCATGGCGACATGGAAGATCCGCACAGGAGCTCGGGGGGTTCGTTCGGTGCGGGTGGCCAGGATCGCCGTGGTGGCGGGGTCGGTCGCGCTGGCCGGCGCGATCCTCTCGGCGTGCTCGTCCTCGTCTCCGAATACGGCCGCGAACGTGCTCCTCGTGGGTACCTACAACGGCAAGCCCGGTCAGTTCACCTCGATCCAGGCGGCAGTGAACGCCGCTCACAAAGGTGACTGGATCCTGATCGCGCCCGGTGACTATCACGAGAACGCCGACCTGCAGAAGACACCGACAGCGACCGAGATGACGGAGGGCGGCGTCGGTGGTGTGCTCATCACGACACCCGACCTCCACCTCCGGGGGATGAATCGCAACACCGTTGTGGTGGACGGCACCAAACCCGGGGCGTCGCGGTGCTCGGCGGGCCCATCGGAGCAAGAGCTGGGCATCACCGCCTCGAACGGCAAACCATACGGACGCAATGGCATCGTCGTCTTCAAGGCCGGCGGTGTGTCGATCGACAATCTGACAGCTTGCAACTTCCTCGGCGGTACCGGCGAGTCCGGCAACGAGATCTGGTGGAACGGAGGGGCGACCACCGGCAACATCGGCATGGCGGGCTACTCCGGCCACTACCTGACGGCCACGTCCACCTATTTCGGCGGCGAGTCGACGGCGGCGACCTACGGGATCTTCTCGTCGAACTCGTCCGGGCCCGGCTATTGGAGCCAGCTCTATGCCAGCAACATGAACGATTCGGGGGCCTACATCGGTGCCTGTCACCAGGTGTGCGACGCGACCGTCGACCACGCCTGGTTCGAGTACAGCGCGCTCGGTTACTCGGGAACGAATTCCGGCGGGAAGATCCTCATCGAGAACTCCCAGTTCGACCACAACCAGGACGGCCTCGACACCAACTCAGCCATCAGCGGTGACCCACCAGCACCCCAGAACGGCGCATGCCCGGATGGGGGAACCAGCGCCACCACGGGCACGCACTCGTGCTGGGTGTTCATCCACAACGACGTGCACGACAACAACAACGGAGATGTCCCGGCATCGGGCAGCGCCGCGGCGGGACCCATCGGGACAGGCATGACCGTCTCCGGCGGACGCAACGACACGATCAAGGACAACGCGTTCCACGACAACGGGGCGTGGGGAGTCCTGTTCGTGCCCTACCCCGATTCGGGGACGCCGGTGTTGGGCCAGACGTGCACGGGGTCGGGTGGCTTCGAGGTGTCGGGCTTCGGCTGCGTCTTCGACCCCCAGGGCGATGCGCTGCTCGACAACACCTTCACTCACAACGGGTACTTCGGGAACCCCACGAACGGGGATTTTGGCCAGATCACGCTCGGCACCGGTGAACCCAGGAACTGCTTCTCTGGGAACACGGCTCCTGGCGGCAGCGCGCCGCCGAACCTGGAACAGACCCAGCCCACCTGCGATGGCATGCCGACCACAGCATCCAACACCGGCGGAGCCCTGTTCGGCCAGGTCCTCTGCGACACCGGGTTCGGCAGCTGCCCGCCCGGCGCGAAGTACCCGAAGATCCAGATGGCGGTGACAATGCGCCCGCTGCCGGCGTCCCTACCCAGCATGCCGAATCCGTGTGCCGGTGTACCGACGAACCCTTGGTGTCCGTCGGGGTCGTAGGCGGGACCTGAGCAGCCGATTTGAAGCTGCCTGATTGTGCTTCATTTCACTTGTCATGGAGAGAGTGCGGTGATGTCCAACCGATGTGAGGTTCGGGTCGCTGCTTGTAATCCTCATGTGATCAGTGGTAGCCCCTGCACATGCTCAGACCGATCCGGCGCCCGGCAACTGTCACGGCCATCGCCATCTGCGGCGTCCTGCTCCTGTCGAGTTGCGGCGCCAGTTCGCCGACAACTGGCGCCACCTCGCCGACAACTGCCCTGGAGTCGTCGACCGGGACACTGCACGTCGACTGGATGCAAGGCTTTTCCGCACCGGGCACACCTGCCCAGTACGACAAGGTGGGGATCCTCAAGATCGGATCGAACAGCGCGAGGAATGTGCTCGTGCTCGAACCGGGCACCTCAGCCGGGAGCACCTACTTCGTCCCCCTGGCCAAGTGGATCGTCTCCACCAACAACAGCTGGCAGGTCTGGTCGGTCGAGCGTCGGGAGAATCTCCTCGAGGACCAGTCGGAACTGGACTTGTACAAGGCGCACCAGGTCACGACGACCCGGCTCTTCGACTACTACCTCGGCTATCTTAAGGACCCGAGCGTCACCCACCACTTCCAATCCATTCCCAATTCCAGCGTCGCGTTTGCCAGCCAGTGGGGAATGAACGTCGCTGTGCAGGACCTGCATATCGTGGTCGAAGCAGCAAAGAAGCTCGGCGGTCGGGTGGTACTCGGCGGACACTCGCTCGGTGGGTCGGTGGTCACTGCGTACGCCACCTGGGACTTCGATGGGAAGGCTGGAGCCGATGACCTCGCAGGTCTCGTCTACATCGACGGCGCGAGCAACCCGACTCCGGTCAGCACCCAGACCGCCGAACAGAACCTCCAGGAGCTCGCCGCACCGGGCGCGTCTCCCTGGCTCTCGTTCGGCGGTATCACCGCTCCGTTCGCGGGACTGTTCGAGGCGACGGGAGCGGCCTCTGCTCTCCAGGACCCGAACGCACCATCACTCGGACAGTCGTCGGGGCTCTTGCCGAGCGACATCGTGCCACCTGTCCGAGTCACCAACTTGGGCCAATACGGCTACGCCTTGAATGTGGCCACCTCGCCGCCGAGCCTGGTGGCCGCCCAGGGACACCTCGGCCAGGGCATTGCCTCAGCAGGACCGGTGCACGGCTGGAACGGTGCAGGAGCGCTGACCCCCATCGAGCGGTTCGCCGCCATGTTCTCCGGAGCGGGGGTCGAGAGTGCCGACGGCACCGAGTGGTACTTCCCTCAGCGACTCACCGACGACACAGGAGCTGTGGCGGATGGGAACGCCAATCCGGCCCAGAGCATCCTCGGTGTCGAGGCCACCATGGGCCACGCCCTCCCCAAGAACCTCCTCATGTACGCATTCGGCGCACATCTGGGCGGACAGTCTGTCCTCGACGCGACGCAGATCCTCGCTCAGCAATCCGGCATCCCCGTGGATAATCTGACCTTGGTCAACCGCCAGAGCACCTACGCGCACAATGACCCCGCCGGTGCCTATCCGAACAACGCCTTCTTCCAGGCGCTCATGCCATTCCTGGCGAAGGTCGCGTCGCGTGGTTAGGAAGTCACGCTCGCGCCTGCACGACCCACACCGCCGTGTTCAATCTCACGCCGCCAGAGTCGAGGTGCGGAGCGAGCGCCCCACGCAGTGCGTCAACGGCGCGCGCTTCGGTCGCTGGGTCGAGGTCCTTCAGCAACGTGCGACCGATCGACCCGGTTCGGAGAAACTCGATGGTGTCGTCGAGCCCGCCCCCGCCGCCGAGCAACATCGGTGAGTGTGCCGCTGCGATGTCGACGTCCCGCCATCCTGCGGCCATGAGGTGGTCACGCACCCGGTCGGGATCAGACAGCGCAAACATGCCCGGGGCATCCGGTGGACCGAGGTCAGGGAGACGCACGAGTTCTGCGACTGCCGCCCCGGGAACGAGCAGCCATTCATTGTCGATGAGCGCCTGCCAACAGACGAAGATGAGTCGACCGTCGGGCTTCGTCGCCTTCCTCATGTTGGTGAATGCGTGTACCGGCTCAGCGAAGAACATGACGCCGAAGCGTGAGATGACCACATCGAAACTGTGTCCTTCGAATGGGTAGACCTGAACATCGCCTTCGATGAATGTCGTGTTTCGAACGCCCACTGAGTGAGCATCGTCCCGAGCGCGAACCAGCATGGGAACGGAGAGATCGACGCCGACAGCGTGGCCAGGGTCCACCAGTCGCGCTGCGGCACGAGTTGTGGCACCGCATCCACAGCCGACATCGAGAACCCTTTCGCCCGATGTGAACCCGGCTCGATCGAGAATCAGCGTGGCGAACGGCTCGAGTTGACGGTCGTACCGGGCCTGGTGGATGACCCAGTGATCCGCCTCTTCCCCGCTGTTCCAGTGTTCGGCCTGCTCATGGTTGGCAATGGTCACTGATTGCTCCACTCGTCATACAGCGTGCTCGAGCAGGGTCCCCCGTCGTGCTCGCCATGAGGGCGCCCCCGTCCTCCCAGGGTAGGTGCCGGCCCCGAGCGCCGTGGCGGAACAGCGCTCGACGGGCCAGACACCTTACCGAACGGTAACCACGGCAACCGTTGTTGCGGCAAATCGACGGTGGTCGGTCAAAATGGCACATCACCCAACGGTCTCGAGCACGAGGTGAACGGACTCCGACGAGCGAGAACCTGGGGGCGGCATCCGAGCATCCCCCAGCTTTTGCGCCCCCGGCAGGAGTCGAACCCGCAACCTGATGGGTAGAAACCATCTGCTCTATCCAGTTGAGCTACAGGGGCGTGGTGCACAGGGCCGGGCTGCCCGTTCCTCCGGCGGCCTGTGCCACACTAGAGGCTCCTTGGTGGCCGTAGCTCAGTTGGCAGAGCGCCGGGATGTGGCCCCGGAGGTCGCGGGTTCGAGCCCCGTCGGTCACCCTCTCGCCCCAGGAACTCCGGACCTCTGCACGTCTCGGCGCCGGAGCTAGTTTTGAGACACGCGCCTCTAGCTCAACGGCAGAGCAACGGACTCTTAATCCGCAGGTTCTGGGTTCGAATCCCAGGGGGCGCACGTTGTGGCCTGAACCCCGTCACGGACACCAGCGTTATGAGAGTTCGGGGTCATATCCTCGGTCAATGGGATGCACGCTGCGTACAGGTCGACGGTCCGATGTGGCGGTTGTCCTCCGGCTCTGGTCGGAGAGTGGCGCCGAAACGACCCACACCGACGATATGGCGAGCGTCGAGAAGCTCATCGCCCACGACCCGGCGGCACTGATCCTCGCCGAGGACGACCAGCGGCTCGTCGGCTCGGTGATCGCGGCCTGGGATGGTTGGAGAGGATCCGTCTACCGACTGGTCGTGGCACCCTCCCACCGCCGCGGTGGACTCGGGAGGCGGTTGCTCGCAGAAGCAGAGACCCGGCTCGCCGCCGCAGGAGCCGTTCGCAGTCAAGCCGTCGTGCTCGAAAGCGAGGCGCAGGCGATGGGCTTCTGGACGGCGAGCGGCTGGGAGCAGCAGTCGCAGCGGCTCCGCTTCGTGAGGGGCTGACCTCCCAGCTGCTGCGCGCCGGCGCCGCTGCGGTCGGCACCACACAGCCGGGAGGGTTCAGCGGGGAGTGATCCCCCAGGATCCCGCCCACCGCGCACCCGGACGCAGGCGGGCCAGGTCGGTCCCCGACCGGAACGCGTCGGGCGGGCACGTCATCGGCTCGACCGCCAGCGAAGTCCGGCGGCGGTCCGGATCGAGGGTGTCGCCCGTGTAGACCATGAAGTAGCGGAAGCGCTCGTCGGCCCACAGGGTCACCCGCCGAGTCGCCGTCGGGGTGGTCGAGCTCGACCCGGGCCCGGCCGTCGCCGTCGCGGGCCAGGCCGCTGAAGGCGGTGTCGAGCCGGGTCACGCCGATCAGCCGTGCCAGTCGTGAAGTCGAACTCGGTGCCGGCCACCCCGGTCTCGCCCGGGGGCAGGCCCCGGTCGTCGGTGAGCAGCCGCCGCGCGAGCGGGAACCCGCAGCCGCACCTGGTCGACGCGTCGGGGTGCCCACCGTGAGGTAGGGGTGGAAGCCGAGACCGAACGGGAGGTCGGACGGGCCGATGTTCTCGGCGTCGGTGGTCACGGTCAGCCCGTCCCGGCCCAGCCGGTACTCGACGATCGAGCCGCAGCGCGAACGGGTAGGCGGGCGAAGGCCGGAGCTCGCACTCGAGGTCCACCCGGTTCTGTGCCCGTCCCGACCATCCGCCACGGCATCCACCGGACCAGGCCGTGGATGGCGGTGTGCCGTGCCGGCTCGTTGAGCGGAGCCTGGGCGCGGCACCCCGTCGAAGGTGTAGGCACCCTCCCCGAGCCGGTTGGGCCAGGGAGCGAGCACCTGGCCCCTGCCACCGCGGCTCCACTCGTCGGCTCCGAATCCGTCGATCACCGACCGGTCCCGACGGTGAACGAACGCAGCGTGGCGCCGACCTCGGTGACCACCGCCCGCTGGTGGCCGTGGCCGATCACCCACTGGTCACCGGTGGCGGACGTGGTCTCGGCGGGACGCTGGTCGGGTGTCGGCGTGCGTGGTGTCATGGGCTGGGATCGCCGAGTCGTGCGACACTGACGCCGGCGGCACATCCGGCCGGAGCCGACGGGCTACGGGCCGATGTCGCCCGGTATGGTAGGCGACGCGGCCGCGCCGGCCCGACGGGCCGCCGTCGACGGACCGACGCCCCGCCTGCCGTCGGCGACGCCGGTGCCCGACGAAGCCCCGACGAAACGGAACGTCCTCCCATGCGCATCCTGATCACCAACGACGACGGCGTCTTCGCACCCGGGATCGCGGCCCTGGCCCGGGGCCTCCTCGCCGCCTTCGGCGACCAGCACGAGCTGATGGTGGTGGCTCCCCTGACCGACCACAGCGGGGCCGGGGCCGCGGTGGGAGCGGTCTACGAGCGCGAGTCGATCCCCTACGAGGCGGTCGAGATCCCCGGGCTGGCGCGACGTCCCCACCTACGGGATCGACGGGTCCGCCGGCGCTGGCGCGTGATCCTCGCCTGCATCGAGGGATTCGGGCCCCGTCCCGACCTGGTGGTGTCGGGCATCAACCACGGCATCAACGCGGGCCGGTCCGCGCTCCACTCGGGCACGGTCGGCGCCGCGCTGACCGGTGCCCAGTTCGGCATCCGGGGCCTGGCCGTCAGCATCGCCTGGGGCGCCGACCCGGTGCCGTGGGAGACCGCCGTGGCGCTCGCCGCCGGCATCGTCCCCGTACTGGCCGAGGCCGAGCCGGCGCACCGTTCTCAACCTCAACGTGCCCGCCGTGGCCCCGGGCGAGCTGCGGGGGCCTCCGCCACGGCACCCTCGGCACGGTCGGGCTGATCCGGTCGGTGCGGCCCGAGCGCACCCCGATGCCGGTCGAAGGCACCGGCCGTCGACCGGACCTGAGGGCCATCACCCTCACCCTGCGGGGGAAGGGCGTGGCCCGACCGAGCGGCTCAAGAGCGGGCCGAGCTCGAGCCCGACTCCGACGCCGCCCTCATCGACGACGGATGGGCGTCGCATCACCCCCCTGGTCGGTGTCCGCGAGGACGTCACCGGCCGGGGCAATCGGGCACTGCTCGTCGGCCCTGACCTCGCACGGAGCGGGGTCAGCGGCCCGGGACCCCTGCCCGAGCTCCGCTCACCAGGGAGTAGTCTCCGGCGCCGCGCCGGTCGTCCGGGCCCGGAAGCACACGGATCTGGCATAGAAACCACTAAAAGTAGTTAGTATCGCTACTCTACAGTGTTCCATAGCCTCCGGGCGGACCGGCGACCTCGAGGAGGCGTGCAGTCCTGCGTTCGCAGCGATTTCCCGTGTTCACCGCAGCAGTCTGTTGCCTGACGATGGGTGGCCTGGCCGCGCTCCAACCGTTCGGAGGCTGAGGCCGGCGGCGGGCGGACCGCCGCGCTGCACCGGCCGATCCGACCGGGTGGCGACCGTCGTGACCGCCGGCCGCACCGCAGCCCAAGTGAGCACCCGGCTGGTCCTCGACGGCATCACCGCGGGGAACGCCGGTGCCGCGCCGACCGCCCCCGCCCCGGCGCCACACCGATCGCCCTGGCCTCGCTCCACCTCCCGGTGCCGCTCGCCCCGCTCGCTCCTCTCGCCCCTCTGGTTCCGCTGGTTCCGCTGGTCGGCCCGCCCGTCGCCGGTCGCCCAGTCGGAGGGCGCTGGGCCGAGCTCCGCCGGTGCGAGTCGGGCGGCAACTACGCCACCGACACCGGGAACGGGTACTACGGCGCCTACCAGTTCTCGCTCCAGACCTGGCGCGGCCTCGGCTACCCCGGCCTCCCCAGCGATGCTCCGCCAGCCGTCCAGGACCAGGCTGCCAGCCGCCTGCAGGCACGCAGCGGCTGGGGTCAGTGGCCGGCATGTTCACGGCGCCTGGGGCTCTGACCACGCTCGGCCTCTGCCCGAGCCGCCGACCCGTACTCCTCGATCAGCGAAGCTGCTCGTCCAGCCAGTCGAAGGTGACCTGGGCCGAGAGCCGGATGTTGTCGGACTGGCAGTGGGTCGACGCGCCGTCGGCCGGGCGGAACACCACCGGGGTGACCGGCCCGGTGACCCCGGCGACGAAGGCCTCGAACTGGGCCCGGGGCTCGACCCCTTCGCGCTCGCCGATCAGGCCAGCACCGGGCACCGGATCGCCGCGACCGGTCACCCAGCCGGTAGGCGGCCATGGCGTCGCGCCAGGCGTGGAAGGAGGGCACGCCGAACCGGGTGCAGATCGCCTCGATCCCCCACTGCATCTGGCGGGGCATGAGGTCCTCGGGGACCCCGGCCACGTCCTCGGGCCGGATGTCCCGGGTCATCCGGTAGACGTCGGTCCCGACCCAGGCCTCCATGTAGCGGCCCATGTCGACGACCGGCGGGTTGGCCACCAGGGCCCCGACCCGGATGTCGGTGGCCGCGCCGCGGGCGGCGAAGTAGGAGCCGAAGCTCTGGCCGGCCAGGGCCACCCGGTCGGCATCGACGTCGGGCACGACCGGCCAGGTGGTCGAGGACGGCGCGCGAGCGGCACCTCGTAGTCGGGGCGGAAGGTCATGGTCGGGTTGGTGCGCATGCAGCCGGGCTGGCCGGGGCCGTCGAAGACGAACGACGTTCCACCCCCGCTCGGCCCCGGGGCGCCCAGCTGGAAGTAGAGCTCCTCGGCGCTCGAGTCGAACCCGCCCACGGCGACCAGGGTCGGACGGCCGGCCCCGATCCGGCCCGGGCGGGCCGGGCGCACCAGGTAGCCCGGGAAGCGACCCGCGTTCGAAGGGCACCTCGATCCGCTCGACCGGCGGGTCGAGCAGCGCCGCGGCATCGGAGAAGCAGGCCTGGCTCCGCTCGCCGGCCCGGTCGGCCCCGCCGGAGGTCCCCGCCGGCGTAGTACTCGGCCGTGCGGTAGTAGGTGGAGGCCCGCAGCAGATGGTCGCGGCCGCTGACCCGCCGGCCGGCGCCGAGGCACGCCCGCCCCCGCTCCTCGACCCGCTGGGCCAGCCGCTCGAAGGCCGTGGCCCAGCTCTGCGGGGCTGCCGTCGGTGATCTCGGCCGACCACCGCCAGGCACTCGCCCACCGTCGAGCCGCCGTAGTCGGCGACCCCGATGGCCCGGATCAGCTGGTAGTTGAACTCGTCGTCACGGAAGCCCTCCACCCGGACGGCGCTGCGGACCACATCGGAGTCTTCGAAGGACACGGCGCTCATTCCTCGGGGGCCGGCGGTTCCCGGGTCCGGGGCCGGAGCTGCGGCCGGCCCGGATGCTCATTGTGCCCGATCGCCGGCCGACCTGTCCTACCCTGTGCCATCCGCGTCGCCGCCATCCAGACGACGGCGGGACCCGACCGCGCAGGACAACCTGGCAGTCCGCCGGACACCCTGGTCGAGACCGCGGCCGCGGGCCGGGGCGCGAGCTGGTCGTCCTCCCCGAGTACTTCTCGGTGGCCGGGGCAGCCCGAGGTCCTCCGGGCCGGTGCCGAGCCCCTGGACGGGCCGACCGTGTCCTGGGCCTGCCGAGGTCGCCCGGCGCTGGGGATCCACCTGGTGGCCGGCAGCTTCCCCGAGCGGCGCACCGACGGCGGCGAACCGCTTGGCCAACACCAGCTGCCTGGTCGGGCCGGACGGCGACGTGATGGCCGTCTACCGCAAGATCCACCTCTTCGACGTGGCGCTGGCCGGCGCGGCGTTCCTGCGAGTCGGCCACCATCGCCCCGGGGGCAGGACGTGGTGACCGTGGCGCCTCGCCGGCGGCGACCGGTGCTCGGTCTGTCGCTCTGCTACGACCTCCGCTTCCCCGAGCTCTACCGGATCCTCGCCCTGGCGGGCGCCACGATCGTGGCGGTGCCCGGCCGCCTTCACCGCGGCCACCGGCCCGGCCCACTGGGAGCTGCTGCTCCGGGCCCGCGCGGTCGAGGAGCAGGTCTTCGTGATCGGCGCCGGCCAGGTCGGCGCCTCCCGGCGGGCATGCCCCGGTGCCACGGGCACTCGATGATCGTGGATCCCTGGGGGACGGTCCTGGCCGAGCGCACGGACCCGACTCCGGGCGTGGTGGCCGCTGACCTGGACTTCGATCACCTGGTCCGGGTGCGGGCCGAGCTGCCGGTGCTGGCAAACCGGCGACCCGGCGCGTACCGTGGACTCGCATGACGACGGGAGGGGCAGCGAGCCGGCAGCGGGGGCTTAGCGGCGTGCCCGTGGGGCCATCGGGTGGCGCCGGTCCGGAGCCGCCGACCGGTCCCCTACGAGGTCGGCATGTTCGACTCGGACGGCCTCCAGCTCTACTACGAGATCCACGGGCAGCGGCCCCCGGGTCCTCGTCTTCCTGCACGGCGATCCTGATGGACGCCAACATGAACCGTCGCCTCGCCGCCGACCTGGCCGCGAGGGGCAACCGGGTCATCCTGCTCGACCTGCCCGGCCATGGGCTCTCGGAGAAGCCGACCGCGGGCGTCGTTCCACCGGATGGACACCTACGCCCGCCACGTGGTCGCCCTGCTCGACCACCTCGGGATCGACCAGGCCGTGATCGGCGGGGTGTCCCTCGGCGGGAACGTCAGCCTGCTCGTGGCCGCCCAGGCGCCCGAGCGGGTCGCGCGGCCTGGTCATCGAGATGCCGGTCCTCGAGTGGGCGCTGCCGGCGGCCGCCGCCACCTTCATCCCCCTGCTGCTCGCCGTCCACTACGCCCGGCCGGTGGTGAGCCTGCGTAGCCAGCGTCTTCCGCCGGCTGCCGCGCACCGGCAACGGCCCGGTCGACAGCGTGATGAACTCGCTCTCCAACGACCCGCGCGAGACAGCGGCCGTCCTCCACGGGATCCTGGCCGGGCCCATCGCCCCGACCGTCGCCGAGCGGGCGGCCATGGAGATCCCGGCCCTGGTCATCGGCCACCGGGTCGACCACGTGCACCCGTTCCACGACGCCGAGCAGCTGGCCAGGCGGCTCCCGCAGGGACAGCTGATCCAGGCCAACTCGGTGCTCGAGCTGCGGATCCACCCCGAGCGGCTGACCGACCGAGATCAACCAGCTGCTCGACACGGCCTGGGGCGACACCGTCCGGGGCATGAGCAAGGCCGGCTGAGGTCAGGGCCCCCGGCCCGCGCCATCGCCTATCATCGGTCATCTCAGTCGTCAGGCTCGGGCCGGCGGGCCCGCTTGCGCTCGGACAGCCGCCGCTTGGACTCGAGCCTGCGCTCCGTGGCCCCCTTCGACGGCCGGGTCGGGCGCCGGGCCTTCTCGACCCGGAGGGCTGCGGCCAGGCGCTCCCGGAAGCGCTCCGTCGGCCAGCTGGCGGTTGCGGAACTGCGACCGCTCGTCGTCGGCCACCACCCGGACCTCGGGACCGATCCGCTCGAGCAGCCGGGCCCGCTGATGGGGACCGAGCGAGGCGGAGCCGCGCCACGTCGAAGCGCAGCTCCACCCGGGTGCTCACCTTGTTTGCGTGCTGACCGCCGGGACCGCCGCTCGGGCTGAACCGGAACTGCAGCTCCGAGACGGGGACCTGCACCGTGCCGGTGACCCTTACCACCTCGGGACCGGCGGCACCGCCGCCCGCGGGTATCAGCGTCCGCCCTCTCGTCGATAGGTGGGGAGTGTGAGGCGGGGGGTCACCGTCTCACTCACTCACCCACCGCTCCCGGGCCCCTGGGCGGAAGCCGACCGCGGCGCACGGCTCAGGACGGTCTCGATCGCGGTGCCCGCCCTGAGGGTCCGGGTGACCGGGGTCCGGTCGGCGATCTCTGCGAGGCGGGCCCGCTGGTGCTCGTCGAGTTCCGCAGTGCAGTGGATGATCCGCTCGATACGCTCACTCCGCTCGGGCCCGTCTGTGCTGCGGAACAGGCGCGCCCGCACCGCGCAGCTCGCCGAGCTCCCACCCTTTCCGGCCGGCATACATCCGGAGGGTGGCCGCGGTGCACTGCACCAACGCGGCCAGCAGCAGCTGGTAGGGGTTGGGCCCACGGTCCTCGCCGCCGACCGACCGTCCTTCGTCGGCCACGAGGTGGTGTCGACCGGCGCGCACCTCGCCGCGGTATCCCTCGACATTCACCACGTCGACCGTGGCGAGAGGCTGCTCGCGATCCGGATCCCCCACCGCTTCGTCCACCGGACCTTCGTAGCACCGAACCGGGACCCCGGGGCACTTTCCCGCCGCAGCCCACCGTGCGAGAGTGGAGGTGTGGGCACCATCACCGGGATGAACGGTCGGTCCCTCAGTGACCGGGCCGGGAGCCGCCGACCCTTCCCCTGGCTCAACACGGATACCTGGATCATGATCGCCGCGGTGGTGGCGCCGGTCGCCGTCGCCGTCGCGCTGACCCCGTGGCGGAGCCGCTCGGACACGGCGGACAACGCCCTCATCCTGGTCGTGGTCATCGTGGCCGTCGCCAGCACTGGACGCAGGCCGGCAGCGGCCGTCTCCGCACTGGCCGCGGCGCTCTCCTTCGACTTCTTCCTGACCCGGCCCTACCAGTCCTTGCGGATCAGCCGGAACTCCGATCTGGTCACCGAGACCCTCTTGCTGGTGGTCGGGCTGTCGGTCGGTGAGCTGGCCGCCCGCGGCAGGCGTCACCGGGATGCGGCCTCGAACAGCCGTCAGCAGGTGGCGCAGCTGCACCGGATCACCGAGCTCGCGGCGACCGGAAGCGATCCCGATTCGGTCGCGCTCGCGGCCGCATCGGAGCTGCGCACGCTGCTGTCCCTGCGCAGCTGCCGCTTCACCCGGCGCCTCCCGGAGGGGCTCACCGCCAAGATCGCACCCGACGGCAAGGTCATCATCGGCACGGAGACCTGGTCCACGGGCACCCTCGGACTTCCGACCCGGATGGTCGACCTGCCGGTGCGCGGTGGTGGTTGGGTGCTCGGGCACTTCCTGCTCGACCCGACGCCGGGACGTGCCCGTCCCCCCGGAGGACCTCACGTGGCGGTCGCCATCGCCGACCAGGTCGGCGCCGCAGCCGCCGCCGAGGAGTCCGCCGCCGGCGGTCCAGGTCGCTGCTGAACGCTATCGTCCCTGGTCGACGGCAGAGCGAGGGCGCCCGGATAGGCTCTCGGGGCTCGTCAGGTGCGCCGGGAAGACTGGTCGGCTGTGGGTACCCCCGCGTGGAGGCCTCGTGACCGATCCTGAGCTGACCAGACTCGCCCCCGTCGAGACGGCTGCCGCCCGCGGACGTCGGCGCAAACTCCCCGGTTGGCGCGAAGAGGCGCTCCGCACCACCTTCTGGCTGGTCCCCTGCATCATCGTCGTCGTGGCGCTGGTCCTGTTCGCGGCCACCTTCGCCGTCGACTTCGCCGCCTACCACCACCACCTCACCCTGCCGTTCTGGTTCCGCACCGGAAGCGCCGACGCCGGCCGCCAGGTGCTCATCGCCATCGCGGCCGCGGTCATCACCGTGATCGGAGTCGTCTTCTCCATCACGATCCTCGCGCTGACCCTCGCCTCCCAGCAGTTCGGCCCCCGGATGATGCGCAACTTCATGCGCGACCTCGGCAACCAGCTCACCCTCGGCATCTTCGTCGGCACCTTCGTGTACGCCGTCCTGGCACTCGGGACCATCACCACCACCTCCACCGGCGAGTTCGTACCGCACCTCTCGATCACCGTCTCGGAGGCGCTCCTGCTGGTCGACCTCGGTGTCCTCATCTACTTCATCCACCACATCGCGAGGTCGATCCAACTGCCGGAGGTGATCGCGGGGATCGCCGACGACCTCCTGGTGGCCATCGACTCCGAGTTCCCGCCGGTGGTCGAGGAAGAGGCGGATCCAACGCCGGCCGAGACCGGACGGACCACCGCCGACCTCGTCGCGCTGCTCGACGAGCGCGGCGCGACCGTGCCCGCGGCCACCAACGGGTACCTGCAGTTCGTCGCCTACGGCCAGCTCGTGCGCATCGCCGCCCGGCTCGACGCGGTCATCCGGCTCTCGCACCGTCCGGGGCACTTCGTGCTGGCGGACCGCCCGCTGGCCACCGTCTGGCCCGGCGGCGCGGCCGGGCAGGTCGCGAGGCGCTCGCCAAGACCCACCTGACGGGCCCTCACCGGACGCTCAATCAGGACCCGGTGTTCGCCATCGACCAGCTGGTCGAGATCGCGATCCGGGCCCTCTCCCCCGCGGTCAACGACACCTTCACGGCGCTCACCTGCATCGACTGGCTCTCGGCGGGCTTGAGCCAGATCTCTGCACGCACGTTCGGTGAAGGCGTCTACCGCGACGAGCACGGCCGCATCCGGTTGATCGAGCTCGAACCGAACTATGCGCGCATGGTCAACCGCGGGTTCGACAAGGTGCGCCAGGCCGGCCGCGGGATGCCGGCCGTGATCATCCGCCTGCTCGACTCGCTCGTCCACATCACCGAGTACACGAGGGACGAGACCCAGCGGCAGGTCCTGCGCCGGCAGGCGGAGATGATCGTGAGGGGCGCCGAGCGGGACATCGACGAGCCCGACGACCTGGCCGACATCCTGCGGCGGCACCAGGCACTGATCATCCTGGCGCAGCGGATGGCGCACCCCTGACACACGGCCCGGGAGAACGTCCGGCCGGCCCGGCGACCGGGAGGGTGAACACGAACCGAGCCCCCTCCCCCGGGGCATCCTCGACCCAGATGCGCTCACCGTGTGCCTCGACGAAGGCCTTGGCGATGGTGAGGCCGAGGCCCGCCCGCCCGCCCGTGTCGAAGCGGACGAACCGGTCGAAGACGGCTTCGCGCTCGGCCGGCGGCACACCCGGACCCCGGTCGTTGACCGACAGGGCCACCCGACCGCCGTGCATCTCTCCGCCCACGGTGATCGCGAGCCCCGGCGGCGTGTGCCGGTGGGCGTTGTCGAGCAGGTTGGCGAGCACCTGCCCGATGAGCACGGGATCGATCTCCACGTCTGGGAGCGACTCGGACAGCTCCACCTGGACCGGGCGCTCGCGCAGGATCGACCCGAGGCCGGCGACCGCCTCCCCGGCCAGGTCTGCAACAGACACCGTCTGGCAATGGAGCTCCAACGCTCCGGCGTCGAACCGTGTCATGTCGAGGAGACTGTTCACCAGCCGCGTCAGCCGGTCGATCTCCAGGTCGACGAGCCCGTGCAGCTCCTGTAAGTCGTCGGCGGAGAGCGAGAGCCCGGGATCCGACAGCGTGGACGAGGCGACCTTGAGGCTGGCCAACGGGGTCCGCAGGTCGTGCGAGACCGCGCCGAGCAGGGCATGGCGCAGCCGGTCGACCTCGTCGAGCAGCTCGGAGCGCAGCGCCTGTTCGCGCAGCTGTGCCCGTTCGAGGGCGAGCGCGGCGTGGTTGGCGAACGTCCGCAGCACCGACGGGTCGTCGCCGGAGGCGGGTACCCCCTTGAGGACCAGCATGCCCACCGGTCGACCCGACGCGGAGAGGGCGACGGTGCGCATGGCGCCCGGCTCTCCCGGTGCCGTGCCCAGGCTGATCGGAACGCCGGACTGCGGTTCGAGCCGTCCGAGCTCCTCATCGGTGAGGTCCTCCCCGTAGGAGGCGGCGACGGCGAGCCGGCCGGCGTCGGGCACCAGTACGGTCACCCCGAGGACGCCGAAGACCGTGGCGACCACCCGCACCATCGTCCGCAGGAGATCCTCGACCGACTGGTCGCCCACCAGCAGCTCGGAGAGATCGGCGAGGCGCTGCGTCTCCACTGCCCGCCGGTCCGCCCGTGCGCGGGCCGACTGGAGGCTGCCGACGACCCGCGAGATGAGCAGCATGACGAGGGCGTACACGGCAAGGGTCACCCAGTCCTGCGTGCTCCCCACCCTCACCCTGCCGTAGGGAGGGATGAACCCGATGTCGTAGACCAGGAATCCGGCGACGACGCTCACCGCACCTGCGACGAACCCGCCGGCGATCACCCCGACCACCACCGGGACGACCAGCACCAGGCCGGTGGTGGCGACACTCAGGCCCGTACGGAACGGGACCATGGCGAACCCCAACCCGAGCGCGGTCACCGTCCCGACCAGTGAACCCACCAGTGTCCGCTTCACGGTCGCAGTGTCCTCTTCAAAGACCCGGTGTCCTCTTCACGGTCCCATTGTCCTCCGTCCGCACACCGATTGAGAGCAGAGGGGACCAGGGAACGCTCATCCGTACGATTCCGGGCGCCGCATACGGCCTCAGCTCCGATACGGAGCCCGGAGAACGGGCCCCGGCAGCACGGCGCGTAACATGTGGGCCGGTGGTCGACGGGACCCATGATCCCGCAGGGACCTGCCGGCTCCCGCCGGTACCCAGGGCGTAGCGACCGCACGGGGAGGCTGCAGTTCGTGGCACGAGGAAAGCTGCGGTTGTACCTCGGCGCAGCGCCGGGGGTCGGAAAGACCTACGCGATGCTCAACGAAGGGTGGCGGAGGAAGGAACGCGGCACCGATGTGGTGATCGGGTGGGTCCAGGAGCACGGCCGGCCCCAGACCGATGCGCAGATCCGCGACCTCGAGATCTTCCCCCGGACGGTGAGCGAGTATCGCGGGCAGACCTTCGAGGAGATGGACGTCGACGGGCTGTTCGCCCGTAGGCCGGAGCTGGTGCTGGTCGACGAGCTCGCCCACTCGAACGTCCCCGGATCCAAGCACGCCAAGCGATGGCAGGACGTCGAGGAGCTCCTCGACGCCGGGATCAACGTCATCTCGACGATCAACCTCCAGCACCTCGAGTCGTTGAACGACGTCGTAGAACGGATCACCGGGGTCACCCAGCACGAGACCGTCCCGGACCCGGTGGTACGGGCCGCCGACCAGGTGGAGCTGGTCGACATGGCCCCCGAGGCCCTCCGGCGCAGGTTGGCCCACGGGAACATCTACCCGCCCGAACGCATCGACGCGGCATTGAGCAACTACTTCAGGCCCGGGAACCTCACCGCCCTCCGTGAGCTCGCCCTACTGTGGGTCGCCGACAGGGTCGACGAGGAGCTCAACGACTACCGCGAGCGCCACCGCATCGCCGGACCCTGGGAGACCAAGGAGCGGGTCGTGGTGTCGCTGACCGGCTCCCACGGCAGCGCCGTCCTCATCCGGCGGGCGGCACGAATGGCGACGCGGATCAAGGCCGAGCTGGTCGGCGTGCACGTGCGCACCGACGACAGCCTGACCGGGTCGAGCACCGAGGACCTGGTTCGCAACCGGTCCCTGCTCGAGGACCTCGGGGGACGCTACGTCGAGGTGGTCGGCGCGGACGTGGCGCCGGCCCTGGTGCAGGTCGCCCGCGCCGAGAACGCGACCCAGCTGGTCATGGGGGCGACCCACCGCGGCCGGCTGCACGACTTCCTCCGCGGATCGGTCATCAACTCGGTCGTCCGGGCCGCCGGAGGGTCACTGGACGTCCATGTCATCGCCACCGCCCCCGAGCTCCGGGAACACGCCGACCGTACCGACCAGGCCGAGCCGACACGGCACGGTGCGCGCAAGCCGTCCACCCCCCGCCACCGCAACCGGCTGCTCTCGCCGCTCCCCGTTCGGCGTCGCGTCGCGTCGCTGCTCATCGGCATCATCGGGTTCCCGCTGCTGACGCTCGTCCTGACCAGCCAGCGGACAACCGACAGCCTGTCCACCGCGCTCAGCTGCTACCTGGTGCTCGTGGTGATCGTGGCAGTGACCGGCGGCGTGTGGCCCGCCGCCCTCGCAGCCCTCGCCGGATTCCTCCTCTCGAATTACTACTTCGCGCCGCCGATCCACACGTTCACCATCGCCGACACCCGGGACGTTCTGGCGCTCGCGATGTTCCTGGTCACGGCTGGAGCGGTGAGCGTCCTGGTCGACATCTCGGCCCGAAGGACCGCTGCAGCCATCCAGTCGCGCTCGGACGCAAGGATGCTGGCCCGGGTGGCCGGCCGCATGGCGGCCCCCGAAGGCAATCCCCTCTCCGGTCTGCTGGACGATCTGATGGTGGCCTTCCGTCTGGACGCGGCGAGTGTGCTCCGAAGGGGCGCTCGGGGGTCCCCGGAAGAACGCACAGCGGAACCCGGGGAGGCGGGCAACCGGCCCTGGGCGCAGGTCGCGACCGCCGGAACCCCACCGCTGCTCACACCCGAGGAGGCGACGCTGGTACTCCCGCTGACCGACAGGGAGGTCCTCGCACTCAAGGGGCCGGGGCTGACAGCGGAGGATCGTGATGTCCTCTCGGCCTTCGCCGCCCAGCTGTCCACCGCGCTCGAGAGCGACCGCCTCCGTCGCGAGGCGGCCGAGGCGGAGTTGGTCGCCAGGGCCAACGAGCTGCGCTCGGCCCTGCTTGCCGCTGTCAGCCACGACCTGCACCCGCCCCTGGCGATGATCAAGGCGGCCGTGTCGAGGCTGCTCTCGGACGAGCACCTCCCGGACACCGGGCAGGCCCGCGACCTGCTGCGCTCCATCGACGAGGAGTCCGACCGGCTGAACAGCCTGGTCGAGAACCTGCTCGACATGGGTCGGCTGCAGAGCGGCTCAATCGAGATCCTCCACCGCGTCACCGACGTCCATGAACTGGTCGAAGCCGTCGTCAACGGTCTCGGGATCCGCGGAGACCAGGTCAGCTCGGACGTCCCGGACGACGTCCCCCCGATCAGCACGGACCCGGCGCTCCTCGAACGGGCGATCGCCAACCTGGTCGACAACGCCCTCCTCCACGGCGGCGGGAGCGAGGTGCGGATCGAGGTCGGCTACGCCGCCGGGCTCGTCTTCATCCGGGTCGTCGACCGCGGTCCCGGCATCCCGCGGGCCGACCGGGAGCGCGTCCTGCACCCGTTCCAGCGTCTCGCCGGTGCCCGGGAGCGCCGGGCAGGGGTCGGGCTCGGTCTCGCCCTCTCCCGCGGCTTCGTCGAGGCGGTCGGCGGGGAACTCGACATCGAGGACACCCCGGGCGGCGGGTGCACCGTGGTGATCCGGATCCCCTCCGAGGTCCCCTCCGGCTCGGGCAGCGCCCGCCCGGAGGACCCGGTCGCCGACACGTCAGGAGGGGATCGGGCCGCGCACCAGCCACACCAGCTGGACGGTCAGGCCGATGGTGTCGGAGATGCGGAGCGCGGCCGGCCAGCGCGGCCCGCGCCGACCTCGGCTCCTGTCCCGCACCCGTGAGCCGTCCGGTTCGCGCCGCTGTCGAGCTCGACCCGCTCGAGGGCCTGGACGCTCTCCCGGCCACCGAACTTCCGATAGCGCTCTGGCGGGTGCAGCGTTCGCGACCGGTCGGGGCGTCCCTCGACCTCTCGGTCACCGGATGGCGGCCGGGCGCGATCCTCGACGTGGTGACCGGGGCGGGGTTCACGGTCGACCCGGATGCGCCGGCCGCCACGGGTGACACCCTGCGGGTCACAGCGACGAGGGCGCGGACCCTGGCAGACACGGTAGGCGAAGGCATGCGCCTGATGGTCTGCGGAGTCAACCCCTCACTGTTCTCCGCGGACGCGGGCGTCGGCTACGCACGGCCGGGGAACCGCTTCTGGCCCGCCGCCCTCGGCGCCGGTGTCGTCCACGCCGACCGCGATCCGCTCGCCGCACTCGGCGCCGGGATGGGGATGACCGACTTCGTCAAACGGGCGACCCGGACCGCGGCCGAAGTGACCCCGGCCGAGTACGCAAGCGGCTTCGCCCGGGTCAACCGGCTGGTCGAGTGGCTCCAGCCGGGCGCGGTGTGCTTCGTCGGGCTCTCCGGCTGGCGGGAGGTGGTGGACCGGCGGGCGGTCGCCGGTCCCCAGGCCGAACCCGTCGGGGGGCGACCCGCCTACGTGATGCCTTCGACCAGTGGCCTCAATGCCCGCACCCCGCTGGCCGAGTTGGTCGACCACCTGCGGGCCGCCTGGGAGCTCTCGGCACGTCCTCGGTGACCGGTGGCGCGGGTCGGGCCGGGACGGTACTGTGCCAGCAGTCGTGGCGGCTCGGACGGCGAGCGGCCATTGGTCAGAGGTGGGCGATGGACGGGTTCCGCGACGATCAGGACTGCCCGAAGTGCGGGTCGACGGATGTTCCCCGGCTGATCGTCCGCGGCTCGGGCGCGGCCACCGACGGGATGAGTCTCCAGTGCCGGCGCTGCCAACATGAGTGGTCGGACGACGGCACTCGAAGCCAACAGGCGTCCTGACCAGTGGCCCGGCTTCACACGGGCACGAAGCCTCCGGACCCGACCTCGACCGCGGTTCCGATGAGCTCCTCGACACATGCCCGGGCGGCGAGCGCCGGGTCGTCGCTGATGGCCACACAGCGGCGGCCGTCGGCCGTGTCGCACACGGCGACCGTGCGGACCGGGTCGAGCCCCTCGTAGGTCACCGTGTAGGTGACCACGGTGGCCGGTCCCTCGTACCCGTCGAGGGTCCCGACCGCCTCGACCACACCGGTGGCCGCTGCGGCCTCGTCGGCCAGGTCGGCCACCAGCGGCGGCTGGCCGTCGGGCCGGGCGGCCCAGACCCCGAGGCCCGGCTTGGTCAGCAGGCCGCTGACCGTGGTGACCAGGCCGAGCGCGCCGGGGTCAGCCCGAAGGCGGGCGACCACCGCCGCCATGGCCTGGAGGACGAAGTTGTTGAAGGGCCCCCGGCGAAGGCCATCCCTCCGGTCACCGTCGGGGTGCCGGCGGGGTCCAGACCCGAGCTCACGCTGCTGCACCCGGACGGCGGCGGGGAAGCAGCTGTAGACCTCGACGATCTCGGCCTCGGCCAGCGGCCGCCCGATCCGCACCGGCGGCGGCGCTCGGCCGAGGACCCCATGGCCGGCCAGGCTGGGGCCGGCCCGTGCGGCGCAGCAGCGAGACGGCGTGGCTCGACTCGAGCCCCACCAGGGGGAACACCCACCGGTCGGAGGGCACCCCGAGCGCGGCGAGCCGCCTCGACCGAGCAGAGCAGCAGGGCGGCGGCCTGGTTGACCGTCCACTGGGTCGAGTGCCACTTGTTGTAGGGGAAGGACAGCGGGCGGTTCGCCGGCGAGGGGGTGTCGATGGACGCGGCGTCATGCGGCGCCGGGAAGGCGGCCCGGGTTGTCCCGGGCCACCAGGTTGAACCGGGCCCACAGCCCGGCATCTCGGCCGCGGTGCTCGTCGAGGGTGCGGCCCTCGGCGGCCCGGAGGGCGTTCTCGATCATGGCGTACTGCTGCACGGGCTCCCACAGCCGGTGGGCGACCTCGACCGGTTCGAGCAGCGGGCCCGCGCCGGCGCTGCACGCACGTCGGGGATGGCGCCGCGGTCTGGACCGTCTCCGGCCGCATCGAGCCGGCCCGCTCGCGGTCGCGGGCCCAGCGCCTGGCCTCACCGCCCACCACCACCGCCACCTCGGACGGCCCGCGAGCGATGGCGGCCAGCACGTCGTTGATCAGGGTCTGCTGCGGGATGCCCAGTTCCACCAGGTGGGTCCGGGCCTGCGGTGCCCCCACCTCGGGCCACCAGGCGGGCCGGATCGGGATAGGACCAGCTGCCCTGGGGCACGGCTATCCGGTCGATGGCGGCCGCATGGCTCGCGGCCCCGGCGTCGGCGAGTGCCAGCCGAGCGCCGGCGCCATCAGTTCGACCGCCTCGGCGCCGCGTCGGCCGCGCCCACCCCGACCAGCACCGGCGTCCGCGGTCGGGGAAGCGGCGGGCAACCGGTGCCGGGTCCCGCTCCGCGGCGACCGGACGGCATGCCGACAGCGGCGGCTCACGGGCGGCGCGTCGCGCGCATCATCCGGCCCACCTGCCGCCAGGTCACCGGTACGGCACCGAGGGCCACGGCCTGGGGCCGGGCCCGCTCGGGCAGGTCGTAGTGGGCCTGGTGGGGGCGGCGCGCCCGGTGCTGGAACCACTCCCGCCGCATGCCCATGCGGGCGGCGAAGGCATGCAGCTCGTCGTCGGTGTCGGCCACCAGGTGGGACCAGCGGTCGTCGACCGGTCCCAGCCGGGCCGGCTGACGCCAGTCGTCGAGGTAGACGGTCACCGCAGGTTGCACGTGCGCCGCGCTCAGATGACCCGGCCGGGCGCGCCGGCGTCGGCCACCACCGGAAAGCCGGACGCCTCCCAGGCCAGCATGCCGCCGGCCAGGTTGCGAGCGTCGAAGCCGGCGTCGGCCAGAGCGCCGGCCACCGCCCCCGACCGGGCACCGGCCCGGCATACGCAGACGACGGTCCGGTCCTTCGGGACACATCGGCCATCCGATCGGCGATCGAGCCCATGGCCACGTGCACGGCATCGGGAGCATGGCCGGCCACCCACTCCTCGTCCTCGCGGACATCGAGCAGGAAGGCACCGGCCTGCATCAGGCGTCGTGCGTCCTCGGGGTCGATCTCGGGCACGGTCGCCCGGTCGGGCTCACGGCATCACGGTACTGGAGGAGGGGCCCGGGCCGGGTGCGCTCACACCGGTCAGCCGGGAGGTCCATCAGCTCGATCCGCACCCCGTCGGGATCGGTGCAGTAGATGAAGTCGAGCTGCGAGCCGCCGCAGTCGAAGGTGGTGCGGGTCGGCGCCGACCACCGTGCCGCCGATCGCCTCGATGGTGGCGGCCACCGCCGTCGACGTCGTCCACCCGCAGCGAGAGGTGGGTGATGCCCAGCTGGTTCATCGGCCGCCGGCTCGGCGTCCCCGGTCGTGCCGGGCGACGACGAAGGCGAGGAGCTCGAGGGTCACCCCGTCGCGCCGGAGCATCCGGGACTCCAGCCGACCCCGTCCATCTCCATGAGCGCGGCGAACTCCCCTCCCACCTGTGGGCCGCCACCTCCTCGAAGCCGAGGCCTTCGCGGTAGAAGCGGAGCGAGCGCTCGAGGTCGGAGACGCAGATCCCGATGTGGGAGACCGAGATGGTCATCGGTCCCGGCCAGGCTCCGTGGCCGGTGCTGCGTTCGGCTCATCGGCCGCCAATCCGCGCACGAACTCGCCGACGCTCCCGGTAGGCCCGGCGGCTGCCCTCGGCCCAGGGCATGAGGATCGGGAAGACGTGGAACATCCCCGGCTCCTCCAGGGCGACCGTCCGTCGACCCCGGCCTCTCCGAGTGGCGACGAACCGGCGGATGCGCGTCGCGGAACATCTCGTCGGCGCCGAACGAGACGAAGGTCGGTGGCCAGCCGGTCACGTCCTGGTCGACTGCCGAGACCGGCGGCCGACGCCGGGTCGACCGGCCGTGGAGGTAGGCCGAGGTCGGGATGTTCCAGGGCAGGATGTCCTGCCGGCGTTGGCCGCCACCGACGGCTGGTCGAGCCGGAGGTCTCACTTCCGGCGAGAACAGCACCACCCCGGCGATCGGCCGGTGAGCGGTGCGGACCATCGAGTAGACGAGAGACGTGGTCAGGCCACCCCCGCTCGAGTCGCCGGCCACGAAGAGTCGGGCAGGGTCGACCCCGCCGGTCAACAGCGCCTCGAGGACCAGCACGGCGTCCTCCAGGCTCGCCGGGAACGGGAACTCCGGGCGCCAGCCGGAGGTCGGCGACGAAGACCTCGCAGCCGGTGCGGCGGGCCAGCCAGGCGGCGAAGACGCCGTACATCCTCGGCGAGGTCCCGATGTAGCCGCCGCCGTGGAGGTAGAGCATGGTGCCCCCGGACCCGCCGTGCCTCGGCCGGTACCAGATGCCGGGCACCCCGGCCACCGCGCTCTCGCTCCTGGCTCGACCTCCGAGCGAGCGCACGACGGGCGGCAGCACGACCCCGCACAGGTCGTCGAGGACCATCTCGACCGAGCGGAACTCGTCGATGGGCAGCGACGACGAGTACCCCATGAAGGTGCGCATGGCCTCCCGGGTGACGGCCACCGCGAGGTTGTGGGGAAGGTTGCCGTCCCCGGCCCACGGCCGGCGGAACGGCACCCGGGCCATGGCCGCCGACATCTGACCGGCCAGGCCGACCAGATCTGCTGGCGCGATCGGCCACGACGACGTGCCCGACACCCGGCCGGCGGCCCATCACCATGCCGACGCCGACCCGGGTCGCCCGGTGCGGTGCTCAGACCGGCTCCGCGGCCAGGGCGGCCCCGAGCCGGAGCAGCTGGTCGGTCGCACCGCCGAGGGTCAGCTCGATGTGCTTGGTCATCAGGAAGTACCGGTGGAGCGGATAGTCGCGGTCGACGCCGACCCCGCCGTGGAGGTGGACGGCGGCATGGACCACCCGCTGGCCACCGTCGGCCGCCCAGAACTTGGCCACCGCCACCTCCTTGTCGGCGGGCAGGCCCTCGGAGATCCGCCAGGCGGCCTGCCAGGCGGTCAGGCGGATGGCCTCGGCGTCGACGTAGGCGTCCGCGGCCCGCTGGCCCACGGCCTGGAAGGTGGCGATCGGCTTGCCGAACTGCTCCCGCGTCTTCGTGTACTCGGCCACCAGCGCGACCGAGGCGGCGGCGGCACCCGGCCTGGGCCAGGGCGAGGGCGGTCGGTGCTCGCGGTGCACCAGCCACTCGACCACCGAACGGCCCGTCCTCGACGCGGCCCGAGCAACGCCTCGGGACCCAGCCGCGCCCCGGCGAGGGTGAGCAGACGCCTCGGGCTGTCCGGTGTTGGCCACCTGGCGCTCGACGGCCGACCCCGTCGGCCGCGGTCGGCGACGATGAAGACGCCGACCGAGCGTCGGGCTCGACCCGGGCCGGGACCAGGACCGCGTCGGCCACCGTTCCCGAGGGCACGCAGGCCTTGGTACCGGACAGCATCCAGCCGTCGCCGTCCCGCTGGCGCACCAGCGGACGGGGCGGCGGGCTGCCCCCGAGCTCGACCAGGGCGGTGGTCAGCACCGTGTCACCGGCCACCACCCCGGGGAGCCAGCGGCCGCGCTGCGCCTCGGTCCCGAACCGGGCGATGGCCGGGGCGGCCGCGGCCAGGGTCTCGACGACCGGCACGTAGGCCGCGGTGCGACCGGCCGCCTCGACGACGAGCCCGATCTCGACGAACCCGAGCCCGGCTCCGCCGACCGTCCTCGGGAAGGGCGATGCCGAGCAGCCCGGCCGAGGCCAGTTCGGCCCAGAGCTTGCGGTCGAACCGGTCGCCGTCAGCCTCGGCCTCGAGCTCGCGCAGCCGTTCGTGCGTCGACAGGTCGGTCGAAGATCCGGTCCGCCAGCGTCGCGCACCGCCTCCTGCTCCTCGCTGAATGAGAAATCCATCGTGCGTCTCTCCTCTGTTCTTTCAGCTCAGTCTGTGCTGTGAATGCGGCGTGCGGGTTGGGCGGCTCTACGCGGTCGAGCGCCTATCGGAGGGACCGGGGCATGCCCAGGCCGAAGATGGCGATGAGGTCCCGCTGGATCTCGTTGGTGCCGCCGCCGAAGGTCAGGATGACCAGGCTGCGGGCGTACATCTCGAGCCGTCCGGCCAGCACGGCCTCGGGGGTGCCCCGGTGAGGTAGCCGGCCTGGCCGACCACCTCCATCAGCAGCCGGAACGCCTCCAGGTAGAACTCGGTGCCGAACACCTTGATGGTGGAGGCGTCGGCCACGTCGAGGTGGCCCTGGGTGGCCGTCCACGCCACCTTCCAGTTGATCAGCCTGAGGAACTCGAGCCGGGCGTGGATCCGGGCCAGGTGGACCTGCACCCACTCCTGGTCGATGACCCGGCGGCCGTCGGCCAGCTTGGTGGCCTGGGCCCACGCCCGGACGTCGTTCAGGGCCCGCTCGATGATGCCCGGCGAGCACAGGGTGACCCGCTCGTGGTTGAGCTGGTTGGTGATCAGCGACCACCCGTTGTTCTCGCCGCCGACCAGGTTGCGTCGCCGGGACCCGCACGTCCTCGTAGAACGTGTAGTTGATGTTGTGGTCGCCGAGCAGGTGCATGGGCACGACCTTGATGCCCGGGGTGTCCATCGGGCACGATGAACATCGAGATGCCCTTGTGCTTGGCCACCTCCGGATCGGTGCGGGTGGCCAGCCAGATGTAGTCGGCGTCGCCGGCCAGCGAGGTGTAGATCTTCTGGCCGTTGATGACGTACTCGTCGCCGTCGCGCACCGCCCGGGTCTGCAGCGAGGCGAGGTCGGTGCCGGACGCCGGGCTCGGTGTAGCCGATGCAGAAGTGGATGTCGCCGGCGAGGATCTTGGGGAGGAAGAAGTCCTTCTGCTCGTGGGTCCCGAACTGCATGATGGTCGGGCCCACGGTGTTGATGGTCAGCATCGGCACCGGCGCGCCGGCCCGCATCGACTCGTCGAAGAAGATGAACTGCTCGATGGCCGACGTCCCTGGCCGCCGTACTCCTTGGGCCAGCCGATGCCCGAGCCAGCCGTCCGTGGCCATCTGCTTGACCACCCGGCGCATGTCCGGGCCGATGCCGTGGCTGACGGCCAGCTTGGCCTCCACCTCGGGGGTCAGCAGGTTCGGCGTAGTAGGCGCGCAGCCGGTTCCGAAGCGTCCTCCTGCTCGCTCGGTGTAGCCGATCTCCATGCGGTCCCTCCCACTCGTGACTGCCTGCCCGGCCGGAGCAGGACGGCGTCGCCCCACCCGGTCCCGGTACCGTCGCTCCGGCGCGCCGAGACAGACGGTCGGATGCGACTAGAACACGTTACATTCGGACCGGGACCACCGCCACCGCCACCGCCACGGCCGCGGTCGAGGTCGAGCGGGCCGCCGGCACCGTCACCGACGCAACTTGGCGCGATCCCCGCGGTAGCGGCCTTCAGTCGGCGCCCGGACCTCGGCCGCGCTCACCGGCTTCGAGGAGCCGGCCGATCTCCGCCACCTCCATGTCGCACCGAGCGGGCGAACCACTGGCCGGCCACCAGATCGTGCAGCCAGCCGAGTGGGCCGTGCCCGAGATCGAGCTCCTCGATGTGACGGATCCTGGTCCCGCCGTCCACGGCGTCGATCTCGAACCAGGCGTGGAGACTCCGGGGGACACCGTGTTCCAGCGTGACGTCGATCATCCGGGGCCGCTCCCACCGGTACCGGGTGACGACCGATCCGGGCAATCGACCGAGGAACTTGCCATCCTCCCGTGCCAGCATGCCGTCGGGAGTGTCCGCCAGCTTGGTCACCCAGACCATCTTCGTATCAGCCTTGGTGTACTGCGCCGGATCGAGCACGAAGTCAAACGCCTCGTCGGGGGTCACACCCTTGGCCACCGTTGTGCCTTCGCCTCTGACCATGCCCGGTCCTTCGTGCCCAACGGCCGTCGTGCGGGAGCGCCGCCAGAACCGCCGCCGATCCCTGTCGCACCGCAGGCTATCTCGACGGTGACCCGCAACCCGCCGGCAGGCGGAGCGCTGCCCGGAAACGGCATGGCAGGCACTCGACGGGTAGCCGACCGGTGCCGGGCTAACCGGTGGTGGCGAGCCGGCGCATGGCCTTTTGGTACGAGACAGGCGCCAGTGTCCGCGCCATGGGCGCGAGCAACGGCAACCAGGCCGCGTTGATGTCGATCCTCGGCCCGCCCATGCGGTCGGCCACCAGTGCAGCCACCCGGTCCGCCGTCCGCCGGACCATCCGCGGAGGGAGCGATCCACCGTCCTCGTTGCCCGACAGGCCCATGGCCGTCGGGACCCAGCCCGGGTAGAGGACGTGGACCGACACGCCGCGGGGTGCCACCTCGTGTGCCACCGATTCCGTGAACGCCGAGACCGCCGCCTTCGACGCGGCGTAGGCACCTTGCCCGGGCTCTGGAGCGCGGGCCGAGTCCGACGAGACGTTCACGACGATGCCGGACCCCCGATCGACCATTCCGGGTAGCACTGCCAGAGTTCCGGCGACCGTGCCGAAGAAGTTCACGTCGAACACCCGGCGCACCGTGGCATCGTCTCCCCCCGGTGCCCGCAGCATGAGATCCACCCCTGCGTTGTTGATCAAGATGTCGATCGACCCTCGCTGCTCCTCCAGGCGGCCAAGCGTTTCCCGGACCTCCTGGGCGTCGCTGACGTCACATACCTCGGTGGCACTACCGGGCGAGCGTCGGGAGAGCTCCTCCCCGATATCGGAGAGCAGAGAACGGCGGCGGGCCAGGCCGATCACCGACGCACCCCGGTCGGCGAGGGTCAGTGCCAGGGCGAGCCCGATGCCCGACGAAGCACCGGTCACGACGGCGATCTGTCGGTCGTAGCGCCTGGACCGCCGGCGGCCTCGTCTCACACGAGAAACCTATCGGTCCCCGACCGGCCACGCAGCCGCAAGTCGGCGGACCAACCCGGACCGACACGGTACTCGTGCTCGTACTCGCGCTGTTTGGCAGGTTCGTGTCGTCTGCCGGCTTGTTTGGGTTGTTCCTTTGGGTGACTACAATCCCGTGTGTTCTCGCGGTCACCCCCATCCCGATTCAGTCAGCGGGAGGTTGGGTCGGCGGTGCCGTTGACGGACCTCCCGAATTTGTGCCCGGCGGCAATTGGTATCCGAGGCCGGCAATGCGCTGCAGGTACTCGTCCGGAGAGATCTCTCCACGTGCGTACCGTATTCGCAGCTCGGTCAATGCGGGATCGTTTGCACCTCCTTGATCGGTCCTTGGAGCAACCGGTCCCATCGGAGCGGGTCGGGTTTTCCAGAGTCGGACTACAGCCAGGATTGCGAGAACAACAAGCGCGCCAAGCAGAACCAGAAGAAGGATCCCGAAGACAGGATGGTGGGCGTGATGGCCGTAGCGGAACATGAGGACTCCTCGTCCGATTGTGCGACATCTCCATCAAAGCAGATCGAGCACGCCGGTTGTCCGCGGCAAGGCGTCTTGTCTCACTCGGGCAAGTCGTACGTCGTCGAGGCATCGCTACGATTACGCAATGGAGCGGTCAAGAGTGCATATCGAGGACCACGGGCCCCCGAGTACCCCGGCCCTTGTCCTCGTCCATGGAGCACCCGATCGCTCGACCAGTTTTCGGGGTGTACTCCCCTATTACCCCGATCGCCGCGTCGTGCTCTACGACCGACGGGGCTATGGCCGATCGCTCCATCTTTCGCCGGCTCGGGCGATGATCGATCACGCCAATGACCTGCTGGCCATCCTGGAGGTCTGCCGGACGCCTCCAATCGTGGTCGGTCACAGCTTCGGGTCAATCGTCGCGATGCTTGCCGCAACGGTTCGTCCGAGTGCATTTGCCGCCGTCGGGCTATGGGAGCCGCCACTCCCGTGGGTCGAGTGGTGGCCAAAGGGCACAAAGAGGTACAACGCGAAGGTCGCCGCATCGGACCAGCCGGCCGATGACATTGAAGGCATGTACCGCATGCTTCTGGGCGACAAGGGATGGGAACGTCTTCGACCTCGGGTTCAAGTTGCGCTCCGCGCAGAGGGGGCAGCCTTCCAGGCTGACATGGCCTCACAGTTGGATGCTCCGTTCGACTTCCGGGACATGCTCGTACCAGCACTCGTCGGTTATGGAACGGCCACAGTCCCTGAGCACTCTGAAGGTGCCCGCTGGTTAGTTGACTGCCTTCCGAGCGCTCGACTGTATGCGAGTCCCGGAGCCGGTCATTTCGCCCCCCGGACTCACCCCATGGAGTTCGCAGCCTTCATGGGTGCCGTTGTTGCTATGGCCGATGCCGCGACCACTGATCGCGCCTGACGGTCACCGAGGACCAGTACCCGGAGACCAAGCAGTACCTCGGCGGATTCGCGGTCGTGGACGTGCCCTCACCCGGGGAGGCGCCGCGGTGGGCCGCCAAGATCGCCGTCGCCGGCCGCTGTGCTCGAGAGGTCCGCGAGTTCGTGCCCGACCCGACCGTCTGATCGGGAGCCTGGGTATCACCGGCGTGCGGTTGGGGGTCGGGGGTGAGTCGGATACGAGACTGGACGCGACCAAGTCCACATGTCATGCCGCCGCTTCGAAGCTGAGCGGCAACTCCAAACGTCGGGACCACTCGAGCGGGTCGTCGGCCCGACCACCCTGTCCGGCCGGTAGCCTCCGGGGAACCGGACCGACCGGCCGATCAGGTCGGTGCACTATGGTTACCATCCGGTAAGTTGCCGCGGCCCGGCCCGCCGCCCGTCCCGAGGAGCACCACATGCCCGAAGCCGTCATCGTCGCAGCCGGTCGGACCCCGATCGGCCGGGCCAACAAGGGGTCGCTCGTCGACTGCCGACCCGACGACCTGGCCGCCCTGGTCATCACCGAGGTCCTCGGCCGGGTGCCCGAGCTCGACCCCCAGAGCGTCGAGGACGTCCTCCTCGGCTGCGGACAGCCCGCCGGTGAAGCCGGCTACAACGTGGCGCGGGTGGCCGCGCTGCTGGCCGGCATGCCCGACGTGCCCGGGGTGACGGTCAACCGGTACTGCTCGTCGTCGCTGCAGACCATCCGGATGGCCGCCCACGCGATCAAGGCGGGCGAGGGCGATGCGTTCGTCGCCGCCGGGGTCGAGACGGTGAGCCGGTACAACCACGGTGCCGCCGACGTCGGCCCGCACAACACGGCCTTCGCCGAGGCCGAGGCCCGCACGGCCGCCCGCGCCCCGGCCGCCGGGGAGCCTTGGAAGCCCCTGGTGGGCTCGCTGCCGGACATCTACATCGCCATGGGCCAGACCGCCGAGAACGTGGCCGAGTACAAGAAGGTCAGCCGCGAGGAACAGGACGAGTTCGCCCTCAGTTCGCAGACCCGGGCGGTGGCCGCTCAGGAGTCCGGTTTCTTCGAGCGGGAGATCATCCCGGTGACCCTGGCCGACGGCACCGTGGTGACCAAGGACGACGGACCCCGTCCCGGCACCACGCTCGAGGGCCTGTCCCAGCTCAAGCCGGTCTTCCGCGAGGGTGGCACGGTGACCGCAGGCAACGCCTGCCCGCTCAACGACGGCGCGGCGGCGGTGGTGGTCATGAGCGACACCAGGGCGCGCGAGCTCGGCATCACACCGCTCGCCCGCATCGTCGCGAGTGGGGTGACCGGCCTCGACCCGGAGATCATGGGTCTCGGACCGGTCGGCGCAATCCGCCAGACCCTGGCCCGGGCCGGCATGACCATCGACGACATCGACCTCGTCGAGATCAACGAGGCCTTCGCCGCGCAGGTCGTCCCCGCGGCCAAGGAGCTGGGCATCGGGTGGGACAAGCTCAATGTGCGCGGCGGAGCCATCGCCCTCGGACATCCCTTCGGCCAGACCGGCGCGCGCATCATGACCACGCTCCTCAACGCGCTCGAGGACACCGGCACCACCATCGGTCTCGAGTCGATGTGCGTCGGAGGCGGTCAGGGGATGGCGATGATCGTCGAGCGCCTCTCGTAGGGTCGGGACCGCGGCCTACCGCTCGAGCAACGGGTCGGTGGGGAGCCGCACGGGGCGACCTGCCTCCCGCGCCCTCCTCCAGGCGATGCCGGAGAGCACCTCCAGCACGATGCGGTTGGCGAGGAAGGCGGTGACCTCGGCATGGTCGTGCGGCGGTGACAGCTCGACGATGTCGACCCCCCCGACCGGGAGCTCCATGGCGGTGCGACGGACCGCGTCGAGCAGCTCCCGCGGGCTCAGCCCGCCCGGCTCCGGGGTGCCGGTCGCCGGAGCCGACCCCGGGTCGACCACGTCCACGTCGACCGAGAGGAAGACCGAGTCGCACTGGTCGGTGGCGATCGCGAAAGCCTCGGAGAGACAGGTGTCGAGCCCGCGGTCGACCACCTCGGTCATCTCGTAGCTGCGGATGCCCTGGCCGGCCATCCAGCCGAGGGTCTCGGGGTCGGGCCAGTAGCCACGCAGTCCGATCTGGAGGAAGCGGTCGCCCCGCACCGCCCCCGACTCGATGAGGCGCCGCATCGGGGTGCCGTGCCCGACCAGCGATCCGAACTGGGTGTCGGCGGTGTCGGCGTGCGCGTCGAAATGGACCATCGAGACCCGGCCCCAGCCGACCTGTCGGGCCACCGCCGTGGCGTCCGGCCAGGCGATGGTGTGATCGCCGCCCAGCACGACCGGGATCGCGCCGCTCGCGGCGATGGCGCCGACCGCTGCCTCGAGGCGGGAGAGCGAGGTGTCGGTGTCGCCCGATGGCATTTCGACGTCGCCGGCGTCGACAACGCCGAGCTCGGTGAGCGGATCCACGCCGAGGGCGAGGTGCGGGCGCGAGCCGTCGTGTGGCAGGTAGTCGGTGAACCGGATGGCCTGGGGGCCGAACCGGCAGCCCGGCCGGTGGCTGGTCCCGCCGTCGAAGGGTGCACCCAGGATGACCGCCGCGGCGCCGGCGTAGCTCGCCGGGTCGTCGAGGTCCGCCTCCGGCACGCCGGCGAAGGTCGCGTCCGGACCGTACATGTTCCCCAGGCGCATCGGTCCTCCCTCGCCGGGCGCCGCCCGACGGCGGCTCAGTCGGGGATCTCCTCGATCGCGAACTCGGGGCAGTTGGCGATGGCGAGGCGCGCCTTGTCCTCGAGCTCGGGCGGGACGGTCCCGTCGCCGACCACCGACGAGAGGCCGTAGTCGTCCACCGAGAACAGCTCCGGGGCCAGGCCGTAGCAGCGGGCGTGGCCGGTGCACTTCTCCTCGATGACCCGGATCCTCACCCGAAGACCACCGGCACGCTGTCGCGGCCCGCGGACCTGTCCCCCCGCCCAGGTCACCTCGGCCCCCTCGGCCATCCGGAATTCGGGGATGCGCTTGAGCCACTCCTCGAGGGCCACCCGCAGCTCCATCCGGGCGAGGTTCGAGCCCGCGCAGCGGTGGATCCCCGAGCCGAAGGCCACGTGGCGGTTGTGGGCCCGGTCCAGCATGACCCGGTCCGGCGTCCTCGAACGCCTCGGGATCGCGGTTGGCCGCCGGGAAGTTCATCAGCACCTTGTCCCCCGCCTTCATCGGGCACCCGCGGAACTCGACGTCCTCGGTCACCACCCGGGCCATGGTCACCGGCGAGTACGCCCGCAGCAGCTCCTCGACGGCGAGCGGCATCGCGTCCGGATCGGTGACCAGCATCTTGGCGTCGTCGGGATGGGTGGCGAGGTGCCAGAGCGAGGAGCCGATGGCGCTCCAGGTGGTGTCCACCCCGGCGATCAGGGTGAGTGCGGCCACACCGAGCACCACCGCGTCCTCGATCGGCTCACCGTCGATCTCGGTGTGGAGGAGGTCGCTGAGCAGGTCGTCACCGGGCTCGGTCGCGCCGCCGTTCCACCTCGGCGACGAAGTAGTCGATGAGGGCCTGTGCCCCGCGCTCGCGCCGCTCCCGGTCGTCGGCGAACTCGAGGACGTCCCGAACCCACCCGGTGAAGGTGTCCGACAGCGAGTCGGGCACGCCGAGGATCGAGGCGATGACCCGGACGGGGATCTGCTGGGCGTAGTCGCCGCCCGCGTCGGCCCGGCCGTCGGCCATGAACCCGTCGACCAGCCGGGCGCAGAGCTCGCGGGTCATGGCCTCGTAGCTCTCCACCTTGCGGTGGGAGAACCACGGGAGGAGGAGCCGTCGGGTCCAGGTGTGCAGCGGCGGGTCCGACGGAGATGGGCGGCACGCCGTAGGGCAGGATCGGGTCCTCGGGCGCCTCGCCCTCGAAGGGGATGACGGTGATGTCGAGTCGAGCTGAAGTGCTCGATGTCGTGGGCCAGATCCACCACGTCCTTGTAGCGGGTGGGCAGCCAGGTGCTCCCCCGCCGGTCGGTGTGGGCCACCGGGCAGGCCCGGCGGAGTTCGTCCCAGATGCGGAAGGGGTCGTCAATGTAGGCCGGGTCCATGACGTCGAAGTCGGTGTCCCAACTCCCGACCGGCCGGGTGTCGCCCATGGCTCACCTCATCGCGTACGAGACAACGGTTCGAGCGACAATTTGCCGCCCGCTGTTGCATTGTTGCACGTCGACCCCGCGCCGGCGTCGACCGATTCGAGGCCGGGCGACGGCCGACCGGGCGTCAGATGGTCAGGCCCGCCGTCGACCGAGAGCACCGCACCGGTGGTGTAGGACGACTCGTCGGAGGCGAGGAAGGCGATCGAGGCGGCGATCTCGGCCGGGGTCGAGAATCCCATCGGGCTCATGATCTTGGTCAGCTGCTTCGGGTCGGCCCCCTCGGGCAGGTCGAACGCGCCGATGCAGCGGGGTGTCCGTCCCGCCCGGGGCCACCACGTTGACCCGCACCCCCCGCGCCAGGTACTCGGCGGCCAGCGCCTTGGTGAACATCAGCAGGCCGCCCTTGGAGGCGCAGTAGGCGGCCGAGTAGGCCTGGCCCATCAGCGCCGTGTTCGAGGCCACGTTGACGATGGACCCGCCGTGCTCGAGCAGGTGGGGCAGGGCGGCCCGGCAGACCAGGAACGGGCCGGTCAGGTTGACGGCCAGGATCTGCTGCCACCGGCTCGAGCGGCATCTCGGCGGTGTTGAAGAACCCGCCGATCCCGGCCACGTTGCACACCACCGTCGGCGGCCCGAGGTCGGCCGGCGACGGACGCCACCGTCTCGGCTCGACCGACGACTCGGAGGTGACGTCGCAGGTGTAGGCGGCGGCCGCCCCCCCGTCGGCGGCGATGCCGGCCACGGTGGGCGACCGGCGTCGGCGTCGACGTCGAGGGCGGCCACCGCGGCACCCTCCGCGGCCAGGCGCCGGGCCACCGCCCGGCCGATCCCCGAGCCGGCACCGGTCACGACGGCCACCTTGCCGTCGAACCGGCGACCGACGAATGGCGCGATGGCGGCGTCGGCGGCGTCGTGCTGTCGCCCCCCCTGGCCGAGGGTGACTCCGCTGGATCGGGCTCATGGGTTGCTCCTCCAGAGGGCGCCGCCGTCGATGGCGCGTGTCGGTGTCGTGGCGCCGGCGCGAACCGCTCGCGCAACGTGTGCTTCAGGATCTTGCCCGCCGGGTTGCGGGGCACCGCGTCGACCAGCTCGAGCTGCTCGGGGACGGCTTGGACCCGCAGCCCCTGCTCGCCGCAGGTACGCGGCCATGGTGGTCGAAGTCGAAGGTCTGCCCCTCCGCGACGGCCACCACCGCGCAGGCCCGCTCCCCCGTCTTCGGGTCGGGCAGGCCGATGACGGCCACGTCGGCCACCGCCGGGTGGTCGTAGAGGAGGTCCTCGACCTCCTTGGCCGAGATGTTCTCGCCGTGGCGGATGATCACGTCCTTCAGGCGGCCGGTGATGGTCACGAACCCCTCGGCGTCGACGACGCCGAGATCGCCGCTGCGGAAGTAGCCCGTCCGTCGTCGAAGGCCTCGGCGTCGAGCGACGGGTCGAGGTAGCCGCGGATGACCTGGGGTCCCTTCAGCCGGATCTCCCCCTCCTCGCCCGGGCCCGGCCCGGCCGCCCGTCGAGGGTGACCACGACGAGCTCGACCCCCGGGGTCGGGCCGGCCCTCGGTGTCGGCCAGCTTCTGGTCGGGATCGTCGGTCGTGGCCATGACCACGATCGGCGCCTCGGTCAGGCCGTAGCCCGAGACGATGCCGATGCCCGCCGATCTCGGCCTTGAGGTCGTGGTGGAGCTGGGGCGGCTTCGGCGCCCCGCCGCCCGGGTAGGAGCGGATGTGCGGGAAGAGCGGCCGTGCCCGGGCGCGCCCGCTGGGCGGCCAGGTAGGCCAGGTGGAACGGGGTGCCCGAGCCGGCCAGGGTGACGCCGTTGGCGGCCAGGAAGGCCGGGCGTGCCGGTCGGGGTCGAAGGCCTCGGTGGTGAGCAGGGTGCACCCGGTCAGCAGCGAGGCGATGAGCCAGCCGATCCCGCCGATGTGGGTGAAGGGGAAGACCAGGGCGGAGACGTCGTCGGCCCGGATGTCGAGGCACTCGGCCATGGCCAGGGCCGAGGCGGTCACCGTGAGGTCGGTGTGGGGGGCGCCCTTCGGGTCGGCCGTGGTGCCCGAGGTGTAGAAGAGCCAGCGGACCGGCGCGCCTGGGCGGCGTCGGTCGGCGGCGGCTCGACCGGCGGGCAGCGACGGCCGGGTCGCCGTCGGGCAGGTCGCGGTCGACCACCAGCACCGGCAGCCCGGGCCGGTCGGCGGCGATCTCGCGGGCCATGGCCTCGAAGTCGAAGTCCCGGTAGACGGTGGGCACGACGAGCAGCGAGGCACTCGCTCTGGGCGGTGATGAACCCGACCTCGCGGTGCCGGTAGATCGGGATGAGCGGGTTCTGGCGGGCGCCCAGGCGGCACAGCGCCCCGACCAGCACCAGCGACTCGTTCCAGGTCGGGAGCTCCCAGCTCACGCTGGTGCCCGGCCGTGACGCCGTGGTCGGCGAAGCAGCCCGGCCGCGGCCCGCAGGCAGGCGTCGCGGTAGCCGGCGAAGGTCAGCTCCCTGCCCGGTGTCCTCGTGGGCCAGCACCGCGTCCGGGGTGGCCTCGGCCCGCGCCTCGATCGAGCTGCCACAGGGTGGGGGCGAACACCCATCCCCGCGCCGCGGCCCGCTCCTCCATCGGGCCAGGGCCTCGTTGTCCATGGTCGTCGCTGCTCCTGGTCGGTGATCGGTCGCGCCGGTCGGCTACTGGTCCGACCACAGCTGGTCGGTGTAGGTGTCGGTGCCGGGAACGGTGCCGAGGAACGGCCGACGCCCAGATCACCGCGGCGAGCCCGGCGTCGGCCAGTTCGGCGCCCGGCGGCGCGAACACCTCGCTCCCACGGCCGTCGGGTCCTGCGTCGACGAAGCAGAGGAGCAGCACCCGCTCGTCCAGGGTCTCGCCGCGGGGCACGTCGCCCGGGGCGTCGGCCAGCAGCGGCAGCGGGCTGAACCCGAGCACGGTGGCCACCGGCGAGCCGGGCAGCACCGACGGGCAGGAACCGCTCGCGCACCAGGTCGCCGACCTGCTCGCCGGTCACGCCCGCGGCCGGCTCGAGGAAGACCGAGGCCATGCCGGCGAACCGGTGGTCGAGGGTGAGCTCGGCCGGCACCCCGTCGGCGTCGCGGCGGTGCTCCCACTCGAAGCGGTAGAGGCCGGTGTGGATGTGGTCCCGGTGCTCGAACATCCGGCCGGCGGCGTGGAGCACGTTGACCTGGTCGACCGCCCACCGGTTCCACTCGTCGTGGTGGCCGTCGAGGACGTAGTAGACGCCGAGGTAGCTGCCGATCTGCCGGGTCGGCCACCAGCGAGGCGGCCCGTCGCCCGTCGGGGGTAGCGCAGCTCCTTCAGCGGGGCGGTGGCCACGAAGCGGGCGCCGGCGAAGTTGTAGGCGCCGATCTGGCACCCGGCGTAGAAGTGGTCCCGCTCGTACCAGCGGTTGTAGGCCACCTCGTGGCCCCGGTGGGGCTCGACCAGGGTGTAGAGCATGGTGCCGATCCGGATCGGGTCGTCGGTGACGCCGCCCTGGGCGGGGGTCGAGCTGCCGGTCATGACTGGTGCTGCTCCGTTCGTCTCGAGGGCGGCCCGGTCGGCCAGGGCCCTCTTGTCTACCTTCATCATCGAGGTCAGGGGGAGGCGGTCGACCACCACCAGCCGGTCGGGCGCCTTGTAGTCGGCGAGCGCTGGCACGGTGCCGCGTCCCGCAGCGTCGGCCAGCAGTTCCGCCGGGTCGGGGTCGGTCCCGTCGGCGGGCACCACGAAGGCCACCCCGATCTCCCCGAGCACCGGGTCGGGCACCCCGACCACGGCCACCTGCTCGACGCCGCGGGTGGTCGCCGAGCGCCCCCTCGACCTCGGCCGGGTAGACGTTGTAGCCGCCCCGGATGTAGAGCTCGTTGGCCCGCCCGACCAGGTGGAGCCGACCGTCGCCGTCGACGCCGCCGAAGTCGCCGGTGGTCAGCCAGCCGTCGGGCGCCAGCACCGCGTCGGTGGCGACCCGGTCGTAGACGACCAGCCCTCCGCACCCGGGACCGGTCGGCGGGCCGCCCCAGTAGCCGCGCATGACCGCCGCCGAGCGCAGCCGGACCCGGCCGACCTCGCCGGGCGGCGACCGGCGTCCCGTCGTCGCCGACCACCGGACAGGTCGACCCCGGGCACCGGCCGGCCGACCGAGGTGGCCACCGCCTCGTCGGGGTCGCCGGGCACCGTGCCCGTCCCGAGCGACGCCTCGGTCGAGGTGTAGCGCACCACCACCGGGACACCGAGGGCGGCCCGCATGGCGGCCACCAGCTCGGCGGGCACCCGGGAGGCGCCGGTGCCGGCGACCCGCAGCGACGAGAGGTCGGCCGCCGGCGAGCTCGGGGCGGGCGAGCACCAGCGCCCACTGGGTGGGCACCCCCTGGGCCGACGGTGATGCGCTCGGCCTCCATCACGGCGATCGGCGTCGGCCGCCCGCCACGGGGTCGGGGTGATGACCGTCGTCACCCCGTTGGCCGCCTCGTCCCAGACCCGGGTCATGGACCCCACGTGGGCGAACGGCAGCGGCGAGAGGCGCCGGTCCCCGGGCGCGGACAGGACGTCGGTCCCCTCGGCCACGGCGCGGCAGGCTGCCGTGGTCGAACACCGCCCCCTTGGGCAGTCCCGGTCGTGCCGCTGGTCCACACCACGGCCACCGGATCGGTCGGCGCCACGGTCGGGCCAGGCGGCCGGGCGGCGGGCCGCCGGACGCGCCCGGCCATCACGCACGACCGTTCGAGCACGGTCCCGGCCGGTCCGCCGGGGTCGGCCAGCGCCGTCGTCGACGACGGTCACGGCCGGCACGGTCCGCTCCAGGATCGAGCCTGACCTCGCCCGCACCGAGGCGGAGGTTGATCCCCGAGGTGACCGCCCCGAGCCGGACGGCGGCCGCGTAGCAGACCATGTAGTCGATCGAGCTGGGCAGCAGCAGGCAGACGACGTGCCCGGGCCCACGCCGTGGCAGGGCGAAGCAGCCCGGCCACCCCGTCGGCAGCCCGGTCCCATGCAGCGAAGGTCAGCGCCCGGCGCGGGTACCCGGCGACCGCCGGCTCGACGTAGGCCTCCTCGTCGCCGTTGACGGACGCCGCGGCGCGCAGGACGTCGACCAGCGTCTCGCACTCCTCCCCAACCCGGCCCACCGTCATGGGAAGCCGACTGTAACAGGGGCCCCACGCGGCCCGACCTCTAGCGTGTGCACATGCCCGAGTTCGCCGTCGTGATCCCGACCTACCGACGGCCGGCCTTCCTGACCGAGGCCGTCGAGAGCGTCCTCGGGCAGACCCACCCGCCCTCCGAGGTGATCGTGGTGTGCGACGGCCCCGGCGAGGCGGTCCCCGACCACCTGGTCCGTGGACCCGTCCGGGTGGTCGAGCAGGCCCACGGCGGCGGAGCCGTCGCCAGGAACACCGGCATCGCGAGCTCCACCTCGGAATGGGTCTGCTTCCTCGACGACGACGACCTCTGGCATCCCGACCGGCTCCGGGTGGCCGCCGAGTACCTCGAGGCGAACCGCGACGGCCTGGCCCTCACCGTCTCGTCGAGCCGGTTCGCAGCGGAACCGATGGAGGGGATCGACTTCGTGGCCGACGACCTGGCAGGATGCCTCGAGGCCGCAGCGACGTCCGAACCGCTGACCGACATGTCCTACCTGCAGATCGAGGGCCGGAGCTTCGACCTCCTCCTCGAACGGAACCGCGGGAACATCAGCGGGTCGACGGTCAGGCGGGACGTGCTCGTGCGGGCCGGTGGGTTCCCGGCCGGTTTCACCTGCGCCGAGGACTGGGTGATGTTCATCAACGTGGCCCGCTACACGGAGTGGCACTTCCTCGACGTGGCGCCTGTCCTTCATCCGCACCCACGCACTCAACAACACCCGGGCGAACCCGACCAACGGTCTGGTCGCGCTGCGGGCGCTCCGCGCGGTGTGGGACGACCGATCGAGGCCGTCCCCTCCCCACCGGCCGCTGCGGGGATACGGATCCATCTACCGGTGGACCGTCCAGAACGCCGTCTGGGACGCAGTCCGGCGCCGGCGGTTGGACATCGCCGGCGACTCGCTCCGGGAGGGCCTGGCGCTGCTGCCCCGGGCCCGGGACAAGGCGTACGCCCTCCTGCCACCACCGGTCACCTGGCGCCTGGAGCGCCTCGCACGCCGAGCCACTGGTCCCCCCGACCCCGAGGTCGGCCCACCGTGAGGGGTGCCTATCCGTGCGGTTTCAGAAGGTGAGGACGCCGCGGGCCAGCTTGCCCGCCTCCATGTCCTCGACGATCTCCCGGAACCCCTCGAGGGGTCGCTGCTCGGTGACCAGCTCGTCGAGCATGAGCCTGCCCGAGAGGTAGAGCTCGACCATGAGGGGGATGTCGTGGTGCGGCCGGGAAGACCCGTACCGGCAGCCGAGCAGACCACGGTCGACATAGGCGAGCGCATTGACGTCGACGGCGACCTCGGTCCCCTGGGGGGGATGCCGATGGCGAGGGCGGTGCCGCCCCAGTCGAGGACGTCGAGCGCGTTGCGGAGGACGGCCGGGTGACCGACGCAATCGAAGGACCAGGTGACGCCGCCGGTCCACCCCAGCGCACCGGACATCCGGTCCGGTCCGGGCGGGACCAGCTCGCGGACCGCGGCGACCGGGTCGGTCGCGGAGGCGTCGACGAAGTGGGTGGCGCCGAACTGACGTGCGAGACCCTCCTTCGACGCCAGGGTGTCCACGGCGACGATCCGGCTCGCCCCGGCCAGGCGGAGACCCTGGATCACGTTGAGCCCCACCCCGCCGACACCGAACACGGCCGAGGTCTCCCCGGGCTGCACCCGCGCACGGTTGAGGACCGAGCCGACCCCGGTCAGCACCCCGCATCCGATCAGGCACGCCGAGGTGAGCGGCACGTCCTTCGAGATCCGGACCGCCTGGACCTCCTTGACGACGGTCGACTCGGCGAAGACCGACGTGGCCGCGAAGTTGGAGGCCGGCTCGCCCTTGTAGGTGAAGGGTTGCGAGACGTTGCCCAGGGTCTTCACGCACCAGGTCGGATGGCCGGTGGCGCAGGCCCGGCAGGTCCCGCAACTGGCCAGCGTGGCAATCACCACGTGGTCCCCCACCGTCACCGAGCGGACCTCGGAGCCAACCGCCTCCACCACACCGGCCCCCTCGTGTCCGAGCACCGAGGGGGCCCTCCAGGGGATGGTCCCGTTGATGACCGAGAGGTCGCTGTGGCACACCCCTGCCGCGCCCATGGCCACCCGCACCTCGGTCGGCCCCGGGTCGCCGACGCTCAACTGGTCGGTGACCTCTACGTCATCACCGGTGTAGACGATGCCGCGCACGGCATGCTCCCTTCGTTGCGGATGGACCACGGACGCTCGACCGAGCGCCGCTCACGTCCCGTAGGCGGCACGCAGCTCGCGTTTGAGCACCTTGCCGCTCGCGTTGACCGGGAGGGCGTCGACCACCCGCACCCCCGCCGGGACCTTGAAATTCGCCAGCTGCCCCTTCGCCCACGCGGGGAGCGCCTCGACCAACCCGGCCGGGTCCGACCCGGGGGTGGCCACGACCACCGCGAGACCGACCTCACCCATCCGACGGTCGGGCACCCCGACCACGGCCACCTGGGCCACGCCGGGATGGCGGCGCAGGACCGCCTCGACCTCTGCGGGGTAGACGTTGAAGCCGCCACTCACGAACATGTCCTTGAGCCGGTCGGTGATGGTGACATTGCCCTGGCCATCCATGACCCCGATGTCACCGGTGTGGAGCCAGCACTCGCGGTCGATGGCCTCCTCGGTGGCGTCCGGATCGTTGAAGTAGCCGCGCATCACGTTGTAACCGCGCACCAGGACCTCACCGCTCGCGCCGGACGGGACCTCGCTCCCGTCGTCCGCGACGATGCGGACCTCGACGTCGGGGATGGCCCGGCCCGAAGTTCCGGCGATCACCCCTGCGGAGTCGCCCTGCCGGCACATGGTCACCGTCCCGGTGGCCTCGGTGAGCCCGTAGGCGGTGAGCACGGTCTCGACGCCGAGGTCGGACCAGAGTGCCTCCACCAGTTCGACAGGGACCATCGCCGCGCCGGTCACCACCAACCGGAGGGTCGAGAGGTCGAAGGCCGCCCGGTCCGGGTGGTCGAGGATGGACTGGAAGACGGTCGGCGGTCCCGGAAGGACCGAGATGCGCTCCTGGGCGATCCCCGCGAGGATCGCGTCCACGTCGAAGACGGGCTCGGGCACCATGGTGGCCCCGGTCATCAGGCAGGCCAGGATCCCCGCCTTGTACCCGAAGGTGTGGAAGAACGGATTCACGATGAGGTAGCGGTCCCCCTCGCGCAGTCCGACCACCTTGGCCCAGGTGGCGAAGGTGCGCAGTGACTGCCCGTGGGTGGTCATCGCCCCCTTCGGGTGTCCGGTGGTCCCCGAGGTGAAGACGAGGTCCGAGAGGTCCCCGGTGGTGATCGAAGCGGTGCGGCCGGCGGCCACGTCGACCGAGCAGGACCCCCCCTCGGAGAGGAACATCTCCCAGCCGATGACCTGGTCGCCCTTGGCTCCCGGACGCCGCGGCATCGAGTCGTCACTGCGGAGGACGACCACCCGCTCGAGCTCGGGCACCTTGTCGCCGGCGGAGACCGCCTCGTCCAGGACCGCCGGGTAGTCGGTGCCGAGGAACCCCTGGACGGTCAAGAGCATGCGGGCACCCGAGGCCCGCAGGATGTAGGCGGCCTCCGCCCCCTTGTACCGGGTGTTGAGCGGCACGAGCAGGGCCCCCGCGCCAACCGCACCGAGAGCCGCGACCACCCACTCCGCACAGTTGGGGGCCCAGATGGCCACCCGGTCGCCGCGCTCGACGCCGTTGGCCACGATGGCCCGGCTGGCCGCAGCCACCTCCTCGGCCAACCGGTCGAAGGACCACCGTGTGGTCGTTCCACCGGGACCGTGGTGGTCGACGATGGCCTCGGCGTCGCCGAAGCGGGCGGCGGCATCCTCGACCAGGCCGGGGATGGTCCCCCACTGGAGATCCCCCCGTGGGTCGGTCACATCTGACACGCCGTCAGGGTAGTGCATCGACCCAGGCGACCCACCGGCACGATCGGGCCGGAGCCGGCGTCCGGCGGGCCGGATCAGGGGTGCTGGCTGCTCACCGACACGACCTCCCCGGTCATGAACGTGGCGTAGTCGCTGGCGAGGAACGCGATGACGGTGGCCACCTCCCAGACGTCGGCGCCCCGGCCGAGCAGTTCGCGCCGGGCAAGCTCGGCGAGGTCCTCGTCGGACATGACCCGGTTGAGGAAAGGATGGACCGCGAGGCTCGGCGAGACCGCGTTGACCCGCACCCCATGGGGGGCGGCCTCGACCGCGGCGCAGCGGGTGAGCGCCATGACGCCGGCCTTGGCTGCCGCATAGTGGGCCTGGCCGGCCTAGCAATACGTCTGGTACCAAGGAGCCCAGCAGGGCCACGTATTGCTTGTCCTGGCTACCCGGCCAGAGCCTGGACCGCAACACCGCCATCACCGCGATGACCCTCGCCGACACCGCCACCGAACAGGACCTCCACGAAGGACATCGGCTCTGGCCCCACATCCAGAGCTGGGCCCAAGAAGTCGGCCTGACCGCACCCGACGCGATCGCCAGGGCCTCCCAGCCGCCCCGCGACACGAGCCGCCAGCAGGAGCGAGCCAGCCGACAGCCAGACCGCGAGGCAGCCGATTGAACAGCACTACACAGCATCCAGACCAGCGCAGCTCGCCCGCATACCAAGCGGCAGCTCGCCTACTTCCCCCGAGAAACACTGCATGACCGATGTATGAGACCGATAACGGCCTGGGGCCTCCGGCAGGACCTGCCTACCGGCTGCCCGTAGACGGGCCGCTCCCAGATCTACCCCTGTATGAGCGCCTCATCGCTGACGGCATCGCCGAAGCCGACAGTCGCGGCACCATCGTCGACCACGTCACCGCCCGGCGGCTGGCTATCTGGCTGGCCGCCCGGCCCCAGGCACCGGACTTCGCCCACGGCCTGGTCCGCTTCGTCGAAACCGGAGCTATCCACTCGCACCTCAAGACCGAGCTGCGCAAACACGCCCGCTCCGGCACCTTCCCCTACCAGCCGCACGCCGCCAGGCTGCTGAAATACGCCATCAACCGGGGCGCCGAGCTCGGCCCGGTCGGGGAGAACTTCGCCGCCGTCTGCGACCAGATCGACCGCGCCGACGTGCAACTCGCCCAGTTCCACGACCGGGTCCGGCACGGCCGCGTCCACCCTCAGCAGGCCTGGCCCGAGACCGACGGCTCCCGGATCCTCGCCCTGGCCCGCCGCGACCCCGAGACCCAGACGGTCAGCCTCGTCCTGGATGCCACCACCGCCGACATCGCCATGTTCGCCATCGCCGCTCACGCCGACGAGCGCGAGGCCCACGTCCGCGAGGTCGAGCGGTCCGGCCGCAGCCTGCCCGAGGGCTCCTACGGCCAGCGCAACCGCCAGGCCATCGCCGCCCGCGAGACCCGGATCGCCACCCGGCTCCGGACCGTCGAGCAGGCCTACCGCACGGCCATCGACCGCGACACCGCGTATAGGCCGCCGGAGCCTACCCGGACACTCCGTTCCCCTGAGCTTCAGGCCAACAGGGAGATCGATTTGGAGGCCGAGCCGTGACCCATAGGACTGTGGCCGGCATCCTCGGACGAGGCGAACGGCTCCCCGATAGGCGACCCGATCAGGCGCAAGGCGCCTACTGGGATCTCGACCTGCTTACACCTGATGACATATGCGCTCTGCTGAAAGTGAAAAAGAGCTGGCTCTACGACGCCGTGGAGGACGGCTCAATCGAGACCATCCGCCTAGGAAAGCAACTTCGGTTCCGCCCCTCAGCCATCATTCGTTATCTGGAGGAACGCGCGAGTAACGGTAACGGCCACCGACAGTCGTAGACGCCTCGGCACTTCTACTCCGTACCAAATTGAAGCTTGGCCGCACCGTCGAGGTCAGTCGTATTTTTGTTCCGGGACTGTAATTTCAATGGTGTAACTCCTGAGATGGAAGGAGACACCAGTGACTGACGTGACAGAGGACCGGGACCAGGCCGGGGCCGAGCTCTCCGCGGCCGATGAGCAGGTCCTGCGCGAGCTTACCGAGCGGGCCCGGGCGGGCGGCCTGAAGCTCAGCGGTCCGGGCGGGCTGCTGGGCAAGCTGACCAAGATGGTGATCGAGAGTGCCCTGGAAGGCGAGCTGGATGATCACCTCGGGTATGGCAAGCATGAGCCGGAAGGCCGCGATGGCGGTAATTCCCGTAATGGCCGGCGCCCTAAGACGGTGCTTACCGATACCGGGCCGGTGGAGATTTCGGTGCCGCGGGACCGGGATTCCAGTTTCGAGCCGAAAATCGTCGCTAAAAGGCAGCGGCGGCTGACCGGGGTCGATGAGATGGTGATTTCCCTGTCGGCGAAAGGGCTGACTCACGGGGAGATCGCCGCGCACCTGGCCGAGGTCTACGGCGCCGAGGTATCTAAGCAGACCATCACCACGATCACGGACCGGGTGATGGAAGGAATGGCGGAATGGCAGAGTCGGCCTCTCGATGCGGTTTATGCCGTCGTGTTCATCGATGCGATTAACGTGAAGATCCGCGAGGGCCAGGTCGCGAACCGGCCCGTCTACCTGGCGCTGGGCGTGACCGTGGACGGCGAGCGTGACGTGCTGGGGCTGTGGGCCGGGGAGCACGGCGACGGCGAGGGAGCCAAGTTCTGGCTGCGGGTGCTGTCCGAGATCAAGAACCGCGGCACCAGGGACGTGCTGATGGTGGTCTGCGACGGGCTGAAAGGCCTGCCGGACGCGGTCAATGCCGTGTGGGATAAGACCATCGTGCAAACATGTATCGTGCATCTCCTGCGGAATTCGTTCAAGTACGCGTCGAAAAGGGACTGGGGCGTGATCGCGAAAGACCTCAAGCCGGTTTACACCGCCGCGTCCGAATCCGGGGCGCTGGACCGGTTCGCCGAATTCTCCGGCAAGTGGGAGAAGCGCTACCCGGCTATTATACGGCTGTGGGAGAACGCGTGGGCGGAATTCGTACCGTTCCTTCGGTTCGACCGGGAAATAGGGACGGTTATCTGCACGACGAATGCGATCGAATCCATTAATGCCCGGCTACGGCGGGCGGTGAACGCCCGCGGCCACTTCCTATCACCACCGAGCAGGCCGCCCTGAAGTGCCTGTACCTGGCGATCAGGAGCCTGGACCCGACCGGCTGGGGCCGCAAGCGGTGGACGAACCGGTGGAAGGCCGCCCTGAACGCCTTCGACATCACCTTCGACGGCCGCCTCAGCGCGGGACGCAAGTAACAAAAGTGAAAGAAGTTACACCGTTAAGTTGGCTCTGTCGCACTTTCGGGGGTAACGCTCCGTCGCCTCACCCGAGAAGGATCCGGTGACGAAGGAGTTCGAAGCCGGCGCGGCCGAACATCTGCCGTTTGATCATTTTCGTCTTGTTGTTGACGCCCTCCGTGCGGCCGTTGTGGTGCGTTAGCGTGACCGCGGCGGTGGCGGCGTTGATGTCGAGTTCGAGGCCGCGGGTGAACGAGTGCAGGTGCGGGAGGTCGGCGGTGCGGGCCTCCCCGATCCATTGAAGGAGCTTCCCCTCGTTGGCGGGGTCAGGGTCGAGCATGGCGGCGAATTTCCCGATCAGCCTGGAAAGGGCTGTCATCTCCGGGCATGCGCCTGACAGCCGGCCCGCGGTTTCCCGCTGGTCGCGGGGGAGGTTGTCCGGGTTGGTGAGCAGGATCTGGGTGGCCTTGCGGGGCGCGATGTGCGGCCGTTCGGCGTCGGCGCGGCCCTGGTTGAGGTAGCGGACCAGGAGGTTGGAGCTGCCGGGGTAGCCACGCTCGCGGATCTCGCGCAGCAGCTGCTGAACGGGGACCCCGGGTTCCTCGGCGCGGCGTTTGCGCAGGTAGTCGCGGTACGGATCGACCAGGGTGGGCCGGTACTGGGCTGCGCGGCGCAGCCGCTCGGGCGCGTCGGCGCGGTCGTAGCGCTTGACCGTGTTCAGGGCCAGCCCCAGGCGGCGGGAGCAGTCCAGCAGGCCGGCGCCCTGGCTGCGCAGGTCACGGACCTGCTGCCAGCGCTCGCGGGTCGTCTCCGCGCGCTTGCCCTCCGGGAGCGGGGCGCCCTCGGCCCAGCAGGCCGAGTGAGCGGCGACTTCCTTCGCCGCAGCCTCGCCCAGCAGATGCCACAGGTGCCAGCGGTCCCCGCACTGCACCGCGTCCGGCAGCGCGGAACGGACGGCCTCGCCGTAGGCACCCGAGCCGTCACGGGTGACGACCTCCGCCCCGGGATGCTCGCGGAGCCACTTCTCGACGACATCGGCGGTGCGTCCTTCCAGGACATCGACGCGCCGGCCGGTCTCGGCGTCAATCAGGATGGTCGCGTAGACGAGCCCGCGGCGCAGCGCGAAATCGTCAATTCCCAGGACACGGGGTACTTCGAGGCCGGGAAGGCGGATCGCCAGCAGGGCCCGGAGCGCGGTATGCCGGGAGACGCCGATGCCCAGGGACGGCAGCAGCCGTGCCGAGGCCCTGCCCGCTAATTCGCGCGCGACCGCGCTGACCTGGGCCGTCAGCCGGGAGATGCGCCGCTGGTACCGCTCGAGGACGCCCGGGACCTGCTCGCGGAAGGTCTGCACCTTGCAGTCCAGCGCCGGGCAGCGCATCCGGCGGACCCGCACCCGGACCAGGACGCGGCGGCCGTCGACGGGAACATCCGCCGCCGTCCGCTCGCGGTACTCGTGCACGCGGGCCGTTCCGGCGCCGCACCCCGGGCAGGTCACCGCGCCGTCCCGGGTCCTCGCCCGTACGCAGATCACCTCACCCGCGTCCTCGACATCCTCGATGACCAGGGCAGACAACCCGGAAAACACAGTCCTCACAAGCTCTGTCACGTCAATCATGACTGATCGTGACACATCAGCACAACCGGCTACCCCCGAAAGTGCGACAGAGCCGTTAAGTTGACAGACCCTCCCTGACAGACCCTCAGAAAATAACGAATAGATAACAAACATGGTCTAAGTGTCATCAGATCCGACGTCTCGCGCGTCATATATATATACATCTGGACGGTGTACGTGTGACTGCATGCTGGTGACCTAACGCGGTCCGGACCAGGTACTCCTGGGGGTGGTGGGTTACAGGGTTGCTCGCGATCGGTATCGTGACTGGTAGTGTGAGCATGGTCTGTGCCACGACGGCGATCGGGCTATCCGTGAGGGATGGACACAAGGGGTAGGAGGTCGGCATAGGTGCAGTTTTTTGAGCTGCAGTCATTGCGCCGAAACTGGCATGTAGGAATCTTCGGACTTTTGGTCACCGCTGTTCTTGTTATCGCGGCCGCCATTCTGATCCCCGCCAAGTACGTCGCGACTAGCCAACTAGTATTGCTGGGACCGATTTCCCAGCCAGTCAAAAGCCATAATGGCGTCGCAAATCCTAATGGCGTCACAAACCCATTCCTGGGCATTGACCCCTACCTAGGCATTGATGCACTCGACAGCATGGCTAACGTCGTATCCCTCGCAATGACGGACAGCGAGACGGCACAAGCACTGCTGAATGCCGGGGTCTCGCAATACTCAGTAATTTATGACCCTACAAATGCTGGCCCCATCCTCACGGTTCAGGCGGAGGGATCCTCGCGAGAGGAGGCGACCGCCGCCGTTTCGGCGGTGACCGAGCAAGTGCCGCTGACCCTCGCTCGACTGCAGGAGAATGCCCACGTCTCGCCCAGCGCATTCCTTACCGTGGATGTGATCGCTCGTCCGAGCGCGCCGGCGAAATCCAGTAAGACGCAGCTTCGTGCAATGGGTCTCGCACTGGTGGCTGGGCTCGTTCTGACTGTGCTCGTCATCGCGTTCATCGACGGTTGGCGCATCCGACGGCGACTGCGACGCCCTCCAGCTGAGCACGCGCTTCAAGAGTCCGACCGCGAGCAAGAAGCTGCGGACCTCAATGGTCCCTTCGCTCCCGGTGAATTCCAACGTGAGGTTCCGGTGAGTGAGTCCGCCAGGGACAACACGGTCACGCTCCGACCGTACCTATGACGACTGTCGCGACACGAGAAGGGGGAACCTCTCAGGTATCTCGAGATACTTCCCGGGGATCTGGAGATGTCGTATCCCTACTGACTTTCTACGCCGTGCTGCGAATCGTACTACCGGCACAGTACGTGATCGGACCACTGGGGGCCGCCGGCCAGCCTGCTCTACTGCTTGGCTTGGGCATCACAATTTGGTGGCTGGCGGGTTGGCTTGGGCAAACAAGGTCTAGATCACGCGTCAAGCAGCCGCTCAGACGGTTCGCCCTCATCTTCTTGCTGGCCGTGCTGGTCAGCTATCTGATTGCGGCGATGAGGCCGTACAGTCCCAACGAGCAGTTGGGTGCCGATCGCGGCCTTCTGAACGTCATCGCCTGGGTCGGTGTGATGCTGACCGCGATGGACGGAATCTCTACGCGGGCCCGGCTCGATACCTTGCTTAGACGTTTGGTGATGCTGGGTGCTCTGGAGGGTGCCCTGGGCATCCTGCAGACGGTGGCCAAGCAGAGCTTCATCCAGTACTTCCGTCTGCCTGGCTTCGCGGACAACGGCGTACCCATAGTGCTGCCCGTCCGGGGAGACTTCCTGCGTGTGGCGGGGACCGCCAGCCACCCGATCGAGTACGGCGTCACCCTGTCGATGTTGCTGCCCATTGCTCTTCATTTCGCCGTGGCGGACGTCGGACGTCGGACGTTCCTCGCCAGATGGCTTCCGGTGAGCGCCATCGTCCTTGGACTGTCACAGTCCATCTCACGGTCATCCGTCGTCTGCACTGCTGTCGCACTCGTTATCCTTCTCTTGGCATGGCCGCCCCACCTGCGACGCCTGGTGTACCTGAGCGCGCCCGTCTTCGTCGCAGCTCTGGCCGTCGCCCGCCCTGGATTCATCCAAACCATCAGCGACCTTTTCACGGGGGCCAGCGGCGACCCAAGCATCCTGTCACGTACGGGCAGTTATCCCGTCGCCTGGTCCTTCATCGAACACGCTCCGGTGTTCGGCCGCGGTATGGGTACTTTTCTGGCGGCGTACTGGATCCTCGACAATCAGTTTCTCGGATCGTTGATCGAGCTCGGTATCGTTGGCCTCACCTGCATGCTCCTGCTGTTCTTGTGCGGCGGCGTTACCGCCTGGCAGCTACGCAAGTCGGAGGTGCCGCCGGAAAGCGTCGCGCCTTCGGCATCCAGGCTGGCGCCTGCGCTTGCTGCGGCTATCGCTGCCGGTTGCCTCAGCTTCGCCTTCTTCGATGCGTGGAGCTTTTATTGGGTTCCTTCGATGCTCTTCCTGCTGTTCGGCTGCGTGGGTGCCCTGCGTCGGCTGGCCCTTGACGATGCTGCGAAGTACCCGGATGACTTGTCCGCCATCGCCGTCCCCGTGCGGTTCCCGGACCGATCAGGCCAGGAACCAGTCGGCGAGATAACGACATGGAGCCTCGCAGGCGCCGTCCGGCGGCGATGGCCTTTCGCGGTTGTAGGGATCATCGCAGCCCTCGCGGGTACCTACGTCGCTGTCAAAGCTCCTGGCGTCTACTACGAGCAGGCCGCCCTGGTCTTCACCGCTCCCGCCTCTCAAGGCAACGGCAGCGGGTCCCAGTTCGAGCCGTTCAGCCTGGTCCCGGTGGCGGCTGTGGTCGGCAAGCAGATAGGCGAGCAGGGCCCACTGGCGTTGTCGCCCGGTGCGACCATTGTCGCTACAGGGATCCATAACGGTGTCTGGGTCCGACTACCCAACAGTGGCAACCAATGGTCAATCACCTTCGATCAGGCAGAGCTGGATGTCGAGGTCGTCGGGAATGATCCGACGCATGTGCTAGCGAAAATGGCGGCAACTGCCGCCAAGATTCGAGCGGTCCTGCGGGAAGACCAGCTCGCCGTCGGCGCTCCGCCGAATCAGTTGATCTACGTCATCATAAGTCCGCCGGCACCGTCCTTGTTGTACTTGCGAGGTAGTTCTGCCCGGGCAGCCATCGCTGGACTCGCGATCGGACTGGCGTTGACACTGACATTCATAGTGGTGATCGATCGCTGGCGACGGAGAAGGACTCTTACGGCCGACCGTAACCGGCTGAACGGGTCGCAGATCGTGGAGCCTCCGTTCGCCAGCAGGTCCACATCGTCATCGGGTGAGGTCCGACCACGCTAGCCATATGCCTGGTTTCCGCAGTTGGCTGGTTGCCTAGTCCGCATTCGGGCGTGAACGGGCACGGGTAGGTCAGGCAGCTGGCCGGCACCGTTGCGGTGCAAGATTCATAGATACATGCAATGACGTTTTCCCAACAACTTTCACGTGATCATCTTGTGCTCGAATAGCACCAGGACAAATGCGGCCCTGGCTATGAGACCGATTCTGCCGGGGCTGGCGGTGACATGCTGGAGCGTTTTCCACCGCTGGGTCAAAAGCGCGAAGCCGCGCTCGCCCAGGCAGCGCACCGACCGCAGCAGCGCATTGCGGGCCCGGGTATCAATGTCCAGCTCTTTGACCCCGGCGGGTTTCTTCACCGGGACGTGGACGCCGTGACCAGCACCTTCGTAGCCGGGATCGGCCAGCACCGGCATCGCGTCCAGGAACGGCCGCAGCACGCCCAGGACATTCTCCCGGGCCGCGGCCAGATCATGCACATTGCCCGGAAGCACATCAGAGACCCACAGCGGAATCCCCGACGGGTAAAACAGCGCCTGGATATTCCCGCCGAAATCGTGAGTCTTCCCCGCGTACCACAAATCGATGACCTTGCCCTTGCGGCTGAGGGTTTTCTCCCGGCACCGGTCGGTGTCCACCACCTTGCCGTCCAGGATCAGGTACGGCACGCCCCCGGCCAGGGCGCGCTCTAGTTGCTCCTGCAGGCCCGGCGCGCGGGCCGCGAGCACCTCGATGACCTCGTCCAGGTACCGGTACGCGGTGGACTGCGGCAGCCCGAAGCCGCGGCCGAGCCGCGGGATGTCCCCTTTGTCCCGGAACCAGGCCAGGGCGAACAGCGCCTGCCGGTAGCAGCCCAGCCTGCGGGTTCCCTTCCGCGTGCCGATCTCGCGCCGGTGACCGGCCAGCAGCCGGGAAACGAACCAGATCAGGTCCCTGGGCACGTCGAGCATGACACGATAGGAGACCACGCGGAGCCTCTCCCCGGTAGCGGGTGTTCTTTGGCGAGACTTCTTCTACCGGGGGCTCCGCGCCTTCCCGGCGATCTCCGTGTATGTCCGCGTGTCTACCCGGATGTGCTCCTACGTCACGTTTGCCGGACTCGTCCTTGCTGGGAAAACCTCAATGACGCAATCAGTACTGGTGAGAACTAGTTTAGCGGCGTAATCTCTAGTATGTGTACTTGCGGTCGACGCCGCGCCGGAACAAGGACGGCAGCGAGGTCCGCTACCTGCAGCTGGCCCACAACGTGTGGGACCCGGCCGCGAAGCGGTCGCGGGTGCAGGTCGTCTTCAACTTCGGCCGGGAGGAGCCCGGTACCCGGGAGGCGCTGGAGCGGCTGGTCGCCTCCGTCGCCCGTCACCTGGAGCCGGGGAAGGCGCGGGCGATCGCGGCGGAGGGCCTGGAGTTCACCGAGTCCAGGCCGCTGGGCGGGACCTGGGCCCTGGACGCGCTGTGGCACCGGCTGGGCATCGGCCCGGCGATGCGGGAGCTGCTGACGGGCCGGCGGCTGGATGCCTCGGCCGAGCGGGTGCTGTTCGCGCTGACCGCGAACCGGGCGCTGGCCCCGTCCTCCAAGCTGGCCGCCGCCCGCTGGGCGAGTGAGGACGTGCTGGTCGCCGGGCTGCCGGCGACGACCGACGACGCCTGCTACCGGCGATGGACTGGCTGCTGCAGATCCGCGAGACCCTGGAGAAGCGCGTCTTCGACCGGGCCGCGGAGGTGCTCGGCCTTGGGGTTGACCTGCTGTTCTTCGACACCACCTCCACGTACTTCGTGACGGAGGAGGCCGACGCCCCAGTCGCCCGCGACCAGCAGGGCAACCCCGTTCCGGGCGGCGCGGGGGATGCAGGCAACGGCCGGGAGGCCGGGTTCCGGACCTGGGGCAAGTCCAAGGACCACCGCGACGACCTGCCCCAGATCGTCATCGGCATGGCCGTCACCCGGGACGGCATCCCGCTGCGCGTATGGTGCTGGCCCGGGAACACCGCCGACTCCGCGCTGATCCGCCAGGTCAAGGACGACATGCGCGGCTGGTCCCTGTCCCGGGTGATCTGGGTCGCCGACCGCGGCTTCACCTCCGCGGAGAACCGCCGCTACCTCCGCAAGGGCGGGAACCACTACATCATCGGCGAGCGGCTGCGCTCCGGCTCGCCCGAGGCGGCCGCCGCCCTGTCCCGCCAGGGCCGCTACCAGGAAGTCGCCGCCAGCCTGCGGGTCAAGGAAGTCCGCATCGCCGAGGACGAGCGGTTTGTCATCTGCCACAGCCCCGAAGGGGCCGAGCGGGACGCCGCCACCCGCGCCCGGATGATCACCCAGCTCAAGGAGCTCATCGACGGCGCCGACGCGCTGAGCAAGGACAAGCGGGCCGAGCTGCGGGGCGTGATCTCGACGAAGCCGGGCCTGAACCGGTACCTGCGGGTTACCCCCGGCGGCCTGCTCAGGATCGACGCGGCCAGGGCGAAGGCCGAGGAGAACCTCGACGGCAAGTACCTGCTGCGCACCTCGACCCGGCGATGACCGCCGAGGACATCGCCCTGGGCTACAAGCAGCTCCTGGAAGTCGAGCGCGGCTGGAAAGACATGAAGCAGGTCATCGACCTGCGGCCCGTCTACCACCGCAAGGAAGAGCGGATCCGCGCCCACGTCATCTTGTGCTGGCTCGCCCTCCTGCTCGCCCGCATCGCCGAGAACGCCTGCGCCGCCACCTGGCCCGAGCTGCGCCGCCAGCTCGACCGGATCCAGGTCGGCGCCTTCACCGGTCCCGCCGGGACCTTCCGCCAGCGCACCGAGATCAGCCCAGCCCAGGCCGCCATTCTCGAACAGCTCGGCATCGACCCGCCCCGAAGATCTACCAGCTCACCCCAGCTGCAACCCGCTGACCAGCGGAAACATCCGGCCTAGATACACGCCCTCCATCCAGGAAGCAGCGCATTCCCGCACGTCAGACACCAGATTCGCCGATCAGCCCGCTACACAACTGCGGAACCCAGGATATGGTCGAAGGGCGCAGCAGAGGTCATAACGTCCCTGCCGGATACCGATCACGGGGAGCACCTAACCTTGGGCCAGCGTAGGCCGCGCCAGGGTCTGGCTACCCCTGCTGCGACGGTCGTCCGAGGGCGCGGAATGACCAGTCGGCCGATCGCCATCGCTTTTCGTCGAGGGTACACCGCGCATCGATGATGTTGCGCCGGGCAACTACCGTGGCGAGCATCATGGGATCGATGGCTCGGTAGTCGGCCCACTCGGTGAGGTGCAGGATAACGTCGGCGTCCGCCGCCACCTCCGAAACCGAGGCTGCGTATAGCAGATCGGGACGGATGCGGGGCTGCGTTCTCTGTGGCGACGGGTCATGCGCGATGACTACTGCGCCCTCCTTCATCAGCAGCCCGCACACATTCAAGCTAGGCGAGTCTCGGAACATCGTCGGCTCCCCGGCTTGAACGCGAGTCCGAGAACCGCGACCCGGCGTCCGGCGAGTGCGCCGCCAACTACGTCCCGGGTGAGTTCGACCACTCGCGACCGGCGGTTCAGGTTGATGGCGTCCACCTCGCCAAGGAGGTTGACGACCGATTCGACCCCGAGCTCTCTGGCTACGGACGCGAAGGCCCGGATATCCTTCGGCAGGCAGCCGCCACCGAAGCCCAGGCCAGGCGCAAGGAAGCTCCTGCCGATCCGTCGGTCGTATGCCAGTGCGTCAGCCAACTGAACCGTGTCGGCACCCACCTTCTCGCAAACCTCGGCCATCGCATTAATGAAGGAGATTTTGGTCGCAAGGAAGGCGTTAGCTGACAGCTTGACCAGTTCAGCAGTCTCCAGATCCATTGCGAGCCCCGGAATACCTTTAGCGAGCGGTACCGCATAGACCTGACGCAGTAGGTCAGCAGAGCGCTGCGACACTACACCGAAGACGAACCGATCTGGTGACAGACTGTCCTCAACGGCGAAGCCTTCCCGGAGGAATTCGGGATTCCAGGCAATCTCCACCTCATTACCTGCGGGTGCTGCCTCTGTAATACGTGCCATGAGGCTGCGCGCTGTGCCTGCTGGTACGGTGGACTTTCCGACGACCAGGCAGGGCTTAGATAGGTGCGGGCTAAGCCCGTCCACTGCAGCGTGGACCTGCCGCATATCTGCTGAGCCATTCTCCGCCTGGGGTGTACCCACGCAGAGAAAATGGACGTCGCCGAATCCGGCCACATCCTCATAGGAGGTCGTGAACTGCAACCGGCCCGCATCGAGGTTCTTCCGTAGCAGCGGTCCGGAGCCGGGGCTCGAAGAACGGCATCTCACCGCTGGCGGCCTGGGCTACCTTTCCCGCGTCGGCATCGAGCCCAATGACCTCGTGTCCAAGGTCTGCCATGCATACGGCGTGGGCGAGACCGAGGTATCCGATGCCTATGACCGTTAGCCGCATGGGAGCTCGCTCATCGCCCCCGGCACAGCCTTTCGGCCACGGCCATATGCTCCACGATCTTGGTCATCGTCGAGATGTCATTCATCCGGTTGAGTGCAGACGAACCATGGACGCGGTCAC
>CAVYNC010000005.1:222500-404786 GCA_963769775.1 uncultured Acidimicrobiaceae bacterium | reverse complement strand
TGCACGGTCCGACCGTCGCCCTCACCCTCATCGGTCCGGTCTGCGTTGTCGGCGGGATCATGCTGCTGGTCGGGTCGCGGTACGTGAGGCGGGACATCACGATGGTCATCGAGGACGTCCTCGAGCGGCACGCCGAGGGGCAGCGCCGCCAGGCCGGCGGTGGCCTCCCCGCGCTCCAGGTGCACAACCTCGACGTCTACTACGGGGCGAACCAGGTGCTCTTCGGGGTGGACTTCGAGGTCGCCGATGGGGAGATCGTGGCGCTGCTCGGCACCAACGGCGCCGGAAAGTCCACGCTCCTGCGCACGGTGGCCGGACTCGAGCACCCGCACCGCGGGGTGATCCGGATCCACGGCACCACCTGCACCTACCTCGAGCCCGAGCAGATCGTCGCCCGCGGGGTGGCCCTGCTGATCGGCGGCAAGATGACCTTTCCCGGGCTGACGGTCCGTGACAACCTCCAGGTCGGCGCCTACTCACTCCGGCACGAGGGCGCGCTGGCCAGGTCGTCGATGAGCGAGGCCCTCGACCGGTTCCCGGCGCTCGCCCCGCACCTGCACCAGCCGGCCGGGACGCTCTCGGGTGGCGAGCAGCAGATGCTCGCGCTCGCCCGGGTCATGATGACCAGACCCCGCCTGCTTCTCATCGACGAGCTGGCCCTGGGCCTCGCGCCCATGGTGGTGGACCACCTGATGGACCTGGTACGAGAGGTCAACGCCGAGGGCACCAGCGTGGTGCTGGTGGAGCAGAGCGTGAACCGGGCGATGACCCTGGCCCGCCGGGCCGTCTTCCTCGAACGGGGGGAGGTCCGCTTCAACGGGGCCGTCGACGAACTGCTCGCACGGACCGATCTCCTGCGGCCGGTCTTCCTCGGTGCCGCCGTGGACGGCCTCGGGTAGTCGCAGTGTCGATCCCCGGCTTTGTCCTGGTCCAGGGGGTCGCCACCGGCGTGGTCTACGGGTTGCTGGCCATGGGCCTGGTACTCATCTACCGGGCCAACCGGGTGCTCAACTTCGCACAGGGACAGCTCGGCGTGGTGGGGGCGGTGTTCCTGGTCAAGTGCTACTACGACTTCGGGTTCAACTACTGGTTCGCGCTCGCGCTCGCACTGGCGCTCGCCGTGGCGATCGGCTCGCTGAGCGAGCTGCTGCTGCGTCGGCTCGCAGACCGGCCCCGGGTGCTGGTGATGGTGGCCACCATCGGGCTCAGCCAGGTGCTGTTCGTCTTCACCGCGCTGCCCTTCATCCGCCCGAAGAACCTGTTCCGCCCGTTCCCCGTCCCGATCGACGTCAGCTTCCACGTCGGCACCTATCTCTTCACGCCGGGACAGGTGATGGCGCTGGTGGTCGCACCCGTGGTCGCCCTCGGCCTGGTGGCATTCGTCCGGTGGTCGCCCTGGGGTCTCGCAATGCGGGCCACCACCGAGAACAGCGACTCCGCCCGCCTCTCGGGGGTCTGGGCCCGGCGCACCTCCAACGTGGCCTGGATGCTCGCAGGGCTGCTGTCCGCGTTCACCGCCGTGCTTGCCGCACCGGGTCAGACCTCCTCACTGACCCAGGTGCTCAGTCCCGAGCTCCTGCTGCTCGCCCTCACCGCGGCCATGGTCGGTGCCATGGTGAACCTGACCGTGGCATTCGTGGCGGCGGTCGGGGTGGGCGTGATCCAAGAGGTGCTGGTGTGGAACCTGTCGAGCACCGCCCAAGTCGATCTGGTGCTCTTCCTCCTCGTCTCGCTGGTCCTGTTGGTGCGCATCGCCGCCCTGCAGGTCCGCGGGAGGGACGTGGGTCCGAGCACCTGGAACGAGGGCTCCCGCGCCGTGCGTGCGCGCCCCCGACGCGCTGCGACGCAGGGTCGGGAGGAGCGGTGTGGTCCTGACCGTGGTCGTTGCCGCACTGCTGCCACTAGTGGTCAGCACCGGGCGGTCGTTCCTGATCTCGCAGATCTGCGTCTACGCGATGATCGCCCTCTCGCTGACCGTGCTGACCGGCTGGGCGGGACAGGTGTCGCTCGGCCAGTTCGGCCTGGTCGCCTGCGGAGCGCTGCTGGCTACCCATCTCGACGGGAGCGTCCCGCTCATCCTCCTCCTCCCGTTCGCCGGGCTGGTGACCGCGGTGATCGCCGTCGTGGTGGGCCTGCCCGCTCTGCGGGTGCGCGGGCTCTACCTCGCGGTGAGTACCCTCGCCTTCAGCCTCTGGCTCATGCAGCCGATCCTCGGAACACCGTGCTGGGACCTGCCGGTGCTGGGCAGGCGCCTGTGCACCGGACTCCCGAATCCGCAGTCCACGCTGGTGGCCCGGCCGAGCCTGTTCGGCATCGGGCTCGGGTCGGAGCGGGCTTTCGCGTGGTTCAGCCTGGCCCTCCTGGTCGGCACCGTGGCGATGGTCATGCTCTGGCGCGACCGGGGGGTGGCCCGTCGGCTGGTGGCGGTCCGCGACAACGAGATCGGCGCAGCGGCATTCGGGATCCCGGTCGCCCGGACCAAGTTGCTGGCCTTCGCGCTCTCGGGGTTCATCGCCGGCTACGCAGGGGTGTGCCTGGCATTCGCCAGCGAGCGCATCTCGACGACGAGCTTCGACCCCACGCTCTCCATCCTGGTCGTCTCGATGGTGGTCATCGGAGGGCTCGGCTCGGTTGCCGGCGCGGTGCTCGGCGCGGTCTACCTGGTGGGGCTGCCGGCGATGGTGGGCACCACGCCCACCATTCAGTTCCTGACCAGTGGCCTCGGGCTGCTCGCCTTCATCCTCTATCTCCCCGGCGGCCTGGCCGAGCTCCTCCACCGGTTCGGCGACCTTGTTGCAGACGGCGTCGCCCGCTTGTCCGGGGAGCGGTCCGCCGGCGCCGGTGGCGCCGGCGCGGGCGGTGCCGGCGCGGGTGGTGCCGGCGCGGTGCCGGTGGCAGGAGTGGCCGGGTGAGGGCGCCGCTCCCGACCGGGCACGCCGCCGGCCCCGCCCGACTGGAGGTCCGCGGCGTGGCCGTCCAGTTCGGCGGGTTGCTGGCCATCGACTTCGTCGACCTCGAGGCCGAGCCCGGGTCGATCGTCGGCCTCATCGGACCGAACGGTTCGGGCAAGACCACGCTGCTCAACGTGATCTCCGGCCTGGTCACCCCCAAGGCGGGGACGGTCCGACTCGACGGGGTGGCGCTCGACGGCTACCTCCCCGAGGAACGGACCGGCGTCGGTGTGGTCCGGTCCTTCCAGGACTGCCGGCTCTTCCCGGATCTGCAAGTGGAGGACGTCCTGCTGGTCGCGCTCGACGCGGCACGCCCGGTGGGTGTGGCGTCGACCACCCTGCAGCTACCGTGGGCGCGCCGATCCGAGCGCTCGAAGCGCGCCGAAGTGCAGGAGGTGATCGGGTCGTTCGGCATCGGACGGTTCCGGCACCACCGCATTTCCGAGCTCTCGACAGGGACCCGGCGGGTGGTCGACCTGGCGTCCATCGTGCTCGCCCGACCCCGGCTCCTGCTCCTCGACGAACCGACCGCCGGGATCGCCCAGCGCGAGGCGGAGGCGTTCATCCCGCTGCTCCGCCGGTTGCGAGACGTGGCCGATACGACCGTCGTGCTCGTCGAACACGACGTGCCGATGGTGTTCGCGCTGTGCACGACGGTGGTCATGATGGAGTCCGGCCGGGTGGTGTCCTCGGGCACACCGGAAGAGGTCGCCTGCGACCCACGGGCGGTGGCCGCCTACCTGGGTGCCAGCGAAGCTGCGCTCTCGGTGTCGGGCACGGCACCGGTCGGTGTCTCCGGACCGGACGATCCCGCCGGACTGGGGACGAGCGCAGGGCCTGAGGTGAGCTCAGCGCTGCGGCATCGCCGGACCGAAGGGGGCGTCTCCCCGCAGGGTGACCCGGTGGGCGATCCGTAGCGCGTCGCCGTAGTCGTCGAGGGCGTAGTGGAGGGTCGCCCGGTTGTCCCAGAAGGCGACCGACCCCGGCCGCCACCGGAAGCGGCAGGTGAGCTCGGGCTGCTGGCAGTGACGGTAGAGCATGTCGAGGACGGCGGCGCTCTCGAGTGTCGAGAGTCCGAGGATGGTCTGGGTGAACTGGGGATTCACGAACAGGCCTCTCCGACCGTTCTCCGGGTGGGTCCGTACGACCGGATGGATTGCGGGCAGCAGCTTGTCGATGTGCTGGCCATGCCAGTCGAATCCTCCCCGCTCATCGACCTCGGCCGCGAACCACGGGTCGTGGTGGACCGCCATCAGGGTGTCGCACATGGTCCGCAGGGGAGGGGCCAGGCGATCGTAGGCGTCCTGGAGGCTCGCCCAGAACGTGTCTCCTCCCACCTCGGGACACGTCGTCATGTAGAGGATCGATCCGAGGGGGGGCGTCGGCAGGAAGGTCACGTCGGTGTGCCACCAGCTGGCCCGGTCCTCGCGACTGTCGATGGCCAGCACCTCGGGGTGGCCCTCGACCGCGGGGATGACCGGATGCCCCTCGGTGGGCTCACCGAACTGGCGGGCGAAGTCGGCCTGCTGGGTCGGGGTGAGCTCCTGGTCGCGGAAGAACACGACGTGGTGGGCATTGAGCGCGGCGCGGACCTCCTGCACCTGGTGGTCCTCCAGCGGGCGGGAGAGGTCGAGTCCGTCGATCTCAGCGCCGATGATCGGGGACAGGGGCCGTATGGCGATCCGCTGGTCGACTGCCATCCGGACAGTGTGGCTCAGCGGAGATGGCTCCTCAACCCGGTTCGCCGGGTTGAGGTGACAGCCGCCGGCCGTCCGGGGTCCCGACCGCCCCGCTGCGAAGGCCTTGGCCGTCCCGTGTGGGAGCGTGGGAGCGGCGGCGCCCGCAGGACCGATCCCTGATGAGAGGACGACAGTCGTGACACCGAAGGAACCCCGTCAGCGGAACTTCTCCCCGTGGTTCCAGGTGGTGAGCCGCCTCATGTCCACCGAGGAGGCCGACCCACTGCCCGACGACGACCTCCCGAGCTTCGGGTCGTGGCGCTCCCGGTTCGGAGAGCGGTTCCGGCGCGCGCTCGAACCGTGGCCCCTCAGGGTCCCGCCGGAGGTGGAGATCGACGACGGAGTGGCGTGCGAGGGTTTCCGCCGTCACCGGATGGTCTTCGACACCGAGGACACCATGTCGGTGCCGGCCTATCCTGTTGGTGCCCGAGGGGCGGAACGGACCCGGGTCCGCCGTGCTGGCGGTCCACGGGCACGGCCCCGGGAAGTCTCGGATCTGCGGCATGCTTCCCGACGACCCGCCGGGAAACGACTACGCGGCTCAAGCTGGCACGCCGCGGCCACCTGGTGCTCGCGCCCGACCTGCGCTGCTTCGGTGAGCGGCTCGACTGGAATCCCCAGGACCACTACGCCTGCGACACCAACCTCGTCCACCAGTTCATGGCCGGGTGGAACCCGCTGACCCAGAACCTGTGGGACCTCTCCCGGTGCCTCGACGTGCTCGAGGAGCACCCCCTCGTGGATCGGTCACGCATGGGCGTCGTCGGCTTCTCCTACGGCGGGACGGTCGCCCTCTTCCTCGCCCGCGTGCGACGAGCGGATCGCCGCGACGGTGGTGAGCGGGTACTTCTCGTCGTGGGCCGAGTCGCACAAGATGCCCTGGAACATGTGCGGTTCTCAGGTCCTCCACGGGATGCTCGGGCAGATGGAGCATGCCGACATCGGCGCCCTGATCGCCCCACGTCCACTCTTCGTCGAAACCGGACGAGACGACCCGCTCTTCCCGGTTGCCGCAGCCACCGACTCGGTGGCCCGCCTCCGCCGGGTCTACGACCACCTGGGTGCCGGTGACAACCTGGTACACGAGGTGTTCGAGGGCGAGCACCAGTGGCACGGGGTCAGTGCCCTCCGATTCGTGGATGACCGGTTGGGCGGGGTCACTTCCGCGGAGATCACGCAGCGCTGACCAACGCATACCGTCCGGAGGTGTGGGCTCAACCTTCCGCCGGCAAGCCCGCGGCCGAGTCGGTGTCGAGGAAGATTGAGGCGTGCGGAGTCCCTCGGAGGGCCGACGCCGGACAGGAGGTCCCGACCGGTCCATGGAGTGCCGCCTGCACCGGCAGCCGCCTTCCGGGCCTCTGGGACGACGGCCAGCACCCGTGCCGCACGGAGCAGTGCGGGAATGGTTACCGTCATGGCGAGCGCCGGCACGTCGGCGTCGGTGGCAAAGTGGCCTTCCCCCACCTGCTGCCGGCGGCATGCGGCGTCGAGCTCGACCACCTTCACGTCGAGCGGATCGTCGAAGTCGGCTACGCCCGGGTCGTTGAATGCAAGATGACCGTTCTCGCCGATCCCCAGGCAACAGAGATCGAGCGGGTGGAAGCCAGGAGTCCGGCGTAGCGCTCGCACTCGACGTTCCGGATCGGCGCGACCGTCGAGGTAGTGCGCGGCCATCGGGCGGGCCGGCTCCTCGATCCGCTGACGGATCCACCGCTGGAAGCTGGCCGGGTGGTCGGGACCGATGCCGACGTACTCGTCCATGTGGAAGACCACCACGTCACCCCATGGCACGCCGCGCGGCGGGATCGACCAGGCGTCGACGAAGGCGATCTGGGAGTTGCCGGTGGCGAACATGACGTGCGCCGCGCCACGTTGCGTCACCGCATCGCAGAGCACGGCTGCTGCGCTCGGCGGATGCCGCCCGGGCGAGATCTGACTCGCCACCGTCGTCCAGGAAGGATCCGGACGGTCATGGAGGCACTGTAAGGGATGGTGCACGTTGCCGGCCGCGGTCCTAGAGTGACGGCCGTGCCGGCCTCCCGGGCGGGCACCGTCCGGTGTCCAGACGCCGGCCCGATGGGGGAGGTGGCGTCCTGAGCGCACTACCGGAGACGATGCGGGTCGCGGTCTACCGCCGGCCAGGCGTGGTAGAGGTCGAAGAACGCTCGGTGCCCGAGCCCGGACCCGGAGACGTCCTGGTCGAGGTGGACCACTGTGGCATCTGCGGGTCCGACATCCATCTCCTCTTGGAGGGGTGGGCCGGCAGTCCCGGCCTGGTGGCCGGCCACGAGTTGAGCGGCACCGTCGCAGCGGTGGGTGACGGTGTCGAGGAGTGGATGCAGGGAGACACGGTGGTCGGCGGTCCGTCACCGCGCTGCGGACGCTGTCGGGGCTGTCGGGCGGGAAGACCCTCCCAGTGCGAGGAACGGGGCTCTGTCATCGACAACCGGGACGGGGCGTTCGCCGGATATGTGCTGGTCCCGGCCGTCTCCCTGCTCCGCCGGCCGCCCGGACTGACCGCCCGCCAGGCTGCGCTGGCCGAGCCGCTCGCCGTAGCGCTGCACGGGATTGACCCGGTCGGGCGCTGCACCCGGCGACTCGGTCATGGTGATCGGGGCAGGGCCGATCGGCGCCCTGTCCATTGCCGCGCTGGTCGCACGCGGCATCGGACCGGTCATCGCGGTGGAACCTGGCTGAGCGACGAAGAAGGCTGGCCCGCGACCTCGGTGCTTCCGAGGTGCTCGACCCCTCTGCTCTGGAAACGTTTCCGAGTTGGCAGCCAGAGCGATTGGCCCAGCGCTCAGTGCACGTGGTGCTCGAGTGCTCGGGGAAGAAGGCGGCAATGGAGGCCGGCTTCCAACAGTTGGGCCGGGGTGGCACCCTGACCCTGGTGGGTGCCGGGATCGAGCCACCGACGTTCGACCCCAATCGCTTCATCCTCAACGAGCTCTCGGTGGTCGGCTCGTTCATCTACGACCAGGGTGGGTTCGATGACGCCCTGGAGCTGCTGGCCACTGACGGGTTCCCGACCGACATGATCATCGAGGCGGACGACGTGCCGCTCGACGGGATCTCCGATGCACTCTCCGGCCTCGCTCGCGGGCGTTTCGCCGGCAAGGTGATGGTGGTGCCACGGGTGTCGGACGGCACAGACGCTACCGGTCAGGTACCGGCCGCGGGCGGAACGTCAGCAGGCAACCGATGACCCACCCCTTTTATCCCAGCGGTAATCCCCGGCTCAATCACGTCGCGATGAGCCTCGACCCCGACCTGCTCGACCCGACCCACCGGAAGGAGATCTGTCGCTTCTACGGAGAGGTGTTCGGCTTCGAAGAGCTGGACATGCTGACTGAGGACCGGCGTCGGCTGGTCCTGTCGTGCGTGCACTGGGACCAGTTCATCTTCCTGGTCGCCGAGGACGAGCCCATGCGCTGTCCCCGCATGGACCATTTCGGCTTTTCCGTGGGTTCTCTCGCGGAGCTCACCGCTGCTCGGGACAGGGCGGCCGCGTTCCTCGCCGAACGACGATCAGGTCGACCTGATCGACATACGCTGTCGACGATCAGGGGGTAATCAAGATCCACTCGTTCTATGTCGGGTACCTGCTCCCGATGATGTGCGAGGTCCAGTGGTGGGAGTTCACCTCGTGAGCGGTCCGCTGGAGGTCGGTGTCTTCGTGCCCCAGGGCTGGAAGCTGGAGTACGAAGGCTGGAGCGGTCCCGACGCGTGGGCGCGCTCGGTCGAGCTCGCCCAGCTGGCCGAATCGCTGGGCTACGACCACCTATGGGTCTACGACCATGTGGAGACGGTTCCCCGACGGCGACCGAGTCATGTGTTCGAGGCCTACACCATGTTGGCCGCACTCTCGCAGCGCACGATCGGCGCCGGGTTGGGTCAGCTGGTGACCTGCGCCTCATACCGGAACGTCGGACTGCTGGCGAAGGAGGCCGCCTGCATCGACGTCTACTCGGGCGGACGGCTGATCCTCGGTTTGGGCGCAGGCTGGTTCCACGAGGAGTACCACTCCTACGGGTACGAGTACCCACCCGATCGGGAGCGGCTCGCCGTCCTTGACGAGACGCTCGAGGTGGTCCGCCGATTGTGGTCCGAGGAGATGGTCACCCACCACGGGGACCACCTCCACCTGGACGGTGCCTATTGCGACCCGAAGCCCGTCCAACGCCTCCCGCCGATACTTGTGGGCGGCGGGGGAGAGCGGGTCAACCTTCGCATCTCCGCGCGTCGGGCGGATCTCACCAACTGGCAGGTCGGACTCGAGGGGTTCGTGCGCAAGTCGGGCATCCTGGAACGATTTTGTGGGGAGGTGGGGAGGCCATTCGAGGCGATCACCCGCACCCACGGCCCGGACTGCCGGATCTTCGACACCGAAGCCGAGGTCATCGCCTGGACGGAATCGGAGACCGGGGGAGACCTCTGGGGGCACACATCTCCTACCACCTACCGAGCCGACAACCTGGTGGGCACGGTCGAGCAGGTGGCCGAGAAGGCCCAGGCGTTCGTGGACGCCGGGTGCCGTGGCCTCATCCTGTGGCTGCGCGACTATCCCTCCGACGAGACGCTCCGCCGCTTCATGAGCGAGGTCGTCCCACTGCTACGCGTGCCAGCCCTTCATGGGTGAAGGCGCCCCAGCACTCCGACCACCCGGCCGTCCCGGTCACTCATCTCGATTGCGAGCGCTCACTTGCGTGGAAGCGGATCTCGCTATCGCCGAGTTGCCTACGGTCCAGCGTCGGCGTCGCAGGCGCTGACGAGCGTTGCGGTGACGGTGGTCATCGACGCCAATGTCCGATCGAACCGACATCGATTGTGCGCACATAACGGGCAAAATGAAGTTTCCAGGGTTCGAAGGGCGCGCTCTGCCGGCCCTTCGGATCTAAGCGGGTCCGATGACCGACCAGTCCCGAGCTCGCGATAGTTGCATGCCCATGATCGGCACGAGTGGGGCAGTCCAACTGAGACGCCAGGCCCAGATTGGCAGTTCTGACGCTTCCAATCGGCTGGCTGTTGACTCTTCCGCTACGTCAACTGATTGACTGACCCGTATGTACGGGATCGGTACGGTGGCTCGCTTGTCTCAGGTGTCGGTACGCACCCTGCGGCACTATGACGATCTGGGTCTGCTGAAACCAGCTCACGTTGACCCACACACCGGTTATCGGTACTACTCGCCCGAACAGGTCGTACGGCTACATCGCATTCTTGTCCTGCGAGACCTAGGTGTGCCGTTGTCAGAAATCGCGCAGCTCATCGACGAGAACGTCACGGTGGAGCAGCTGCGGGGGATTCTGCGCCTGCGCCAAGCCGAAGCCCGTGCCCAGCTGACTGAGCAGACCGAACAGCTCAAGCGGGTCGAGGTCAGACTCGCGCAACTTGAGGAGGAACCGATGGCTGCCTATGAAGTGATCGTCAAACGGCTCGAGCCGCTTCGCGTGGTCACTCTGAGCGAGGAGCTGACGGGCCTTGACGAGATCGGTGACGCATGTGGCCGGATGTACCCACAGCTGCACGCAGCGCTGCGCGGCACGATGTTGCCTTTGATGGTCTGTCCCTCGCTTTGTACGAGGACACCGGAGTCGAAGCAAGACCGCTTCGGCTGACGACTGCGCTCCCAGTCCCAATCGAGGTGACAATCGACAGCGACGGGTTATCGACAGTTCAGCTTCCTCCTGTTGAGCGCGCTGCCACCACGGTCGTGCACGGAGCGCCGGAACAGTTCCATGACGCATTTCAAGCGCTCCATGAGTGGGTCGCCCGTACCGGAGAGCGGGCTACGTCATTAGATCGTGAGCTCTACATCGACTGTGACGGTCCTCGTGACACGTGGGTGACGGAGTTACAGACAGTATTGGAACCCAGGCCGTAACCCCTCAGCGAAGGGTCTGCCTTGGCCGCTGACCGAGAACAGCAACCCCCGCCTGGCGAATAAAGCACTCCCGGTGGCCCTGCCCCTAAACACCAATGCCTGACCCCGACCGGCATGCGGGCGTGTGGATAAGTACCTACATCGCCGTGTCCGGGGTGAGGATGCAGGAAGGATCAGACCGAGCCAGAGGATCCAGTTAAGAGGAGCCGCTCAGCGCGCCTGAATTTAGCTCGGTCTGGTGACGACGACTCCGAGGATCACCCCCGAAGCAGTCGACCGGACAACTGTCACCCCGGATCCGATGAGACCGGACAGCGAGACCGTGAAGCTCACAGGATTGAGGAGGTCTGCGTTCGGCCAGATCGGCACGCTGACGACTTCATTCGAGCTGCCAGGAGCAAAGGTCAGCGTCCCACTCGTCTTGCCGCCGTAGTTGCCACCACCTGTCGCGGTTGAGCTGTAGGTGGCCGTACCGGGCGTCACCACGTAGTTGACCGAGATCGTCTTGGATGCAGGACCTGAGAGGGTGACCGGCAGAGCCAGGGATGCGTTCCCACTGTCTTGGACGACAGCTCCGGTGTCGCCAATGCCGAGCGTCGTCCCGCTCGAGGATCCGTCACTGAGAATCGTCGCCGTTCCTGTTGCACGTCCGAGAAGGAGCCCGCCAGTCGGAGAGGAGAGTCTCACCGCAAACACCTCGGTGGGGTCCGCTGCGCGGTCAGGGTAGACCGTCACTGGTATCGACTTCATAACCGGCGTGAGGCCGGTCTTTGCATTCGGCGTGAAGGTCAGCGTGCCGGTCTCGAGCTTGAAGTCGACGCCGGGACCTGCGGCCGTTCCCCCGATGGCCGTTCCCGAAGTCACCGCATACTTGACGGAAACAGCGGTCGTCTCAGGCTGTGAGAGTGTGACTTCGAAGCTCAAGGTGTGAGCGGCCGTCCTTCCGACGAGAATCGACGTATCGCCGACGGAGACGCACGGGCCAGGGCACGGGCTCACATAGGTGTACTGCGCCGGGGCGCTGGTGCCACCGATCGACGTGACGGTGACACTCGCGTGGTCAGGTCCGTCGGCGCCGGGCGGGTACGCGGTGATCGAGGTGTCGCTGTTCACGACGAAGGCCACCTGGGAGCCACCGAAGTTCACACTGGTGACAGGTGACAGATTGGTGCCGGTGATGGTCACCACCGTGCCACCGGTGGACAGACCGGTGTTCGGAGTCAGACTGGTGATCGTTGGGGCGGCAATGAAGGTGAACTGATCGTTGGAGCTGGTGAAGCTGGTGCCGCCGGGCGACACCACGGTCACGTCAACCGTGTCCGGACTTGTGCCCGAACTGTCGACCGGTGAGACGGCCGTGATCGAATTGTCGTTGTTGATGGTAAAGGTGGCAGCGGCCGTCGTTCCGAAGTACACGGCCGTGGCCGCGGAGAACCCGTCACCGGCAAGGGTCACACTGGTTCCACCCGCTGCAGGTCCGATCGCCGAGGAGATACCGGTGACTCTTGGCCTCGGTGTGAACGTGCTGCCCCACTGCAAGCACGCGTAGGCGGTGCTTCCGGTGCCGCCGAGACCGGGACAAGGACTGGAACTGTCGTAGATCTGATTGCCGGTGAGCGGGTCTGTCGTCGACAGGGGGTTCGGTGGGTTCGGGTTTGGGGTGGCCACGGAGTAAGAGAGCAATGCTCCCGTCAGATCCCAGGTGTCCGCGGTCCACGCATCGACCGTGAAGTGGGTACCCTTGCCGGCGCTGCAGGTCGTCGTGAGATAGACGTACCCGGTCGGATACCCCGCACTCGGATCGATTGTTGTTGTCGAACCCGGTGACATACGCCAGCTCCTTGATCCCGCCACAGTCGTACTTGAGCACAGAAAAGGCGGTCCCTTGAGGAACGACCAACGAGATTTGCGCAGAAGCTGCGCCGGCGTGATCCCCTCCGATCGCCACCAATCCGAGTAGTGCGATCGCTACCGTGGTCAAACCAATGGTCAGCCTTCGAAGCATCCCTCTACCTCCAGCCCACTCGGTCTCGCCCACGCCGCTTTGGCGCGTTCAGTTGCACGGTACATCGGACCACCTGACAGTGCCATGACGGTGCTTCATGCCCCCTATGGCCGGTGTCGGAGGCGCTATCGAACGGGGCGCACTTGACAGGTGCTAACTGCCACCGATCGGCATTTTTGCCACGCTCGATTCGATGGGTCAGGCAGGCTCCTCTGGCCGGGAGAATGCCTGCCTGAAGATCCGATGAGCGAGGTCGCTCTCAGGGACCCACTTCGCCATAAAGCCCCGCTTCGCCAGGACTCTGGGTCGATCGGCGTTCTGCGTCGTCTGCCCGCCTCATGTCTTCCGATCCAATGCCAACCTGATCCGATGGAATCGGAACGAATGGCGTCGGTGCGGGTCGGTTCGGCGGGGGATCTTGGGCCTCAACCCCTCCATCTCGCACCAGGTTCGATGGGCGACCGGCCGAAATCCAGCGCTGCTCGTGGACGCTGTAGGGGTCGAGGTACCAACCCTCCGCCGATTTATCAGCCGTCATGGCCTGACAGTAGTCCGACGCCTCAGAGGTGACCCCATCGCCGGTCGGGGGGCACCCGTCCCTGTCCTCCACCGTAAACGTCGGGGGCATCGGAGCCAGGTAGGTGTCGGCGTGTCCGACCGGCTTCCCGCGAGATCATCCCGACCTGGGAGGAATGGGCTGAGGATCTGCAAATCGTCCTCGACGCCGTGGACTCCCGACGGGCTGTGTTGTTTGCGGTCGCCGATGGCGGTGCGATGGCAATCACCTTCGCCGCAAGTCATCCCGATCGGATCGAGGCACTCATTCTCTTTCACTCGCTGGAGCAGGCCAACGAAGAGTCAGAAGACGAAACGGCGGCGGTCACAGAGCTGGTCGCCAGCGTGCAAGAGGAGCTCTGGGGCACCCCAGAAATTGTGAAGTTCATTGCGCCGAGCATCGAGGGGGACCCGGCCCAAAGCGCCTGGTTGGCCAAGTACATGCGGGCAACGATGACGCCACGAGCCGCTGCCGCTCACACCAGGTCGCGGTCGAGAGCGGAGGTCGAATTCATTCTTCCCTCGCTCAGCGTGCCGACGCGGGTGATGCACCGGACCGGATACGGATTGTTGCCAATCGAATCCGCCCGAGCACTGGCCCGACAGATCCCAGATGCGCGTTTCGTCGAGATATCCGGGGCCGATGTCTGGCCTCAGACCGAGGAACCTGAACGAATTCTCGACGAGGTCGAGGTGTTTGTCACCGGAGTACAGCCGGTTCCGCCCAGCAATCGGTTCCTGACCACGGTTCTCTTCAGCGACATCGTCGACTCGACTCGGCTTGCTACGGCTATCGGTGACCGGGTATGGCACCAACGACTCGATGACCACGACCGGATGGTGCGGAGTGAGTTGGACCGATTTCGAGGCAACGAAATCGAGACGACCGGCGACGGTTTCCTGGTGACCTTCGACGGACCGGGACGGGCGATTCAATGTGCCCATTCCATCCGTGAGGGTGCGCAGAGATTGGGTATCGACGTCCGCGTCGGCCTTCACACGGGCGAGGTGGAAGGGCGTGGTGACGACATAGCTGGGATAGCGGTCCATATTGCCGCGAGAGTGGCAGCCGCCGCTGATGCTGGGGAGATCCTCGTCTCGCGGACCGTCACGGACCTCGTCGCGGGATCTGGTGTTGTCCTCCCGAAAGAAGCTGTCCGACCCGCCTCCGTCGTCGTCAGTCCCTGACCAGAGTTCCCATCTCCGCACCTCCACATCGTGCCATGGTCGATCGGCGTCGGGCGGTTCCCCAACGATGCCGGCTCAGTGGGGCACGTTCCGGCCCATCTCGCGTCGGGTGCTTGCTGGCGCGACCGCTGCACCCCGCTCATTTCCGAAGTTACGCCTTGCCTCTCCTGGCGAGTCGAATGTAGAACCGCCAGCAACCAGAGAACCTATTGCGATTCCGACTACACGCCATCAGGCCATCCCGGGCTGTTGGCCGGCCCAGATGTTCAGCCGGCGATAAGTGTCGCCGGCTTGGCCGTCCCCGCCGGTGCGTCGAGGCCTTCGCCATTGTCGCCCCCATCGCCTCCGGGGTCGAGGAACCGGGCCACCACCAGTCCGTAGGTCAGGCTCATGATGGCGGCCACTAGTACCAGGAGAGCAGCGGGCAGCGGCGGTGTCCAACCGCCGGGGATCCGAAGGGTGAGCCCGAACGGGCCATCGATTCCCACCGTGTACCGGTGCAATGCGTCGTAGAAGCATACCCACTGGGCGAAAACCACGATCGTCGCCGCACCGACCTGCATCCGGCGGACGGCCACCGGCGTGATCGGCCGGCGACGGCCTGCGACGGCGGCGGACACCAGCGGGACGCCCACGAAGAGCGGCAATGCGTACCGGGACTGCCAGACGTCGTTATGCAGCTGCAGGGCGTTCTTCACATCGATGACGATGGGGAGAACCAGGGACAGCCCGAGCAGGCCGACCAGGACGAGGATGTGGCGGCGCACCGCCGTAACCAGGGCCATCCAAACCAAGGTGACCACTGCGGCCCCGATCAAGAGCACGACGTAGAAAGGCGCCGATGGGCGCAGCGCTGATCCGAAGACGCCGACGGTTTGGTAGAGGTAGAAGGAGGCATGGTTCAGGTAGAGGTTCACCACAGTCATGGCCGTGGCGTCCGGTTTGAGCGGGTTACCTGAAGCCGTGATAGCCAGGGCGTCTGCCGAGGCGATGTATACGACGGCCAGAATGCTCACCACCAATGTGACCACGGCCCACACCCGCACGGCCCGTCGCTTCAGGAGCAGGCCAACTCCACGAGGCTCGAGGCAGACCAGTGCCAACAGGATGATGACCAGCCACATCGGCGACAGGCTCCGGGTTACGGCCAGAACGCAGGCACAGATGAAGAAGGCGGGAATGAGGCCGGGCGGCGGATCGTCGCGGCGGTCCTCGACCAGCACCAGCCCGGTGGTCCACACAGCGATGCTGGACGCGATCTCCAGTCCACTTGGGTTCACGACGCTGGCAAGGAAGATGACCATGGGCGTGGCCGCCACAGCCACGGCACCGACCAGCAAGCGCCGCCGACTCCATACGGCTGCCGTGGCAAGGGCCAACCCCAAGAGTGCCGACGAAAGAAGGGCCGATAGCACCCGCATGAGATAGATCCCGGCGCTGGAATGCCAGACCAATGAAGGCGAGCCGACCATCAGATAGTAGAAGGGCGGATAACGGCCGACGTAGGTAGTGGCTGAGACCAGCCGACCCGACGTCGACGCCCCAGGTGCGCAGACTGCCGTCACCTTGACGTTGAATTGGTAGCACTTACCGAGGAAGGCGTCGTGCCCGTAGGTGGCAGGCACGACGACAGTCATGACTGCTCGACCTGTGTGAGCACGGTCGGCGTTCCTGGCGGCCGGCGTCGGCTGGCCCAGGAACTCACCCCGGACCACGGCCGCGGCCTTGATGATGTGTGCCGGTTCGTCCGAGGCCGCCCCGAGCGGGGTGGCGAAGCTCCAGGCCACCGTGAGCCCGAAGATGACCAAGGAGGCGACCAACCAGGCCGGCAAGAAAGAGTGCGTCAGGCCAGCCCCTCTTTTCACGCGGCTGATCCTATACAGGGAGGCTTCCCGGGCGACTCCATTTTCCGGCTGACGTCCTTACGGACTGTCTTGATAACGATCCGTCGGCCCGGCTTGGACACCCGTCCTCACCAACGCTCGGTCGGACGGAGCGACCTCATAGGAGTCTGCCGCGCAGGCCCGTCGCTGTCTTGTGCATCGTCCCACGTGGGCGGTGCCACCTGACCCGGTTGGAACGAAGGAGAACAGCGACGATCAGTGCCCGTACGGTCCCACTTCGTCGCGCAGCTGCCGGCGAAGCATCTCCTTTTTCACCTTGCCGGACGGGGTTCGCGGCAGCTCCTCGACGACACGGATCTGCTCGGGCCATTTCTGGCGAGCCAACCCGGACTCGGCGAGTCGCAGGCGCACGCTTGCCAGGTCGACCGGCCCGCCCTCCGAGGTCAACCGCACGAAGGCGCAGGCCTGCTCGCCCAACCGGGGGTGGGGTGCCGCAACGACGGCCACTTCGGCCACCCCGTCCATCCCCGCCAGCTGTTCCTCGACCTCGGCAGCACTGATGTTCTCGCCGCCACGGATGATCACGTCCTTCTTGCGGTCGGTGATCGTGAGGTAACCCGACTCGCCGAGGACGCCGATGTCTTCGGTGCGGTACCACCCCTCGCTGTCGAACAGTGCTGCCGTGAGATCCGGGTCGGTGTATCCCATGCAGCAGTCCGGTCCGCGGGACCAGATCTCCCCGGGCTCACCCGTGCCGACCGGGTGGCCCTGGTCATCGAGCAACCGGATCTCCACTCCCTCCAGTGGGTGCCCGTCGGTGCGCAGCCGCAGGGCCTCGGGATCCGTGTGGTAGGAACCGGTCACGGAGGGGTGCTCGGTCGAGCCGTACATGCGGACGACGGAGATACCGTGGCCCGCTGCACGCTCGGCAACCGCCGCCGGCACGGCGGCGCCACCCAGTCCCACGTAGCCCATGAGCTCGAGGTGCTTGTCGGTGCGGTCGGGGTGGTCGAGCAGGCTGGTCAAGAAGTAGGTGGCCCCGGAACCGCAGGCCAGCCCGAACTCCGTCATCAGCGCAAGTATGCGGGTCGGGTCCCAGACGTCGATGAGGTGCACCGGGTTGCCCTTGAGCACGGGGATCAGCAGGGCACCGAGCATGCCCATGGCGTGGCCGACCGGAGCACCAGTGAGGGTCGCCCGGCCGAGGGCTGCGTCCATCGCACCGAGCTGGCGGACCTCGAACCCGATGGTGCGATGCGAATGGATGACCCCCTTGGGATCGGCGGTGGTCCCGGATGTGTAGGCGATGAGGGCCGCAGAGCCGGGGTCCACGGGGAGCGGTCCGGCGATCGGCCTCCCCCTGGCCTCGAGCTCCTCGAAGGCCACCAGGCCATGGGGGAGCTGTGCGGCCGGAGCACCCACGACGGCGATCGTGTGGACGTCTGCGAGCGCGTCCTCCATCTGCGCGAGGCCGGCCAGGTAGTCGGCGTGGCCGAACTCGGCAGCTGTGACCAGCACACGCACCTTCGTCCGCCGCAGGATGTATCCGACCTCCTTCGGTCCGTAGAAGTGGACGATCGGGACCACCACCGCTCCCAGGAGCGCGCCGGCGTAGAAGGTCACGGCCGCCTCGACCCAGTTGGGAAGCTGGAACGCCACAACGTCCCCGGGACCCACCCCTCGCTCGACCAGCGCTCCGGCCAGGCGCCGCGCGCGCTCGGCAACGGAACCGAACGTGCCTGTCCATGGCCGCTGTTCGGAGTGGATCCGGAACTGCTGTCCGGCGTGTGTCCGCAGGGCTCGGTCGAGTTGCCCGCCGAGCGTGCGGTCGTCCCAGTGCCCAGCCGTGAGCCATTGCCTCTCCAGCTCCGGCGGCACCGTACGGAGTGACCACCCTGGCGACGTCGGGTCCGAATCGGACGTCAGTGCCACGAACGTTCTGCCCCGGCTGCCTTCTGCCGACTCTCGAGAAACCGGTCGCGGCCACGTTCCCCGACCTCGATGGTGCCCACCACGATGATCACGTCGTCGTCCTTTCCCCGGTCTCCCCACCGGGTGTACCGTCCTGGGTCCGGTGACCCTGCACACTACGATGACCCGGTACGGACCGGGCCGACGACGGGGGACCGGTGCTGCCGCCCGTCCGGCGACGGGGGACCGGTGACCAGGAGATCAACCGGTGGGGGATACAGGCCATGGAACACTCGGGATACGTCGACCGACCCGACTACCGGGTGGACATCCTGGCCCGCCGGAACAGGATCACCGTGACCGTCGGGAGCCTCCCTCTTGCCGACAGCGTGCGGTGCCTGCTGGTCGACGAGCAGGACCACGGACTCGTGTTCTACTTCCCACCGGACGACGTTCGACTCGACCTCCTGACCCCCGTCGAGAGCTCCAGCGTGTGTCCGTTCAAGGGGGTCGCCAGTTACCGGCGTCTAGTTCACGAGGGGGTGGAGATCCTGGCCTGGAGCTACCCGGACCCGCACCCCGAAGTGGCCCGACTCGCCGGCTACATCGCCTTCTACCAGAACGTGGTGGACCTGCGGGTGGGCGCCGCCGACCCGGCTGTTTCCGCACGATGAGCGTCGGGTCGCAGTGCAGTCGCCGGAGGTTCGAGCCTCACCCGTATGCTCGAGATCTTCGACGTGGAGGAAATCGGAGATGACGGCAGCGACGCGCGCCCGGGGGCCGGGATGCGCCGCTTCGTCGGTGGCAGCGACGGTGGTGAGCGCATGGTCGTGGACGGCAGTCAGCTGCTGGCCCAATCGGTGGTGGCCGCGTCGAAGGTGATGACGGGCCATACGGTGCACTCGGCCCACGCGGTCTTCACCCGGGCCGTTGACGACGTCCGGCCCGTCTGGTTCTCCGTGGACGTGACTCACCGGGGACGCACCTTCGGCGGCGCGGTGGTGACCGTCGGCCAGGACGACCGGAGGTGCGCATCGGTGAGCGTGCTCCTCGACGTGACCCATCCCGACGTGATCCGCCACGAGGCCCCGATGCCCGAGGTCGGGATCCCGGCCGATGCCGTCGAGATCACCATGCCCCTCGCGGGCCGCGACCTGCGACTCGTGGGCGTGGACGATCCGAACGACCCGGAGGACGTCGGTCCGGCCGTTCTCGACGCGTGGGTTCGCTACGACACGGTGCCGGACAGGTCCGACCTGGCCCGCGCGCTGCTGGCCCACTTCACCGGTCATCTCTCGATCTCGGCCACCATGCGCGGCCACCGGGGCACCGGAACCGCGCAGGCCCACCGCACGGTGTCGACCGCGGTGATGAGCATCACGATCGTGTTCCACGAGCCGATGGCGTGGGACGGATGGCTGCTCTACCACCATGAGAGCACCCAGGTCGGCGGGGGCATGTCGTACGTGCGCGGTCAGATCTTCACGGAGCACGGGGCCCTGATCGCCTCGTTCGCCCAGGAGGGGATGATCCGTCCCTTCGACGAGGGTGCCTCCGCGCCCACGATGCCCGCCGAAGCCGTCCTGTGACCGCCACTCGGTTCGTCTGCGGACCGGTAGGTGCGGAATGAAGTTCGCGATCTCCCTCGGGTTGCTCAACCCCACGGCGTGGGTGGCGGTGACCGAGGAAGCAGACCGGCTCGGCTACGACTCGGTCTGGATCCCCGAACACCTGGTGCTCCCGGTGGACATGGGGGGAAGTCCGCACGAAGGTCAGGATCACCCGCCCATCCCGTCCGAGACCCCGGTCTTCGACGCGCTCGTCTACCTCTCCCATCTGGCCGCCCGTACCGAGCGCATTCGGTTCGGCACCCAGGTCTACAACATCGGCCTGCGCCACCCGTTCAGCACGGCCCGGGCCGTTGCCACGCTCGACGTGGTGTCCGGCGGCCGCGTCGACTTCGGCGTCGGTGCCAGCTGGCTCCGGTCCGAGTGGGAGGCGCTGAATCTGGACTTCGACACCCGGGGCCAACGGATCGACGAGTGCATCGACATATGCCGCCGCCTCTGGTCGGAGCCAGTCGTCGAGCACCACGGCACCTTCTTCGACTTCCCCCCGGTCCGCTTCGAGCCCAAGCCGATCCAGCAGCCCTGGCCCCGGCTGCACATCGGGGGGGACGGCCCGGCGGCGCTCCGCCGGGCGGCGACACAGGGTGACGGATGGGTGCCCATGAACCACTCACTGGAACAGATTCCCGCCGCGGTGGCTCGGCTCGCCGAACTGCGGGAGCGCGCCGGACGACCCGGGCGCACCGAGGTGACCCTCGGCGGCGAGATCCGCTCCCACGAGGACCTGGATCGCTACGAGCTGGCGGGGGTGGACCGGGTCTTCGTCAAGCCGTGGAACCGCACCTCGGACGCACTCGTGGGGATCCGGCGATTTGCCGGGGAGTTCCTGACCGGCTGATCTGGCCCGGTACCGGCCCGGCGCCCGGCGCTAGAGAAACCCGCCATCGCAGCCCCCTGGACCACGCGTCCGGTCGTGACACCCTCCCCCTAGTATGGGCCGGGCGGGGAGCACGGCGGCGGAGCTCATCACAAGGAGGCGCCGAGTCCAGTGCCAGATCTTGACGTGTCCAGACGTGCCGGCGGTGGCACGGGCACCGATCCGGCCCGTTCAGGACCGAGGTAGGCGGCCGTGGTCTACGTCCTCGCCCTGGCCGCGGCACTCTCGAACGCGCTCACCAGCATCCTGCAGAGGATGGGCGTGGAGGACGCCCCGGAGGAGTCGACCCTCACCGTCGGCCTGATTACCCACGCCCTGAAACGCGGGGTATGGCTGCTCGGGTTCGCCATCATGGTCGGTTCGTTCCTGTTCCAGTCGGTCGCCCTCCATCTCGGAGACCTCAGCCAGGTCCAACCCATCCTCACCACCGAGCTCCCGATCCTGGTCATCCTCCTGGCCACCTGGTTCCGCTACCGGATCGGGGTAAGGGTCTGGCTCGGGTGCGTGGCTGCGGCCGGCGGCCTGGCAGGGTTCCTGGTCTTCGCCCAGCCCCAGGGCGGCGACGATGTGCCGAGCGCGCTCGGATGGATCGTCGCCGGGTCCGCCTGCGGCGCGTTGGTGATCGTGACCGTCCTGCTCGCCCTGCGTGGCCCCCGATGGTGGCGCGCGGCCATGTTCGGCGCGGCCGGGGCCGTCGGGTTCGCGTTCACCGCAGCGCTCATCAAATCGGTCGGGGACTATGTGGCCGGCGACTGGACGCAGCTCTGGGTGCACTGGCAGACCTACGCGCTTGCCCTCTGCGGGTTGGCGTCGGTGTTCCTGGCCCAGAACGCGTTCCACGCCGGACCGATCGCCGCCTCCCAGACGGCGCTGGTCCTCGTCGACCCGCTTGCTAGTCTGGCCATCGGCATCGGGCTGTTCGGCGACAATCTCCGAACGTCCGGCGCCTACGGTCCACTCGAAGCCCTCTCGCTGCTCGTGATGTTCGTCGGCGCGATCTATCTGGCCCAGTCGTCCTTGATCTCCGGGATCAAGGGAGAGGACGAGCGGTACGCGGAGCTGCTTTCGCTGCGGTCCCGCTCCCAGCGGCTGGCAGACGCGGTGCAGGACCAGATCCCGCCCGATGCTTTTGGGCTCCCGGGCGTCAAGTGACTGCATCCGTCCCCGAGGCAGATGACCGTGGTCGCGCACTCGGTCCGCGATGAACGCCGGGCACGCCATCGATGCCGCCGTCGAGCGGGTCCCGGACCGGACCGCGCTCGTGGTGGAGGGAGAGGTAGTCACCTACCGCGAGCTCGAGGACATGACCCGACGTGCCGGCTCGGCGCTGGCCGCCGCCGGGGTACGGCCCGGCGACCGGGTCGCGCTGGTCAACCTCGGGAGCGCGCTCTCGGTGGCGACAATCCTTGCTGCGGCTCGCCTCGGAGCGGCCTCGGCTCAGATGAACGCGTACCTCACGAGTGGGGAACTCGGGCAGCTGGCCGAGCTCACCGGCACCCGGGTCGGTGTGGCCGGCAGCCGGTTCGCCGAGCGGCTCCGCCCGGCGATTGCCGGACCGGTGCTCGTGGAGGAGGACGTGGCATCCGCACCGGCCGAAGCAATGCCCGAGACGACCGGGTCCGAGGACGACGTCGCTCTGGTGCTGTTCACCAGCGGCACCACCGGTCTACCCAAGCCGGTCGAGATCAGTCACCGCTCGGTTGCCGACCGGCTCACCTACTACGGGAAGCCGATCGATCCCGAAGTGCCCCAGGTGGTCGACATGATGTCGGCACCCATCTTCCACATCGGCGGCACCCTGGGGCTCTTCGTCTCGCTGTACCAGGGGAAGCAGCTGGTGTTTCTTCCCCGCTTCGACGCCGGGGAGTGGCTGGCACTCGTTGAGCGGCACCGGGTGGCCCAGACGTTCATCGTCCCAACCATGCTCCGCAGGATCCTCGACCACCCAAGCTTCCCGACGACCGATCTTGGTTCGCTCCGGTCGCTCAACTACGGTGCGGCCGCGGCACCGGTCGACCTGATCCGGCGGGCGGTGGCCGCACTCCCCGACGTCGACTTCACCAATACCTTCGGGCAGACCGAGACCCTCGGAGCATTCGCAGCGCTCACCCCGGAGGACCACCGACATGGTGACCGGCTGGATTCGGTGGGCAGGCCACTCCCCGGCGTTGAGGTCAGGATCGTCGAACCCGGGACCGACCGTCCGGTGAATCCGGGCGATCCCGGCGAGTTCCTGGTACGGGCAGCGCAGAACACGACAACCGAGTGGCTGCACACCGGGGACACCGGTTGGCAGGACGACGAGGGCTACCTGTTTCTTGTGGGCCGGCTCTCCGACACGATCAACCGTGGGGGCGAGAAGTTCGGGCCGGTCGAGGTCGAGGAGGTGCTGCGGGACCATCCGGCGGTGGTCGACGTCGGCGTGGTGGGCGTTCCCGACCCCGAGCTGGGGGAGCGGGTCGGCGCGGTCGTCGTGGCAAGGGAGCCGGTGCGGCCGGAAGACCTCGCCGCCCTTTGCGCCTCGCGGCTCGCGAGCTACAAGGTGCCGGAGTATGTGCGGTTTGCCGACGAACTGCCGGTGACCGTGCTCGGGAAGCTGGACCGCGGAGCGTTGCGCACGCTCCTGGCCGGACAGTCGGACCGTGCAGCGACCGGTCCGCTGATCCCGGCGCGAAGCAGGCTCAGGGTCATACCGCCCACCGGCGCGCTACGGTGCCCACCGGGCACGCCGCACGGGCATACGTTCGCCATGACGACGGCCCATCCGACGAGAGGCCGCTCCGACGGCAGGAAGGCGACGACAGTGGCAGATGACGACGACCTCAAGGCCATCATCGGCACACCGACCGACACCACGGTGGTGACGGTCGAGCGCGGGCAGCTGGCCCTGTTCGCCGCGGCGGTCAAGGACGGGAGCCCGGTCTACCGCGACCTGCGTGCGGCCGCGGCGGCCGGACTACCAGGCATCCCCGCCCCGCCCACCTACCCCTTCGTCATGGCCAACTTCGGGGCATACCCCGAGCTGCAGCCGGAGGACGCACCGCGTGGCAACCCGATGGCCTCGGTGCTCGGTCCACTGATGGCTGAAGGCGGGATCATCCTGCACGGTGAGCAGGAGTTCGCGTACCACCGCCCTGTGTTCGCGGGCGACGTGCTGGTGGGCAGGGGGACGGTCGTGGACGCGTACCGGAAGGACTCGAAGGGCAGGACCATGACCTTCGTCGTGGTCGAGACAGCCTGGAGCGAGCAGGCCACCGGCGAGCCGGTGTGCACGTCGCGGATGAACATCATCCACCGCCGCTGATGGCCGACGCGGGTTCCGGGCAGGCGCTCCTCCGGCGGATCGAGGACGGGGTCGCGTGGTTCACCATCAATCGCCCCGAGGCGGGCAATGCGCTCACCGTGGCCATGCGTGACCAGCTCGGGCTCTGGCTCGATGACGCATCGGCCGATCTCGCGGTGCGTGCGGTGGTGATCACCGGTGTGGGAGAGAAGGGATTCTGCACCGGCGCGGACCTCCGTCCGCAGGGTCCGGCTCCAGTTCGTCCGGAAGGTGCACCCGACCGTGTCGTCGGCGAGGCGGCGCGTCTGATCCGCACTGGATGGCAACGCCTGATCAGCTCGATCCTCGACTGCGAGAAGCCGGTGATCGCTGCGGTGAACGCAACCGCCGCAGGCGGGGGAATGAACCTCGCCCTCGCCTGTGATCTGGTGCTGGCCGCCGAGGAGGCCAAGTTCATCGCAGTCTTCGTCCGACGGGGGATCGCCCCCGACGCCGGCGGCGCGTACCTTCTGCCCCGTCTGATCGGGCCGCAGAAGGCGAAAGAGCTCTTCTTCTTCGGGGACGACCTCTCCGCTCGTGACGCGGAACGGATCGGGCTGGTCAACAAGGTGGTCCCGAGATCCGATCTCATGGGGGCGGCGGCCGAGTGGGCCACGCGGCTCGCCGCAGGTCCGACCAAGGCCATCGCAGCAGCCAAGCACCTGACCAACCGCTCCCTCGAATCGGACCGGGCCGGAGCGCTGTGGGACGAGGCGGTGGTGCAGGAACTCGTGACCGGTAGCGAGGATTGCCGGGAAGGACTGGCAGCCTTCGCCGAGCGGCGGAGCCCCGTCTTTCGCGGCTGGTAGGGACCACCGTCGCGAGAACAGGTTCTGATTCCCGCAGGCCAGAGATGCTAGAAACGCTCCCGTGAACTCGACCTGGCTCACCACCGCCGAATGGCTCGCGGTCCTGCGCATCGGGCTGGGGCTGTGGTGGATCAAGAGCTTCCTCCACAAGGACCTGAAGGCGTGGCTCACCCGCGGGGCCGGCATCGAGTGGGGTGGCTCGGTAGCGGATGAGCACAAGTGCCTCCACCTCTTCGGGGCCTGAGCCGGTGTCCATCGGCCTGCTGGACGAGCACGAGGAGCTCCGGTCGTCGCTCCGGCGCTGGATCGAAGCTCGCGATATCGGAACGGCCGTGCGCACCGCGTCGATGCCGAGGCCGACTCCCTCCCGGCCTACTGGGGTGAGCTCGCCGCCCAGGGGACCCTCGGGATCCAGGTGCCCGAGGAGCTCGGGGGGCAGGGAGCAGGTCTCGTCGAGTTGGCCGTGGTGTCCGAGGAGCTGGGACGCGCGGCCGCGGTGGGTCCGTGGGACACCGGGTCGGTCGTCGCAGCGGTGATCGCGACCGGCGGCGGTCCGGCGTTGGCCAAGGAGGTACTCCCGGCCCTCGCCGACGGTTCCTCGACCGCCTCGTTGGTCGTCCCGACCGCTACGCACGACGGCCGGGCCGTCCACACGGCCGGGCTGACCGGCAGCACCACCTCCGACGGCGGACTGGTCGTCGACGGCGAGCTCCGGCCGGTGCTCCACGGGTCGGTCACCGCGACGCTCTCGCACCCGTCGCCGTCGCGGATGCGGTCGTCTGGGTCCTGCTCGACTCCGGGGCCGGGGTCACCGTCTCGCCGCTCCCGAGCTTCGACCCGACCCGCCCGTTGGCCAGGTGGGTGCTCGACAAGGTGGTGATCCCCCCCGGGCGGGTCCTTTCCATCACGAACGAGGTCGTGCGCGCCCTGACCCTTCTGGTCTTTTCTGCCGAGGCCGTCGGCGGGGCCCGCTGGTGCCTGGATGTCGCCGCCGAGCACGCTCGTACCCGCGAGCAGTTCGGCCGGCCGATCGGGCAATTCCAGGGGGTCAAGCACCGCCTGGCAGACATGCTGGTCGCGGTCGAGCAGGCAGTGGCCGCCACCTGGGACGCCGCAGTCGAGCTCGACCGCTGGATGATCCACCCCCTCGGCGACGACGGTCGGGACGGTGGCGACGACGGTACGGGACCGGGGCAGCTTGCGGTGCAGCTGGCGGCGACCCTCGCCCTCGACGGCTATGTGGACGCCGCCACGGGGGCGATCCAGGTCCTCGGTGGGATGGGGTTCACCTGGGAGCACGATGCCCACGTCCATCTGCGCCGGGCCACCACCCTCCGCCAGTTGATCGGGGGGACCGCACCGCTGCGTGCCGGCTCCGCCCACCTCGCACTGGCCGGCCGCCGCCGACAGCTGACGATCGACCTCCCGCCCGAGGCCGAATCGCTCCGGACCGAGCTGCAGCCTTTGGTCGCCGAGCTCGCGGCCGTCGAGGACCCGGTCGAGCAGCGGCGGGCCCTGGCGGACCGGGGACTGTTGGCTCCCCACTGGCCGGCTCCGTGGGGCCGGGACGCCGGCGCGGTCGAGCAGCTGGTGATCGACCAGGTCTGTGCGGAGGCGGGGCTCCGGCGGCCCAACCTCGCGGTGGCGGCCTGGGCCCTGCCGACCATCATGGCCCACGGCACCCGTGAGCAGACCGAGCGCTGGGTCGGGCCGACCCTGAGGGGCGAAGTGATCTGGTGCCAGTTGTTCAGCGAGCCCGGGGCCGGGTCCGACCTCGCCGCGCTGAGCACCAGGGCGACCAGGGTCGAGGGCGGGTGGTCGCTCACCGGCCAGAAGGTGTGGACCTCGGTAGCTGCACGCGCCCAGATGGGGATCTGCCTGGCCCGCACCAATCCCGATGCACCCAAGCATCGCGGGATCACCTACTTCCTGGTCGACATGCGGTCGCCGGGCATCGAGGTGCGGCCGCTCCGTGAGATCACCGGGAACGCGCTCTTCAACGAGGTCTTCCTCGACGTGTGCTTCGTTCCCGACGACTGCGTGGTGGGGGAGGTCGACGGTGGGTGGAAGTTGGCCCGTACGACGCTGGCCAACGAGCGCGTCTCGCTCTCGACCGACTCGGCGTTCGGCGGCGCCCTCGAGGGCGTGCTCTCCCGTGTGGCGGCCCGTCCGGAGCTCCAGGACCCGGTCACGCTCGACCGGCTCGGCGCACTGCTGGCCGAGGCACAGTCCCTGGCCCAGCTGGGCCTGCGGGCCACGTTGCGTTCGGTGGGTGGCCTCCAGCCCGGATCGGAGTCCAGTGTGGGCAAGTTGTTGGGTGCCGAATTCGAGCAGCGGGTCCACGAGTTCGGCCTGGACCTGTGCGGGCCCGACGGTGCGGTCGGGGACGGCGAGGCGGCTGCATCCGCCCATGGCGTGCTCCAGAGCAGGTGCCTGACCATCGCTGGAGGCACGAGCGAAGTGCAACGCAACGTGATCGGCGAACGCCTCCTCGGGCTACCGCGGGACCCGGAGCCGGGCCGGTGACCCACGGGCCGGGACCACGGGTTGATCGGGAGCCTCGGACCGGTGCACAGTGGGCGGGCAGGTGGCACTTGCCTGCGGCGAGGACAGGACGATGAATGACCACAAGATGGGCGACGACCAGACGGGTGGCGAGGACGATGGGTGATGCAGTGCTCTACTTCGAAGACGTGCGCGAGGGCGACGAAGCTCCAGTACTGACCCACGTGCTGAACCGCACCGATCTGGTCGCCTACGCCGGTGCCTCGGGGGACTTCAACCCGATGCACCACGACGAGGTCAAGGCTGTAGCGGCAGGGCAGCCCAGCGTCTTCGGTCACGGGATGTTCTCGATGGGCCTCCTCGGCACGGCGATCACCGACTACGTGGGCATCGGGAACGTCCGTCGGTTCCAGGTGCGTTTCTCGCGCCAGACCTGGCCCGACGAAGAGCTCCGTTCCAGCATCGTGGTGACCGGCAAGCGGGCCGAGGGCGCGGAGCACCTGATCGACCTCGACGTGAGGCTGCGCAACGCCGACGGCGAGGAGAAGGTGGTCGGCGAAGCCACCGCACTGGTCCCGTCACGCGGCTGAACCGGTTGGCCGCATCCCCGACCGAACCCGACCCCGGCGGCCGGGGATCTAGGAGATGCTGAAGGGGGGTACCCCCGAGGACACGCCCTTGAACAGCTCTCCCTTGGCCGCGGCGAGCTCGGCCGGGCGTCCACATCGACTCGCGGTGGATCTCGCCGACCGGGTGGAAGCCGCCCATCGCCCAGATGTCCCCGCCGTAGACGACGAAGTTCTGGCCGCTGATGTCGGCGGCCTCGTCAGTGGCGAGGAAGGCCACCAGTTGAGCGACGTTGCGGGGGTCGAACTTGTCGAACCCTTCGGTGGCCTTTGCCATGTCGCCGAAGAGGTTCTCGGTCATCCTGGTGCGGGCGCGGGGCGAGATCGAATTCACGGTGATCCCGTAGCGCCCCAGCTCCCGGGCCAGCACCCAGGTCATGGACGCGATCCCCGCCTTGGCCGCCGAGTAGTTGGCCTGCCCGGCGTTTCCGAAGAGCCCTGCCTCCGACGACGTGTTGATGATCCGCCCCGTCACGTCCTCCCCGGCCTTTGCCCGCCCCCGCCAGTAGACAGCGGCGTGGTGGGACGGTGCGAAATGCCCCTTCAGGTGGACCCGGATGACGTCGTCCCAGTCGGACTCGTCCATGTTGAAGCACATCTTGTCCCGCAGGATCCCGGCATTGTTGACCAGGATGTCCAGCTGACCGAAGGTGTCGATGGCCTGGTCGACGAGCGCCTTGGCCCCGTCCCACGAGCTCACGTCGGAGGCATTGACGGCGCCCTTGCTCCCGCCGGCCTCGATGAGCTCGACGACCTCCTCGGCGGGGTGCATGTCGCCACCCTGTCCCTGCATCGACGCCCCGACGTCGTTGACCACGACCTTGGCGCCCTCCGAGGCCAGGAGCAGTGCCTCCTCGCGGCCGATCCCTCGGCCTGCGCCGGTGACGATGGCAACCTTGCCGTCGAGCATTCCCATGGTGTCCTCCTGTGTCGATTCCTGTGTGGTCGATGCGCTGATCGATGTCCCTCGCCGCGCACGGCCCGCCGCGGCGGAGCCGGGGAAGCGAACCGGGGAAGCATGGCCGAAACACACCGGCAGCGGCAAGACCGGCCGGCCGACCCGTCCGACCCGGGTCGGACAGGTCAGCTGCGGGGGGTCTCGAGGAGGAAGACAGGGATCCGCCGCTCGGTGCGCTCTTGGTACTCGGCGTAGGGAGGGTAGGCGGCGACCGCCCGGTTCCACCAGAGGTCCCGCTCCTCGCCCTCCAGCTCACGGGCCACCCGGTCGGAGCGCTCCGGTCCGTCCTGGATCTCCACCCGGGGATCGGCGCGCAGATTGGCGTACCACCGGGGGTGGGTCGGCGCCCCGCCCTGTGAAGCCACCACCGCGTAGGTCCCATCGTGCTCGACCCGCATGAGCGGGGTCTTGCGGATCCTTCCGGTCGCAACCCCCCGGTTGGTGAGGATGATGACCGGCATCCCGGTGTCGAGCAGGGTGGTTCCCTGGCTGCCCCCCGAAGACTCGTAGAGCTCCACCTGGTCGCGGACCCACTGCTGCGGACTCGGTTCGTACGTTCCCTCGAGAGGCATGGTCCCAGTGAACACCCCGGCCGCGGGCGGCGCCACCCGGCTCGCCGCGGGCAGCGCGGCACCGAGACGCCGAGTGCGCGTGGGGGTGCACGCGAGAGGTGGGCGGGCAAGAGTGCGGGCGAGAGGATTCGAACCTCCATCCCCAAAGGGGACCGGGACCTAAACCCGGCGCGTCTGCCAGTTCCGCCACGCCCGCATGCAGATCAGCCTACCGAGTGACCGCGACACGACGGTGCCCGTTCCCCGGGGCCCGGAACGGCCCTGGCTATAGTCACCCTGTGCCGACCCCGCCCTCCGCCGCGTCACCGTCGGCCCCCGACGGCCCGATGACGGCGGATCCCACCGGCACCGGCGACGACGCGGACGATCCCGCCGAGCGGATCCGCTACCTCGACCAGGTGATGGCCGAGATCGACGCCGAGGTTCGGCGGCGGCGAGCCTCGGGCGACCTTCCTCCCGGCCTCGAGCGCGAGCTCGACGAGCTGTTCCTCGAGTTCTCGCCGGTCGGTCTCCATGGCCGCGCCCGTCTCCGAGAGACTCTTGCACTGGTCGACGGCAGTGCACACGTCGACATCGCCGTACCGGTCGAATCGCAGAAGGCGATGGGCAGCTACGTCAAACGGCTGGTCCGTCAGGGACTCGGCTGGTACATGGGCTTCATCGTCCACCAGATCGTGAAGTTCGCGTGGGCGGTGTCCCGCATGCTGCACGTGGTGGTCGACCACATCGAGGACCTCGAGGCCACGGTGGAGGCGCACCGGACACCGGACCTCCCCGCTTCCGCGGTTCCACGTGCCGAGCCCGGACGAACCTGGTGGGCGGAAGCCGCAGTGGCAGCGGTCGGTGGGGCGGCGGGCAGGGTCGTCCACGCCGACTGCGGTGACGGTTCCCTGGTGGCGGCCCTGCTGGACGCCGGAGTCGACGCCTACGGGATCGATCCCTCGGAGACGGCCATCGAGCCGGCCCTCGACCGGGGCCTCGACGTGAGGACCGAGAACCTGCTCGCCCACCTCGCCGTGGTCGCAGACGAGATGCTCGGCGGGATGGTCCTGAGCGGTTCGGTCGGATGGCTCCGACCCAACGAGCGCCAGCAGCTCGTCGACCTGGCCGCCTCCCGGCTGGCACTCGACGGCGTCCTGGTCCTCCATTCGGCCACCCCGGAGTCGTGGTCGGCCTCCTCGGGTCCGATCGTGCGCGACCTGGCGCCCGGAAGCCCGATCCATCCCGAGACGTGGGCCTTTCTCCTGGGACATCGCGGGTTCCGGGTGGATCGACCGGTTGCCGGGGGTCAGGACCGGCGCCTCGCCCGCGTGTCGTCCGAGGGGAGCGAGGCCGATGCTCTCAACGCGGCCATCGACACCATCAACGACCTCTTCCTGGGTCCCGGGGAGTACCTCGTGGTCGCGGACGCGGGAGCGGTGACCGCGGTCCACCAGTTCGTCCCCGCGCTGCTGCCCCGGGACGCCACGGGCCACCACACACTGGCTCTGCGCGACGCGTTGCGTGCCGTCGGCTGGGACTCGGACATCTATGTGGAGGCGGCACACGACGAGCTCGCAGCGGAAGCCACGTCCTTCGAGCGATACCCCGAGCGGTCCCGCCCCGGTGACGTCCTCCTCTACCAGCTCGGGACTGCGTCACCGCTGGCCGAGTTCCTGCTCGGTCGTCCAGAACCCCTCGTGCTCGACTACCACAACGTGACCCCGGCGTCTTTCTACGCGGGCTGGGAGGAGCACACCCGGGAGAAGGTGGCCCGAGCCCGGGATCAGGTTGCCGCTCTGGCGCCGCGCGCCGTGCTCGGCATCGCCGACTCGGCCTTCAACGCGGCGGAGCTGGATCGCCTCGGCTGCCCGGCGACCGCGGTCATCCCGATCCTCGTCGACGTCGAGCGGGACGGCCTTCTGCCCGACCCGAGCGAGACGGCACGGCTCGCCGCCGAGCACGGGACCCGGACGGTCCTCCTCTTCGTTGGGCGGGTCTCCCCCAACAAGGCCCAACACCACCTGGTCGGGGCCCTCTGGCTCTACCGCCGGTGGTTCGACCCGGAGGCCCGGCTCCATCTGGTCGGTCCGTCCGTGACGCCCGCCTATGCCGGGGCGGTCGCCGCCTATGCGGGGGAGCTCGGGCTCGGCGACGCGGTGCGTCACGGCGAGAACCTGACCGCCGCGCAGCTGGCTGCATGGTACGAGGACGCGGATGTCTTCGTCTGCCTCTCCCGCCACGAGGGCTTCTGCATCCCGTTGCTCGAGGCCATGCGTGCGGGGCTGCCCATCGTCGCTCTCGATGCGGGCGCAGTGGCGGAGACCCTGGGTGATGCCGGTCTACTGCTCACCACCGCCCGCCCGTCGACGGTAGCCACGGCCGTGGAGCGGGTGCGCCGGGACCCCGTACTCGCCCACCGCCTGGCGAGCTCCGGCCGCCGCCGCCTCGGAGCGTTCTCGGCTCCGACCACCGCGCAGCGGTATGTCGACGTGCTCGGGGGGCTGTCCGAAGAACGGCGGGTGGTGGCGTGAAGCTCGTCTATGTCACCCCGCGCTACGGAACCGAGGTGATCGGGGGAGCCGAGACCGCCGCCCGGATGCTTGCCGAGCGACTGTGTCTCCGCACCGGTTGGGAGGTCGAGGTGTGCACCAGCTGTGCCCTCGACCACCTCACCTGGGAGAACACGGAGCCGCCCGGGACCTCCCGGCTAAACGGGGTGACCGTCCGACGGTTCCCGACTGCTTCACGGCGGACCCTCGAGTACTTCGCGCTCGACGCCAAGCTGCGGGTTGCGCCAGGAACCGCCACCCTCGACCAGTCGCGGCGCTGGGTGGCGCTCAACGGTCCGGTCTGCCCCGACCTCGTCGAGGCGGTCGCTGAGACCGACGCCGATGTGGTGGCCTGTTACCCCTACCTCTTCGCCACGACCGTCGATGCCGTCGCAGTGTCCGGATCCCCGGTCGTCCTCCATCCGGCGGCCCACGATGAGCCGGCCCTCTACCTGTCCGCCTTCCGGCGCAGCTTCCGGCAGGTAGACGCACTCGTGTACCACACCCGGGCCGAGCGCGACCTCATGGAACACGTCTTCACGGTCGGGGACCGCCCCCAGATCGTGCTCGGCCTCGGAGTCGACGATCCCTCGGGCGCGGGACGCCCCGGTGGCAGGATCCTGGGGATCGACGACCGGCCCTACCTCTGCTATCTGGGCCGGGTCGACGAGCACAAGGGGTGCGGCATGTTGGCGGATTTCTTCATTCGCTACAAGGAGCGCCACCCCGGTGACCTGGCACTGGCCCTGGTCGGCCCGGTGTCCGACCGAGCGCCGATCCACCCGGACATCGTGGTCACCGGAACGGTGTCCGAGTCCGACAAATGGGACATCCTGGCGGGGGCGCAGGTGATGGTGACCCCGTCGGCCTACGAATCGTTCTCGCTGGTCGTGCTCGAATCCTGGACCCAGGGAATCCCGGTCCTGGTCAACGCGACCTGCGCCGCCACGATGGAGCACTGCCTGCGGTCGGGCGGGGGATTGTGGTTCGACTCGTTCCGCTCTTTCGAGGTCACCGTGGACCGGCTGACCTCGGATGGATCGCTCCGCGCCCAACTCGGTGAGGCCGGGCGCAGGTACACGGCCGACTTCTACGGGTGGTCGTCGATCATCGACCGCTACGCCGCGTTCCTCACCGGGGTCGCCGCCCGCGGGCGTCGCGTCGGGGTCGGCGATCACCCGCTCGAGGTGCCGGTCGGCGGCATCGAGTACGTGCGGGGGGCGTGACCGTGTCGGGCCGCACACCCGACGGTGGGCCGGCGGACGACCGGACGCCCGACGACTTGCACCCGGCTGTCCGCGCCGAGCTGCCGCCCGACGAGCGGGAACTCCTCGCCGCGTTCGACCGGCTCAGCCCCGAGGGTTCGCTGCAATGGGGATTCGACGACGCCCTTCGGCGGGTGAAGGCCTCGGTCGCCGAGGTCCCGGATCTCGCCCCATGGCCGGGACTCCCCGGCGACCTCTGGGAACGGGGGAGGTCGGCCCGCATCGGTGGGCGGTTCGTCGGGGACGTCGCCGGGGTGCTGGCCGGGCTGCTCGCCGACGACGCGCGCGCCGAACCGCGACGGAGGCGGTGGCCGGGTCCAACGTCGCCGTCTGGGATGCGCTGCGCTACCTGGCAGCGCGCCTCGAGCAGCTCGAGGTCGCGCGTCGACCCGCTCGGACTCGCGCGGCCCCCGCTCGACCTGCCGGCACCTGAGGTCGGCGGGCTGCTCTCCGACGTGGTCCGGTTCGTGCTCCCCGACGACGGACCTGGTACCGGGTCGGTCCGCACCATCCTTGTGGGGGAGCTCGGCGACCGGACCCTCTGGAGCGGGCTTTCCGCCGGAGCAGAGCGGGGCGGTCCGGTCCGTGGGGTGGATCCCCGCGCTGCAGTCGTGTGGCGATCCTGGCCGCCCGACCCGTCGGCCGACCGGTCGGGTATCGGTCTGGTCACCGCCGAGGTCGACGCGTATCTCCGGTCCCTCGATGACGACAGCGTGGGTTCGGTCGTCCTCTCCGGTTGCGTCGACCATTACGAACTGGCCCGCAAGATCGAGCTGGTCGACCAGGCACTGCGGGTCACCGCTCCCGGCGGACGGCTGGCCCTCCTGGTCTCCGACCAGTCCGCCTGGGACGGCTCGCTCGCGCCGCCGGTGCGCGACCTGCTCCCCGGCCGGCCGCTCCACCCCGAAACCTGGGAGCTGCTCCTCGCCCACCGCGGCGTGCGGCCCCGGGTGCTCCCGCCCGACGGTGGCACGGCATCCGCCGTCCTCGCGGTGGTGGAGTCATGAGCGGTATCCACCAGTTCGTCCCGATGCTCCACCGGCGCGACGCGGTTGGAGAGCACACCCGCTCGGTGCGTGACCGTCTGGTGGCTGCGGGTTTCGCCTCGCGCATCTACACCGAGCTCCCCGACCCGGAGACCGTGGCCGAGACCCGCCCGTACCTCTCCTACGACAAGGATGCCGTCCCCGGGGACGTACTCGTCTACCAGGTGGCCACCCGATCGGCCCTGGCGGGCTGGTTGGCCGCCCGCCCAGAGCCCCTCGTGCTCAACTATCACAGCATCACCCCCCCGGATTTCTTCACGCCGTGGAACAACGCCATCGCACGGCTCCAGGTGGGAGCCCTTGCGGAGCTCTCCCAACTGGCACCGCGCGCGGCGCTCGGGATCGGGGTGTCGTCGTTCGACGCCGAGGAGCTCCGCTGTGCAGGGTGTGCGCGGACCGTGGTGATCCCCGTGGCAGGCGTCGCCGTGCCGCCGGTCGCACCCGACCCGGCCACCCTCGGGTGCCTTGCCGATCGCCGGGACGGCGCCGGTCCCCAGTGGCTATCCGTGGGTCGCCTCGCTCCCAACAAGGACCACCAGGAGACGATCGCCGCCTTGTTCGTGGCGAGGGCGACCTCCGCCCCGCGCGCCCAACTGACCCTGGTCGGGTCGCCGACCGAGCCGTCCTACGCAACAGCACTGCACCGCTACGCCGACTCCCTGGGTCTCGACGGCGCGGTGACCTTCGAGGCCGGACTGAGCGACAGCGAGCTCTCCGCCCACTACGAGGCTGCCGACGTGCTGGTCATGCTCTCCGACCACGAGGGCTTCGCTGTCCCGGTGCTCGAGGCCATGGCCCACGGACTTCCGGTGGTCGCATTCGCCGCCGGGGCGGTGCCCGAGGTGCTCGGAGGTGCCGGTGTGCTTCTCGTTACGAAGGGGCCTCGCCACGTCGCCGAAGAGGTGACCCTGGTCACGGGCGATCCGGTGCGGCGCGACTCGCTGGCGTCCGCCGGGCTGGAACGTGTCGCCGAGTTCGGTCTGGAGAGGGCGGCAGCCGACCTGGTGGAGGCGTTGCAGGAGGTGCAGCGCGGCGGCGCATCGGCCCGCTGACCAGGGACGTGACCGGGCGCGCCGTGCGTCCTTCGCTGACATTCAGCCACTAGGCTCTCGCCATGGACTTCTCCCGTATCTCGCCCCCGTATGCCCCCGTCACGACCGTCGACGCGGCGGTTCGGATGGCGACCAGCCCCGAGGTCGGCCCCGGTTCGGACATCTTCCAGCGCCTGCTCAAGGAGCGGATCGTCTTCATCGGATCCGCCATCGACCAGAACACGGCCAACCTGGTCTGCTCGCAGCTCATCCTGCTCGAGGCGGAGAACCAGGACCGTGACATCTCGGTGTACATCAACTCCCCCGGAGGCTCGGTCACCGACGGCCTGGCCATCTACGACACCATGCAGTATGTTCGCTGCGACGTGCGCACCATCTGCGTCGGTCTGGCCGCGTCGATGGGACAGTTCCTGCTCTGCGCGGGGACCAGGGGCAAGCGCTTCGCCCTTCCCCACAGCCGGATCCTCATGCACCAACCCTCGGGCGGGATGCAGGGCCAGGCCTCGGACATCGCCATCCAGGCCGAACAGATCATGTACCTGAAGAGGATGATGGCCGAGCGCATCGCCTTCCATACCGGCCAGAACATCGAGCGGATCGAGGCCGACTCGGACCGCGACCGCTGGTTCACCGCCGAGGAGGCCCGGGAGTACGGCTTCATCGACGAGGTCATCGAGAAGGACGCGAGGGAGGTACCGAAGGCCGGCGCGGGGGCTCCCGCCAAGTGAGCCTGGGCGTCCAACAACCGGCGTCGGCCGGTCCCGACCCCGAACGTCCGGCGATGATCGGTGGCAGTACACGGTTCGTGCCCGGCCAGAGCAACGACCGGGTCACGATCGTCAACGGCAAGATCCAGCTCGGCCAGCGCCTGAGGGACCTCTGGCGCAACCGCGACCTCCTGGTCCTGCTCACCCGGACCGAGCTCAAGGTCAAGTACAAGAACTCCGTGCTCGGCTACGCCTGGTCGATGCTCAACCCGGCCCTGGTGCTCGGGATCTACTACGTGGTGTTCAAGGTCATCTCACGGACCCAACAGCCCCACTTCGCGATCTGGCTGTTCTGCGGCCTCCTCGCCTGGAACCTCTTCAACGTCTCGTCAATGAGCTCGACGACCGTGGTGGTGGGCAAGGCGGGGATCATCAAGAAGGTGGCCTTCCCACGGGAGCTGCTGGCGTTGTCGACAGTCGGAGTGGCGCTCATCCTCTTCACGATCCAACTCGGAGTGCTCGCGTTCTTCCTCATCGTGTTCGGACTGTCGCCCGACTGGCACGCCCTCTGGCTCGTGCCTATCGCATTCGTGGCTCTGATGGTCTTCACCTCCGCCGTGTCCATCTTCCTCTCGGCGGTCACCGTCTACCTGCGGGATACCCAGCACCTCATCGAGGTACTGCTCATGGCATGGTTCTGGGCCACGCCGATCGTGTATCCCTACGGGCTGGTCGCCCCGCATCTGGCCGAGTATCACCTCACCGGGGTCTACCTCGCCAACCCGATGACCCCGATCGTCATGTCCTTCCAGCGAGCCATCTACGGCCAGACTTCCTACATCTCAACCAAGGACAATCCCACCCACGTGGTGACACCGCTCCTGCCGACCGCAGGGTTGGGTTGGTACGCGCTCGCACTGGGCCTCGTCCTGCTGGTGAGCGCAGGGCTCTTCCTCCTCTCGCTCGTCGTCTTCGGGCGGCTCGAAGGCAACTTCGCCGAGGAACTCTGAGCAGTGAGCGTCGCCATCGAGGTCAGGGGCATCTCCAAGCAGTTCAAGCTCTACAACGAGAAGCACACCTCGTTGAAAGAGCGGGTCATCCACGGCGGCAAGATGCCCTACACGCCGTTCTGGGCGCTCCAGGACGTGAACGTCGACATCATGCAGGGCGAGACCTTCGGAATTCTCGGCCGCAACGGGAGCGGTAAGTCCACCCTGCTCAAGTGCATCGCGGGAATCCTCAAGCCGACCACCGGGGAGATCCGGGTGCGGGGAAGCCTGGCCGCGATGCTCGAGCTCGGCGCCGGCTTCCAGCAGGACCTCTCCGGTCGCGACAACATCTACCTCAACGGATCATTGCTCGGGCTCTCCCATGCCGACATCGAGAAGCGGTTCGATGCGATCGTGGCGTTTGCCGAACTCGAGGAATTCATCGACAACCAGGTCAAGTTCTACTCGTCGGGTATGTACGTGCGTCTTGGATTCGCGGTGGCGGTCAACGTCGAGCCGGATGTCCTGCTGGTCGACGAGGTGCTGGCGGTGGGGGATGCCGCCTTCCAGCGCAAGTGCCTCGACCACGTGAAGCGGTTCCAGCGCGAAGGGCGGACAATCGTCGTGGTGAGCCACGCCACCGACGTGATGCGCCAGAACGCCGAACGGGTGATGGTGATGAACCACGGCAGGGTGATCACCATCGACGAACCGGGCGAGGGGATCCGGGCGTTCCTGGCCGACCTCCTCGGTGTCGGTACCCTCGAGGGCTCCGAGTCCGGTGGTATCGCGGGCAATGTCCTCGCCATCGGGATGGTCCATGTCGACCACGGTGGGAGCGGCGAACGGATGCACCTCTACCCGGGCGAGTGGCTGACGGTCACAGCCGAGGTCGACAGCCTCGAGCCGGTCCCGGACGGCATGGCCACCATCGCCATCCACGACGACGCCGGTGAGCTGGTATTCGCTTCCGATCCGGACGATCCGATCTGCGCCGTGGACATCCCCGAGGGCGGGGGCGTCGTGCGTTTCCACTTCCCCGAGGTCCCGCTGCTGGACGGAACGTATTCGGTGAGCGTCGGCGTGCGCAGCGCGACGGTCACCGCCATCTACGACTGGAAGGACCAGGCCACCTCGTTCGAGGTGGTCAACCAGACGCGTTCGACCGGCCGGGTGCGCCTGCCGCTCGACGTGAGCTTCCGGGTCCGCTCTACCGGACTGACCGGTGAGGTGCCCGTGGTCGGCGCCCAGTTCGGGCCGCTGCCCGGCTGGGAAGAGTCCACTGCGTGACGGCTTCCGCCGCCACCGGGGCCACGACGGCCCCAAGGCGCGCCAGGCGTGCGACGGGAAGCGGTGTCACCAGGATCGACCAGGTGATCCCCTCGCTCGCCAGCCGCGACGCCATCGGCGGCCACGTGATCCAGCTGCAGTCACTCCTGCGCTCCCGCGGGTACGCGTCGGACATCTACTACGGGAACGCCACGACTGACCGGCTCGACCACGGGATCCCGGTGCAGCGCATCGGCGATCCACCGAGTGCTGGACGCGTACTCCTCTACCAGCTCTCGATCGGGAGCGGGGTGGCCGACATCTTCCGGGAGCGCCCCGAGCGCAAGTTCGTGAACTACCACAACATCACCCCGCCCGGCCTCCTCGAGGCCTGGGTCCCGGCCGTCGGTGAGGAGGTGCGTTGGGGGCGGGCACAGCTCCGCGACCTTGCCCCGGTCACCGAGTTCGCGGTCGCCGACTCCGTCTACAACGAGCACGAGCTCCGCGACGCGGGCTACCGCACCACGGCGACCGTGCCGCTCCTCATCGACCTCGACGGTTTCTCCGGATCCCCGGATCCCGCTCTGGCCGAAGAGCTGGCCACCCTGCGGACCCGGGGGGAACCGACCTCCTGTTCGTCGGGAAGGTCTCCCCGCACAAGGGCCAACACGATCTGGTCAAGGCGTTGGCGGCCTACCGACGGCTCTACGATCCCGAAGCACGGCTGCACCTCGTCGGAGGGGCGATCAGTGACGAGTACCTCAACGCCCTCGAGCGATTCGCTGACGAGCTCGGACTGCTCGGAGCGGTCGACATCGCCGGCTCGGTCACCCACGAGGAGCTCATCGCCTACTACGCGGCATCGGACGTGTTCGTGTGCCTCTCCAACCACGAGGGATTCTGCGTGCCCCTGCTCGAGGCCATGTTCCACCGGCTGCCGGTCGTGGCCTACGCCAACACGGCCGTCCCCGAGACCGTCCAGCAGGCGGGCCTCATCCTTCCGAACAAGGAGCCGGCCCGGGTGGCCGCGGCCATCGACCGGGTGGTCACCGACGCCAGGCTGCGTGACGAGCTGGCACTGGCTGCTGCCGAGCGGGTCGCCTCGTTCGCCCTGCCCCGGGTCAGGGAGGACTTCGCTTCCGCGCTCGAGGCCGCCTGCGCAGTGTGATGCCGGACGCGATCCTGCCGACGCGCAGGCGATGAGGGTCGCCTTCGTCGTCCCCCGCTACGGCCCGGCCGTCATCGGTGGCGCGGAGACGGCGGCTCGGCTCCTCGCCGAGCACCTGGCGGCCCGCGCTGGCTGGGAGGTCGACGTACTCACCACCTGCGCCGAAGACTTCGTGACCTGGGACGACGTCTACCCGGAGGGGGAGGAGCGGATCAACGGTGTCCGGGTGGTGCGATTCGCTTCGGACCAGGGGCGTGACCCCTCGTTCCATCCGCTCTCGGCCGCGCTGCTGGCCGACCCCGGTGCTGCCACCCACCGGGACGCCGAGCGCTGGGTCGACCTGCAGGGCCCGATCGCGCCGGCGCTGGCCGCGGCGGCCGCCGACTGGCCGGCGGAGGCGTTCGTGTTCTACCCCTACCTGTACTACCCGACGGTCCGGATCATCGAGAGGGTCCCCGCCCCGACCATCCTCCACCCTGCAGCGCACGACGAGCCGGCTCTGCGCCTCCCGATCTTCCCCCGTGTCTTCGACGCAGCCGACGGACTGGTGTTCCAGACCAGGGCCGAGCGCGACCTGGTCGAGCGTCTCTTTCCGGTCGCCACCCACCACCAGCTGCTGCTCGGCCTCGGGGTCGAGGACCCCGACGACGCCGGTCTCGCCGGCGGTTCCGGCAATCCCGCGACCGCATCCTTGGTGCCACCGGGGTGTCCGTACCTGGTCTGCCTGGGTCGGGTCGACGGTCACAAGGGGACCACCCTGCTTGCAACCTACTTCGCCCGTTACAAAGCGCACCGACCGGGTCCGCTCCGCCTGGTGCTGGCCGGTCCGGTCGTCGATGCACCCGCGCCCCACCCCGAGATCGACCTGCTCGGAGCGGTCGGGGACGACGCGAAGTGGGAGCTGCTCCGTTCTGCCACGGTCCTGGTGTCGCCGTCCCCCTGGGAGGCGTTCTCCCTGGTGGTGGCCGAGGCATGGAGTGCCCGCACCCCGGTGCTGGTCAACGCCGCCTGCGGCGCCACCGTCGAGCAGTGTCGCGCGGTCGGGTGGGGGGCTGAGCTTCGGTGGGTACGGCGAGTTCGAGGTGGCACTCGACCGCCTGCTCGGTGACCAGGAGATCCGCGACGAGCTCGGGCGCCGCGGACGCGCGTATGTCGACCGCCGCTTCCGGTGGCCGCTGGTGATCGACCGGTACGCGGCCTTCGTCGAATCGGTGGCCGATCGAAAGATGCGTCCGCGGTAGGCGAAACGGAGCCCGGACTCAGTTGGTGGTCAGAGCCCGTGTCCTTTGGGTCGCGGACCCGCACGTTCGGTCACGTGCACGCCGAGCAGGGTCACGCCCGGGCGGACCTCCCACACCCGGTACCCACCGATGGGCAGGGGCGTGCTCAGCGCCCGCGCGTCGCCCTCTGCCACCAGTGACGAGAGACCGGGGAGCGCCGGCGAAGCCACCAGGATGACCGAACCGGTCGGTCCGACCTCGACCGAGTCGCCGTTGGCGTAATAGAGGGCGCCGTGCTGCTCGTTGTAGAGCAGCCCGCCAGGTGTGATCAGTGCGATCCGGTCGTCCGGCAGTTCCCAACCGGCGTTGCGGTAGATGGAGGCACCGCCGTCAGGCGTGTCCAGGACGATCACGTCCCGGTCGGCGCGCACCTTTGGTCCGAGTCCGACGAACGCGGCGTCGATCGCGTCGGCGGCACGCAGTGCGGAGCGGGTGTCGGGGTAGGGGGCCTGGTAGCGGGCCTGACGCAGCCACAGGCCGCTCGACCCGCTCGACACCACCTGGCCGGGGAGCACGCCCTCCCCGGCCAGGAAGCGCTGGGTGCCGAGGGAGGCCACTGCCAGCACGGCGACGGTGGCAGCGATCGTCCATCCGACCCCCGCCCGACCGTCCGATTCCCGCTGACGGATGAGCAACCCCGGCACGAGGAGCAGGGCGATGACCGCAGCAGGGAGGTAGGCGAGCAGATAGCCGCCCTTCGCGAACTGGACCAGGGCCACGAGGGCCACGGCGGGGAGCAGGGCGGCGGCGAGCACCGCGGCGCAGGACTGGTACCAAGGACGCGACCAGGTTGCTCCAGGACCGGGGTCCGGTGGAGGGTCGGAGTGGCCAAGGTCGGAGAGGCCACGGGTGGTCCCCGAACCGGACAGGGTGCGTGCGAACGCCCGAACGCCCATCGCCATTGCGGAGAGCAGCGTCACTGCCGCAAGCGGGGCGAGGGCGACGACGGTGAACGCTGCGAACGTCCCCAGATTGGTCGTCCCGCCCGGTGCATGGTCGAGGATGGAGGTGGTCTGAGCGGCCCCCTGGGCTTCGAGTCTGGTCGCGTGCAGCCACGCGGTAGCGCCCCCGGGCTGGACGAGGATCATCGGCACGAACCAGACCGCGACGGCGGCGACCCCGGCAACCACAGTGACGACGAGTTCGCGCCAGCGACGGACCGACCCGATCACTGCGATGAGCGCCAGGAGGGCGAACGACTGGACGACCGATTGGCGGAAGCCGGCGAGCAGTCCGAGGACGACCACCGCAGCGACCCCGTGGCGGCTGCCCGGTCGGGCCCGCCAGGCGAGCACCAGCAGGGCCGCGCAGGCCAGCAGATCGAACGAATAGGTGGCCACGATCGACCCGCTGAACCATGCGAACGGCGAGGTGGCGACGACCAGGCCGGCGGCCAGACCGACCCACCGTCCCCCCAGGTCACGACCGGCCACCACGGTCAGACCCGCTCCGGCGGCGGAGGCCAACGCGGTCAGGAGAACCAGCGAGCGGACGACCCCGACACCCGCGACCTGGTGGACGAGACTGCCGAGCGTGACGTAGAGCCAGTACCCCGGGGGCTGCGGGAGTCCGTGGGTGACGTCGAAGTGGCGCACGGCAGCGGCGTACTGGGCCGAGTCCCAGTCGGTCGGGCCCTGTGCCGCCGTGGCCAGCCGGGCGGCCAGGGTGCCCGTTCCTACCAGCCACGGGGCGATCCGGTCGACGGCCGGCCAGACCCGGCGGGCCCGCTCAGAAGGCGATCTCTCGGTGTTCCGGTGGGGGGCAGGGGGTTCGAGCCGCCCGCCAGGCCCGGGTGCGACTGTGCTCCGGGCCAGGGACGTGGTGGAGCGGCCGGAGACCATGGCTCAGGGTACCGAGCCGATGCCCGTCCCCTGGGGCATGCCCGGCGCACCGGGTCCATGGTCGGGGAACCCTCCAGGTCGGGCCGCCAGCGTGATCGGCTGTTCAGTTCGTTGGACCCAGAGCCGATGTGTATGCGACGGAGAACTGTGACGTGCAACGAATGGACCGCCACCGGCGGCCGGAAAGCTGCAGGACGAGCATGAGGCGTGAGGATTCGGACGGACCGATCCCGAACGGGCCGAGAGCCCGGCGGGTGAAGAACTTCGCCGGCGGTCCTGTTCCGCTGCTCTGCGCCGTACTGCTTCCGATCGCAGCAGTGACCCTGGTCGCACCCGGCCAGGCCGCTGCGACACCGGCGCCGCGCACCGCACTCTCCGTCTCGTTCTCGTGGCAGCAGGTCCTGCCCGACGCAGGATCACCTGTCGCCGAGGGATCGCCGTCGGTGGCCACCCTCGATGGGGGAGGACCGTCGGTGGTGGTGGGTGACCGGGCAGGTGGTGTGTACGCGTTCCATCTCTCGGACGGCTCGCCGGTTGCCGGGTGGCCCGCGCACCTCCGTGGCCCTGTCGACTCGACCCCCTCGGTCGCCTCCGACGGCAGTGGCACCGATGACGTCTTCGTCTCTGCCGGCAACGCCGCGGATCCGGCCTCCGGTGGGTACGTTGGCCTCGACAACAGGGGAAACCAGATCTGGTCGAGCGGCGCACCCGACCCGAACGGACCACACGGGGTGCAGGCATCGATGGCGGTCGGCCAGCTCGAGGGATCGACGGCGGTGGTCGCGCCCTCACTCGGCCAGGAAGAGTACGCCCTCGGTGCGGCTTCGGGTGCCCGCCTACCCGGTTGGCCGTTCTTCACCGCCGACAGCGGCTTCACCACGCCGTCATTGGCCGACCTCTACGGCAACGGGCAGACCGAGATCGTCGAAGGCGGTGACTCCACGGCGGGACTCGCCAACGGGCAGACCTACTCCAACGGGGGACACCTGCGGGTGCTCGGCGCTGGGGGCAACCTGATCTGCTCCCACGACACCAACCAGACGGTCGACTCCTCCACGGCCGTTGGGAACTTCCTGGCGGGTGGCCAGGCCGGGATCGCCTTCGGGACCGGCTCCTATTACCCGGGTGCCTCCGACTCGAACACGCTCTTTGCGTCCGACTCCCACTGCAACATCGTGTGGCGGGACAACCTGGGCGGCAACACAGTCTCGAGTCCCGCCATCGGGGACCTCAACGGTGACGGCAACGTGGAGGTGCTCGAAGGCGCCGACACCGGGAGCAGCGGGCTCGTCTATGCGCTCAACGGCGCCAACGGTGCGGTGCTGCCGGGCTGGCCACAGGCGACCCCTGGACGGATCATCGGCGGGATCACCACCGCGGATCTCACCGGGGGCGGGTACAACGACGTGCTGGTCCCGACGACTGACGGCCTGGTCATCTACGACGGCCGCAGCGCTCAGCCGATCGTCATCCTCGGTGCTGGTGCCGTCGCGCTCCAGAACTCGGCGGCGGTGACCATCGACCCTGACGGGCTGATCGGGATCACCATCGCCGGCTACGACGCCTCGAATGCCGGCGTCGTGCAGCACTTCGAGATCGCCGGCTCGGCCGGCCACTCGCTGGGCAAGCGGGCCTGGCCGATGTTCCACCAGAACCCGCAGCTGACCGGGTGGCTGAACCAGAGCGCCCCAGGCCATCTCAACGCACCGATCGTGGGCATCGCGGCGACGGCCGACGGGCGTGGCTACTGGAACGTGGCAACCGACGGCGGCCTGTTCGACTTCGGCGATGCCGGCTTCTCCGGGTCGATGGGCGGTCATCCACTCAACAGGCCGGTGGTGGGGATGGCGCCGACACACGACGGGCGCGGCTACTGGGAGGTGGCCTCCGACGGCGGGCTGTTCGCGTTCGGCGACGCGCACTTCTACGGCTCGACCGGTTCGCTCACTCTCAACAGACCGGTGGTCGGGATGACGCCGACTCCGGACGGCCGCGGATACTGGCTGGTGGCCTCCGACGGCGGGCTGTTCGCGTTCGGCGACGCGCGACTTCTACGGCTCGACCGGGTCGCTGACCCTCAACAGACCGGTGGTCGGGATGGCGCCGACTCCGGACGGCCGCGGGTACTGGCTGGTGGCCTCCGACGGCGGGCTGTTCGCGTTCGGCGACGCCCACTTCTACGGCTCGATGGGTGGACAGCACCTCAACCGGTCGATCGTGGGGATGGCTTCCAACGGCGGCCGCGGCTATTGGCTGGTGGCGTCCGACGGGGGAGTGTTCAGCTTCGGGACGGCACCGTTCTGGGGATCGACGGGCAGCCTCTCGCTGGTCCAGCCGGTGGTCGGCATGGCGCCGACGCCGCGTGGCGGGGGGTACTGGATGGTGGCGGCCGACGGCGGCATGTTCGCCTTCCACGTCGGGTTCTTCGGCTCGCTCCCGCAACTCTTCGCCGCCTCCGACGTCGGGGTCGATTGAGGGCGATCCGACCAGGTCGGGTGGCCGTGCTGACTGCCGGACTGGTCTTGGCTGCCTCGGCGGCGGGTGCCGTCGTCCGCCCGTCGGCCGCGTCGGCCTTCCCCTCGACCACCGTGACCGTCACCGGTCACGGCTGGGGACACGGCCACGGGATGGGCCAGTGGGGCGCCCTCGGGTACGCCCTGGCCGGGACGAACTGGCAACAGATCGTCGATCACTACTACGCCGGGAGCACAATCGCCGAGCTGTCCTCCGGGGCGGACGCCACCGCGGTCAGGGTCGTCCTCACCGAGAACGACGGCGACAGCGTGATCGTGACCTCGAGCTCCTCGTTCAGCGTCGACGGAGCTTCGTACGCGGCAGGCCAGGCGGTGCAGATGCTCCCAGTTCCGGGAGGGTGGGACATCTCCGCAGGGCCGGGTTGCGGGGGCGGCTGGACGCCCGTCTCCACCGGCGTGTCAAATCCGACCGCAACCGGCGGGACGGCCACCCTCCAGCTCTGCCAGGCAGGGGGGAACCTGAGTGTCCACGGATCGATCGAGGCCCTCTACAACTCGGCCGGCCAGGCGAGGACCGTCAACATCCTCCCCCTCGAGACGTACGTCGCCGACGTGGTGCCGAGCGAGTCGCCTGCCGGGTGGGGCACCCTCGGGAGTACCGGACCGGGCGGACAGCCATGGGGATTCCAGGAGCTCGAGGCACAGGCGGTGGCGGTCCGGTCGTATGTCATGGCGGGGCTCGGTTCCTACGGCGGGTATGCGGACATCTGTGACCTGTCCTGCCAGAGCTACAGGGGTACGACCAACGAGAGCCCGCTGACCAACCTGGCGGCCCAGGCGACGGCCGGCAGCGTCATGGAGACCAACGGTGTGGTCCAGTCGACCCAGTACTCGGCCTCCACCGGCGGCTACACCAACCCGGGCGCGTTCGCCGGGGTGCCGGACGACGGCGACGCGGTCTGCGTCCCCGGCGCCTGCAACCCGAACCACACCTGGACAGCAAGCGTTCCGCTCTCGACCATCGAGGCCACCTGGCCACAGCTCGGTACGCTCGAGTCGATCGAGATCACCGGCCGCAACGGGCTGGGCGACTGGGGCGGCCGGGTGACCACCATGACCCTGGTCGGTTCGTCGCAGAACGTGCCGCTGACGGGAGACGACTTCACCTCCGCCCTCGGGCTCCGCTCGGACTGGTTCACCGTGACCTCGACGCTGGCGAGCCCGGCGGCCGGCATCGCAGTCACGCCCGACGGCAAGGGCTACTGGATCGACGGAGCGGCAGGCGAGGTTCTGGGATTCGGAGATGCCGCGGTCCCAGGCTCTCTCGGGGGACTGCCCCTCGCCGAGCCGGTGGTGGGGATGGCAGCCTTCCCAGCCGGCCAGGGCTACTGGGAGGTCGCCTCCGACGGCGGTGTGTTCAGCTTCGGGAGCGCGTCGTTCGAGGGATCAACAGGGGCCATCCGCCTCAACAGGCCGATGGTGGGGATGGCGCCGACCCCGGACGGCCGCGGCTACTGGCTGGTCGCCTCCGACGGCGGTGTGTTCGCGTTCGGGGACGCCCACTTCTACGGCTCGACCGGCAATCTCGTGCTCAACAAGCCTGTCGTGGGCATGGCGGCCACCTCGGACGGCCGCGGCTACTGGCTGGTCGCCTCCGACGGCGGTGTGTTCGCGTTCGGGGACGCCCACTTCCACGGGTCGATGGGCGGCCAACACCTCAACCGGCCGGTGGTCGGCATGACCGGAGCACCTGGCGGCACCGGCTATCGGCTCGTCGCGTCCGACGGTGGGATCTTCTCGTTCGGGACGGCGCCGTTCTTCGGTTCGACGGGCAACCTGGTCCTCGCCCGGCCCATCGTCGGGATGGCCGATTCGACGGACGGGCAGGGCTACTGGATGGTCGCCTCCGATGGGGGCGTCTTCTCCTACGGTGACGCACACTTCTACGGCTCCGCCGCGGGCTGAGCCCGCCGGGGGAGGGAACCGGTGCTCCACCGGGAGGGGATCCCCCAGGCCGTAGTGTTCGTACTCGCATGACGGAGCGCGCCGCAGATCGCGAGGTGTCCCTCCCGCCCGCCGTACCGTCGGGCGCCACGGGCAACGGCGGTGGTGCTTCCGGCCCCTTCGTTGTCGATCGACAGCTCGATGCCGGCGGGGACCGCGGTGAGCGGGCCGAACACACCTGGCGGGCCATCCTCTTCGCTCCGGTCGGAGACGGCGCGACCCGCCGGCGGGGAAGTGATGCGGTCCGACTGGGTCTCTCGGTCCTGGTGGTGCTGGTCTGCTGGTTGGCCGCCCTGGCCAACTCGAACACCGAGCACTCGATCGCGACCTCACTCTCCCCGCCACCCGACGGGCTCCGGTGGCTGATGTCCTCCCTGTGGTGGGTCGCCTCCCTGGGGTTGATCGCGGTGGTCGGGGTGCTCGCACTGGTCTCGCGGCGATGGACGGTGGTCCGCGACTGCCTGCTCTCGGGGCTCGGCGCCTGGGGGGTCTGCGCTCTCATCGGGATCCTGTTCGGACCGGACGGCGGTCGCCCCCCCGACTCCTCCCTCAATGGATTCGCCTTCTCGTTCCCGGTTGCCCAGGCCGCTGCGACGGTGGGTGTCGCAACGGCTGCCCTCCCGTACCTCAGCCGTTGGCTCCAGCGGACCATCGAGGCGACGATCGTCCTGATGGCCATCTCCGCGGTGGTGACCCGCAACGGCCTCCCCACGGCCGTGCTGGCCGGTCTGGCCACAGGGGTGGGCGTGACCGCGCTGGTCCGCCTCGCCCTCGGCTCGCCGCTCGGGTTGCCCTCCTCCGCCGAGCTCGTGGCACTGCTCGGGGACCTCGAGATCCCGGCGACCGGCGTCGAGCCGGCACCGCACCAGGAGTGGGGCGCGGGGAGGTTCACGGCGAGCACCGACGGAGCACCGGTCGACGTCTCCTTCTACGGTCGGGACGCGGCCGACGCCCAGCTGCTTGCCAAGACCTTCCGGTTCCTGCTCTTTCGGAGCTCGGGACCAAGCCTCACCTTCACCAGGCGACAACAGGTGGAGCACGAGGCGTACGTGACCCTGATGGCCGACCGGGCAGGCGCCCGGGTCCCCAGGGTGCTGGCCGCAGGACCGGCCGGGCCGGCCCGGGACGCCCTGCTCGTCACGCGTCCGCCGGCCGGCCGCCGGCTCAGCGAACTGCCCACGTGGCAACTCCCCGACGACCCGGCACTCCCCGGCGACCCGGCACACCCCGACGACCCGGCACCCACCGACGGGCCGGCACCCACCGACGGGCAGGCAGTGGTCAGCATGGCGCCAAACGGCTCCTCCGGTGAACCGGTCCTGGACGACAGCGTCCTCGACTCGATCTTCGGCCAGCTCGGGATCCTGCGGGCCGCGGGCATCGCGCACGGATCACTCTCGCTGGAGACGATCGTGGTGGACGACCGGGGGCGGTGCGGACTGCTCGACTTCCGGGCGGCGTCGACCGTTGCGCGGCCGGACCAGCTCGACCGGGACTTCGCCGCAACCCTGGCTGCCGTGTCGTTGGTGGTCGGGCCCGAGCGGGCGGTGGCCGCCGCCGCCCGGGTGCTTCCAGAGGACGCCCTGGTCGCCGCTCTTCCCTTCCTCCAGCGGGCGGCGCTCGACCCGGTCTCTTCGCGGACGCTGCGCGGCAGGAAGGGCGTGCTGACCGCCCTGCGGGAGGAGGGGGCCAGGACCACAGGCGTGGAGCTCCCCAAACTGGTCGAGCCCCACCGGATCAGCTGGGTCAGCCTCGCGCTGGTGGCGGGGACACTGATCGGCGGCTGGGCCCTGCTTGGCGTCCTGGTCAACGTGACCAAGTCGTGGAGCACGATCACCGGCGCCGACTGGGGGTGGGTGGTGGTCGTCTTCTTTCTCGCCCAGGCGGCCTATCCGTCGATCGCGGTGACCACCGTGGGCTCGGTCACCGATCCGCTTCCCTACGGCCGTGCGGTCGTCCTGGAGTTCGCCGACGTATTCGTGGGGTTGGCCGGTGGGTCGATGGCCGTCCTCGCCACCCGGGTCAGGTTCTTCCAGCAGCAGGGGTACGACGGGACGCTCGCGGTGAGCTCGGGCGTACTCGCCTCGACCGCCAGTTGGATCGTGAAAGGCGCCCTCTTCCTCATCGCGCTCCCGCTGGCTTGGTCGCAGTTCCACTTCGGGCAGGTGCCCGACAGCACCGGCGGCGGCTCGGGGAGCAGCACCGCCCACCTCGTATGGCTCATCGTCCTCATCGTCCTCGCCGCCGGGGTCGTGCTCGGGATCGTCTTCGCGGTGCCGCGGTGGCGCAGGCTCGCCGCCGAGAGGCTCCGCCCCAAGTTCTCAGAGGTGTGGGGTCACCTCCGGGTGCTCTCCGCCCACCCCCGCAACCTGGTCGAGATCTTCGGCGGCAGTGTCGCCGCCCAGGTGCTGGTCGCCCTCGCACTCGGTGCTGCACTTCATGCCTTCGGCGACCGACTGAGCCTGGCCGCCCTCATCATCGTCCTGACTCTCGGGTCGATGCTCGGCGGGATCTCGCCGGTGCCGGGCGGGATGGGCGTGGTCGAGGCGGGGATGATCTTTGGGCTCACCGCGGCCGGCATCAGTGAGACCGACGCGGTGGCCGCGGTGTTCGTGCAGCGTCTGTTCACCGCCTATCTGCCGCCGATCTGGGGATGGTTCGCCCTGGTGTGGATGAGGAAGAAGGAGTACCTCTGACCCGGCTACCGGTGCGTCCCGGTCATCCCGCCCTCACCCGACGTCCCGCTGGTGCGGACCGGTCTCGTCCAGCTCCCTGAAGGCCCGGAGCCGCCCGAGACTCCCGAGCCGCCCGACGTTGACGCCGACATCGGCCGCGCGCAGCATGTCGAGGTCGCCGCGGCTGTTCCCGTAGGCCCAGAGTCGCCGTCCCTCGTGACCGCGGTCACCGATCCAGAGGCGTAGCCGCCGGATCTTCTCCTCACCCCGGCAGTTCCGTCCCTCGTAACGTCCGGTGAGCCGGCCGTCAGCCCCGACCTCGAGCCGGGTGGCGACCGAGCCTTCCGCCCCGAGCCAGTCGGCCGCAGCGGCCACGTACACCTCCGGTGATGCGGACACGACGACCACCGCGTCTCCGCGGCAGCGGTGCCAATCGAGGCGCCTCCGGACGTCGGGGCGCACGTGCGCGGCCACGTGGTGCACACCGAATTCGGCTGCCTCCTCGCTCACCCGGGCAGACTCGACCCCGGCCAGGAGCCGGATGAAGAGACGCTCCTTGGTGTCGTCGGCCGCGGCTCCCCCGGCCAACGCGGCGCGAGCCAGCGCCGGGGCGAGCGCAGCCGTCGCCTCGAGCACCGCCCGGCGGCCAACCACCGTCACCAGGAAGTCGAAGACGCTCCCCCGGTCGGTCAGAGTGCCGTCGAAGTCGAAGGCGGCGACATCGGCCACTGCCCCGGACCGCTCAGCCGGCCGGCGGCACGGAGGAGCCTCCACGGCCCATGCCGCCCGTGAACCGGGTCGCCCCGCGGACGGCCTCCCCGGACCGGAGGCTCTCGAGGCCGAGCCGGGTCTCGACCAGGAGCGCCTCCTGCGTGGTCAAGCCCCACTGTGCGACAGCCGAGCGGCGATCGTTGCGCAGACAGATCTGGGGCAGCCCGGCAAGCTCCTGCGCCCAGGCGATCGCGGCCTCACCCGCCCTGCCCGAGGTGACGACGCGGTTGGCCAGCCCGATCGCCAGGGCCTCCTCGGCCCCGACCGCCCGACCGGTCAGGATCAGGTCGAGGGCCCGGCCGTGCCCGATCAGCCGTGGGAGGCGGACCGTGCCGCCGTCGACCAGGGGCACGCCGAAGCGCCGGCAGAACACACCGAAGACCGCATCGTCTGCAGCCACACGGAGGTCGCACCAGAGGGCGAGCTCGAGGCCGCCGGCCACCGCGTACCCCTCGACCGCGGCGATGACCGGCTTGGAGAGCTCGAGACGGGTGGGCCCCATCGGTCCGGGGCCCTCCTCGCCCACCCGGTTGCCCTCGCCGGCGACGATGGCCTGGAGGTCGGCTCCGGCGCAGAACGTCCCGGACGACCCGGTCAGCACGGCGACCGAGGCTTCGGGATCGGCGTCGAAGGAGGTGAATGCGGCGAGCAGGGCATCGGCGGTAGCCCGGTCGACGGCATTGCGCCGGGCGGGACGGTCGATGGTCACCACGGTGACCGGGCCGTGCCGGTCCACGCGTAGGGGAGTAGACACAGCCCCAGCATGGCGGACGCAGCGCCGGCCGGCCAGGGCGTGGACGGACCGCTGCGTCGGCGGGCCGTACGGCCCGGGATCAGGGCGTCGACCGGCCGTGGGCCGCGCGGACTGGATCCGTGGATACTTGACTTCCTCGGTCGACAATTGGCCCGGCTCCGACTACGCTGACCACGCGCCGACCCGACGGCCCGGGCAGGGTTCGACCACCGCCACCCGGGTCGGCACGCACTAGTACCGCACGCGAGGCAACAAAAGGAGCAGCACATGGCAATCCGTCTGGGCGACGAGGCCCCCGATTTCACCGCCGACACCACCGAGGGCACCATCAGCTTCCATGAGTATCTGGGAGACAGCTGGGGCGTCCTCTTCTCCCACCCGAAGGACTTCACGCCGGTGTGCACCACCGAGCTCGGTGCCTTCTCCAAGGCCAAGCCCGAGTTCGACAAGCGCAACACCAAGCTGATCGGCCTCTCGGTCGACGACGTGTCGTCCCACAACAAATGGGCGAGTGACATCGAAGAGACCCAGGGCAAGGCCCTCAACTTCCCCCTGATCGGGGACGAGGACCGCAAGGTCGCCGACCTCTACGACATGATCCACCCCAACGCGAGCGACACGCTCACCGTCCGCTCGGTCTTCATCATCGGGCCCGACAAGAAGGTCAAGCTCACCCTGACCTACCCGGCCTCCACCGGGCGGAACGTGGACGAAATCCTCCGAGTCCTCGATTCGCTGCAGCTGACCGCCGACTACAAGGTGGCCACCCCGGTGAACTGGAAGGAGGGGCAGGACGTGATCATCGTCCCGGCCGTCTCCGACGACGAGGCAAAGGAGCGCTTCCCGAAGGGCTTCAAGGCGCTCAAGCCCTACTTGAGGGTCACCCCCCAGCCGAACAAGTAGCACTCTCGGGCCAGCCGCTCGGGACCCGGCCGCAAGGACGGTAGCCGGTCGCCTTCCTTGCGGCCCGATCCGGCCCTACTCCTCGACTCCTCCTCGGAGGGCGGTCTCCCGCGCCCGGGTGAAGCTTGGGAGGGGTTCCTGCTAGCATGGCGGAGTCGATGTGCTCTGTCCGTCGGCCATCACCACGATTCCAGAGGTCCACGTCCCAGATGCCAGACAAGCAGGCGACCATCACCGAGTACCGCCTCCACGAGACGGATACCGGGTCCCCCGAAGTGCAGATCGCCATCCTGAGCGAGCGAATCGTCCATCTGACCGAGCATCTCAAGGTGCACAAGGGGGACCACCACACCCGGCGTGGCCTCCTCAAGTTGATCGGTCGCCGACGTCGCCTGCTCGACTATGTACGTAAGAACGATGTCGAGCGGTACCGCGAGATCATCGGTCGTCTCGGCCTCCGCCGCTGATCGCCCCCCACCTGTCGCTCCGCCCGGCCTCGGCCGGGCGGTCGCACATATTCCTTCGGCCGCGTGCCGTTGGATCGCAGGAAGGCCCGGTGCCCGCCTGCCGCAGGACAGGCTCCCGCCATGCGGGTGGCCATCGTCACACATCCAGAACAGACACGTCAGGAACACACACCACACAGATTGGGCTCCCACCGAGGTCAGTCACCAGTTGCCGATCACCCGCCCCGAGCAAGCGGATGGGTGACCGACAACTGGGAACTGGCGCGGGGAGCCCCCGAGCAACGAAGGAGCGTCATGTCAGACGCCATTTCCGTCTCGGCGCCGATCAGCGGCACCGAGAAGACACTTAGTTTCGAGGCCGGCAAGCTGGCCCAACTGGCGGACGGCGCCGTCGTCGGCCGCATCGGGGACACGGTCCTGCTGGCCACCGCCACAGCAGCACGGTCGGTCCGGGAGGGGGCGGACTTCTTCCCCCTGACCGTCGACATCGAGGAGCGGACCTACGCGGCGGGCAAGATCCCCGGATCGTTCTTCCGCCGGGAGGGCAAGTCCTCCGACCAGGCGATCCTGACCTGCCGCCTCATCGACCGGCCGCTGCGCCCGTCGTTCCCAGGAGGCTTCCGCAACGAGGTCCACATCGTCGGCACGATCTTCGGAGCCGACCAGGTCAATCCCCACGACGTCCTGGCGATCAACTCGGCCTCGGCGGCGCTGATGATCTCGGGCATCCCGTTCGACGGCCCGATCGGGGCGGTCCGGGTGGCGTACTCGACCGACGGGCAGTGGATCCCGCACCCGACGTTCCAGGAGGGTGACGAGTCGACCTTCGAGCTGGTGGTCGCCGGGCGGGCCTTGAGCGAGGCCGCAGACGCCGACGTCGCCATCATGATGGTCGAGGCCGGCGGTACGGAGCGCTCCTTCCAGTACTACGAGGAAGGTGCGCCCCAGGTCACCGAGGAGGTGCTGGCCGACGGCCTCGAGGCCGCCAAGACCTGGATCCGCGAGTCGATCGTCCTCCAGCGTGAGCTGGTCGGCGCCTACGTGGCTGCCAGAGGTCCGATCGGGGACGTCCCGTACGCATCGCTCGCTGACTACGGGGACGATGTCTGGGAACGGGTCCAGGCGCTCGGCACCGCCGGTCTCGCAGCTGCCAACGTGCTGACCCCCAAGGCCGAGCGTAACGCGGCACTGGCAGAAGTGACCGAGTCGGTCCTGGCCGATCTGTCCGGCGAGTTCCCCGACCGTGCGGGTGAGATCAAGGCCGCGGTGCGCAGCCTGACCAAGAAGCTGGTGCGCCGGCGAATCGTGGAAGATGGACTCCGAATCGACGGTCGCACCACCACCGACATCCGCCCCCTGTCCGCCGAGATCGACCTGTTCCCGACGGCTCACGGATCGGCGCTCTTCCAACGCGGTGAGACCCAGGTGCTCAACGTCACCACGCTCGGCATGCCGCGCATGAACCAGCTGCTCGATACCATCACGCCGGACGAGTCGAAGCGGTACATGCACCACTACAACTTCCCCCCGTTCTCGACGGGGGAGACCGGGTTCATGCGAGGACCCAAACGCCGCGAGATCGGACACGGCCTCCTGGCCGAACGCGGCACTCCTCCCGGTCGTCCCCTACGAGGAGGACTTCCCCTACACCCTGCGCCTGGTCTCGGACGTCCTCACCTCCAACGGCTCGACGTCGATGGCGTCCGTCTGTGGGTCGACGCTCTCGATGATGGCCGCGGGCGTGCCCCTCAGGGCGCCGGTCGCAGGTATTGCGATGGGCCTCGTCTACGAAGAGGGAAAATACGTCACCCTCACCGACATCCTCGGTGCCGAGGACGCCTTCGGCGACATGGACTTCAAGGTCGCCGGGACCCGTGACGTCGTCACCGCCCTGCAGCTCGATACCAAGATCGACGGGCTCCCGCTCGACGTACTGATCAAGGCATTGCTCCAGGCGAAGACGGCACGGTTGACCATCCTCGACGTGATGGCGGCGGCCATTTCGGAGCCACGTGCCCAGGTCGCCGAGTCGGCCCCGAAGATCGTCTCGTTCGAGATCCCGATGGACAAGATCGGGGAGGTCATCGGGCCAAAGGGTAAGGTCATCAACGCCCTGCAGCAGGAGACCGGAGCCGACATCGCCGTCGACGACGACGGGATGGTGGGCACGGTCACCATCGGTGCGAAGGACAGCACCGCCGTGGAGGAAGCACGCCGCCGGATCTCCACGATCCTCGACCCGCCGCTCGCCGAGGTCGGCGCCATCTACCAGGGCAAGGTGGTCAACATCACCAAGTTCGGAGCATTCGTCAACATCCTTCCCGGTCGCGACGGCCTCCTCCACATCTCCAAGATCGGTCAAGGAAAGCGGGTCGAGCGGGTCGAGGACGTCCTCGAGCTCGGCCAGCCGGTCGAGGTCCGTGTCGATGACATCGATCCCCAGGGAAAGGTCTCGCTCTCGCTGGCCGGTGAAGCTCCTGCCGCCGACTCGGGCGGGGACCGCGGCAATCGCAACGACCGCGGGGACCGTGGGGACCGGGGAGACCGTGGGGACCGGGGAGAGCGCGGCGGGCGGAGCGGACAGTCGCGGGGGGACCATGCTGACCCGGACAACGGACCCGACCGGAGCCGGCGCCAGGCTCCTGCCGGCGCTCCGGCCGGCGCTGCGTCGTTCGAGGACGCGTTCGAGGTCGAGCTCGTCCAGGAGTTCGGCGATCTCGGGCCCTCGGTAGTCGAGTCGTCCGATCGGCCCAGCGGCGGCGGCCGAGGTGGTCGCCGGCGTCGGTGAGTTGCTGCACCCGTCGTGATCCGGCCGGAGCGGTCGGATCACGACGGGCCAGAGTGCCGATGCGCCGGTCCGCCCGGCGGCGATGATCCGCACCGAGGCCCTTCCATCCGGGCTCTCACTCGTGACCGAAGAGATGAGCGAGGCCCGCTCGGTGTCCATCGGCTTCTGGGTGGGCACCGGCTCGCGTGACGAGGACGACGTCTCCGCCGGCGCCAGCCACATCCTCGAGCACCTGCTCTTCAAAGGGACCGACGAGCGGTCCGCGGCGTCGATCGCCGAGGCGGTCGACGAGGTGGGAGGCGACTTCAACGCCTTCACCACCAAGGAGTACACCTCCTTCTACATCCGGCTGCTCGCCGAGCATCTCACCCTCGGCCTTGACATCCTCTCCGACATCATGTGGCGTCCAGCGCTCCGGGAGGAGGACCTCGACGCAGAGCGGCAGGTCATCCTCGACGAGATCCTCATGCACGCCGACGAACCGGCAGACGAGGTAGCCGAGCAGAGCTCGGCAGCTCTCTTCCCCGACCACCCGCTAGGCCGCGACGTCTTGGGGAGCACGCAATCGGTCTCGGCGATGACCGCCGATCGGATCCGGGCCTTCTTCCGCGAGCACTATCGACCGGGCAACATGGTGGTGGCGGTGGCGGGCGACATCGATCACGAGACGGTGGTTGCGGGCCTCGAGGCGAGACGCGGGATGGGCGTAGGGGGATCCACCCCGACCCGGCCCCCGCCCGACGGACGGGTGGACGCCCTGCGGGTCACCCGGCGTGCCACCGAGCAGGCCCACCTGGTCCTGGCCGCGCGGTCGGTGGACCGGCGCGACCCGAGCCGGTATGCACTGGCCGTGCTCAACCACGTCCTCGGTGGCGGTCTCTCCAGCCGCCTCTTCCAGGAGATCCGTGAGCGGCGCGGGCTCGCCTACTCGGTGTGGTCGGAGCGGGTGGCGTACCACGACGCAGGGTTCCTGAGCATCGGCCTCGGGACCGCCCCAGAGCACGTGGACGAGGTACTGGACATCGTCACCGTCGAACTCACCTCGCTGGGGTCGGACGGGATCACCGAGCGGGAGTTGGCCATCGCCAAAGGGAACCTCCGCGCCGAGACGCTCCTCGCCTCCGAGGACTCGGGCGCCCGGATGAGCCGAATCGGAGCAGGTCTGCTGCTGCACGGCGAGGTCCTGCCGGTCGACGAGGTGCTGGCCCGGGTGGAGTGCCTGACCCTCGACGACGTGCATGCCGCCGCCCGTCGACTGGTGGCGGCCCCCCGCGCCCTCTCGGTGGTCGGTCCGTTCGACGCAGATCACTTCGACGCCGGCTCGCTCGGCCTCGGTTGATTCCCCAGCTGCGAGTCCCGGACCTGCGCGGTGACCCGTCTCGATCCAGCGGGGTAGGTGACCCGCTTCGATAGGGTGGTGTCATGCGGGTCGGTGTGGTCGGTGCCGGTGGACGGATGGGCCGCGAGGTCTGCCGGACCGTGCTCTCCCGACCGGGTCCGGAGTTGGTCGCCGCCGTGGACCCCGCCCATGCCGGAGCCGACCTTTCTGCCCTTCTCGGCGCCGACGCCGGGGGAATGACGGTGGCCGGCGGGCTGGACGCCCTGGTCGACGCCTCGACCGAAGTTGCGGTCGACTTCACCCGTCTGGAGGCGGCCCGCGAGACCCTCGCCTTCTGCGCCGATGCCGGGATCCACGTCGTGGTCGGGACCTCCGGGTTCACCGAGGCCGATCTCGCGGACCTGGCGGACAGGTTCGACCCGGCCGGGGGGAAGGGGGCCAACTGTGTGCTTGCTGCCAATTTTGCGATCGGCGCCGTCCTCTTGATGCGGTTCGCGACGATCGCTGCACCCTTCTTCGACGGCGCCGAGATCGTCGAGCTCCACCACGAGGGGAAGGTGGACGCGCCATCCGGCACCGCGCTGCGCACAGCCGAGGGCATGTCTGTTGCCCGCTACGAAGCGGGGACGGGTGAGTTCCCGCCGGACGCGACGAAGATCGAGGTGCTCGAAGGGGCACGCGGCGGAGCAGGCCCCGGCGGAGTGCGCATCCACTCGGTGCGGCTGCCCGGATTGGTAGCCCATCAGGAGGTCCTCTTCGGCGGCACCGGCCAGGGGCTCACCATCCGCCACGACTCCTACGACCGCGCGTCGTTCATGGACGGTGTGATCCTGGCGGTCGGCGCGGTCGCCGGTCGACCCGGGCTGACCCTGGGTATAGAGCCCCTGCTCGGACTCTGACCGGCGGACCGTGTCCGACGACGTCCGTCAGCGCATCGTGGAGGCCACCTACGCCTGCGTCTCGCGCCGGGGCCTGGCCAAGACCACGGTGGAGGATGCCGCCCGGGAGGCCGGCGTGTCGCGAGCGACGGTGTACCGGGCCTTCCCCGGCGGGCGCGACGAGCTGCTGAGCGCAACGGTTGCCTGGGCCACGGTCGAATTCTTCCTACGGCTCTACGAGCACGTCCAGGGGGCCGACAGCCTCGAGCAGGTGATGGAGTGGGGGATCATGTTCGCCCACCGATCCATCCTCGAGCATGAGGTGCTCCAGCGGGTCATGCAGACGGAGCCGGAGAAACTGCTGCCGACCCTCACCGTCGAAAGCAACCGGATCCGGGAGGGAATCGCCGACTTCCTCGCGCCCTACCTCCTCGCCCGGGGAGTGGCGGCGGGTGTGGATCTCGGGGCGGCGGCCGACTTCCTCGCCCGGATGGTGCTCTCCTACATGTCGGCACCGGGCAGGTGGGACCTGACCGACCCGGAGCAGGTCGCCCGCCTGGTCCGCTCCGAGCTGCTGGCCGGCGTGGTCGTGCAGGCCTCCGGTCCCGCCAGGGACCCCCATGGCTGAGCACCCAGCGCCATCGAGCGCAGTTTCGTTGACAGTGAGACAAATGGAGGCATATCGTTCCACCGTGGGCACTCCAGGCGGGCTGCTACGGGTTCTCGAGGGCGGAGAGGTCGAGGACGCCCCGGATCCGGCATCCGGCGGTTCTCCTCACAACCGTCTCCGCATCGTGGACGCCACGCTGTACTGCCTCGCCCGCCACGGCACGACCAAGACCACGGTCGACGACATCGCACGGCGGGCCGGAGTATCCCGCGCCACGGTCTACCGTGCTTTCCCCGGGGGCAGGGACGAGGTGCTCGGCGCTGTCGTCGACACGGAGATGGCACGGCTCTTCTCGGCGCTCGGCGTATGCCTCGGGCAGGCCGAAGACCTCACTTCGGCCCTGGTCGACGGCATCGTGGAGGCCTCGACCCGGCTCCGTGACCACGCCGCCCTCCACTACCTGGCCGAGCACGAGCCCGAGACGGTCCTCGGACATCTCGCCTTCGACGAGTCCGATCGCCTGCTCGTCACCGCCTCCCGGTTCACGGCGCCGTTCCTCGCACGGTGGATGACACCCGACGAGGCAGAGCGGGTGGCCGAATGGGCGACCCGGATCGTTCTCTCCTATGCCATCTCACCGTCCGACCGGTTCGACCTCAACGACCCCGCACGGGCGGGGTCGTTGGTGAGGACCTTCATGCTGCCCGGGATCGAGGCGCTGGGTGCTGTCGTCGAGGGCCCGATCGCCACCATCCCGTTCGTCCACGCAGCCCCTCCCGGGCGCGATTCGGCCCGCATCCCATGAGACCACCCGCACGACCGTCATCGTCACCACGACCACACTGCACCGATCCGAGGGAGAAGACGGCATGACCACCGAGATGAGCAGCACGGAGGACATCATTGGCAGAGCGGAGATCGACGACTTCGAAGCGATCCTCTCAGTGGTTGGGGCCGAGGAGGCCGACGGCCGTCACGTGGTCCACTCAGAATACGACTCGATCTTCACCTGGGACTACGAGAAGGGCACCCGTCCCAAGCTCAACAAGCTCTACGAGAAGGCCAAGAGCGCCCAGTGGAACGGTGAGACCGACCTGCCGTGGGAGACCGAAGTCGACCAGGAGCGTTTGGTCATCGAGCAGGCCGAGGCGATGGGCGGCTTCGGGGTCGGCTTCGATCTGACCGGGACCCCGGTCGAGCACTGGGGAGACAAGGAGTGGGTCGAGTTCGGGGTGGAGAGCCAGAACTGGACGCTCTCGCAGTTCCTGCACGGGGAACAGGGCGCGCTGATCTGCACCGCCAAGATCGTGGAATCGGTCCCGTGGATCGATGCCAAGTACTACGCATCCACCCAGGTGATGGACGAGGCACGCCACGTCGAGGTCTTCGGCAAGTACCTGGACGAGAAGATGTCCGGCCACTACCAGGTCAACGCCCACCTCCGGCTGCTCCTCGACGACATCATCGCCGATTCGCGGTGGGACATGACCTATCTGGGCATGCAGATCATGATCGAGGGGCTGGCCCTGGCCGCATTCGGCTTCATGCATTCGACCACCCCCGACCCGCTGCTGCGCCAGCTGTTGCGCTATGTGATGGCCGACGAGGCCCGGCATGTGGCCTTCGGGGTACTGAGCCTCCAGGAGTACTACCAGGAGCTTGGAACGGCAGAGCTGCGCGAGCGCCAGGAGTTCGCGTTCGAGGCGGCGGTTCGGATGCGCGACCGCTTCCTCCAACAGGAGGTGTGGGACCGGATGGGCATCGACCCGAAGTCCATCGTCCCGGTCGTCCAGCAGGCCCCCGACCGCCATGAGTTCCAGGCGCTCCTCTTCTCCAAGATCGTGCCCAACTGCAGAAAGCTCGGGCTGCTCGACGCAGCTGACGGCTGGCTGCGGACCAAGTTCACCGAGCTCGGCGTCATCCAGTTCGAGCTGGCAGAGGACACGTCCGAGGAGTACGACGCGATGGCCGCGGTGCCACCGACCCTGCGTTCCCTCGCGTAGTCGCGCTACCGGGCCGGCCTCGCGGATGGGTGCGGCCCTGCTGGTAGCATCGGTGCCCGTGAACCCGTTGCCCACCGCGGGCCCCTGGACCAGGAGCTGAGCAGCCGTGGCACGGTTCGGTTCGGTGGTCACCGCGATGATCACCCCCTTCAGTTCCGAGGGGGAGCTCGACCTCGACGGCGCGGCCGTGTTGGCGCGACACCTGGCCGCCCACGGAAGCGACGGCCTGGTGGTGGCAGGCACCACCGGCGAAGGTCCCGTGCTCAGCGACTCCGAACGCATCTCGCTCTTCCGTGCGGTCGTCGAGGCGGTGGATATCCCGGTCATCGCGTCGACCGGGACCAACGACACCGCCCACTCGATGATGCTCACGAAGGAGGCCAGCGCCGCCGGCGCGGCGGGCGCCCTGGTGGTCACCCCGTACTACAACCGGCCTTCGGCAGCCGGCCTCTCAGCCCACTTCCGGGCGGTGGCCGGAGCTTCCGACCTGCCCGTCGTGCTCTACGACATCCCGGTCCGGTCCGGCCGTCGCATCGGTGCCGAGCTCACCGTGCAGCTGGCCCGCGAAGTGCCTGGCATCGTGGCTGTCAAGGACGCCACGGGCGACGTGGCATCCGCTGCGGAGGTCGTCGAGGCAAGCCCGCACCACTTCGAGGTCTACTGCGGAGACGACTCGCTCACCCTTCCTTTCGCCGCCGTGGGTGGCGCCGGCGTGATCAGTGTCGCCTCGCACTGGGCAGGACCGATCCTCGGCGAGATGCTGAGCAGCTACCGCGCCGGCGACGTCGACCGTGCGGCCGACCTCAACCGCGGCCTGTTCGAGTCCTACCGTTTCGAGGGATCCGACGAGTATCCCAACCCGGTGCCGGCAAAGGCGGCCTGCCGAGTGCTCGGCCTTCCGGCAGGACAGTGCCGCCTTCCCCATGCGATCCCGCCTCCAGAGCTCGAAGACAGGGCCCGGTCGGTGGTGGCGGGGGCGGACCGGATGCTCCGGGCACGGCAGTCGGTTGCCTGACAACCGGGTACCCTCCCGCGGATCGGCGGGATCCCGTGCGGCAACGGCACCGAAGGGCGCTGGTCGCCGGAAGGGTTCGGCCGCTGCGGGCCCCGCCTCCCCGGTCCGGATCGTCTTCCTCGGAGGCCTGGGCGAGATCGGGCGGAACTGCGCCTGTGTGGAGGTGGAGGGACGGATCCTCGTCCTCGACGTGGGAATCATGTTCCCCGACCCGGACATGCCCGGCGTCGACCTGGTCCTCCCCGACCTCACCTACCTCCGGGAGAACGCCGACCGGGTGGACGGGGTCATCCTGACCCACGGTCACGAGGACCACACCGGAGGCCTGGCCTACCTCCTGCGCGACTTCCCGGTCGACGTCTACGGATCCGAGCTCACGCTGGCGCTGGCCCGCAACCGGGTCGACGAGGCGGGCATGACCAGTCGGGCCACATACATCCCGGTGGCCGACGGGGAGCGGCGGCGGATCGGTCCCTGCGACGTCGAGTTCATCCCGGTGACCCACTCGGTCCCGCATGCGTTCGCCACCGCCTTCCACACCCCCCAGGGCATCGTGCTCCACTCGGGCGACTTCAAGATCGACCTCCACCCGGTCGACGGCCGCCGGACCGATCTGGCCAGGATGGGGGCGCTCGCCTCCGATCCCGGGATCCGCCTCCTGCTGGCGGACTCGACCAACGCCGAGGAGCCCGGCTTCACCCCGTCGGAGTCGACCGTCGGTGCGACGCTCGAGAAGGTCTTCCACGCCCGACCCGACCGCCGGTTCGTCGTGACCTGTTTCGCCAGTCACATCCACCGGATCCAGCAGGTGGCCGACGCGGCCATCGCCGGGGGACGGATGGTGGCGACCCTCGGCCGTTCGATGCAGAAGAACGTGGCGCTCGCCCGGCGGCTCGAGCTCCTCCACATTCCCGATCGGTCGCTGGTCGACATCGAGGAGATCGACGATCTCGAGCCCGGACGCGTCTGTGTCATCTCCACCGGGTCCCAGGGCGAACCGATGTCCGCGCTCTCACGGCTGGCCGCCGGCGAGAACCGCTTCTTCAGTCTCCGAGAGGACGACGTGGTCGTGATCAGCGCACACCCGATCCCTGGCAACGAGTGGTCGGTCGGCCGTGTCATCGACAGTCTCCATCGCCGGGGGGTGGAGGTCATCCACTCCGGGGTCGACGCGGTCCACGTGAGCGGCCACGCACGCCAGGGGGAGCTGGCCATGCTCATGACGGTCACCCGTCCGGAGTTCTTCATCCCGGTCCACGGCGAGTACCGCCACATGGCCAACCACGTCCGCCTCGCGGCCACCATGGACATCACCGGCGACCGGGTCCTCCTGTGTGAGGACGGCGATGCCGTCCGTCTCGACGACCGCGGGCTCCACCGGGACGGGACGGTTCCCGGCGGCTATCTCTTCGTGGACGGCAGCTCGGTCGGCGACATCGGCCACGGCGTGCTCCGCGACCGCATGGTTCTCGCCGAGGAGGGCGTCGTGATGGCGGTGGCCACTGTCGACCTGAAGCGGGGAGAGGTGGTCGGCGTGCCCCAGATCGTGACTCGCGGGTGGGCCTATGACCAGGAGACCGACTCGCTCCTCGACGAAGCCCGGGCCCAGGTCACCAAGGCACTCGAACAGGCCCTCTCCGCCGGTGGCAACGACCATGAGAACCTCAACCGGGTGGCCCGCAAGGCCCTCGGAAAGCTGGTCGGCGAGCGCACCCGCCAGCGGCCGATGATCGTTCCCGTCATCGTCACCGTCTGAGGCCGCCGTCCCCCTGATCTGCACTCTACGGGACTAACCTGGTACCCACTGTGACGACCGCCACCAAGCGTCCGGCGGGTCGATCCGGGGCTCCTCGGCCGAAGGGCAGGCCGGCATCCTCGTCTCGGTCGGGTTCGGGCGCCCACGCGAGGAAGAGCCCGTCCACCAGGCGAGGTTCCCGCACGGGCGGGAAGGCCGACCGGGGCGAGGGGCGAAGCGGCCTGCTCGGCTCGATGGGCGCGGTGGCCCGCGGGCACGCGACCGACCTCTGGGGAGTTGTCCTGGTTACCCTCGGGGCCCTCGGCGTGGTCGCCTTCTATGCTGACTCGCTCGGTCCGACGGGCCGCGACGCTCGCATCGGTGCCGGCGACCTCCTCGGGGCGGGGCGGTTCCTGGCGCCACTGGTTCTGGTCGCGGTCGGGGTGCGCCTCCTGGTCGGAACCGGCGAGAACGACGACGGCAGCTCCCGGCACGAGCCGGCCCGGGCGGTCATCGGCGCCACCGTCACCCTGCTGGCGGTGGCCGGCTTCGCCGGGCTGGCCGGAGGGTCTCCACCGGTGCGGTCGAGCAGCGGGCAGCTGTCAGCTGCAGGCGGCTGGGTCGGCGCCCTGGTCGCCGACCCGCTCGGTTCGGCGCTCGGAGGGTTCGGGGCGGTCACCGTGCTCGCGGCCCTCGTCGTGGTGGCCATGGTGCTCTTCACCGGTGTGTCGGTCCGCTCTGCAGTCGGCGGTGTCGCCCGAGCCGGCCGATGGGCGGTCGGGGTGGCCCGTGGCGACCCCGCCGGGAGGGACGACGGTCGGGGCGAGGCCGAGCCCGGCGAACCCGAGGCGTCCGAGCAAGACGATCCCACCGACCCGTTCGGACGTGCGCTGTCCGCGCAGTCCACCGATTCGGCCGTGACACCCGGGCTGCCGCCGGACCCCCCGGAACCCGATGCGGCGACACCGACAGACGCCGCCATCCGTCCGGGGAAGGGCGAGCAACTGGAGATGCGGCCGGGACCCTCGACCGGCGACTGGCACCTCCCGCCGGACACTCTGCTCAAACGGGCCAAGGCACAGGTCATCGACGAGCACGAGGTGGACGCGGCCGGCGCCGCTCTGGTCGGTGCATTGTCCGCCCACGGGGTCGAGACCCGGCTGGTGGGCCGGACGGTCGGCCCGTCGGTGACCCGCTACGAGCTCGAGCTCGGGGCAGGGGTCAAGGTGGCCAGGGTCACCTCCTTGTCCAAGGACATCGCGTATGCCATGGCCTCCCCCGACGTGCGGATTCTCGCTCCCATCCCGGGCAAATCGGCGATCGGCGTGGAGGTCCCGAACCGCCGGCGACAGCTGGTGGCGCTCGGTGACATCCTGGCCTCGCCGGAGGCGGCCAACGCCACCCACCCGCTCGAGGTGGCGATGGGCAGGGACATCGCGGGCCGTGCGGTGATGGTCAACCTGGCCGAGATGCCCCACGTGCTGGTGTCGGGGTCGACGGGCTCGGGCAAGTCGTCCTGCATCAACTCGGTCCTCACCTCGATCCTGACCCGGGCCACGCCCGACCAGGTCCGCCTCATCCTGGTCGACCCCAAACGGGTCGAGCTCGGGCAGTACAACGACCTGCCCCACCTGCTGACCCAGGTGGTCGTCGACCCGAAGAAGGCCGCCAACGCCCTCAGTTGGGCGGTGGCGGAGATGGAACGCCGCTACGACCTGTTGGCCGAGGTCGGCCAGCGAGATGTCACCGGGTACAACGCTGCGTTCGACGCCGGGGAGCTCGCCGAACAGGAGGAGACCCACCGGCTCCGGATGCGGGGCACCGTCGACGCCGACGAGGCCGGAGAAGCGGACGAGCCCCGCTACCCCCGCCTCCCGTTCATCCTCATCGTGGTGGACGAGCTCAATGACCTGATGATGGTGGCCGCCCACGACGTCGAAGAGTCGGTCTGCCGGATCGCGCAGATGGCCCGGGCCGTCGGCATCCATCTCGTCCTTGCCACCCAGCGTCCGTCGGTCGACGTGATCACGGGAGTGATCAAGGCGAACATCCCCTCCCGGATGGCATTCTCGGTCTCCTCGCTGGCCGACAGCCGGGTCATCCTCGACCAACCCGGTGCCGAACGGCTCATCGGCAAGGGCGACATGCTCCTCCTGTCCGCCTCCTCTTCCATCCCGCACCGACTCCAGGGTCCCTGGGTGAGCGAGGCGGAGGTCCGGGCCGTCACCGCCCACTGGAAGCGCCAGCGACCGATGGAGGTGGTCGCGGGCATCGAGGACGTGGTCGGTTCGGAGGGCCCGCGTGGGGGCGAGGACGACGGCGAGGACGACGACCTCCTCGCGCAGGCCATGGAGCTCGTGGTCCGGTCACAGCTCGGGTCCACCTCGATGCTCCAGCGTCGGCTCCGGGTCGGCTTCGCCCGAGCGGGTCGTCTCATGGACCTGATGGAGCGCAGGGGGGTGGTCGGGCCGTCCGAAGGTTCCAAGGCCCGCACCGTGCTCATGACCCCCGAAGAGCTGGACGCGCACTGATCGAGCGGGATCCGGTGACTTCCGGTGAGGACGCAGTGGCCCTCGACGCCCCGCTGCCGCCTGCGGCTGAGACCGGTCCTCCGGCATCCGCGGCTGCGGCCACGGCCGACGGTGCAGGCGGTCTGCCGCCGCGCGGCCATCGCGTGAAACGGCGAAGACGGCGGCTCCCCTGGGTGCTCGCGGGGGTGGTGGTGGTCCTGCTCGGCACCGGTGGGACGGTCGCCGCCCAGCGGATCGATAGACCACTCGCACGGCCGTCGATCCACCCCGACCCCGCGGTCGCGCTGTCGGCCACCGGTGTGCTCCCGTCCCTTCCCTGGCCGACCGTGGGGCAGGCTGCGGTGGCCGTGCCGTCGATCGGGTACGCGACCCGGTCCGGGCCCGAAGCGTCCGTGCCGGTCGCGTCCCTGACCAAGATCACCACCGCTCTGGTCGTGCTCCACGACCACCCCGTCCCGGCCGGCGCAGACGGCCCGCCGATCACGGTGACAACCGGTGACGTGGCCGAGTACGACAACGAGCTGCACAACGACGAGTCGAGCGTTCCGATCGAGGTCGGCGAAACCTTGACCGAGCGGGAGATGCTCGAGGCCCTGTTGACCCAGTCGGCCAACGACGTCGCCTACAGCCTGGCCGTGTGGGATGCCGGGACGCTTCCCGCCTTCGTCGACAAGATGAACGCCCTGGCTGCGGAACTCGGGGCGACCGGCACACACTACGTCGACGCGAGCGGCTACGACCCGCACAGCGTCTCGACCGCCTCGGACGTCCTCCTGTTCTCCGCTGCCGGCATGGCCATCCCGACGTTCGCAGAGGTGGTCGGGATGACCACCGTGACCCTCCCGCTGGTCGGGACCATTCCGAACATCGTGACCGAGGTCGACCTGCACGAGGCGCTCGGCCTCAAGTCGGGCTACACCTCCAAGGCCGGCGCCTGCATGGTGCTGGCCGGTCAACGGTCGATCGGTGGCCGCCAGGTGCTCGTGCTGACGGCGGTGCTGGGTCAGCCGACACCGCCTCCGGTGCAGCCCAAGCCGACCACGACCACGACCACTGCACCCAGGCCCGCGCCGCCGCCTCCGGTCACAGGGTCCACCACGACACCGCCCCCGACCGCGGGCGGCGGACCCCCGCCTTCCCCGCCGACCCCGCCGACCACGACGACGACCACGCCGCTCGACGACCTCACCATTCCCGACCCGTTCAAGTACACCCGTCCGGTCGTCGATCGGCTGCTGTCCGCAGCCGTTGCAGGCGTTGTCCCGGTCACGGTGGCCACGGCCGGAGAGCTGCTGGGCTCCGTCTCCTCGACGTGGGGCGGGGTCGCGCACCCTGCTCCGGTGGTGGCCGCGACCGGCGCGTGGCTGGCGGCGTGGCCCGGCCAGCTGGTCCGCTCGTCGCTGCGGTTCGTCGGTGTGTCAGCCGGGAGCGCGGAGGGGACCAAGGTCGGTACGGCGCTCTTTGCGCTCGGGACCGAGTTCACGGCCGTGCCGCTGCGGCTCTCGACCTCGGTTCCCGAGCCTTCGTGGTGGTGGAGGCTGCTCCACACCCACTGAGCCCGTCCCGCCGTTGACCAGGCGCGACGAGTACCGTGGCGGTGTGCGCGCCCGAGCTCCTGCCTCGTCGGCCAACCTCGGTCCCGGCTTCGACACTCTGGCCGTCGCCCTCGACCGGTACGTCGAGGTCGACGTGGAGCCGGCGACGCGGCTCATCGTTCGGTCCGAGGGTGAGGGTGCCGGTTTGGCGGACGACCCGTCGCACCTCGCGGCCCGGGTGGCCATCGACGTGGCCGGCACCGACCGCCTGGCCATCACGGTGCGTTCGCAGATCCCGATCGCCCGCGGACTCGGCTCCTCGGCTGCGCTCGCCGTGGCGGCGGCGGCGGCGGCGGGAGCCGACGATCCCCTGGCGGTGGCCGCGGCGGTGGACGGCCATCCGGACAACTCGGCTGCCTCGACCGTTGGCGGCCTCGTGGCCGCGGCGCGGGTACGGGGCGGCGTCCAGGTGGTGCGACTCCCACTCGACGTGAGCCTGGCCTTCGTGGTCATCGTGCCCGAGATCACCCTTTCGACAGCGCGGGCCCGGCAGGCCCTACCGATGGAGGTCAGCCGCGACAGCGCGGCATTCAATCTTGGGAGGATGGCCCTGCTCATCGCCGGTCTGGCCGACAGCCGGCTGCTCATCCCCGAGGCGACCGAGGACCGCCTCCACCAGGACTACCGCAGCCCCCTCTTCCCCGCGGCGCCCAAGCTGTTGGCGGCGATGGTGGCCGGTGGGGCGCTCGCAGCCTGCTGGTCGGGCGCCGGGCCTTCCCTGCTCGGGATCTGTCAGCGCATCGACGCCCACAGTGTCCAGACGGCGTCGACCCAGGCCCTCGCCGAGGCCGACCTGACCGGGGAGGTCCTGTTGCTGCACGCCGACATGGACGGCCTGATCGTCGATCGTGACGGGTCGGCCGGCCTGTACGACGACGAGCGCTGACCCGGCCAGGAGCATGCCGACCCAGCCCATTCGTGAGCTCCTGGCAGTGCCCAACCCGCACCCCGGGCGTGATTACGAGGTGCGGTGCGAGTGCCCCGAGTTCACCTGCCTGTGCCCGCTGACCGGGCAGCCCGATTTCGCGACGGTCACCGTCACCTACGTACCGGACCGGTCGCTCGTCGAGCTGAAGTCCCTCAAGCTCTATCTCTGGAGCTTCCGCAACGAGGGCGGCTTCCACGAGGACATGACCAACCGGATCCTCGACGATCTGGTCGCGGCCATCGCCCCGCGGCGGACGACGGTGATCACCGACTGGCGGGTGCGCGGTGGGATCCACACGGTGGTGGAGGCCTCCGACCCCTGACCCCCGGTCCCCACTGACCGCACCGGTCGCGGGCGGATGAGCTGGGGCACCGTGCGGGGCCGTATCCTGTGGTGGTGACGACCGGGAGCGGGTCTTCGGGGGGTGCGGTCGGCAGGGGGGACGGGGCCGACGGGCGCCCCCGGACCTTCCACATCCGCACATTCGGCTGCCAGATGAACGAGCACGACTCCGAGCGACTGGCCGGGGCGCTCGTGGCGGACGGTCTGGTGGCCACCGACGAGCTCGAATCCGCGGACGTGGTCGTCTTCAACACCTGCTGCATCCGTGCAAACGCCGACCACAAGTTCTACGGGCACCTGGGGAACCTCAAGTCCCTGCGGGAGCGGCGTCCGGAGATGCAGATCGCGGTCGGGGGGTGCCTCGCCCAGATGGAAGGGAACCGGATCCGCGAGCGGGCCGGCCACGTCGACGTGGTGTTCGGGACCCACAACCTGGCCTCGGCTCCAGCGTTGCTGCGGCGGGCGGCTGCGTCGGGCCCGGTGGTCGAGATCCTCGACGCACCCCCGTCGACCTCTGACCCGACCGCGGGCGACCAGCAGGCCACCGCCCTGGCCGCGGTCCGGGACCTGCCCTACGCGGCCTGGGTCACCATCCAGACCGGATGCGACAACTCGTGCGCCTTCTGCATCGTCCCGTCGGTGCGCGGACCCGAGGTCTCCCGCCCGCCGGAGGACCTGGTGTCCGAGGTGCGTGAGCTCTCACGCCGTGGGGTCACCGAGGTCACCCTGCTCGGCCAGAACGTGAACTCCTACGGTCGTGACCTCACCCGGCGGCGTCCGCTCTTCTCCGAGCTGCTGCGTGCCGTCGGCGCCGTCGACGGCATCCGCCGGGTGCGGTTCACCAGCCCGCATCCGAAGGACCTCCGCCCCGAGACGGTGGCCGCGATGGCCGAGACGCCGGAGGTCTGTGCCCACCTCCACCTCCCGCTGCAGTCGGGCAGCGACTCGGTTCTGGCATCGATGCGCCGCGGCTACACCGCCGAGCGCTACCTCGCACGGCTGACCCTGGCTCGGGACGCTATCCCCGACCTCGCGGTGACGACTGACCTCATCGTCGGGTTCCCCGGGGAGACCGAGGAGGACCTCGAGCGCACGCTCGAGGTCGTGGCCGAGGCCGGCTATGACAGCGCCTACACCTTTGTCTTCTCGCCGCGACCGGGCACCCGTGCGGCGGCGATGGTCGACCGCTTCGTCGCCCCCGAGATCGTGGCCGACCGCTTCGATCGCCTGAAGGCGGTGGTCGAGCGGTCCGCCCTGGCCCGGCACCGGGCGCGGATCGGTCGGATCGAGGAGGTGATCGTCGAGGGGCCCTCGAAGCGCGACCCCTCGGTGCTGAGCGGCCGGACCGGCCAGAACAAGCTGGTGCACTTTCCTGGCCCGGCCGCCCTCCCGGCCGCCGGCACGTTCGCCGAGGTCCAGGTGAGCGGAGCTGCGCCACACCATCTCACCGGCTCGCTGCTCCGGATCACCGCACGCCCCTCGCACCGGATGCGGATCCCCGTCGTCGCCGGGTGAGCGGTGCCGGTCGCGCTGGTCGGTCCCACTGCCTCCGGGAAGTCTTCGCTCGCCCTGGAGGTGACCCGGGCCGCCCGACGCGCGGCTCGTCCACGGGGGCAGGGAATGGTCGAGCTGGTCTCGGTGGATTCCATGGCCGTCTACCGGGGGATGGATCTGGGTACCGAGAAGCCGACAGCCGCGGTGCGGGCCGAGGTCCCCTACCACCTGGTCGATCTGGTCGATGCGTCTGACGAGTTCACCGTCCACGACTTCCAGGCGGCCGCCCGGCGCGCGCTGGCCGAGATCGCCGGGCGCGGACGGCAGGCCCTGCTTGTCGGTGGCACCGGGCTGTACCTCCGCTCCGTCACCGACGATCTCTCCCTGCCGGGTCGTTTCCCGCGGGCTGCGGCGGAGCTCACCGCCGAGCTGGACGCGGCGGGTCTGGAGGGCAGTCCGGGCCGGCAGCTCGTCTGCCGCGCCCTGCACGAGCGACTGGCCCGGCTCGACGGCCGCGCCGCCGCCCGGATCGAACCGGCCAACGAACGGCGAGTCGTGCGCGCCCTCGAGGTGACCATCGGGTCTGGCAGGGGGTTCTCGTCGTTCGGGCCCGGCCTCGGGCGCTATCCGCCCTCCGCGATCGCCCAGGTCGGGATCCGCAGGCCACCCGAGGAGATCGACCGCCGGATCGCCGAGCGATTCGCCCGGCTCATGGACGCTGGTCTGCTCGACGAAGTCCGGGCGCTCGCAGGGAGGCCGGGGGGTCTGTCGCGATCGGCCCGTCAGGCACTCGGCTACCGAGAGCTGCTCGCCCACCTCGAGCAGGGCGTGCCCCTCGACGGGGCGGTCGACGAGGCGGTTCGCAGGACCCGCGCGCTCGCCCGCCGGCAGTGGGCGTGGTTCCGGCGAGATCCCCGTATCGTGTGGGTGGACCCTGACGACGACCCGGTCAGCGCTGTGCTCCTCCGGCTGGGGGACCGCTCCGCCCGGGTCCCGGTGGGAGACTGAGACGCCCATGACCCCGCCGACTCCCGACCTGCTCCCGCTCCACCTGACCAAGCACCACGGCATCGGCAACGACTTCCTCGTGACGGTGGACCTGGAGAACGCCCGCCCACTTCCGTGTGGCCTGGTGCGGGCACTCTGCGACCGCCGGTTCGGGGTCGGCGCGGACGGGGTCATCCGGATCCTCGCCGGCAGCGCCCGGGCCGACCTCACGATGGTGCTTCAGAACGCGGACGGCCGCGAGGCCGAGATGAGCGGCAACGGCATGCGCTGCCTGGCCCAGGCGGCGGTCGTCGCCGGGCTGGTGGAACCACCCCGGTTCACCGTCGATACGGCGGCCGGCGTCAAGACCGTGGACTACCGACCCGGCGAGCGTCCCGATGTCGCCGCGGCCGCGGTCGACCTCGGCGTTCCCATCCTCGGGCCGGACCAGCCCCACCAGCTCGCCGACCGGGCGCGGACGGTCGATCTGGGCAACCCCCACCTGGTCCTGCTCGGCCCCGATGTCGGCCGGGAGGCGGTCGCCGAGCACGGCAGCCGCCTCCAGGAGGTCCATCCCGGCGGGATCAACGTGGAGTTCGTGACCACCGGCCCCGGCCCGGACGCCCTGACCCTCCGGGTGTGGGAGCGGGGGGTGGGGGAGACCGAGGCCTGTGGCACCGGGAGCGCCGCTGCTGCCGCGGCTGCCCACAGCTGGGGACTGGTCGGCGAGCGGGTCGTCGTGCACAACCCCGGTGGCACCCTCGAGGTCTCGCTGGCCGGCGACCGGGTCGTGCTGTCGGGCCCGGTCCACCGGGTGGCCGAGCTGGTGGTCGACCCGACCGCCCTCCTCGCTGCGGCGCGCCGATGAGCCCGACCGAGTCGGCGTTCACCGACACCCTCATCTCCCGCACCCTGCGGGAGCGGATCGTGCTGGTCGGAGTCACCTTCCCCCACAGCACCACGGCCGCCACCGAGGCCGGGCTGGACGAGCTCGCCAGACTCGTCGACACAGCCGGAGCCGACGTGGCCGGGCGGGTCCTCCAACGGCGGGCGGCGCCAGACCCGGCGACCTTCCTCGGGCGCGGCAAGGCCGAGGAACTGCGAGCGATCTGCCTCGACGTCGACGCCGACACGGTCGTCTTCGACGACGACCTGACCCCGGCGCAGCAGCGCAACCTCGAGAAGCTGCTCGGGCGGACGGCGATCGACCGCACGGCGGTCATCCTCGACATCTTCGCCCAGAACGCGCGGACACCCGAAGGGCGGGCCCAGGTCGAGCTGGCCCTGCTGCGCTACCGCCTGCCGCGGTTGCGCGGGCGTGGGCGGGCGTTCAGCCAGCAGGCGGGTGGCATCGGCACCCGGGGTCCCGGTGAGACGCAGCTCGAGGTGGACCGCCGCCGCCTGGTGCAGCGGATGACCCGGTTGGAGTCGGACCTGCGCCAGCTCGGCCGGACCCGACACACCCAACGCCGAGGCAGGCAGCGGTCGCGTCAACGGACGGTGTCCCTGGTCGGGTACACCAACGCCGGGAAGTCCACCCTCCTCAACCGCCTGTGCGGGGCCGACGTGCTCGTAGAGGACCGGCTCTTCTCCACCCTCGACCCCCGGACCCGCCAGCTCGACCTCCGCGGGGGCGAGACCGTGCTGCTCACCGACACGGTGGGGTTCGTCCGAAAGCTCCCGCACCAGTTGATCGAGGCGTTCCGCTCGACCCTGGAGGTGGTGGCCGAGTCGGACCTCATCCTCCACGTGGTCGACGGATCGGCACCCGACCTCGAGGGTCAGATCGACGCGGTGCGGACCGTCCTCGCCGAGATCGGCGCAGACGGGCTGCCCGAGCTCGTTGTGGTCAACAAGGCAGACGCGATCGGGACGGGGGAAGGCCCGAACGGCGAGGAGGTCAAGCGACTGCTCACCGCCCGCCCCGGCTCGACGCTCATCTCCGCCCGTACCGGGGAGGGGATCGCCGAGGTCCTCGAAACGCTGGGCGATCGCCTTCGGTTCGGTGACCGGGTGGTCCAGCTGCTCGTCCCCTGGGCGCGGGGCGACGTCCTGGCGGCTGTCCACCGGGAGGGCGAGATCGTCGGTGAGGAGGCCGGCGATCTGGCCACCCGCATCCAGGTGGTGCTCGACGAGGTGGGACGGGCGCGTTTCGCGGAGTTCCTCGAACCGTGACCACGGCGCCCGTGCCGCCCACCACGCCGGGCTTTGCCCCGCCGCCGTATCCCTACGACCGATTGTCCGGCACCCGATCCCGCGCCGAGGCCCGCTTCGCCGAGGCCGGGGGAGTGGTGGACTGCTCGATCGGGACCCCGTGCGATCCGCCGGCGGCCGCCGTGCTGTCGGCCATGGCCGGCTCGGGCACCGAGCGGGGCTATCCGACCTCGCCGGGCTCGCCGGAGTACCGCGCGGCCGCAGCGGCCTGGCTGTACCGCAGGTTCGGGGTGCGGGTGGACCCCGAGCGCGAGCTCGCGGCATGCGTGGGGACCAAGGAGTTCGTGGCCGCCACCGCCCACCACCTCCGGATCCGGACGCCGGTCCGGGACACGGTGCTCTACCCGTCGGTCTCGTACCCCACGTACGCGATGGGTGCCACGCTTGCCGGCTGCAGGGCGGTGCCGGTCCCCGACGCCCCCGGGGGCGGACTCGACGTCGACGCCATCGCCCCTGATGATGCCGACCGGTCCCTTCTGCTCTGGGTCAACTCCCCCTCGAACCCGACCGGCCGGCTGACCGATCTGTGGCGGGCCGCGGAATGGGGACGCTCGAACGGCGTGCCGGTCTTCTCCGACGAGTGCTACGCCGAGTTCACCTGGGACGGGCCGCCGCGCTCGGTGCTCGAGTCCGGTCCGACCGGCGTGGTCGCGGTGCACTCCCTGTCGAAGCGCTCGAACCTGGCGGGCGTCCGGGCCGGCTTCTACGCCGGCGACCCCGACCTGGTCGGCTACCTCCTCGACGTGCGTCGGCACGCCGGGCTGATGGTGCCCGGACCGGTCCAGGCCGGCGCGGCGGTGGCCCTTGCGGACGATGCGCACGTCGAGGCGCAGCGGGAGCGGTACGCGACACGCCTGGCCCTCCTCGGAGAGGTCCTGGGCCGGGCGGGGCTACGGGTTCGGCCACCGGCCGGCGGCTTCTACCTGTGGGTGCCGGTACCGCCGGAGCACGGCGACGGGTGGGAGCTCACAGAATGGCTGGCGACCGAGGCCGGGCTGCTGGTGAGTCCCGGCGAGCTCTACGGCGACGAGGGGTCGGGCCATGTGCGGGTCGCCGTGGTCCAGCCCCTCGACCGGCTCGGGCTGGTCGCCGACCGGCTCGCCGCTCGTTCGTAGCCCGGACCCCAGTGGGCCGAGGGCGAGGAGCCCAGGGCTAACGTCTCCTCGCATGGCAGACCTCGAAGCACGGATCGAAGCGCTCTGGGACACGGCCGACGGGCTGAGTCCGTCGGACACCGACGCCCTCGCTGTGGTGACCGAGGCGGTCGACCTGCTCGATCGGGGCGAGGCACGGGTGGCGGAGATCGACCCGGCGACCGACCGGGTGGTCGTCCACGAGTGGCTCAAGCACGCGATCCTCCTGCTCTTCCGGTTGCGCTCGATGCAGACGATCGAACTCGGGCCGTTCGAGTTCGCCGACAAGCTCCCGCTCAAGCGCCATTTCGCGGCGTCGGGTGTCCGGGTGGTGCCCGGGGCCTCGGCCCGCTGGGGGTCGTTCCTCGGCTCCGGGGTCGTCTGCATGCCGAGCTACGTGAACATCGGTGCCGCGGGTCGGCGCGGGCTCGATGGTCGACACCTGGGCGACGGTCGGCTCGTGCGCGCAGATCGGCGAGGACGTGCATCTCTCCGGAGGTGTGGGGATCGGGGGCGTCCTCGAGCCTGCCCAGGCGGCTCCGGTCGTCGTCGAAGACGAGGTCATGATCGGGAGCCGGTGCATGATCACCCAGGGGGCCCGGGTCGGACGAGGTTCGGTGGTGGGCGAGGGGACCATCCTCAATCCCTCCATCCCGGTGATCGACGCCGGGTCCGGAGAGGAGCTCGGGCGGGGGCACGTGCCTCCATGGTCGGTCGCCGTGCAGGCCTCCCGGCGCCGCGAGTTCCCCGGCGGCGAGTTCTTCCTTCCATGCGTATTGGTCCTGCGTCGGCTCACCGAAGGGCAGCGCCACGACAAGGCCCAGCTCAACGCCCTCCTGCGCGAGCACGGGGTTTCCGTGTGACCGAGGACACGCCGGGCGGTCTCCTCGGCCTGGCCACCGCCCTGGTCGGCATCCCGTCGGTCAGCCATGGTGAAGGCCGCATGGCCGATGCCGTCCAGGCGGCCCTCGAGCTCTGCGAGTGGCTGGAGGTCACCCGTGTGGGCGACAACGTGGTGGCCCGGACGGAGCTCGGCCACGGTCGCCGGCTCCTCTTCGCCGGACACCTGGACACGGTCCCACCGGCCGGAGGCAATGACCACCCGCGGGTCGACGGCACCACACTGCACGGGCTCGGGGCGACCGACATGAAGGGTGGGCTTGCGGTCTTCCTCCATCTTGCCGGGTACATCCCCGATCCGGCCGTCGATGTGACGTGGTGTTTCTACGCCGGCGAGGAGGTCGCCGCGGAGTTCAACGGGTTGCGCCACCTGTGGGAGATGCGTCCCGATCTGCTGGTCGCCGACGCAGCCGTCCTCGGTGAGCCGACGGGAGGGCGGGTCGAGGCCGGATGCCAGGGCACCCTGCGGGTGCAGATCGACCTCGCTGGTGAGCGGGCCCACACCGCCCGTCCCCACACCGGTCGGAACGCCATCCACCGTCTCGCCCCCCTGCTCGACGCGGTCGCCGCCTACGAGGGGCGCCACCCTCTGCTCGACGGGTGCGAGTACCGGGAGCAGCTGCAGGCGGTCCGCGTCGAAGGGGGTGTCGCTGCGAACGTCGTGCCCGACCGTGCCTCGGTGGTCGTCAACCACCGGTTCGCCCCCGACCGCACCCCCGGCCAGGCGGAGTCCTCGCTGCGTGACCTGCTCTCCCCCCATCTCCAGCCGGGCGACCACTGGGATCTCCTCGAGTCAGTGCCAGGCGCGCCGCCCGCACTCGACCACCCGCTACTGGCATCGCTGGTAGAGGCGAGCGGGGCCGCCCCCCGTGCCAAGCAGGGTTGGACCGACGTCGCCTCGTTCTGGGCCCACGGTATCCCCGCGGCCAACTTCGGACCCGGCGATCCGCTGCTCGCGCACACGCCGGACGAGCACGTGACCGCCGCCGACCTCGAGGCGGCCGCGGCCGCGCTCGCCTCGCTGCTCCTTCCCGGCGGGTAGGTCCTTCCCGGCCGGCAGGGCGCGCCCTCCGGCCTCACGGATGCGGATCAGAGGCGCCGCAGGACGGTGACGACCTTGCCGTACACGGTGACGTCGGCCGGGTCGAACTCCATCGGGGAGAGGCCGGGGTTGGCCGGGCTCAGGACGACCTTGCCGTCCCGGGCCGAGAAGGTCTTGACGGTCGCCTCCCCGTCCGGGATGCCGGCCACCACGATGTCACCGCGCTCGGCCTCCGGCTGCTGGCGGACCACGACGAAATCGCCGTCGAGGATGCCCGCGCCGATCATCGAGTCACCCTTCACCTGCAGCATGAACAGCGAGCCGGAGCCGGTGAAGTCCTCCGGGAGCGGGTGGAGCTCCTCGACGTTCTCCTGGGCCAGCACCCCGGTGCCGGCGGCCACGTCGCCGACCAACGGCACGTGGCGAACCGGCCGGGCATCCTTGATGACCTTCGAGGACGGGTCGTAGCAGACCTCTATCGCACGCGGTTTGGTCGGATCGCGCCGTAGGTAGCCCTCGCGCTGGAGCACCGCCAGGTGTGCGTGGACGGTCGAGGAGGAGGTGAGGCCGACCGCCTCCCCGATCTCCCGCACCGACGGCGGGTAGCCGCGGTCGCGGACCGCCTCCGAGATGCAATCGAGGATCTGCCTGCGCTTTGTGCTCAGTACCTGGGCCATATCTCCCGTGGTCTCCTCTCGATCTCCCCGGTTGTCACCCGCCGGTCGGTCGTCCTCCCCACGGCAGTGCATGTTGCACAGTTGTCGGGATCGCGTCCGGCGAACGTGTGTTTGTACGACGGTAGCCCCGATGACCCCGTGAAGCAAACATCCGTTCGACTCGGTGCTTGACACCGAACACATGTTCGTGTTCAGATGATCGAGCACGAACAAAGGTTCGATCGTAGGAGATCGACCAGCCGGTGCCGGTGATGGCAGGCAACGGCCGGTGCCGACGGGGGTCTCATAGGCCCGGGTGTCACACCCTCCCGGTAGACCACCGACGGAACACGAGACATCCGGGACACGAGCCACCGCCCCAGGACGGTCAGCCACAGGAGGCCCTATGACTGCGCTTCTCACAGCGCCCCGCTTCGACAGCGATAGCGACAGAGACGGCGACGTCGACAAATCGGACGTCCAGGCGCCGGCCCGCCCGCCGTTGCGGCTGGTGGACGGTCTGATCCCTGCGGAAGAGGTCCAGCTGCGCACCTCGCGCCGGCCGTCTCCGGCGGTCCGTCGTCGGCGTGCGCTCCTGGCGGTGTTGGCACTCGCCCTCACCGCCCTCGCCTTTCCGCTGGGTGGAGCCGGTGGTGCCTCCCACGCCACCGGCTCCACCCTCGCGGGAAGCGGTCCGGCGGACTACACGGTGCGCCCGGGTGACTCGCTCTGGTCGATCGCAGAGCGGATGGACCCGTCCGCCGACCCGAGGCCCACCGTGGCCCGGCTGGCCGCGGAGATCGGCACCTACCAGGTGGTGCCCGGAGAGCAGCTCGTCCTCCGCTGACCGCTCCAGCCGGCGCCTGCAGGTCCCGAGGGGATGGAGGTGGGCAAATGGGTGGAGGTCGTGCGCACTAGCCTCGAGTTCGTGCGCTGTCCCTGGTGCCTGGCTGATGACGACCGGGTGGTCGACTCGAGGGTGGCCGAGGACGGGGCGGCCATCCGGCGCCGTCGTGAGTGCGCCAGCTGCGGTCACCGCTACACCACGTTCGAGCGTGTCGACGAGATCCCACTGGTGGTGATCAAGCGTTCCGGCGACCGTCAGCCGTTCGACCGCGGCAAGCTCGTCGACGGACTGCGGGCTGCCACCAAGAACCGGCCGGTCACCGAGGAGCAACTCGACGAGGTCGCGCGCGAGGTGGAGGAAGGCCTGCGCGAGGACACGTCGGAGCCCACCTCCGAGCAGGTCGGACTCGCCGTGCTTGACCGCCTGCGTTCGGTCGACGAGGTCGCCTATCTGCGGTTCGCAAGCGTCTACAAGGGATTCGAAGGCGTCGACGACTTCCGTCGGGAGGTCGGCCTGCTGACCAAGACCACCGCGCCGAAGCGACCGGAAGGCTGACCGGTGGCCGAGATCCTGACCGGGGTCCCCGCCCGTGCCCTCGCCGTCTACGCGCACCCCGACGACCCGGACGTCTCGTGCGGCGGCACGCTCGCCGCGTGGGCGAAGGCCGGCTCCGAGGTGCACAGCCTGCTCTGCACGGACGGCGGCAAGGGAACCTCCGATCCCGATGAGGACCCGGCCGAGCTCGTCCGACGACGATCGGCCGAGGCCGCGGAGGCGGCCGCGGTGATCGGGCTGGCCAGCCAGGAGTGCCTCGGATACCACGACGGGGACCTGGCGGACGAACCGGGGTTCCGGGAGGCGTTGGTGGCGGCCGTGCGCCGCATCCGCCCGGACACGGTTCTCTGTCCCGACCCGACCGCCGTCTTCTTCGGCCAGGAGTACTTCAACCACCGCGACCACCGGATCACCGGGCTGGTCGCCCTCGATGCCATCGCCCCGGCGGCGGCCCTCCCGTTCTACTTCCCTGATGCCGGACCCCCGCACCAGGTCGGGACGGTCCTCCTGTCCGGTGCCCTGGAGCCCGACGTATGGGTCGACATCTCGACCACCGTCGACACGAAGGGCGAGGCGGTGGGTTGTCACCGGAGCCAGTTTCCCGACGGGGTCGAATGGGCGGCCACGGTTGTGCGGCTGGCCGCCGAGGACGCGGGCCGCCAGGCCGGCGTGCCACTCGCAGAGGGCTTCCGGAGACTGCGCCTCGGCGGGTGACCGACGCGACCACTCCACTGCGGCCCGGCTTCGGAACCCCGCGGACCGACCAACCGAAGCGGTCCATGCGGGTCGTTCTCCACGTGGACATGGACGCCTTCTTTGCATCGGTCGAGGTGCTCGACGATCCGTCCTTGCGGGGGCTGCCGGTGATCGTCGGCGGGAGCGGTGCACGCGGGGTGGTGGCTGCGTGCACCTACGAGGCGCGCCGCTACGGGATCCACTCGGCCATGCCTTCGTCGGTGGCCCGCCGGCGGTGCCCCCACGCGGTCTTCCTCGACGGCCGGTTCCACCGGTACGTGGAGGAGAGCCGCCGCCTGCACGCCATCCTCATCTCGTTCACCCCGCTGGTAGAGGGCATCTCCCTCGACGAGGCCTTCCTCGACGTGACGGGGAGCGCCCATCTGCATGGCGGCGGTCCCACCGTGGCAGCCGCCATCCGGGTCCGCGTGCGCGAAGAGCTCGGACTGGCCTGCTCGGTGGGCGTGGCCCGGACCAAGCTCATGGCCAAGCTCGCCTCGAAGGCTGCCAAGCCGCGGGCCCGCGAGGACGGCGTCACTCCGGGTCCCGGTGTCGTGGTGGTGGAGCCCCAGGACGAGCTGGCCTTCCTCCATCCGTTGCCGGTGCGGGCGCTGTGGGGGATCGGTCCGGCGACCGAGCGACGGCTCCATGCACTCGGCGTGACCACGGTCGGGGAGCTCGCCTCGGTGCCGGCTCCAGCCCTCGAGCGGTACCTCGGCCCGGCCGCAGGGGGGCATCTTGCCGCCCTCGCCCGGGCCGAGGACAACCGGCCGGTCGTGCCGGTTCAGGCGGCGAAGTCGATCGGGCACGAGGAGACCTTTGCCACCGACCTGTGGGACCGCGACGACCTTCACCGTCGCCTGCAACGGATGGTCGACGCATCGGCCTCGGCGCTCCGCGCGGTCGGGAAAGGTCGCCAGGACGGTAACCGTGAAGCTCCGCTTCGGCGACTTCGGCCAGGTCACCCGCTCGCACACCCTGGACAGCCCGCTCGACGCCGCCCCCGCGATCGGGGCGGTAGCGGGCGCGCTCGTCGACTCGGTGGACAGGGACCGCGGGGTGCGCCTTCTCGGGGTGAGCCTCTCAGGACTTACCGATCCCGGCGGCGGCAGCCAGCTCCGTTTCGACCTCCACCTCGAAGGCGAGGCCACGTCCGGCGGCGGGTCCGCGCCGGAGACCGCTCCCCTGAACCCGTTGGTCGCGGCCCGAGAGGAGGCCGAACGACTGCAGGGATGCTGGGCGTCGGTGAGCGCGGCCGTCGACGCCATAAGGGCCCGGTACGGCGGGGAATCGGTCGGGCCGGCCTCCCTGGTGGGGGCCGACGGGGTCCGTGTGCGCCGCCGGGGGGATGCAGCCTGGGGACCGAGCGGTCCGATCCGGGGAGAATCGTGGGCCCCGGACCCGGGCACCTTGTAATATGGCCGTGGTGCTCGATCATGGCCGTTCTGGCGTACCGCTGGTTGGATGCGCGATGTGTTCGCGGCGGCGGTGCGCGAGGATGGTGGGGGCGAGGTGCGCCGGAGTGGACAAGAGGTGGAGGGGACGAGTCGGTGCCGCTCTCTGAGCACGAACAACGGATTCTGCACGAACTGGAGCAGTCCCTCTATCAGGAGGATCCCGATTTCGCCGAGCGGGTGCGCTCGGAGACGGTCTACCGGCATGCGGGGAGGTACTGCATCTGGTCCGCGCTCGGTGTTCGTCGCCGCTCTCGTCTTCATGCTCTTCACCTTCGCGACCAACATCGTCCTCGGGTTCGTGGGTGTCGTCGTGATGTTCCTCTCCGGCGTGGTCTTCGCCAACAACGCCCGCCGCATGGGAAAGGCGGGAATCGACGACATCTCGCGTTCCCTCCACAACCGCAGCATGAGCAACCCGGTCCACGATCCCCGTGACTGGATCCGTGGGCGCTTCCACCGCGACGACTGAACCGTCGACGGGCAGCACCTCGGCCGCATCCACCACGGGTGCCGGCGTCTACGACGCGGCAGGTCCGCTCAGCGCCGGGGGCGAGCCCCCGCTGCTTGCCGTCGACATCGGCGGCACCAAGATCGCTGCGTCGCTGGTCGATACCGCCGGTCACCTGCTGACCAGGTCAGCCGCAGCGACCCCGGACGCCGCCGACCCGGAGGCCGTGTTCGGCGCGCTCGCCGGCGTGGTCCGGTTGGCGGTCGGGGGATCTACGGTGCCCCCCGTGGCGTGCGGCGTGGGCTGCGGGGGCCCGATGGAGGACGAAGGCGAGACGGTGTCTCCGCTCAACATCCGAGCCTGGCGACGGTTCCCGCTCCGCCGCCGCCTGGCCGACCTGCTCGGCATCCCGGTGTGGGTCGACAACGACGCCAAGGCCCTCGCACTCGGGGAGCGCTGGCTGGGAGCCGCGCAGGATTCGTCCAACTACCTGGCCATGGTGGTCTCGACCGGGGTGGGCGGCGGCATCGTCCTCGACGGGCGCCTGCTCGACGGAACCGACGGCAATGCCGGGCACATCGGGCACGTTGTCGTGGAGCCCGACGGACGCGAGTGCGTATGCGGGGGACGGGGGTGCCTGGAGGCAGAGGCCTCCGGAACGGCCATCCGCACGGCCACCGGAAGGCCCGCCGCAGAGGCGGACCCAGCGACGCGTCGTCGCACCGGGACCCTCGTCGGCCGTGCCGTCGCGTCGGTCGCCAACCTGCTGGACCTCCAACTCGCGATCGTCGGTGGCTCGGTCGCGCTCGGGTTCGGGACCGAATTCTTCGAAGCGGCGCAGCAGGAGATGGCGCTCCGCTGTGGGCTCGCCTTCGCCCGGCCCGACCCGGATCGTGCCGGCCGGACTCGGAGCTGACGGGCCGCTGATCGGGGCAGCGGCTGTGGCACGCCGTCACCTGGCCGCCGCAGAAACGAGTGGACGGTGAGCCGGACCAGCGGGAGGGGAGGGCTCCGGGCGTCGGCGACCGTCGTGGCGGCGCTTCTGGCGCGGCCCGACCTCTGGTGGTCGGCGCTCGGGGTGCTCCACCGGCTGGCGCCGCCGGGATGGTGGCGGAGGGCGCCCCACCTCCCGCTTCCCGATCCGCGCCTGTGGGAGTTCCGGATGGTCACCGCCTACGGACGCGGTGACGCGGTGCCCGAACCGGCCGACGTGGTGACCTATGTGGAGTGGTGCCGCGACACGGCCGCACTCGCCGGTGGCGGCCGGTGAACCCATCCCACCAACCGACCAAGCCGGTTCCCCCCGGCGGGCGGCGCTAATTTCCGGCCATGGACCGACTGCACAAATCAGGGACGGCGAGGGGGTCCGGCCGGGCCGCGACACCCGGGCATCCCGACCCGGTCCGTTCGCCGATGAGCCCCTCCCGCAGGGCCCTGGTCCTGAACGCCACCTTCGAACCCCTGGGAATCGTGTCCTCCCGCAGGGCGGTTCTCCTCGTGCTCGACACCAAGGCCGAGCTGATCCACTCCACCGAACGTGTCTTCCGTGCGGAGCGCCTGAGTGTCCCCGAGCCTTCGGTGGTGCGGCTCGTTCGGTACATCCATGTCCCGCACCACTACCGGGTCGCGGTCAACCGCAGGACGGTCTTCGCCCGCGACGGTGCCCGCTGTCAGTACTGCGGTTCGGCGGCCGAGAACCTCGACCACGTCATCCCCAGGAGCAAGGGAGGAGCCCACACATGGGAGAACGTGGTCGCAGCCTGCCGGCGGTGCAACACGCGGAAAGAGGATCGTCTCCCCCACGAGGCGGGGATGGCGCTCCGCTCGACCCCGGTGGCTCCCCGCCACCGCGTCCAGCTCCTCGCACTCTGTGGGGGGGCCAGCGCGGAGTGGAGTACGTATCTCGGGGCGGGCACCATTGCTGAAGACGATCGGCAACTGACCGCCTGACCCGCCGGGTGCGGTTGGCCGACCCGGCTCCGGCCGGGGGCGCGAGACTGCTCCGGTGGCACGGGGCTGGCGGGTGGAGGAACGCTTCGGCTCGGCGGCGGAGCTCCATGCATCGTGGCCGTCGGCCGACCTCAGCCCCGACGAGCGGGCGGTCGCCCGCTGCCACCCGACAGGGCACACGATCGTGATCGGCTCGGCCCAGCCCGACACGGTGGTCGACCGTGTCGACGCGGCTCGGGCAGGGTCCGCAGTGGTCCGGCGGCGGACCGGCGGGGGCGCGGTGCTGGTCGGGCCGCGGGACCCGGTGTGGATCGACGTGTGGGTCCCGGCTGGGGATCCGTTGTGGGAGGACGACGTCTCACGGGCGTTCCTCTGGCTGGGCGCGGTCTGGCAGTCCGGCACTGCGGTCGCTCGGTGTGGCCGACCCGTCGGTACAGGGAGCAGCTCCCCGAAGCCGCACCCGGTGGTCGGGGCTGGTCTGCTTCGGTGGTCTGGGGGCCGGCGAGGTGAGCGTCGCCGGCGGCCGGAAGCTGGTCGGGTTGGCACAGCGCCGGGTCCGGACGGGAGCCTGGATCCAGGGTGCCTGCGCCATCCACTGGGACCCGGCGACCCTCCTCGGGACCCTCGCCCTCCCCACGGAAGTACGGGCCGGAGGCGGCCGACGGGTTGGCCGGTGCGGCGGTGGGTGTGGCGGACCTCGACTGGGGCCGACCGACCGGTGCCCGACGGGGACGCGATCACCGCAGCGTTCCTCGCCCACCTTCCCTGACCTGACGGCAGCCTCCGGCCATCGCGGCCACCGCTCCTGGGCGGAGTGCGCGCCCATCGCCCATTGCGGGACCGACGGTCCCTGCGCGGCCGATCGGCGGCGAGCCGCGTCCGTGCCCGGGGAGGCGGGCCGCTCGCCGGCCGGGTGGCGCGACCCTCCGCCTTGGTGGTGCGAACGGGGAACGGGTTGGGTCGAAGGTGTTGACGAGTGGGGGGTGGGGGAATAAAGTGGCGCAAAGTGGTGTGAAAGGGAGGGGTCCGACCACCGGGTCCCCGGGCACTGCGGGGAGCATCGTGGGAGCAAGCACCAGTGGCACGGTTCTTTGGAAGGTACGAGCACTCGCTCGACGACAAGGGAAGGATCATCCTCCCGGCCAAGTTCCGCGCCCACTTCGATCACGGCGGGTACCTGACCGAGTACCAGGACGGGTGCTTGTCGCTCTGGACCCCGGACCAGTTCGAGCTGCAGATGGACGCCATGACGGAGCGGGCGGGCTCAGGCCGGAGCGATCGCAACCTGGTGCGTCTTTGGGCCTCGACCTCCCACGAACTGGAGATCGACCGACAGGGACGGATGGCCATCCCGGTCCGGCTCCGCGAGTACGCGGGACTGGTCGGCGACGTGCTCGTGCTCGGGGCGATCGACCGGGTCGAGCTCTGGAACCGGGAGACCTGGAGGAGAAGGTGCTTCCCGAGGAAGCGCGTCTCACCCAGGGACGACAGCTGAGTGACCCGATGCACCTCCGTGTGGTGCGGGACACCTCCGGTGACCCCACCGGTGCGAGCGTCCCTGCGCCCGCGCCACGCCGGGGATCAGCGGTGCTCTCGGCCCTGGCCGACGCCGACCTGCGCGAAAATGACGGAAATCACGACGGTCTCGCTCCCGACGATCACCGCGCCGACGACGTCTGTGACGTTCCCGGCGATCGCCGTCCCGGGCCTGTGCCGCGGTTCCGCCCGCTCCGGCGACCGCCGAGCCGGCCACCGGCAGTCCGACCACCGCGCCGCCGGGCGTGCCGCCCGAAGAGCAGGCCCGTCTGGCGGGACACCCGTCCGGGAGTCGGCGCCTCACCCCGCTCGAGTCGGGCACGGCCGCGGTGGCACGCCACGAGGTCCACATCGAACGCGTCTGGCCCATGCGCAGTCCCCCGACCGGACCGCTGGAAGAATCCTCCTCCGCCTCCTTCCAGTCGGACGGTCGCGGCACTCCACCCGCACGACTCGTGCCGGTCGGGGGACTGCGGATGAGCCGGGACTTTCCGCACGAGCCGGTGATGTCCGCCGAGGTGGTCGCAGCGTTCGCAGACGTCCCGGACGGCCTGGTCGTCGACGCGACCCTGGGCGGTGCGGGTCACGGTCGGGCCCTGCTCGATGCCCTGCCCGGCATCCAGCTGCTCGGAATCGACCGCGACCCGGGCGCCATCGCGGCAGCCACCGTCGAGCTGGCCCCCTACGGGGAGCGGGCCACGGTGCGCCAGTCCCGCTTCGGCGACCTCGCCGAGATCGTGCGGGACACCCAGGCCGCTCTCGGCACCCCGGCCGATGCCTCCGGGCTGGTCGGATGCCTCTTCGACCTCGGGGTGAGCTCACCGCAGCTCGACGTGGCCGAGCGCGGGTTCTCCTACCGGCGGGACGCGGCCCTGGACATGCGGATGGACCCGACGACCGGACCGACCGCGGCGGACGTGGTCAACCAGTACGAGGAGGACGCCCTCGTCGAGCTCTTCGCCGAGAACGGCGAGGTCAGATTCGGGCGACGGGTCGCCCGGGCCATCATCGCCGCCCGTCCGCTCGCCACCACCGGGCAGCTCGCGGATGTGGTCCGTACCGCTATCCCCGCGGCCACACGCCGTACGGGCGGCCACCCGGCACGCCGGGTCTTCCAAGCCATCCGCATCGCGGTCAATGAAGAGCTCGACCAGCTCCGCACCGGGCTTGACGACGCGCTCTCCCTGCTCCGTCCGGGAGGGCGGTGCGTGGTCATCGCCTACCACTCCGGCGAGGACCGGCTGGTCAAGTCGGTCTTCACCCGCGCCGCAACAGACAATTGCCAGTGCCCACCGGGTCTGCCGTGCGTCTGCGGCGCCATCCCGCGGTTCCGCCTGGTCTCCCGCGGCGCGCGGCGACCCTCTGCGGAAGAGCTGCTCGGCAACCACCGGGCGGAGTCCGCACGGTTGCGTGTCCTCGAGCGCCTCTCCGATCCGGCCGGGACCGGTCGCTCCGACGGCGAGGTCGCCTGATGGCACCGGCCGCCACCGCCCGCCGGCCCGCCGCGCGACCCCAGGCCCGCCCCGCCCCGCGCCGACCGCCGCTCCGGCTCTTCGAACCCGCCAAGCGGCGCTCGCCGGGCCGACGCCGCGGCGCGGCGACCGGGACTGGTGGTCTCGGGGGCACTGGTGGTCGGAAGCCTGCTCGCCGTGGTCGTCGGGGACGCGATGGTCACCCAGGGTCAGGTCCGGCTGTCCACGCTGCAGAGTGAGGTCAGCTCGGCGGAGGTCGCCCAGAAGGCCGCGCAAGTCACGGTCGCCCAGCTCGCCGCGCCCACCCGGGTCGTGGCCCGGGGGATCCGGCTCGGGCTGACCGCTCCCGCCCAGGTGCTCGATCTGCCCCAGGTGCCGCTCGACGTTCCGCTGCCCGCTCCACGGTCGACCGCCCCGCCCGCCGGGGCCTCACACACCGCGGTTCCGCCCGCCGGCTCGGCGATCCACAACGCACCGCCGACGCATTGAGCCCCGACGTCCTGGTCAAGCGGCGTTCACGCGCCATGCGGCTGCTGGTGGCGGTGATCTTCTGCGCCCTCGTGGCGAGGCTGGTCGGAGTCCAGGAGCTCAGCCACCAGCACTATGCGGCGCTCTCGACCTCCGAGCTCTCCCAGACCGTCACGGTCCCAGCCGTCCGTGGCGGTATCTACGACCGGAACGGCGAGGTGCTGGCCGAGACCGTGACCCGTCAGACCGTGGTGGGCGACCCGCTCCTGATCACCAGACCCGTCCCCATCGCCGACGCGCTCGCCCCGCTCCTCGGGATCCCGGCGACCACCCTGCGGACCGAGCTGACCGGGCACTCCCAATTCGTCTACCTGGCCCACCGGGTATCCGACGCCGTGGCGGCCGAGGTCACCAAGCTCGCTCTCCCCGGGATCAACCTCATCCCCGAGGCCCAGCGGGTGGTCCCGGTCGGGCACCTCGCCGAGCCGGTCGTCGGCTCTGTCGACTGGGCCGGCAACGGGGCAGCCGGCCTCGAGTACCAGTACCAGTCGCTCCTGGCCGGCACACCCGGATCGACCGACCTCCTGCGCTCACCAGGGGGTGTCGTCCTGCCCGGGGGGGAGCGGACCGTGCCCTCCGTCCCGGCACCGGGATCGAGCTCACCATCGATGAATCCGTGCAGTACATCGCGGAGCAGGCGCTCGCCGCAGAGGTGGTCGCCTCGCACGCCCGCTCCGGGACGGCGGTCGTCATGGACGTGAAGACGGGCGACATCCTTGCCATGGCCGACCTCGACGCGACCAGCGCCGCCCGGGAACAGCAACCGTGACCCCGATCTCGGCGCCGGTCTCCGGATCTGGTCCAACCCTGGTGGCGGGCTCCGACACCCTGCCGGCGGGGGTCGACGAGGCACCGTCGAACACCGCCGTCACCCAGGTCTACGAACCGGGCTCGGTGTTCAAGCTGGTGACCTTCTCGGCGGCGCTCGCCGCGAACGTGATCTCGCCCAACCAGCCACTCACCGTGCCGAGCGCGCTGCCGATGGGGAAGTACACGTTCCACGACGCGGAGCAGCACGGGACCGAGCGGCTCACGGCCACCCAGGTGCTGTCCCAGTCCTCAAACATCGGGACCATCGAAGTCGCTCGGGGTCTGGGTGAGGGCCGGCTGCTCTCGCAGATCTCGTTGCTCGGCTTCGGGCACCCGACCGGGCTGAGCTTCCCCGGCGAGTCGGAGGGGCTGGTGCCCGGGCCGTCCCAGTGGACAGGGACCTCCATCGGATCGACCCCCATCGGCCAGGACGACGCGGTGACCGCCCAGCAGATCCTCGACGCCTACAACGCAGTGGCAAACGGGGGTGTCTTCGTGGCTCCGCGCCTGATCCGGGCCACCGTCGACCCCTCCGGCGGAGTGACCGCCGCCCCGACTTCGCCCATCCGACGGATCTTCGACCCGGCAACCGACAACGAGCTGGTCTCCATGCTGGAGGCCGTGGTGTCCTCGGGAACCGGTACGAGCGCCGCCATCGACGGCTACACGGTGGCGGGAAAGACCGGCACCGCCCAGATCCCCGATCCGAGCCATCTCGGTTATATTCCCGGGGCCTACGTGGGATCATTCGCTGGATTCGCCCCGGCCCAGCACCCGGTGCTGTCGGCGGTGGTGGTCCTCGACCACCCAACCCCGATCTACGGTGGGGCCGTCGCCGCTCCGGTGTTCTCGACGATCATGGCCTACGCACTCCACCACTACGGCATCCCCACCACCGCCACCGCCACCGCCTCGGCGTCGACCACTGCGGTCGGCGGGACCGGCTCGGTCACCGTCCCGGCCGGAGCGGTCACGGAAGGGCCCTAGGTGGGCCCGGGCACGATCCACGCGAGCCCGACCCGTCCCCCGACCGTCAGGACCAGCACGTGATGCTGGCGGACCTGCTCGAGGAGGTCGACGTCGCCGCCGTCCGGGGTGACTCCGCGACCACCGAGGTCCGTGCGGTCGACTTCGACAGCCGGCAGGTCACCGAAGGCGCGCTGTTCTGTTGCGTACCCGGCGAGCAGACCGACGGGCATCGCCACGCAGCGGAAGCCGTCGCCCGCGGTGCATCGGCACTCCTCTGCGAGCACTTCCTCGATCTCGGGGTCACCCAGGTCAACGTGGGACCCGGTGGCGTCCGGCCGGCCATGGCCGCGGTGGCGTCTGCCTTCCACGATCACCCGTCGCGGTCGCTCACCACCGTCGGAGTCACCGGCACCAACGGCAAGACCACTGTCGCCCACCTTGTGCGATCGATCCTCGAGGCCGACGATCGTCCCACCGGGGTGATCGGGACCCTCGACGGAGCGCGGACAACTCCGGAGTCGCCCGTCCTCCAGGCCAGGCTGGCCCGGTTCGTCGGCGAGGGGAAACGCGCCGCTGTGATGGAGGTCTCATCGCACGCGCTCGACGCCCACCGGGTCGACGGGATCGTCTTCTCCGTGGGCGCGTTCACCAATCTGAGCCGAGAGCACCTCGATCATCACCGCACGATGGAGGAGTACTACGCGGCCAAGGCCGCGCTCTTCGATCCGGCCCGCTGCGAGCGCTCGGTCGTCTTCGTCGACGATCCGTGGGGTGCCCGCCTCGCGACCGGGTTGGCATGCCGCGACCTGATCGCCGTACGGCGCAACGAGGCCGAGGGGGTGACCCTGGCCACCGGCTCGACGGGCTTCCACTGGCGGGGGCACCAGGTCTTGCTCCCGCTGTCGGGACGGTTCAACGTGGACAACGCCCTGGTCGCGGCTGCCGTCGGTGTCGCGCTCGGGGTGGCGGAGGATCGGGTGGTCGAAGGGCTCAACGCCGCGCCGGCGGTGCCCGGAAGGATGGAGGTGGTCCGTGCGGACACGCCGGTGGCGGTCCTGGTCGATTACGCCCACACCCCGGCCGGGCTCGGGGCCGCGCTCGACGCGGTCCGCGCGCTGGCTGGCGGCGGGCGGGTGCTCTGCGTGTTCGGGTGCGGGGGCGACCGCGACGCGGGAAAGCGCCCCGAGATGGGCGAGGCAGCCTCGCAGGGCGCGGACGCGGTGATCCTGACCTCGGACAACCCTCGCTCCGAGGATCCCGAGGCCATCCTGGCTGCGATCCGGGCCGGAATCGTGCAGGGTACCGATGTCACCGTCGAGCCCGACCGTGCAGCGGCGATCCGCGCCGCGGTGAACCGGGCCCGTCCGGGCGACGTGGTGCTTCTGGCCGGCAAGGGCCATGAGGCCACCCAGACAGTCGGCGGGACCACCGTCCCCTTCGACGACCGGCTCGAGGCGGCGGCTGCACTCGAGGAGCGGTTCGGGCGGCCGGGCGCATGATCTCGCTGATGACGTCGGGCGGGGTGGCCCTGTGGGTGGCCGTGCTGTCCACGCCGATCCTCCGCCGCTGGCTGGTCAGGCACAACATCGGTCAACAGATCCGGGACGATGGTCCACAGGTCCACATCGCCAAGGCCGGGACGCCGACGATGGGCGGGATCTGCATCGTGGGGGCCGTGTTGGTCGGCTTCCTGGCCGCCCACGCCATTCCGGGTGACCACTTCTCGCGGTCGGGTGCCCTGGTCATGCTGGCCATCGTCGGCGCCGGGCTCATCGGCTTCGCGGACGACTGGACGAAGGTCCGGCACCGCCGGAGCCTGGGCCTCAACAAGCGGACCAAATTCGGAGCGCAGATCGCCCTCGGTCTGGCCTTCTCCCTGTTCGGGGTCTACTGGGCCCACGCTTCGACCACCCTGTCCTTCACCCGCTACAACTCGGTCGGGCTGCACATGGGCACGGCGGCGTGGGTGGTGTGGGCGACGTTCATCATCGCCGCGTCGGCGAACGCGGTGAACCTCACCGACGGTCTCGACGGCCTCGCAGCCGGGTCGTCGACCTTCTGTTTCGCCTGCCTGGCCATCATCGGGTACTGGCAGTACCGGCATTTCGCGATCTACCACGTAGGTGACGCCCTCGACCTCGCGTTGGCCGCGGTCGCACTGGCAGGCGCCTGCCTGGGCTTCCTCTGGTGGAACGCAGCCCCGGCCAGGATCTTCATGGGGGACACCGGGTCGCTGGCCATCGGGTCGGGCCTCGCGGCACTGTGCCTGATGATGAACCTCGACCTGTTGCTGGTGGTCATCGGCGGGCTCTTCGTCATCGTCACGCTCTCGGTGGTGATCCAGGTGGTGAGCTTCCGCCTGTTCCACCGACGGGTCTTCCTCATGGCGCCCCTGCACCACCACTTCGAGCTGCTGGGCTGGCCCGAAACCACGGTGATCGTGCGCTTCTGGATCCTGGCCGGGCTCTTCGCGGCCCTCGGGCTCGGTATCTTCTACGGCGACTTCCTCTCGGTGGGAAAGCTGTGAGGTCGCCGCCCGGGCGGCCGTCCGCTCTGTCCCCACGGGGGTTCCACCACTGCACCGGCCGGGTGGACGAGGCTAACGGGATGCAATCGAACGACCGAGCCGGTCTCGGGCACCGTCGACGGTCAGTAGGCGCGACCCGGGGAGGTGGGTGTGGCTGAGCGCTCGGCCACCGCCCGGCGGTCGACCAGGGTCCGCCATCCCACCAGCGCCGCACGGCCGAGCCGGGCACGGCCGAGCGCTGCACGACCGAGAGCCGCCGAGGTGGCTCCGGCAGCGCCGTCGACCCGGCCGGGTCCGTTGGCCGTACCCACCGCAACGGCGCTGGCGGTGTTGGTGGGGGTGCTGTGCGTGATCGGCCTGGTCATGGTGGGTTCGGCCTCGCCGGTGATCTCCCTCGGGCTCTACGGCTCGCCCTGGACCATCCTCATCCGTCAGGTCGTCTGGATGGCGGTCGGTGCAGTGGCCCTGGTCGTCTTCTCCCGCGTCGACTACCGGCGCTGGCGTATCCTTCGCGGCCCGCTGGTACTGGTGAGCATCGGACTCCTCGTCCTCGTCCTCGTGCCCGGATTCGGGGACACCGCTGGCGGATCGTCGCGTTGGATCGGCCTCGGCCAGCTACGGATGCAGCCGTCGGAGCTCATGAAACTGGCCCTGGTCGTCTTCGCCGCCGATCTGGTGACACGCCGTGCCGACCGGATGGACGAGCCGAAGCTGGTGATCGCCCCGGTGCTGGCCGTTCTGGCCCTCTCCGGGGCGCTCATCCTCAAGCAGCCCGACATGGGCACGGCCATGGTGCTCGCCTGCATCGCCTTCGGGATCCTCTTCGTGGGCGGGGTCCCGATGCTCTCCCTCCTCAAGGTGTTCGGCACGTTCGCAGCCCTGGCGGTGTTCGTCGGACTCGCCGACCCGTACCGGCGCGACAGGATCCTCTCGTTCCTCAACCCGGGGGCCCACCAGTCGGGCTCGGGCTATCAGGTCTGGCAGTCCCTCATCGGGCTCGGGGCGGGACACCTCTTCGGTCTCGGGCTCGGAGGGGGGCGCGAGAAGTGGGGGAGCCTGCCGAACGCGCACACCGACTTCATCTTCTCGGTGGTCGGCGAGGAGCTCGGCATGGTCGGGGCGGTGGCCGTGCTGGCACTGTTCTTCGCCCTGGCCTGGTTCGGGCTCCGGGCCGCCAACCGTGCGCCCGACCGGTTCGGCGGCATACTCGCGGTGGGGGTGACCACCTGGATCACCAGCCAGGCGGTGATCAACGTCGGCGCCGTGGTCGGCGTGCTCCCGGTGACCGGCATCCCCCTCCCTTTCATCTCGTTCGGCGGCTCCTCTTTGGTGATCACCATGGCAGCGGTCGGCATCCTGCTCAACATCGCGGTCCAGGAACGGTCGGGGAAGGGCGCCGCACTCCCGAGGCGCCTTCCCGCCCGGGCGTGAGCGGGCGGCGCTACGCCGTGGTGGCCGGCGGGGGAACGGCCGGGCACCTCCAGCCCGCCCTGGCCATCGCTGAGGCGTTGGTCGACCGCGGCCACAGTCGGGAATCGATCGAGTTCGTCGGCTCCGCGCGCGGGCAGGACGCCGCCGCCCTGGCCGGTCGCGGGTTTCCGGTGACCCTCCTGCCCGGAAGGGGCATCGTCCGCAGCCTCGGACCACACGACCTGCTTCGGAACGCCGCCTCCCTGGTCGAGCTCGCGGCTGCGGCGGCCGGGGGGCTCCGGGTGGTTGCCCGGGCCCGCCCGCGGGTCGTGGTGTCGGTCGGGGGGTACGCGAGCCTGCCGGGCGCGCTGGCCGCGGTGCTCCTGCGGGTCCCGCTCGTGCTGTTCAACACCGACGCCGTGCCGGGCGCCGCCAACCGGTTGCTCGCCCGCTTCGCCCGTGCCAGCGCGGTCGGGTGGGAGGGGGTCCGCCTGCCGCGTGCGGTGGTCACCGGGACACCGGTGCGCCCCGAGATCGCCGCGGTCCGCCGCGACCCGGCCGGCCGGGCCGAGGCCCGCCGTCTGCTCGGGCTGCCCGCCGACCGCGCTCTGGTCGCAGCGTTCGGCGGTTCGCTCGGAGCGAGGACGATCAACCGGTGCATCGACGGTCTGGTGACCCGGTGGGCGGAGCGGTCGGACGTGGCGATCTACCACATCGTCGGCCGACGCGACTGGGACGACGCCGCCGACACCGGACTCCTGGCCGACCGCCCGGGCCTGGTCCTCGTCCGGGTGCCCTTCGAGGAGCAGATGGCGACGGTCTACGCAGCGGCGGACGTCGTGGTCTGCCGGGCAGGTGCGATGACCGTGGCCGAGCTCGCCGTTGCCGGGGTACCGGCCGTGCTCGTGCCGCTGCCGGCGGCTCCGGGGGACCATCAGACGGCCAATGCCCGCGTGCTCGAGCGCGCCGGGGCCGCCGTGCTGCTGACCGACGAGGGGTGCGAGCCGGCCCACCTGGCCGGGATCCTCGACGGGCTCCTCTCCGACCGGGACGCGCTCGAGGCGATGGGCAGGGCGGCATCCGGACTCGGGCGACCCGACGCGGCCGTCGCAGGCGCCCGGGTGGTCGAGGGCGCGGCCGACCCGGCCCAACGGGGCGCAGCGTGAGCGGCCGGCCCCCCTCCGGTCTGGGTGATCCCGGCATCCTCCACGACGTCCACATCGTGGGCATCGGGGGCGCGGGGATGAGCGCGATCGCGACGGTGCTCCACGCCATGGGTCATTCGGTCTCCGGGAGCGACCTGCGGTCCTCGGCGGTCACCGGGCGTCTGGAGGCAGCGGGGATCGTTGTGGCCATCGGACACGCGGCGACCAACCTCGGCGCCGCGGAGCTGGTCACCGTCTCGTCCGCGGTCGCCGCGGACAACCCGGAGGTCGTCGAGGCCGCGCGCCGCGGGCTTCCGGTCCTCTCCCGGGCCGAGACCCTCGCCTCCATCGCGGCTCTCCGCAGGTGCATCGCGGTGTCGGGGACCCACGGCAAGACGACCACCGCGTCGATGCTCGCCCTGATCATGGTCGAGGCCGGGATGCGACCGTCCTTCCTCATCGGGGGCGAGGTCAACGAGATCGGTACCAACGCGGTCTGGGATGCGGGTGACTGGATCGTTGTCGAGGCGGACGAGAGCGACGGCACGTTCCTCTCCCTGATCCCGGACACCGCCGTGGTGACCAACGTGGAGCCGGACCACCTCGACCACTACGGATCGTTCGACGCGGTGCGCTCGGCCTTTGCCCGGTTCCTCGCGTCCGCACTGCGCCACCGCGTGGTCGGCGGGGACGACCCCGAGGCCGCCGCGCTGGGTAGGGACACCGGCGCCGACAGCGTCGGTTTTGCTCCCGGCTGCAGTCACCGGATGCTCGACGCCCAGGCGGGGCGCAGTTCGGTCGCCTTCACCCTCGACGGGCCTGGGGGGCTCCGCCTCGGTCGGCTCGGGCTGGCCGTTCCCGGGCTCCACAACGCGAGGAACGCCGCGGTTGCGACCGTCGCCGCACTCTCCGCCGGGGCGCCCTTTGGCGCGGCCGAGCGGGCGCTCGCCCGATTCGCCGGCGTGGCCCGGCGGTTCGAGTTCCGTGGGGAGTGCGCCGGAGTGACCTTCGTCGACGACTATGCCCATCTGCCGACCGAGGTCCGTGCCACCATGGCGGCGGCCCGTGACGGCGGGTGGTCACGGGTGGTGGCCGTGTTCCAGCCGCATCGCTACACGCGGACCGCCGAGCTGTGGGAGGAGTTCGGCGACGCCTTCGGTGACGCGGACGTGGTGGTGGTGACCGACGTCTACGGTGCCGGAGAGCCCCCCACGCCCGGGGTGTCCGGTCGGCTGGTGGCCGACGCCGTCCGACGGGCCCGTCCGGGACTGCCGGTCCACTACGTGGCCGGCCGCGGCGACCTGTCGGCCGCGGTGGCGGTCCTCCTGGAGCCGGGCGACCTCTGTTGCACCCTCGGCGCCGGGGACCTGACCTCGCTCGCGGACGAGCTCATGGCCGGGCTCGGCCGGTGAGGGGCACGGTGAGCCGGGAAGGGGACGACCTCGAGCGCCTGGCGGGACGCCTCGGTGCCGCGGCCCGCCGGGACCAGCCGCTCGGTGCCCGCACGACCTACCGGGTGGGCGGAACCGCGGCGCTCATGTCGGAGCCGCCCGACGAGGACGCCCTCCTCGCGGTGGCCGGTGCCCTCGACGGGCTCGAGGTGCCCGTCCTGGTGGTCGGGAACGGTTCCAACCTGCTCGTCTCCGACCAGGGATTCCGTGGCCTGGCCGTCCTTCTCGGCGCCGGGTTCGGCTGCCTCGCGATCGACGGTCTCGAGGTGCGGGCGGGAGCGGCGCTGGATCTGCCTGCCCTTGCCCGCCGAACGGCGGCGGCAGGTCTGCGCGGCCTCGAATGGGCGGTCGGGGTGCCGGGCACGGTGGGTGGGGCGCTCCGGATGAACGCGGGCGGCCACGGCTCGGAGACGGCGGCCACCCTGGTCGGCTTCCGCTGGGTCGACCTCCGGGCCGGGGTGGTGGCCGACGCCCCGGCCGAGCGCCTCGCGGCCACCTACCGGCACACCTCGCTCTCCCCGACCGAGGTCGTCGTCGAGGCCACCTTCCGCCTCGAACCGGGCGACCCGCTCGAGTCCCGTGCCGCCATCGATGAGATCGTGCGGTGGCGGCGGGCCAACCAGCCTGGCGGCAGCAACGCCGGGTCTGTCTTCACCAACCCCCCGGGTGACTCGGCCGGCCGGCTCATCGACGCATGCGGGCTCAAGGGCGAGCGGGTCGGGACGGCCGAGGTCTCCCGGAAGCACGCCAACTTCATCCAGGTGGACCGTGGCGGCTCGGCTGACGACGTCCGCGACCTCATCGAACGGGTCAGGCGGGTAGTGGGCGCGGCCACCGGGAACCGAGCTGGTCCCGGAGGTCCAGCTGGTGGGATTCGAGCGCGCAGCGGGGAGGTCGGGGCCATGACCCCCACGGGTGGCGGCGGAGTGACGACCCGGAGCCCGGCCGGCGGCATCGATCCCCGGATCCGCCAGCGGCGGGAAGAGGTCGAGCGTCACCGGAACCGCCGCCGATGGCGCCAGATCGCGGCCGCGGTGGCGGTGTTGGCCCTCGTCGGGGTGGTCCTGGCGGCGCTCCACACCCCGTGGTTCGGCGCACGGGTGGTCACCGTGAGCGGCTCCCACCCCCGCACCAGCGACGCAGCCATCGTGGCCGCCGCGGGCCTCGTCGGCCACCCGCCGCTGATCAGCGTGGACCCGGGGACCACCGCCGAACGGATCGAGTCCCTTCCGTTCATCGCCACCGCTCTGGTCCACCGGCACTGGCCGGACGGAATCTCCATCTCGGTCACCGAGCGTGAGCCTGTCGTCACCATGGCGGGACCCGGTGCGGCGTGGTCGGTGCTCGACGGCTCCGGACGCACCCTCGCGACCGGCCCGGCCCGGCCCCCGCACCTGGTGGTCCTCATCGTGCATGCGCCGTCCGGACCGGTGCCCCCGATGCCGGTCGGGGAGATCCTGCCCACCGCGGCCGACCCCGGTCTCACGGTCGCCCGCACCCTGCCTGCCGCCTTCGCCGGGCAGGTCATCTCGATCACCACCGCCCCGGACGGCACGGTCAGCCTCGCCCTCGGCGCGCGGCTCGTCGTCCTGCTCGGCACCGACACCGACCTTCCGGCCAAGTACGAGGACATCGCGGCGATCATCGCGAACGCGTCGCCACCGGCCGGTGCCACCATCGACGTCACCGTGCCCCAGTCGCCGACGGTGGGTCCCTGAGCCCGCGGACCCGGGTCGAAGGGGAGACGCCGATGTCCCGACGGGTCCCGTGCTGCTTGACCAGGAAGTCTCCGAACCCTATCGTTGGCCTCAACTCGCCGGTTGGAACGGATTCAACCTTTGGTCGAGGGTAAGGGATTCCATGACCGTTCCGGCACAGAACAACTACTTCGCCGTGATCAAGGTGGTCGGTGTCGGCGGAGGCGGGGTGAATGCCGTCAACCGGATGATCGATGCGGGATTGCGGGGCGTCGAGTTCATCGCGACCAACACCGACGCCCAGGCGCTCCTGATGAGCGACGCCGACCTCAAGCTCGACATCGGCCGTCAGCTGACCCGCGGCCTCGGCGCCGGGAGCGATCCCGAAGTCGGGCGTCTGGCCGCGGAGGAGCACCGCTCGGAGATCGAGGAGGCGCTGAAGGGTGCCGACATGGTGTTCATCACGGCGGGCAAGGGAGGCGGCACCGGCACGGGAGCCGCCCCGGTGGTCGCCGAGATCGCCAAGGGACTCGGTGCCCTGACCATCGGCGTGGTCACCCGCCCGTTCACCTTCGAGGGGAGGCGCCGCTCGGTCCAGGCCGAAGCGGGCATCCAGAACCTGAAGGAGAAGGTCGACACGCTGATCATCATCCCCAACGACCGGCTCCTCACCGTCTCCAACGAGAAGACCTCGATGGTCAACGCGTTCAAGATGGCCGACGAGGTCCTCATGCAGGGCGTACAGGGCATCACCAGCCTGATCACCGTGCCAGGCCTCATCAACACCGACTTCGCCGACGTGAAGATGATCATGTCCAACGCCGGCACCGCCATCATGGGGATCGGTGCGGCCACCGGCGAGGGGCGAGCCGTCAACGCTGCCCGCTCTGCGATCACCAGCCCGTTGCTCGAGGCCTCGATCGAGGGGGCCCGCGGCATCCTGCTCAACATCGCCGGCGGTCCGGACCTCGGGCTGTTCGAAGTCAACGAGGCAGCCGAGATCATCCACGGCGTCGCCCACCCCGACGCCAACATCATCTTCGGCAGTGTCATCGACGAGTCGATGGGCGAGGAGGTCCGGGTCACGGTCATCGCCGCCGGCTTCGAACGCTGGGAGGCCCAGCCGCGAGGTGGCGTCGTGATGGGCGACGCGACCGGGCGCGACGAGGCGCGCAGCAGGGTGCTCGGGGTGGACGACGCCCACGAGGACATCTTCGCCTCCCCGCCCGACGACGATCTCGACTTGGGCGACGACGACTTCGACGTGCCCTCGTTCCTTCGCTGATCCTGCGCTCTCCGATCGCGGGGGCGACCTTCGCCCCGGTGGTCGGAAAAGTCCATGCGGCGTGGACCACGACCGAGCGGGGTGACCTCCGACCATCGGGCGGGCCCTCCGATCCTGCCCGCGGGCTGGCGTCGCTCGCGGCCGACATCTCAAGGACCGGTGCGGGTGGGGGGCCGCGCGAGGTCGCCTGGCTGACCCAGGTCCACGGTCGGACCGTCCTCCACGTCCCGCCCCCGGATCGTGACGCGAGCCGTGTTGCTCCGGTGGCGCGGCACGCCGGCGAGGGTGACGCCCTCGTGGCGAACGATCCATCGACGGCGGTTGCCGTGCTCACCGCTGACTGCGCCCCGGTGGCTCTCGGCAGCCCCGAAGGGGTGTTCGCCGCCGTGCACGTCGGCTGGCGCGGCTTGCTGGCGGGGGTCGTCGAGGCGGCAGTGGCACGGATGCGGGAGCTCGGGGCGCTCCAGGTGGTCGGAGCGGTCGGCCCCTGCATCCACGCCTGCTGCTACGAATTCGACGGTGTCGCGCTGGACGGGGTCGCGGCCGTCTTCGGGGCCGGGGTCCGATCGCACACCCGGGCCGGCCGGCCGGCCCTCGATCTGCCCGCCGCGGTCGGAGCGGCCCTCGAGGCGGCCGGTGCCTCCCGGGTTCCCGTGGTCGCCGACTGCACCGGGTGTGCCGCCGGGTACTTCTCACACCGGGCGAGGAGAGACCACGGTCGGCAGGCGATGGTGGTGTGGGCCGCGGGCGACGACGCGGGTCCGGTGACGTGAGCGACTTGCCGGGCCAGGAGGACTTCGCCGAGCGGCTCGCGCAGATCCGGGACCGCATCCGGCGCTCGGCCCGGGACCCCGAGCAGGTCGTGCTGGTGGCGGTCACCAAGGGATTCGGGCCTGACGCGGTCCGGCTGGCCCTCGACGCCGGCATCGACGCTATCGGCGAGAACTACGCCGACGAGCTGGTGGCGAAGGCAGACGCGCTCGGTGAGAAGACCGTCACCTCCGCCGGCTGCGCGCCCGCCTGGCACTACCTCGGCGCTGTCCAGCGCAACAAGATCCCACGGCTGGCCCCGTTGGTCGCCTGCTGGCAGGCCGTGGCCCGGCCGGAGGAAGGTGTCGCGATCGCGGCCAGGAGGCCCGGTGCGATGGTCCTCGTCCAGGTCGATGTGGCCGGACTTCCGGGCCGCGGCGGCATCCCCCCGTCCCGGGTGCCCGGCCTGGTCGCCGCCCTCCGGCGTGATGCCCTCGAAGTGGCCGGGTTGATGGCAGTCGGCCCACCGGGGCGGGCGGAGGAGGCGCGTGCCGGATTCCGCGAGGTGTCCCGTCTGGCAGACGCGCTCGACCTGCCCGTCCGGTCGATGGGCATGACCGACGACCTCGAGGTGGCCATGGAGGAGGGATCGACAATGGTCCGGCTCGGGCGAGCGCTCTTCGGGGACCGCCCGCCCCGTACGTCGGCGGGTTGAGCCGGACCGCGCCGAGCGAGGGTGCCGACAGCGAGGGCGCCGACCGCGTCGCCACCTCCGGCGGTCGGTGGCGCCGCGGTGCCTTGGCCAGGGTCCTTGCCGCCCGTGGGCGGCGTCCACCCCCCGTTGGGGCCACGCACTACGCTGGTGGAGGGAGGAAATCATGCCAACTTCGTTCATGAAAAAGACGATGGCGTACCTCGGCCTCGTTGACGACGACTACGACGACTACGACGACTACGAGGCAAGGTCCTCGTCCCTCTCCGCGCGCACTGGCCAGCGTGCACCGGTCGCCGAAGAGGTCGAGGAGGTTCCGGTGGCGGCGCCGAGCCCGCGTATCCGAACCCTCGGGCGCGACGAGGCCAACGGTTCCGTCGCGACCGTGCCGTCTGCCATCAGTCCGCGGACCAGCTCCTCCTCGGTGCGGCCGATCTCACAGGATGCGGCCGGCGCACGGGTGCACATAGTCGCTCCCGGGCGGTTCGCCGACGCGCAGGAGATCGCCAACCGCCTGATGAACAACCAACCGGTGATCGTCAACCTGCAGAGCGCCGACCGCGATCTCCAGCGCCGCATGATCGACTTCTGCAGCGGGGTGACCTATGCGCTCTCCGGGGGTATGGAGCGGGTCGCCGACGAAGTCTTCCTGCTCACGCCTTCCAACGTCAAGGTTTCCGACGAGGAGCGCCAGCGCCTGGCCGACCGTGGGCTGGTGAATCCCTGACCTGCCAACGTGACGGAGCGGGACCGGCAGCGGGAGGTGGGACCGAATGCTCAGTCTGATCGCCGACCTCCTCTACCTGTTCTTGCTGGTCCTCATCGCCTACTCGGTGCTGAGCTGGTTCACCGTCTCGGGGCGGTTGGCCTACGACTCACCGGTGATCAAGATCCAGCGGGTGCTGGCGTCGATCTGTGAGCCCGTGCTGCGCCCGGTGCGCAATCTCATCCCGCCGGTCCGGGTGGGTGGGGTCGGCATCGACCTGTCGGTGCTGATCGTCTTCCTGGTCGTGGACGTGCTCATCTCGGTGTTCCGCTGACCATCTCCCCGCGGGCAATCCCTGGAATTGGACCTGCACGCAGCTAGCATGGGAACCATGGATCCTTCCCAATCTGCGCTCGATTCGCTCCGGACCGTCGAGTTCCGGGAGACGCTCAAGGGATACCACCGGGACGACGTCGACGAGTACCTGGAGAAGGCCGCAGTGGAGGCCGAAGGCCTCCAGGAGCAACTCCGCCAGAGTGGTGAGCGGCTCCGCCAGGCCGCCGACCGCATCTCGCAGCTCGAGACCGAACTCGCGGCGAAGCCGGCCGAAGCATCGCCATCCGAGCCCGTCGTGGCCGACGACACGCTGCAGCGCACCCTGGTGCTCGCACAGAAGTTCGTCGACGAGACCAAGGCCGACGCCGAAGCCCAGGCCACCCGCATCCTGGCCGAGGCGGACGCCAAGGCCCGCCTGCTCACCGACCAGGCCCAGAGCCAGGCCTCACAGATCCAGACGGAGTCGGAGCAGCGACTGCGTGAGGAGATCGCCCGCCTGGAGGGGGCGCGAGGGCAGCTCTCCCATCAAGTCGAGTCGATGTCCCGTCATCTCGAGAGCGAGCGCCAGCGTCTCCGTTCTGCGCTTGCCGACCTCCTCGACTGGGTGGACGAGAACGTGCACCCGTCCTCCGGCAAGCAGGAAGGGGAGCCCGTCGGCGCCCCCGGTGGTTCGGGAGGTCCCTCGGTCACCAGCATCTCCGACACGGCCCGGCCCCTCGCCGGCGCGCCGGGCGAGGTGACCCAGCTCCGCCCGCCTGGGGCGACCTCGCGCCCGACCACCTCGAACGCGTCGCTGCCGCTCTAGAGGCCGCACGCCGCCGGACCGGCGGGGGCACTCCGGTACTGTTTTCGGCCGCCGCGTCCGCGCAGGTGATCGGGCCGACGATCCGGCCCGGTATCGTCCCTGGGCACTCCGGCAGCGCCGGATTGCCGCAACCACCCCGGCACGGTAGGGTCACCCGCTCGTCAATGTCCGGGACCGCCCGCGCCACGCTGATCCGGCAGTGGCGGCGCGAAGGGGCCGGTCCCTGGAGGAGGTCGATGTGACGGCAGCGAAGAAGTCGGCGGCGGACGCCAAGAGGTCGGCGGCCAAGAAGCCGGCTCCGACCAAGAAATCGCCGGCGAAGAAGTCGGCGGCGGACGCCAAGAAGTCAGTGGCCAAGACCAAGGCGGCGCCCGACGAAGCAGGCCGTCGCCAAGAAGCCGACCCACAAGCAGTCCCCTCCGTCGAAGGCGGCACCGAAGAAGGCCGCCGCGGCACCGAAGAAGGCCGCCGCGAAGCAGGCCGTCGCCAAGAAGCCGACCCCGAAGCAAGCGACCCCGTCGAAGGCGGCACCGAAGAAGACCGCCGCGGCACCGAAGAAGGCCGCGCGCCGAAGAAGGCCGCCGGCACCGAAGAAATCGGCTCCGACCAAGAGCGGCCCCACAGCGAAGAAGGTGGCCGCGCCACCGAGCGCTCCGAAGCGACCGACGGTCGGCCCCTACGCGAAGGAGCAGAAATTCCTCGACGAGCAGCGCGCCCTGCTGCTCGAGGAGCGTGGCATCTACGCCGGCCAGGCGGTCGACCTTCGAGCCGAGGCCGATTCACTCGCACTCGAGCGGGAGCCCGGTGACGTTCAATTCGACGAGGAGTCCGGGGAGGGTGGCACGGTGACAGTCGACCGCGAGCGCAATCTGGCCCTCTCGGCCCAGGCCGTGCTCGCCGTCGAGGAGATCGATGACGCACTCCGGAAGATAGAGCGGAAGACCTACGGGGCATGCGAGCGCTGTTATCAACCCATCCCGAAGGCCCGGCTCCGGGCGCTCCCCTTCGCCCGACTGTGCGTGGCCTGCAAGAGCGGTGGCCTGTCGCGGCGCTGAGCGGTGAGCCCGCCCCGGTGACCGTTGGCGGGGCACGTCGGACGGCGACCACCGGCGCCGCCCGCATCGGTGTCGCCCTCGCCGTCGTGGCCGGCGTGGTCCTGGCCGACCAGCTGACCAAGTGGTGGGCGGTGCGGCGGCTGGCCGCCGGCCCGGTCCACGTCGGCTGGCGGCTCGACTTCGAGCTCTCTCTCAACACCGGATCGGCGTTCAGCGCCTTCCGGGGTCACACCCCGGCCATCGTCGCACTCGCCCTCGTTCTGGTGGCCGTCCTCCTGGTCATGGTCTGGCGCGCGCCGACCCTGGCCCGGGCAGCGGTGCTCGGGCTCGTTCTCGGTGGGGCACTCGGCAACCTGGCCGACCGGATCTTCCGGTCCGACCACGGAGCCGTGGTCGACTTCATCGACCTCCATTTCTGGCCCACCTTCAACGTGGCCGACTCGTGCATCGTGGTCGGTTGCATCCTGCTTGTCGTGTCGCTGCTCCGGGGTCCGTCTCGGTCATGAACACCCTCTCGGTAGTGGTCCCGGCCTCCCTGGACGGTGTACGGGTGGACCGGGCGGTCGCCCTGCTCGCCGACGTGTCCCGGTCCTCGGTCGACGCGCTGGTGGGCGCCGGCCGGGTGGCGATCGACGGCCGGGTGGTGCTGCGTCGGAACATCCTCCTGCGGGCGGGACAGGAGCTGACGGTGGACCGGCACGACGAAGAGGCGGCGGTCGGGCCGGGCTCGGACAGTACGGTCGACGTGACAGTCGTCCACGCCGACCAGGAGATCATCGTCGTGGACAAGCCGGCCGGACTGGTGGTCCATCCCGGGGCCGGGCACCGATCGGGCACGTTGGTCCAGGGGTTGCTGGCCCGGTTCCCGGAGCTGGGCGGCCTGCCGGCGGAGGTCGGGTCCGATCCCGACCGACCAGGGATCGTCCACCGGCTCGACCGCGGAACCTCGGGCCTGCTTGTGGTCGCCCGGACCGCCGATGCGTACCGTTCGCTGGTGGCCCAGCTGGCCGACCGGGAGGTGGTCCGCTCCTATCGCGCCCTGGTGCTCGGCGCGGTAGAGGGGGAGCAGGGCGTGGTGGACGCGCCGGTCGGCCGCTCGGCGAGTGCACCCACCCGGATGGCGGTCTCGCGCAAAGGCAAAGAGGCGCGCACCCGCTACCGGGTCGAGCGGCGGTTCGCCGAACCCGTCCCGACCACGCTCATGCGGGTCTCACTCGAGACCGGCCGCACGCACCAGATCAGGGTCCATCTGTCGGCGATCGGCCATCCCGTGGTGGGGGACGACGCCTACGCCCGCGGGCGCTCACTCCCCGGTGCGAGCCTGACCCGGCCGTTCCTGCACGCCTTCGAGCTGTCCTTCGAGCACCCGTCCAGTGGTCGGCGGGTGTCCTGGTCGTCGGAACTGCCGGAGGACCTCACCCGTCAGCTCGGCGCGCTCGGACCCTGAGCCCGGTGCGGGACGTCTCAGGCAGCCTCGTGGGCCGCCTCGAGCACGTCGCTGTCGGCCAGGACCTCGAGGGCCTCGGCCTCGGCCTGACGCACCTTGCGCACGCCGATCCCGAGCCGCTCGGCGGTCGTCTGCAGCGAGGCCGGGTCCGTGCCGTCGAAGCCGAACCGGTGGCGGATGACCTGGCGCTGGAGATCGGTCAGTCGATCGACGGCCTGGCGCACCAGCTCGAGCGTGAGCTCCGAGGTCACCTCGTCCTCGAAGTCGCTCGGATCGGTCGAGACCAGGTCGCCGAGCGTGGCGGTCGAGTCGGAGGTGGCCGGCTGGTCGAGGCTGGCAACCACCCGGGCGACCCGGCTGAGGTCCGACCGCACCGCGGCGGAGGTGTTGGTGGCGTCGTCGAGCTCGGCGTCGGTCGGCGGCCGCTGGAGCTGGTGGGTGAGCTCCCACTCCGCGGCGTCGACCTGCTGGTTGCGCTCGGCCACCTCCATCGGGAGCCGGATGGTCCGGCCGTGCTGCTGCACGGCCCGCTGGAGTGCCTGGCGGATCCACCACGTCGCGTACGTCGAGAACCGGAAGCCGCGCTCCCAGTCGAACTTGTCGACGGCCCGCATCAGCCCGAACGTCCCCTCCTGGATGAGGTCGGGGAGATCGACTCCCGCGGTCCTGGTACCTGCCGCGCCCAGTGGACCACCAGGCGGAGGTTGGCTGCGACCATCTCGCGACGGGCTTCTTCGTCGCCGGCCGCGACGCGCTTGGCCAGCTCGGTCTGGGCTTCGTGATCGGGAAGGGGATGGTGCTCGAGGTCCCGCAGGAACAACCCGAGGGCGTCCGCGTCCGACCCCCGGCTGCGTGCTGTCCGGGGGGTCGGCCCCTTGGTTGCGGCAAGTCGTGCCGCTGTAGCGCCCGTTCCGCTCTCGGAACGTTCGGGAACCTGCTCCTGCATGGTCGCCGTTCGGGTCGTCATCCGTCTCCTCATCCTGAATCCCAGGCTTCTCTCGTGAATTGCAACGCCTCGACCGCCCGGGGCATTCCTTGGTGCGGCCAGACGAGCACCTTCTGAACGCCCTGGTCAGGGTGGCTGTCGAGATGGTCGCTGTCCTCGTGCGGGTTGCAGAGGGGAGCGCCGGGGTGATCGGCTGCAGTGATGACCGAACGCCGTCCCCGATGCATCCTCATCCGTCATGGTGAGACCGCCTGGAGCCGCGACCGAAAGCACACCGGCCGGACCGACCTCCCGCTGTTGCCCGACGGCGAGGTACAGGCGGCCGCACTCGCCGCCCGGCTGCGTGGCCGGGAATTCCCCCTGGTCCTGGTCAGCCCCCTGGCCCGGGCCCGACGCACTGCCGAGTTGGCCGGGCTGACCGGCGCGGTCGTCGATCCCGACCTCCTCGAATGGGACTACGGCGACTACGAAGGTCGCACGACGGTCGACATCCGGGCGGGCCGGCCGGCGTGGAGCCTGTTCGACGACGGCGTCCCCGGAGGGGAGACCCTCGCCCAGGTGGCCGAGCGCGTGGACCGGGTCATCGAACTGGTGCGGGCACAGCCGGGGGACGTGGCCTGCGTGGCCCACGCCCATCTCCTCCGGGTGATGGGCGTCCGCTGGCTCGGCCTCGAGCCGGGGGCCGCCCGGTACCTGGTGCTCGGGCCGGTCTCGGTGAGCGTCCTCGGTTGGGAGCGGGAGCAGGCCGTCATCGAGCGGTGGAACAGCTGACGTCGGTTGACGCCCGCACCGACGCCGCGTCACCCGGGCCGGGCGGCACTCTGGCCGAGGGCGGGGACCCGGCCCTGGGCCCGTGCGACCATATCGGCGAGGTTGAACGAGTCGAGGTGGGTGCGCATGTGCTCGCCGACGTCCGCCCACACGGTCAGGAGGACGCACTGACCTTCGTGGTCGCAGGCGCCGTTCTCGTGGGGGAGTCCGAAGTCACCGGCGACGATCGGCCCGTCGACCGCGGACACGATCTGGGACAGGGTGATCTCTTCGGGCGGTCGGGCGAGCACGTACCCGCCGCCCACCCCGCGCTTGGAGCGGACCAGGCCGGCTCCCTTGAGGGCCAGGAGGATCTGTTCGAGGTAGGGCTGGGGGAGCCCGGTCCGCTCGGCGATGTCCCGGACCGCGGTGGGCCCCTCCCCGTCTGCGTGCAGTGCGAGCGAGAGCAGCGCCCGACTGGCGTAGTCCCCACGGGTCGAAACCTTCACACGCCCATGCTATTGCCTATTGCCCGCGACCTCCCGGAGGGGGCGCCCCCGAGCCGGCGGGTCAGCGTCCTCCGAGCTTGCCGCCTGCCAGGTCCTCAGCCATGGCCCATCCGAAGGTGACCAGGCGAGCGCCGTTGGCGGCGTCCACGTGCTCGAAGAAGGCGACCAGCTCTTGCGACGGGTCCCCCTTGGGACTGGTGAAGTCGAACCCTCCCGATTCGCACCCGTCGCCCGCAACCACGAAGGTCCGGTCGTCGATGCGGCCGTCGGCACCGAAGCGCTTGGCCAGCCGGCGGCCCCAGGCCCGTTCCTCACCGGTGGGCTTCTGGTCCGGGGCCGGCACAACGTCAGTGAGCCCGACGAAGGCCCGGAACCCGTCGGGGTTGAGCAGTCGGGTGCCGACCAGGACGTCCTCGTCGGGGAAGGCCAGCAGGGCCCGCCGGTACTTGTCCCCCATCATCGCCCGCAGGACGGTGTCGGCCCGGGAGGTGCGATCGACCGCGGCGAGCCCGATCAACAGGGAAGGCGTCCCCCCGATGCGCTCGAGGGTAGAGAAGGAGTAGCCACGGAGCTTCGCCCCTTCGCGGGCCCGGGTGACCAGCACCCATTCCTCCCGCTGCTTCGAGAGGAAGCCGATGTCGAACCGGGGTTCGCGCTCGGCGCAGAGATCGCCCATCTCTGCCAGCTCGGTGTCACTGATCGACGTGCAATCCTTGGTCTCCACCTGGATGGACATATACCGTTCCGTACTCCTCGATCACCCTACGGCAACAGCCGCCGGCCCCGGTCTGGCGAGCACCCCCGGAACGCCCGGCCACGGTGGCGAGCGGTTCGATGGGCATCCACGCAAGGAGCCGCCAGACGATTTTACGGGATTTGCGGGCGCCTGTCCTATCCGGGTCCCTCCGGTGCCCCCGCTCCGGTCGACTACAGCCTGCCGACCAGGGGGGTCAGGCCTGGATGGCCCTCGGACCGAGCAGGACCCGGAGCTCGCCGACGAGGCCCCGACTCGAGTCCACGTTGAACTCGGAGGGGAGTCGGAGGACCTTCTCCCCGACGTGGAGGAAGACCGGCGAATCGCCGGGGTGCTCGCTGAGCAGCCGCTTCAAGTCCTCGACCGACCGGTCGGTGAGCGAGTGGAGCGGGAGGGAGATCCGCAGGTCGCGGGGTCCGTCAGTCGCCAGGTCGGGGCGCTGGACCTCCATGCACACCAGCTTGAGCCGGTCGTCCCGAAGGTCCAGCCGGGCCCTGACCACCACGATGGCGTCGTCGTCGAGGAGTGCCCCGTAGTCGGCCATGGTCTTCGGGAAGACGAACGCCTCGATGGAGGCGTTCAGGTCCTCCAGGACGAACGTGGCCATGAGGTCACCCTTCTTTGTGTACCGACGGGCGAGCTCGGTCACCACGCCCCCCACCACGCGAACCTGGCCGTCGTGACCGTTGGCCCCGGTGACCATCACGTCGGGGTCGACGTCCCGCAGCTCGGCGAGGGTGCAGTCGGTGAGCCGGGAGAGCGACCCTTCGAGGCCCATCAGCGGGTGGTCGCTGATGTAGAGGCCGAGCATCTCCTTCTCGAAGGCGAGCCGGACCGGCTTGTCGAACTCGGTGTCGGCGATGGGGAGCCGGGTGTCGGCGAACCCGGTGGTCTGGCCCTCGGTCTCCACTTCCAAGGTGGCGAAGAGGGAGACCACCCCGGCGTCGTGCTCGCGACGGCGCTCGAGGGTCCGGTCGACGATCTCCTCGAAGGACAGCACGAGCCCCTGGCGGGTATGGCCGAGCGAGTCGAAGCCGCCGGCCTTGATCAGCGACTCGATGGTCCGCTTGTTGAGGACCTGCGGGTCGACGCGTTGGCAGAAGTCGTAGAAGTCGGCAAACGGGCCGTTGAGCTCCCGCTCGGCCACCATGAGCGACACCAGACCCTCTCCGACGTTGCGCACCGCGGCGAGCCCGAAGGTGATCGCGGCGGGCCCGCCGTCTTCTCCCCGTCCCGCCGCCCGCGGCGATGTCGGGCGCGAACTCGGCGAGCGACCGGTTCACGTCAGGGACCAGGACCTCGATGCCGAGGGAGCGGCACTCGCCGAGGTACACGGCGGTCTTGTCCTTGTTGTCCTTGACCGAGGTGAGCAGGCTGGCCAGGTACTCGACCGGGTAGTGCGCCTTGAGCCATGCGGTCTGGTAGGCGATGAAGCCGTACCCGTAGGCGTGGGACTTGTTGAAGGCGTAGTCGGCGAACGGCTCGATGATGTCGAACAGCTCGGTGCCGAGGTACTCGCCGTAGCCCGTGCTCGACGCAGCCGGCCACGAACTTCTCGCGCTCGGCCTGGATGAGGGTCCGGATCTTCTTGCCGCACGCCTTGCGCAGGTTGTCGGCCTCGGCGAGGTGTAGCCGGCGAACTTCTGGGCGACCCGCATGACCGACTCCTGGTAGATCATCAGGCCGTAGGTGTCGGCGAGCATCTCCTCGAGGTCGGGGTGCAGGTAGCGTGACCGGTTGGCGGCCGTTCTTGCGGTCGGCGTAGTCCCGGTGCATGTTGGCCGCCATCGGACCCGGCCGGTAGAGGGCGACCAGGGCGGCCACGTCGTCGAAGGTGGTCGGAGCCAGCGATCGCATGAGCGAGCGCATGGGACCCCCCTCCAATTGGAAGACACCCATCGACTCGCCCTTGCGCAGCATGGAGAAGGTCGGCTCGTCGTCGAGTGGGATGCCGTCGATGTCCGGTCGGTGACCGGTCGGAGATCTCGATGAGGTCGAGCGCCCGCTCGATGACCGAGAGGTTGCGGAGACCGAGGAAGTCCATCTTGAGGAGCCCGAGGTCTTCGACGCCGTGCATCTCGTACTGGGTGACGATCGGGGCGTCCTCGGGGTCGTCGCCGTCCGGCTTGCGCTGGATCGGGAGGTATTCGGTCAGGGGCGCGTCGGTGATGACCACCGCGGCGGCATGGATGCCGTCCTGGCGCCGCAGACCCTCGAGGCCCTTGGCCACGTCGATCACCCGCTTGGCGTCACCGTCGCTCTCGTACATGGCACGGAGCTCGCCTGCGGCGACATAGCCGTCCTCGAGCCCCTCGGTCCGCTCGAGGCATGCGGCCAGGGGGGTGTCGCGGCCCATGAGCAGCGGCGGCATGGCCTTGGCGATCTTGTCGCCCACCATGTAGGGGTACCCGAGGACCCGGGCCGCGTCGCGGACCGCGGCCCTGGCCTTGATGGTCGAGAAGGTCACGATCTGGGCGACGTGGTCGGATCCGTATCGCTCGGACGCGTACTTGATCATCTCGCCGCGGTACCGCTCGTCGAAGTCCATGTCGATGTCGGGCATCTGGACGCGGCCCGGGTTGAGGAACCGCTCGAAGAGCAGGTCGTAGTGGATGGGGTCGAGGTCGACGATGCGGAGGCAGTAGGCCACGCAGCACCCGGCCGCAGACCCTCGGCCCGGCCCGACCCGGATCCCCCTGGACCGGGCGAAGCGGATGAGGTCCCAGACCACAAGGAAGTACGCCGAGAAGCCCATGTCGGCGATCACGCCGAGCTCGTAGTCGAGCCGGCTGATCACCTCGGCCGGGACGGGCGTGCCGTAGCGCTCCCGGGCTCCCGTCCAGGCTCAGGTCACGCAGGTAGGCCGCCGCTCCCCGCTCGTAGGTCTCGGCCCGGAACTCGTCCGGCACGGGGAACCGGGGAGGCTCGGGCGTCCGAAGTCGATCTCCACCGAAGCCCGCTCGGCGATGAGCAGGGTGTTGTCGCAGGCTTCCGGCAGCTCCGCGAAGAGGTGGCGCATCTCTGCTGCCGTCTTCAGATAGTGCTCCTCGCCTTCGAACTTGAAACGGTTGGGATCGTCGATGAGGGCACCGGTCTGCACGCAGAGCAGGGCGTCGTGGGCGACGTGGTCCTCGCGGTGGGTGTAGTGGCTGTCGTTGGTGGCGAGCAGGGGTGCCCCGATCCGGCGGGCGATCTCGACCAGCGCCGGATTGGTCTTGTGCTGCTCGGGCAGCCCGTGGTCCTGGAGCTCGACGAAGAGGTTGTCCCTGCCGAAGATGTCCTGGAGCCGACCGGCGAGCGTCTCGGCCTTGACCTGGTCGTCGGCGAGCAGGGCCTGGAGGACGACCCCGCCGAGGCACCCGGTCGTGGCGATGAGCCCGCTGGCGTGCCGGGAGAGCAGCTCCCAGTCGAGCTCGGGGCTTGTAGTAGTACCCCTCGAGATAGGCGGCCGAGGAGAGCTTGAGCAGGTTGCGGTAGCCCAGGTCGGACTCGGCGAGCAGGGTGAGGTGGTAGTAGAGCTTCTCGCCCCCGGCGACGTCGCCGCCGGTGTCGTCGACCTTGCCCCGGCGCACCGGACGCTCGTGTCGGGACTCGGCGGCCATGTAGGCCTCGGTGCCGATGATCGGGTTGATCCCCGCTGCGCGGCAGGCGGCGTAGAAGTCGAGGACCCCGTACATGTTGCCGTGGTCGGTGATGCCGAGCGCGGGCTGGCCGTCGGCCACCGCAGCCGCCACCAGGTCCTTCACCCGGGCCGCGCCGTCCAGCATCGAGAACTCGGTGTGGGTGTGCAGGTGGGTGAACGATCGTGCGGCCAACGTCTCCGGTGCCTCCCTCGGTTCGCCGCCGCCAGCGGGGCGCTCCACCGGGCTGTGCGAGTTACAGCGATGTCATTTTCGACGATAGCGCGGGCAGGCTGCCGGCGGGGGGTGGCCGGAGACCGGTCGGGCGGGCGGGTCTCGACCGCTGGCTCACAGGTAGGCGCCCGGACGGCCCGCCGTGGGGTCGCCACCGGGGAGGGAGCGCTGGCGCATCTCGTCGAGCTGGGCCCGGGCCGCCACCTGCTGGGCCACCAGGGTGGCCTGGATGCCGTGGAACAGGCCCTCCAGCCAGCCGACGAGCTGGGCGTGGGCGATCCGCAGCTCGGAGTCGGAGGGGGTCGGCGTGTCGAATGGGATCGAGACCCGGTCGAGCTCGGCGACCAGGTCCGGGGAGAGCCCGTCGGCCAGCTCGCGGATCGACTGCTCGTAGATCTCACGGAGCCGGCCCCGGCTGGCCTCGTCGAGGGGCGCCTAGCGGACCTCCTCCAGCAGCTGCTTGACCATCGAACCGATGCGCAGCAGCTTGGCCGGCTGCTCGATGGACTCGCCCGGTGCCCCCTGGTCTGCCTCGGGCCCGTCGGCGTCACGCGGAGCCGGCGGCCGCTCCGCCGCACCCGGGGCGTCCACCACTTCCGGCCGGAGCGGGGCCCCCCGCCGCCGGGGTCCGGGGTCGTCTCCGGCAGGTTGTCGTCGGTCACAGTCATCTCCTCCCAGTGCCACGAGGGGCACCAGCATCTCGTCGGTGGTCAGGGATCCGTGGCGGCAGGCCAGCCGGTTCTCGCCGGTGTCGGCCGGGTCCACGAAGGCCATGGCTCGAAGGGGATCAGGGCCACGTCACCGAGCCGGTCGGCCGAGCCGCCGGCCAGCGGACCGCCGAACCACCCGTCGTCGACCAGCCGGTCGCGGTCGCGGACCCAGGTGGTGTCGCCGTACAGCTCGTCGAGCAGCTCGGCCAGGTCGCCGGCCGCGCCCGGGCGGGCGTGGACCCATCGGAACCGGCCCTCGCCGGAGAAGAAGTGATCATGGCCATCGCCTCGCGCCCGAGGAGCTCCACCCGGGGGCCGACCTCGATCTGGCCGTGGTCGGCCGTGACCAGCAGCACGGCCCCGGCCGGCAACTGGTCGACCACGTCGGCCACCATGCGGTCGACGGCTGGCAGCTCGGCGTCGTAGTGGGGGCCGAGCCCGTAGGCGTGGGCCACCTTGTCGATGCCGTCGTAGTAGGCGTAGACGAAGGGCGCGCCGTCACGCAGCCGACGGCCCACCTCGACGGCCAGTGACGAGAGCGACCCGGTAGTCGTGGAGCGGGGAGTTCGCCCAGATGGGCGGCGGTGAACCCGGTGCCCCCGAACTCGACCTTCGACACGACCGGCACCGGGCCGGACGAGCCGGCGAAGGGGGCGATGGGCTGGAACCCGCGGACCGGGACCGCGCCGGCGGGCGTCGTTGCCCGGCCCGCTGCCGAGGGTCCACCGCAGCATGTTGAGGATCGGGTCGCCGTCGGCCAGTCGGTAGCCGAGGATGCCGTGCTCGGAGGGCGGGCGGCCGGTGGTGATCGAGGTGAGGGCGGCCGCCGTGGTGGTCGGGGCGATCGAGGTGATGGCCCGGTCGATGCCGGCGCCGGCTGACAGCGTCGGGGCCAGCGGCGACCGGGCGCGGAGCTGCTCCCATCCGAGGCCGTCGATGACCAGCAGGACGATCTGACGGGCGTGGCGGCCACCGGGCATCCAGTCCTCGCCCGCATCGGGAGGACCGGTCGTCCCGAGCAAGCGGGGCACCAGGTTGGCGATGCAGGCGCCGGCGTAGTCGGGCAGCACGGGGCACCGCCGCTGGCGGTCGCATCGCGTCAGGCCGGGCATCGCCCCGACTGTAGGCGAGGAGGCGCGGGGCCCGGACCGGTCACCGGGCCCACCGCGGTCGGCCGGTCAGCCCCGCGGCAGGAGGGCCCGGACCGTCTTGTAGCAGTGGCCGTCCCGCGGGGTGCTCACGGCCGCCACCAGGTAGTGGGGCTTGAAGCCGAGGGCGGAGGCCAGGTCCTTGCCCTGGAGCCGGTCCCGCCGGGCCACGTCGAGGGCCCGCTCGAGCCGGGGGTCCTCGACCGGCAGCCAGTTGTCGCTCCGTCCCCACCCGAACCGGACCCACGGCCGTGCGGTCCCCGATCCGCCGGAACAGGACCGGTCCCTTGGTCGGCTCGATGAGGGCCAGCGACGGGCGGAACCCCTTGAACTCCCAGTAGGGGGCCGAGGCCCCGGGAAAGCCCGAGCACGTGCTCCTCGACCGGCGCGCGCCAGCTGGTGGAGCAGGCGGCGGACCCTGCGGCCGTGGAGGGTCCCGAGGTGGCGGGGGAGCCCGGTGGCGGTCACCGCCTCGGGTTGGGCGAGGTCGTCGCGCTCGGGCTCCTCGGCCAGCTGGGTCTCGACCACGTCGAAGGGGGCGAGGTCGGGGCCGTGCTCGTCGGGCCAGTCGACCCGGACCCGCACCAGAGCCCCCGAGGCCAGGTCGACACCGGTGGTGTCCTCCTGGTGGCAGGCGAGCACCAGCAGGGTCAGCGCCGTGCCGCCGTCGACGGCGATCTGGTCGCGGTGCTTGACGGCGCGACCACCTCGCGGGCGGTGCCGCTGCGCGGGGTCCGGGTCGAGCGGCCTGGCTCATCGAGCTCGCCCGGTCCGAGCTGGCCGGCGAGGAGAGCCGCGGTCGGCCGGCCGGCAGCTCGCAGGCGCAGTCCCGGCAGACGTAGGCGCTGCCGGGCTCGCGGCCGTCCCACAGCGGCGATGCGGTCGGCTCGCCCCAGGCCAGCACGGCGTCGGGCAGCCATCGCGCCACGCACCTCGGCCAGCAGGTCGGGTCGGTCGCCGGTCACCACCACCTCGGTGGACCCCCGGGCCAGCAGGTCGGCGGCGAGCACGGTGTGGGCGAAGGCGGCCGGGTGGCGGGCGAGCAGGTCGCCGATCAGGTCGACCGACCCGCCGGGCGTGGTCGGTGTAGTCGTCCGCCCCGGTGAGTGCGCCGAGTCGGGCCAGCGCCAGAGCGGCCACGGCGTTGGCCGACGGGGTGGCCCCGTCGAGGACGTCCTTGGTGCGGACGATGAGCTGCTCCGCGTCGCGGCCGGTGGTGAAGAACCCGCCTGCGTCGCTGTCGGCGAACCGGTCGATGAGGGCGTCGGCGGTGGCCACGGCCCGTCCGTCCAGCGGCGCCTCCCCGGTGAGCTCGCCGAGACGGGTGAAGCAGTCGATCAGCCAGGCGTGGTCGGCGGCGTAGGCGAGGTGGCGGGCGCCACCGTCCCGCTGCCAGCTGCGCAGCCACCGGCCGTCCGAGCCGAGCAGATGGTCGCAGAGGAACTCGCCGATGGCCACCGCCGAGGCGGCCCACTCCGGGACGCCGGTCGCCGCCGCCGCCTCGGCGAGGGCCGAGGCGTACATGGCGTTCCACTCGGTCAGGACCTTGTCGTCGAGCCCGGGGCGCACCCGTCGCGACCGGGCGGCCAGGAGTCGGCGGCGGCCCTCCTCGACCGGTGCGGATCCGCGGAGGGGGGCACCGACCGGGCGGCGGAGGATCGTGCTCCCCTCGAAATTGCCCTGAGCGGTCACCCCGAACCACGAGGCGACCGCCTCGGCGATCTCCGCGGCGTCCGGTCCGCCCCCCACCGCCTCTGCGACCTGCCCGGGGGTCCATACGTAGAACCTGCCTTCGACCCCCTCCGAGTCGGCGTCCTCGGCCGAGTAGACACCGCCCTCGGGGAGGGTGAGGTCCCGGCGGACGTAGGTCACGATGCCCTCGATGACCGCCCGGTACTCGGCGGACCCGGTCACCTGCCAGCCGTGCAGGTAGGCGCGGAGCAGTCCGGCCTGGTCGTAGAGCATCTTCTCGAAGTGGGGCACCAGCCACTCGGCGTCGGTGGCGTAGCGGGCGAATCCCCCGCCGAGGTGGTCGTGGATCCCCCCGGCGGCCATGGCGTCGAGCGTTCGAACGGCCATCTGCTCGACCCGTTCGGTCCCGCCGGCGCCCTGCAGCCGGCGGGACTGCCGGAGCACCAGATCGACCAGTGAGGGCTGGGGAAACTTGGGGGCGCCACCGAATCCGCCCCACTCGGGGTCGAACCGTCGAGGAGAGCTCCTCGACGGCCGGGGTCAGGAGGTCGGGTGGCCGTGTCGAGTCGAGCGTCTCGAACAGGGAGCGAGAACCGGGGGCGGCCCGGACGACCGATCGGGCGGCGACGGCGCCCGCCAGCTCCTCGGCCTGTTCCTCGACTTCGCCGCGGCGGTTCTCCCAGACGTCGCAGAGGGCCGAGAGCACCGTGGAGAAGGAGGGAGTGCCCGGGCGGTCACGGGGTGGGAAGTAGGTCCCTCCGTAGAAGGGTCGCCGGTCCGGGGTCAGGAAGACGCTCAGTGGCCAGCCTCCCGATCCGGTGATGGCCTGGACCGCCTCCATGTAGACGGCGTCCACGTCGGGCCGCTCCTCGCGGTCCACCTTGACCGGAACGAACGAGGCGTTGAGCCGTGCGGCGACCCCAGGGTCCTCGAAGGTCTCGTGGGCCATCACGTGGCACCAGTGGCAGGCCGAGTAGCCGATCGAGAGGAAGATCGGGCGGTCGTTCTCGGCGGCCAGGGCGAAGGCCTCGTCCCCCCACGGGTACCAGTCGACCGGGTTGTCCGCGTGTTGCCGCAGGTAGGGACTCGTCTCGCCGGCGAGGCGGTTGGGACTCACCCGCGTCAGCGTACTCAGGCGCACCACCGTCCCTGCTGTGTGGAACAGTGTCCGCCCATGGAGCTTCGACTCGACGGCAGGACGGCGCTGGTCACCGGTGGTTCGAGGGGGATCGGAAAGGCCATCGCCCGGGCGTTCGCCGACGCGGGTGCATCGGTCATGATCTCGTCGAGGAGGGCCGACGCGCTCGCCGAGGCTGCCGAGGAGATCACCGCCGCGGTCGGGGACCGTTCCGGCCCGGTGGCCTGGACGGTGGCCCACGCCGGTGACCCGGAGCAGGCCGAGGCGTGCCTCGATACGACGGTCGACCGGTTCGGGTCGGTCGACATCCTGGTCAACAATGCCGCCACCAACCCCTACTTCGGGCCGATCATCGACATCGACCGGGCGAGGGCCGACAAGACCGTGCGGGTCAACCAGAGCGGCTACCTCGAGTGGACGCAGGCCGCGTGGCGGGAGGGGATGGACCGGAACGGGGGGGTCGTGCTCAACATCGCCTCGATCGGGGGGCTCGCGGTCGAGGGCGGGATCGGCTGGTACAACGTGACCAAGGCGGCGGTCGTCCACCTCACCCGGCAGCTCGCCGGCGAGCTCGGCCCACTGGTGCGGGTCAATGCGATCGCCCCGGGCCTGGTCAAGACCCAGCTGGCCCGGGCGCTCTGGGAGCCGGGGGAGCAGGCGATCTCGAAGCGATTGCCCCTGCGGCGACTCGGTGAGGTCGAGGACATCGCCAACGCCGCCCTCTTCCTCTGCTCCGACGCCGCATCCTGGATCACCGGGGCGACCCTCGTCGTCGACGGGGGCTCTCTCTGCGTGGCCAGCGGCTCGCTCTCGTAGGCCGGGGCCCCGGCAGTCACGCGAGCTCGGTCCGGCGGACCTTGCCGCCGGCCGTGCGCGGGAGACGGCCCACCACCACCAGCTCCCGTGGGGCGGCCCAGGGGGCGAGCCGGCCGACGACCAGCTCGCGCAGCTCCTCGAGGCCCGGGGGATCGACCCCGGGAGGGGCGACCACCCAGGCCACCACCCGTTCCCCCCACTCGGGGTCGGACCGCTTCCACACCGCCACCTCCGAGACGCCGGGATGTGCCGAGAGGACGTCCTCGACCGGGGCGGGCCAGACCTTCTCGCCGCCGGTCACGATGACCTCGGCCATGCGCCCGAACACGGTCAGCGATCCGTCCCGGGCCAGCCGTCCCGCGTCGCCGGTCGGGAACCAGCCGCCGGGGAGGCGCGGGTCGGTGCCGTCCCGGTAGCAGCGGAGCAGGAACGGCCCGCGCACCAGCACCTCACCCGCCGCGCCGAGCGCCCCGTCTCCGATGGCAGCTCGACCCCGTCGAGCGGCCGTCCGTCGTAGACGATCCCCGACCCGGTCTCGGTCATGCCGTAGGTCGTGACCACGTTGCCGGGCAGCGCCGCGGGCGGCGCCGCGCCTCCGAGGAGGACGGCCCGGAATCCGGATGCGTCGACGCGACCGAGGGCGGTGGCCACCAGGGAGACCAGCGTGGCGCCCGACCGGGCCTCGGCCTCGACCGCGGCTGGGTCGAAGCGCTCGAGGACCGTGCACGGGGTGCCGGTGACGAGCGAGCGGGTCACGACCGCCAGCCCCCCGATGTGGGCGAGGGGAAGGCAGGCGACCCAGCGGTCGCGATCGGGGTCCACCCGGAGCCGCCTCGACGACGCAAGGGCCGAGGCGGTGACCGAGTCATGGGTGTGGACCACCCCCTTCGGCTGAGCCGGTCGTGCCACTGGTGGCGACCACGAGCGCGTCCCCCGGCTCGGTCGGGAGCCCGCCACCCAGCCGGCGCGATCCGTCCGGCGAGAGGATGCGCGAGGGTCGGAGCGCCCCGAGCAGGGTGGCCACCGCCGGCTCGGGGAGGCGCGGATCCACCGGGAGCACCGCGTCCCCGGCGTCCCAGACCGCACGCAGGGCGTCGACGAAGGCCGGTCCCGCCGGCAGATCGAGCGCCACCAGCTCCGGCATGCGGGTAGCCTACGCGACCGTACGAGTGACGACTCTAGGAGTGAATGGTCGAATGGTTGCGACCCGAGCAGACGGGACGATGGTCGGGACCCGGTGGGACGGTCACCGGCCGCCAGTCGACCCGGTCGACCGGTTCCGGGGCCTCCCGCTGCCGGTCGTGGGAGCCCCGCGGCGACTACACGGACATCCGGATGGAAGTGGCCGAGGGCATCGCCAAGCTCACCATCTGCCGGCCCGAGGTCCGCAACGCCTTCCGGCCCCAGACCCTGTTCGAGCTGAGCGACGCCTTCACCGTGGCCCGCGACGACCCGGCGGTCGGGGTCGTCGTCCTGACCGGCGAGGGCCCCGACGCGTTCTGCTCGGGAGGCGACCAGAAGATCCGGGGCGACGACGGCTACCTCGGCGACGACGCGGTGGCCCGGCAGGGGATCGGCCGGCTCAACGTGCTCGACCTCCAGATCCAGATCCGCCGGCTGCCCAAGCCGGTGGTGGCCATGGTCGCCGGGCTACGCCATCGGCGGCGGCCACATCCTCCACCTGGTGTGCGACCTGACGATCGCCGCCGACAACGCCCGGTTCGGCCAGACCGGCCCGAAGGTCGGCAGCTTCGACGGCGGCTACGGGGCGAGCCTGCTCGCCCGGTCCATCGGGCTGAAGCGGGCCAAGGAGGTCTGGTTCCTCTGCCGCCAGTACGACGCGGCCGACCGCCAAGCCTGGGGTCTGGTCAACGAGGTGGTGCCTCTGGCCGACCTCGAGGGCGAGACGGTGGCCTGGTGCCGCCAGATGCTGTCCCTGTCGCCGCTCGCCCTGCGGATGCTGAAGGGCGGGCTGCACGCGGCCGACGACGGCCTGGCCGGCCTCCAGCAGTTCGCCGGCGACGCCACCATGCTCTTCTACATGAGCGAGGAGGGCCAGGAGGGCCGCAACGCCTTCCAGGAGCACCGCCCGCCCGACTTCGGCCGCTTCCCCCGGCGCCCGTGACCGCACCTCTCGTCCTAGGCCCCGTCGGACGGGTGACCGGACCCGGGCCCGCCGCCGGCCCGGCCCGGTGCCGCGAGTGGTGGCTCGGGGCCCGGCCCCGACCCTGCCCGGCCGCCCTGTCCCGGTGCGTGGTCGGGACCGCGGCCCACCGGCTGCATCCCCGTCACCCGGGCCCGGTGGCCGTCCACTGACCGCACGGCGTCGCCGACGGTCGATCCACCTCGCCTGGCGCCGGCGGATTCTGGTGGCGGGCGCTCGGTGCGTGGTCGCCCTGGCCATCCAGATCGGCACCAACTACGCCAACGACTACTCGGACGGCATCCGGGGCACCGACGACGCCCGGGTCGGCCCCGTGCGGCTGACGCCACCGGCCTGGCGTCGCCGTCGGCCGTCAAGCGGGCCGCGCTTGTCGTCCTTCGGCGTGGCCGCGGTGGTCGGGCTGGCCCTGGCCTGGGCCACCTCGTGGTGGATCCTCCTGGTCGGCGCGGCCTGCCTGCTGGCCGGCTGGTTCTACACCGGCGGCCCCCGCCCCTACGGCTACGCCGGGCTCGGGCGAGCTCTTCGTCTTCGTCTTCTTCGGCCTGGTGGCGACCGTCGGCACGTTCTACGTGGAGACGCTGCGCTCGGACGTGGCAGGTCGTGGGTGGCCGCCGTCATGGTCGGCCTGCTGGCCACCGCGCTGCTGCTGGCCAACAACCTCCGCGACATCGCCACCGACACCGGGAGCGGCAAGCGGACCCTGGCCGTCCGGGTCGGGCGCCGCGGCGCGGGGCTGGTGCTACGCTGGCCTGCGTCGGACTGCCCTTCGCCGGGGTCGCCGTGTGGGGGGTGCTGGCCGTCACCTGCACCATCGCGACGTCGTGGCCGGTGCTCGCTCTTCCTGCCCCTCCTGGCGCTGCCCCTGGCCGTGCGCACCGGTGCGGCTCGCCCTGGGCGACGCCGAGGGCCGGGCCCTCCTGCCGGTGCTGGCCGCGACCGGGCGGCTGCAGCTGGCCTTCGGGCACCCTGCCCTCGCCCTGTGGCTGACGCTGCCGCCGCTGCTGGATCCGGCTGACCTCGATGCGGCCCGGCGGCGGAGCGCTGCCGGGTCGCGGCTCAGCGCCGAGCCGTCCGCGGCCGAGGAACTCCCGCACGCGCGGCCGCCACTCGTCGGGCGCTGCAGGTGGGGCGCGTGGTCGGCGCCCGCGACCACCACATGGCGGGCGTTCGGACCGATGGCCTCCGACCAGGCGCCGGCCGAGGGCGGTGAACTTGGCGTCGCGGCCCCGGTGACCACCAGCACCGGCATGGCCGAGCTCGCCGAGCCGGTCCCACAGCGGCTCCTGGGTGCCGGTGCCGGCCAGGCGGAGGCTCGAGGCCAGGCCGGCGGCGCGTGTTGCGCTTGCGCTCGTCGAGCCCGTTGGCCGCGGCCGGCACGTCGCCGAACATCGGGTTGGCCACCCACCGGTCGACGAACTCGGCGACCGTGTCCGCCGGCCGGCCCGCCACCGACCGGGTCGAGCCGCTCGGCCAGGGCCTCGTCGGCCGCCCGGCGCCGCGCCGCCCGCTCGGCGGCGTCGTCGATGCCGGCCGTGCCCGACACCAGGACCAGCCGGCGACCAGGTCGGGCCGGGCGCAGGGCCAGGTGCAGGCAGAACGCGGGCGCCCATCGAGTAGCCGAGGTAGTCGGCCGGCCCCACCGGCCTCGCCGAGCAGCGCGGCCCCCGCCGCGAGGTCGGCGCCGCACGGCCGCCGAGCCCCCGTGGCCGGGCAGGTCGACCAGCACCAGCTCGTGGTCGGCGGCCAGGTCGTCGGCCAGCCCGCCCCACACCCGTCCGGTCTGGGTGAACCCGTGGGCCAGCACCAGGCGCGGGCCCTCTCCCCGGACTCGGCGTGCAGGTCGGCGGTGACGCGGTCACGGTCGGGGTCGGTGATGTGCGGCATAGGACCTGCCGGTGAGCGTACCGACCGACACCGCCCGGCGGCGGCGACCGCCAGGCGGCCTTCTGCGCCACGCTGGTCGACGAGTGGGTGCGGGCGGGCGTGCGCCACGCCGTGGTCTGCCCGGGCTCCCGGTCGACGCCGCTGGCCCTGGCCGTGGCGGCCGAGCCGCGCCTCGCGCTCCACGTCCGGCTCGACGAGCGCTCGGCCGGGTTCATGCGCGCTCGGGATCGGCCTGGCCACCGGTGTCCCGGCGGTCGTGGTCACGACCAGCGGGACGGCCGCCGCCGAGCTGCACGCCGCGGTGGTCGAGGCCGACCTGGCCCGGGTGCCGCTGCTGGTGTGCACCGCCGACCGGCCCCCCGAGCTGCGCGACGTGGGCGCCCCCCAGACCATCGACCAGACCCACCTGTTCGGTCGGGCGGCCCGGTGGTTCGCCGATCCCGGCGTGCCCGACGAGCGCCGCGCGCGCGTCGTGGCGCTCGCTGGCCGCCCGGGCGGTCGCCGAAGCGGTCGCCGGGCCCCGGGGGCCGGGCCCGGTCCACCTGAACCTGCCGTTCCGGGAGCCGCTCCTCGGCGATCGCCGCGGCCGGCGGGCTCTCCCGCGGCCGGCCGGACGGGGGCTCCGTGGCACCGGGTGGACGCCCGGCGGCCGTGCCGCCCGCCGCGGCGCTGGTCGACGAGCTGGCCTGGTCGGGACGGCTCGACCCCGGCTCGGCGGGCGTGATCGTGGCCGGCGCCGGGTGCGGCGACCCGACGCCGTGCTGGCGCCTGGCCGAGGCGCTCGGGTGGCCGGTGCTCGCCGACCCGCGCTCCGGCCTGCGAACCGCCCGGCCCGGGAGTGGTCGCCGCGGCCGACGGCATCCTGCGTTCGGACGGTTCGCCGCGGCCCACCGGCCCCGATTCGTGCTGCGGCTCGGCGACCCGTTGGGCGTCCGAAGGTGGTCACCACGTTCGCGGACGGCGCGCCCGCGCGTGGTGGTCGACCCCTTCGATCGGTGGCCGGATCCCGACCGGAGCGCCGAGCGATTGGTGCGCTGCGACCCGACGCTCTTCTGCCGACGCGCTGTCGCGTGCGACGAGCGACCGGAGCGGTGGCCGACGCGACCGAGAGCGGCGTCGTGGAGGTCGGCCTGGGAGGAGGCCGAGGCGCTTGCCTCCCGGGCCCTCGTTCGATGTGCTCGACGAACCGGGCCCGCTCACCGAGCCTGCCCTCGCCCGCCATCTCTTCTCCTGTCTCCCGGCCGGCGCCACCCTGGTCGTGTCGTCCTCGATGCCCGTCCGGGACCTCGAGGCGTTCGGCGCTCCCCGCGAGCCGATCCGCCCCGGGTGCTGCGCCAACCGCGGCGCCAACGGCATCGACGGCGTGGTCTCGACCGCGCTCGGCGTGGCGCTGGGCGCACCGGCCCCCGTCGGTCGCCCTCGTCGGCGACCTGGCCTTCCTCCACGACGTCTCCGCGCTGGTCGGGCCCAGCGGGGATCGCCCTGCGCTCACCGTGGTGGTGGCCGACAACCGCGGCGGGGGATCTTCTCCTTCCTGCCACAGGCCTCCGCGCTCGATGCGGTCGTGTTCGAGCGGCTGTTCGGCACCCCTCAGGACGCCGACGTGGCCGAGGTCGCACGCGGGTTCGGCTGGGCGGTGGAGGACCTCGGGCCGACCGCGTCGCCCGACGATCTGGTGAGCGCACTGGACCGCTCACTCGGACGGGGTGGTGGTGGCCTGGTGCGGGTCGCGCTGCCCGACCGGTCGGCCAACCGCGCCGCCCACGACCGGCTCAACGCGGCCGTCGTCGCCGCGGTGGAGAAGGGCTGACCCGGAAGGCCCGGCGGGTCCGCGCTCAGCAGGGCCGGGGGTCGTACGAGGGGATCGCCGGGGGAGGGGCGGTCGCGGTCCCCGCCGGGCCGGCCGTGGTGGCGGGGGCCGTGGTGGCCGTGGTGGCCGGAGGCGCGGTCGGTACGGTCAGCGCCTGCGGGCTGCCGTACTCGTCGATCGGCGGGGTGAGGATCGAGCCGAACGGCCCCCCGAGGAACTGGGTGATGGTCGCGGCCGCCGCCTCGGGCTGGACGATCTCGACCGATCCGGCCGCAGCTGAAGTCGCCCCGGCCGTGGGGAGCGTGTAGTTCTGCAGCTGGGAACCCGAGAACGCGTGGTAGCGCTCGGCCAACGAGAGGAGGTCGGTCGCCGAGAGGTTGTCGTCCTTGGAGAAGTCGTGGACCACCGAGCTGAGCAGCGTGTTGAGCCGCAGCGGGTTGTAGGTGCTCTTGGCCTTGTCGATCGCCGCTTCGATGATCAGGTTCTGGCGTTGGATCCGCCCGAGGTCGGAGGTGGGGTCGGACTGCCAGTAGCCGTTCGCGTAGTACTGGAAGTAGCGGGACCGGGAGAGGCTGAGCGCCTGACTTCCATCGAGCACCTGACACCCCGTTGACGGGATGTCCAGGCCGGAATTGTTGTAACAGGTGCCGGTCGAACAATCCCGGTCCCGGACCGGGTAGGGGAAGTCCATCGAGATCCCCCCGAGCGCGTTGACCGCGTCCTGCAGACCGAAGAAGTTGATCACGATGTAGTGGCTGATCGGGATCCCGAACGTGTTCTCGATGGTCTGGACCAGCGCGTCCGGCCCGTTGCTGAACGCGGCGTTGATCTTGTTCTCGGTCGACAGCGGGGAGTTCGCGGGCAGCCCGGTGATGGTCACGTAGGTGTCGCGGGGGATCGACAGCGAGGACGCTGTTCCGGTGGCCGGGTCGACGTGGAGGATCTTGATGGTGTCGGATCGTTGGCCCGACGTCGCGGTCGGACTGCCGAAGTGCTGCGCCTCGGCGGCGGTCTCACCGGCGCGGCTGTCCGATCCGAGCAGCAGGAGGTTGTACGGCTGCCCGCCGGCCGCCGCGACGCAGGTGGTGCACGGCGCGGAGGCGATCTTCCCCCATTGGTAGCGGAAGTACCCGAAGCCGAGGCCGGTCACCACCAGGAGGGCGACGACCAGGCCGATGAGGGCACGGAGCACGCGCTCGGGGTCTGTTCCGGCGGCGACGCTTGGCCCGGCGCAGCTCCCGCCGGGAGGGGACGGCGACCTCGCCTCCGAGGATCGGGCCGGAGAACCGGGGATCGGGAGCTCCCCGGCCGGACGGGGCGGTTCCCCGCGGCCGACCTGTTGGAGGGCCGGCAGGGATCCCCGACGGTCGGTGCGGACGCGGGGGTGGGGGGTCGGAGGATGGCATGGCTGCGATGGGGCGGCACCCGGCCGGGGCGCCTGCGGCCTGCCCCGGACCCGGAGTAGGAGTCTGCGGCGTGGCCAGTTCCAGTCTCCCACCCCGACCGGGCCGCCAGGGGTCACCGCCCCCCGAGCGGACCCGCCCGACTCAGGGCGATGAGGGCACCCAGGAGCCGTGGAAGCCGAAGGGTACCCGCGCCGGGAGGTGCACCGTCGCCACCGGTGGGCCGCCGAAGGAGGTGGCGTCGAGGACCACCAGGTCGCTCGCGTCGCGGGTGGCGTCGTAGACGACGGTGAGCACCCACCCCTCGTCCTCGCCGGTGCCGTCGGTCGCCCGGACGAAGACCGCCTCGGAGGCCGAGCGGTGCGGGCCCGGTTCGAACCGCGTCGACTCGTCGCGTTGGAAGTCGTACTTGACCAGGCCCTCCCATGACGGCTGCTCGGGTCGGTATCCCGCCATCGTGCAGTAGCCGTAACGGTGGCGCCGACCGGCCAACGCGTCGTCGATCCTCGGGAACTCGACCGGGGTGTCGTCGAGGCGCTCCTCGGACACCCGGCCGACCGTGGGATCGACCGTCCACCGCCAGAGCGAGGGGGACGATCGGGAGAGGGCCTCGCCCGGTTCGGTGTCGAACGCCGTCTCGTACCGGATGACGTCCATGACCACAGCGTCGCCGTCGTCGAAGGCGTTGAGGACGTGGAAGACGAAGCTCGGGTCGGTGGCGATCCACTGCAGGTCGGCGGCGCGCCCGTCGCGGGGCAGGATCCCGACCCGCGAGCCGGTCACTGGCGACCAGCGGAAGGGAACAGACCGACCGGACGAGGCCGAGCGCGAGATCGAAGAGGACCGGCTGATCGACGAAGACCGCTCGGGTCGTGGTCAGGCCGAAGTCGTGCATCATCGCGGCACGCGGGATCTCGAGGTGCTCGGTCGTCACCAGCTGCCCGCCGGCATCGACCACGTGGTAGCGGAGGAAGGGGGGGCCGAAGAGGTCGACCCCGAAGAAGACCAGCTCGCCGGTCACCGGGTCGAGCTTGGGGTGGGCACACATCGGCGATGCCAGCGTCCCGTCGAAGTCGTACACCTGCGCACGGTCGAGGTCGGAGGAGAGCCGGTGGGGGAATCCGGACTCCATCAGGGCGAGAGTGCGCCCGGCGTGGCTGATCACGTGGGTGTTGGCCTGGCCGTCCACGGGTTCGAGGGGGCCACGGGGCGGGGTGGTGCCCGCTTTGGCGGCGAGGGCACGGGTGCGCACCCACCGGTTGCGGTACCCGGTTGCCTTCCCGCCCGAGAGCGAGATGGCGTGGACCATGCCGTCGCCGGCGAACCAGTGGTAGCTGGCGGGATCGGCGGGCACCGAGACCGGGTTGGGGCCGTTGCGGAGGAGCCGACCCTCGAGATCGGGGGGGAGCACCCCGGTCACCGGGAGGTCGCCGGTGCTGCGCTCCTCCTGCACGGGGGCGAAGTTTCCTGACAGATACGGATTCGCCACCGCTGCTCCTCGAGCTATGGGCCGCCGGCCCGGGCCGGCAGGGGGGTGATCGTAGCGTCCGTTCCGCGGACGGCCACGTGGCAGGCTGAGGCGATGGCCGGCCTCTTCGAGGACCTCCGCTTCCGGGGGTTGATCCACCAGATGACCGACCCCTCACTGGGGGATCTGCTCGACACCGGTGGTCTGACCGGGTACGGCGGGTTCGACCCAACCGCGGACAGTCTGCACGTCGGTCACCTCCTCCAACTCTGCACCCTGCGCCGCCTGCAGGAGGCGGGACACCGGCCCATCGCCCTCGCCGGCGGCGGCACCGGGCTCATCGGCGACCCGGGCGGAAAGACCGAGGAGCGGTCCCTGCTCACCGAGGAGGCCCTGGCGGCCAACCTGGACGGGATCGAGCGTCAGCTCGCCCGCTTCGTGGAGTTCGGCGAGGACTCGGGCCGGCCCGGGGCGCTCCTGGTGAACAACGCCGACTGGCTGCGGTCGATGGACCTCTTCACCTTCCTCCGCGACGTGGGCAAGCACTTCACCGTCAACAAGATGGTGGCCAAGGACTCGGTCCGGGCCAGGCTCGAGCGGACCGACCAGGGCATCTCCTACACCGAGTTCAGCTACATGCTCCTTCAGGCCTACGACTTCCTGCATCTCTTCGACACCTTCGGGTGCACGGTCCAGCTCGGGGGCAGCGACCAGTGGGGCAACATCACCCTCGGCATCGAGCTGATCCGCAGGACGCGCCAGGTCGAGGCGTTCGGTCTCACCACCCCACTCGTGCTCAAAGCCGACGGCTCCAAGTTCGGCAAGACCGAGTCCGGCGCGGTCTGGCTGGACCCGTCCCTGACCAGCCCCTACCAGCTCTACCAGTTCTTCCTCCGCAGCGAGGACGCGGTGGTCGGGACCTACCTCCGGTACTTCACCTTTCTCCCCCACGAGGAGATCCAGGCGCTCGACGCCTCGACCGCCGCACATCCCGAGCGGCGCGAGGCCCACCGCGAGCTGGCCCGCCGGGTCTGCACCCTGGTCCACGGTGAGTCGGAGACCGACCGGGCCGAGCAGGCCGGAGCAGCGCTCTTCGGCGAGGAAGTCTCGGGGCTCGACGAGCGCTCCCTCCTCGACGTGTTCGCCGACGCGCCGTCCTCCGACTTGGCGCGCACCCGCCTCGACCCGGAGGGCGTGCTGTTGGTCGACCTGCTGGCCGAGACGGGTCTCGTCGCGTCGAGGTCCCAGGCACGCACCGCGGTGACCCAGGGGGGTGCCTACGTCAACAACCGCCGAGAGGATGATCTGGCCCGCCGGGTGGGCCCGAGCGACCTGGTGGCTGACCGCTACGTGGTGCTGCGCCGGGGCAAGAAGGACTACCACCTGGTTCGATTCGGCTGACCCGGGCCGGTGACCGCTGCCGGGGACCGGGTCGCCGCGGACCCTACACTGGCGCGATGAGCGCACCCGGAGGTCACGACCAGGGCGGGGCAGCCGTCCGGCTGACCGCGGGACTGCCCGAGACGGTGCTGCCCGAGGAGCCCGCGGCGGTGCGGGCCTCACTCGAGTCTGCGCTGAGCCAGCCGGCCGAGCGCCGCCGCCATGCGGTCTCCGACGTCGTGCGATCGGAACCGGGGTCGATCGCCTCGTGGGCCGCGCTCGGGTCGCTCGCCCGCGACGACGTCGAGGCGTACGCCTGCTTCCGGGTGGGCTACCACCGGGGGCTCGACTCGCTGCGCCGGGCCGGGTGGAAGGGTTCGGGACTGGTCCGCTGGTCCGAGCCGACCAACCGCGGCTTCCTCCGCTGTCTCGACGGTCTCCGGTCCGCCGCCGGCGCCATCGGCGAGCAGGTCGAGGAGGAGCGGTGCGCCCAGTTCCTCCGGCAGCTCGACCCGGCCTGGAGCCAGGACTGGACCGGCTTCCCGGCCTGATGCGGGCCCATGACGGCCCTTCCCCCGGTTCGGCGGTCCCCCGGACCATCTCAGGGGGAGCGGGGCTCCTCGCTGCAGTGCTCCTCGCCATGCTGCTCCTCGCCGGGTGTGCCGGCCAGGAGCAGTCGGGCACCCCGGCTGCCCGGGTCATGACCTGGGTGCAGGGCGCCGGCGGCGGCGCCGCAATCGGCACCGTGGAAGTCGACAGCCGCAACGTCGACCAGGCCCTCGTCCACCACGACCCGCCGGCGTCCATACGGAGCGTCTGCGCCCTCCTGACCAACGACGCCGAGACGGCGATCGGCAATCTACCGACGCCCGACAACACGCTGACCGATGCCCTGAACACCGCGTTCGAAGACGCAGCTGCGGCAGGCGACGACTGCTATCAGGGTGCCGGCGGTGACGCCCGACTGCTTCGGCGCTCCGCCTCGGAACGAGCCCGGCTGGTGCCGTTGCTCGAGGCGGCGGTCGAGCGGATCACCGCGGTGACCGGGCACACCCCGACGACCGACACCACCGCACCCCAGAGCGGATCCGAAGATCCGTTCGGAGGGTCTTGATGCCGATCGGACCCAGAGACCCGGGGCGGCGCCTCCCGACCGATCACCGGCGGTCCGCATGACCGGCACCGACCCGATCGGCCCGGTCCCACCCGGACGCGACCCCGCGGAGTACGACCGGCTGCGGCGACGGGTGCTCTGGGCGATGCCGACCGGGTTGTTCGTCGTGGGCAGCCGGAGCGGTGCCCGGCGCAATCTGATGACTGCCAACTGGGTGATGCAGGTGGCGACCGCGCCCAAGCTGGTGGCACTGGCCCTCGAGTCCGGGTCGGTCACCCGCTCCCTCGTGGAGGAGAGCGGCTCCTTCTCGGTCAACCTCATCGCGGCGCGCGATCGGTCTCTCGTCCGTCGCTTCGTGAAGCCTGTCCGCGATGTCGAGCTCGACGACACCGGGGCGGTCGTCTCGCTGCAGGGCGAGCCGGTGCACGAGGTGGCCGACGGACTTCCGTGTCTGGTCGCCGTGCTCGCATGGTTGGTCTGCGAGGTGCGCGAGGTCTGCGCCGGCGGGGCCGGTGGCCGAGGGGCGAGCCACGTGCTCGTGGTGGGGGAAGTGGTCGACGTCGGCGGGTCGGTCACCGCTCCGGGGGAGGGGGACCCGGACGAGGGGGATGCCGCACGAATCCTCGGGATGGGGGACACCCGCATGAACTACGGCGGTTGAACGACGGCAGTCGAACCGCGGCCGTCGTTCGTCCGCCCGGTCAGCTGCGGTCCGGATCGCCTCCCGGCCGCAGGTCGATCCGGAAGATGAGGATGCCGTCCTCGATCGACGTCTCGGCGTCGCCGAGCATGGCGAAGTCCATGAAGTCGAGCTGGGCCTGCTCCTTGAAGCGCTGCCGTTCGGGACCCTCGACCGGCGGGAGGCCCCTGGTCCTGACCGCCTCGGCGCGGGTCCGGAAGCGCTGGACCATGTCCGCAGGATCGAACTCGTCGGCCACGGAGCGACTGTAGCGGTCCGCCCCCCGGGACCGGTCGCCGCGGTCGCGACCGGGCGGCCCCCGCACTACACTGGTGCGATTGTGAGCGGTGGTGCCCGGTGCACCGAGGCACGGGTCACAGGCCACCCCAGGCGGGGTAAGGAGTTGTTTCCGTTGAAGAAGGGACGCCATCGCCGCTTCGAGGAAGCGCGAAGCCTGAAGCGGTCGGTCGCCACGGCAAGCAGGAGCTGCCCGGAGTGCGGAGCGGAGCCTGATGACAAGCACGCGTCATGGTGCCTGGCAACCGAGGACGACTACGACGACATCCTCGGAACGTCGGCGCGCCCCCCGTCGTCGGTCGACGACGACCCGCTCGCCGAGTAGCTCACCTCCGTCAGCGCCGCACGGTGGGATGCGGGAGCAGGGTGACACGCGCCGCCGGGCCGGTGCGGTCGTCGAGATAAGCGGCGAGCCGCTTGTAGATCCTCCGCCCGGCCATGGTCTCGAGCTCGGTGCGCATGGCGCGGTAGACGGGCTCGGCCCCGGTGAATGCCGCCGGATCCTCGGTGCACCACCAGTGGAACTCGTCGCCCCCCTCGCCCCAGTGGCGCCGGTCCCACTGGCGGACGACCGAGGTGACCCGGCCGTCGGGGGACGTCTCGTCCTCACGTCGGAGAGGTAGCTGCCAGCAGACCTCGGGCTTGAGTTCGACGTGGCTGCGACCCTCCGCCTCGGCCGCAAGGTGCAGGGCGCAGCCCGCGCCGGCCTTGAACCCCGGACGGTTGAGGAAGATGCACGCCCCGTCCACGAGTCGGGTGCCCAGGTCCCCGTCCGGCAGCTTCTTCACCACGCCCCGCTGTCCCTTTGCATGGAACTGCCAGAGGTCGGCGCTGAGGCGCTCGGCAGCCTTCTCGACGTTGCGCGCGTCCTTCTTCCCGGTGAAGTGGGCGCCGTAGGAGCAGCAGCCCTGGACGAGCTCCGGGGCGGGCCCGGTGAGCACCCCCTGACACCCGTGGCCGAAGATGCAGGTCCACCGGCTGGCGAGGAAGGTGACGTCGAAGAGCCAGGTCCGCTCCTCGTCGGGGTCGTCGAAGCTGACCCACTCGTGGGCTTCGTCCGGCACGTGCTTGTTGGTGGACGGCATGCCCGTATGATGACAGGCATGAGCGACGATCGTGACGACCTGGCGCCCGTCCTGACCATCACCTCCGAGGCGCGGGCCACCGTGCTCGAGGTCCTGGCCAACGAGAGCGAGGCGGACACCCTCGCGCTCTGGCTCGAGGTCAGCGGGGAGAACGACGGCGCGTACACCTACGACATGTACTTCGAGGCGCTGGCCGACGCGGCAGAGGGTGACGCCGTCCAGCGCGGTGACGAGATCCCGGTGGTCGTGCCTGCGGCGAGCGTCGGGCGGCTTCAGGGGTCCACGCTCGACTGCGTGACCGACGCCGCCGGGGAGAGCGGCCTGGTCATCGTCAACCCGAACACCCCGCCCCTCCCGACCTTCCAAGGCATGGCCTCGCTGCCCGAGGTCGACCTCTCCGACCCGCTCGCCCAGCGGGTGCACTCGGTCCTCGAGGAGCAGGTCAATCCCAGCATCGCCGCCCACGGTGGCCGGGCCGATCTGGTGGCCGTGGAGGACGCCTCGGTCTACCTGCGCCTCAGCGGCGGGTGCCAGGGGTGCGGGATGGCCAAGGCGACGCTCTCCCAGGGCATCGAGGTCATCCTCCGCGAATCCATCCCCGAGATCGCACACATCATCGACGTGACCGACCACGCGGACGGGACCAACCCGTACTACGAGCCGGCCCACAGCTGAGCCCGCCCGCCGGCGGCTGAGCCGGCCGGCGGTACCCGATTTCGCGCAGCCCGTCCAGTACGTTGCCGTCTGTGGACACGACTCTCGTCGCCGCTACCGCGCTCGCCGGCGCGGTGGTCGGTGCAGTGCTCGATCCGGTGGGGCAGCGCCTGGCCGATCGGAGCCGGTCGGCCGAGGAGCGTCGCCGCGCCGAGCGGGCCAGCCGTCTCTCCGGGGACGACGAGCCGCGACGGACTGCTCCGGCCGAGGCGGCGAGCGGGCCGCTCACCACCGCCCCCGCGACCGACGAGCCGGTTGCCCGTGCCTCTCCGAACCCCGCCGATCCCCCGCGGCACCTGCTGCCCGAGGGGAGGTCCCCGACCCGCACCCTGGGAGCGGCGCTCCTCACCGCGGTGCTGTGGGGTGCGGCCGCGGGCCATTTCGGCCCCCATCTCCTTCTCGTCCCCTTCTGCGCGTTCTTCGCCATGCTGGTCACGGTCTCGGTCACCGACCTCTCGCACCGGTTGGTGCCGAGGCACCTCGTCTACGGGGGCCTCCTGATCGTCATTCCGCTGCTCGTCGTGGTCTCGGCCGCCGACGGGACCTGGGACCACCTGGTGGGCAGCGCCGTTGCCGGCGCGGTCGCCTTCGGCCTGTTCTTCACCATCTGGTTCCTGGTCCCGAAGGGGATGGGCTTCGGCGACGTGCGGCTCGCCGGTGCCATCGGCATCACGGTCGGGTACCTGAGCCTCCTGCACGCCTACGTGGCCTTCCTCGCCGGCTTCCTGCTCGGGATGGTCTTCGGCCTGGCGATGGTTGCAGGCGGCCCGTCCGGGCGCAGGACGCACATTCCGTTCGCGCCCTCGCTCGCAGCGGGGGCGGTGATCGCGGTGCTCTGGGGCGGTCCGCTGGCCCAGGACATCTTCCATGCCGGCACCTGACGCCCGCGCCGGGCCAGGGATCCAGGACGCGCGGCCCTGCGGGGATTCCGCCCACCCCGAGTAGATTTGCTCGGATGCTGCGATTCCTGACCGCCGGGGAGTCCCACGGACGCGCCCTGGTGGTCATCCTCGAAGGGGTGCCGGCAGGTCTGTTGGTGACCGAGGAGGACATCCAGCGGGGACTGGGCCGGCGCCGGCTGGGGTTCGGCAGGGGCCCGCGGATGCGTTTCGAGCGCGACGAGGTGAGCCTGCTCGGGGGCATCCGGCACGGCCGGACTCTCGGCGCACCGGTCGCCATCGAGATCGCCAACACCGAGTGGCCCAAGTGGGAGGAGGAGATGTCGCCGGCCCCCGGCCTTCCCTCCCGGGTGCTCACCCAACCCCGGCCCGGGCACGCCGATCTCTCCGGGATGCTCAAGTACGGGCTCGCCGACGCCCGTGACGTGCTCGAACGGGCCTCGGCCCGCGAGACCGCGGCACGGGTGGCCGCCGGGACGGTTGCCAGGCTGTTGCTGGGTCAGATCGGGATCGACGTGTTGAGCCACGTCGTCCAGCTCGGACCCGAGCGGGCCGCTCCCGGGGCACTGCCCCGCATGGAGGACCTGATCCGGATCGACGAGTCCGAGGTGCGCTGTGCCGACGCCGAGGCCGCGGAGCGCATGGTCTCCGCGGTCAAGGCGGCAGCGAAGGCGGGCGACTCCTTGGGTGGTGTGGTCGAGGTCGTCGCGGACGGCGTCCCGGTCGGGCTCGGCAGCCACGTCCATTGGGACCGTCGGATCGACGGGCTGCTGGCCCAGGCACTCATGAGCATCCAGGCGGTCAAGGCGGTCGAGATCGGTGACGGGTCGGAGCTGGCCGGTCTCCGCGGCTCCGAGGCCCACGACGCCATCCGGCTGGCCCGCCCCGAGGAGGGCCCGCTCGAGGGATCGGCCGCCCTGCTCGGGGGAGGCTACGTCCGCGACACCCGCCACGCCGGCGGCGTGGAGGGGGGGATGACCACGGGGTCCCCGGTGGTGGTCCGGGTGGCAATGAAGCCGCTCGCCACGCTCAACCGGCCGGTCCTCGGCACGGTGGACGTGGTGACCGGCGAGTCGACGGTCTCGTTCAAGGAGCGCACCGATGTGACGGCGGTGCCGGCCATGGGCGTCGTGGCGGAGACGATGGTCGCGCTGGTGCTGGCTTCGGAGGCCCTGCGCAAGTTCGGCGGTGACTCGGTCGCGGAGTTCCGCCGCAACCGGGACGGCTACCTGGCGACGCTCGGAGCGACCCCGTCAGCGGCTGGTGCGGCCGCTGTCGATGGCTGACCACGTGGTCCTGGTCGGGATGATGGGGGCGGGCAAGACCACCGTCGGGCGGCAGCTCGCGGACCGACTGGGGTGGTCGTACCTCGACTCCGACGCCGAGGTGGAGGCCGCCACCGGCTCCACCGTCCCCGAGCTCTTCGCGGCGCAGGGAGAGGCGGCCTTCCGGGCCGAGGAGTCCCGGGTGCTGGCCGAAGCCCTGTCCCGGAGCGATCCGGTCGTGGTGTCCGCCGCCGGCGGCACGGTCCTCTCCGAGGAGAATCGGCGGTTGCTCAGGCGATCCGGCCCGGTGGTGTGGCTCCGGGCCCGGCCGTCCACCCTCGCCGGCCGGGTCGGGGACGGCGAGGGGCGGCCACTGCTCGGCGCGGACCCGGCCAGCGCCCTCGCGGCGCTCGACGCCGTTCGCCGGCCCTTCTACGCGGAGGTGGCCGACGCGGTGGTCGACGTCGACGACCTGGCTGCCGGCGAGGTGGTCGAGCGCGTCCTGGCCGCGACCCGCTCCGGCGGGTGGACGTTCTGATGCGGGTCGTCCCGGTCGAGCTCGGCGAGCGCCGTTACGACGTGCTGGTGGGCGAGGGGGTGAGTCACGAGCTGGCCCGGGTGGTTGCCACTGCGGTCCCCACGGCCCGGCGTGCGGCCGTGGTCACCCAGGAGGGGATCGGGGTCGAGGTCGACCCCGGACTCCCGGCCCAGGTGTTCACCGTGCCCGATGGCGAGGCGGCCAAGTCGATGGCCGTGGTCGAGGATCTCTGCCGCGGTTTCGCCCTGTCCGGTCTGAGCCGGGCCGACGTGGTGGTGGCGGTGGGCGGTGGCGTGGTCACCGACGTCGCCGGTTTCGCAGCGGCCTCGTTCCACCGGGGCACCGCGTACGTCAACGTCGCAACGTCGCTCCTCGCGCAGGTCGACGCGGCAATCGGCGGCAAGACCGGGGTCAATCTCCCCGAGGGCAAGAACCTGGTCGGCGCCTTCTGGCAGCCGAGGGCGGTCCTCTGCGACACAGGCCTCCTCGCCAGTCTCCCGCCAAGGGAGTGGGCATCCGGCCGCGGGGAGGTCGCCAAGTACGCCCTGCTCGGCATCGGGACGGCCCTTCGGCGGACCCCCGACGGCCGACCTTTCCCTCGAGGAGCAGGTCGCTCGCTGCGTTGCGGTGAAGGCCGAGGTGGTTGCCGCGGACGAGCGCGAGGGAGACCGCCGGATGCTGCTCAACTACGGACACACCCTGGCCCACGCCCTCGAGGCGGCCTCCTTCGGCGGGCCCGACGGAGCCGGTCCCGCCCATGGGGAGGCGGTGGCGGTCGGGCTGGTCTTCGCGGCCCTGCTCGCCCGGCGGCTGGACCGGATCGACGACGCCGCGGTGGATCGCCACCGCCGGGTGGTCTCCGCCTTCGATCTGTCCTCGGCCCTGCCGATCGGTGCGAGCGCGGAGCAATTGCTCACCTTCATGCTCCGGGACAAGAAGTCGCGGGGCGACCTCACCTTCGTGCTGGACGGGCCCCGGGGGGTCGAGGTCGTCCGTGGCGTCCGCCAGGACCAGGTGGTCGCTACCCTTGCGGAGATGGAGCATCGGGAGACGGGCGCTCCGGGGTGAGCGCACGCGGACGCCTGCTGCTCCTCTCCGGGCCGAACCTCAACCTGTTGGGCGACCGCGAGCCCGACATCTACGGCACAGCGACACTCGACGAGCACGTCGCCGCAGCGCGTGCCGCGGCAGAGGATCACGGCTACGAGCTCGAGCACGTCCAGTCCAATCACGAGGGCGATCTGGTCGGCGCCGTCCAGGGCGCGCGTGGTCGTTCGTGGCGGTCATCGTCAACGCAGGGGCCCTCACCCACAGCTCGTGGTCGCTGCACGATGCGCTGGCTGCCTTCGACGGGGTGGTGATCGAGCTCCACCTCTCCAATCCGGCCGCCCGGGAGCCCTTCCGCCACACGTCGACGATCGCACCGGTGGCCGACGGCTGCATCGCCGGGTTCGGGGGTCTCGGCTACCCGTTGGCCGTCGAGGCGGCGGCCCGGATCCTCTCGGCGCGCGCCTGATGCCCTCGGGCAACGTCGTCCCCGGTGTGGAGTCGATCCCCCCCCTGCGGGTGGCGGGTCGCCTCGACCGAGTCCGGTCCCTGTTCGCAACCGCAGGCGATGCAGACGGTCCGGTCGACGCCCTGCTGGTGACCGCCCCGGCCAACCTGCGCTGGCTCACCGGGTTCTCGGGCTCGGCGGGCCTGCTGCTGGTGACCGGGGAGCGCGCGATGCTGGTCACCGACGGGCGGTACCGGTCGCAGTCCCGAGAGCAGCTGGGCTCAGCCGGCGTCGCGGACCTGGTCGAGGTGCACGTGGGCGGTGTGGCCGACCAACGTGACGCGTTGGCGTTGGCCGCTGCCGGATCCGAGCGGCTCGGTCTCGAGGCCGAGCACGTGACGTGGGCGGCGGTGCGGACCTGGGAGAGCGTCTTCACCGGTGCCGAGCTCTGCCCGACCCGCGGGCTGGTCGAGGGGCTCCGCACCGTCAAGGACGACGCCGAGCTGGCGCGGATGGCGCGGGCCGCGGACATCGCCGATGCTGCCCTCGCCTCGGTGTTGCCCCAACTGGCCGCGGTCGGCGGGTCCGGTCGCAGCGCTCGGTCCGGCCTCACCGAGGCGGCCTTCGCCACCGCACTCGACCATGCCATGCGCGAGCGGGGGGCCGAGGACCGGGCATTCGAGACCATCGTCGCCTCGGGCGAGAATTCGGCCAAACCGCACGCCCGTCCGGGAGCTCGCGAGATCCGATCCGGAGATCCCGTCGTCGTCGACTTCGGAGCGGTCTTCGACGGGTATCGGTCGGACATGACCCGCACTTTCTGTGTGGGGACCCCACCCAGCGGAGAGCTGGCCCGGATCTTCGACGTGGTGTCCGCCTCCCAGCGGGCCGGGGTCGACGCGGTTGAGCCCGGCGTGGCCGCCGGCGATGTCGACCTGGCCTCCCGCCAGGTCGTCGCCGACGCGGGCTGGGCCGAGCGTTTCGAGCACGGGACCGGCCACGGTGTCGGGCTCGACATCCACGAGGGCCCCCCGGTCGGCCCGGGTTCGACTGCTATCCTCACGCCCGGCACCGTGGTCACCGTGGAGCCCGGCGTGTACATCCCCGCCGTGGGCGGGGTCCGGATCGAGGACATGCTGGTTGTCACCTCGGACGGCAGCCGCTCGCTCACCCGGTTCCCGAAGGAAGTCGCCCTCTGATGTCCGTCTCGACCAATGATCTCCGCAACGGGATGACCCTGGACCTGCCGGAGGGACTCTTCAACGTCGTCGAGTTCCAGCACGTCAAGCCCGGAAAGGGCGGCGCGTTCGTGCGCACCAAGCTCAAGAACCAGCGGACCGGTGCGGTCATCGAGCGCACCTACCGGGCCGACGAGAAGCTCGAGCAGGCCATCATCGACAAGCGCGAGATGCAGTTCCTCTACCGGGACGGCTCGGAGTATGTGTTCATGGACACCAGCTCCTACGAGCAGCTCCAGGTGGACACCGGGCAGCTCGGCGACGCTCCGAGCTACCTCAAGGAGGGGGACGACGCCGTGCTGCAGTTCTTCGGCTCGGAGATCGTCGGTGTCGATCTGCCTGCAGCTGTCGAGCTAACGGTCGCCGAGACAGAGCCGGGCCTCCAGGGTGACCGGGTCTCGGGTGCCCGCAAGCCGGCGACCCTGCAGACCGGGCTGGTCATCCAGGTCCCCTTGTTCGTCAATCCGGGCGAGAAGGTCAAAGTCGACACCCGGTCGGGCGAGTACCTGACCCGGGCCTGAGCCGTCCTCGCGGACGGGCTGCCGTCTCCCGCCGCCGACCGAGCCGACCGCACCGCCCATGGACCCCGCACCCCGCCACCAGGCCCGCGAACGGGCCCTCGCCCTGCTCTACGAGGCCGACCTCAAGGGGGCGTCCCCCGCCGAGGTGCTCGCGGCCCTGCCGATGCGGCCCGACGACTACGTGGTCACCCTGCTCGACGCAGTCGGGGAGCGGACCGAGGAGATCGACGCCCTGGTGGGCGCTGCGGCCATCGGCTGGGACCTCGCCCGGATGGCCGTGGTCGACCGCACCGTGCTCCGCCTGGCGACGGCGGAGCTCCTGGCCTGCGACGGTGTCCCGACCGCGGTGATCCTGGACGAGGCGGTCGAGCTGGCCTCGGCCTACTCGACCGACGACTCGGGCCGGTTCGTCAACGGGGTGCTGGCGACGGTGGCCACCCGGACCCGGGGCTGAGCCGCCGCACGCCCTGCCGGATCGCCCTGCCACACGGCGGTGGCTGCTGTCGACGAGCATTCCCCGGTCAGCGCGGCCCCGGCACGCCTCCCCATAACATCGTCGGCAGCCGCCGCGCCCGGGCGTCCACCCCGGTGAACGGCGCCCAGGCCCCCCGAGGACGGCGATGACTTCGAGCGACATCGCGGGATCGATGCCCGACACGCCCAGAGCTCCGGTGGGACGCGGCGGCCTGGCCGGCTTCGATCCCCAGCTCAAGCGCCTCGCGTTGGTGGTGGTGATCGGCAGCATCATGTCGATCCTCGACACGACCATCGTCAACGTCGCCATCGCAACCTTGGCCCGCGACTTCCGGGCACCGCTGTCGACGGTCCAGTGGGTGTCCACCGGCTACCTGCTGGCCCTCGCCATGACCATCCCACTCACCGGCTGGGCGGTCGAGCGCTTCGGCGCGAGGACCATGTGGATCACCTCCCTCGGGCTCTTCCTCCTCGGGTCGGCGCTCTCCGGCGCGTCGTGGTCGATCCAGAGCCTGATCGTCTTCCGGATCCTCCAGGGGATCGGCGGCGGCATGATCATGCCGATCGGGCAGTCGATCATGGCCACCGCGGCCGGTCCCCAGCGCATGGGCCGGGTGATGAGCCTCCTCGGGGTGCCCATGCTCCTCGGCCCCATCCTCGGGCCGGTCATCGGCGGGCTCATCCTGGACAGCGTCTCGTGGCGGTGGATCTTCTACGTCAACCTCCCGATCGGCATCGTGGCGATCGCCCTGGCCCTCCGCATCCTCCCCCGGCACGAGCCGACCAACCGGGCCAGCCGGCTCGACGTGCGCGGCCTCTGCCTGCTCTCGCCCGGGCTCGGCCTCGTCGTCTACGGGCTCTCCCAGGCCGGCCAGGGCTCGGCTGCCAGCGTGTGGGTGCCGGCCGCGGGCGGGGTCGCCCTCATCGCCGCATTCGTCGTCCACGCGCTCAAGACCAAGATCACCCCGCTGATCGAGGTGATCCTCTTCCGCGATCGGCAGCTTCGCCGCGGCCGCCGCGACCACCTTCTGGTTCGGTGCCGCACTCTTCGGCGGCATGCTGCTGCTCCCGCTCTATTACCAGGTGGTCCGCGGGCAGAGTGCCCTCAGCGCCGGGCTGCTCATGGCTCCCCAGGGGATCGGTGCGGCGATGGTGATGCCCCTGGCCGGCTCATTGACCGACAGGTTCGGCGCAGGACGGGTCGTGCCGGGCGGACTGCTCGTGGCGTGCGCGGGGACGGTCGCGTACACCCAGCTCGGGGCCCACACCAGCTTCCCCCTGCTGGCCGTCTCCCTGTTCGTGCGCGGGATCGGTTTCGGTTTCGTGATGATGCCGGCCATCTCGGCCGCCTACCAGACGCTCTCCCGTGATCCAGGTACCCCGGGCGTCGACCGCGGTCAACATCGTCCAACGGGTGGGCGGGTCGATCGGCACCGCCCTGGTCGCGGTGGTGCTCGACCACCAGATCGCCACACGTGTCCACGCGCTCGCCGGCGGCCTCTCCGCGGCGTCGACCGCTTCCCCGCTGGTGCTGGCCCGGGTGGTCCAGCCGCTCGCCGCCGCGTTCGGTGCCACCTTCTGGTGGGTCATGGCGATGACCGTGGTGGCCCTCGTCCCGGCGCTGCTCCTGGTGCGCGGCCCTGCGGTGGCGCGCGGTGCAGCCGGTCCCGGTCGACCTCCCACGCCGAGTGAGGAACCGCCAGCGTCGGGCGGGATCGGCCGGCGCGAGGGTCGAGCCGGTATGATCGGGGTCTGACCGTGAAGCGGGTCCCGTGAGGCCCGTACGGACAGGAGGATCAGTGGCCGAACGAGAGCGCAGTCATACCCGTCCGCGGGGTGCTGTGTTCGTTCCCCGGGTCCAGGTCATGTCCGCTGACGATGTGCGCCGCGCGGTCACCCGGATGGCCCACGAGATCGCCGAGCGCAACCGGGGCCTCCACGACGTCGTCCTGATCGGCCTCCAGACCGGCGGGGTCGGCATCGCCCGACGGTTGGCCGAGACCCTCTCCGGGATCGAGGGTGCGTCCGTCCCGGTGGGAACCCTCGACGTCGCCTTCTACCGTGACGACATCGGCCTCCGTCCCGTGCTGCCCGAAGCGACCACCGACATCAGCGTCGACCTGACCGGGACGACGGTGGTGCTCGTCGACGACGTGCTGTTCACCGGTCGCACCATCCGGGCCGCGCTCAACGCCCTGGGCGAGTACGGACGGGCCCAGGTCGTCGAGCTGGCGGTCATGGTCGACCGTGGCCACCGCGAGCTCCCCATCCGCCCCGACTACGTGGGCAAGAACCTGCCCACCAGCCGCGACGAGATGGTCGACGTCTCCGACGAGGGCGTGTCGATCGGGGAGCTGGTCAACCGGTGACCCCCTTCCCGGCCCACCTGCTCAGCATGGACGATCTCGACGCCGACGCGATCGGCGAGGTGCTCCGGGTCGCCGATTCGATGGCCGAGGTCGGCCGGCGGGCCAACCCCAAGGTCCCCGCCCTCCGCGGCCGGACAGTGGCCACCCTCTTCTTCGAGGACTCGACCCGGACCAGGATGTCCTTCGAGACGGCGGCCAAGCGGATGTCCGCCGACGTGCTCTCCTTCGCCGCCGGCTCCTCGTCGGTCAAGAAGGGCGAGTCGCTGCGCGACACGATCGAGACCATCCAGGCCATCGGCATGGACGCGGTGATCATCCGCCACGGCTCCTCGGGTGTGCCCGCCCGGGTGGCCGGCTGGGTCGACCACTGCGCGGTGATCAACGCCGGCGACGGCTGGCACCAGCACCCCACCCAGGCCCTGCTCGACCTCTATCACCGTGCGGCAGTCGCTCGGCGGCGGCGACGAGGGCACTCGACGCGCTTCGACGGTCTGCGGGTGACCATCGTCGGCGACATCCGCCACAGCCGGGTGGCCCGCTCCCAGATCACCGCCTATGCGGCCCTCGGTGCCGAAGTCACCCTGGTGGCGCCGGCCACCCTGCTGCCCCCCTCCCTCGACGGGTGGCCGGTCGCCGCGGTCCGCCACGACCTCGACGCGTGCTGGCCGACACCGACGTGATCTCCCTGCTGCGCCTCCAGGCCGAGCGGGGGAGCGGGGCCTACGTGCCGACCATGCGCGAGTACACCGCCGGGTACGCGCTGACCGCACGGCGGGCCGCTCCTCCTCCCGCCCGACGCGATCATCCTCCACCCCGGTCCGATGGTCCGCGGGGTGGAGATCGCCTCCGAGGTGGCGGAGCTGCCCTCCGCCCGCATCACCGACCAGGTGGGCAACGGGGTGGCGGTCCGCATGGCCGTCCTCTTCCTGCTCCTCGGCCAGGGCTCCGCGGGAGGCCGGCTGCATGGCTGAGCGATCCGTGCCGCGGAGCCGCGAGCTCGTGCTGCGCGGCGGTACGGTCGTCGACGCGACCGGCGAGCGCCGGGCCGACGTCCGGGTCGTCGACGGACCGGGTCGTCGAGGTGGCGGCGGGGCTCGAGCCACGCCGGGGCGCCACCGTGCCTCGACGCCGGAGGACTGCGTCGTGGCGCCCGGCCTGGTCGACCTCCACACCCACCTGCGCGAGCCCGGGCGCGAGGAGGCCGAGACCATCGAGTCGGGCACCCGGGCGGCCGCCCTCGGCGGGTTCACCGCGGTGGTGGCCATGCCCAACACCGACCCGCCGCTCGACTCGGCCGAGTCGGTCCGCAATGTCTTCGCCCTGGCCGAGGGGGCCATGGCCCGAGGTGGCGGTGGCCGGCGCCATCACCGTCGGCCGGGCCGGTGAGCGCCTCGCCCCGATGGCCGAGCTGGCCGCCCTCGGGGTGCGCCTGTTCACCGACGACGGCGACGGGGTGCAGTCGGCGGGACTGATGCGCCGGGCGCTGCAGTACGCCACCGGGCTCGGGGTGACCCTCGGCCAGCACTGCGAGGACCGCAGCCTGGCCGCCGGCGGCACCATGCACGAGGGGCCTGGTCGAGCCGGCTCGGGCTCCCGGGCATGCCGGCCGAGGCCGAGGAGGTGATGGTGGCCCGCGACATCGCCCTCGTCCCGGGCGACCGGCGGCCGGGTCCACTTCCTCCACCTGTCGACGGCCGGCTCGATCGACCTGGTCCGCCGGGCCCGGGCCGACGGGCGTCCCGGTCACCGCCGAGGTCGGCCCCCCACCATTTCACCCTCACCGACGGGTGCACCGCCGGCTACGACCCGGTCTTCAAGGTCAACCCGCCGCTGCGCCCGCCGCACGACGTCGACGGCGGTCAAGGCCGGCGCTGGCCGACGGGACGGCATCGACGCCATCGCCACCGACCACGCCCCGCACGCCCCGGAGCTGAAGGACCTCCCCTTCGACCAGGCGCCACCCGGGCATGCTCGGCCTGCAGACCGCCCTGGCGCTGGCGGTCACCGAGCTCGACCTCCCGCTGGCGCAGGATCCTGGCTCTGCTCAGTTGGCAGCCCGCCGCCATCGCCGGCCTCGACCCGCCCACGGAGGCGACCAGGGCGGACCGGTCGCGCCGGGGGCAGCGGCCAACCTGTGCGTGATCGATCCCGGAGCCACCTGGACGGTCGACCCGACCGCCCTGGCCAGCCGGAGCCGCAACACCCCGTATGCCGGCCGCACCCTGACCGGCCGGGTCCGCCACACCGTGCTCGCCGGCGAGCCGGTGGTGGTCGACGCCGAGGCGCAGCCGATGAGCTCCCGGAACCGGCACCGTCACGCAGGACCGGAGGCCCTCCTGGTCCTGGCCGACGGGGCGGTCTTCGAGGGCGAGGCCTTCGGTCGCCGTCGCCCGGAGACGGGGTGTCCACCGGCGAGGCGGTGTTCAACACCGTGCTCTCCGGCTACCAGGAGGTGATCACCGACCCCTCGTACGCGGGTCAGATCATCGCCTTCACCTACCCCCACATCGGCAACTACGGGGTCAACCCGACCGACGACGAGGCACCGCGGCCCCACTGCCGCGGGGTCGTCGTGCGCGACCTGGCCGACGCCCCGAGCTCAGCTGGCGGTCGACCGGCACGCTCGAGGCCTTCCTCGACCGGCACCAGTGTGCCGGGCATCACCGGGGTCGACACACGCCGGCTCACCCGGCACCTGCGCGACTGCACGGCTCGCTGCCGTGCGCGTTCGGCACCGCCGGCGAGGCCGACCTGGCCGGCGCGGCGCGCGCCGCGCCGACCGACCGACGGCCGGGACCTGGTGACGACGGTCACCACGTCGGCGATCGTGACCCGGGGGAGTGGACCCTACCGGGTGGTGGCCTACGACTTCGGGGTCAAGGAGGCAATGCTCCGCCAGCTCGAGCGCTCGCCACGGTCATCGTCGTACCCGCCTCGACCCCGGCCGACGCGGTCTTCGACCTCGAGCCGGACGGGGTCTTCCTCTCCAACGGCCCGGGGGACCCGGCCGCCCTGCCCGGGGTGATCGACCAGATCCGCCGTCTGGTGACCCCGGGAAGGGTCCCGGTGTTCGGGATCTGCCTCGGCCACCAGCTCCTGGCCAGCGCGCTCGGGGCCACCACCTACAAGCTCCCCTTCGGTCATCACGGCGGGAACCACCCGGTCCGGCGAAACGACACCGGCCGGGTCGAGATCACCTCGCAGAACCACAACTACGCGGTCGACGCCGGCTCGCTCGGTGCCGCCGAGGTCACCCATGTCAACCTCAACGACGGTGTGGTCGAGGGGCTCCGCAGCACCGAGACGCCCGCCTTCGGCGTGCAGTACCACCCCGAGGCCGGCCCCGGGCCCCACGACGCCCGGTACCTCTTCGACGAGTTCCGGATGCTCATGGACGACACCGGCGGTGCGAAGGGCCGGGACGCCTGATGCCGCGTCGCGACGACCTCGAGTCGATCCTGGTCATCGGCTCCGGTCCCATCGTCATCGGCCAGGCCTGCGAGTTCGACTACTCGGGCACCCAGGCCTGCAGGGTCCTCAGGGAGGAGGGCTTCAGGGTCGTCCTGGCCAACTCCAACCCGGCCACGATCATGACCGACCCGGACGTGGCCGACCGGACCTACATCGAACCACTCGATCCCGACGTACTTGCGGCGATCATCGAGCGTGAGCGACCTGACGGCCTGCTCGCCACGCTCGGAGGCCAGACCGCCCTCAACCTGACCATGGCCCTCTCCGATCGGGGGGTGCTCGCCGCCCACGGGGTGGAGGTGATCGGGGCCAACCCCGAGGCGATCGCAACCGCAGAGGATCGGGAGCGGTTCAAGGCGGCCATGCAGGAGATCGGTCTCTCGGTCCCGGCGTCGGGCTTCGCCCACTCGTTGGAGGAGGCGCTCTCGGTCGCCGAGTCGATCGGCTACCCGATCATGGTGCGTCCGAGCTACATCCTCGGCGGCGCCGGCACCGGTCTCGCCACCGATGCCGACCATCTGCTCCGCCTTGCTGCCGAGGGGCTCGACGCCTCGCCGATCAGCGAGGTGCTGGTCGAGCGCTCGGTCGCCGGGCAGAAGGAGTTCGAGCTCGAGGTCATGCGCGACCAGGCCGACAACTGCGTGGTCATCTGCTCGATCGAGAACGTCGACCCGATGGGTGTGCACACAGGCGACTCGATCACCGTGGCCCCGGCCCAGACCCTGACCGACGTCGAGTACCAGGAGATGCGGGACGCCGCGTTTGCCTGCATCCGGCGGGTCGGCGTCGAGACCGGAGGCTCCAACGTGCAGTTCGCGGTCGATCCCCGTGACGGTCGGCAACTGGTCATCGAGATGAACCCGCGGGTGTCGCGGTCTTCGGCTCTCGCCTCGAAGGCGACCGGGTTCCCGATCGCCAAGATCGCCGCGCGACTGGCCGTCGGCTACCGGCTGGACGAGATCACCAACGACATCACCGGAGCCACTCCGGCCTCCTTCGAACCCACCATCGACTACGTGGTGACCAAGATCCCGAGGTGGGCCTTCGAGAAGCTGCCGGGCGCGACCGACGTGCTCGGCACCCGCATGCAGTCGGTCGGCGAGGTCATGGGCATCGGACGGACCTTCCCGGAGTCGCTGCAGAAGGCGGTGCGTTCTCTCGAGCAGGGCCGCTCGGGGCTGAACGCCGATCCCGCCGAGGCGGGGCTCGACGGCGAGTCGACCGATGTGCTCCTGGAGCGGGTGGCCACCGCCACCCCCGAACGGCTCTTCCAGCTCGAGGCGCTGCTGCGCCGCGGGATACCGGTCGGCCGGCTGGCCGCAGCGACCGGCATCGATCCCTGGTTCCTCTCCGAGATCGCCCGCATCGCCGACGCACGGATGGCCCTCGACCTCCAGGTCACCCTCGGGGTGACCGTCGCGGACCTCGACCGGCGGGCGTGGCGACGGTTCAAGCGACTCGGGTTCTCCGACGCGCAGCTGGCCCACCTTTTCGGCGGCGGGGTGACCGAGGCGGAGATCCGCCGGGCCAGGGTGCTCGGAGGCGCAAGTGTGACCTTCAAGACGGTGGATACCTGCGGCGCCGAATTCGAGGCCCATACCCCGTACCACTACTCGACGACCGAGGAGGAGGACGAGGTCGAGCCCTCGGACCGTCCCCGGGTGATCATCCTCGGCTCCGGACCGAACCGGATCGGCCAGGGGATCGAGTTCGACTACTGCTGCGTCCACGCCTCCCAGGCCCTGCGCCGCGCCGGCTTCGAGACGATCATGGTGAACTGCAACCCCGAGACCGTCTCGACCGACTACGACACCTCGGACCGTCTCTACTTCGAACCCCTGACCCCCGAGGACCTTGCCAACGTCATCGAGGCAGAGCAGGCGGCGTCGCGCGACGGCGGGCGGCTGGTCGGGATCATCGTGAGCCTCGGCGGGCAGACCCCGTTGAAGCTCGCGGCGACCGTCCCCCACGATCTGGTGCTCGGCACGTCGCCGGCCTCGATCGACCTCGCCGAGGACCGCGAGCGCTGGAACGGCCTCTGCGGCCGGCTCGGGATCCCACAACCTCCCGGGGGCACCGCCACCACCGCCGCCGGAGCGGTCGCGGTTGCGGCCGGCATCGGCTACCCGGTGCTGGTACGACCCTCCTACGTGCTCGGCGGGCGGGCCATGGAGATCGTCTACGACGACGATCGCCTGATCGAGGCCGTCGAGTCCATGTCCGGGGTGGGCGGGTCGCTCGGTCGTGAGGGGGGGGTGACCCCAGAACGGCCGGTACTGGTGGACCGTTTCCTCGAGGACGCCGTGGAGGTCGACGTCGACGCGGTGCGGGACGCCACCGGCGAGGTGCTCGTCTGCGGTGTGATGGAGCACGTGGAGGAGGCGGGGGTCCATTCCGGTGACTCGGCCTGCGCCCTCCCCCCCCAGACCCTTGCGCCCGAGGTCATCGCCGAGCTCGAGCGCCATGTGCGGGTCATCGCGGAGGCGCTCCAGGTCTGCGGGCTGTGCAACGTGCAGTTCGCGGTCAAAGAGGACCGGGTCTACGTGCTCGAGGCCAACCCGAGGGCGAGTCGCACGGTTCCCTTCGTGGCAAAGGCGACCGGCGTGCCGGTTGCCGCGGTGGCCGCACGGGTCATGGTCGGTGCGACGCTGGCCGAGCTCCGGCGCGAAGGGCTGTTGAAGGAGCCGGTCGGCGGGCACGTCTCGGTCAAGGAGGCGGTGCTCCCCTTCAACCGGTTCCCGGGCGTGGACACCCTCCTCGGACCGGAGATGCGCTCCACCGGGGAGGTGATGGGGATCGGGACCACGTTCGGGCTGGCGTTCGCCAAGAGCCAGATCGCGGCGGGCAACCGGCTCCCGGTCAGCGGCACCATCTTCTTCTCGCTCGCCCAAAGGGACAAGCCCTCGGGCCTTGAGACGGCCGCCCAGTTCGCCTCGCTCGGCTTCGAATTCGCAGCGACCTCGGGCACGGCTGCCCTGCTCGAGGGCGCTGGGATCACCGTCTCGACGGTCGTCGCCAAGGTGGGTGAGTCCCACCGCGGGGTGGTCGACGCTGTCGACCTGATCGCCGGGGGAAAGGTCCAGCTGGTGGTGAACACCCCCCGGGGCCGGGGTCCGCGCGCCGACGGCCTCCACATCCGGGCCGCCGCACTCGCCCACCGGGTGCCCTGCCTGACCACGGTGGCGGCGGCCAGGGCGGCCGCCGCCGGCATCGCCGACTGGGTCACCCACCCACTCTCGGTCTGCTCGCTGCAGGAGTACCACGGGAGGTGAGCGGGTGAGCACGACCACCGGTGGTGCGGCGCTCCGGCCCCGGCGGAGCGTCCTGTCCGGTCACCGTGCCGTCCCGGCAACCGTCGATCTCACGGCCACCGTGGGCTCGGTCGTGCTCCCCAATCCGGTGATGACCGCGTCCGGCACCGCCGGGTACGCCGACGAGCTCGCGGCCTACGGCCCGTTGTCCGCGCTCGGGGCGGTCGTGATCAAGTCCCTCTCGGTCGACCCCTGGCCCGGCCATCCCGCGCCGCGGGTCCACCAGGCCGTCGGCGGCATGGTCAACAGCGTGGGCCTGCAGGGGCCCGGTGTGGAGGCCTGGATCCGCGACGGCCTCCCGCGCCTGATGGCCACAGGGGCCCGGACCGTGGTCAGCATCTGGGGTCAACGGGTCGACGACTACGCCCGGGCGGCCGCCCTACTGGCACCGCTCGGCGGCCTGACCGCCATCGAGGTGAACGTGAGCTGCCCGAATGTCGAGGACAGACGGGCCATGTTCGCCCACTCGACAACCGCGACCGCAGAGGTCGTCGCCGCGGTGGGGGAGCACTGCCCGGGCCTGCCGCGGTGGGCCAAGCTCAGTCCGACCGTGCCCGATCTCGCCGCGGTGGCCGGCGCCGCTCTCGGCGCCGGTGCCGAGGGAGTGACCCTCATCAACACCGCGCTGGCCATGGCGATCGACACCGAGCGGCGTCGGCCGGTGCTCGGATCGGGTCCGGCGGGAGGCGGGCTGTCCGGCCCGGCCATCCACCCGATCGCGGTGCGCGCCGTCTTCGACGTCCGGGCGGCCCACCCCGACGCCGCGATCATCGGCGTCGGAGGAGTGACCCGTGGGCGAGACGCTGTCGAGCTCATCATGGCGGGGGCCGACGCCATCCAGGTGGGCACGGCCACCTTCCGCGACCCGCGTGCCCCGTGGACGATCCTCGCCGAGCTCGGCAGCTGGTGCGCCTCCCACGGGGTGGGCTCGGTCGCTTCCCTACGGGGTGCCGCCCATGGGTGATCCATCGGACTCCACGGTCGGGTTCACCACACGGGTGGCGGAGGCGGTGGCGGCCACCGGTCCTCTCTGCGCTGGCATCGACCCGTCGGCCTCGTTGCTTCGGCAGTGGGGCCTTCCCGACACGGCCGACGGCCTGCGCGACTTCGGCCTCCGCTGCGTCGAGGCGTTCGCCGGGGTGGTCCCGGTGGTCAAGCCGCAGGTGGCCTTCTTCGAGCGTTTGGGCGCGGCGGGGATGGGTGCCCTCGAAGTGGTCCTGGCAGCGGCCCGCGCAGCCGGGCTCCTGGTCGTCGCGGATGCCAAACGCGGGGACATCGGATCGACCATGGAGGCCTACGCGTCGGCCTGGCTGGACCCGGCCTGCGCCCTGGTCGCCGACGCGGTCACCGTGCTCCCTTATATGGGACTCGGCTCGCTGCAGCCCTGCTTCGACCGCGCAGCGGCCTCCGGCCGCGGGGTGATCGTGGTGGTGCGCGGGTCCAATAGCGACGCCCGTCCGCTGCAGGAGGCGATCGTCCGGACCGGTGACCGATCGGACGGGCGGGACGGCTGCACGGTCGAGGACATGCTCCTCGGCTCGATCGCCGAGCTCAACCGCGGCGGTCTCGACCCCCCGGGGACGGTCGGAGCGGTGGTGGGAGCGACCCTCCGGCCCTCGGCGTTCGACCTGGCGGGGCTCGGCGGGGTCATCCTCGCCCCGGGGATCGGGGCACAGGGGGGCACCGCCGGTGACGCGGCCCGCCTGTTCGCCGGCTGCCCCTCCGGCACGGTCCTGCCCAGCGCGTCGCGCTCACTCCTCGCTGCCGGTCCGGACGTCGCCGCTCTCGGTCGCGCAGCGCGCCACCAGCGGGACGCGATGCGGATCGCCCTCAGCGGTCCGCGGTCGGCAGATCCTCGGTGAAGGCGATGAAGGGAGACGGCGGGAGGTAGGCCGGCGGGATGTCGGACGGGCTGTCGAACCAGTCGACGTCGAAGACGTTGGCGACCCCGTCGCCCTCGACGGTCCCGCTGAGTCCGGCCTCGGTGGAGGTCAGGAACGCCTGCCTCCCGTCGATGCTGCCGGCGCTGACCGCCTCCCAGGTCGCGCGGTCGACGCGGGCGACCAGGCTGTAGACGCACCCGTCGGGGGTGGCCCCGATCGGCCGTCCGATCACCGCGTGCCGGGCACCGTCGTCGATCGCGTAGATCGCGCTGTCGCCGTCGCCCGCACTGGCGCGCAGGCGGTGGGGGTGTCCGAACAGGTGCACTCCTCCGTGGCGCCGCTCCTTCATCGCCCGCAAGGGGGTCGGGGGGATGATCCCCTCCGGCTCGTCCTCGTCCAGCGGGGTGGCGTTGGCCGGCGCGGTGACCGGGAAGGTCGCACCGGCCGTGCCGGGCAGGAAGTGCAGCTGTCCGTCGTCGCGGGACTGGATGAGCCCACCGTCCTCGGTCCGGTCCTCGTCGCGCATGTCGGACTCCTCTCGTCGCAGCCATCCGTCCGCGCCCCGCATGATCCAGGGGGCGCCGCCGGCACGCCCGCGTGCTCGGCACCATGCTGCCACGCCCCGGAGGTGGCAGCAGCGCCGTGTCGCCGGCGCAGCCTGCCCCGCTGAGCCGGCCGGGCTCCGTCAGCACGCTCAGGTGCCGGCCGAGGTCGGATACCAGCCCGACACCCGCCGGTCGCGCTCGCGCCTGGCCCGGCGGAGCGCGTCACGGGCCTCGTGGCGGTCGCACAGTCGGAAGGACAGACGCGTCGCCCGGGGCCAACTGCCCGAGGAGGGGGAGGTCGGCGGTGATCACGCACGCGGCCACCGGGTACCCGCCCACCGTGGCGTGGTCGGGGAGGAGGACGATCGGCGACCCGTCGGGAGGCACCTGGATGGCGCCGGTGACCATCCCGGTCGAGGGTGCCGGGTCGCTCGCCGGCAGCGCCTCGGGCCCCTCGAGACGTAGTCCGATCCGGTCGGAGCGGCTCCCGATCCGCCAGACGGTACCGGTCAACTGTTCGAGGAGGGCCGGCCCGACCGTACGGGGACCGTGCAGCACCCGGAGCAGCGTGCCGCTCCCGGTCAGGGTCGCCTGGCTGGCCGAGGGTGGGGAGAGGGTGCCGCGGACCGGGCCGGGCCGGCCGCGTGCCAGTCGGTCGCCTGCCCGGAGGGGTCCGGGTCCGAGGCCGGACAGCACGTCGGTCGCCCGCCCGTCGATCACGGTGGGCGTGTCCAGGCCGCCGGCCACCGCCAGGTAGGCCCGTAGGCCGTGCTGTATCCGACCCACCGAGACGACCTGCCCGTCGCACACGGGCACGACCGCGTCGACGGCGACCGGATGTCCGTCGACGAGGACGTCGACCGCCCCGGGTCCCGCCCCGACCACCGCAAGGTGGCCACTCCCGGCGACCCGCAGGATCGGCCCGGCGGCCGTGCACTCGACGGCGGCGGCCGTGTCGGGATTGCCCACGAGCCGGTTGGCCAGGAGGAGGCCCTCCGGATCGGCCGCCCCGCCCCGCGGAATGCCGAGCGAAGCAACGGCCCGGCGGCCTCCGTCCTGCACCAGGCTCAGGAATCCGGGATCGAGCACCTCGAGATGGTCACGGCCGTCTGCCTCGAGCAGGGGGCGCCCCACCGGGCCCGCCCCGGCCAGCCGGCCGCCGACCGCGCCGACCGCGACCGGTCAGACGCACTCGGTCGCCGGGGCGCATGAGCGCATAGGGCGGGACGTCGGGGTCGAAGAGGGGGACGTCGGTCCGTCCGAGGAGGTGCCACCCCCCGGGGGAGGCCCGCGGGTAGACCGAGGCGAAGCCACCTCCGACCGCCACCGAGCCGCCCGGCACGGAGGGGCGCGGGCGCGTCGCGGCGCGGGAGCGCGGCGAGCTCGGGCGGCAGACCGGTGAGGTACGGGAACCCCGGCGCGAAGCCGACGAACGCGACCCGGAGGTCCGCCCCGGTCAACCACGCCGCCACCTGGTCGGTCGAACCACCCACCCGCGTCGCGACGTCATCGAGGTCCTCCCCGTCGAAGACGACAGGGAGAACGTGCAACCGGCCGGTGGTCGGGTCGTCCCGGACGGGGGTCGGCTGCCCTTCGTGGGCGGGGGAGAGCTCCGCGAGCAGTCCGCCAACCCAGTCCGCACAGCGATCGGGGTCGATGTCGTCGCGAGTGTGGTCGAGGACCACCACCACGTTTCCGAACCCGACGACAGCCTCCTCGACACCGGCCGGTGCCGATCCATCGGCCACCCGTTCGGCCACCACGTGGGACAGGCGGTGTGCCTCCTCGACTCCCTCTGTCTCGACCAGCAGGGCGCGGTCACCGAACGCGGCGACCGTGCCGGCGGCCGTGCTCACCCTTCCGGGGACGGGGCGAACGCGCGCACGGCGACCCCGGCCTGCTCGAGCGCCTTCCGTACCGCGCGCGCGGCCCGTCCGGCGCCGGGCTCGTCGCCGTGGATGCAGAGGGTCTCGACCGTGTGCTCGATCCAACGGCCCCCGCTGGTGACGATGCCACCCCGCTCGACGAGCGAGAGCGCACGCGCCGCCGCCTCCGCCGCGTCCCGGATGACCGCCCCGGGAAGGTCGCCGCGGAACGAGCTGGCCGTCGTCGCGGTAGGCGCGGTCAGGGAAGCCCTCGGCGACGACCCGCATCCCGGCTCGGTGGGCCGGTCCGTCGGCCGCGCTGCCCGGAGGTGCGACGAGCACCGCGCAGTGGGGCGCCAGGACGTCGACCACCACCGCTGCGACCTCGGGATCGGTCGCCATCCGGTGGTAGAGCGCGCCGTGCGGCTTGGCGAAGTCAACAGCGGCACCCACCGCTGCGGACTCCTCTACCAGCGCGCCCCACTGCTCGAGCAGGTCTGCGGCGAGCTCATCGGCAGCGACCTCGCGCCGGCGCCGGCCGAACCCGGCCCGGTCGCGGTACGAGAGGTGGGCGCCGAGGGTCACCCCCAGTTCGAGGCACGCCTCTGCGGCGGTCCGCATCACCGATCGGTTGCCGGCGTGGAACCCGCAGGCGATGCTCGCACTGGTCACCGCGTCGAGCAACTCCCGGTCCCGAGCCGTCCACCGGTCGCCCTCGGCAATGTCGGCGTTCAGGTCCACGGACGACACAGCTCAAGTATCGGCGATCGGCGGTGCGCCGGCCGGCCGGGGCGGGCCCGGATGACCGGACGGTCCGGAGGCGCTATCGTTCCGACCATGCCGCAACCGCCCGCACTCACGCCCGAACAGCGCCAGGCCGCCCTGGCCAAGGCAGCCAAGGTCCGCCGTGAGCGGGCCGAAGTCAAAGAGAGGCTCAAGCTCGGGTCGATCAACCTTTCCGAATTGCTCAAAATGGCCGACAGCGACGAGACGGTCGGCAAGATGAAGGTGCTCTCGGTACTCGAGTCCCTTCCCGGACTCGGCAAGGTCAAGGCGCGCCGGCTCATGGACACGGTGGGGATCTCGGAGAGCCGCCGACTGCAGGGACTCGGCTCGAACCAACGCGAGGCTCTCCTGCCGCGAGACCGCCCGCTGAGTCGAGCGGACAGGGACCCGACCGATCCACGGTCCGGCTCCCGGGTGTTCGTCCTCTTCGGTCCCGGAGGGGCCGGCAAGGGGACCATCGCCGCACACCTGGTGGCAGAAGACCCCACCCTCTGGTTGAGCCGGTCGTGGACAACCCGGCCGCGCCGGCCCGGAGAGCCCGAGGACGCCTACGTCTTCGTCGACCGCTCCGCCTTCGAGGCCCGACGGGACGCCGGTGGGTTCTTCGAGTGGGCGGAGTACTTGGGGAACCTCTACGGGACACCGACCGCCGATCCGGTACCCGGACGCGACGTACTGCTGGAGATCGATCTCCAGGGGGCCCGGCAGGTGCGAGCGCTGCGCCCCGATGCGACCCTGGTCCTGCTGCTCCCCCCTTCGGTCGACGTCCAGGTCGAGCGTCTGCGGTCCCGGGGCGACAGTGAGACCCACATCGACCGCCGGCTGTCCGAGGGGGCGGAGGAGGAGCGGTCCGGTCGCGAAATCGCCGACCACGTGGTGGTCAACCGCACGGTCGACCAGGCCACCACCGAGGTGGCCGGTATAGTGGACAGTTGCCGCACCGCCCGGACCGGGGAGTAGCCCGCGCCGGGCCGCACGGTTGGGGTGCGCGACACCGCCCGCCCGACGACATCCAGAAGGATCGTGATGGCCCAGAACCCGACCACGCTGATGGACCCACCCATCGAGGACCTCCTCGACAAGGTCGACTCCAAGTTCACCCTGGTGGCCCTGGCCTCCCGCCGGGCGCGTCAGGTCAACAGCTACTACAACTCCTTGGGTGAGGGGCTCGGCGTCGTGGTGCCGCCCCAGGTGGCCTCTGCCTCGGGCAAGCCGCTCTCGATTGCCTTCGAGGAGGTTGCCGAGGGCAAGGCGACCTACTCACGACCCGACCCGGAAGAGCTGGCACGTGCGGAGGCGGCCGCCCTGGCACTCCTCGAGGGTGAGGGCCTCGAGGGCGAGGGCACCGAGGGCGAGGGCACCGAGGGCGCCGGGAGCGCGGAGGCCGCCGGGAGCGCGGAGGCCGGGCCGCCCGAGACGATCGTCTAGCAGGAGTACCCGGCCACCGGCGGACCGGGTACTCCGACCGGGGGGGTTGGTCGTGGCAGACCCGAGACGGGACGAAGCACCGCAGCCGTACGGCAAGGTCGACGGCCGCCCCCGCTTCGTCGTGCTCGGCGTGTCCGCCGGCATCGCCGCATACAAGGCCGTCGAGGTCTGCCGTCGCCTGGTCGACGCCGGGATCCACGTCGCGCCGGTCCTGACCGAGCGGGCGACTCGGTTCGTGGGCCGGGCCACCTTCGACGCGCTCGCCTCGGAGCCCACGCAGACCAGCGTCTGGGACGAAGCGTCGCCGATCCCCCACACCCGGCTCGGCCGCGCCTGTGACCTGGTGGTGGTCGCGCCCGCGACCGCCGATCTGCTCGCCCGCTATGCAGCAGGCCTCGCCGACGATCTGCTCACCGCGACCCTGGTGGCTACGGCCGCCCCGGTCGTGGTGTGCCCGGCGATGCACACCGAGATGTGGGAACACCCGTCGGTCCGCCACAACCTCGACGTGCTGACATCGCGCGGTGTGACAGTGATCCCGCCCGAGGTGGGCAGGCTGGCTGGCGGGGACGTCGGTGCCGGGCGGATGGCCGAGCCGCCGGTGATCGTCGCCGCTGTGCTCGGCATGCTCGGGGCGGATTCCCCGAGCATGCCGCTACCGGGGAACGGCGGCAACGATGGCCGTGCGTCCGGACTGGCCGGTGTGCGGGTGGTCGTCTCCGCGGGAGGGACCCGGGAACCGATCGACCCGGTCCGCTTCATCACCAACCGATCGTCTGGCAAGCAGGGCCACGCACTGGCCGCGGCCGCCCGCCGACGCGGGGCGGAGGTCGTGCTGGTGACCGCGAGCCCACTGGAGGGACCACCGGGGGTCACCGTCGACCGGGTGGAGACGGCCGCCCAGATGGAGTCGGCGGTGCTCGCCCGGGCCGCGGACGCTGACGTTGTGGTCATGGCCGCGGCCGTTGCCGACTTCCGCCCGGCCGTGGCCGCCGGGACCAAGCTGCACAAGGCCGAGGGGATCCCCCACCTGGTCCTGGAGGTGACCCCCGACATCCTCGCCGAGCTCGGAGGGAGGCGCCGCCCCGGCCAGGTGCTGGTGGGGTTTGCTGCCGAGACCGACCTGCTCCCCGAACGGGCTCAGGCCAAGCTGGTGGCCAAGCGAGTCGATCTGATGGTGGCCAACGACGTCTCGGCGGACGGTGCGGGGTTCGACCACGACACCAATCAGGTGACCATCTTCGGCGCCGACGGTTCGGTCGACGCGGTGCCCCTGGCCACCAAGGAGGTGGTGGCCGACGCCGTATTGGATAGGGTGTGCGCGCTGTTGTCCCCGGGTGGACCGGGGACCTGACGACCGAACAGAAGAATGGACCACCAGTGAGTAGCCGATACACCTTCACCTCGGAGTCGGTGACCGAGGGCCATCCGGACAAGATGGCGGACCAGATCTCCGACTCGGTGCTCGACGCGATGCTCACCGACGATCCGGAGAGCCGGGTCGCGTGCGAGACGCTGCTGACCACCGGCCTGGTGCTGGTGGCCGGGGAGATCACCACCTCGACCTACGTGGACATCCCGAAGCTCGTGCGCCAGACGGTGCTCGACATCGGCTACGACGACGACGCCTACGGCATCGACGGCAACACCTGCGGGGTGATCGTCTCGTTGGACGAGCAGTCGCCCAACATCGGGCAGGGCGTTGACAAGGCATTCGAGGTCCGTGCGGGTACCGGAGGCGAGGACCAGCTCAACGCCCAGGGTGCCGGGGACCAGGGGATGATGTTCGGCTACGCCTGCGACGAGACCCCGGACCTGATGCCCCTTCCCATATGGCTCGCCCACCGGTTGGCCCAGCGGCTCGCTCAGGTCCGACGGGTCGGCACGCTGCCCTATCTCCGTCCCGACGGCAAGACCCAGGTGAGCGTGACCTACGAGGACGGACGCCCGGTGGCCCTGGAGACGGTGCTCATCTCGACCCAACACGATCCGGGCATCGACCTCGAGACCCTGCTCCTGCCCGACCTGCGGGACAACGTCATCCAGCCGCTGCTCCCTCCGCAGCTCGACACGTCCGGGCTCCGGATCCTGGCCAACCCGACCGGCGTCTTCGAGTTGGGAGGCCCCCACGCCGACACCGGTCTCACCGGGCGCAAGATCATCGTCGACACCTACGGGGGGATGGCGCGCCACGGCGGTGGTGCGTTCTCTGGCAAGGATCCGTCCAAGGTCGACCGCTCGGCCGCATACGCGGCCCGCTGGGTGGCCAAGAACCTGGTGGCCGCCGGAGCGGCCACCCGTTGCGAGGTCCAGGTGGCGTATGCCATCGGTGTCGCCCGACCGGTCTCCGTGCTCGTCGAGACCTTCGGCACCGAGCGTGCCGACCCGGGCCACATCTCCCGGGTGGTCGACGAGGTCTTCGACCTGCGCCCGGCCGCTATCGTCCGCGATCTCGATCTCAAACGGCCGATCTACCGCAAGACGGCGGCCTACGGGCACTTCGGGCGCTCGGACAAGGAGTTCACCTGGGAGGACACCTCCCGGGCCGACGACGTCAAGCAGGCGCTCGGACTCTGAGCGGCGGCTCCGCCACTCCCGCGTCGACCGGCGGACGGACCGCCCCGCCGCGTCGTGCGGGTTGCGCCCGACGTCCCCGCCATCGACCGTCGGTTCGACTACGCGGTACCGACCGCCCTCGACCCCGCCGTCACGGTTGGCGCCCGGGTGCGGATCGGGCTCCACGGCCGCCGGGTCGGCGGCTGGGTCGTCGAGGACCGGGTGGCCCCGGCCGCCGGGGTGGTGATCAAGGATCTGGCCGGATCGAGCGGCCTCGGTCCCCCGCCGACTGTGGTCGCGCTGGCGCAGTGGGCCGCCTGGCGGTGGGCCGGACCACTCTCGTCGTTCCTCGGGACGGCCTCTCCGGACCGGGTGGTGCGCTCACTCGGGGTACCAGCGACCAGTCCGTCGGGTCGCGCGGCCGGCATCTCCCGGAGGAGGTGCGGTCACCCTGGTCGACGAGGCTCTGGGTGCTCCCGGCCCGCGGTCGTCCGGCTGGCTCCCGCGCTCGACGTCGGTCGGATCGTCCTCGAGATCGTCCACCGGGTGGGGCCGGCCGGCGTGCTCATCGTGGCCGCCTCCCGGACGCGTGCCGAGGGAATGGCCGGGCGGCTCCGGGCAGCGGGCGTGCCCGTGGCGGTCCTCCCCGACGAGTGGGCGCTGGCGAGACGGGGGGTCGACCGCCGTGGTGGGCACCCGCCGAGCGGCATGGGCTCCGCTGGAGCGGGTACGCGCCGCAGTCGTGCTCGACGCGCACGACGAGGCCTACCGCGAGGAGAGGGCGCCGACCTGGTCGGCGGTCGACGTGGTCCTGGAGCGCGGGCGACGCGACGGCGCCCCGGTCGTGTTGGTGAGCCCGTGCCCTCCGGTGAGCCTCACCGAGGCCGTCCGGTTGGTGATGACCGACCGCGTGACCGAGCGCCGCGGCTGGCCGCCGGTCGAGGTGGTCGATCGTGTCGGGGACGACCCGAGGACGGGACTCTTCTCCGAGCGGCTGGTCACGGCTGCACACGCCGAGCTCGACCGGGCCGGCGGCCGGGTGATATGCGTGCTCAACCGCACCGGGAGGGTCAGGCTGCTTGCCTGCTCGACCTGTGGCGCGCTCGCCCGCTGCAGCCGCTGCGGAGGGGCGGTGGGCCAGGCGGAGCGGAGCGACCGGCTCTCCTGCCGGAGGTGCGGCGAGACCCGCCCGGCCCTGTGCGCGGTGTGCGACTCGACCCGGCTCAAGAACCTCCGGATCGGGGTCGGGAGGGCCACCGAGGAGCTGGCGGCCCTGCTGGGCACCGAGGCCGTCGAGGTCACCGCGGGCGCAACCGGAGACGTCGTGTCGGATGCGACCCGGCTGGTCGTCGGTACCGAGGCCGCGCTCCACCGGGTCGGTCACGCCGGCCTGGTCGCATTCCTTGACTTCGACCAGCACCTGCTGGCGCCCCGGTTCTCGGCCGGCGAGCAGGCTCTCGCCCTCCTGGCCCGGGCCGCCCGGGTGGTCGGGGCGAGGTCCTCCGGTGGGCGCGTGCTGGTCCAGACCAGGGTTCCCCACCACGAGGTGCTTCGGGCCGCCGTGCACGCCGACCCGGGGCTGGTGGCGACACCGGAGCGGGACCTGCGTCGGCGCCTGGGCCTGCCTCCCTTCGGTGCGCTCGCCCTGCTGGGCGGTCCGGGTGCGGAGGCCTACGCGGCCGGGCTGGCAGACGCCGGCGGACTGGCGGTCTCCCCGCTGGGCGCCGACCGCTTCCTGGTCCGGGCCGATGGGCACGCCGCACTTGCCGACGGGTTGGGCTCGGTGGCCCGCCCGCAGGAGCGACTGCGGGTCGAGGTCGACCCGGTCGACGTCTGAGCGAGCCGGGGACGACAACGGGTACCGTCCCGTAGAATGGTGCGATGCCTTCCTACCCCGTGCGCACCTACGGCGACCCGGTCCTGAAGCAGGTCGCCCGAGAGGTCGACCGTGTCGACGGCGCGCTGGCGAAGCTGGTCGACGACATGGTCGAGACGATGTACGCCGCCGAGGGGGCCGGGCTCGCCGCACCCCAGGTGGGCGTTCAGAAGCGCGTCTTCGTCTATGACGTGGGGGAGGGGCCCGAGGCGCTGATCAACCCCGAGATCGTCGAGTCCGAGGGGGAGTGGTACCACGACGAGGGCTGTCTCTCGATCCCCGGCCTACGGCTCGGGATCGTCCGCCCCAACCGGGTGCACCTGCGCGGGCTGGACCTCGACGGCAACGAGCGGTCGCTCGAAGCAGACGAGTTCCTCGGCCGGGTCTTCCAGCACGAGGTCGACCATCTCGACGGGGTGCTCATGGTCGAACGACTCAGCGAGGACATGCGCAAGCAGGCGCTGCGCGTGCTGCGCGACCGCGCGCTCGGCCTCGACACCTCGGCCCTGGAGGCCAAGCTGGTCTCGGCCGGCAGCGACCGCGAGGTCTGACCCCCGGTGGGCGGCTCCCGTCGCAGCGGGCGGCACTCTACCCGGGACAGCTAGCGACGCCGGTCATGGCCCGCCTGGTGTACCTCGGCACCCCCGAGGCCGCCGTCGCACCGCTGCGGACGCTCGTCGCGGCAGGCCATGACGTCGCACTGGTGGTGACCCGACCCGACCGTCGACGCGGGAGGGGGAGTGCTCTCGTCCCGAGCCCGGTGAAGACGGCGGCCCTCGAGTGCGGCCTCGCGGTCACCGACGACCTGCACGACGCGACCGGGGTGGGCGCCGAGCTCGGGGTGATCGTCGCCTACGGGCGGATCGTCCCCGTCGCGGTGCTCGAGCAGCTGCCCATGGTCAACCTCCACTTCTCCCTGCTGCCCCGGTGGCGTGGCGCCGCCCCGGTCGAGCGGGCGCTGTTGGAGGGGGACTCGGAGACCGGGGTCTGCCTGATGGCCGTCGAGGCAGGTCTCGACGCCGGTGCGATCTACGCCCAGGCGGGCACTCCGATCGGTGAGGAGGAGACGGCGGAAGAGCTCCGGGGCCGGCTGGTGACCATCGGCTGCCGCGCTGTTCGAAGAGCACCTGGCCGGGGGGCGCGCCGGTCTTCCCGCACCCCGTGAGCAGGCGGGCACGCCGAGCTACGCGGAGAAGATCCTCCCCCACGAGCTCGAACTCGACTGGCAGCGGCCCGCCCTCCACCTGCGCCGGGTGGTGCGCCTGGGTCGTGCCTGGACAACCTTCCGGGGGCGGCGGGTCGGGGTCCTCTCGGCCGCCGCGGCCGACAGCCGGGCCGGGGACCGGCCCGATCCGGAGGTCGGTCCGCTCGCCCCGGGTGAGTTGCAGGGCGCGCTGGTCGGCGCCGGCGGCGGGACGACGCTCCGGTTGCTCGTGGTCCAGCCCGAGGGAGGGCGACCCATGGAGGTGACCGCCTGGCTCAACGGGGTGCGGGCCACCCGAGAGGAGCGGCTCGGGGGCTGAGCGGGACCGCCCGCCGGGGACTGACGCAGCTCCGGCCGTCCAGACCGCCCCGGTAGGCTCGGGCGCGATGGACGCACCGGAGTCTCCTCCCAGCCTGCGTGTCGCACCCTCGATCCTCTCGGCCGACTTCGGTGGCCTCGCGGCGGCGGTCGAGCTGGTCGCACGCGGCACGGACTGGCTCCACATCGACGTGATGGATGGTCACTTCGTGCCCAACCTCACCGTCGGTCCCCCGGTGGTGGCGTCCCTCCGGGCCCACAGCGGGCTCTTCTTCGACACCCATCTGATGATCACCGACCCGGCCCGGTACCTAGGAGCGTTCCGCGATGCGGGCGCGGACGGGTGCACCGTGCACGTCGAGGTCGGCGAGACCGCCGCCCTGGTGTCCCAGATGCGCGACCTCGGCGTCCGGGTCGGACTGGCCGCCAACCCGGACACTCCCTTCGAGGCGCTCGAGCCGTACCTGCACCTCGTCGACCTGGTCCTCTGCATGACCGTCTTCCCGGGCTTCGGCGGACAGTCCTTCATGGCCGAGGTGCTGCCCAAGGTGCGCCAGGTACGAGACGCGGCCGACGCGGCCGGACTCTCCCTCGATGTGGAGGTGGACGGCGGGATCGACGAGCACACGGTGGTCCAGGCGGTCCGGGCCGGGTCCAACGTGTTCGTCGCCGGCTCGGCGGTCTTCGGCGCGGACGACCCGCTCGGCGCCGTCTCCGCCATCCGGGCAGCGGCAGAGGCCGAGCGGGCCGGGGTCACCCGCTGACCGCGCCGCCCCGGCCCGGGCTCGGGGGGGACACCGGGTGGATGCTGCGGGCGGTCGAGGCCGCCGAGCGGGTGCGCGGCCGCACCTCCCCGAACCCGTCGGTGGGGGCGGTGCTGGTGGCTCCGGGTCGGCAGGGGTCCCCGACGACCTGGTTCTCCGGGGCCACGGCACCGCCGGGCGGTCCCCACGCCGAGGTGGCGGTACTGGCCGCGGCAGGGGAACGAGCCCGCGGCGGGACCCTCTACGTGACCCTCGAGCCCTGCGCGCACCACGGTCGCACCCCGCCGTGCACCGACGCGGTCATCGGGGCCGGGGTGGCCCGGGTGGTGGTGGGGATCGTCGATCCGGACCCGCTGGTCGACGGACAGGGGATCGACGTCCTGCGGGAGGCCGGGATCGAGGTCGAGGTGGGCGTCGCCGCCGGCGAGGTGGGTGAGCAGCTCGCTCCCTACGTGGCGCACCGGCGCACCGGTCGGCCGTGGGTCGTGCTCAAGTTGGCCGCCACCCTCGACGGGCGGATCGCCGCGCCGGACGGTTCGAGCCGGTGGATCACCGGTGAGGCCGCCCGCCGGGACGTGCACCGGCTACGGGCGGTCTCCGACGCGGTGGTGGTCGGGGCGGGGACGGTACGCGGGGACGACCCGAGCCTGACCGTCCGCCTCGCGGCGGACGACCCGCACTTCCGGGGACCCGACGAGCAGCCGGTGCGGGTGGTGCTGGGCCGGGCCCCCGCAGGCGCGGCCGTCCTGCCCGCGATCGAACTGAGTGGTGATCCCGGAGTGGTGCTCGACGACCTCGGCCGCCGTGGCCTGGTCCAGATCCTCATCGAGGGCGGGGCAATCGTGGCGCACGACTTCCACGTCCGCGGCCTGGTCGACCGGTACGTGCTGTACCTGGCGCCGGCGCTCTTCGGGGGGGACGACGCGCGCCCGCTGTTCGCCGGGCACGGTGTGGACACCATCGGGAGCCTGTGGCGTGGAGAAGTGCGCTCGATGACTAGCCTGGAGGGTGATGTGCGGCTGGAGCTGGCTCCGGTCGCACCCCCGGCCTGAACGCCGGGGCCGCCCGCCGCAGGCGTCCGCGGATCCCGTCCGCAGAAATTACCCAAGGTCGGCCCGCGAGGAGCCGACAACAAGAGCAGCGGTCACGCAAGGCAAGGGAGACAGAGGGTCGATGCCCTTCTCAAGAGTCGAGGATGCGATCAAGGCGATCGGCCAGGGCGAGATCGTCGTCGTCGTGGACGACGAGGACCGCGAGAACGAGGGCGACCTGATCATGGCTGCCGACGCGGTCACCCCCGAGAAGATCGCGTTCTTCCTCGCCCACACCTCCGGGGTCATCTGCGTGCCGCTCACCCCGGAGCGGGTCGAGCAGCTCGATCTTCCCTTGATGGTGATCTCGAACACCGAGGTGCAGCGCACAGCGTTCACCGTGAGCGTCGACTTCCGTCACAGCACCTCGACCGGCATCTCGGCGGCCGACCGCGCGTCAACGATCAAGGCCCTGGTCGATCCTCACACCCGACCCTCCGACCTCAACCGGCCCGGGCACATCTTCCCGCTCCGCTACCGACCGGGCGGTGTCCTCAAGCGGGCCGGCCACACCGAGGCCGCCATCGACCTGGCACGGGCGGCCGGCCGGGCGCCGGCCGGGGTCCTCTGCGAGGTGGTGAGCGAAGACAAGACGACCATGGCGCGCCTTCCCGAGCTCCAGGTGTTCGCCAAGACGCACGGCCTGCACCTCATCTCGATCGCCGACCTGATCCGTTACCGGCGACGCAAGGACAAGCTGGTGCGCCGCATCGCCGATGCTCGCATCCCGACCGACTTCGGGGAGTTCACCGTCTACGCCTACGAGTCGGTGCTCGACGGCGAACACCATGTCGCGCTGGTCAAGGGGGAGGTGGGCGGTCAGCCCAACACCCTGGTCCGAGTGCACAGCGAATGCCTCACCGGCGACGTGTTCGGGTCGCTCCGCTGCGACTGCGGCCCCCAGCTCCACGCGGCGATGTCCATGATCGACGCCGCCGGCAGCGGTGTGCTGGTCTACCTGCGCGGGCACGAGGGCAGGGGGATCGGCCTCGCCCACAAGCTGCGCGCCTACAACCTCCAGGAGGAGGGGTACGACACGGTCGACGCCAATCTCGAGCTCGGCCTCCCGGCCGACTCGCGGGAGTACGGCATCGGCGCACAGATCCTGGTGGACCTCGGCGTGACCACCATGCGCCTCATGACCAACAACCCGACCAAGTACGGGGGACTCGAGGGGTTCGGGCTGGACATCGTGGAGCGGGTCAACCTCCAGTCATCCCCGACGCCGGAGAACATCGAGTACCTCCGAACCAAGCGCGAACGGATGGGCCACCTCCTCGAGGGCCTCGATGACGTCCTCTGACCGGACCCTGCTGCCCGCCGACGCCGTGACGCGTGCCGCAGACCGGGTGGGCACCTCCCTCGGCCCGGTGGCCGGCACCCACGCCGTCGCCGCCAGGATCGCCTTCGCCTGCGCCGAGTTCAACGGAGGCATCACCGACCGGTTGCTAACCGGCGCACTCGACGCGCTCGAGGCGTCCGGCTGCGACCTCGGAGACGTGACCGTAGCGTGGGCACCGGGTGCGTTCGAGCTGCCATTGCTCGCCCAGCGTCTCGCCACCTCCGGCCGGGTCGATGCGGTGATCTGTCTCGGGGCGGTCATCCGCGGAGACACCGGTCACTACGAGTTCGTCGCCGGCGAGTGCGCCGCCGGGATCCAGCGGGTCCAGCTCGACACCGGTCTGCCGGTGGTGTTCGGGGTGCTGACCACCGACACCGTGGAGCAGGCGCTGGTGCGCTCCCTTCCGGACGCGACCAACAAGGGCGCCGAGGCGGCCCGGACCGCGCTGGAGACCGTGGCGGTGCTGCGCGGTGCCGGCGGGATCGACGTCGCCGCACGGTCTGGTGACCGCGTCGGCGGGGGGTGAGCCGTGCTCCGGCTCGTCCTGCCCAAGGGATCCCTAGAGAAGGCCACCCTCGACCTGTTCGCCGATGCGGACCTCGCGGTCTGTCGCTCCTCGAACGTGGACTACCGGGCCACCATCGACGACCCTCGGATCGACGACGTCCGCATCCTTCGACCGCAGGAGATCCCGCTGTACGTCGCCGACGGCCTGTTCGACATCGGGATCACCGGGCGCGACTGGATCGAGGAGCGGGGAGCGCGGTCACGTCGCTCGGCACCCTCGAGTACTCGAAGACGTCCGCCAATCCGGTCCGGGTGGTCCTGGCGGTGCCCACCGGGCTCCCGGTCGACTCGGTCGACGACCTCTCCCGATCGGCCACCGGTGCCGACGGTGCCCTGCGGGTCTCGACCGAGTACCCCGAGCTGACCCGTCGCTACCTCGCCGATCACGGGGTGCGCGCCTCGGTGAGCCTCTCCTACGGGGCGACCGAGGCCAAGGTGCCCGACATCGCGGACTGCGTCGTCGAGATCACCGAGACCGGACGCGCCCTGCGGGCCGCCGGGCTCAAGGTCGTCGAGACCCTGCTCGTGTCGCACACCGAGCTCATCGCCAATCCCACCGCGGCCGCCGACCCCGGCAAGCGCCACGCAATGCAGCAGCTGTTCACGCTCCTCCAGGGCGCACTCGAGGCCCGGGGCAAGGTCCTGGTCAAGCTCAACGTGGCAGCAGACCAGCTGGCCGGGGTCATCGAAGTCCTCCCCTCGTTGCGCTCGCCCACGGTTTCGGAGCTGTTCGGCGAAGGAGGGTTCGCGGTGGAGACGGTCGTCCCCAAGTCGGAGATCAATGTGCTGATCCCTGCACTGCGCGACCGTGGGGCCACCGACATCATCGAGCTCGCATTGTCCAAGATCGTCCACTGAGCGCGTACCGGTGACACCCTTCCCGACCTCCCCCTCGGACCTGGTCCCGGTGGGACGAGCTCCGTTGATCGGCAACGTGGTCTCGTTCGACGAGCCCCGGGGCATCGGCATGGTCGAGTGCGGACCGGACCGGACCGTCCCCTTCCACTGCTCGGCCATCACCGACGGGTCGCGCAAGATCGAGGTCGGGGCGGTGGTGGCCGTGCGCATCGTGGCGGGCCGGTTGGGGGTCCTCGAGGCCCGTTCGGTGCGACCGCTGCCCGGGGTGGTCTCGCCGGGGGGATCTCTCGCAGCAGACCAGCGGGATCGTCACGACCCCGGCTCGGCGCCCCCGTCGTCGGCCCCCTCCTGGCCAGGGTCGGCCCCCTCATGGCCAGAGTCCCGCGCCTCGGAGTCCCGCGCCTCGGAGTCCCGCCCGGTCGAGGTTCCCGGTCGGACGGGCGACTCCTCGTCGGTCCCGTCCTCGTAGGGGTTGCCGAGGATCGAGCGGGCCATGTCGATGACCACCGCGCTGTCGGCGTCCTCCTCGGTGACCACCCCGAGCAGGGGGGCGGCCAGGAGGCCGGTCACGATGCCGGTCTCCGCCATGGACTCGGCCTGCACGATGCTCCACTCCCACAGCCGTTTGACCATGTCGGGACTGGTCGGGTTCCGGGCCGGGTAGCGCAGCCAGCAGTTGACCACGGCGTGGGCCACGCCGGTAACGGCCGGGAAGAGCCAGATCAGACGGTAGTTGCCGGTCGCATCGATGACGACGGCGGCGATGTAGGCCAGCACCACGCTGCAGAGGTTGAACGGGGCCAGCAGGACCCCGATCCGCTCGCCGAGTCCTCCCGCCCTCGGGAGGAGCCGGAGCAGCAGCGGGGCCATCACGATGATGTACGCCCCGACGAACGGTGCCCCGATGAACGCGAGCGCCACGGCCTGCCAGAGATGGGTGTCGAAGTACTGGACGCCGGCGAGCACCGCCCCGACCAAGGGGGCCCCGATGGCCAGCTGCATCGGGGTGAGCCGGCGGCTGAGGGGGATCCCGAGCCCGAGCCCGATGAAGAACACCGGGATGCCGGTGACCAGGCCGGCGATGGTCTGTGCGCTCGCCCCTGCATGGAGCACCCGCTGGAAGAAGAGGATGGCCACGTAGGCGGTGGATCCGACGCCGGACCAGAAGAGAAGCGAGCCACCGATGAGCACCTTGGCGTTGGGGCCGGCCAGGATCTCACGGAGCTCGTCCCGGGCGGGTCGGTCGCGCTCCTTGCGGTCGGCCGCCGCCCCGAAAGACGCGGCCGGCGCTTCACGCACCAGGAGGAGGACGACGAGACCGACCGCGACGAGGATCACCGCGTCGATCTGGAAGGGGAGGTTCCAGGTGGCGGGATTGCTCTGCTTCCACGAGGCGATCACGGTCCCCTTGATCGTCCAACTGGCGAGCGTCCCGAGCACGGTGGTGAGCAGCAGTGCCTTGATCCAGCGGCTGCGGCCGAAGACCTCGGGCACCACGGCGACGTTGGTCAGGGTGAAGGTGGCCGAGGCCTGTCCGGCGATGAGGATCATCAGGACGAGGAGCCAGTAGCCCTGGACGACCGTGAACATCCAGGTCGCCGCTCCCATCAGGATGAGACTCCCGGCCATGTAGGGGGTGCGCCGACCGACCCGGCTCCGGGTCCGGTCGCTGAGCCGTCCGGCCACCGGATAGGTGAGCCAGCTGACCAGCCGGTCGGCGGTCAGGGCGAAGGTCACCGCCAGAGCGCCCGACGCCCGCTGCTGGACGAAGAGGGTGATGAGCACACCCGAGACGGCGAGGTTGGCCCGCGGGCCGACCAGGCCGATCGAGAGCCCGATGAAGCTCCGGAGGCGGGAGGCGTCGATGCCCGCGGAGCACCGGCCGCCGTGGGGAGATCGGCCCCTGTCCGGCGGGTCGCTCACTCGCGCGGGGTCGTCGGCTCGCCGTCGTCGGCTGTGTCACCGCCGACCCCGGCCGAGGCGGTCACGTCCGCCCCGGCTCGCTGGGCGCCGTCGATCTGCACGTAGGCCAGGCGGAGCTGGCTCAGACCGTCCCGCAACGTCGATTCGCCTTCGCCGAGCCGACCTTCGAGACCGTCGACCAGGCAGCCGAGAGCATCGATGGCCAGTCGTGCGTTGATCGAGCCGCGGCGGCAGCTGCGACAGGTACACGGCGGCGAGCTCGAAGAGGCCGTAGCAGTGGTTGGCCACGACCACCTCGACCGGCGAGTTGGCCAGCTCGCTGCGCAGGGCCTCGACCTGGGCCGCCAGCGCCTCGTCGTCAGGCCCCCCGCCGACGGCGTCGAAGGGGTCGGTCGGCGTCCCCGGGGGGGTCGGAGCGGACGGCGCGGCCGGAGGCCGGCCCACCGGACGTTCGCCGTCGGGTGTCCAGAGCGAGCTCACGGCTGATAGCCTAAAGCAACTGATAGACGAGGAAGCGGGGCTTCGCGGCGCGAAGCCCCCACCCGGCCACAGCGTCGACCGGCGGTCGGTCGCCGGTGCGCCGGGTCCATCGGGTAGGGCTCCGACACCCGTCGGGCGCCCGGGCCGGCTCCGCTCCTTCATCATCGGCCACGGAGGTTCCGTGGCCCGCAGACAGGGAGTGAAGTCGAATAGCAACGGGCACCACCACCACTGATCCACGCATCAACGATCGCATCCGTGCCCGTGAGGTACGCCTGGTCGACCCGGAAGGGGAGCAGCTCGGCATCAAGCTACTCCCGGAGGCACTCGCCATCGCCCGGGACCTCGACCTCGACCTCGTCGAGGTTGCGCCCGGCGCCAACCCACCGGTCTGCCGGATCATGGACTTCGGCAAGCACAAGTTCGACGAGGCGCAGCGGGCCAAGGAGTCGAAGCGCAAGGCCGTCCACGTCGGGATCAAGGAGATGAAGTACCGGCCCAAGATCGGGCCGGGCGACTTCGACACCAAGACCCGGCAGGTGGCCAAGTTCCTCGAGGAGGGCCACAAGGTCAAGATCACGATCATGTTCCGGGGCCGCGAGGTCTTCCATCCGGAGCTCGGCAAGAAGATCCTCGACCGGATCGCCGACCAGATGGAGGGCATCGGCAAGCCGGAGTCGGTCCCACGGCTCGACGGACGGAACATGGTGATGGTGTTCGCACCCGAGAAGCGGGCGAAGCAGTCGGCAGCGGCCAGGAGTGCCTCGGCAAGGGAGGCCGGCGCCGGCCGTCCGGTGGACCGGTCCGAGCGGGTCGGCTGACGACGGCCACGGGGCGCCCCCGGGGTCAGATGCCCCGGTAGCGGCCGCATCGGTGGACGGGACGACGGACGCGGCCGGCGGCCCATCCGTGATCCCGGCGCAGGCGACAGAGGTGGTGGGGGATCCATCCCCGGCCGCAGGGACGATCGAAGGAGAGGGATGACAGCATGCCGAAGATGAAGACCGACAGCGGCGCCCGCAAGCGGATCAAGGTGACCGGATCGGGTCGCCTTCGGCGCCGCAAGGCCTTCCGGTCCCACCTGCTCGAGCACAAGTCGAGTGAGCGGAAGCGTCGCCTGGGCCGTGAGACCGACTTCGCGCCGGGCGACGAGAAGCAGGTCAAGCGGATGCTCGGGCAGTAGCGAGCGGGCGCACCTCCGCTTCCCTCCCGGCGGCGTCGAGCCGGGCAGCTGGCCGCCGCCACGGCGCCAGAGCCCGACCGGTCCGGCCCACACCATCCTTGGATCGGGCCCACCCGGCCCCCGAGACACCGCCGCACCCAGGCCCCCAGACACCCAGGCCCCGAGACACAGACAAAGGAGTACTCCCATGGCCCGAGTCAAAGGCGCAGTCCACGCAAAGAAGCACCACCGCGCCATCCTCGAGCAGGCACAGGGCTACTACGGCAACAAGAGCCGTTCGTTCCGCGCCGCCAACGAGCAGGTCATGCACTCGATGCAGTACGCCTACCGGGACCGGCGCGCCCGCAAGGGCGACTTCCGCCAGCTCTGGATCCAGCGGATCAACGCGGCCGCCCGGCTCAACGGCATGAGCTACAGCCGGTTCATCGCCGGCCTGCACCGGGCCGACGTCGAGGTCGACCGCAAAGTCCTCGCCGACCTGGCCGTCACCGAGCCGGAGGCGTTCGCCTCCCTGGTGCAGGTGGCCAACGACGCACTGTCGGGGGCCGCCTCGAACGCCGAGGCCGGTTCCTGACCCAGCCCGGTCTGGCCTTCACCCATCAACGGGTGCGGAGGCTCCGCCAGCTCCTGCGGAAGCGCAGCCTGCGCGCAGCCGAGAAGGTGGTGGTCGTCGAGGGTGCGGAGCTCCTGTCGGCGGCGCTCGACGCGGGAGCACCGGTGGAGGCCGTGTACGTCGCCCCCGAGGGCGGGCCGATCCCTGCGGTGACCGAGGTGACCGAGCGGGTGCTGGCGGCAGGTGGCCGCGGTCTTCGACCTGGCCCCGGGGGTCATCGAGCGGGTCGCCTCGACGGTGACTCCGCAGCCGCTCCTGGCCGTGGTCGGTTGGGCAGCCCGCCGCTCTCGACGACCCTTGCGGGCACGCTGGTGGTGGTCTGCGCCGACCTGCGTGACCCGGGCAACCTCGGGACGGTCATCCGGACCGCCGACGCCGTCCGGCGCCGACGCGGTGATCTGCTGCGACGGCACGGTCGACCCGACCAATCCCAAGTGCGTGCGCGCCACCGCCGGCTCGCTCTTCCATGTCCCCGTGGTGGTCGGGGGCTCGGCCCTCGACGTGGTGGCCGACCTGGCGGCCCGGGGGTTCGTCACGGTGGGCACGTCGGTGCGGGGCGGCGACGACTACGCGGGGTTCGACTGGGGTCGGCCGGTGGCCCTGGTCCTCGGCAACGAGGCCGGTGGTCTCGACGCACGGGTGGTCGCGGCGCTCGACGCCGCGGTGACCATCCCGATGGCCGGCCGGGCGGAGTCGCTCAACGTGAGCGTGTCGGCGGCCGTCCTCTGCTTCGAGGCGCTGCGCCAACGACGTGCCGGCCGCTCGCAGGTCGCTCCGCCGGATGCCACCTGCCGGGCTCTACCATGCCCGGCATGGACCACGCACCGGCCGACGCACAGAGCCGCGGGCGAGGGCCGGGATGAGCGAACAACCGCTCGACGTCGCCGCCCTGGTCGACGAGGCCCGGGCCGCCATCGCCGCTGCGGCCTCGACCGAGGAGATCCGCCAGGTGGCGGCCGCCGTGTCGGGGAAGAGATCGCCCCTGGCCGAGGCATCCCGCGGACTCGGGGCGCTCGATCCGGAGACCCGCAGGGAGCTCGGCCGGATCCTGCACGAGGCCCGCGCCGTCGTCGAGGAGCTGCTCGAGCGGCGGAGGGAGGAGATCCGCTACGACGAGCTGGCCCGCGAGATGGCGGCCTCCCGGCTCGACCTGACCGAGTACCTGCCGGACGCCGCCAGGGGGCCGGCGGCCCGCGGCCACCTCCACCTCGTCTCCCGGACCCGGGACGCCCTCGAGGACGTGTTCGTCGGCATGGGGTTCGAGGTCGCCGAGGGTCCCGAGATCGAGACCGACTGGTACAACTTCGGCGCCCTCAACATCCCCCCGGCCCATCCGGCCCGCGGGCATGTGGGACACCTTCTATCTCGACCTCGGCGAGCCGGAGACGATCCTGCTGCGGACCCACACCTCGCCGGTCCAGATCCATCTCATGGAGCAGGCCGTCCTGGACGGCACCCTCCCGATCCACTCGGTCATGCCCGGCCGCTGCTACCGGCGGGACACCCCCGACGCCCGGCACCTGCCGGTGTTCCACCAGATCGAGGGCCTGGTCGTCGACCGGGGCATCACCTTCGCCGACCTGGCGGGCACCATCGAGACCTTCACCACCGCCTACTTCGGTCCCGACATCCACTCCCGCCTGCGGCCGGCCTACTTCCCCTTCACCGAGCCGTCTGCAGAGTTCGAGGTCACCTGCACCATCTGCCACGGCGAGGGCTGCCGAACCTGCTCGCAGACCGGGTGGATCGAGCTCGGCGGCTGCGGCATGGTCGACCCGGCGGTGTTCGCCGCTGCCGGGATCGACGCCGACGAGTGGAGCGGGTTCGCCTTCGGCTTCGGCATCGACCGGTGCGCGCAGATGCGCCACCAGATCGCCGACATGCGGGCCCTGATCGAGAACGACATCCGATTCCTGCGCCAGTTCTGAGGCGCGTCACCCCGAGAGGACAGCTGTGCGCGTTCCCTTATCCTGGCTGCGAGACTTCGCCCCCTTCGGGGACGACGCGGCCGCACTGGCGGCCACACTCGACGACCTCGGCCTGGTGGTCGAGGCCACCGAGCTGGTCGGCGAGGGTCTGGGCGACGTGGTGGTCGCCCGGGTGGTCGACGTGGGCCCGATCGAGGGTGCGGACAAGATCCGGCGGGTGGTCGTGGACGACGGGTCGACGGTCCCGTCGAGGTGGTCTGTGGCGCATGGAACTTCGGGGCCGGCGACCTCGTCCCGTTGGCCCCGGTGGGCGCGGTCCTGCCCGGGGGTATCGCCATCGGCCGGCGCAAGCTGAGCGGGGTCGTGTCCAACGGCATGCTGTGCTCGGGTCGCGAGCTCCGCCTGTCCGACGGACCACGAGGGCATCCTGGTCCTCAACGACGTGGAGGGGGCGGCCCCCGGCACCCCGCTCACCGAAGCGCTCGGCATCCAGCCCGACGTGGTCTTCGACGTCTCGGTCGAGGCCAACCGACCCGACGCCTGGAGCATCTGCGGAGTCGCCCGGGACCTGGCCGCGCGCCTGTCGCTCCCGTTCGCCATCCCCACGACGGAGGCGCTGGTGGCCTCCTCGGGCGCGGCGTCCTCGGAGCACGGGGCCGCCACCGGCGGGCCGCTTCCGACGGGTCCGGACATCGGGTCGCTGACCGGCGTGCGGGTGGACGACCCCGAGCTCTGCCCGCGGTTCACCGCTCGGGTCCTGACCGGGGTCGAGGTGACCGACTCGCCGGCCTGGCTCGCCCGCCGGCTGACCGCGGCCGGCATGCGTCCGATCAACAACGTGGTCGACGCGTCGAACTACGTGATGCTCGAGCTCGGCCAGCCGACCCATCCCTACGATCTCGACAGGCTCGCCGGCCACGGGCTCCTGGTGCGGCGGGCGGAGGCGGGGGAGCGCCTGACCACCCTCGACGGCGTCGAGCGCACGCTCGGCAGACCCGGGCCCGGTCTCGGCGACACCGGCCAGGACTGCCTCATCTGCGACGCGGCGGGTGTGCCGGTGGGCATCGGCGGGGTCATGGGCGGGGCCTCGTCCGAGATCGGTCCCTCCACCGTGCGGGTGCTCCTCGAGGCCGCCTACTTCGTGCCCATGGCCATCGCCCGCACCTCCAAGCGGCTCAACCTGCGCACCGAGGCTTCCGCCCGGTTCGAACGCGGGTGCGACCCCGCCGGCATCGACCGTGCCGCCCAGCGCTTCTGCGAGCTGGTGGCCCTCACCGCCGGCCCCGACCTCGCGTTGGCGGAGCGGGTGATCGACGTCGTGGGCGACGTCCCCACCCCCCTCACCGTCCCGGTCCGACCGCGGACCGGGTCAACGCCCTGCTCGGCACCGAGCTCACCGCGGAGACGATCGCCGAGCTGCTCGCCCCGCTCGGCATCACGGCAGCAGTTCCCGTGACCGGCGCCGCCGACGCGCCGATGGCGGTGGTGGTCCCGACCTTCCGACCCGACATACGGCCCGCCCCGATGGGAGAGGCCGACCTCGCCGAAGAGGTGGCCCGCACCTACGGGTATCGCGCGCCTGCCCCGGCGGATGCCGGCCTGGCCCCAACCCGGACGGCTGACCGACTACCAGCGCGAGCGCCGGCTGGTGAAGGACGTGCTCTGCGGGCTGGGCGCCACCGAGGCATGGACCTCGGCCTTCCTGACCGAGGACGACCTACTGGGGGCCGGATTCGCCCCGCCCTACGTCGAGGTGACCAACCCGCTGGTCGACGCCGAGCGGTTCCTGCGGTCCTCGATGGCGCCCGGCCTTCTCCGGGCGTTGCTCTACAACGTCGAGCGGCGCCAGGACGACCTGCGGCTGTTCGAGGTCGGCTCGGTGTTCCGGCTGCCCGAGGCGGTTGCCCCCGGCGGGCCGCCCGCCGAGTCAGACGAGCGGCTGTCGGCGGTCCTCTTCGCGACCGGCGACGACGCCTGGGCGGCCGTGGCCGCCTGGCGCATCCTGGCCGACGCACTCAGGCTGGTTCGCTGGCGCCTCGAGCAGGGACCGCGCCGCCACGCGCCGGTCACCCGGGTCCTCCACGAGCACCGCTCGGCGACCGTGTGGTGCGATCCGGGGCCGGATGCCCCATCCGACGCACCGGTCGAGCTCGGAGTGCTCGGTGAGGTCGACCCGACGTTCGTCGAGACCTACGGTCTGGTCGGCCCCGACGGTCGCCCGCGACGGGTCGGCTGGCTCGACGTCGACCTCGGGGTCGTGCTCGACCCGGACGTGCCCCGCGACGACCGCTCGAGTCGGAACCGGTCAGCCGGTTCCCCTCCTCGGACATCGACCTGGCCTTCGTCGTCCCTGAGCGGGTGCCGGCCGGCTCGGTCGAGGCCACGCTGGTCGTCGCAGGAGGCGACCTGCTCGAATCGGTGCACCTCTTCGACGTCTACCGCGGCCCGCCGGTCGCCGACGGGTCGCGCAGCCTGGCCTACCGGCTCCGGTTCTGCGCACCGGACCGCACCCTCATCGACGAGGAGGTCGGTGGGCTGCGGTCCGCTTGCATCGCCGCGGTCGAACAGGCGCACGGAGCCACCCTGCGCTGAACGGACCGTAACCACATCGTCCCCCCGGTGAGCCGCTCGGTGGATACTTGCATAAGAATGCGTAAGTGTGCATAGAATTGCAGAATGTCCACTGTCCGGAAGGTCGGGATCGTCGGGGCGTCCGGCTATGCCGGGCTCGAGTTGCTCCGGCTCTGCGCCGGCCACCCCGATCTCGACGTGGTCGTGGCGACCGCTCGAACCCACCTCGGGGAGCCGGTGGCCGATCACAACCGTTCGCTCGCCGCCGCCTACCCCTCGCTCGTCTACGCCCCGACCGATCCGACCGTCCTGGACGGTCTCGACCTCGTCTTCTGCGCCCTGCCCCACGGAGAGTCGCAACACCTCGTGCCGGATCTGGTGGATCGGGTCGGGGTGGTGGTCGACCTGGCGGCCGACTTCCGCCTGCGCGATCCCGCCCTGTATGCGACCTGGTACGGGGTCGAGCACCCAGCGCCGGACCTGCTCGCCACCTTCGCCTACGGCCTACCCGAGCTCCACCGCGCCGCGCTCTCCGGCGCCACTCGGATCGCCGCCCCGGGGTGCTACCCGACCGCCGCCCTGCTCGCCCTCGCCCCGCTGGTGGAGGCGGGAGCCCTGGACCTGCCCGGAGCGCTCCCGGGGGCCGCCGCCCCGCTCATCGTGGACGCGGCGAGCGGGGTGTCCGGGGCCGGGCGGTCCCCCACGGAGGCGCTCCACTTTGGCACGGTCGACGAGGACTTCGTCGCCTACGGCCTGCTCGACCACCGGCACACGCCGGAGATCGAGCAGGGACTCGGCACCACGGTGCTGTTCACCCCGCACCTCGCCCCGATGGTGCGGGGCATCCTCGCCACCTGCTACGCCCGGCCGGCTGAGGGCCGGTCCCTCGACCACGTCCGACGCGCTCGAGATCCTGCGCGCCCGCTACGCCGGCGAGCCGTTCGTGGTGGTGGGCAGCTCACCGCCGTCGACCAAGTCGGCCAGCGGGTCGAACACCGCCCACCTGACCGCTCGGGTCGATCCGCGCACCGGCTGGGTGGTGGTGCTCGCGGCGATCGACAACCTGATCAAGGGGGCCTCGGGTCAGGCCCTGCAGTGCGCGAACCTCGCCCTCGGCCTCCCCGAGACGGCCGGCCTCCCGGTCGCCGGGCTCTACCCATGAGCATCACGACCCCCGCCGGGTTCGTGGCCGCCGGACTTGCCGCGGGGATCAAGAGCTCGGGCGCCCTCGATCTCGCACTCATCGCCAGCGAGGACGGCCGGCCGGTACCCACCGCCGCCACGTTCACCTCAAACCGGGCCGCGGCCGCGCCGGTCCAGGTCAGCCGCTCCCACCACGCGGCCAACGGAGGTCGTGGCCGCCGCGGTGGTCATCAGCAGCGGCAACGCCAACGCTGCAACCGGCGGTCAGGGTCGGGCGGACGCCGAGGCGATGTGCCTCCTCACCGCCGCCGGTCTCGGCGTGGCAGCGGAGGAGGTCCTCGTGTGTTCCACCGGGCTCATCGGCATCCCCCTGCCGATGGGCCCGATCGCAGAGGGCATCCCGCGGCTGGTCGCCGCCCGGTCAGCGGGTCCCGAAGCGGGCTCCGACGCTGCCCTCGGTATCCTGACCACCGACTCGGGGCGCAAGGAGGTCCTCGTCGACCACCGGACGTTCAGAGTCGCGGGCATGGCCAAGGGCGCCGGCATGCTCGCGCCCGACATGGCCACCATGCTCGCGTTCCTCACCACGGATGCAGCGATCGATCCTCGTCCGCTCGCCGACCTCCTGCAGAGCGCCGTCGACGACTCGTTCAACTCGATGTCGGTCGACGGCTGCACCTCGACCAACGACACGGTGGTCCTGATGGCGTCGGGCCGGACCGGGCCGGTCGACCCCGGCGTGGTGGCCGAGGCGGTGACCGAGGCCTGCGCCGATCTGGCCACCCAGATGGCCGCCGACGCCGAGGGCGCCTCCAGGATCTTCCAGGTCCTGATCACCGGGGCCCGCACGGACGGTGAGGCGCACAGGGCCGCTCGGAAGGTCGCCGACTCGCCGCTGGTCAAGTGCTCGATCAACGGTGCAGATCCCTACTGGGGCCGGGTGGTGAGCGACCTGGGCTCGGCCGGGGTCGACCTCGACATGGACCGGGTGAGCGTCTCCTACGGCGGGGTGGTCGTCTGCCGGGGCGGGGTGGCCGCCCCCCACGATCAAGCCGCCGTGGCGGCGCATCTCTCCGGGTCGCTGGTCCGGATCGAATGCGGGCTGGGCCTGGCCGACGGCACGGGGGTGGTCATGGGGGTCGACCTCGGCTACGGCTACATCGACGAGAACCGGACGACCTCGTGACCGCCGACGCGGCCGCGTCGAGGCCCCTGGCCCCTGGGGACAAGGCAGCGGTCCTGGTCGAGTCGTTGCCGTACATCCGGCGGTTCTGGGGGAAGGTGGTGGTCGTCAAGTACGGCGGCAACGCGCTCGCCACCGGACCGGGGAACGGCGCGGTCGACGAGGACGCTCTGGCCTCCTTCGCCGAGGACATCGTGCTCATGCGCTCGGTCGGCATGTTGCCGGTGGTGGTCCACGGCGGCGGCCCGCAGATCGGTGCGCTGATGGCCCGCGTGGGCAAGGAGGTCGAATTCCAGGACGGTCTCAGGGTCACCGATGCCGACACCATCGACCTCGTGCGCATGGTCCTGGTCGGGAAGGTCAACCGGGACATCGTGAGTTCGATCAACGTGCACGGCGCGCTCGCAGTCGGGCTCTCCGGCGAAGACGCCAACCTGATCACGGCGACGGCCCGGTCGGAGGCACTGGGGTACGTGGGCGACGTGGTCGGGGTCGACCCGGTCATCGTCCACCAGCTGTTGGCCCAGGGCCTCATCCCGGTCGTTGCCACCATCGGAACCGACCGGTCCGGCCAGGCGTTCAACATCAACGCGGACACGGCGGCCGGCGCGCTTGCCACCGCCCTCGAGGCCGAGAAGCTGGTCTTCCTGACCGATGTGTCCGGACTGCGCGCCGATCCGGAAGACCCGGGAACCCTCATCCACAGGGCCAGCGTCGAGGTGCTCGACCACATGGTGGCCACCGGCGGCGCCACCGGCGGGATGATCCCGAAGCTCGAGGCCTGTGCCCGGGCCGTCCGCGGCGGGGTCAGGAGCGCCCACCTCCTCGACGGCCGGACCCCCCACGCCCTGCTCCTCGAGATCTTCACCGACGAGGGCGTGGGCACCATGGTGGGGGCGGACCGGTGACCGGGGACCGGCCATGAGCCTGCCGGCCGGCCAGGATCGTTCGGCGCTCATGCACACCTATCCGGAGCCCCCGGTGACCTTCGTGCGGGGAGACGGCAGCGTCCTCTACGACACCGACGGCAAGGCCTACCTCGATTTCCTCTCCGGCCTGGCCGTGACCTCACTCGGCCACGCCCATCCGGTGATCGCCGACGCCGTGGCCGCACAGGCGCGGACCCTGAGCCACGTCTCGAACCTGTTCGGCACCGAGCTGGCGCCCGAGGTGGCGGTCACCCTCGACCGCCTGATCGGCGGGGGGAGCGAGCGGGCCGGGGGACAGGTGTTCTTCGCCAACTCGGGGGCGGAGGCCAACGAGTGCGCGCTCAAGCTGGCACGCAGGTGGGCCGGTGACGGCCGCTACGCGGTGGTCTCCACCTGGGATGCGTTCCACGGCCGGACCCTCGCGACCCTGGCGGCCACCGGCCAGGTCGGCAAGCAGGTGGGCTTCGCACCGATGCCCGACGGCTTCGACCACGTCCCCTACGACGACATCGAGGCGATGGACGCAGCCTGCGACCCGGACAGGGTGGCGGCAGTGCTGGTGGAGGCGGTGCTCGGCGAGGCGGGAGTGGTGGTCCCCTCGTCCGACTACCTGGGTGCCCTCCGCCAGCTGTGCACCGAGCGCGACATCCTGCTCGTGGTCGATGAGGTCCAGACAGGGCTCGGTCGCACCGGGCGATGGTTCGCCTTCCAGCACCTGGGAATCGAGCCCGACGTGGTCACCATGGCCAAGGCACTCGGCAACGGGATGCCGGTGGGCGCTTGTTGGGCGCGCGCCGAGGTGGCCGCAGCGTTCGTCCCCGGCGACCACGGCAGCACGTTCGGGGGCCAGCCGCTCGCCCTCTCGGCGGTCCGGGCCACCCTGGCGGTCATGGAGCAGGAGGACGTGCCGGCACGTGCCACCCGCGCGGGAGCCCGACTGCGGGCTGCTCTCGAACGCCTGCCTCTCGTCGGGTCGGTGCGCGGCGAGGGCCTGCTGCTGGCCGCCGTGCTGGACCGCGATCTCGCGGCTGCAGCCTGCCAGGAGGCGCTCGCGGCCGGCCTGGTGCTCAACGCCCCCCGCCCCGACGTCCTGCGCTTCGCCCCCTCACTGCTGGTGTCCGACGACGAGATCGACCGGGCGGTGGGCATCCTCGGGCGCGTCCTGGCCCGGCTGGCGAACCTTGCGGAGCCCGATGCTGGTGCGGGCGCGGAGGAGGACGGGTGAGCAGGGTGACCAAGCACCAGCGCCAGCACCGGATCACCAAGCTCCTCGAGACCCGGGCAGTCGCCAGCCAGACCCATCTGGTCGAGCTGCTCGCCGCCGAAGGCGTCGAGGCGACCCAGACCACCGTCTCCCGGGACCTGGAGGAGCTCGGTGCACTCAAGGTGCGCCTCCCCGGCGGTGACACGGCATACGCCCTCCCCGAGCTGCCCTCCCACCAGGTCGCCCCCGAAGACCACCTGCGGCGGGTGCTCGGGGAGTGGGTTGTGGAGGCGGACCATTCGGGCAACCTGGTGGTGCTGCGCACGCCGCCCGGCTCGGCCCATGTCGTAGGCTCGGCCCTCGACCGCAGCAGCCTCCCCGGGGTGATCGGCACGGTGGCCGGGGACGACACCGTCCTGGTGGTGGCATCGGAAGCTGTCGGTGGGGATGCGGTGGCCGTGCGGCTGGCTGCGCTCTCAGGCATCGAGCCCGGTGGGACGATGGGTCCATCGGATCGGCGTCCCGCGCCGGGCCGACGAGCGAGGACGCAGGACGCGGGAACGACCGAGACAAGGGGTGTGCAATGACCAAGCGGGTGGTGCTCGCGTACAGCGGGGGATTGGACACCTCGGTCGCGGTGCGGTGGCTGATGGAGCACCAGGGGGTCGAGGTCGTCGCGGTCGCAGTCGACGTCGGGCAGGGCGCCGGGTCGGGCGGCGAGGACTGGGACGCCATCCGGACCCGGGCACTCGCTGCCGGCGCAGTCGAGGCGGTGGTGGTCGACGCCCGGGCGGAGATGGCCGAGGAATTCTGCATGCCCGCGCTCCTGGCCAACGCCAGGTACGAGGGGAAGTACCCGCTCGTCTCCGCCCTCTCCCGACCGGTCATCGTGACCCACCTGGTCGCCGAGGCCCGCCGGCACGGGGCCACGGCGGTGGCCCACGGCTGCACGGGCAAGGGCAACGACCAGGTGCGCTTCGAAGTGGGCACCCGGGCACTCGCACCCGACCTCGAGGTCATCGCACCGGCCCGCATGTGGGGACTCACCCGCGAGGACGCGATCGACTACGCGGCCAAGTGGGACATCCCTCTGTCGGTGTCCAAGGAGAAGCTCTACTCGATCGACGAGAACCTCTGGGGGCGGGCCATCGAGTGCGGGGTCATCGAGGACCCCTGGCAGTGCCCGCCCGAGGACGTCTACACGATGACCGTGCCCACCGCGGCTGAACCGACGGAGGTCACCATCGGGTTCGAGCGCGGCATCCCGGTCGCGATCGACGGTCATCCGCTGAAGCCGGAGCCACTCATCGCCGAGCTCAACCGGCTGGTCGGGTCGTACGGCTTCGGCCGCCTCGACATCATCGAGAACCGCCGGGTGGGGATCAAGAGCCGCGAGGCCTACGAGTGCCCGGCGGCGCTCGCCCTGCTGCTCGCCCACGCCGATCTCGAGGACCTCACCCTCGAACGCGATCTCCACCACGAGAAGCTTCGCCTCGAGCCGCGCTGGTCGGAGCTGGTCTACGACGGCCTCTGGTTCTCTCCGCTCAAGCAGGCCCTCGACGCGTTCTTCACCGAGTCACAGCGCCACGTGACCGGCGAGGTGCGCCTCCGGCTGGAGGAGGGGCGTTGCCGGGTGGTGGGCCGGCGCAGCCCGGTGAGCCTCTACGACCACGGGCTGGCCACCTATGACGTCACCGACACCTTCCGCCACCAGGATGCCGAGGGGTTCGTCCGGCTCTGGGGGCTCGGCGTGGCGACTTGGTCGGCGGTCCAGGCGCAGCGGCCGGGCGGCGGGTCCGCGGACGGGGCCCCGCGATGACCCTCTGGCATGGCCGCCTCCGCGGCAGTACCGCCGACGTGGTCATGGAGTACTCGGTGAGCATCGACTACGACCGGCGCCTCGCCCACGACGACATCACCGGATCGCGCGCCCACGTGCGGGGATTGGGGAGGGGAAGTCTCCTCACCGACGACGAAGTGGAGACCCTTCTCGGGACGCTCGACACGATCGAGGCCGAGCTCGAGGCCGGGACGTTCGCATTCCTCCCCGAGGACGAGGACATCCACACCGCTGTCGAGCGGAGGGTGACCGAGCTGGCCGGCGATATCGGGGCGAAGCTGCACACCGGCCGCAGTCGGAACGACCAGATCGCCACCGACCTGCGCCTCTACGCGAAGCGGGAGCTCCAGGCCCTTGCCACCGAGGTGCTCACGCTCCAGGAGGTGCTGATCACGCGGTCCAAGGAGGTCGGGGACACGTACCTGCCCGGCTACACCCACCTGCAGCGGGCCCAGCCGGTCCTGCTCGCGCACCATCTGCTCGCCCATGGCTGGGCACTCGCCCGGGACGTCGACCGACTGGTCGCGACCGTGACCCGCCTCGACGTCTCGCCCCTGGGTGCCGGGGCCCTTGCAGGCTCGTCGCTTCCGCTGGACCCCGACGGGGTTGCCGCAGACCTCGGGTTCGCCTGCCGGTTCGAGAACTCGCTGGACGCGGTCTCGGACCGTGACTTCGTGGCGGAGGCCCTCTTCGATCTCGCCATGCTCGGGGTCCACCTCTCCCGGATCGGTGAGGAGCTCGTCCTGTGGTCGAGCGGCGAGTTCGGGTTCGCCGTGCTCGACGACGCGTTCGCCACCGGGAGCTCCATGCTGCCCCAGAAGAAGAACCCGGACGTGGCCGAACTCGCCCGGGGGAAGAGCGGCCGGCTCATCGGGAATCTGACCGGACTGCTGGTCACGCTCAAGGGCCTTCCGCTCGCGTACAACCGCGACCTCCAAGAGGACAAGGAACCGTTGTTCGACTCGGTCGACCAGACCCGGCTGGCGCTGGCCGCGCTCTCGGGTCTCCTGGCGACGGTCGGCTTCGACGCGGGCCGCATGCAGGAGGCGGCCGACGATTCGGCGGTGGCCGCAGTCGACCTCGCCGAGTGGCTGGTGGAGCAGGGCATGCCGTTCCGGCAGGCCCACACCGTGGTGGGTGGCCTCGTGCACGATTCGGTCGAGCGGCACGTGCCCCTCGCCGAGCTGGTCGAGGCCCACCCTGCGCTCGGCTCCGAGGCAGTGGCCCTGCTCCAGCCGGGGGTCGCGGTGACCCGGCGCACCACACCGGGCAGCGCGGGGCCCGCAGCGGTCGAGGTCCAGCTGGGCCGCTTCGTCCACCGGGTCGAAGCCGACCGGATCCGGGTCACCGCGCTGGGCTCATCCGGCCTTCGGTCCTGATCGGGGATAGCCCCTGATGTAACGCGACCCGGCCTGAGGGACCGCGTACCGGTGAATCGATTGGTGCGTTCCCGGGAGACCGATAGTGGCGTCGGCCTGCCCAGACGCCGCCTGCCGCTCCGCGATCGGCCGTGGGAGGCTGTCGTCGTGATCCTCCTCCTGCTGGTCGGGTTCCTGGGCGGGCTGGTCACGGGGATCTCCCCCTGCATCCTGCCGGTCGTCCCGGTCATCTTCGCCGCCGGGGCGGCGAGCGGCCTCGACGACGGGCGACCCATCGGAGAACGGCCATCGGCACAGCTGCCCGCCCTCGTTCCGGTCGGATCCGGGCGCGGCGGGGGTGGCCACAGTCGACAGAGCGGTGGAGGGACCGGGGACGCCTGTTCCTGCGAACGAGGCCCAACAACGCCTGTCCGAGCTCCGGCGACGCCGCCGGCCCTTCGCCGTCGTGGGCGGCCTGGTCCTGAGCTTCTCGGTGGTCACCCTGTTCGGGACCTGGGTGCTCGGTTCCCTCGGGGTGCCGTTCGACCTCCTCCGGTGGCTCGGGCTGGCGATCCTCGGCGTGGTGGGCCTCGGGCTCATGGTCCCGGCAGTCGGCGACCTGCTCGAACGACCCTTCGCACGGCTGACCTCGGGTCGTCCGGTCACAGAGGGAGGGGGTTTCGTCCTCGGACTGAGCCTCGGGCTGGTCTTCGTCCCCTGCGCCGGTCCGGTCCTGGCTGCGATCACAGTGGTGGGCGCCACCCACCATGTCGGGTTCTCTTCGATCCTGCTCACGCTGGCCTTCTCCCTCGGGGTCGCCATTCCGCTGCTCGTCTTCGCGCTGCTCGGGCAGCGGCTCGCCGGTCGCATGCAGGTGATCCGGACCCATGCCGTCCAGGTGCGCAGGATCATCGGGGCGGTGTTGCTGGTCACCGCGCTGGTCCTGGCTCTCAACCTGACCGACGGCCTGCAGCGCGCAGTTCCCGGGTACACCGACACCCTGCAGACCCACCTCGAGTCGAACGCCTCGGCCAAGCAGGCCCTTGCCGGGGTCACCGGGCAGACCACCGGCGGGGCATTGGCCGACTGCACGCCCGACGAGCCCGGTGCTCCAGCGCTGTGGCCAGGCACCCTCCTTCCTCGGGATCACCCGGTGGCTCGACACGCCGGGCGGCCGGCCGCTCTCGCTGCAGGGACTGAGGGGCCGGGTGGTCCTGGTCGACTTCTGGACCTACTCGTGCATCAATTGCCAGCGGACCCTGCCCCATGTGGAGGCCTGGAACGCGGCCTACGCCGGGGACGGGCTGACCGTGGTGGGCGTCCACACCCCCGAGTTCGCCTTCGAGCACGTGATCTCCAACATCACCCAGGCCGCAGCGCAGCTGGGTGTGCACTATCCGATCGCGGTGGACAACAACTACGACACCTGGAACAACTACCAGAACTCCTACTGGCCGGCCGAGTACCTCGTCGACGCCACGGGTGAGGTGCGTCACGTCGACTTCGGGGAAGGGGATTACTCCGATACCGAGACCTTCATCCGCCAGCTGCTGACCGCGGCCAACCCGAAGGTCTTGCTCCCGCCCCGGACCGACGTGCCCGACCGTACCCCCCAAGTGCAGACGACGCCGGAGTCGTACCTCGGCTACCAGCATGGGGCATCCAACCTGGCCGGCCAGGGAGTGGTGCCCGACCAGACGACCGACTACCCGGCGCAGACCAGCATCCCCCAGGACGAGTACGCGTACGGGGGCCAGTGGGACGTCGGGAGCGAGGCTTCGACCGCCGGGACCGGGGCCGACCCTCGGCCTGCACTTCCAGGCCAGCGACGTGTACCTCGTGCTCGGGGGCTCCGGCACGATCCAGGTGTCGCTCGACGGCCGTCCGAGCCGCAGCGTGATGGTCTCGGGCGAGCCCAAGCTCTACCAGCTGGTCGGGCCGGGCCCCTACCAGGACGCCACCGTCACCCTGGCCGTACCACCCGGCGTCCAGGCCTACGACTTCACCTTCGGGTGACCATCCGACCCACCGCGGCTGGGCCAACCGGCACCGCCGGTCGGCGTGCACGCCGTTGACAGCCCCGCCGGGACGACCTAGGACACAGGTAACAACGGTGCGGTACGCGGAACTGAACAGAAAGGGCGGCCGATGAGCGAGCGTGAACCAGGTCGGGGCCTCGGGAGGGGGACACGGCAAGGGATGAGGCGGCGGCGGGCGTGCGGGCGCGCCCTGGTCGGTGGCGCGATCGTCGCGGTGGCGGTGCTCGCTGCAGCCTGCAGCTCGAATAGCACGTCCGGGACGACGTCGACCACGACGACCAGCGCGTCGTCGACCTCCTCGTCGGCGCCGTCGACGAGCACGACGGCGACCGGTGCCGCCGGTGTGGTCGGTTTGGCGGCCCGTGGCTCACTCGGGGTGATCCTGGTCGACCATTCGGGGGCGACCCTCTACCGCTATACCCCGGACGGGACCGGCAAGAGCACCTGCACCGGGGGGTGTGCCGGCGTCTGGCCACCGGTCACGGTGCCCGCCGGCACGACCCACCTGGTGGCGGCCAGCGGGATCCCGACAGGTGACCTCGGAACCATCACCCGTGCGGACGGGACGCTGCAGGTCACCTACAAGGGGATGCCCCTCTACCGCTATGCCGGCGACTCGTCGGTCGGCCAGACCACCGGCCAGGGTGTGGGAGGGACCTGGTTCGTGCTGAGCGGCCCGTCCGCGGCGGCGACCACGACCACGACGACGGCAGCCGGTGGTTCGGGATACTGAGCCGACCCGCCCGGCCCCGGGTGCAGGGGGTGGGGCCGGGCAGCGTGTCGGGCACCGCAGGCGGGAGAGCTGATTGACACCCAGGGCCGGGTGGGCTACTGTGACTAGTCCCGGTGAACGCCCCTTGGGGCGGCGCCAGGCACCTTGCGAAGATGGGGCCTTGTGTCCCTGTCTGTCGAAATTCCGGCACCGACGTCGTTCGGCGTGTGCCCGGTCGCTCCTTGAAAACGGAATAGTGATAGCCAAAAGTCAGTGCGGGCGATCGCGGGGAGACCCGGGATCGCCAGTCAATTCAAAGCATTGAACGGACAATGTCTGTTCTTTGCCAGTATTCAGTTGACCGAGAGGATCAATGTCCTCGAGGTCGGCTCTTCGATTTCGGCCAGGCCTCCGGGTCTGGACGGGGTCTCAACGGAGAGTTTGATCCTGGCTCAGGACGAACGCTGGCGGCGTGCCTAACACATGCAAGTCGAACGAGGTCCAGTCGGTAGCAATACCGACGAAGACCTAGTGGCGAACGGGTGAGTAGCACGTGAGCAACCTGCCCCGAAGACCGGGACAACACCGGGAAACCGGTGCTAATACCGGATGTCCCCACCGTGTCGCATGGCGTGGTGAGGAAATGGATTCCGCTTCGGGAGGGGCTCGCGGCCTATCAGCTTGTTGGTGAGGTAACGGCTCACCAAGGCTTCGACGGGTAGCTGGTCTGAGAGGACGATCAGCCACACTGGGACTGAGACACGGCCCAGACTCCTACGGGAGGCAGCAGTGGGGAATCTTGCACAAT